>CAWFPR010000015.1:0-394171 GCA_963817635.1 uncultured Acidobacteriota bacterium | reverse complement strand
GGACCAGGCCGTCGCGCAGCTGCGCCTGCTCCAGGCCGGCGCCAGGGCAGAGGACATCCGCCAGGCGGCGGCGCAGACCGACTCCGCACAGGCCGACGTGCAGGCTGCCGAGGCGGAGCTGCAGTCGGCATCGGCCGATCTCCAGCGCTTCGAGGCGCTCCTCGCCTCGAATTCCGGATCCCGCAAACAGCGGGACGATGCGGCGACCCGCCGGCAGGTGGCGCTGTCCCACGTGGCGGCGGCGCGCGAACGGGCCCGCGCGGCCGGCGAGGGGCTCGCGCGGCTGCGGGCCGGGGCACGCCCGGAGGAGATTGCCGGCGCACGGGCGCGCGTCGCGGCCGTCGAGGCGCAGATCGCCATGCTGGACAAGTCCATCGCGGACGCCGTCCTCAATTCGCCCGTCCGCGGCATCGTCACCGCGAAGCTCGTGGATGCTGGCGAGATGGTCGCGCCCGGGACCCCGATTGTCGTCGTCACGGACCTGGACGAGGCGTGGGCGAACGTGTACGTCGGCGAGCCGATGGTGCCGCAGCTGCGACTCGGACAGAAGGCGACGCTCGTGACCGACGCCGGACAGCGCCTCGAGGGCACCATCACGTTCATCTCGCCGCAGGCGGAATTCACGCCGCGCAACGTGCAGACGGCCGACGAACGATCGAAGCTGGTCTACCGCGATCAAGATCAGCGTGGACAACCGCGCGGGCGTGCTCAAGTCGGGCATGCCGGTCGAGGCGGAGCTGGCGCAGTGACGGCAGCCGGGTCGCCTGCGCTCGCGCTGTCGCACGTCACGAAGAAATACGGGAGCGTGACGGCGCTCGACGATGTGTCCGTCGAGATCAGGACCGGGGAGATGTTCGGGGTCATCGGCCCCGACGGCGCGGGAAAGACCACGGCCATCCGGCTCGCATGCGGGCTGATTCACCCCGATGCCGGGCAGGTGACGATCCTCGGCCGCGATCCGGTGAAGGCGCATCGCGCCGTCACCGGCGACATCGGCTACCTGTCGCAGCGGTTCTCGCTCTACGGCGACCTGACGATTGACGAGAACATCGGCTTCTTCGCCGAGATTCACGGCGTCAGGCGGTACCAGGTGGTGCGCGATCGCCTCCTGCGCATGACGCAGCTCACGCCGTTCCGCGCCAGGCGCGCCGATCGCCTGTCGGGCGGCATGAAGCAGAAACTCGCGCTCGCGTGCACGCTCGTGCACGAACCGAAAGTCCTCCTGCTCGACGAGCCGACGACGGGCGTCGATCCGGTGTCCCGGCGCGAGTTCTGGAAGCTGCTCTCCGAGTTTCTCGCGAGCGGCCTGACGATTGTCATGGCCACGCCGTACCTGGACGAGGCCGAGCGCTGCGCCCGCGTCGTCCTGCTGCACGAGGGACGCGTGCTGTCCGTGGACCGACCGGAGGCGCTTCAGGAGACGCTCGGCGGCCAGATCCTCGAAGTCATCACGGACACTCCGCGGCCGCCGACCGAGGTGCTCGAGGGTGTTCGCGGCGTGGCCGGCGTGCAGCCGTTCGGCGAGCGCGCCCACGTCCGGCTGGCCGGCACGACGGCGACTGCCGCAGGGGAGCAGGCCGTGCGCGCGGCGCTCGACGGCGCCGGCATCAAGGTCGTCTCGATTCGTCCGGTTCCGGCGTCGCTCGAGGACGTCTTCATCGAGCTCGTCGGCCGTGGAGCTGCTGGGAGTCACGTATGAAACGCATCGGGCTGGTCGCGGCACTGGTCTTGTCGGCACGGGTGGCGTTCGCGCAGGGCCCGGCGCTGTCCCTGACGCTCGAGGACGCGCTCGCGCGCGGCGCGGCGAACAGCTACCGCATCGCGGAACTCCAGGCGAGATCCGAAGGCGCCGAGGCCGCCGAGGCGTCGAGACGCGCCGCCGCGCTGCCGCTGTTCGCCCTGAACGGGGGCTACACGCGCACCAATCACGTGGATGAATTCGGACTGAGCGTGCCGGGGCAGCCGCCGCGCATCATCTATCCGGACGTGCCGGACAACGTCCGCACCCGACTGGATCTGCAATGGCCGATCTACACCGGCGGACGCACTGACGCGCTGACGCGCGCCGCCCGCGCCGAGCGCGAAGCGACCGGAGAGGATCTCGCCGCGGCCCGCGCGGATCTGCGGCTCGAAATCACGCGGGCGTTCTGGGCGCTCGTTACCGCCGGCGAGACCGAGCAGGTGGTGGCGCAGGCACTCGAAACCCTCTCGGCGCACGTACGCGATCTGCGGAATCGTCTCGATCAGGGACTGATCCCGCCGAACGACGTGCTGTCGGCCGAGGCGCAGCAGTCGCGCGAGCGCCTGCTCGCCATCGAGGCACGGAACACGCGCGCGGCGGCGGAGGCCGACCTGCATCGCCTGCTCGGCATCGACGAACCGGGCAGGATCGACCCGATCGTCCCGCGCGAGGACACGCCGCCGGTGCCTGTTGCCAATCCGCTCGTCCAGGCCGCGAAGGCCGCGCGTCCCGAGCGCCGCGCGCTCGAAGATCGCGTCGCCGGGGCCGAGGCGCGCGTGGACGTGGCCAGGGCCGGTGCGCTGCCGCAGGTCGCCTTCAGCGGCGGGTACGACTACGCGCGGCCGAACGCGCGGATCTTCCCGCGGGCCGGCGAGTGGCGCGGGTCCTGGGATCTGTCCGTCAACGCGACCTGGCTCCTCTGGGACGGCGGGCGGCGCCGCGCGGACGAGGCCGAGGCCTCCGCGGCCGTGCGGGCCGCCCGGAGCCGCGTGGGCGAATTCGACCGGCAGGTCACGTTCGAGGTGCGCCAACGGGTACTCGACGTCGAGTCGAGTCGCGCCGCCATCGATGCGGCGGCTGACGGCGTCAGGGCCGCGACCGAGGCGCGCCGCGTCGTCGGCGAGCGGTTTGCCGCCGGTGTCGCGACGAGCACCGACGTGCTCGATGCCGAAGTCGCGCTGCTCCAGGCCGCGCTCGACCGCACGCGCGCCGTGGCGTCCGCGCGCCTGGCCGATGCCCGCCTGGCACGGGCCGTGGGGCGGTAGCGCACATGGACAACGCCATCGACGTCCGGCATCTCTCCCGGCGCTTCGGCGCGTTCACGGCCGTGGACGACGTGTCGTTCCAGGTGGCGCGAGGAGAGATCTTCGGTTTTCTCGGCAGCAACGGCGCCGGCAAGTCCACCACGATCCGCATGCTGTGCGGCTTGCTGGCGCCAAGCTCCGGCAGCCGCGACCGTCGGCGGCATCGACGTGGCCTCGGATCCCGAGGGAGTCAAGCAGCGGATCGGGTACATGTCGCAGCGGTTCTCGCTGTACGAATTGCTCACCGTCGACCAGAACATCCGCTTCTTCGGCGGCATCTACGGGCTGACGGCGGCGCGTCTGGCCGCGCGCCGCGACTTCGTCCTCGACATGGCGGGGTTGCGCGGGCGCGAACGATCCCTCGCCCGCGACCTCGCGGGTGGCTGGCGCCAGCGGCTTGCGCTCGGCTGTTCGATTCTGCACGAGCCGCAGATCCTCTTCCTCGACGAGCCGACCGGCGGCGTGGACCCCTTGTCCCGCCGGCAGTTCTGGCGCCTCATCGACTCGCTGGCCGCCTCCGGGGTGACGGTGCTCGTGACGACGCACTACCTCGACGAGGCGGAGCGGTGCCATCGCGTGGCGCTGATTCACGCGGGCCGTCTCGCGGCCATCGGAACGATCGCCGAAGTGAAGCAGGTGTTCCGTGGGCGCGCCATCGTCGAAGTCCGCGCCGCGAAGGCAGTCGACGCGATGCGCGCGCTCGACGGGTTGCCCGAGGTCGAAAAGACGAGCCTCTTCGGCACGGCCGTGCACGCCGTGCTGCGCAGCGGAGAGTTCAAGCCCGCGGCACTGCGGGCCAGCCTCGAGGGGCTCGGCGTCGACGTCGAGACCATCGAGGAGGTTCCCCCCTCGCTCGAAGACGTCTTCCTCGACGTCGTCGACAAGGCGGGCGCGAACGGAGCCGCCGCATGACCAAGGCGCTCGCCGTGGGCCGGAAGGAACTGCGTCAGATTGGCCGCGATCGGCGGACCCTGATGATCCTCGTGTTCGTCCCGGCGTTCTTCCTGCTGATCTACGGCTACGCGCTGAACTTCGATATCCGGCACATCGCGCTGGCGGTCGAAGACCGCGACGGCACGCCGGAGAGCCGCGAGGTCGTGTCGGCGTTCATCAACTCGGGCTACTTCGATCTGGCCGCAGCGGTGTATTCACCGCAGGAGGCGGAACGTCTGCTCGACCTGAACCAGGCGCGCGCCGTCCTCGTGATTCCAGAGCGGTTCGGCCGCGACGTCGTCACGGGGGCCGTGGCGCCCGTGCAGGTGATCATCAGCGGCGACAACGCGAACACCGCGACGACCGTGATGGGGTACGCGTCGAGCATCCTCCGGACGCTCAGCGCCCGGCTGGTGGCCGCGAGCATCGGGATCCAGCCGCCGGTGACGGTGGAACCGCGCATCTGGTACAACCCCGAGCTGCGCAGCACGCTCTTCCTGGTGCCGGGGTTGATCGCCTTCATCGCCATGATTACGGCGGTCATCTCGACGGCTGTCTCGATCGTCCGTGAGAAGGAGGTCGGCACGATGGAGCAGGTGCGGATGGCGCCGATCGGCACCGTGTCGTTCGTCATCGGCAAGACCATTCCGTATCTGCTGATTGCCCTGGTGTCGGCCGCGCTCATCATCGGGGCCGCGATGCTGCTGTTCGGGCTCCCCATGCGGGGCAGCTGGCTGGGCCTGTTGGCCGCGGTCACGCTGTTCCTCATCGGCGCCCTCGCGACGGGCCTGGTGATCTCGACCGTCGCCGATTCGCAGCAGCTGGCGTTCCAGCTCGCCCTGCTGGTTGCGTTCCTGCCGACGTTCATGCTGTCGGGCTTCATCTTCCCCATCAGCAGCATGCCGGTGGCGCTGCAGGTGATCACGTACGCGGTGCCGGCGCGCTACTTCCTGGTGGTGCTGCGCGGGATCGTGCTCAAGGGGTCCGCGCTGACCGCCTTCCTGCCGCAGGTCGGCGCGCTGACGATCTACGCCGTCGCCATGCTGGCGTTCGCCTCGTTGCGTCTGTCACGGGAGCATCGCTGACCATGCAGCGCCTTCGCTTTCTCGTCTGGAAGGAGTTCCTCGAGCTGAAGATGGATCCGCGGCTCTTCGGGCTCGTGTTCATCGCGCCGATCCTGCAGCTCACCTTGCTCGGCTATGCCGCGACGACCGACGTCAAGGACGTGCCGGTGGTCGTCGCCGACGGCGACCGCTCTCCCGAAAGCCGCAACCTGATCGGCCGCTTCGAGGCGTCGCCCAACTTCAGCGTGATCGACGTGGTCGCCACCAACGCAGCCATCGACCCGTATCTCGAGGGGGGCACGGCGTGGCTCGCCATGTCGATCCCCGCCGGGTACGGCGCCGACGTGGCCGCCCACCGGCCGGTCACGCTGCAGCTCGTCGCCGACGGCAGTGACGCCAACTCCACGACGGTGGCGCTCGGGTACGCGACAGGGCTGCTGGGCGGCTATGCGCAGGATCTCGTGCAGGCGCGGGCCGCCGCGGCTCCCGGTCACCGCGCCGCCGGCGGCATCGATGCGCGGGTGCGTGTCTGGTTCAATCCGCAGCTCGAGAGCCGGTTCTTCATGATTCCGGGCGTGCTCGCGCTGGTGCTCCTCGTCGTCACCGCGAACCTCTCGTCGATGGCGATCGTCCGCGAGAAGGAACTCGGCACGCTCGAGCAGCTCAACGTCACGCCGCTGCGCCGCTGGGAGCTGATTGTCGGCAAACTCCTGCCGTACGGCCTGGTCGGCGTCGTGGACGTCCTGCTCGTGATTGCCGTGGCGGTGCTGTGGTTCCAGGTTCCACTGCGCGGCAGCTTGCTGCTGCTCTTCGCGCTCACCCTGATCTACGTCCTGTGCACGCTCGCGCTCGGCCTGCTGGTCTCGACGATGTCCGACACGCAGCAGCAGTCGATGATGACGACGATGTTCTTCTTCATGACGCCGATGATCTATCTCTCCGGCTTCATCTTCCCGATCGAGAACATGCCCGACGTGATCAAGCCGTTCACCTATCTGATTCCGCTGCGGTATTTCCTCGTCATCGTCCGCGGGATTTTCCTGAAGGGCATCGGCCTGACGCTGCTGTGGCCGCAGGTGGCGGCGCTCGCCGCGTGGGGGGCGGTCGTCCTGGCGCTCGCCGTTTCGCGCAGCCGCAAGCGCGCTGCCTGACGCCGCCGCGCCCGCGTCAACGAGCCGCTGGCGGCAACATCCTCGACACGAGAGCCTCGCGGCTCTCGACCAGGTCCGTCAGCTCGCGGAACATGTCAGGACTGATCGCCGCCGCATACGGGAGGATGGAGGTCCTGGTTTCTTCCACGTATCGACTCACGAAGGCCGCGTCGTGGACGAAGCCGAGCGCGGTGAGATTGCTGATCCGATCCGCCAGCTTCAGCAGCTTCGCGCGAGGGCTGGCCTCGGTCATGACGCGCCGGAGGTACTCGGTCTTCGGCTCGTTCGATCCGTCGGTGACGCGCTGCGTGACCTCCATGACCAGGTCGTAGACCGCCGGCCCGTCGGAGTCGATGCCGACGATGTCGCGTTCGGTGACGCCCGGCAAGTTGGCGGCGTCCTCGAAGAGGTCATGGATGACCGACGCCTTGAGGATGACCGGATCGACGACCTTGTAGTCAATCAGGATCCCCAGCGTGCTCATCTGGTGCCGGAACATGTTGCTGCCGGCCAGGCGCTTGACGCCGATGAGCGCCGTCGCTTTCACGATGTAGGGTGCGAGCGTCATGCGCCCGAGCGACTGTTCGAACTCCGGCATGTGGGTTCCTTGTTCCACCGTCACAGCATCCCACAGGAATCGGCGTTCCGGGCGCTCCCCTTGAAGGCACCGGCCCGCCAGCCGGGGCAGCGTCCTGTACTTCTGGCAGACCCCGAGTCACGTCTGGTGATTATCGCCCCGGCCTGACTGCGGTGGGGCCGGCGCGGCTACCTGGGCCCCTGACCGGGCCTGGCTCAGGAAAGGGGCGCGCAATATGCAAACAACGCTTCAGCGAGACCGAAGTGACAGGGTTTTTCGAGTCGGCTCGTGGATTAGTCATTTGTGCGGTTGTCATTTGTCTGCCCGAACGCCGGGCGGCTGACTTCTGACACTGGGGGGGAGGACACATGCGTGTTCGGAACCTGGTCGTCATATCTGCCTTGGCGCTGGCAGCGTTCGGGGCGCGAGACGCCGGAGCAGGACCGATGACCGGCGGCTTGATCGTCCCGCCCGGCACCACTCTCAACAAATTGGACACCGGCGCCGGGCCCGTGGCTCGAACCGGAATCTACGTCAATATCCGCGGCACCGACGCCGTCCTCAAGCCCCTGCCGATCGCCAGCGGACCCATCGTTGGTTTCGTGACGTTTGAATCGGATCCGGGCACGAAGATCAATCTCACCGGCATCGCGCCGGGCGCGTTCGGATCGGCGCTGTGCGATGCCACCCCCGCGGCGGGACAGACGTGCTCGCTGCCGGGTAATCCGATGAGCTTCGCCAACACGGCGAACGGCTCGACGATGACCATCTCGCTCACCGCCGACCTCGTCAACACATCGACGGGCGGGTCCACTTCGGGCACGATCCTGTATGCGACCCAGTTCCTGGGGCAGTCGTATCAGCAGGTGCTGGCCACGCTCAGCGGTGGCGCGTCGATCATGACCGGCTACTCCGCCGAATTCGAGTCGACGGCGGGCACCGTCGGGCTGCGCGGCCTCTCGAAGGTGACCTCGACGCTGGTGACGTTTCCGCAGCCACCCGAACTCCTGGGATCGCGGATCGGTTGGCCGTCGTCGCCGTTTGGCGGGCTGGGTCAGAGCGGGAGCGGAAACGGGACCTTCGCTGGTCTCGGCGGCGTGGGTGGCGGCGGGCAGAGTTTCGGCGCGGGCCGCGCCGCGATGGGGGCTTCCCGACCTCCGCGTATCCCGCCAACCAGGGCAACGCCCTGAATCTCGCGTTGGCCGGCTTCGGCTCCCCGGGCAGCACGGAGACGTTCGACGGCGGCAGCGGGCCGGTCCCGGGCGCGTTCAACGCTCCGTCCAACGGGCCGTCCAACGGGCCGTCCACTGGGCCGGACATCAGCAGCGTGACGCCGTTCATGGCCCCCGTCGGCCCGACCAGGTTCGCAAGCCTTCGAGCAGCTCCTCACGGATCTGGCCGCGGGCGTGGCCGAGTCGGAGGTCGCGCTCTCGATTCCTCCGGTGCCTGGAAGTCCCGCGCCCGACGCTCCGCTGTCCTTCAGTCCGCTGTCCTTCAGTCCGCTGTCTTTTGACGAGGAGGTGCCGGCGCCTCCCGAGCGGGCCACGGCCGTGCCGGAGCCGTCGTCGCTGGTGCTCGTGGTCGGCGGTCTCGCGGGCGCACTGATGCGCCGGCGCCGGATGGTGGCGGTAGCGCGCTCCTAGCCGGGGCGACGGTTCACCTCCAGAGCGCGTGTGACGCGCGCGGGCGGGCAGGCCCCAGCCCCAGCTGGCCTACTCCCAGCGAAACACTTTTGCCGACAGCGCCGTGCAGATGGCGAACACGGCCGCGAGTCCGGCCACGTCCCCAACGTGTGCCGACCAGGGGTCTCCCTTCCAGATTCCTCCGAGGAGGGACGTCGCGTAGGTCAGCGGCAGCAGTCGCGCGACTGCCTGCAGCGGCGCCGGCAGCGCCGCGACCGGGACGAACAGGCCCGACAGGGCGAGCATCGGGTAGAGGATGACGCCGCCGATTGGCTGCGCGAATCGAGCGGTCGGGACGATGCTGGCGATGAGAAAGCCGATCGACAGGATGCTCCAGGTGCTGAACAGCAGCGCGATTGTAAACGCCACGACGGGCACGTGCACGTCGACGGGGTAGTAGCGCCTGCCCGCGAGGATCATCAGCGCCAGCGTGGCGGCCGTCATCAGGAGTTTCACGATCACGTGAGCCGTCAGGATCGTCACGGGGCGCAGCGGCGTGGCGCGCAGCCGTTTCAGGATGCCGCCCTCGCGGTAGATCGAGATGATCGTGACCAGCGACAGCACCGCATTGAGTGCAATCAGGATCGACACGAAGACGGGAAGTCCGGCGGTGAGGAACTCGGCCGTCCTGGCCGAGGCTGACGGCAGCCTGCCGCCGAGCAGCCGCCCGAGCACGACGAAGACGAGGACCGGCACGCGCGATCGTGCCGATCACGCCGAGAGGTTCGCGGACGAAGATCTTGATTTCGAGCCACGTCAGAGTCAGCAGTCCGCGCATCCGTTGATCTCCGTCAATCCCTGATCGACCGGCCCGTCAGCTTGAGGAACACGTCCTCGAGATTGGGCACGATCGTCCGGAAGTCCGTCACCCTGATCCGGTGCTCGGCCAGGCACTGGATGACCGCCGTCACCAGATTCTCTCCGCGCCCGCGAATCGTCAGCGTGGACGAGTCCACCTGCACGGCGTCCACCTGCGGGATCGCTCCGAGGCGGGCGCTCGCGTCGGGATCGTCGGTCGCCAGGACGACCGCTGCGCTCCGGGCAGTGGCGGCTGACGAGCCTGGCGGGCGTGTCGATGTCCACAATCCGGCCGTGCTCGAGAATCGCCACGCGGTCGCAGAGCCGCTCTGCCTCTTCCATCAGGTGCGTCGTCAGGAACACGGTCTTTCCGCGTGCCTGGATGTCGCGCACCAGATCCCAGATGGCGTGTCGCGCCTGCGGGTCGAGCCCGGTGGTCAGTTCGTCGAGGAACACCAGCTCCGGATCGTTGATGAGCGCAAGCGCGATGAACAGGCGCTGCTTCTGGCCGCCCGACAGCGTCATGAACCAGGCCTTTCGCTTGTCAGCCAGTCCGAGCCGTTCGAGCAGGAGATCGCCGTTCACCGGGTTTGGATAGAGCGAGGCCCAGAGATGGACGGCTTCCCGGACGGTGATGCGCTTCTGGAGCTGCGCCGCCTGGAGCTGAACCCCGATCCGGTTCTGCAGGCGATAGACGTCGCGGAAAGGATCCAGCGACAACACCGAAATGGTCCCGCGATCCGGTACGCGCAATCCCTCCACGCACTCCATCGTCGTCGTCTTGCCCGCGCCGTTGGGACCGATGAGCCCGAAGATCTCCCCGGCCCGCACCTCGAACGACACGTCCTCGATCGCGACCAGGGGGCCGTAGGTCCTGCGGATCCCCGCGACTCGAACGACCGGTTCGGGACTCATGGGCACCCGACTATATCGCGAGACCCCCTGGGGAGCGCGCCAGCAAGGGTCCCCGGTGGACAGCTGGCGTCATCGACGGCGCGGGCGATGACAATCGACAGGAGAGGCGGACCATGGTCGATCCATGGTCCGCCTCGACGGTCCTTGTACTGGCGCGGCGTCTCAGCGGATGACGACGAAGCCGAGTCCCAGCTTCGCGGCGGTCGCGTTGAGCGGCGAGACGTCCTGCGAGACAAACGCCTGCGTTTCCCGTTCGAGGTCCTGCAGCTCTTTCTCCTGCCCTTCGAGAACCTGCGTCATGCCCTCTGTCGGCGGCCCGTCGGATTCGGTGGCCCACATCAGCAGCGGCGCGAGCCGCGAGTACAGCCGTGTGCCGCCACGCATCGCGAGAATGTCGTAGACGACCTCGGCTGTCGGATTGTGCAGCTTGTCTTCGAGCGCATCGGCTTTTTTCACGACGCGGTCCGACGCCGCCAGCAAATCCGCGATCGCCTTCTCGCCTCGGCGCGGCTCGAGTGCCTTGGTCCGCGCCTGGAGCTGCTCGCGGACGGATCGGACGCTGTTGACGAGTCCGGTCAGCTTCGAGATGTCGTCCCGGACCCGCAGCGCGAAGGCGAGCTGCGCGTCGAGCTGCGCGGCCGGCAGACTCCCGCGCGAATCGGGGACGATGTGCATCGGCGACGTCCGGGTCTTGCCGTTCACGGTCAGGCGCACGGTGTAGGGGCCCGGTACCGGCACGCGGGCCGACCGCGGGGTCGCCCGTGTCTATCTTCCCGTTCTTGATCTTGTCCGCGCCTTCCCAGTTGAGATCCCACACGGCTCGCTGCACGCCGGCGCCCGTGGCGAGCGCTTCTTTCTTGAGGTCCTCCGGGTCTTCGTCCTCGCTGCTGTAATCAGGCTGGCGCGGGACGCTGCTGAGCGTACGAACCACCCGATTCTGGCCGTCCAGGATCTCGATCTTCACCTCGCCTTTGGTTTCGTCCTTCAGGTAGTAGTAGATCGCCGCGCCCTGGGGCGGGTTCGAGAAGCTCGCCGTACGGCCGCCGTACCCGTCGCTCCCGTACCGCCACCGGACGGCATCGACGACGGGGAACAGGTGGACATCCGACGCGGTGACCTTCGCATCGAGTTCACGCACCGGCTGAAGGTCGTCGAGAATCCAGATCGAGCGCCCGTGCGTCCCGACGACGAGGTCGTCGCCCTTGACGACCAGATCGTGGACCGCGACGGTTGGCAGGTTGAGCTGCAGCGGTCTGCCAGGTCTCGCCGTCGTCGGTCGAGAACATCACGCCGCGTTCGGTGCCGAGATAGAGCTGGCCCTCTTTCGCGGGATCCTCGCGGACCGCGTGCAGTAGACGTCCTGAGGCAGCTTCGCGTCGAGGCGCGTCCACGTCTTGCCGTAGTCCGTCGTCTTGTAGAGGTACGGCTTGCATGTCGTCCAGCCGGTGAGCGTCGGCGACGACGTACGCGGTCGCCGGCGTCGAACGGCGAAGGCTCGATCATGCTGACCGTGGCCCACTCGGGCAGCCCGGCCATGGCGCCGGTGACGTTGGTCCAGGTCTTCCCCCCGTCCCGCGTGACGTGGACGAGGCCATCGTCGCTGCCGGCCCAGATGACGCCCTTCTGCTTCGGCGATTCGGCGATCGCGAAGACGGTGCCGTACACCTCGACGCCGGTGTTGTCGCCCGTGATCGGCCCGCCGGCCCACTTCTGCTTCGCTTGTCGTTGCGGGTCAGGTCGGGGCTGATCGCGGCCCAGGTCTGCCCGCCGTCCGTCGTGCGGAACAGCACCTTGGCGGCGTGGTAGATGACTTTCGGGTCGTGCGGCGAGACCGCGATCGGCGCCGTCCACTGGAAGCGGTACTTCATGTCCTCGGCGCCATGGCCGGACGGGTTGTCCGGCCACGCGCTGATGTTCCGCGCCTCGCCGGTGCGGTGGTCGTAGCGCGTGATGATGCCGCCATATTCGCCGGCGTAGACGATGTTCGGATCGCTCGGGTCCGAGACGGCGTAGCCGGCCTCGCCGCCGCCGACGCCGTACCAGTCGCACAGCGCGATGCCGCCGCCGCGCAGGCTAGTCGCTCGGCCCCTGGCCGTGCCGAGGTCCTGCATCGCGCCCGCCACGCGGTAGGGCACCGCGTGTCGGTGGACACGTGGTAGAACTGGCTGATCGGCAGCGGCGGCGCGAACCAGGTCTCGCCGCCGTCGTGCTGATGTCCACGCCGCCGTCGTTGGCGCCGATCATCCGCCGCGGGTCCTTCGGGTCGATCCACAGGTCGTGGTGGTCGCCGTGGTGGCTGCTCGTTGACGTGCTGGAACGTCTTGCCGCCGTCGATCGCCTGCAGCATCGGCACCTGCGGGAACCACACATCCTCGGGGTTCGCGGATCGACGGTGATCGTCGAGTAGTACCACGCCCGCTGCCGCAGGGCCCTGCGAGGGTTGACGAGCTCCCAGGTCTCGCCGCCGTCGTCGGAGCGGTACAGCCCGCCCTTCTCGGCCTCGATCAGCGCGTAGACGCGCCGGCCGTCCGACGGCGCGACCGCGACGCCGACCTTGCCCCAGATGCCGGCAGGCAGCCCGTTGCCGGTGAGCGCCTTCCAGGTCGCGCCGCCGTCGCGCGAGACGTACAGGCCGCTGCCCGGGCCGCCGCTGTCAGCTCCCACGGCCGCCGCCGCGCCTGCCAGAACCCGGCGAAGAGGATCTCGGGATTCGTCGGATCGATGGCGACGTCGGACGCGCCCGTGTCCTCGTCCTTCGTGAGCACCCGCTCCCAGGTCTTGCCGCCGTCGAGCGTGCGATAGACGCCGCGCTCGGTGTTCGGACCGAACGCGTGGCCCAGCACGGCGGCGAAGGCGATGTCCGGATTGCGTCGGATGGACGACCATCGTGCCGATCTGGCCCTTCCTGCTTCCAGACCTGCGTCCAGGTCTTGCCCGCGTCGGTCGACTTGTAGATGCCGTTGCCGGCGGCGACGTTGCCGCGGATGTTGGCCTCGCCGGAGCCGACGTAGATGACGTTCGGGTCCGACGGCGCGACCGCGATCGACCCGATCGACGAGATCGGCTGATCGTCGAAGATCGGCTTCCACGTGACGCCGCCGTCGGTCGACTTCCAGACGCCGCCGGACGCGGTCGCGACATAGTAGGTGGTGGGATCGCCCGGGCACGCCGCAGCGCGCGACGACCCGGCCGCCGGCGGACGGTCCGATCGACCGGTACTTGAGCGCCTTGAATTCGACTGGCGTCTCCGGCGTGCCCGCCCCGGGCGCGTTCTGCGCCGATACGCCGGAGCCGAGGGCGAGAGAGAGCAGCGCCGCAAACAGAACTGGACGGATGACACGCATAGGGACAAGAGTATAACGTTTGGGTCTGAGGCGTCCCGGCCCCACGGTCCGCAGGGGCTGACGGCCGGGGCGAGCGACCCTTTTTCTTTCGTTCAGACTGGCTTCCATTCTGCCGATGCTTCCCAGACAACTCCTGCACTACGTCATCCTCGAACCGCTCGGACAGGGCGGAATGGGCGAAGTGTCCGCCGCCGAGGACACGCGGCTGCACCGGAAGGTCGCCATCAAGGTCCTGTCGACGCTCATGGCCTCCGATCCGGAGCGACGCCAGCGCTTCGAGCGGGAGGCCCACGCGATCGCCGCCCTCAACCACCCGAACATCGTCACCATCTACGCGGTCGAGGAGGCCGACGGCGTGCCGTTCCTCGTCATGGAACTCGTCGAAGGCAAGCCGCTGAACGATCTCATCCCGGCCGGCGGGCTGCCGCTCGACGCGCTGCTGCGGATGCCGTGTCGATCAGCGACGCCTCGCGGCGGCACACCTGCGCGGCATCACGCACCGCGACCTGAAGCCGGGCAACATCATGGTGGCTCCGGACGGCCGGGTGAAGGTGCTCGATTTCGGCCTCGCCAAGGTGCGGGAAGCGGAAACTCGACGCCGATGATGTGACGCGCATGCCGACAGGGGACCTGACGGGGGAGGGGCGCATCATCGGGACCGTCGCCTACATGTCGCCCGAACAGGCCGAGGGCAAGCCGGTGGTATCCCGCGGTCAGATATTTTCTCCCTGGGGGTGATGCTCCACGAAATGAGCAGCGGCGAGCGTCCTTTCAAGGGCGACACCAACGTCTCGGTGCTCTCGTCGATTCTCAAGGACACACCCTACGTCGATCACGGATCTGAATCCGCGCCTTCCCATGGGGCTGGCGAAGATCATCCGACGGTCGCTGTCGAAGGTATCCGTCGCGCCGGTATCAGACGGCCACCGATCTGCGCAACGAACTCCAGGATCTGAAGCACGAGATTCGACAGCGGCGTCACGGTGTGGATCGCCTCTCCGCCTGGTCGTCGGCCACACGCTGTGCGCGGCGCGTTCTGGGCGGGAGCCGCGGCGCTCGTGGTGATGGTGGTGCTTGCCTTCGTGTGGTCGCGCGTCCGCCACGCGGACGGACCGGGGGCTCCGGCTTCCTTCGAGGCCGGGCGGTTCGCGCGGCTCACGCGGAGCGGCAGCGCTTTCCTTGAGGCGATCTGTCCGGCGGGCCTTCGTCGTGCACGTCAAGACCCAGGGCGCCGACTCCAGCCTGTGGGTGCGGCAGACCGTCACGACGAGCGATGCCCAGATCGTGGCGCCGGCGCCCGTGCGATACGAGGCTCAGCTATTCGCCCGACGGAATTACGTCTACGACGGCACCTACAGCTCACGGTCGGGGTCGCCACCTTTGTACAAGTGACGATTTCGGGGGCACGTCCGAGCGGATCGTCGAAGACGTGGACTGTCGATCGCGTTCGCTCCAGACGGAGCCAGTTCGCGTTCCTGCGCGGCAGCCGGATCGAGGGCGCAACTACGTCATGCTTGCCAACCTGGACGGCTCAGGCGGGAAGAGTGCCGGGGAGGGTAGACCCTCCCGACCAGCTGGTGCTCAATTCCCCGGCGTGGTCGCCCGACGGCAGGACAATCATCACCGCCGGACAGTCACTCAGGACGGTCCGCACACGGCGGTCTTTGCGCTCGACCTTCCCGATCGGCACCTTCCACGCCGTCGGCGGCAGGTGGGCGTCGGTCGGCGACGTGCAGTGGATGCCGGACGGGCTGACGTTCGTGACCAACGCGTCGGAATTCGAGCGCGAGCGGCTCGCATAATTCTGGGAGGTCGCACGTTACCCGGCGGCGAGCGCCGACGGATTACCAACGACCTGAACAGCTACCAGGGCGTCAGCGTCTCCGCCGATGCCAGCGCGCTCGTCACGGTGCAGCGGGAGACCGTGTCGAACCTCTGGGTGCTGCCCAGATGCCGATCTTTTGCGGGGACGGCAAGTACCCACGGGCGCGAGCGACTGGACGGCCTGACCGGACTGGCCTGGACGCCGGACAGCCGCGTCGTGTTCGGGTCGAGCGCATCGGGGCGGCCGGAGATGTCGTATCGCCGACCTGGCCGGCTCGAACCCACGACAGCTGACCAGCAAATCCGGCGTCGTCCGTGAGCCCGGCGGTATCGCCAGGACGGCAGTTTCATCGCGTTTCAGCGGTTCAAGACCGACGGCGTCGACGTCTGGCGCATGGGGCTGGATGGCTTCGATGCACGGCCGCTCACGCGGACCGGCACCGCGTTTGGCCCGGTCGCCGGTGGCGACGGACGGTCGGTCTATTTCTATTCGCCCGCCTCGGGCTGGTTCCACTCGCCTACCGAATCCCTAGCGATGGCCAAAAAAAAAAAAAAAAAAAAAAAAAAAAAAAAAAAAAAAAAAAAAAAAAAAAAAAAAAAAAAAAAAAAAAAAAAAAAAAAAAAAAAAAAAAAAAAAAAAAAAAAAAAAAAAAAAAAAAAAAAAAAAAAAAAAAAAAAAAAAAAAAAAAAAAAAAAAAAAAAAAAAAAAAAAAAAAAAAAAAAAAAAAAAAAAAAAAAAAAAAAAAAAAAAAAAAAAAAAAAAAAAAAAAAAAAAAAAAAAAAAAAAAAAAAAAAAAAAAAAAAAAAAAAAAAAAAAAAAAAAAAAAACCCCCGTTCCGCTCGCCGCCCTGGCGGCTGTCCCGCGCTGGCGCGCGGTCGCTGGCCGAGCGCCGTTGTGCCGATCGCGCGGGCGGCTACGATTCCTTGAGCGCAACGATCGGATCGATCGCGAGCGCGCGCCGCGACGGCACGTAGCTCGCGGCGAGCGCGACGATCACCAGGAGGACGGCCACCGCGACGAACGTCAGCGGGTCGGTAGCGCCGACGCCATACAGGAATCCCGACAGCAGCCGCGTCGTCAGGAGCGCGCCAAGCGTGCCGATCGCCACTCCCGCCGCACCGAGCACGAGTCCTTCCCTCAGGACCGGCATCATCACCTGCCGGGGGTGCGCCCCGAGTGCCATCCGGATGCCGAACTCGCGTGTGCGCTGTGCGACCGAATAGCTCACCAGCCCGTAGACCCCGACCGTGGCGAGGAGCAGCGCCATCAGCGCAAACGCCGCGACGAGCAGCGTCCGGAAGCGCGGCCCGGCGACGCGGTCCGCGATCACCTGCCGCATGGGCTTCACGGCGTCCAGCGGCATCTCGGGATCGAGCGCCCGGACTTCTTCCCGCACCGCCGTCGCGACGGCGCCAGGCCCCGCGCTGCTTCGCGAGACGATGCTCATGAACGGCACCGTGAAGTACAGGTACGGCATGTACATGAGCGGCGCGGGCTGTTCATCGAGCTCGCGATTGCGCGAGTCGGCGACAATCCCGACAATCGTCATCCAGTCCTCGTCCGTGTCCCCGAACCGGATTCGCTTGCCGAGTGAATCGGCGCCCGGAAAGTACTTGCGAGCGAACGACTGGTTCACCATCACGACCGCGGGGGCCGGCTCGCGGTCCCGCTCGGTGATGTCCCGGCCTCTCACGATGGGAATCCCCATCGCCTCGAAATAGCCCGGAGAGATCGACGAGAGCGCCGCGGACGGCTGATCGGTGTCCGGTGTGTCCGCGCGACCCTCGATCCTGAACGAACCGCTGGCATTCGTGCCCTGGAAGGGCGGAGGGAAGAGCAGCGCCGCCGCGCCGATGCCCGGCCGCTGCCGTACGCCGTCCAGGACCCGCTTGTAGAAGGCCGCCTGGCGCGGACCGTCCGGGTACTGGCTCTGCGGAAGCGGCAGCGTGACGAGCGTGAGTTCGTCGACCCGGAATCCCGGATCGACGCGCTGGAGCCGGATGAAGCTGTTCACGAGGAGCCCGGCGCCGACGAGGAGCACGAGCGTGAGGGCGATTTCCGCGATGACGAACGCCGCGCGCGTCCGGGCACGCCGCCGGCCTCCCGTCGATCCGCGATCGCCGGCCTCGTGCAGGACCGCGGACGCGTCGGTCCGCGACCCCTGCCACGCCGGAACGAGTCCGAAGACGAGCGCGCTGGCGAAGGCGATCAGCACCGCCGCGGCGCAGACCCGCAGGTCGAGATGGATGGCCTCGGCCCGCGGCATGCCAGCCGGGAGCACGGCAACCAGGGCACCGACCGCCCAGGCCGCCGCCATGAGGCCCACGCCGCCGCCCAGTCCGCCAAGCAGGAGACTCTCGGCCAGGAGCTGCCGGGTCAGGTGCAGGCGAGAGGCGCCAAGCGCGCTCCGCACGGCCAGCTCGCGCTGCCGTTCAGACGCCCGCGCCAGCAGCAGGCTGGCGACGTTCGCGCACGCGATCAGCAGGACGAGCGCGACCGCGCCGAGCAGCATGAGGAGCGCGCTCCGAACGCTGCCCACGATCTCCTCGCTGAGGGGGCGGAGCCCGAGCGTCCGGTTCTGATTCGTCTGCGGATAGTCCCGCGCCTGGCGTCCGGCCAGCGCCTCGAGTTCTGCCCGTGCGGTTCCCAGGGCTGTGCCAGGCCGCAGCCGCCCGAGCGCGTCGAAATAGTGCACGTCGCGCTGCGCCAGAAGGTCACCCGGAACGTTGAGCGGCGAGGACGGCACGACGAGCGGCGACAGCACCCAGACATCGGTGCCCTCGGGATAGTTGAAAGCTCGCGGCATGACGCCGACCACCGTGTGCGGCACGCCATTGACCTTGATCCGCCGGCCGGCGACTTCCGGATCGCCCGCCAGCTCGCGCTCCCACACGCGCGCGCTGACGACGACCAGCGGCTCCGCCGTCTTGCTGTCAGCCGACGCCCTGAACGTCCGCCCCATCAGCGCCGGCATCGCAAAGAGGTCGAAGTAGTCCGCCGTAACGATCGCCGAGACGACGCGCTCCGGCTCTCCACCCGGCGCCGCGATCGTGGCCGCGTCACGCCGATAGCCGGCGACGATCGACAGCGTCTGGGAGTCCCGGTCGACGTCGAGAAAATCCGGAGGGGAGAAACTGCCCGCCGGATCCGACGGGCTGCCGCTCGACAGCCGCACGATGGACTCGCTGTCGGGGTATGGCAGCGGGCGCAGCAGCACGCCGTTCACGACACTGAAAATCGCGGTGTTGGCGCCGATACCAAGCGCCAGCGTCAGGATGGCGACGCCGGCGAAGCCAGGCGAGCGGAGCAGGGTGCGGGCGGCGTAACGCAGGTCAGTCAGCATGGATGTTCTATTCTGCACGAAGAGCCGTCGGCGGATTCGCGCGCGATGTACGCCAGCACCAGGCCGGCGCCTTGACCAGGATTCGCGGCGCGTATCGCAGATCGTTGAGCATGAACTCCCCGCTACTCGGCGCGCAGCGCCGCAATCGGGTCGAGCCGGCCCGCGCGCCTGGCCGGCAGGATTGCGGCGACCAGCGCCACGGCGATGAGGAGCGCACACGCAGCAGCGAATCCGCCGACATCACCGATCGCCACCCCGAAGACGAGGGTGCCGAGCACGCTGCCGAGCGGCACCGAGAGCACGCTCCCGGCCACCACGCCGCCGAGTGCCAGCCGCAGTCCGTCGGTCGCAACGAGCCGCACCACCTGTCCCGGCGTCGCACCGAGCGCCAGCCGCACGCCGAACTCGCGTGCCCGCCGCGCGACGACGTAGGCCATGACGCCGTAGACGCCGACCGCCGCGAGGAGCAGGGCGAGGACCCCTGCAGAAGCGACGAGCGCGCTGACGGCGCGCTGCTTGTCCATCCGCTCGACGAGCACATCGGTGTAGGGGTGTACGTCGAAAACCGGCAGCGCCGAATCGAGATCGTGCAGGGCTGCCGTCACTGCGGCGGCCATCGTCGCCGGGCCGGCCGACGACCGGACGAGCAGCGTGTCCTGGTCGAGCATCGGGTGCTGCGCGATCGACGTGTAGAGAAACGGGATCGGATCCTCGGTCGGGTCGTCGTACTTGCCGTCGCGCGCAAGTCCGACCACCTGGAGTGCGTCATCGTCCAGCCGCAGGAGGCGGCCGATCGGATCGGCATCGCCCCACAGCCGGCGCGCCAGCGTCTCGTTGACGACCACGGCGCCCGGCGCGCCGCGGCTGTCGCGCTCGTCGATGGCACGGCCGCGGAGGATCGGGATCCTCAGCGTCGTGAAGTACCGCGGCCCCACTCCGTTGACGAACGTCGTGGAGGTGTCGGTGCTGTTCGCGCCGGCCGGGCGGACGTTGACGCCGATGAGCGTTCCGCTCACCGGGGCGACGTTGGCGACGGCCGCCTGCTCGACCGAGGGAAGAGCCGTGACGCGATCGAGCAGATCCCGCCGGAGCGCGTCGCGGCGGGCCGCCGGATAGTTCTGGAGCACGAGGTCGTAGGACGCGGTGAGCACCCCGCGCGGCTCGAAGCCCAGATCGACGGCGGCCGCGCGCTGGAGCGCCCGGATGCCGAGGCCGGCGCCGAGCAAGAGTACCGAGCGACAGCGCCAGCTGCGCCACGACGAACAGGCTCTGAAGGCGCGTGCGCGATCCGGCAGGTCCCGCGTCGCGCAGCGCCGGAACGAGGGACCGGCGCGTCGCCGTCAAGGCCGGCGCCAGACCGAAGACACAGACGCTCGCGACGCCCAAGGCGCTCGTGAAGGCCAGCACCCGCAGATCGATCGTGGCAGTAAGTCCGCTGAACTCGTCGCCAGGCAGTGACGACACCACGAAGTCTGTGGCCCACGCCGACACGAGCAATCCGAGCAGCGACCCCGCGGCGGCGAGGAGGACGCTTTCGGTCAGGAGCTGACGAACCAGCCGCCCGCGACTGGCCCCGAGCGCGATCCGCACGCTGGTTTCGGATGCGCGCGCCGCGCCCCGCGCAAGCAGCAGGTTCGCGATGTTGGCACACGCGATGAGCAACACAAGCCCGGTGATCGCCAGGAGCAGGACTGACAGCGGCACGAGTTCGGATCGTCCCTGGGGCGAAAGCGAGGAACCCGACGCCGAAACCGCGACGAGGCGATCTCGATTGGTGTCGGGGTAGTCGCGCGAGAGGCGGGCGGCGACGGCGCCCAGTGCGGCCTGGGCCCGGGACGGCGACACGCCGCGCCTCAGTCGGCCCATCGTCATCAGCCACGACGAGCCGCGGGAGGCGAGGAGATTCGGCTCGGATGTGTGCAGCGCCGGCCAGAGGCCCATCGGAATCCACGCATCGGCCCCTTCTCCGAGCGCCGGGCCCACGAAGCCCGCGGGGGTCACGCCGATGACGGCGAAGGACTGTCCGTTGATCGTGACGGCCTGGCCGACCACGTCAGCGGCACCGCCGAACCGCCGCCGCCAGAGCCGATCGCCCAGCACGACGACCGCCCGTGCCTGCCCGGGGTCGTCGTCGGCGGGCGCGATGAGGCGGCCAAGCTCCGGAGTGACGCCCAGCGTGCCGAAGTAGGAACCGGTGACGAGGTGACCGCGAATGCGTTCGGGCTCGCCGCCGCTTCCAAGGCTGAGCGGCGCAGGACGGAATGCGAGCAGGTCGTCGAAGACGTCCCGGCCCGCCGCCCGATAGTCTTCGTAATCCGGGAACGACAGGCCCTGTCTCCGCCCGCTCTGGCGCTCGACGGTCGAGACCCACGCCAACCGGCCTGGGTCAGCGATGCCCGGCATCGAGCGGAAGAGCGCGCTGCTGGCCAGCGTGAAAATCGCGGAGTTGATGCCAATGCCCAGGGCCAGCGTAACCACGGCGCCCGCGGTGAAGCGGGGGCTGCGGACCAGGTACCGGACAGCGAATCTCAGATCATGCAGCATTACCGGTTTGCCGCGTCACGGAGCCATAAGGGTGCCAACGCCGCCGTGCACGCGTAACCCGTTTGAACCGTGGACGTTGCCGGTGTCAGGCGCTGGTCACCCGCTCCGTCCCGTTGTCCGGAATCGGGAAGCGCGCATCCCATGAACGGCCGCCGTCACCGCCCCCGCCCGTGGCCCCGACCGCCGACCGCCGCCCGCCGAGTCCCGACCGGCGAGCGCCGTGCGCCGAACGCCGCGATAGACTACCGCCTGTGGCGCAACAAACACCGCAGGTTCACGTTGGCACGTCCGGCTACAACTATCCGGAGTGGCGGGGCACGTTCTATCCGGAGAAGTTCGCGACTACGAAGATGCTGGCGTACTACGCCGAGCGCTTCGGCACGGTCGAGATCAACTACACGTTCTACCGCATGCCCACCGAGAAGCTGCTGGCGGGCTGGTCCGCCGGAACGCCCGACGGATTCGCCTTCACGCTGAAGGCGCCGCGGCGGATCACCCACGACGCGAAACTCCAGCGGTGCGAAGACCTCGCGCGGACGTTCTGCCGGACGGCGAGCACGCTCGGACCGAAGCTCGGCGTGCTCCTGTTCCAGTTGCCGCCCACGTTCAGGAAAGACGTCGGCGTGCTGCGGGAGTTCCTCGAACTGTTACCCGACGGAACGCGCGCGGCATTCGAGTTCCGGCACGCGTCCTGGCACGACCCGGAGGTCTTTGCGGTGCTCCGGGCGCGCAACGTCGCGCTCTGCGTGGCCGACAGCGAGAAGATGAGCACACCGGTCGAGGCGACGGCCGACTACGCGTACTTCAGGCTCCGCGACGAGGGCTACCAGCAGGCGGATATCGAACGCTGGGCCGGCAACGTCGCCCGCATGGCCGTCACGGACTCGTTCGTCTACTTCAAGCACGAGGAGCAAGGCCTCGGGCCGGCATTCGCCCGGCGGTTCATCGACGCGCTCACTCCGTAGGGGCGCTTCGCGAACCGCTCCTCAACGCAGTCACGGCCCGAGCGAATTCGACGATTTGATCTTCGGCCCAGTACCCGTCGCGGCCCGGCGATGGCGCGGTCACGAAGCCGCAGTGACCGCCCTGCGGCGTCACGACCAGGCGGATGGCCGGATTGCCGGTGACCGCCGGTTCCCGGAACGGTTCCGGCGGCACGAAGGGATCGTCCTCCGCGGTGATGATGAGCGCGGGCACGCGGATGCGATCGATGACCCGCATCGCGCTCGCACGCTGGTAGTAGTCCGACGCGCCGGCGAAGCCAAAGTGCGGCGCCGTGAACACCTCGTCGAACTGGCGGACGGATCGAATCTCGCCGAGCCGTTCGATCGGAAAGACCCCCGGGTGCGAGCGTGCCTTCCGGCGCATCCTCGCTTTCAGTCCCCGCACGAAGTTCCACTGGTAGACGGCGTTCTGGCGCCGCTCCAGCGCACCGATGCACAGCGCCAGTTCCATCACCGGCGAGACGGCGCAGACGCCGAGCAGCTCGCGAGGCGCGTCGCCGGCGAAGTCGCCCGCAAGCTTCAGCGCGAGGTTGCCGCCGAGCGAATAGCCGGCGACCACGACGCGATCGATGCCGTCGCGGTCCGTCAATTCGCGGAGCACGTGGGCGGCATCGGCCGTCAGCCCCGAGTGATAGAGCCCCGCGGCGAGTTCTTCCGTGCCGCCGCAGTTGCGCTGGTTCAGCAGGATGACGTTGAACCCGCTGGCGAACGCCTTGTCCGCCAGGCCGCGCATGTAGTGCGCGCGGCTCGAGCCTTCGAGACCGTGCAGCGCGAGGATCGCGGGACGGGCGGAGCGGTCGGCCTGCCAGTGGCAGTGTGCCAGCACCCGCGTGCCCGGTTCGACGTCGAAGTAGCGATCCTCGGGCGGTGGCAGGCGTGGAAGACGTCGGGGCCGCCCCCACGCGTAGAGGGTCATGACGTGGCCGTTCCGGAGCCCGCGCCGAGGTATGAAGTCGGTCATGCTCGCGCGGTCATCTCAGGCGATAGACGCGCAGCGCGCCGCTCTCGAAAGCCAGCGGCAGGGCCAGTGCGCGATCGGTGACGAGGTAGTCCAGGCCGTACGTCGCGGCGAGTCCGGCCGCGCGCGGCGCGTCGAGCGCGCCGAAGTCTCCGAGGGCCGCGAGCCGGTCGCGGGTTCGCATCGCGACCGGCCGGTCGTACATCCCGATGGCCGTGTCCTTCACCGCCTCGACGAAGACGTCGCGATGCCCGGCGACCCGGACGCTGGTGCCATATTTCGCGGCGTGGAGGGGGTCGGCGAGCCAGCCGGAATCAGGCGCCGTGTGCTGCGCCCAGATCATCGTGCGTCCCCAGTCGGTGTCGGGAAGCGCGAGCTGCGCGAACGGGCGTTCCTGAAAGCGGACGCCAATAACGTAGGCCCCTCGAGCCGCCGACGCGGCGAGGAACACCGCCGCCGCAACCTGCGCGCGGCGCACGCTCAGGGGCCGCGCCGGTCCTTCGGCCAGCGCCCAGACGACATAGACGGTGGCCAGGAGATCGAGCATCCAGAAGACCCGCGGCACCTGCAGCTGCACCGCCAGCGCGATCCGCGCCGCGTTGAACGGAAGGCTCGCGAAGAACAGCAGCAGGAGGACCAGGCAGCCGGCCACCAGTCCCCGTTCGCCAGGGACCGCCAGCCCGGCTGCCGCGCGGCGGCGCCAGGCCCAGACGATGATGGGCGCGTAGGCCAGATTGACGATCCAGGTCGAGGTCCGCCAGCCCAGAGGGAACAGGTAGTCCTTTGTCGTCAGGGTCGCGAGCCACTCCGGGTCCATCACGATCAGCCGTCCGGCCAGGGGGCCATAGGTCAAAGCCCAGGCTCCGACGATCGCTGCCGCAAAGGTTGCGCCGGCGATCGGCGCGCGGAGCCCGCGATCCTCGACCAGCATCGCGATGCCAACCCAGACGCCGAACCACAGGGCGGTAGTCGGATGCACCGATCCCGCCAGGCCCACGAGGGCCAGTGACAGCAGCCGCCGTTCGTGCAGGAGCGCCGCGAGCGCGAGCGCGCCGAGCGCAAAGGCGACCTGCCGGGGATGGAAGTAGCCTTCGAGCGTGTTGGTGCCGGACTGCGTGATGGCGTGCCGGAGCGTCATGGCGGCAACGAGGGCGGCTCCCGCCCACACGGACCGATACAGCCGGCGCGCCAGGAGCCACGCGGCGGCGGCAAGCAGACCGAGCGTGAGCGCATAGCCCGCGGCGAAGAGCGCCGGCAGCGAGGCCCCGGTCTGCCGCGCCACCGCGGCGATCACCTCATCGACGATCGTCAGGTGCGCCTGCGAGGCGATGAGGGCGCCGTCGCGCGGAAAGAGCGCCGGGTCCAGCCGCATCAGCACCGCCGGCACGTAGAACGCCTGATCGGACGCCCCGTACGCGGTAGCCGGCCGAATTCAGCGTGCAGAGAACGACGAACGGCGCGAGGGAGAAGACGAACGGCCACGCGACCGCGAACCGGCCCGTGGCCTCCGTCCTGCCTCCGGGGCCGCTCCTATGCCTCATCCGCAGTCGGTCCGTAAATCGGCGGCAGCGGGATATCGTTCAGGCGCAGGTAGACGCTGAGCTGCCCGCGGTGATGAATGGAGTGGTTCATCACGAAGGAACGCAGCGCCGCAATGCGGGGGAGCGTGAAGATCTCCTGGTCGCCCTGTTTGAGCGTCCACGACGCCAGGAGTTCCGGATCGGTCGCCGAGGCCGAGTCGTTCGCGCGCAGTCGCGACGTTGCGGTCGAACAGCGCGAGCAGTTCCGTCCGGCTGGTGGCCGGCTTTGGCCGGGCTTCCTCCGGGATGGTCGCGAGGTCCATGACCTGCGCCGTCAGGATGGCGCTGCACCAGGTCGGGATGTTCGCCAGGTGCGAGCTGAGTCCGCCAAGCGTCATCGACCGCTCGTGCGGTTTCCAGCCGAATTGCGGTTCGGGCGCCCGGTCGAGCAGCCGCCGGGTCGTGCCCATCTCGTGATCGAACTCGGGAAGCAGTGCATCTTTGATGGCCATCCAAAGAGGATATCCTAAGGACCTCAGGGGTGCCGATGATGTTCAGAACTGCCGTCCTCACCGCGTTGATCGCCGCCGTCCCCTTCGCCGCCCCGAAACCGCTGCCGGTCCCGCAGGTCACGGCGGATGACGTCCGGCAGGAGTTCACGCACGCCTGGAACGGCTATAAGCAGTACGCCTGGGGCCACGACGAACTGCTGCCGGTCACCCGATCCGCGAAGGACTGGCACACGGACACGCTGTATATGACCCCCGTCGACGCCCTCGACACGATGATCGTCATGGGCATGAAGGACGAGGCGGACAGGACGAAGGACTACATCATCCAGCATCTCCGCTTCGACAAGGACATCGAGGTCAAGAACTTCGAAATCACCATCCGAATCCTCGGCGGGCTGCTCTCGGCGCACCAGATGACCGGCGACAAGCGCCTGCTCGACATGGCGGAAGACCTCGGCACCCGGCTGATGCCGGTGTTCGACTCGCCGACCGGCATGCCCTACATGTACGTCAACCTGAAAACCGGCAGGACGAGCGGCGCCGAGTCGAACCCCGCGGAGATCGGCACGCTGATCCTCGAGTTCGGCACGCTGGCGAAGCTGACCGGCAAGCCGGTGTACTACGACAAGGCGAAGCGGGCGCTCGTCGAACTCTACAAGCGCCGCGGCAGGACCGGCCTCGTCGGGCAGGGCATCAACGTCGAGACCGGCGCCTGGACCAGCACGCGCACCCACATCGGCGGCGCGATCGATTCCTACTACGAATACCTCCTCAAGTGCGAGAGGCTGTTCGGCGATCGCGACTGTGGCGACATGTGGCGCGACAGCGTCGCCAACATCAACAAATACCTGGCTGACGAGACGCCGAGCGGGCTGTGGTACGGCGCTGCCGACATGAACACCGGCGAGCGTACCGGAACGACATACGGCTCGCTCCAGGCGTTCCTGCCCGCGGTGCTGGCCCTGGGAGGCGACATCGATCGCGCCCGGCGCCTGCAGGAATCAGGGTTCAAAATGTGGACCCAGCACGGGATCGAACCCGAGAGCTTCGACTACAGCGCGATGCGCGCCACCCGTCCCGGCTACCAGCTCCGTCCGGAGATCATCGAGTCGGCCTACTACCTCGCGCACTACACGAAGGATCCGCGCTTCGTCGAGATGGGCCAGACCATGTTCGCCGATCTGAAGCAGGTACTGCCGCACCGATGCCGGCTACACCGTCCTCGAGAGCGTCGTCACGAAAGAGAAGGGCGACCTCATGCACAGCTTCTTCCTCGCCGAGACGCTCAAGTACGCGTATCTGATTCTCCAGCCGGACGCGATTGACTTCGACCACGTCGTGTTCAACACCGAAGCTCACCCTCTTCGACGGACCTGGTAGCCGCTTCATCACGGGCCGGCCGGCGGACAGCGTCAGGGAAGATCCTCCTGGCCTGCGGCCCGCCGTGAGCCCCGGCGAAAATTGCCCAACTCCTGATCGGCCAACCGTGTCTCCACTCCAGTGAACCTGGCGCCGCCCGGCGGCGTCCTGCTTGCGGAGCCTGGATGAACGAGCTGGCTGATGGCTTTCCGGGGGCGATGGTGAGCGCCGCGGATGCCCTGGACGACGAATTCGAAGCGCGCCTGCGCGAGTCGGGCACGCTGGCGTTCCGGGTCGCGTGGAGCGTTCTTCGCCACCGGCAGGACGCGGAGGACGTGTCGCAGGACGCCTTCGTCAAGGCGCACCGCGAGTTCGCGGCGCTGCGCGATCGCGAACGCTTTCGCGCCTGGCTCGTTCGCACCACCTGGCGCCTGGCCATCGATCGATGGCGGAGCAACCGGCGCCGTGAGGGCCGCGAACTGGCGGCAGAGTCGCCGGGCCCGCCGCTCACGAGCGAGGAGATCACCGTCTCGCGCGAGCGTGCCGCGCACGTCTGGCGGGCGATCGATGCGCTGCCCGAAAAACTGCGCGTGGCGATCGTGCTCTCCGCCGTCGAGGGACATGACGTGCGGAGCGTGTCGCGCCTGCTGGAGATTCCGGAAGGCACCGTCAAGTCGCGCCTCTTCCTGGCGCGCAAGGCGCTGTCGGAGACACTGCGATGCCTGAAGACCTCGTGACCGATCTCGAGCGCGATCTGGCGTCACTGCTGGCGATCGAGCCGTCGCCGGAGTTCGGCGCAAGTGTCCGGCGCCGGATCGCCGGCCGGAACGGCTCGACCCGCTGGGCCCTGTGGGGCCTCGCGTCCGCGGCGGCCGTGATGCTGGTCGCGGGGGGCTGGATGCTGCGTGCCGTGCCCATCGAACGTCCCGGCCGCGCGCTCACGACGTCGCTCGCGTCGGTGCCCCCGCCGGCGCCCCGGGTGCCCGCGCACTCGAGCAGCGGCAGCTCATTGTCAACGCCAGCGGCGCGGCCTCCCCGTGTCGCACGAGTCCGGCGCGCGGTCGAGTCGGAGGTCATCATCGATCCGGCATTCGGGGCCGCCGTGCGGCGGCTGCTGCGGAGTGCGCAGCCGCCGGATTCCGCGGCGTTGGCGGCCGGCGGCCGCGCGACGCCACTGCCGGAGGAACTGTCGATCGTGCCCGTACCCGTCAACGAACTGACGATCCCGATCGTGAGGGTCGGCGAGGTCCTCAGCAGCGAGCGGCGCTGAGCCGCCGGTCCATTTCAAGGAGAGAGTGTCATGGTAAAGGTCAGGCCTGTGTGCGCTGCGGCGGCGATCGCCGTCACGATGATGGCGACTGCGGCGCGCGCCCAGGAGGCGCCGGCGCAGCCGCCTTCCGCACCCGCACGAACCGCGGAGTCACCGCTGACGCCGCTCAGGATCCAGCTCGTGCTGTCGCGCACCCAGGGCGACAAGAAGATCAGCAGTGTCCCGTACGCGCTCTGGGTAACGGCCAACGATCGGCAGGCCAGCAACCTGCGGATGGGCAACCAGATTCCGGTGCCGGATGCGAAGGGAGGCTACAGTTTTCACGAGGTCGGCACCAACATCGACGCGACCGCATCGTCCGGTCCCGACGGGTACTACCGCATTGCCCTGACCGTCAGCGATTCGTCCGTGTACTTCCCCGACCGCAACGACCCGGCCGCCGCGTCTCCGACCAACACCGGCGTGCCCGCCTTCCGGTCGGTCACCACTCGTTTCAACATCCTGTTACGGGACGGCCAGACCGGCCAGTATCTGTCGGCCACCGACCAGATGAGCGGCCAGGTCCTGAAGGTCGACGCGACCCTGACCGTGCTGAAGTGAGGCTTGAGGCTTCAGGCTTGAGGCTTGGGCCCGCAAAAAAGAAGGCTCGGGGCAGCGCATAGCGCCGGCGCGCTCCGCGCGCCTGAGCCCCAAGCCTTGACCTTAAGCCTTGACCCTTTACTGCATGAAGGTCGTGTCGGCTTCGACCACGATGGTCTTCGTGCCGATGACCTTGTTGCCGATCATCACCTTCACGACGTAGGACCCCGGCGCAACGGCCGGGCCCGTGAAGCCGCCTCGGCCTCCGCCGCCACCTCGGGCCGGTGTGGCCGGCGCCGCGGGCGCTGCAGGAGCGGCGCCCCGTCCCGCCTGACCAGCGGGTAGCTGGCCTGTGGCCTGTGCCGCCGGGTTGACCGCTGGCGCGACGGCCAGTCCGCCGCCCTGTCCGCGACCGCGTCCGCCGCCCGCCAGGGCGAGGTCCCACTGCACGCGGTTGAGCCCGGCGTCCTTCGTCCCTTCAATCGAGCGAATTTCGCGGCCCGTGTAGTCGCTGATGGTGATCTTCACGTCCTCCGCCGGCGCCGTCTTCAGCCAGTAGCTGATCGCGGAGCCGCGCGTCGGGTTCTGGCCGCGGAAGAACTTCGCGCCGCCGACCGTGATGGACTTCTGGATGTCGTTGATCCAGGCGATCGCCGGCCGGATGTCGAACACGACGGCATCACCCTTCATCGCGTCCGGCGTCATCTGCTGCAACGCCGTGATGTCGTCCATGATGTACAGGCTGCGCCCGTGGGTGCCGAGGATCAGGTCGTTGTCGCGCGGGTGCACCAGGATGTCGTCGATACGGACCGTCGGCAGTCCGTTCATGAACCGCTTCCACTCCTTGCCGCCGTCGAGCGAGATGTACATCGCGTATTCGGTGCCGAGATAGAGCAGGCTGGAGTTCTTCGGATCTTCACGGATCACGTTGACGTTGCCTTCGGGCAGGTTCGCCGAGATCGACGTCCACGTTTCGCCGAAGTCCGTCGTCTTGAAGACGTACGGCTTGTGATCGTCCGTCCGGTGGCCGTCGAAGGTCACGTACGCGGTGCCCTCGTTGTAGTGCGAGGCCTCGACGCGCGACACGTGCGTTTCCTTCGGCACCCCGGGCACCTTGCCGGCGACGTTCTTCCAGGTATTGCCGCTGTCGCGGCTGACCTGCACGTTGCCGTCATTGGTGCCGACCCAGAGGATCCCGGGCACCAGCGGCGACTCCGACACGGTGACGATGTTGCTGTACGAGGCCGCGCCGTCGTGCTTCGACGCCATGGGGGCCGTTCCGGCGACGCCCATGATCGGTCGATCGTTGCGGCCGATGTCGTTCGTCAAGTCGTTGGACGCCATCCACGTGTCGCCACGATCGTACGAGCGGAACAGACGTTCGCCACCGAGGTAGATCGTTCCGGGATTGTGCGGCGACAGCATGAACGGCGTGTTCCAGTAGAACCGGAAGTTCGTCCCGGGCGCGGGCGGTGGCACGACGTTGCCATTCGGGTTTCCCCGGCCGCCGCCGAACTGTGCCGCCAGGGCGGCGAGCGCCGCCGCATTCGGGGTCTCCGCGCCGGCGGGCGCGTTGCCGCGTCCACCCTGCGGCTGTGCCCTCGGGCCGCTTGGACGGATGCTGACGTTGCGGCCGTTCCTGATCTCCACGCGGCTGGTGGCTCCGTCCTGCGATTCCGAATAGAGGACCGTCCAGTCCGTGGGATCGTTCGCCGTGTAGAAGCCGTCCCCGCCGCCGACGCGGAACCAGTCCGAGTTCAGGATCCCGTTGTTGTTGCGCGTGGCGCTCGGGCCGCACCAGCTGCCGTTGTCCTGGAGCCCGCCGCACACGTAGTACGGCCGCCGCATGTCGGCGCTGATCGCGTAGAACTGGCCGACCGGCACCGTGTTGACGAACTCCCACGTGTCGGCCTGGTCGTAGCTGACGTCGAGTCCGCCGTCGTTGCCGACCATCAGGTGGTTGCCGTTCTTCGGATCGATCCAGATGGCGTGGTGATCGCTGTGCGCGAGGCCCTGCACCTGGTCCCAGGTCTTGCCGCCGTCGGTCGTCTTGAAGAAGGGCGCGCCGCCCTGGTAGGCGATCTCGGAATTGGTCGGATCGATCCGGATCTGGCTGTAGTACATCCAGCGATCGCCGCGGTTCGACATGAACTTCCAGGTCTTGCCGGCGTCGTCCGAGCGCCAGACTCCGCTCTTGGTCGGATCGGGCGGCGGTTCCTGACCGCGGCCACGTCCGCCGCCTCCACCGCCGCCGCGCTGCCCGGGCACCACGAGGGTGCCGTCGTCGTTGACGCCCGCGCCGGTGCCGCCGCTGGCGCCGACCTCAATCGACGCATACACGACGCCCGGCTTGGATCGCGCCATGTCGAGGCCGATGCGGCCGATGATGGGATTGTCCGGCAGGCCGCTCGTGAGTTTCGTCCAGGACTTGCCGGCGTCGGTCGTCTTCCAGATGCCGCTGCCCGGACCGCCGCCGTTGAAGCCCCAGGCTGTGCGCCGCCGCTGGTACGAGGCGGCAATGAGCGTGTTGGGATTGGACGTGTCGATGACGACGTCCGTAAAGCCGGTGTCTTCGTCGATGAACTTCGTGTTGGTCCAGGTCTTGCCCCCGTCGGTGGTCTTGAAGAGCCCGCGCTCTTTGTTCGGCCCGAAGAGGTGACCGAGCGCCGCTACATAGGCGATGTTCGGGTCTTTCGGGTGCACGACGATCCGGGCGATGCTCTGCGTCTCCTTCAGGCCAACGTAGGTGAACGTCTTGCCCGCATCGGTGGACTTGTAGACGCCCGCGCCGAACGACGAGCTCTGGCGGTTGTTCGGCTCGCCAGTGCCGACGTAGATCACGTCAGGGTTCGACGGCGCGATCGCGATGTCGCCAATCGACGCGACGGGATAGGTCTCGAAAATCGGGTCCCAGGTCGTGCCGTTGTTGGTGGACTTCCAGATGCCGCCGGTGGCAAAACCCATGTAGATGATCGCGGGATTGCTTTCGACGACGGCGATGTCGTCGACGCGGCCGCCCATGTTGGCCGGGCCAATCGAGCGCCAGACGAACGGCTTGAGCAGGGGATCGTCACTCTGGTTGATCGGCGGGGGCAGGTCCGGGGCCTGCTGCCCCTGGGCGATGAGCGCCCGCCCGCCGAGGAGTGCGCACAGGCCGATACCGGCCCATGCGAGCACGCGCACGCGCAAAAGTCCTCTGTTCACCGCTGTTCTCCTTATGTTGATGACCCGACTGGGCCGAGGCGAAACTGTGGTGGAGTTTACGACAGGTGCGCGTGAAACGCTTACCGGCCGAAATTGACTTTCGGCGCGACTTTCGCCTCGGGGGGAACCTCCCAGTACGGGTATTCCTTGAAGCCGAACATCTTCGCCGTGACGTTCGAGGGGAACTTGCGTCGCTGCGTGTTGTAGGCCTGGACCGTTTCGTTGTAGCGCATGCGCGCGACCGACAGGCGGTTCTCCGTGCCGGCCAGTTCGTCCATCAGGCGATTGAACTGCTCGTTGGCACGCAGCTGGGGGTAGTTTTCCGCGATGGCGAGCAGGCGGCCGAGCGCGGAGGACTGCTGGTTCGCCGCCTGGAGGGTCTCCTCGGGCGACTGCGCGGCCAGCAGCCGTGATCGCGCGTCGGCAACCTCCTTGAAGACGCCCTCTTCATGAGCCGCGTATCCCTTGACCGTCTCGACCAGGTTGGGAATGAGATCGTTGCGGCGCTGCAGCTGGTTCTCCACTTCGGCGTACTGCTGCTTGATGGCCTCTTCCTGGGTCGTGAACCTGTTGTACGAGCACGAGGACAGCCCGGCCGCCATCACCATCAGCAGCGCCACATTCACGAATCGTCGTCTCATCAGCGTTCTCCCCGTAGCTTCCGGCACTCTACCACCCCCCGGATGCGCCGCCACCGCCGCTGCGGCCGCCGCCGAAGCCGCCGAATCCCCCCCCGCCGCCCCCGAAGCCTCCGCCGCCAAGGCCACCTCCAAACCCCCCGCCGCCGAACCTGCCGCCGCCGAACCCGCCCACGCCACTCGACCAGCCGCTCCACGGGCCGCCGCCCCAGTAACGCCGCCGTCCGCGAGGGCCGCGGCCGCCGCGGCTGAACACGATGAAGAGCGCGATCAGGATCAGAATGGGCAGGAACGTGAATGGGCCCCCCTGTCTATTGGGGCGCGGCGCCTGCGGCACGCCCTGGAGGGTGACGCCACGCCCTTCCGCAATGCGGTTGATGATCCGGGTCGTCGCCGCGAGCAGGCCCGCGCCGTAGTTGCCGTTCCGGAACTCGGGCGTGATCACCGTCCGAATCATCTCGCCGGCGAACCCGTCGGTCACGAACTGCTCGAGATCGTATCCGACTTCGATCTTCACCTTTCGGTCGTCCACCGCCACGACGATCAGCAGGCCGTTGTCCTTGCCCTTCTGACCGATTCCGCGTCCGGCGTTCTCGAACATCTTGACGGCGTACTCGTTGATGTCGCCGTAGTCCGGCTGGGTCGTCCTGACCGTGGCCACGACGACAACGTCGCCGCTCGCGGCCTGGAGCGCGCGGATGCGGCGTTCCATCTCGTCGGTGTCGGACTGGTCGATGACGCCGGCGAAGTCGTTGACCGGCTGCGTCAGGATCGGCGGCACGGCTCGAGGCGCCGCCGCGGCCATGGAAAATGGAAAATGGTAAATGGAAAAGGCAACGGTGATGATAAGCACGCCGCGGACAGCGGATCGCGGACAACGGATCGCCGCTTTCATTGCTGCCACGTGTCCACGTATTCCCAGATCTGCTCGAGCGCCTCGACATAGCGTTTCAGCAGCGCGGTCGGATCGGCGATCGTGCTCTGCGTGCCCCGGCCGGCCGCCATGACCTCGCGCACCAGGTCGGCCGGACATGCCCATCCGCCTTTCTGCGAGCGCCGCGACGTCGTCGCTTCCTCCGCCGGTGAGGCGCGCGATGTTCGACAGCAGCGCGCCGAGCGGCGCCGCCGACGCGCCAACCAGCGCGGCGACCGCCCGCGTGTCGCCTCCCGTTTCGAGATAGCCCTCGCGCAGGTGTATCAACTGGCTCTTGGCGAGCTGCTCGCACGCGCGTCGGGTGTCCGCGGCCGACACGGTGGCACCGGCAAAGGGATCGGTGCCGATGATGAGCACGTGGGAGGCGATGATCTCGCCGTACTCGAGCGGAAAGGCATCCAGGGTCCGCCGGAACTCATCGACCTCCAGGAGCAGCGGAACCGCGAGGCCGCGACGATGCCAGTTGGACGTCAGCGGTACGCACGCGGCGAGGTCGTCGAACGCCAGGCGATCGACAAGGCCGAGCGAGTGGACGACGGGCGGGTCGGAAGGCGCTTCGAGGCCGTAGGCGACCAGCGCCCGCAGGCGCGTGCCGAAGACCTGCCGCAGGTCCGCCGCGAGCTCCTCCAGCGCGCGTGCGCTCGGCCGCCGACAGCGAACGGGATGCCATGACGTCATTATGGCGCACTCGCATGACCTCTCTTCCATTTCCCTTTTCCATTTTCCATTGCCAGCGAAGAACCCCCCGTATCTAATGCACTCGTGCACCTGCGGACACTCAACGTCGGCTGTTTCGGAGGCGGAACGGGGCTGCCGAGTCTGCTGGGCGGGTTGAAGGTGAACCCGTGGCTCTCCGTGAACGCGGTGGTCACGATGTTCGACAGTGGCGGGAGCTCCGGTCAGCTGCGCGATGAGCTGGGCGTGTTGCCGCCGGGAGACGTCCTGAAGTGCACGCTCGCGCTCGCGCGCAACGAGCGCGAGGCGCGACGCGTGCTGCTCTCGCGGCTGCCAACCCTCGAGCATGCCCGCCTCGGCGGCCATACGGGTGGCAACCTCCTGCTCTCGATGATGGAACGGTACAGCGGCGACTTCATGGCGGCGGTCGAGGGATTGCGCGCGCTCCTCGGCTGTGCCGGCCGGGTCTGGCCCGTCAGCGACCAGCAGTCGAGCCTGTGCGCCGAATACGGAGACGGGACGCGGACCCGCGGCGAGGTCGAGGTCGATGCGGGGCAGTCAGCCGGCAGCGCGATCACGCACCTCTGGCTCGAGCCGGCCGTGCAGCTCCACGAAGCCACCGCGCGCGCCATCCCTGAATTCGAAGCCGTCGTGATCGGGCCGGGCAGTTTCTATACGAGCCTCATGCCGATCTTTCTCGTCGGCGGCGCGGCGGAGGCGCTGCAGGAGGTCCGCGGGCCGATCGTCTTCGTCGCCAACCTGCTCACGGAAGGACGCGGGATGTGGCAGTTCACCGTTGGCGACGCGCTGCGGCTCATCGAGCAGACCATCGGCCGTTCGATCGATGTCGTGCTGGCCAACACCGCGCGTCCATCCGACGAGACGCTTGCGCGCTACGCGGCCGAACACAAACACCCGCTCGAGTTCGGCGCCGTGCCCGCGTCGTGCGAAGTGGTGACGGGCGATTTCTGGTGCGGTGAAATCGCCCGTCACGATCGTCGCCGCCTCGCGCAGGCGGTGTGGGCGGTCCTGGCGCGGCGATTGTTGTGAGGTCGAAGGGCGGCTCGCGAGCCGCCCCTACAATGTTCGGTGGATGAGGGTTACCGGATGATGGCGCCGGTCGTCTTGATCTGGTAATCCTGCGAAGCCTTCGGATCCTGCTTGGCGTGCTCGCCGGCGGCTTCCTTCGCGTCGCCGGCGGCGACCTTCTCGAAGACGCCTTCGGCCGACACCTTCTTCCCTTTCGCCGAGACCGGGAACACGATGACGCCGTCCTCGACCTTCAGGCGCACCGTCGTGCCTGTTGTATCTCCCTCGGGAGCCACGGCCATCCAGCACCCCATCTCGGTGCACACCGCCGTCGCCACGCCGTCGATCCTGACGGTCTTGCCGACGAAGTCCGCCGGCGCCGTCGCCAGCGCGGCGATTGGTGTCGAATCCTTCAATGTCACACCGGCGCCCAGCGTGATCTCCTCGGCGCCCGCACTCACCACCGCCGCAACGAGCGCGGCCACGAATCAACGCTTTCATTGAGCCTCCTGTTATTCTGTAACGTCCAATTATCTCCGATTTCGTCCTTGAGCCCTGAGCCCTGAACCGTGCCACCCCTGATTTCGCTCGATTCCGTGTCGCTGGCCTTTGGCCACGTGCCGTTGCTGGAAGGCGCGACCCTGCTGGTCGAACCCGGCGAACGGATGGCGCTCATCGGCCGCAACGGCGCCGGGAAGTCGAGCCTGCTCAGGATGCTGTCCGGAGAGGTGCCACCCGACAGCGGCACGCTCTGGCGGGCTCCCGGCCTTCGAGTGGCCCGGCTCGACCAGGACATTCCCGGCGAGGGGGCCCGGACGGTGTTCGACGAAATCTCCGCCGGGCTGGGTCCGCTCGGCGACCTGGTGGCCGAGTACCACCGCACGGCGCTGCGCGTCGCCGAGGCACCGGACGACGAGGCTGCCCTCGAGCGACTGGGGTAGCACCAGCACGCGCTCGAAGAGCGCGACGGGTGGCGGCTGGAGCAGCGGGTCGAAATGGTCGTCTCCCGGCTCTCGCTGCCGGCTGACCGCCGCCTGGAGGAACTCTCGGGTGGATGGCGCCGGCGGACGCTGCTCGGGAAGGCGCTCGTGTCCGAGCCCGATCTGCTCCTCCTCGACGAACCGACGAACCACCTCGACATCGACGCAATCCGGTGGCTCGAGGACTACCTGCGGGGCTACGGCGGCGCGGTGCTGTTCGTGACCCACGATCGTGCCTTTCTGTCGGCGCTCGCCACCCGGATCGTCGAACTGGATCGCGGGCGGCTGACCTCGTGGCCGGGCGACTACCCGACGTTCCTGCGCAAGAAGGCGGACTCGCTGGAGACCGAAGCGCGCGACCTCGAGCGCCTCGACAAGAAGCTCGAGCAGGAGGAAGCGTGGCTCCGCCAGGGCATCAAGGCGCGGCGCACGCGCAACGAGGGGCGCGTGAAAGCCCTGATGGCGCTGCGCGCCGAGCGGGCCGCGTACCGCGCGCAGAGCGGGACGGTGCGCCTCGCCATCGACAGCGGAGAGGCCACGGGGAAAATGGTGTTCGAGGCCCGTGCCGTCAGCAAGTCGTTCGACGGCGTGCCGGTCATCCTCGACTTCTCCCAGCGGATTCTGCGCGGCGACCGCGTCGGCCTGATTGGACCGAACGGCTCCGGAAAGACGACGCTGCTGCGCCTGCTGGTGGGCGACCTCGCACCGGACGCCGGTGAGATTCGTCACGGCGCGCGGCTCCAGATTGCCTACTTCGATCAGCAGCCCGCCTTCGCCCGCACGATATCGCCTGCGGGCTTCGGCGAAGCCTCGCCGAAGCCGCTTCGCGGCGGCGGCGGGCGTGAACAGCTCGATCCCGCACGCACCGTCGTCGACACCATCACTGACGGCAACGACACCGTGATCGTCAACGGCCAGCCGCGCCACGTCATGGGCTATCTGGCTGACTTCCTGTTTCCGCGGGAACGCGCGCACTCGCCGGTCAGGTCGCTCTCGGGCGGCGAGCGCAATCGCCTCATGCTCGCGCGCCTCTTCGCCCGGCCGGCCAACGTGCTGATCCTCGACGAGCCGACCAACGACCTCGACATCGAGACGCTCGAACTGCTCGAGGAGCTGATCGCCGCCTTCGACGGGACGGTGCTGCTCGTGAGTCACGACCGCGTGTTCCTCGACAATGTCGTGACGAGCACGGTCGCATTCGAAGGGGACGGGCGGGTCGTCGAGTGCGTCGGGGGATACGCGGACTACCTGAGGCAGTCGGCGCTCGGCGTCCGGCGTTCGGCGGTCGGCGACCGAACCCCGCCTGCCGGACAAGCCGCAGCGTCATCACCCGGTGAGGGCCAGCGACCGCCGACCGCCGAGCGCCGAGCGCCGGCGCCGGGCGCCGGCGAGCGCAGGAAGCTGACCTTCAACGAGAAGCGCGAGCTCGACTCGCTGCCCGCGCTCATCGAGGCGCTCGAGGGCGAGCAGGCGCGGCTCCGCAACGAGTCGGAGTCAGCCGATTTCTACAAGGCGAGCGCCGATCACATCCGCGCCGTGCTCGGGCGGATCGAGGCCATCGGGCCAGAGCTGGAACACGCCCTGGCGCGGTGGGTGGAGCTGGAGGAACGCGCGTGACGCCGGGCGGTCAGCGCTCGAAGGACTTTGCGAAGAGCTCCTCGATCGCCAGTCTGCCGTTGTCGCGGATCTGCCGCGTCCCCGTTCCGGTGAAGTGCGGGTGCGAGATCGTCGGGGTGTCCGTGCCACGGGCCTTCCAGCCGCCATCGGCCCACTGGAACCAGCCGTTCTTTTCCTGATCGAAGACGAAGAGCGGCTTGTTGCAGAGTTTGGCGAACTCCGCGCCCCAGCCCGTGCCGCCGCGCACGGTGCCGTCGGCCTGGATGACGCCCACGACGTAGATCTCCTGCCCGTGGTTCACCTGGTACCACAGCGACTGGAGGACCTTCCGGATGAGCGGGCTGTCGGTGTAGCGGCGGTTCATCAGCTTCGAGACGTACTCGAGGCTCACGTCGCCGGCCTGCAACTCCTCATGGTTCAGGACCCGCACGCCGCGGCGCCGCGCCTCGAGGTGACCGTCAAAGGTGAAGTTCACTTCCTCGATGCCGTGCCGTTCGGCCGACCCGCCGAATTCCGCCTCGGCACCCGGCGCGCCACCACTGAATAGAATGAAATCGCTCTTGTCCATATCGCTGTCCGCTCTCCGCTGTCCGCTCTCCGCTGTCCGCTGTCCGCTCTCCGATTCTCGTGTCCGTTACATTTTTCGGCCTGCCGCTTTCGCGGCCGTTTGCTTCTTCGCGCCGCCTGGCCGATTCTGGCTTCTGCTCGCCTATCTTCCTCTTTCCCTGCGCCCTTCTCCTTTTAGCCCTTTGCCTTTTCCGCTCTTCCCCTCCCGTTTTCAGCTTCGCTGCGCGTTCGATGATGGTCGCGAGCATCGCGCCCGCTTCACCACCTTTTGCCGGACGATTCGAGTGCCACACATCCGGACGGCCGGCGGCCAGGATGTCCTCGAAATCGCCGTCACTCTTCACGCTGCGGGGCGCGAACTCGATGATGTCGACGTCGCCGGCCCAGTCGTCCTTGTGTTTGATGAGGAGCCAGCTGCGCCCGTCGCCGCCGCCCCAGCGCCCCCCGGTGCGGACGAGGACCCACGAGCCCTTCAGCTTGTAGCCATCCAGCGTGAACTTCAGGTCCCCCTTCTTCAGCGCGGCGTCCACATCGTCGGACTCGGGCTTCCACGTTCCCTGGTCCCAGAGCATGACGATGCCGGCGCCGTAGCCTTCTGGAATCACCCCCTCGAACGTGCCGTACTCGATCGGGTGATCCTCGACGTGCATCGCGAGCCGCTTCGTTTTCGGATCGAGTGACGGCCCCTTCGGCACGGCCCAGGACAGCAGCACCCCTTTCCATTCGAGGCGGAAGTCGTAGTGCAGGTGGCTGGCGAGGTGTTTCTGTACGCAGAAGAACAGCCCTTTCGCCGGCTTCGCCGTCTTCGCGCGCGCCGCGGCCAGCTTCACGTCGCCGGACGGCTCCGGCGTGGACGTGAAGTTGCGCTTCTGCTTGTATTTCTCGAGGACCATGCTCCGGTCGCTCCTCGGTCCTGGTCCGCCGGCTTCGCACCCTACCGGCCTCTCCAACATCCGCCGCATGGGCTTCACGAAGGCGAACAGGAGCAGCCCGGCGATGATGGCGAAGCCGGCGACCGCGGTGAACAGGCTCGGCAGCGCCCACGATTCATAGAAGCCGGCCACGCGGCCGCCGATGTAGTTGCCAACCGACGTCGCGAGGAACCACACGCCCATCGTCAGGCCTGCGATGCGGGCGGGCGCCAGCTTGGTCATCGCGCTGAGCCCTACCGGGCTCAGCGACAGCTCGCCGATCGTGTGGAGCAGATAGGTGAGCGTCAGCCAGATGAGGCTCACGCGCACGCCGGTCTCGGCAATTCTCGGCCGGCCCGACCAGCACCGCGAAGCCGAGGCCGACGAAGACGAGACCGATCGCGAATTTCGCGGCGGTCGAGGGCTCCACGTGCGCCCTGGCCAGGCGAATCCACAGCCACGCGAACACCGGCGCGAGCGCGAAGATGAACAGCGAGTTGAGCGACTGGAAGTAGCTGCTCGGGATACTCCCACCCGAACAAGACGTTGTGGGTGTTGCGATCGGCAAAGAGGTTCAGCGTCGAACCGGCCTGCTCGAACACCGACCAGAAGAGCGCCGCGGCCACGAACAGGACGCCCACCAGATACAGCCGCTTGCGCTCTTCGGGCGTCCAGTCCGCGATGAAGTACAGCCATCCGAAGAACCCGACGACCAGGAGCAGCAGGAACACGCCGCCGGCATCGGCGACCTGCACGGCCGTGATGGACAGCCAGCCCATCACGCTGCCCACGGCAAACACGGCGATGAGCGGCGAGCATGCCGCCACCGATGAGGATGGCCTTCCGGCGCAGCGCGCGCCGCGGCCGCCGGTGACTCGGCAGGGACCGGGTGCATGCCGGCGTCGCCCAGGTACCGGCCGCTCAGCATGTACTGGAGCAGGCCGAGCAGCATGCCGAAGCCGGACGCGGCGAATCCCAGGCGCCAGTTGATGTTCTGCCCCAGATAACCGCAGATCAGCGGCGCGAGAAACGCGCCGAGGTTGATCCCCATGTAGAAAATCGAGAACCCCGAGTCGCGCCGCACGTCGTCGGCCTGGTAGAGCTGTCCGACGATGACGCTGACGTTGCCTTTCAGCAGCCCCGTGCCGCAGACGATCAGAAACAGCCCCAGATAGAAGATCGCCAGCGTCGTGGACGGGACCGCGATCGCGAAATTGCCGGCGGCGATGAGAGATGCCGCCGTACAGCACCGCCCGGCGCTGGCCGATGAGCCGATCGGCGATCCAGCCGCCCGGCAGCGCCATCATGTAGGCCATCGAGGTGAAGAGGCCGTAGATCGGCCCGCCCACCGCGGCGCTGAACCCGAGGCCGCCCGTTGTTCACGTCGGCCGTCATGTAGAGCAGCAGCAGCGCGCGCATCCCGTAGTAGCTGAAGCGCTCCCACATCTCGGTGAAGAAGAGCGTCGACAGTCCCGCGCGGGTGGCCGAAGAACGCGGTGTCGTGCAGCGGTCGCGCGAAGCGGAATCGGGCATGATGGGCTAAAGCATACACTCTCGGGCTTCCCAGTCGCTTTCCGCGGCCCTTCCCGCGGGGCGGCGCTGTCCGCCGTCATCCGCCGCCGCCCCGTGGCACAATCCAGAGGTGCGGGTGCTCCTGATTTCGACCTACGACCTCGGCCGCCAGCCGTTCGGTCTCGCCTCGCCCGCGGCGTGGCTGAAAGAGGCCGGCGTCGAGGTCGCCTGCGCGGACGTCGCCAAGGAGCGGCTGTCGGAGGCGGCTGTCCGGGTTGCCGACGTCGTCGGATTCTACCTGCCGATGCACACCGCCACGCGCCTGGCCCTGCCGGTGATCGACCGGGTGCGCGAGATCAACCCGGGAGCCCGTCTGGTCGCCTACGGCCTGTATGCGCCGCTGAATGTGGCGCTGCTCGAGGCGCACGGGGTGTCGGCGACCCTCGGCGGCGAGTTCGAGGGCGATCTCGTCGCGCTCGTCCGGCAGTGGGACGAACGACCTGTCCCGGACGGGCGTTCGGCGCGGAGTTTCAGCGCCGCGTCGTCCACCGAACCAATCCGCGTGCACGATCTCGCGCGGCTGGAGTTCCGGGTCCCCGACCGCTCGGGCCTTCCGGCGCTGTCGAAGTACGCGACGCTGCAGGTCGGTGACGAGCGGCGCACCGCCGGCTACACCGAAGCGAGCCGCGGCTGCAAGCACCACTGCCGGCACTGTCCAATCGTCCCCGTCTACAACGGCCAGTTCCGCATCGTTTCGCCGGACGTCGTGCTGGCCGATGCGGCCGCGCAGGTGGCGCGCGGCGCGCGTCACCTCACGTTTGGCGATCCGGACTTCTTCAACGGGCCGCGCCACGCCCGGACGATCGTCGAGCGCCTGGCGCGCGAGCTTCCGGGGACGACCTACGACGTCACAATCAAGGTCGAACACCTGCTGAAGCACGCCGATCTGCTGCCGCTGCTGCGCGACACCGGTTGCGCGTTCGTCACCAGCGCGGTTGAATCGCTCGATGACGAGGTCCTGGCACAGCTGCAGAAGGGCCACACGCGTGCCGACTTCGAGCGGGCCGTGGCGCTCTTCCGAGAGGTCGGTCTCGTCCTGGCGCCGACCTTCGTGGCGTTCACGCCGTGGACGACCCGCGGGTCGTTCCGCGAGATGCTCCGCGCAATCGACCGGCTCGACCTCGTCGATCACGTGCCGCCGATTCAGTATGCCATTCGCCTCCTGGTGCCCGAAGGCTCGCGCATGCTCGATCTGCCGGACGTCCGGCGCGCTCGTGGGTCCGTTCGATCCCGTATCGCTGACCTATCCGTGGAGCCACCCGGATCCCGAACTGGATCGGCTTCAGGGTCAGATCATGGACACGGTAGGCGTTCGCCTTTCCGCAACGCGCCGAGAAGTGTTCTCGCGCATCTGGGATCTCGCCCACGCCGACGCCGCCGGCGGTTGCGCCGCCGCGCGACCGCGGCGCCATGCCGCGCGCAACGGTGCCGTACCTGAACGAACCCTGGTACTGTTGAGCGGAGCCGACGTCAGAGCAGGTGGCTCTGATTAATGCGAGCGTCTGCCGCTTGTCTCCGCCCGAAGGGCCGAGACGAGCGCCTGTCGCTGATCGAGACACGATGCGCGTCATGATTTTCTCCACGACGACCGGGTATCAGCTCCGGTCGTTCGGCGAGGCCGCCGGCCGGCTGGGGGTGGAGCTGGCCTTCGCGACCGACCGGTGCAAGGGGCTCGACGACCCCTGGCGCGATGCCGCCGTGCCGGTCCGGTTTCACGAGGAGGACGCCTCGCTGCAGCGGATTCTTGCGTCGAACGTGGGACGGCCGATCGATGGCGTGCTGGCGGTCGGGGATCGTCCCGTGCGGCTGGCCGCCGCGCGCGGCCTCGGCACTCGGGTTGCCCGGCAATCCGCCGGATGCGGCGTGGGCAAGCACGAACAAGAAGGCCGCGCGCCAGCGGTTCGCCGCCGCCGGGCTGCCCACGCCGTGGTTCCTGGAGCTGCCGGAGTCCGGCGAGGAGGCGCACCGGGCACGCGTCCGATACCCCTGCGTGGTGAAGCCCCTTGGTCTGTCGGGAAGCCGAGGAGTCATCCGTGCCGACTCGCGCGGCGAGCTCGACCTGGCGGTTGCGCGTGTCCGGGCATTGCTCGCGCGGAAGGACATCCGGACCCTGCGCACGGGGCTTGACGGCACGTTGCTCGTCGAGGGCTACGTGGACGGTCCGGAGTACGCGGTCGAAGGCGTGCTCACAGGAGGGCGCTTCCGGGCGTTCGCGATTTTCGAGAAGCCGGATCCGCTGAACGGGCCGTTCTTCGAGGAGACCATCTATGTAACGCCGCCGGCGCTGACGACGCGCCGGCGGGCGGCGATACTGGCGCAGGTCGAGCGGGCGGCCGGCGCGCTCGGCCTCGTCCACGGCCCGGTGCACGCCGAGTGCCGCGTCGCCGACGACGGGGTCTACGTGCTCGAAGTGGCGGCACGGCCGATTGGCGGACTGTGCTCGCGCGTCCTGCGGTTCACGGGCGGCGAGCGTGGCGGCCTGGCGTCACTCGAGGAAGTGCTGCTCAGGCATGCCGCCGGCGAAGATGTGGGCGCGTTCGAACGCGAAACGCGTGCCGCCGCGGTGATGATGATTCCGATCCCGAAATGCGGGATCCTGAAGCGGGTGGAGGGGATCGATCAGGCTCGCGGCGTTGCGGGAATCGAGGACGTCAGCATCACGGCCAGGCAGGATCAACTGCTCGAGACGCTGCCCGAGGCGGGCAGCTACCTGGGGTTCATTTTCGCGCGCGCCGAGTCGCCCGAACACGCCGTTACCGCTCTCCGCACGGCCCACGCCGCCCTGACGTTCGTGATCGACACGCCGATTGCCGTCCGGGCGATCATGTAATTACTTCCCAATCGCCAATCGCCAATCGCCAATCGCCAATCGGCAATCGGCAATCGCCAATCGGCAGTCACCGCAATCGTCAATCCCAATCTGCAATCTGCAATCTGCAATCTGCAGTGGGTTTTAGCCCTTTCCCTGCTGCGGCACGTAACCGGGCGGCAGCGCGGCGCTTTCGCCGAAGAAGAAATCTTCCATGTGCTTCTGCACGAGCTCCTGGGCCTCCTTCTGCCACGGCATCAGGCGGTACTCGTTGAGGATCATCTTCATGCGCTCTTCCCACAGCTTCCAGGCTTCGAGCGAAATGTGCTCGTAGATCCGCTGCCCGAGCTCGCCTGGCCACGGTGGAGCGTCGAGTCCAGGCATTTCTTTCTGAAATTTGTTGCAGAAAACCATGCGGCCAGTGCGGTTGCTCATGCCCACCATCCTATCAAGAGAAGCCTTTGCCCGGGTGTAGCGAATCGCTCCAGCAGGTGCTGTGATATGGACGCTTGGCGGGGTATCCCCGCAAAATCCAGCGACTTATGGGCCAACTCTGCCGTCATTCCTCCTCTAATCCGTGGCACAGCGTTTGATAGGCAGGCCAGCGGTAGCCGCGGACGGTGGAGTTGAAACGAATGCCGCACGACGACGAGCGTTCTCGCCCGCAGGAGGAACCGGGCGACGCGCTTGAAGCCCCACCGGACGAACCCAAACCAGCGCCCGTACAAGACCCGCCAGCGGAACCGGACCAGGTTCCTTATGTTGCGCGGGCTCGCCGGGCCGTCCACAGGAAGAAGGCCGCTATGAATGAAGCCGTGAAGGGACACACGACCGGAGAACGCAAGGAGCGCCGCGGTTTTGCCTCGATGACGCCGAAAAACAGCGCGAAATCGCCAGCAAGGGCGGACGCGCGGCGCACCAGAAGGGGACCGCTCACGAGTGGACTTCGGATGAAGCGCGCTCGGCAGGACGTAAGGGTGGGCAGATCAGCCGCGGCGGTCGCGGCCGCCTCGCGGGGGAGCCGATCTCGGAGGCGCCGCTTGCGGAAGGCATGGGGCCACCGGGCGGCGGGGTAATCGACAGGCAGTAGTAGGCAGGGGCAGGGAGGCGTGGGCGTATGGTGGTGAAACGGACAGTGATGGTGATCGTCGTGACGCTGGCTGGCGTCGCGGCGGCCTTTGCTCAAACCGCTCCGGCGGGAAGCGGGCAGGGGACGCCGCCCGCGCAGTCGGCGGGAGTGAGCGGCGCGCAGGAGACGCGTCCAGCGACGACCACTTTCATGGGGGATACAGGCCTGTGGCATGTGCCGACAGGGGAGGTGCTGCCGGCCGGGAAGTGGTCGCTGAGCGCGTACCGGGTCAATTTCGACGACAACCAGGGCTTCTCCGATATCTCGAACTGGCCGGTCACCTTCGGCGTCGGCGTGGGTGACCGGGCGGAGGTGTTCGGTTCGTGGGTCCTGGTGAACCGGATCGATCGCGACATCCGCCCGCTGTTCGTGCCGTCGATCGCCCAGGCAGGTGGTGTCGTGCCGCAGAATCCGCTGGCGCGCGACGGCTGGAGCGGCAACAACCTCGGCGACTTCTGGGTCGGCGGCAAGTGGGCCCTCACGTCGCCGTGGCGCCAGCAGCCGGTCGCGTTTGCGTTGCGCGGCATGTTGAAGCTGCCGACAGGCGACAAGACCAGCGGCGCGAGCACCGGCAAACTCGATGGCGCCATCGACGCCATCGTGAGCACCGAGGTCAACCAGCGCGTCGAGCTGTCAGGATACGGCGGCGTCATCTTCCGCGGGAGCCCTGACGCAGTGGAAGAGACCAACGGCGTGCGCTGGGGCATCGGTGCGGCCTTTCCGTCGCGCCAGCCTCTGCGCTTCACGGCTGAACTGAGCGGGGAGAAGTACACGAAGGATCCACTCGCGACGAAAACCGACCTCGTCGCGACCGACGGGTCGATCCTGCCGGCCGGATTTGTCTCCAGCGTCAAGTCACCGGTCAACGTGGACCTGGGGCTGACCTGGCAGGGCTCAAACGGGTTCTTCGCGGGCGCGGGCTGGACCTGGCGCGTGAACATGGACAAGCGACAGGACTTCCTGGGCCAGTACAACAACGGCGCGAACGACAAGATGGGCGTCGAGGTGCGCATCGGGTACCACCCCGGGGCACGCATCTACGTCGCACCACCACCGCCGCCGCCGCCACCCACGCCGCCGCCCGCGCCGCAGAACGGTCCGCCGACGGTAAAGGCGCGCTGCGAACCATGCACGGTTGACGTCGGGAAGCTCTCCACCGTGACGGCCGATGCGATCGACCCCGACGGGGACGCGCTCACGTATCGCTGGAGCGCGCCGGCCGGCTCGCTGGCGAGCCCCACCGACCGCCAGACGCCATGGACCGCGCCGATGCAGGAAGGGCCGGTGCAGCTCACCGTCACGGTTGACGACGGGCACGGACACACGGCAACCGACACCGTCACGATCCAGGTCGATCAAACCGGCCGTGAAGGAGTTCGTCTTCGAGGACGTCCACTTCGACTTCGACCGCTACTCGTTGCGGCCCGAAGCGACCCGCGCGCTCGACGAGGCGATCCGCACGCTGCAGGAGAATCCCGATCTGCACATCGAGATCGAAGGCCACACCTGCAACATCGGCACGGCCGAGTACAACCTCGCGCTCGGTGAACGGCGCGCCAACGCCGTGCGCGACTACCTCACGAGCCGTGGCGTCGGCGCCGATCGCCTCCGCACGGTGAGCTATGGGGAGGAGCGTCCGAAGCACGATAACAGCCGCGAGGAAACGCGGCGCCTGAACCGGCGGGCCGCCATGGTCGTTCGCGTGCAGCGGTAGACGGGACGTCCATGCGTTTCGTCCACATCTACCTGGTCGGCTACGTCATCCTCGTTCTCGGCGCTCTCGCGGCGTTGTGGTACGGGGGCGTGCTCCGGCACCTTTCGGCCGGCTGGGTGATCATCGGCCTGGTCATCGCCACGGGCCTCGGCATCATGCTGGCGATATCGGCCGGCAAGCCCGAGATCACGCGCGAGTAGGTCGGATCGAACCCCAACGGGTGAACCGGCGGCTGCCTCTGGGAAGGCGGCCGCCGGTTGCTTTTGTACGGTCGTCGATTCCAGGTCGTCTGGTCGTCTGGCACGCGTTGTGATATTCAGCCTGTGACTATGACCGCACGATCGCTGTTTCGCGCGTCAATATTGATGATCGTCATCGTCGCGTCGGCGCCTGCAAGGAAGGCGGCAGCGGCGTCAAGGTCACCAGCTTCACTTTTCATGGCACTCAGGCCGTCAGCGACGGCCAGCTGAAGTCGGTTTTGGCGACCACGGCCAGTTCGAAGCTGCCGTGGGGCGAGAAGCACTATTTCAGCCGCGAACAGTTCGAAGCCGACCTCAAGCGCATCACCGCGTTCTACCAGGACCGTGGCTACCCTGATGCACGAGTGACGTCGTTCGACGCGAAGCTGAACCCGGATCAGACCGCCGTGGCCATCACCGTCACCATCGACGAGGGCCAGCCGGTCCGTGTGGAGCGGATGGTTCTGGAAGGATTCGATGTACTGCCTGCCGGCCGTCGCGCCAGGCTCGGCAGCACGCTCCCGCTGCGCGCCGGTCAGCCGCTCGACCGTGCCCTTCTCGCGGCAAGCCGCGAAGTGGCGCTCGATGCGCTGCGCAACCTGGGATATCCCTACGCCTCGGTCAGGCTGGCCGAGGCCGCCTGCGCAGTCGGATTCCGAACACGCGCGGCTCGTCACGCTGAAAGCGGAACCGGGGCCGCTGGCCACGTTCGGCCCGATTGAGATCGTCGGCAACTCCAGCGTCAGCGACGATGTCGTCCGCCGCGAGCTGAGTTATCGGCCCGGCAGGATTTTCCGCCAGAGCGCGCTCCAGTCGAGCCAGCGGAGGCTCTACAGCCAGGCGTTGTTCCAGTTCGCGAACGTCGAAGCGATCAGGCTCGAAGGCGAGCCGACCGAAATCCCCACGCGAGTCACGCTCACCGAAGGGAAGCACCGGAAGGTCAACTTCGGCGTCGGCTACGGATCTGAAGAGAGGGCACGCGCGCAGATCGACTGGCGTCACGTGAACTTCTTCGGCGGCGCACGGACGGCCGGCGTGCTCGCGCGCTACTCGTCGCTCGATCGCGGCGTGCGGTTGAATTTCACGCAGCCGTACCTGTTCAGCCCGGGCTACGAGCTGGGCCTGACGGGGCAGTCGTGGCAGTCACACGAGCCGGCCTACGACCTGACCACGACGGGGGGACGGTCACGGTGACCCGCCAGTTCCGCCGGGGCGGCGGGCCCGCTGCTCGGCGGCCGCGGCGCGACGATGAGTTTCTCGGCGGGCTACGCGCTGGAACACGAGGACTATTCGATTTCCAACGAGGCGCTCCAGGACCTGTCGTTCCGCGACAAACTGATCGCCCTCCGCCTGGATCCGCGATTCGGCACGGGCCGCGGCACCCGTTCCGCCCTGGTGCTCGACGGCGGGCGCAACACCGCCGACAACCTGATTGATGCGACGCGCGGATATGTCGCGTCGCTGCACTTGGAGCAGGCCGGCAAGTGGCTGGGCGGGACCTACGACTACTACGAACTGACCGGCGAAGGGCGGTTCTACCAGAGGCTTGGCGGCCGCGCGGTGCTTGCGGTCCAGGCGCGGGCGGGGTCGATCGATGCCTTCGGCTCGCAGGAAACGAAGGTCCCGTTCTTCAAGCGCTATTTTCTTGGCGGCGCGACGAACCTGCGCGGGTGGGGGCGCTACGACGTGTCGCCGCTGAGCGGTTCGGCCTGCCGATTGGCGGCGCGACGTCGTTCAACTTCTCGACGGAACTGCGTGCGCCCGTGTGGGGCAACCTCGGCGCGGTGTTCTTCCTCGACGGCGGCAACGTGTGGACGAACCCCTGGGACTTCAACGTCAACGATCTGCGATACGACGTCGGTCCGGGGCTCCGCTACAACACCCCGATCGGCCCGATTCGCGTGGATCTGGGATACCAGCTCAATCCGATTCCCGGGCTGCTCATCAACGGCGAACCCCAGCCGCGAAGGTTCCGGTTCCACTTCAGCATCGGGCAGGCATTCTAGACCACAGATCACACAGATCACACAGATCGGAGGCGACGAAACCACGGATCACACGGATCGGAGTCAATTACGGATTACACGAATTGCGCTGATCGGGATCGGCTGTGGCCATGAGAGCGACGCGCCGGGTTCTGCACGTCGTCTCGTGGATCGGCACGGTCGCGGTGGGGCGATCGCCCTGGCGCTCATCGTGTCGCAGACGCCGTGGTTCCGCGACTGGCTGCGGCGTTACGTTGTCCGCGAATCCAAACAGTACCCTGAACGGCCAGCTGACGATTGGCGGCTTTGGGGGCAACCTGCTGTTTGGTGCCGATCTGTCGGACGTGACCGTCGATCTGTCGGGGGCGCGGGTCCTGTCGGTCAAGTCGCTGGCGCTCGACTACAGCGTGTTCGAGATCGTCAGGAACGGCCTGGTCCTGAGCCGCATCAGGATCGACCAGCCATACGTCCTCGTCGAACGCGGACGCGGAGGGCTGGAACCTGGCCAGCCTCGTCAAGCAGCGGCAGACATCCCAGGGCCAGGCAGGCCGGCCCTGCGATCTCGCTGCCCTCCATCGAGATCGCCGGACGGCCAGGTCGTGTTCGCCGGCGACGTGGGCGGCGAGGCGCTGAACCTGCCGGGCGACATCCGCGACCTCGACGTGAAGGCGTCAGTCGACTACGCGCCGACGCACTACACCGTCAAGCTCGATCACCTGTCGTTCAGCGGCACGTCGCCCGACCTGGTGCTCAAGGAGCTCTCCGGCACGCTGGCAATGCACGACGGCAATCTCTACCTCCAGCAGGTCGCACTCGATACCGCGGAAACGTCGGTGAAAGCGGACGGCGTCATCGAGAACTACCTCCGGTCGCCCGTCGTCAAGCTCACGACCACGGGGCACGTTTCGCTGCCTGAGATCGGCCGGGTCGTGCCCGCGGCGTCCGGTTACCCAATCCACCCGACGTTCGAAGTCACGGCGTCGGGTCCAGCGAGCGCCCTTGCGCTCGATCTGAACGTGCGGTCGGAGGCGGGGAACGCTCAGCGGGCGACTCACGACCGATGTGCAGTCGCCGGATCTCGGCGCTCGCGGCGAGGTCAATCTCCAGCACCTCAATCTCGGGCCGATTCTCAAGGACCCGGCACAGGCGAGCGACATCACGGGGCACGCGACGCTCGACGTCACGATGGCTTCCCGTCCGGCCAACGCGCCGGTCACCGATCGGCTGGACGGGACCTTCGCCTTCGAGGGCCCGCGGGTCGTCGCGTCCGGCTACGAGGCCCGCAACGTGAAGGTTTCGGGCTCGCTCGATGGATCTCGGGTCAATCTCGACGGCCGTGCGGCAGCCTACGGCGGCACCGCGACCGCCCGGGGGTTCATCGCGCTGTCCGCGCCGGGGCGGCCGCTGGCGTTCGATTTGCGCGGCCGGGCCGACGATGTCGATCTGCGCCGGCTGCCGGAAGCCACGGGCGCACCGCAGATGGCGACGAACCTGTCGGTCGCCGACTACCGCGTCGAGGGGCACGGAACTTCGATCTCCGGTACGGCTGCCCTGAATCGTTCGACGGTTGAAGGCGCGACAATCGCCGACGGGACAACGGCCCGATTCAGCCTGACGCCATCGACCATCACGTACGGCGCACACGGCAGCGTGGCGTCGCTCGACCTGCACCGCATCGGAGAGAGCCTGGACATCGCCGCGCTCTCGACACCGCAGTACCACAGCGGGATCGACGGCTCGTTCGACGTCTCCGGGAGCCTGCCGCGCACACCTGCGCGCCCCGGCCGGCGCGCATCCGCCGAGCCGCAGTCGGCGGTCTCGGCGATGACGCTGGATGCGACAGGCACGCTGACCGATTCGACCCTGATGGGCGGACATGTGCCGCAGCTCGCGTTCGAGGCGCACCTCGATCACGGTGCGCTCCAGGGACGCGCGAACGGCACCTTCGAGGACTTCAACCCCGGCCAGATCGCCGGCCGGAAGGACCTTGACGGACAGGTCAGCGGGAGCGTCAACGCGAGCGTCGCCATCGCCGATATCGGCAGCGCGATCACCCCCGACGTTGTGACGGCAGACGGCACGGTGACGCTCGACCGCTCGACCGTCGGCGGCGTCGCAATCGATTCGGCGGCCGTCGAGGGACGCTACGCATCCCAGGTCGCGGACCTGACGCGCCTCACTCTCACCGGGCCTGACGTGAAAGTCGAGGCGTCCGGACGTCTGGCACTCGATCGGTCCTCGCAGTCGAACCTGAAGTACCACGCAGAGGCCGTGGACCTGCCGCAGCTGGCGAAGCTCGCAGGCCAGAGCGGCGTCACGGGCACTGCCACGCTCGACGGCACACTCACGGGCAACGCCGCGTCGCTGACCACGACCGGGACGATGAACGGCAGCGGTCTGGGGTACCAGGAGAACAGCGCCCTCGATCTCAACAGCCGCTACACGGTGACCGTTCCGGACCTGTCGTTCGCGGACGCGAAGGTGGAGGCGACGACGAACGCCACCCTGGTCAAGGTCGGCGGCATGGAGCTCAACTCCGTCCAGGCGACGACGACCTACCAACAGAAGCGCGTCGAGTTCACCACCAACGTCAAGGAGAAGACCCGCGAGCTCGACGCGACCGGCGAACTCATCCTGCATCCGGACCACCAGGAAATCCACCTCCCGGAGCTTGCCGTGCGGACCGCAGGGCGTCGAGTGGACGATGGCGCCCGGCAGTCATGCGGCCATCCAGTACGGCGGCGATCGGGTCCAGATCGAGGGCGTGAACCTGGTGAGCGGCGATCAGTCGCTCGACCTGTCGGGCTCCATCGCCACGGGCGGGGATGCCGAGGCGGCCGGCGCGACCGGCATCGAGGTCAAGGCGCACAACGTGGATCTGGAGCAGCTCGAGACGATCGCGTTGACGAACCGTGGCCTGACCGGCCGGCTGAACGCCGACGCGACGATCGCGGGTTCCACCGCCGCGCCGGTCGTGGAAGGCCACATCCGGATCGACAACGGCGCCGTCCGCGCGTATCACTACGACTCGCTCACGGCGGACCTGAAGTATGGAGGCCCAGGGCTCACCGTGGACGCGACGCTGCAGCAGTCGCCAACCGAGTCGATCACGGTCAAGGGCACCGCGCCGACCTCGCTCTTCCGCTCGTCGGGAGCGCCCGGCCAGACGCCCGCGTCCGACGCCGATCCGGTGGACCTCCACATCACGTCCACGGCATTGAACCTCGCGGCGATCCAGGCGCTGGTGCCCCAGGCCACCAACATCACCGGAACGCTCCAGGCCGACGTGCGCGTCACGGGGTCGGGCCGCGACCCGCGCGTGAACGGCTACGTTGACGTCGCGGGCGGCGGGTTCGGCGTGCCTTCACTGGGCGAATCGTACACGGGCCTGACCACGCGGATCGATTTGCAGCCTGACACCGTGAAGATCCAGCGGTTCGAGATCCTGGACCGCCACGGTGACCGCCTGGCGATCGACGGGCAGCTCGCGGTGCACGAGCGGACGGGCGGCGCCGTGTCGATCAACGTCACCTCGGACAACTTCGAGCTGATGCACAACGAGCTTGGCGACGTCCAGGTACAGAGCGCCCTTCAGATCACCGGCGAACTGCGGCGGCCGCGGATCGTCGGGAACGTGCGGCTCGATTCCGGCCGGATCGAAGTCGACAAGGTGCTGCAATTGTTCTACGACCCGTATGCGACGACCGCGCTGCCGGACGTGGTCTCGGCCGAGCGCAAGGTGGAGGGGAGTGGCAGCGCCGAGGAAGCCACGAAGCAGGCGCTCGCCACTGCGCAGCAGACGGCCACGTCGCCAGAGGCGAAGCCCGGCGCGCCGGAGGCGCCGGCGCCGCCGAGCGTCCTGGACCCCGTGGCCCTCGACGTGCACCTGATCATTCCCGACAACCTGGTGCTGCGCGGGCAGGACGTCCGCCCGGGCGGCCCGACGGCCGCGGCGCTCGGGAACATCAACATCACGGTCGGCGGGGACATCCGGGCACGGAAGGAGGCCGATGGACAGCTTGCCGTGGTCGGTACGGTCAACACCGTGCGCGGCACCTATGACTTCCAGGGGCGCCGCTTCAACCTGCAGCGTGACGGGACCATCCGCTTCACCGGATCGACCGAGTTCAATCCGCTGCTCGACATCACCGCCACGCGAGAGATTCCGAACACGGGCGTGACCGCCCGGGTGCACATCACCGGAACCACAACGGCACCGCAGCTCGCGCTGTCGAGCGATCCCCCGCTCGAGGAAAGCGACGTCCTCGCGCTGATCGTCTTCAATCGCCCGGTCAACGAGCTGGGGACCGGCGAACGCTCGTCGCTCGCCGCCACGGCCGGCGGCATCGCGACGGGCTTCGTCGCCGCGCCGCTCGGCCAGTCCATCGGGAAGGCGCTCGATCTCGACCTCTTCGAGATCACGACGACGACGGAGGATGGCGGACTGGGTGCGGGGGTGACGCTGGGGCAGCAGATCGGCGACCGCGCGTTCGTCAAGCTGCGCCAGCAGTTCGGCGAGCGGAGCACGACCGAGTTCATGCTCGAATACCAGCTCGCCAGATTCCTGCGTCTCGATGCGACCGCGGCCCCGGAAACCACCGGATCGGCGAACCGGCTCAACCAGCGGCGCGTGGAGCGTGCGGGTATCGATTTGATCTTCTTCTTCAGTTACTGAAAAAGGTCCGCCCGCTCACCACACCCGTCGCAATCAGGACCGGCGGCACGTCAGTGCCGGCCGAGAAGCGCCACCTGCACGCGCGCGTCGTTGAAACATGCTCCGCCGCCGATGTCGGTCAGCGCGTCGGCGACGAGGGCATTCGATGTCGAGCCGTTATAGGTACTCTTCCGCCAGAGCCCCTTGGCCAGGCTGACTGTTCCCGGGCGCACGTTCGGGTCTACGGCCACCGGACAGTGCACTTCACCGAGCGCGTTGAAGATCCGGACCGGGTCGTCCGTGGACAGGTTGCGTGCCTGCGCGTCAGCCGGGTTCATGTGGAGCATGGCCGGACGCTCGCGCAGCTCGCCGAGCGTCGAGGAAATCGTCTTCTCGCTCGCCGGTGAAATCAGCGCCAGGGGATACGCCTCGGTCGCGGGATCCGGCTGATACCCGTAGAGCCCCGCCGGTGCCCCTGCGTCGAGGTCCTCGGGGAACAGATCGACCTTGCGATCGTGGGTCGCCGGGAAGACGTCGACGAATTGAACCGGAACGCCTCCGAACGGCGGGGTCGCGGTGCCCTCCTGCATCAGGTCAGCGGCCGCAGCCGCGGGGAGTCTGCCCGCGATGCGCAGGAGCGTGTCGGTTTCTTCCTCCGCCACGCCGACGCCGAGCCGCTCGGCGAGTTCCGAGAAGACCTCGACGTTCGGACGCGCTTCTCCCGCCGGTTCCACCGCCGGACGGACGAGCTGCAACGCGATTGGACCGTAGCTCTTCGCGATGTCGTAGTTTTCAAGGAACGTCGCGGCCGGAAGGACCACGTCGGCGTATCGCGTCGTGTCGGTGAAGACCTGCTCGTACACGACCGTGAAGAGGTCGTCGCGCTTCAGCCCCTCGAGCACCCGGTTCTGATCGGGCATCGTCGCCAGGGGATTGCAGTTGTAGACGAAGAGCATGTCGACCGGCGGGTCCTTGAAGTCGAGAAGCGCGCGCCCCAGATGATTCATGTTGACGAGCCGCGTTGGCGGCTCGGGTGTGTCGTTCATCCAGGCCTCGGCCTTGATGCCGAAGGCGGTCGAGTTGCTCATCGAGTATCCGCCGCCGCGCACCTGGAACTTGCCCGCCACGGCCGGCAGCGCGAGGACGGCCGCCGCCGCGCTCCCGCCGTTGCGATTGCGCTCGAGGCCCCAGCCGCAGCGGACGAGCGCCGGCGAGCTCGCCACGTACATCGCGGCCAGGCGTCGCAGGTCGGCGGCCTCGACGCCCGCCACTTCAGCCGCGCGCTCGAAGGTCCACTCCATGGCGCGCGCGCGCAGGCGATCCGCGCCCCGCGAGTGTGCCTCGAGAAAGCGAGTATCAGCGTGACCCGACTCGAACAGGTGGCGGTGCAGCGCAAGCGCCACCGGGAGGTCGCTCCCGGGACGCAGGGCAATGTGCAGGTCGGCCTGACGCGCCAGCGAGGTGGCGCGCGGATCGACGACCACCAGGCTCGCACCCGCTTCGCGCGCCTTCTTGATGAACGGGACGAGGTGAATGCCTGAGGCACCTGGATTCACGCCCCAGAGGACGATCAGTTTTGCGTGTACGTAGTCCGCGTACGCGACGCCCGGCATCTTGCCGTAGAGACCCTTGTTGGCCGCGCCGGTTGGCGCGGCACAGACAGTGCGGCCGAGGCGCGACGTGCCGAATCCGCGGAAGAGCACGGCGTCGTTCGTGTCCTGGGTCAGCAGTCCGTTCGAACCGCCGTACGAGAACGGCAGGATCGCCTCGGCGCCGACGCGGTCCCTGATTTCGATCATTCTGGCCGCGATGTGGTCGAGCGCTTCCGTCCAGGTCACTCGTGTGAACACGCCCCGGCCCTTCGGGCCCTTGCGAACCGCTGGGTAGAGCAGTCGATCCTCTCCGTAGAGCCGCTCGCCAAATCGCCGGACCTTCGCGCAGATGAAGCCGTCCGTGGTCGGGTTGCCGCCGGAGGCGCCGTCAATCTTGACGACGCGGCCCCGTTCGACGGTGACGTCGAGCGTGCACGAGTCGGGGCAATCGAGCGGACAGGCGGTGCGGACGGTGGAGCGCCCCCAGGGTTCGAGATGCTTCGTGCGGGCCATGACGGATTATCGCACGCCCCTCGCGGGCAGCCGGTCCACCGGACGAATGGACCTGGATAGTCCAGCTGAAGCGGTGGGGCTCGCCGCCGCGGGCGCGGACGAAACCGGACGTCACCGGATTGCACTGAAGGGAATGTCGAGGATGGGGTACTCGGTCCAGTCCTTGTAGTTGAAGTGCCACCATTCGTTCGGCTCGACCGTGAATCCTTCGTGTTCCATCGCCGCGCGCAGCCGATCGCGACGGGCCCGCGCGTCGGCGGGGCCGCCCTCGTAGCTCGGATACGCGCGGGGGGACATCTCGTCGTACACGCTCGGCATCTCCACCTCGCGACCGGTGGCCAGGTCGTACAACGACAGATCCACGGCGCACCCGCGGTTGTGTTTCGAGCCCTCGGACGGATCGGCGACGAACTCGCGCTTGTCGGGAGGCGTCACGTCCCAGAAGAGCTTCGTCACGCGCCATGGACGGTAGCCGTCGAAAACGAGCAGGCCGTAGCCGCTGTCATGGAGCGCGCGGCTGGCGCGCACGAGCGCCTCGGCGGCCGGACGCTGGAGAAACGCGCGCGGCTCGGTGTAGACCGCGCGGCCGGTCAGGTTGTTCGGAGTCGCATACCGGATGTCCAGTTCGATCGTGCGATCGAGCGTGACGATCTCGACGAGATCGGGCGCGCGAAATGGCCCGGCCTCCTTCGGCGGCGCTTGCTGAGGGAGCGTGACGCAGGCGAGGAGAAACGCGAGGAGCATGCGCATGCCGCGGATTCTACCTCGCGACGTGCCGAACACCTCGGCGCAAGGCCCCGGTGTGGCGCGGAACAGCGCCGAAGGCGCGGTGTCCAACGTGACAGCGAAGAACGGTTCGACAGTGCGAGGAAAGGAGGCTCTCATGCCCGCGGACCTTCTGGGTGACGTCGCGCACACGAGCAGTCCGATGCCGGCGCCTCGCTTTTCGATGCTGCCGCTGTCGATAGCCGGGCACGTGTCGGTCGCCGTGGTGCTGCTCCTGATTCCACTGGCGGCCGAGGTCGACCTCCCCACGCCGATGCCGCGCACCGTCGCCGACTACATGGCGGCCCGTCCGGTGCCGGCGCCGTCACCGCCGCCGCGTGCGGCGCGCCCGGGCGCGCGGCACGCCGCCGGTGCGCCCGTCGCGGCGCCCATGGCCATCACGACTCCCAGTGATGAGCCCGACGTCCCTGCCGCTCCGACCGGCCTCGCCGTCGAGGGCGGGCTCGGCAGCGGATCCGGCTTCCGCGCGGCGCTCGGGGAGCCGGTGGCCGTCGAAGCGCCGACGCCGATGGCACTGCCACTACCACCGCCGGCGCCGGTGCGTCCGGGCGGTGTCATCCGGGAGCCGCGCAAGATCTTCGACGTCGCACCTGTGTATCCGGCGCTGGCGCGCTCGGGCGGCGTCGAAGGGGTCGTGATCCTGGAAGCGGTGATCAATGTCCGGGGAGAGGTCGAGCGCCTGCGGGTACTCCGCTCGGTGCCGCTGCTCGATGCGTCCGCGATTGCTGCCGTGCAGCGCTGGCGCTACACTCCGACGTTGCTCAATGGGAGTCCCGTGCCAGTGCTGATCACCGTCACCGTCCGCTTCGCGCTGCGCTGATGCGACGCCTGTTCTGCGCCCTCATGCTCTGTGGCACCAGCCTCCTGCCCGCGTCGCCGCGGCAGGAACCCGGCCAGTTGTCGAAAGACGACCCCGCGATCCGGGCCGTCGTCGATCGGTTTTTCGCGACCCAGGTCGCCGAAGACGCGGACGCGTACCTCGCGCTGTGGAGCACGAAGGCCCAGCGCCCCACGCTCGCGCAGTTGAAGTTCATCTTCGACACGGGCGACGACGAGTTCACGGACGTGGCGATCGAGAAGGTGTCGGAGGCCGACGGCCGCATTCGCGTGCGCGTGTTCGCCACGCGCCGCAGGCTGGATTCGCGGAACCTGAAGCCGGACGGCACTCCGTATCGCTACACGACCCGCCTCGCCCTTGCGCTGACGCTCGCGCGCGAGGACGGCGCCCTGAAGATCGTGAGCGAAGGGTCGCCGGCCGACGATCTCGCGACGGCGATCCTCCGGTCACCAACGGCCGACGCCCGGGCCGCCCTCATGGACGCGGATCCGGATCTGGTCGGCGAGGCCTTGATCTCCGCGCTCGGGCGCGCCGCGGATAGTTCGGCGCGAGGGCAGTGACTACGCGGCGGCCCGATCGGTGTACGCGATCGTGATCGAGGTCGCGCGTCGCGCCGGCAACCGCAAAGCCGAAGGGCAGGCCCTCCAGAACATCGGCAACTCGGCGTACTTCCAGCGCGATTTCGCGTCCGCGCTCGACGCATACCGGCGGCGGCTCGCCGTCGAACAGGACGCGGCGAATGACGAAGGCGTGGCCGAATCGTTCGTGGGGATCGCCACCGTGCAGTACGCGCGCTTCGAGTATGCGGACGCGCTGGCGACGTACCGCGAGGCGGCGGCCATCCAGGAACGTCTGGCCGACGGGAATGCGCTCGGCACGACCCTGCTCAGCACAGGCAATGTGCTGTTCATCCAGGCGGACTACGAGGGCGCCCTCGCGGACTACCGGCGGAGCCGGGACCTGCTGCACAAGGCCTTCAACTTCGGCAGCGAGGCGCGCGCCGCCGAGGGCCTCGGTCGCGCCTACGCGGCCCAGGGCGACTTCGCGGCCGCGCTCGAGGCCTTTGACGCCGTCCTGACGGAAGTGCGTGCGCACGGCACGGACGTGCTCCGTGGCAACGCCACCCAGAACATCGGCGACGTGCACTTCCGGCTCGGCAATCTCGAGGCGGCACGGGCCGCCTTCGACGAGAGCCGCGTCTTTTTCGAAGCGGCCCGCGACCAGCCGTCGATCGGCCGCGCATGGCAGGCGATCGCGCTGACGGACCTCGTGGCGACGCGGTTCGCGGCAGCCGAGCAGGAGTACACGAGAAGCATGGCGGCCTGCGCGCCGGTGAACGACCGCGAATGCGTGGCGCGCGCGACAGTCGGCCTCGCCTTTGCGCAGTCGTCACAGGAGCATTTCGACGAGGCCGTCGCCACCTATCGGAAGGCGATTGACGCGTTTGCCGCGTTGAACCGGCCGGGCGAGGGCGCGCGGGCTGAAGTGGGCCTCTCGCAGGCGTACCTTGGGCGCAAGGACTTTGACCTGGCGCGCCAGGCCGCGACGCGCGCGCGCGAGGCGGCCGCCGGGCTGTCGGCCGACGACGTGCTGTGGCGCGCGATCACCGCTGAGGCCCGCGCGTGGCGACGGCTCGGATCTCCGGACCGTGCGATGGCCGCCGCGCACGAGGCGGTCGCGATCGTGCAACGGATCGCGGAGTGCCGCCGTTCGCAATCCGTCGAAGCGTGTGCCGCCCGACACCCTGTCGGCCTATGCCTTTCTCGCGGTGATGCAGGCGGAGACCGGCGATGCCGCCGGGCGCCCTGCTCACGCTCGAGCGCCGCCACGCCCATGCGCTGCGAACGGCGGTCGGCGCGCAACGAGCGGGAGATCTGGCGCGGCGCGACAGACGACGAGCGTGAAGACGAACGCACGCTCTCGGCGGCCGTCGCGTCTGTCTCGGCCCAGCTGGACCAGGAGGCACAACTGCCGCGCTCCGATCCGGCGCGGATCCAGATGCTCAGCGCCCGGTTGACCGAGGCGATCGCCGCGCGCTCCGCCCGGCAGCAGCGGATCTACGAGCGCCTGCCGGACCTGCGCAGGTGGCGCGGGCTCGTCGAGCCGCCGCCAGTCGAGGACCTGCTGGCTGCCGTCTCTCCCGCCGCGACCATCGTGGAGATGGCCATCGACGACGACGATGTCGTCGGCGTGACCGTGGCGCCCGGTGACGCAGGGCCGACGCTGACGGCGTCGGTGCGTGGCATCCGGCGTCAGGCGCTGGCGGAGAGCGTCGCCGCGCTCACGCCGGATCGGCTCCGCGATCCGGACGCCTGGCGAACGGCGTCGGCCGAGGTCGCGGCGCATCTTCCCGAACCGGTGCTTGCCGCGCTCAGAAGCGCCCGCGTGGCACTGGTGATTCCCGACGGTGTGCTCTGGCGCGTGCCGTTCGAAGCCCTCCCCGCCGGCACGGGGCTCGTTGGCGAGTCCACGACCATCACCTACGCGGCCTCGCTCATGTCCCTCCGGGCGCCGCGCCGCATGGCGACCAGCGTGGACGGCTCGATGCTCGCGGTTGCGGCTCCAGCGCTCGATGCCGGCCGGATCGAGCGGATCCAGACCACGGCGCCCGGCTGGGTGCCGCGACCGGCCGACGAGGCACAGCACGAAATCGAGCGCCTGGCGCCGCTGGTGGCCGGCACGGCGGTCCTGAGCGGCCGCGACGCGAGCGAAGCGGCCGTCCGCGCCCGGCTGCCTGCGGCCGCGCTCCTGCACGTCGCGGCGCCGCTGCGCGTCAATGGCGCCAGCCCGCTCTTCTCGCGCGTCTACCTGTCGGGCGCCGCCGCACCGGGATCGGACGGCGCAGACGACGCCGTCCTCGACGCACGCGAAGTGTTCAACCTGAATACCGGTGCGGACCTCGCAGTGTTCACCGACGGCGCCGCGGGCGCGATGCGCGATGCGGCATCCGGGTGGGTCGTGGTGCAGTGGGCGTGGCGCGCGGCGGGTGTCCCGCGGATTGTGGCCGCCCGCTGGAGCGGCGACGGCGCCGCGGCGGACGAACTGCTCGGCGAGTTCTACGCGCGCGTGATGGAAGGCGACAGCGCGGCTGCGGCACTCCACGCCGCGCAGGAAAAAGTCCGGGCGCGCAAGGAGACGCGCGCGCCGTGGTTCTGGGCCGGCTGGATGCTCATTGGCGGATAGCGGCGGCTGGTCCGCCGCGCGGCCGCCCACGTGATCGACTCGATCCTGGATCGCTACATGACCACGGGCCGGTGCAACCGGCATGACGCCGGTGATATCGTGGCCAGATGACGGGAGCCGACCTGAACCGCACGGCACGTCCCCACGTTGTCGTGATCGGTGGAGGGTTCGGCGGTCTGTATGCCGCGCGGGCGCTGCGGCGGGCGCCGGTCGACATCACGCTGCTCGATCGCCGCAACCACCATCTCTTCCAGCCCCTGCTCTATCAGGTTGCCACGGCGGCCCTCTCGCCCGGTGACATTGCCTCTCCGATCCGGTGGGTCCTTCGCCGGCAGTCGAACGTGGAAGTGCAGCTGGCCGAGGTCGTGCGGATCGATGCGGACCGCAAGACCGTCGTGCTCGCCGACGGTGAGACGCCCTATGACTACCTGATCGTCGCGGCTGGCGCCACGGATGCCTATTTCGGGCACGATGAGTGGCGCGCGGCGGCGCCGGGCCTCAAGACGCTCGAGGATGCGCTGGACGTCCGGCGTCGCGTCCTGATGGCGTTCGAGCGGGCCGAGCGCGAGACCGATCCCGCTCGCCGCGCCACTCTGCTCACCTTCGTCGTCGTCGGCGGCGGTCCGACCGGCGTCGAGATGGCGGGCGCGCTCGCCGAGATTTCGCGCCAGTCGCTCGCGCGCGATTTCCGCCACTTCGATCCCGGGTCCGCGCGGATCATGCTCGTCGAGGCAGGACCCGCCGTGCTCGCGACCTTCCCGGAAACCCTGCGCGAGGCGGCCAGGCGCGATCTCGAACGCCTCGGCGTGGACGTCCGCACAGGCACGCCGGTGACCGACGTTCGACCGGGCCGCGTCCAGATCGGCCAGGAGACGATTGCCGCCGACACGGTGCTGTGGGCCGCGGGGGTCGCCGCGTCTCCCATCGGCGCGACGCTCGGCGCGCCGACCGATCGGGCCGGCCGCGTGCTCGTCAATCCGGACCTCACGATCCCCGGTCACGCCGACGTGTTCGTCATCGGCGACCTGGCCTCGCTGAAGGGCGCCGACGGCAAGCCGCTGCCCGGCGTGGCGCAGGTGGCCATCCAGATGGGACGACACGCCGCGCGCAACATCGAGGCCGCCATCGCGGGACGTCCCTGTTCGCCATTCCGGTATCGCGATCTCGGGAACATGGCGACCATCGGGCGCGCCTCGGCGGTGGCCGACTTCGGATGGCTTCGGCTCAAGGGGCTCATTGCGTGGCAGGCCTGGCTGTTCGTGCACATCATGAACCTGATCGGGTTCCGCAACCGCCTCGTCGTCCTCGTGCAGTGGGCGTGGGCATACTTCAGCTATCAGCGCGCGGTGCGGCTCATCACGGGACACGACGGATCGGGGTCCCGGCCATGATTCTCCGGCTCGGCGTGATTCTGCTCGCGGCGGCGGCCGCCCTCGTGCCGCTGCCGGCATGGTGGGTCGAACGCGCCTACTCGACGTCGATCTATCCCGGCGATTCAGCGCATCCTCACGCCGTGTTCCAACCTCGTGGCCGTGGCGCTGCTCGACGTGGCGGTCGCGGTCCTGCTGACCGTCATGGCTGTCCTGTCCGTGCGTCGCGTGCGGCGCTCGGGCATCGTCACCGGCGCACGACGCGGCGCGATGACGCTGCTGACGTGGAGCGCCGTCGCATACCTGGCGTTCTTCGCGCTCTGGGGACTGAACTACCAGCGCGTGCCGCTCACCGCGAGGCTCGACTACGACGGATGCTCGCGTCACCCGCGAGGCCATCGTCAGCCTTCACGGGCGCTGCCGTCGGCATCGTGAACCGGGAATACACGGCGGCGCACGCTGCCCCGGCGGACGACCGGCGGCTGGCGGCCGGATTTGCCGAGGCCCAGCGCATTCTCGGCGCATCGGCGCTGGCCGTGCCGGGGGTGCCGAAGCGATCGCTGCTGGGGCTGTATTTCCGCCGCGCCGCCATCGACGGCATGACGGATCCGTTTTTCCTCGAGGTGATCCTCAATCCCGACGTGCTCGAGACGGAGCGGCCGTTCGTGCTCGCGCATGAGTGGGCGCACCTGGCGGGGTACGCCGACGAGTCCGAAGCGAATTTCGTGGCCTGGCTGGCGTGCGAGCGCGCCGATTCGGCCGCCCGATACAGCGGCTGGTTCGCCGCCTATCAGCACGGGCTCTCCGCGATCCCGCGGGGCGAACGCCGGACGCTGCCGCCGCTCGACGAAGGGCCGCGCACCGATCTTCGCGCCATGGCCGAGCGGTATGCGCAATCGTCGCCCGTCGTGCGTGATGTCGCGCGTGACGCGTACCGACAAGTATCTGAGGGCCAACCGGGTCACCGGAGGTATCGCCAGCTACGACCGCGTCGTGCGGCTGCTGGTCGGCACCCGCCTCGAAGGCGGGTGGACGCCGCGCCTCAGGTGAACCGGAGCGGCGCAATATCTAGGACGGACGCCGGGGAGACGGATCGATCGCGTCGAGTTCGGTCGGCGACAACGGCTGCGGTGTGCGGCCGGTCCGCAGATCCTCCGGATGGACGTTCGGGCCGTCGGGAAGAACCCGCACGTCGCCCCACCTGCGCCAGCCGCAGTCGTGGCAGCGGTACGGTTGCGTGTCGGTGACGAGTGCGCGCAGCCGCTCGAGGCCGCCGCGGAACCGGGAGGGAAACACCCGGGACGATTCGCAGGCCGGGCACTTCATGGGCACGCCATCCTCAGGGGAACGCGTCGATCCTACCACAGCAGGCTGCCGTTCATTCCGCTCGCGAGGTGGCCGGCGGCTCGTCAGGTCGTCAATCGGCCGGCCCTCCGGTGGCGGCCGCCGAAGTGTGAGGTTTGCCGACTAGCGGACTAGAGATCCGGATGCCTCCGTTGGTGCCTTCGATGTCGATCCGCGTGCCGCCGCCGTTCAGCCGTCCGTCGAGCCTCCGGCTCGAGGACTCGGTGGTCTCGAGCGCCAGTCCGCTCGCGTTGATGCCGCCGTTGGTGATCCGGGCCGAAATCGTGGCTTTGGCGTCGCTCGGCAGCCGCAGGCTGATCCCGCCGTTCGTGCCGCCCAGCTTCACTCCCGGTTCAGCGAGCCGTGAGAGATTGACGTCGACGCCGCCGTTGGTGGAGCTCGCTTCGATCGATCCTCCGATGTCGCGCGCTTTGACGCCGCCGTTCGTGGTTTCCACGTTGATGCGGCCCTCGAGGCCGCTGACCTCGATGCCGCCATTGACGGTCGTGAACCTGACGTCAGCCCCGACGGGCACGCGCACCGTGTATTCGACCCCGAGGTTGTTGCCGTTGAAGAGCGATCCATTGCGCTCCATCCTGGTCTGGATCCGGATGTCGGCGGGTGAGACGGTCTCCTGGATCTCAATCCGGTTGAGCGCTTCTTTGGCCGCCTCGTCCGACGCGCCTCTTGCGCTCTTCAGCGCCACGACTTCGACCGTATTGCCGGTAGAGGGCTGCACGTCAATCTTGCCGTTGACGTTACTGATCTCCACGTGTCCGCCAGGCTGGAGGTCTGTACGTCTTGCGCCACTCGGCGGTGGCTTTCTGTTTGAAGTCCGCCATCGCGATATCGCAGCCGGCGGACGCGACGAACATAACCGGCAGGACCAGGGCGGCGGCCCGGGCGCGACGGGGTAGGGTTCTCATAAGTGACATCTCCTCAGCCGGTTATACGCGACTCGCACGCGCGGCGTTCCAGAAGTCAGCCGGTCATCTCGAGCCGGGCCCCGCCCGTCTCTCCCCGACCGCGAAGGCGTCCCTCGACTGCTCGTTCTGGCCGACCCGGGTGGGCGCTGCTCGCTCGATCCTTTCGGTCGGAGGCGCTCGACGTGCAGCCAGGAATCGGCCGGGGCCCGTTGCAGAAACGTGCTGGCCTGCGCGCTCCCGTTCAGTGTCGCGTCGAGGAACTTCAGGGTGAGCGTAGCCACGGCCCGGGCCTTGTCGGCCAGGGACGGCGGCGCATCCCCGGTCAGCCCGGCGACGGTTGCGGCGCCGAAGCCGAGCGACGTGAAATCGATGTGCCGCATGGCGTCGACCTTCACCAGGATGCGTGGGGACCTCCCGAGGCTTCGGATCAGGTCCAGGTCGGGTGTGATCGCACGGTCGCCTTCTTCGTAGATGTGCAGAATCGGTACCGCGAAGCGCGCGCGATCGAGCGAGAGCCCGTCCACCCAGCCGCGAGCTTCCGCCGCCCCGAGCCCGCCATCGAGGCTCACGATGGCGGCGGCATGTCCTCCGGCGGCGAGCACCAGCGCCGAGCGTCCGCCAAAGCTGTGGCCGACGACTCCGGGAGGCGTGACGTGCACGCGGAAGTGCGCGCGAGCGTACTGCTCGGCGAATTGCAGGTCCGCCGCCTGGGCTCGCGCACTCGGCAGGACATCGGCCTCGCTCGTCATCGAGTTGCCCAGGCGCGCCTGCGACGGCGTCGTGCAGACCACGAAGCCGTGGCTGGCCAGCCACTCGGCCAGGACCGCCTGGTGATGGGCCGACTGGCCGTTGCCCTGGGCGACCAGGACGAGCGGCCAGGTGCCGGGCGCCGGCGGCAGTTCCGCCAGCGCGAACACCGGCTGATCGAGCCAACGCTCGACGAGTGCGCCGTCCACGCCGACGCCGGCAAAGAACGTCTTTTCAGCTGAAATCGCGGCCTGCTTCTCCTGGCCGGACGCCGGGCGTCGCTCGCCGGCGCTCAGCAGGAAGTAGTCGCGGAAGGCGAGCGCGCGTCCGCCGTCGCCCGCTGCCGGGAACCAGCACGACACCTGGATTGGGCGCGGTGCCCCGTCGAGCGGCCGTGAGGCGTCGCGCTCGAGTGCGCTCGTGAAGCCGACGCGGTGTGGACCGGGCGTGAGGCCGGCCCAGAGCGCCGGCGGCTCCGCCGGAGCGGCCGCCATGGCCAGACACAGGCAGACCGACAGGGCAACCGAGGCTGATCCACGCATGCGTTGCAGTTTGCCCTATCGGGAGGGAAGTATCATCAAGCGCTATAATCACTGAGAGCAGAGAGCTGAACCACATGTCAGATGAGCGCAAGTATCGGCAGCGCGGATATCAGGACACGCCGCGAGAGCCGCGCCGGGAATCGCGTCCGGCGGAAAAGAAGGAATTCACGCCGCGAGGCCAGCCGCCGATTGCGCCGAAGACCTTCAACATGCCGGGCTTCCGCGACGTGGTGCGCTGTGCCCCCTGCGGCAACGAACTCTCGGTGGCGGTGGCGTGGGCGCCGGACGGCCGCTGCCCGCGGTGCGGTGTCGACCTCCACAGCTGCGCGCAGTGCCTGCACTTCGACACGAGCGCGACCTTCGAATGCCATCAGACCATCCCGGTCCGCATTTCTCCCAAAGACACCCGCAACACCTGTGACAAGTACGAGCCACGTACGACGGTGGAGCGCCAAACCAAGTCCTCCCCGCCGACGAGCGCCCGGTCGGCCTTCGACGACCTCTTCAAGTAGGCATGACCCTCCGCACTGTGGGCGTCGTCACGATTGCCGCCGCCGCCGTCGCCAGCGGCGCAGCCATGTCGAGGCAACGCGCGAGGGGGACCACGGCGCCGGTTGCCGGTTACCGGGTCGTTCGCACCTACCCGCACGATCCGCGGGCGTTCACGCAGGGGCTGGTGTTTCTCGACGGCGCATTGTACGAGGGGACGGGTCTCAACGGCCGGTCGAGCATCCGCAAGGTGAAACTCGAGAACGGCGAGGTGCTCCAGATCGCGAAGATTCGATGCGCAGTACTTCGGCGAGGGCATCGCGGCGTGGGGCAACACGCTCGTGCAGCTCACCTGGCGGGCGGGCATCGGCTTCGTCTACGACCGGACGACCTTCCGGCGCCTGAGGACGTTCTCGTACGAGGGCGAGGGCTGGGGGCTGGCGTACGACGGCGCGCGCCTGGCCATGAGCGACGGCACCGCCTACATCCGATTCCTCGACCCCGCGACGCTCCGTGAAACCGGCCGCCTCGAGGTGCGCGACGGAGCCATGCGAATCGCCAACCTGAACGAACTGGAGTTCGTGAAGGGAGAGCTGTTCGCCAACGTCTGGCAGAGCGATCGGATCGCCCGCATCTCGCCGAAGACTGGACAGGTCACGGGGTGGATCGACCTGTCAGGATTGCTCGACCCGGGCGACGCTTCCGGGGTGGACGTGCTGAACGGCATCGCGTACGACGCCCGCGAGGACCGGCTGTTCGTGACCGGCAAGCTCTGGCCGCGCATCTTCGAGATCACGATCGTGCCCCGCTGAGCACGACCCGCAGCGTCCGCAGCGTCTTCTCCAGCGACTCCCGCGCGATGCGATCCACGATCGGTCCGGCGATGGGACGGATGGCGAACGGCACCGTGCGGCTCAGGCTCACCGATTCGCACTCGACGAGCACGCCGCCGGCCGTTTCCTCGTATCGCCAGTAGGCATTCAGCCGCCAGAGGAACCCGTTGTCATCGCCTGGCGCCTTCTCGTGCTCCCGTGGAGTCCCGGCCTCTCCGAGCTCGGCGATCTTCGTCGCCACGCTCCGGCTGGTCGCGCGATGCGGACCCAGTCGGCGGTAGTCGACCTGATGCTCGGTGTCGTAGCTGACGGTAATCACGGCTCGTCGTCGAAGCTTCATGTAGATCGAGAACCGATCGCCGCGGTGCTGCAGCAGTCGCGAGGCGATCACGTCTTCGTACACGTTCGATTCATGTCCGGCGCCCTCTTCGAGCCGCGCCAGCACGCCCTGGAGCGTCGCGCCGGCGACGAACATCGCTCCCACCCAGTGATGGATGCGTGCATCGGGCACCGGGGGCGGGTCGATGCGCCGTATCGCGATCTCGTCCTGTGATGCCCCGGCGCGCCAGTCCTGCGTGAAGAAGCGGCCGCCCGACGCCGGTACGCCCGACAGGCGCTGCTCCACAGACGACGCGTAGCGCGCCCATGCGGCCAGGGCGGCGGGCGAGGGGCCCGCTTCCACCGGGGCGGGAGCGGCGCAGGCCACGGCGGCCACCAGGACGGCTGTCGAGCGGAACACGAAGCGAGTCGCTCGCCGCGAAATTGACGATCGCGCAACAGACGATTGCCACCGCGCTCGCGGCGATCGGATCCATCCGCAGCGCCCGGGTGAGCAGGCCAGACGATCACGAGATTTCCCGCCATCGACACCGCGCCGTTGAGCAGGTGGAACCGCGCAAGCCTGGCGACCCGCTCGCCGACGGAGCCGGCGGGCCGGTCCTTCCAGGTCCAGCGCTCGTGCCAGGCGAAATTGTGGAGAATGGCGGCCTCGACGCCGAGCGCCGTCGCGGCGAGCGCCGGCGCGTGCCAGGCGTGCACCAGCAGCCCGAGCGTGGCCAACTGCACGGCGATGCCGCCGGCTCCGACGACGTTGAACGCGGCCCATCGGGTAAGAATAGGAGACATCCTGCCGGGTAAGGCGAGAAGTGTGGCCGCGGCAGCTCACTTGACAGGGAGGATTCAATGGGAATAGTGCGGGTGGTGGCGCGGGTAACGGCCAAACCGGACAGTATCGGACATGTGCGGGACGTGCTGCTGGGACAGGTGGCGCCGACGCGGGCGGAAGCCGGCTGCGTGCGGTACGACCTGATGCAGAACGTCTCCGATCCCTGAGGACTTCACGTTCTACGAGGAGTGGGCGAGCGAGGAGGCGCTCGATCGCCATGCGGCGTCCGCGCATCTGGCGCGCTCGCGGCCGCTGCTCGAGGGGCATCTTGCGGCCCCGACCGACGTGCGGCGCTACGTCCTGGTCGGCTGAGTTTCCGTGGGACCGTCACATTCCGGTTGACGGCATGTATTCTATTTTATAGAACATACCAATGGCGGGACGCGTGAGCTACCTCGGTGAGTTCGAGCAGGTGGTGCTGCTCGCGATCGTGCACCTCGGCGACGAGGCGTACGGCACGACGATCCGTCGAGAAATCGAAGCGCGGAGCGGCCGCTGGGTGTCGATCGGGGCCGCCTACGCCACGCTCGATCGGCTCGTGGAGAAGGGTTACCTGCGCGCCCGCGACGCGCCGTCCAGCGCGCGCGGAGGGCGGGCGCGGCGGTTCTTCACGGTATCGCCGGCCGGAGTGGCGGCCCTCGAGTCAGCGCGCGAGCTCCAGGCGCGCATGTGGGCCGGCATCCACCTGCCGCGCCGCTGGCGGAAGTCATGAGGCCGCCGTCCGTCCCGCGGCGGCTGCTCGCGCGGCTTCTGCCTCCGTCCGACCGCCGCATCATCCTGGACGACCTGGACGAGGAATTCGCGCGGCACGGACAGGCCTGGTACTGGCTGCAGGTCGTCACGTCGGTACCTGGTGCGCTGCGGTTGCGGTGGCGCGCCGCCGGCCGGCCGGGGTTCGGTCAGCGACGCGCGCTCCGCCTGCTCGACGACGTCTCGCGCGATGCACACTTCGCCTGGCGGACCTGGCGCCGCCAGCCGCTCTTTGCGGCGGCCGCCATCCTGACGCAGGCGCTCGGTATCGGCGTGAGCGCCGCTGTCGCCGCCATGGCCTACGACACGCTCGTGCGGCCGTTGCCCTACGCCGAGCCGTCGCGCCTGGTCCACCTGTTCGAAGGTGCGGGCGAAGGAGGCTTCTCGTTCCTGGATTTCATGCACCTGCGGCTCAGCACGCGCACGTTGTCGGCGGTCGTCGCCTATTCCGGCGGCAGTCGCACGCTGGTGCGGCCGGGCGCCGATCCCGAACGCGTCCCGATGGCAGAGGTCAGCGACGGTTTCTTCGAAGCGCTGGGCGTTGCGCCGGCGCTCGGACGCACGTTCTTGCCAGCCGAGACGCGCCGCGAAGCTCCACCCGTGGTGATGCTGGCGCACGGTGCCTGGGTCCGCCGTTTCGACGCCGATCCATCGATCGTCGGCCGCACGATTTCGCTCGACGGCCAGTCCGCGCTCGTCGTCGGCGTGCTGCCGGCGGGTTTCGAATTTCCGTTGCGGGGCCTGGCGGAGTTGTGGCTGCCGCTGCGCCCCTCGCGCGCCCAGGAAGAACGCGGCTACTACCACTGGATGGATGTGATCGGCCGCCTGGCCCCGTCGGCTACTCCGGACCAGGTGACCGCAGACCTTGCCGTCATTGCGGCGGCGCGAGCAGCGGACGATCCGAAATGGCACGCGACGGTCCGGTACCGCGCGGTCGCGCTGCACGATCTCGTGGTGGGGGAGATTCGCCCGGCCCTCCTCGTGCTGATCGGCGCCGTTGCGCTGCTGCTCGCCACGGCTTGCGCGAACATTGCCGGCCTGCTGCTGACGCGATCGGCGGGGCGCGCGCGCGAGTTGTCGGTGCGCGCCGCGATCGGTGCGGGAACCGGGCGGCTCGTGCGGCAGCTGATCACCGAGAGCCTGCTGCTGGCCCTTGCCGGAGGCGTGCTGGGGGCTGCCCTGTCGCGCTGGCTGCTCCAGGCGGCCGTCGCGGCGCTGCCGCCGCGGCAGCGCGCGGTGCTGCCACACATCGATCAGCTCGGCGTTACGCCCGGGCTCGTGCTGTTCGCGCTCGGCCTGTCGGTCGCCACCGGCGTGCTGTTCAGCCTGTTGCCGGCGCTTCGATGGTCGCGCCACGACCTGGCGCGCCCCCTTCGCGGAACGCGCACGACCACCAGCGGGCCACAACGTCGCACGCAGGCCGCCCTCGTCGCTGCCGAGATCGCCCTGGCATTCGTTCTGCTCTCAGGCGCGGGCCTGCTGGCGCGCAGCGTCCATCGCCTGCTCGGCGTGTCACCGGGCTTCGACATGCGGGGCCTGCTCACGATGCGGGTGTCCCTGCCCGGCGCGAGATATGCGGCGGCGGCCCAGGTGCTGGCCTTCTACGACCGCCTCGCCGGGCGCCTCGCCGCCATGCCGGCTGTCTCCGGTGTGGCCGCCAGTACTCAGTTGCCGCTCCAGGGGCGAGGAAACAGCGGTGTGCCGGCGATCGAGGGGCGGGCGACGGTCGCAGGCGGAGGACCTGAGGTTTCAATTCGGACCATCAGCGCGAACTACTTCGACGTCGTGGGACTGCGACTCGAGGGCGGCCGCGCATTCACCGATGCCGATCGGGACGGATCGCCGCGCGCCGTGGTGGTGAATCACACCTTCGCGCAGCGGGTCCTCGACGGTGCCAGCCCGCTCGGGCAACGCCTCCGCTTCGCGTTTCTCGGAACGGACCCCTTTGAGATTGTCGGCATCGTCGGCGACGAGCAGGTCGAGGAGCTGGATCGGCCGCGCACGCCGATCGTGTATTTCGCGATGACGCAGGATCCGTCGAATGCCTTCAGCGTGGTGATCCGCGCGGACCATCCGGTCGAGGCTGCGGCAGCCGCCCGGCAGGTCATGGCCGGGATCGATCCGGCCCTGCCGCTGTACGCCGTGGCCACGATGGAGCAGGTCATGGAGCGGTCGGGCGCGGTCTATTTCCGTCGCGTGATGCTTGCGCTCCTGGCCGTGTTTGCCGCGGCGGCCGTGTTGCTGGCGTCGATCGCGATCTACAGCCTGCTGGCGCAGTCGGTGTCGGAACGGACGCGCGAGATCGGCGTGCGCCTGGCGCTCGGGGCGACCCGCCGCGACGTGATGCGGCTGATGGTCGCGAGCGGCATCGCGCCGGCCGGCATTGGAATGGCGGTCGGGGTGATCGGCAGTCTGGCCACGGGCCGCGCGCTCGGCTCGCTGCTCTTCGATGTCGGTCCTGCCGACCCGCTCGCGCTCGTCGGCGCAGGGGCGCTCGTGGGCGCCGTCGCGATCTCGGCGTGCGTGCTGCCGACGTGGCGCGCCGTCCGTGTCGATCCGGCCTCGACCCTGCGCCACGAGTGAACGCGCGATATACTCGCGCTCGTGGCACCTGTGATCCGCCCCGCGACCGCGCGTGACCGCGAGCGCGTGCTGACGCTCGCCGAACGGCTCGCCGCCTTCGGTCCGCCGGCGTGGCGCACGGCCGACGAGGTCAACGAGGGCGAACGTCGCACCCTGCGCCGGTTCTTCGATGGCCAGGCGCCGGCGACCTCGACGCTGCTGGTCGCCGAGCACGACGGATCGGTGGGGGGCTTCACGCTGCTCGAGCAGCTCCAGGACTACTTCACGCTCGAGGCTCACGGGCACATCGGCATCCTCGCCGTCGCGGCGGAGGTCGAGGGGCGCGGCCTGGCGGCCGCACTGCTGCGTGAGGCCGAGGCGTGGGCGGTGGCTCGCGGCTACCGGAAACTGACCCTCGGCGTCTTCGAAGAGAATACCCGCGCGCGTGCGGTCTACGAACACCTCGGATTCCGAATCGATACCCTGCGCTACCTCAAGCCGCTCCCCGGCCCGGAGCGGTAGAATCCAGTCATGTCGCTGCTCCAGCAGGCCCCGCGCCTCGACAGCGCCGCCGCAGAGGCGCTCGCGCGCGACGCGTACGGCCTCGCAGGTACGGCGACGCCGCTCACCAGCGAGCGCGACCAGAACTTCCTGGTGCAGGCGCACGACGGCCGCCGCTTCGTGCTCAAGATCGCCAACGCCGCCGAGGAGCGGACGCTGCTCGACGCGCAGAACGCCGCGATGTCGCACCTGGCGGCCCGGGTGCGCATCTGTCCCTCGGTCGTCGCCGCCGCGTCTGGCGACGAGATCGTGGACTATCGGACAGCAGCAGGTGACCGGCACCTCGTCCGGCTGCTGACCTGGATCGACGGCGAACCGCTCGGCAGAGTCGCTCGCCACTCCCTCGATCTGATGCGCGATCTTGGCGAGCGCCTCGGGGATCTCGACGCCAGCCTCACGTCGTTCGATCATCCCGCCGCCCACCGCGAGTTCCACTGGGATCTCGCGCAGGCGTTTCAGGTCGTCGAACGTCACCTCGGCCTCGTTGCCGACACCAGCGTGCGCGCGCTGGTCCGCGCCACCGTGGATGGCCTCGCCCTCCACGCCGGCGCCGCGTTCGCGGAGCTGCCTCGCTCAGTGATTCACGGAGACGCCAACGACCACAACGTCATCGTCGCGCCCGCCGACGATCCCTGGGCGCGCCACCAGGCGGTCGCCGGCCTGATCGACTTCGGCGACATGGTGCACAGCTACACGGTCGGAGATCTGGCGGTCGCCGTGGCCTACGCCGTGCTCGGCAAGCCGGATCCGCTCGCGGTGGCGCAGGCGCTCGTCGCGGGCTATCACACGCGCCGGCCACTCACGGAGGCGGAAATCGCGGCTGTATTCCCCATGGTCCGGCTGCGGCTCTGCGCCAGCGTCTGCCTGGCGGCCTACCAGCAGGCCCAGCGGCCGTCCGACGCCTACCTCGCGATCAGCCAGGCGCCGATCGCCCGGACGCTGCCGCGGCTCCGTGCGCTGTCCGACAGCCTGGCCACGGCCGCGTTGCGGCAGGCCTGCGGCGTCGAGCCGTCACCGCACGCGGCCCGCGTGGCGCGATCGCTTGCCGGCCGCCAATATGCCGAGGTCATCCGCGGCGCGGACCGCTCGACGGTCGTCGACCTGAGCGTGGGCTCGCCACTGGTGTCAGGCGATCCGGCGGAGAACGCGGAAGCCGCGCTCACCCCGCGCATCGAACGGGCGATGCGGCGTTCAGGCGCGACCGTCGGGATTGGACGCTACGGCGAGCCGCGGGTGCTGTACGATTCGCCGCTGTTCCAGGAACCGGACGCGTGCGAGCCCCGGACGATTCACCTCGGGGTGGACCTCTTCGTTCCGGCCGGCACCGCCGTGCACGCACCGCTCGACGGCGTGGTGGACATCGCCGCCGACAACGCAGCGGCGCTCGATTACGGACCGCTGGTCGTGCTGCGTCACGACAACCCGGACGGGGACCGCTTCTTCACGCTGTACGGCCACCTCTCCCGGCAATCACTCGCCGAGTGCCCGCCCGGGCGCGCCGTGTCGGCCGGCGAAGCGTTCGCCGAAATCGGCGGCGCCGACGTCAACGGCGGCTGGACGCCGCACCTGCATTTCCAGATCATCACCGACCTGCTCGGCCTCGGTCGCGGCTATCCGGGCGTGTGCCGTGCGTCCGAGCGCGCGACCTGGATGGCGTTCTCGCCCGATCCGGCTCCGATGCTGAATCTCGGGGACGTCGCGTTTCCCGATCGCGCGATTGGCGTGGACGATGCCCTCGAGGCGCGCCGCGAGCGGATCGGCCGCAGCGTGCGCCTCGGGTATCGGACGCCGCTGAAGATCGTGCGCGGCTGGAGGCAGTGTCTCTTCGACGCGGCAGGCCGCCGCTATCTCGACGCGTACAACAACGTCCCGCACGTCGGCCACTGTCATCCGCGCGTGGTCGCGGCTGCCGCCGCGCAGCTGGGCGTCCTGAACACCAACACCCGCTACCTGCACGATTCGTTGATGACGTTCGCGGAGCGACTGACCCGCACGTTGCCCGCGCCGCTGCGCGTCTGCTATTTCGTGAACTCGGGGAGCGAGGCGAACGAACTGGCGCTGCGCCTGGCACATGCCGCCACTGGCGCACGCGACGTCATCGTCCTGGAGTCGGCGTATCACGGCAACACGAACAGCCTGATCGCCATCAGTCCGTACAAGTTCTACGGACCGGGGGGGCAGGGGGCTCAACCCTGGGTGCACGTCGCGCCCGTGCCGGATGTTTATCGAGGTGTCTTCAAGCGCGACGATCCGCGCGCTGGAGCGCGCTACGCTGCGGCGGTCGGCGAGATCGTGCGGGCCATCCAGGAGGAGGGCCGGCGCCTGAGCGCGTTCATCGCGGAGAGCTGCCCGAGCGTCGCGGGCCAGATCGTGCCGCCGGCCGGATACCTGGCCGACGTCTACGCGCACGTGCGCGCGGCGGGCGGCCTGTGCATCGCCGACGAGGTCCAGACCGCCTACGGGCGGATCGGCACCCATTTCTACGGATTCGAAGCGCAGCACGTCGTGCCGGACGTCGTCGTGCTCGGCAAGCCCATCGGCAACGGCTATCCCCTCGGCGCGGTGGTCACCACGTCTGCGATTGCCCGCGCGTTCGACAACGGCATGGAGTTCTTCAGCACGTTTGGCGGGAGCACGGCGGCGTGCGCCGCCGGGCTCGCGGTACTCGAGGTCGTCGAGGAGGAGGCGTTGCAATCCCACGCGCTGTCGGTCGGGACGCGGCTGACCGACGGCTTGCGGCAGGTCGCGGCGCGGCACGGGATCGTGGGCGACGTGCGGGGCTCGGGGCTCTTCCTCGGGGTCGAGCTCGTGCGCGATCAGGAAACGCTCGAGCCGGCAGCCGCCGAGGCGGCCTTCGTCGTGAACCGGCTGCGGGAGGAAGGTGTTCTGGTCGGGACCGACGGCCCGTACCACAATGTGATCAAGGTCCGGCCGCCGATGCCGTTCGACTTCGCGGATGCCGATCGGCTGGTCACGCTCACCGACCGCATTCTGTCCGAACTCACCTGACGCCGACGTATCCGACGTCGTCCGGGCGCCCGGCTAGCGTTTACGTCCGGCGGCCACTTTCGCGAGACCGTCGTTGACCTTGCGGGCCGCCTCGCGCAGCGCCTTGGCCATCGGCGACTTGTCCCAGCCACTTCCCCCGATGTCGGCGCCGCCGAGCGCCGTCGAGAAGTCAACCCCGAGGCCCAGGTCGGTGTTCTTGGCGTTCACCTCGAAGTTGGAGACGCTCTCGCCCGTCTCGGCGTCGATGACCTCCACGTTGAGCGAGACGCGCGCGGTCGACTTGCTCACGCTGCCGCCCACGCCGATCCCGCTCAGCAGCCCGCCGGTGCTTGCCCGGTTGCTCGAATGCGACTCGCTGGCCTCGATCACCGTGCCCGCGACGATCAGGGTGGCGCCTCCGGCCTTGCCGATCTGCGCGGCTTCGGCCGGGTCCATCGGGAGCCTGGCGCCGGCGGGCAGTTCCAGCAGCACCGGTCGGACCTTGCGGGCGCGGATCATCTCGACGCGCACCAGCCTGGCGAGGTTCTGGCCAGCCTCCATGCTCGCTCCTCCGACGCTGACGACGTCGAACGGCAGGAGCCCGACGGACACTTGTTGTGCTGCCGCCGGACCGGCCGCGCAGAGCCACAGCGAGAGCGCGAGGATGAAACGCTGCATACGACAGTGTAGCAGCCGTCGCGGGCTATAATCGACCCAGATGTCCGTCACGCCCTCGCCTGGCCTGCCGCAGAGGCCGGCGCACACGCAGAGCGCTGTGCGGATGCAGGCGGGCCGCGGAGTCCTGCGGCGGCTGCGAGCCACGGAACTCCTCATCCTCAGCTTCGCCGCGGTGATCGCCGCGGGCACCCTGCTGCTGTCGCTTCCCTATGCGACCCGCACCCATGTGCCCCTCCACACGGTCGACGCCTTTTTCACCGCGGTGTCCGCCACCTGCGTGACGGGCCTGGTGGTCTTCGACGTCGGCTCGCGGCTGTCGCTCTTCGGCCAGCTCGTCGTGCTCTCGTGCATCCAGGTCGGCGGCCTCGGCCTCATGACGCTGACGACGGTGTTCGGCGTGCTGCTCGGCCATCGGCTGGGCGTCACGGATCGCGCGGCTATTGAGTCCAGCTTCCATCACTCGCCGGGCGCGCCGATGTCGTCGCTCGTCCGGCACGTGGTCGTGAGCACGCTGCTCATCGAGGGCGCCGGCGCGGCACTGCTGTCGTTTCACTGGCTCGCCGCCCGACGCTTTCCATCGGTCGCCGAGACGGTCTACCAGGCCGTATTCCACGCGATTTCCGCGTTCTGCAACGGCGGCTTCTCGCTCTTCGCCGCCAACCTTGCCGGATTCCAGCAGGACTGGGTCGTCCTGCTCGTCATCAGCACGCTCATCGTGCTCGGCGGCCTGGGTTTTCTCGTCGGGCTCGACCTCCGGATGTTCGTCCACGCGGCGGTCGATCGCTGGCGCCTCGGTCCGGACGCGGCCGGGCACCGCCGCCCGCGCCTCGCCGTTCACACGCGCCTGGTGCTGATCGTCACCGGCGGCCTGATCGTCGTCGGCACGGTGTCCTACTACCTGATCGAGCGCGAGCGGCTGTTCGCCGGGCTGGGGCTCGGTCCCGCGCTGGTGAACGCCTACTTCTGCGCAGTGACGCCGCGTACGGCGGGCTTCAACACCGTGGACTTCGGCGCCATGACCGCCGGCGGGCTCCTGTGCACGATGGTGCTCATGATGATCGGCGCAAGCCCAGGCTCGACCGGCGGCGGTATCAAGACCAGCACCTTCGGGCCTGCTGATCGCGTACGCGTTCTCGCGCATGCGCGGATTCACCAAGGTCCACATGTTCGGCCGCACGATTCCGCAGGAATCGATCGATCGGGCCGGCGCCGTCGTCATCGTGTCGCTGTCGGTCGTGATCCTGGCGGCCTCCGCGCTGCTGGTCACCGAAACGCAGAGCCTGGTGGCGGGTGAGACCCAGCGCCGGTTCCTGCCGATCCTGTTCGAGACGATCTCGGCGTTCGGGACGGTCGGCCTGTCGATGGGCATCACGCCCGCTCTCTCCTCTGCGGGGAAGATCGTGGTGGCCGGCGTGATGTTCCTCGGCCGCGTCGGGCCGCTGACGCTCGCGCTTGCGGTGACGACGCGACGCGCTCAGGCGCGCTATCGCTACGCCGAAGAAAATCTCATGATTGGATGACCGTATGACAATGGAACGCTTCGCCGTCCTGGGTCTCGGCCGCTTTGGCAGCTATGTCGCGCGGACGCTGTTCGACGCCGGCAAGGAGGTGCTGGCGCTCGATTCGGGCGACGATGCGGTGGAGCGCGTGGCCGACTACGCGACGCGCGCAGCGGTCGTGGACGCGACCGACCGCGAAGCGCTCGAGGCGCTGGGGCTGGGGGACGTGGACGGCGCGATCGTGAGCCTTGGCGGGCGCATGGACGTCATCACGCTCGCCGCGCTCCACATCCGCGAAATCGGCGTGCCCTACATCGCCGTGAAGGCGCTGTCGGAGGAGCACGGCCGGATCCTCCTGGCGCTCGGCGTCCACGACGTCATTCATCCGGAAAAGGACATGGCGATCCGCCTGGGCAACCGGCTGGCCCGCCGGGACGTCGTCGAATTCCTGCCGCTGCTGCCAGGCTACTCGATTACCGAGATGCGCGCGCCGCGCGAGTTCGTCGGCCGTTCGCTGAAGGACCTGGCGCTGCGCAACAACCTCAACGTGCAGCTCGTCGCCATTCACCACGGCAGCGAGATGAACATCGTGCCTCGCGCCGACGACATCATCAACGAGGGCGATCTGCTCGTGCTCCTCGGCGACAATCGCGATCTCGACCGCGTGCGCGACATCGTCCGGCGCAAGTAGCGGGCCGCGCCGGGCGCCGCGGCTCGGGGCGGGTTCAGCGCGGGCGGGACATGAACTTCAGCAGGTCGCTGTCGGTCCCCAGGATGAACACCGTGTGCGGATCCATCGTCCGCTCGTAGGTTTCGAGCGACTTCGTGAACGCGTAGAAGTCGGGGTCGCGGCCGTTCGCCTCGGCGTAGATGTCGGTGGCCTGGGCGTCGGCCTTGCCGCGCAGTTCCTCGGCGGCGCGATAGGCCTCCGACTGGATGCGCTTCAGCTCGCGCTCCCGCTCGCCGCGGATCCGCGCGGCCTCACCTTCACCTTCCGACCGGAACAGTTCGGCGATGCGGTTGCGTTCGGCGATCATGCGCGCGAAAACGTCCTTCTGGACCTGCTCGACGTAGTTGAGGCGCTTGAGCCGGATATCGAGCAGCTCGATCCCGAGATCGCCCATGCGTCCCGCCGCGCGCTCGAGGATCTCGCCCTCGATCTTGACGCGTCCCTTGACGATCGGTTCGAGGATGATCATTTCCTCGTCGGACTCCACGGGAACGTCTTCCTTGCGGCGATTCGTGCTGCGCACCAGTTCGATCAGGTCGTAGCGGGCGACCGCGTTGCGCGTTTCGCCGTCGAGGATGTCGTCGAGCCGCGACTGCGCGCCGCGTTCGTCACGGAGCCGCTGGAAGAACTTGAGCGGATCGACGATCCGCCAGCGCGCGTAGGTATCGACCCAGATGAACCGCTTGTCCTTCGTCGGCACCTGGTTCGGGTTGCCGTCCCACTCGAGGAATCGCTTGTCGAACTCGTTGACCTGCTGGATGATGGGCACCTTCAGGTGCACACCCGGACTGGTGATCGGTTCGCCGATCGGATCGCCGAACTGCGTGATGATCACCTGCGACGTCTCGCTGACGACGAAGAACGCGCTGTTGACCACGAGGAGCGCGGCGACCGCGAGCGCGATGCCGAGACCTGTGCGCGGGGTCATTGGCCACCCCCGCTCTTTTCCGGCGCTCCGAGCATGTTCTGCAGCGGGAGCAGCGGGAGGATGCCCTTTGCGTCCTTGTCGACGTAGATCTTGCCGCCGATCAACGGCAGGACGCGCTGCATCGTCTCCAGGTACATGCGCCGCCTCGTCACCTCGGGCGCCTTGCGGTAGGACTCGTAGATGGCCTTGAAGCGCGCGCTGTCGCCCTGCGAGCGGTTCACCCGGTCGAGCGCGTAGCCCTGGGCCTGCAGGATGGCCTGCTCGGCCTCTCCCTTGGCGCGCGGCACGACCTTGTTGTATTCCGCGCGGGCCTCGTTGATCAGCCGATCGCGCTGCTGCTGCGCCTGGTTGACCGCGTCCCAGGACGGCTTGACCGGATCGGGCGGATTCACGTCCTGGAGCACGACCTGCTCGACCGTGAGTCCCAGCTCGTACTGCTTGGCCAGCGTCTGGAGTTCCTCCTCCATCCGCGTCTCGATCTCCTGTCGCCCGACGGTCAGCACCTCGGTGACGGTGCGGTCGCCGACGACCTGGCGCATGAGCGCTTCGTTCATCGCGCGGAAGGTGTCCTCGGGATTGCGCACCTTGAACAGGAACTGGTAGGGGTCGGACACGCGGTACTGGACAATCCACTCGACGATGGCCACGTTGAGATCGCCGGTCAGCATCATGGACTCGTCGTTGAAGTTCGCTTCGGAAAACCGCGTCCGCACGGCCGCCTCCTCGGTGCGGAAGCCGAACTCCTGCTTCAACTGGCGCTGGACCGGGACGCGCTGCACGGATTCGACGAACGGCAGCTTCATGTGGAGGCCCGGCTCGGTCGTGCGCACGTACCGGCCGAAGCGCAGCACGACGCCGACGGCTTCGGGCTGGACCTGGTAGAAGGTGGTCGTAATCAGCAGGATCCCCAGGAGCACGGCGACCGCAATCCTGAAGAATCCCGGTGGCACGGGCGGCATCCGCACATGCGATCCCAGCCGGTTGAGATCGATGATGTCATCTCTCATGGTTATGTCCTTTGGGGTCTCACGTTAGCAGACATTGCGGACGCCTCAAAACGCCCTCCCTCCGCCCGACCCGTTCGGTGCACCGCGGCGCTGAGCGCGACAATTGCAAGCTGGCCCGCTACACGCGCCAGAGTCGTGGCTGGATCGCCACAGTTGCCGGAAATCCGCATTCAGCCGGCGGAAATCCGACACCGAACGCGTGCTGCCCGGAGGGATCGTGGAGGACCGCGTCGCTCGCCTCGAGTCCCGGATCGGCTACCTGACGGACCGCGTCGAGTCGCTGGAAGCGCGGCTGGCGCTCGTCGAGCACGGCGCGCCTGCCGAAGCGCCCGCGCCCGAATCGAGCGCGAGCCTCGCGGCGTTCGTCGGCCTGCCGCCGACGCCGCTGCAGCAATGGCTTGGGCTCGTCGGGCGCACGCTCGTCATCCTCGGGGGCGCCTACCTGCTGCGAGCCCTGACCGGATCGCACGTCCTGCCGGTGCACGTCGGTATCGCGGCCGGGCTCCTCTATGGCGCGCCCTGGCTGGTGCTCGCTTCACGCGCCGCGGCCCGTGGCGCCCACCTGGACGCGTTCGCGCACGCGGTGACGACGGCGCTGATAGGGTACCCGCTGGTGTGGGAAGCGACGCTCCGCTTCGGCGCGCTGACGCCCTCGCAAAGCGCCCTGCTCCTCGGTGCGTTGACGGCGGCCGCGCTCGTGCTCGCCTCCGCCCGCCAGCTTCACGAACTGGCCTGGGTGGTGACCTTTGGCGCCCTCGCCTCGGCCGGCGGGCTCGCGATCGGCATGGGCAGCTGGTCGGCCTACACGCTGCTTGCGATGGGGGTCGGGATCGCCACGCTGTGGCTCGGCTACGTCCGCGGCTGGACGTTCCTTCGCTGGCCGAGCGCGTTCGTCGCCAATGCGATGCTGCTGGTCGTCACCGGCCGCGCGGCCGTGAGCGGCTCGACCCGCGTCGCGCTGGCGATGCAGGGGCTCATGCTGGCGGCGTATCTCGGCAGCTTCGCGATCCGCACCCTGGTCATCGGGCGCGAGGTGATCCCGTTCGAGGTCGTGCAGTCGATCGGTGTGCTCGCGGTGGCGTTCGGGGGGGCCATCGCCCTCATTCGATCGACCGGCGCGAACGTGGTGCCGGTCGGCCTGGCGAGCCTCGCGCTCGCGATGGCCGGGTACGTCGTGGCCTTCACGTTCGCGGAGCGGCGCCGCCACGCCGCGAACTTTTTCTTCTACGGCCTGCTCGCGCTGCTCTTTGCGCTCGTCGGCATCGGCGTGTGCGCCGCGCCCGCCCCGGCGGCTGTCGCGTACGCCGCGACCGGTGTTGTCACGGTCTGTCTCGGCCGCCGGTACGGACGGCTGACGCTCGCGCTCCATGCCACCGTCTACGTGCTCGCGAGCGCGACGATGTCCGGGTTGCTGACGCTGGCGACGCTGGCGCTCGTCACGCCCGCCTCGGTCCATCCGGGCGAGCCCGGCCTCGCGGCGTTCGTCGCGCTCGGCGCCCTCGGCGTCGTGGTGTTCATGCCGGTGACCCCGTCGAGCCTCTCGTGGGCCGGACTCCGGACGGTCCCGCGTCTCGTCGCGATTGCCGCCTTCGCGTGGACCGCCGCCGGCGCCCTGGTGCTGGTGACGCAACTGTGGCTGGGCGGCCGGCTGGACGGGGCGACGCTCGCGACGCTCCGGACCGTCACCCTCGTGGCGGCTGCGCTCGCGCTGTCGCGCGGCGCGCGGGGCGAGCACGGCCGTGAAGCCGGGTGGCTCGTGTACCCGATGATCGCGCTCATCGGCGTCAAGCTGCTGTTCGCCGATTTTCCGAACGGCCGGCCGGAAACCCTGTTCGTCGCGATGGCGGCTTATGGCTGCGCGCTGATCGTGGCGCCTCGTCTGATGCGGCGGCCCGAATCACTGCGCGTCGCGGCGGCCGCCGAATAGCCGCCGGCCGACGGCGTTTCGTGTTATTTTCCCCTTCTCTCTTGCCTTTGCACGTTCCTGGAGGATCACGATGAAGGTTACCCCGTCCCGGCAGCCGCTGCTGCGGCTCGCCTGCACCCTTGCGCTGGCCACCACGACCGGCGGCTTCGCGCACGCTCAATCGAAGCAGCCGCCCGCACAGAAACTGGACGCCGACTATACCGCGAAGATCAAAGCCGCGACGCCCGACCCGCGTATCCTCACGGAGCTGGTCGATCACCTTCCGGCCTCGGACAAGGTGCCGACCCCGCTGAAGTTCCTCGGGTACATCCCGGGCGAGCCCGGACAGATGACCTACTACAAGGACATCGTGCGATACCTCGACGCGGTCGACAAGGCGTCGGACCGCGTGACGATGTTCAAGATCGGCGTGTCCGACGAGGGACGCGACATGTTTGCGGTCGCGATCGCCGACGAAGCCACGATCAAGCAGATCGACAAGTACCGCAAGATCACCGAGCAGCTCACCGACCCCCGCAAGCTCACCGACGAGCAGGCGAAGCAGCTCATCGCGACCGGGAAGCCGATCTACTTCGCCACCGGCAGCATCCATTCGCCCGAGACCGGCAGCCCCGAGATGCTGATGGAGCTGGCGTACCGCCTGGCGGTCGAAGAGACGCCGTTCATCCAGACGATTCGCAACAACTCGATTGTGATCCTGAATCCGGCAAGCGAGGTGGACGGCCGCGAGAAGGTGGTGGACAACTTCCGCGCGCAGCAGGCAGGGAAGCCGCAGCCGTCGATGGTCTACTGGGGCAAGTACGTCCAGCACGACAACAACCGCGACGGCATCGGCGTCGGCCTGCGGCTCACGCAGGTGATGCTGAAGACGTTCCTCGACTGGCATCCCACCGTGTTCCACGACCTGCACGAATCGGTCACGCTGCTCTACACGTCGACTGGCACGGGCCCGTACAACACGATCGTCGATCCGATCCAGGTCAACGAGTGGTGGCTGCTCGCCGAGACCGAGATCATGGAGATGACCAAGCGGAACGTGCCGGGCGTGTGGACCTACAACTACTACGACGGCTGGGTCCCGAACTACATGTTCTGGATCGGGGTGACCCACAATTCGATCGGCCGCTTCTACGAGACCCAGAGCTACGGCGGCGCGCAGAACCGCGCCATGGGGAACCTCAACCAGAGCCGCGAGTGGTACCGGCCCAATCCGGCGCCGAACGACATCACGTGGGGTCCGCGCGCCAACGTGAACATGCAGGAGAGCGCCCTGCTCATCGCGATGAACCACGTCGCGAAGAACGGGGAGACGTTCCTCGAGAACTACTACCTGAAGAACAAGCACACGATCGAGCGCGGCAGGACCGAGGCGCCCTATGCGTACGTCGTCCCGGCCAAACAGCGGCGGCCAGTCGAAGCCGCGGAGCTGATGAACCTGATCCGCCGCGAGGGAGCCGAAGTCCAGACGGCGAACGCGGCGTTCAGCATCGGCAGCACCCAGGTTGCGCCCGGCGACTACATCGTCCGGCTCGATCAGCCGTACGGCGGGCTCGTGGAGACGCTGCTCGGCGTGCAGTTCTACGCGCCGGAGAACCCGCGCCCGTACGACGACACCGGGTGGGCGATTCCGCTCGTCCGGAACGTCGCGGTGCATCGCATCGAGGACAAGGCGATCTTCGACAAGCCGATGACACTGGCGACCGCGGACTTCACGATTCCAGGGACCATCACCGGCAGCGGACGCGTGATCATCGTCGATCACAACACCGAGAACACGCTCGTCACGTTCCGGTTCAAGAACGCGGGCGTCAAGATGGCGGCTGCCGAGAAGGCGTTCGAGGCCGGCGGTCACCAGTTCGGCCCTGGCGCGTTCGTGATCGCGGATGCCAATCGCGCAGCGCTCGAGCCGTCGATCAAGGAGCTCGGGCTGTCCGCGTGGGCCGTCGATGCGGCGCCGAACGTGCCGATGCACGACCTCGACGTGCCGCGCATCGGGTACGTGCACACGTGGACGAGCACGCAGGACGAAGGCTGGGTGCGCCTCGCGTTCGACAACTTCAAGGTGCCCTACACCTACTTCGGCGCGCCGAAGCTGCGCGAGGGGAACCTGCGCGCGAAGTACGACGTCATCATCTTCCCGCACGCGGGCGGCGGCGGCGCCGCGCTCATCACGGGCGGCGTGCAGGGCAACGAGCCGCGGCCCTACCAGAAGACCGAACTGACGCCCAACGTCGGCACGATCGACTCGACCGACGATATGCGCGGCAGCATCGGGGTCGAGGGGCTGATGGAGCTCTACAAGTTCGTGGAGCAGGGTGGCGTCCTGATCACCGAGGGTGGGACGTCAACCGTGTTCCCCGAATACAACCTCACGCCAGGCGTCAACGTCGAGACGCCTGACGGCCTGTATGTGCGCGGCTCGGTGTTGAAGGCGGTGCTCGGCGACAAGGCCAGCCCCGTGCTGTACGGCTACGACCAGAAGGCGATGGCCGTGTACTTCAACCAGGCGCCGGTGATGTCGGTGGGCGGCGGCGCGGGCGGTCGCGGCGGCCGCGGCGGGACGGCGCCCGGCGCGCCCAACATGCAGCCGAACGCCGTCCGGCCGAACCTGACGACCCTCGATGGTCCTCCGCCGCCGCAGGCGGCCGGGGCCGGACGTGGCGGACGCGGCGGCGCCGGTGCATTTGGCGGCGGGCGCGGTCGCGGCGGCTTCGGGGGCGGCGACGCAGCGGCTGCGCCGCGCGTGCTGCTGTCGTTCCCCACGGACCCCAACGACTTGCTGCTGTCCGGAATCCTCATCGGCGGGGAAGGACTCGCCGGCAAGGCGGTCGCGATTGACGCGCCGATCGGCAAGGGCCACGTCGTGATGTTCGCCAACCGACCCTATTGGCGCTGGCAGACGCAGGGGAACTTCTTCCTCGGCTTCAACGCCATCCTGAACTGGAACGACCTCGACGCGGGGCGCGCCCCCGCGCGTCCGACGGGCACGGGCTCGGGACGGTAGCCGGACCCCCATAACCTCCGAACGCCCTCCCGGTCACGACCGGGAGGGCGCTGCTCCGCGACAGCGCGGCGCCACCCCTCGCTGCGGCCCTTCGCCCACTTGCCCTAGGGACCCGCCCGCGCACGCTGTGCGTTACACTAGCCCTGTTCCAAGGTTCAGCTTACCGGGAGCAGACTGCGAGCATCGCATGGCGACTACATCACGCCCGTCCACCAGACTGGTTCAACCCGTCGGTGACTCGGACAGGGCCGAGGCAGAGGCGACGGGGATATTCGAGAGCGCGTGGGCGAGGATCGAGCCGCGCGTCGAGTCGGGCGCCTCCAGGCTGCCGAGGGGGATCATCTGGCTGGGCGGCGCGCCGGGCGCCGGCAAGGGGACCAACACGCCGTTCATCCTGCGTGAACGCGGCATCACCGCGGTCCCGATCGTCACCAGCGACCTGCTGCACGCGCCGGAGATGCGGCTGCTCAAGGATGCCGGGAACCTCATCGGCGACGCCGACGTCGTCCCGCTGCTGTTCGAGCGTCTCATCGAGCCCGGCCACCAGAGCGGTGTCGTCGTGGACGGCTTTCCGCGCACGCGCGTCCAGGTGGAATGCGTGAAGCTGCTGTACCGGAAATTCCTGCAACTGCGCGCCGCGCACCGCGGCACGCCGCGCGCCTACCTGTTTCCGAAACCGGGCTTCGACATCGTGGTGCTGTACGTCGGCGAGAAGGAATCGGTCGAGCGGCAGCTCAAGCGTGGTCTCGAGACGCTCGCGTACAACCAGCGGGTCCGCGACACCGGGATGGGCGACCTGCTCGAGGAGCGCGCGACGGACCTGAACGAGGAGGCCTGCCGCAAGCGGTACCGCGTGTTCATGGAGCAGACCTATGACGTGCTCCAGAGCCTGAAGCAGACGTTCCCGTTCCACGTGATCAACGCCCAGAGCGACATCGCGTCGGTGGAGCGGGCGATCATCAGCGAGTTCCGGTACCAGAGCTCGCTGGAACTGGACGAAGAGACATTCGACGCCCTGAGGCACATCCCGCTGGCCAGCGAGGTGGTCGTGTCAGCGCGCCAGCGCCTGGTCGAGCGGCTCGAGGGGTACCAGAGAGACCACAGTCAACTCTTCCAGCAGGTCATCGCCGCGATCGAACAGGACTTCGTCCCGACGATGGTCGTCCAGGCCGTCACCGGCCTGGCGAGGGTCACGAGCGACGGAGCGCTGTTCAGCGACCCCGTGGCGAGGCGCATGGTGGTAGACGTGCTGAACGAGCGCGGCTATCGCGCGAACGCCACTGTCGAGATGCGGGAAGTTCCGGCGCGCATCGATCCGGCGACGCACGAGATCGTTCACCGCATCAAGCCGAGATACCACTTCGAGGTGCAGTTCCAGGGCTCGCAGATACGCAGGTGAATCAGTCACGCCCAGCCCGCGAACCGGGGGCCGGAGCCGTGGACGTATGGGATCTGCCTTTCGCCGCCCGGCGTCAGCAGGCTGCGGTAGAGGTCGAACAGCCGCGGCCGACGAGGCATGCCGCTTGCTGTGCATCCGATCAGGAGAAGCACAATGAAATCAACCCTCTGGCTCATCCTTGCGATGTTGGCCGGGCTGGCAGCGCCGGCCGCGGCGCAGGGGCGCGGCAACAGCGGCATTCGACTCGCCGCGCTGGATCGCGACGGCGACGGATCGATCTCGCGCGACGAATGGCGCGACGCCTTCGACTGGCTCGACGCGAATCACGACGGAAGGCTCTCGGCGACGGAGCTGCGCGAGGCCGCGCAGCCCCGCGCTGTTGCACCTGGCTCGCCGGCCTACGCCGCCGGATACGATCGCGGGCGGCAGGAAGGGATCCAGGCGGGCCGCGAAGACAAGCCCCGCGGCTGGGATCTCGAAGGACAGCGCGAACTCGAAACGGCCGATTCAGGATGGGAGCCGAAGTTCGGGAACCGCGCGGAGTACCAAGGCGGCTACCGCGCGGGCTTCAGGCGCGGGTACGCGGAAGGCTTCGGGCCGCGATATCCCGACTGAGCTGATGGATCCACGGCAGCAGCCGGTTCAGTTCACCCGGGACGCGCAGCTCCGGCATCCGCCAATCACGGCACGGGCCCGGATCAGTTGTCACTGCGCGATTCGATAGAGGGCCTTGTCGGTACGAATGAAGAGCGAGGTTCCATCGACGGCCGGCGACGCCAGCGACATCTCCCCGAGGTCGTTCTGCGCGATCTCCGCGTACTCGTCTCCCGCTCGCAGCACGATTGTCGTCCCCTCCTCGTCCGTGAAGTAGAGGCGATCGTCCGCGCCGAGCGGGGAGGCGGAGAACGTGTGGCCGACGCCGCCTACGCGCGCGCGGTAGACCTCCCGGCCGGTCGCGAGATCGAGAACGAGCATCGTCCCGAGGTCGTGCACGAGGTAGACACGCCCGCGGTGAATCAGCGCCGACGGCGTGTAGCCCGCCGCGCGCGGGTGCATCCACAGCACGGAGCTGTTGGACGCCGCGCCGTCCGCGAGCGTGATGTCTCCCGTGGCGCCCGCCTTGATGGCGAACACCGGCCTGACCGAGCCGCCGTCCTGCGCACCGGTGCCGGCGACGAGAATGTCGCCCGCGGCGACGGGCGACGTGAGCGGCATCGAGACGCCGCCGATGCGCCACAGCTCCCGGCCGTCGAGCCCGTATCCTTGAATGAACCCATGCCCGGTCGTCACGATCTCGGTGCGCACGGAGTTCGTCCAGATGAGCGGCGTGGACCATGACGAGGTGCGGTTGAAGGCCCCGCGTTCCTTCCGGGGCACGCGCCAGATATCCGCGCCGGTCCGCGCGTCGAGCGCCGTGAGGAACGAGTCGCCTTCGCTGTCCTGGAGCAGGTAGACGCGGCCGTCGTGCACGATCGGCGACGACCCCGTGCCGAAGTCGAGATAGATGGGCTGCGGCGGCCACTGGCGCTTCCACAGCAGCGTGCCGTCGAGGTCATAGCAGAACAGGCCGACGTTGAGCCCGAAGTATGCGTAGATCCGCTCGCCGTCGGTGAACGGCGTCTCGGACGCGTACGTGTTCTTGCGGTGACGGCCCCCGACAGGCAGTCCCCGGAAGGCCTCTCGTTCCCACTTGAGTGCGCCGGCCTTGGTGTCGTACGCGAACACCATGTAGCGGATGGCGTCCGATTCTTCCGGCACCTCGTTGTCGCGGTCCCGCAGCCGCTTGCTGACCTCCGCGTTCGACAGGCCCTCGGCCCTGAGCTGCGCGATGTAGTCGTTGCCGTAGATACCCGGTGACGGCTGCTTGAAAGGCCGGCTGCTGACTGCGGAAGTGAGGAAGACCGTGCCGCCGGCGATCACCGGAGACGACCAGCCCTGGCCCGGGACGCTCGCGGACCACACGACGTGATCCGTCTTCGACCAGCGCTCAGGAAGGACGACACCGGATGCGAGACCTGTCATTCCAGGCCCGCGGAACCCGGGCCATGTGGGTGGTGGCGGCGGCGCCGCGACTCCCGCAACGGCGGCGAGGAGGAGGCAGGCGGCGCGCGGGAAAAATCGCATCGGGCGATTCTAGCCGATTGCCACGCCGCGAGGCGGGGTCCGATCGGTCGTGGACGCGGCTACCCCGCTGCGATCGCCCGCAACCCCCGCACCAGCCGACCGATGCCTTCTGCGACCGTCGTCTTGTTCAACGCGCCGAAGGCCACGCGCAGGTAGCAGCCGTCCGTCATGCCGAACGCGAGTCCTGGCGTGACGGCGACACGGTGCTCGCGAATCAGCCGCTCGGCGAGCCGCATCTGATCGAGTGCGCGATTGACCTTGACGAAGCCGTAGAAGGCGCCGGCCGGCGGCGGCACGCTGACCAGGTCGCCCAGCGAGGCGAATGCGTCGAGCACGAGGCTCCGCACGTCGGCCAGCTCGGCGCGGAAGCCGGCGCTGTAGGCCGCGCCGGCCCGTAGTGCCCCGACGGCCGCGACCTGCGAGATGACCGTCGCACAGATCAGGATCGTGTCCTGCGCCTTCAGCATCGCCTCGGCCAGATGCGCGGGATACGCGAAGTAGCCCACCCTCCAGCCCGCAAAGCCATACGCCTTCGACAGCGAGTTGATCGTGATCGTGTGGCCCGCGGCGCCCGCGAACGCCCCGGGCGAGACGTGACGCGCCGTTCCGTACGTGAAGTACTCGTAGACCTCGTCCGAGATGTGGTAGAGGCCGTGCTCGGCGCAGAGCGCATTGACCTCGCGAAGCGCCCGCTCCGGGTACACGGCGCCGGTCGGGTTGTTCGGCGAGATCGTGACGACGGCGCGCGTGCGGTCGGTGACCGCGGCGCGAATCGCGTCAACCCGCAACTGGTAGGACGCGTCGGTCGCGACCGGAACGGCACGGCAGCCGGCCGCCTGAACCGTCATCTCGTGATTGAAGTAGAAGGGAGCCGGCAGGATGATTTCGTCGCCTGGCTCCGTGGTCGCCAGGACCGCGTAGAGGAAGGCGAGATTGCCGCCCGCCGTCACCATGAGCCCTGTATCGCGGCCGACGTCAACGCCGTTCTCGGCGCGCAGCTTGGCGGCCAGCGCATTCCGCAGCGACGGTATGCCCTCCTCGGGCTGATAGGTGTGGATGAACGGATCGCTGAGGCCGGCCCGGGCCGCCTCGAGCGCCTCCGGCGGCGGCGGGTAGTGCACGACGCCCTGTCCGAGCGAAATCGTTCCCGGTACCTGCCCGATCCAGTCGCTGAGAATCGGCACGAGCGGCGGCTGGACGGCGTCCATCCGTGTTCTGCGAATAGGGATCGACACGAATGGAGATTGTGGCACGAACTCGTCCTCGCGCGGGCCCACCGGGATGATGGTCCACGTCAACGCCACTCGCCAGCCGGGTCCGGCCCCCGATGGCGTGATCAGCGACCCTCAACCCCTTCGGCGACACACTCGATGAGTGGTGCCAGGTGCGGTTGACCTTGACGGCACCCGTACGAATCGCTAGTATGTTCCTCGTGAGTATATTCAAGGCGAATACACGAGCGGCCGACATCGGCCCGTTGACGCCGATGGAGTTCGAAATCCTGCTCTCGCTGGCCGATGGCGATCGGCACGGATACGCGATCATGCAGGACGTCGAGGCACGGTCGAACGGGACCGTCACCGTTCGCCCCGGCACGTTGTACCGGGCCATTTCCCGCGTGCTCGAATCCGGCCTCATCGTCGAGGTCGCGGCAACCCCGGCTCGCGCGCGTGGCGTGGACGACGAGCGCCGCCGCTACTACACGCTGACGCCGCTGGGACGACGGGCGGGCGGCGCCGAGGCGCGCCGGCTGGAGCGCCAGGTGGACGCGGCCCGCGCGAGGAAGCTGCTGAAGCCCGAAGCCTAGCCATGCCGCGCCGCCTCTTCGACCTGCTGCTGCGCTGCTATCCCGAGCCGTTCCGGCGACGTTTCGGAGCCGAGCTGCGATTCGCATTTCGTGCCGAATGGCAGAAAGCCTCGGCGCGCGGCTTCCGTGCCGCGCTGGCCTTGCTCGCCGGCAGCGTGGCCGACGTGATTGTCAACGGCATCCGCGAGCGCCGCAGCAATCGCTGGTACTCGTACCGCGCCAGGAGGGATTCGGTCATGCAAACGCTGTGGACTGACGTCAAGTACGGTGTCCGGTTGCTGGTGCGCGACCCAGGCTTTGGACTCGTCGCGATCGCCACGCTCGGCCTCGGCATCGGGTTGTCGGCCGCCATTCTATCGGTCGCGTACGACGTGCTGCTCCGTCCGCTCCCCTATAACGATGAAACACGCGTCGTCACCCTCGTGGAGTTCGCGCCGTCGAAGGACATCCTTCACGGCAGCGACACACCGGCGAACTTCATCGACTGGCGGGCTCAGGCCAGTTCCTTCTCGCACATGGGCGCGCTCGCTCCCTACAGTGCGACGATCGTCGAAGGCAGCGAGGCGGTGCGCGTCGACGGCAGGCGAGTGACCCCGGACGTTCTGCTCGTTCTTGGCATCCAGCCGCTGCTCGGCCGCGTGTTTTCCCCTGAGGACGACCGGGTCGGAAACGGACTGGTCCTGCTCAGCCACCGCGTCTGGCGGTCGCAATTTGGCGCCGATCCCGGCATTGTCGGACGGTCAATCCTCGTGAACGAAAAGCGGCGTTCGGTCATCGGCGTGTTGCGGCCGGAATTCCGGCTGCCCGAAGGCGACGACGCCATCTTCGTGCCCATGGCCTTCAGCCAGTTCGAACGGCAGGCGAGGAAGTCACACTTCGTGACGGTCATCGCCCGCCTGAAGGACGGCGTCACGCTCGACCAGGCGAGCACGGACATGATGACCATCGCCGCCGGGCTTGCCGCCGCGTACCCGGACGCCAACAAGGGCCAGAGCGTGCTCGTCGAGCCGATCCGCGACACGATGGTGGGCGACGCGCGGACCGGGCTGCTCGTGCTGGCCGGCGCCGTCATGCTCGTCCTGCTCATCGCGTGTGTGAACGTCAGCAGCCTGTTGCTGGTCCGTGCGACGAGGCGCCACCAGGAAATTGCGGTTCGCACGGCGCTTGGGGCGGGCAGGTGGCGCCTCGTGCGGCAGCTGCTGGCGGAGAGCGCCCTGCTCGCGACGATTGCCGGGGCGGCAGGCGTCGTTGTGGCGTGGTGGACGCTGTTGGCCTTGCGTACTCTCGTACCGGACGGGCTGACACGAGGTGCGCAGCTCGAGATCAACCCGGCATTTCTGTGCGCGGCGGCGGCGGTCGGCGCCGGCACCGCACTCGTGTTCGGTCTCGCGCCGGCGCTGCACGCCGCGCAGCGCACGACCAGCCTGACGGTGCGCGAAGGGCGGGCCACCGCCTCGCGCGCGACGACGATCGCGCGCCAGGCGCTCGTCGCCGCGCAGATCGCTCTCGCCGTTGTCCTGCTCGCCGGCACGGGCCTGCTGATGCGCAGTTTCTGGCGACTCACGGCGGTCGATCCCGGCTTCAGCACGGGCCATCTGCTCACACTGCGCATGGAGTTGCCCCGCGCGCGATACGAAGGTCCGGCTCAGTGGGCACCACTCCTCGATCGCATCGTCGATGAGCTCGAGGCGATTCCCGGCGTCACCAGTGTGGCCGGCATCAGCTGGCTGCCGCTTTCCACCTCGGGCAACAGCAACGCGGTGTTCGTGGAGGGACGGCCGCTGCCGGGCCCGAACGAGAACACTTACGCGATCTACCGCCTCGTCACACCGGGCTACTTCAAGACGATGCACATACCGGTCGTCGCCGGGCGGGAGTTCTCACGCGACGATCGCGCCGGTGGACTCCGGGTGGGAGTGGTCAATCGCACGATGGCGGAGCGGCTGTGGCCCGGTGAATCGGCCGTGGGAAAGCGACTGTCGTTCTCGCGGTCGCCCGGGCCGGGCGACTCGATCACCGTCGTGGGAGTGGCGGGCGACACGCATTTCGACGCGCTCGACGCGCCGAACGACCTCGAGCTGTACGCGCCAGGCACCCAGGACCCCTACTGGTTCCCGCCGTCCGATCTGGCGATTCGCACTTCGGTGGCACCGACGGCCGTTGCAGCCGCGGTGCGTGAGCGCCTGCACGCGATCGACCCGATGATCCCGGTGTCCGGCGTGCAGACCATGGAGTCGCTGGTCGCCGCGACCGTGTCGCAGCCTCGCTTCCAGGTGCTGGTGGTCGGAACGCTCGGAGGGACGGCGCTCGTGCTCGCCACGATCGGCATCTACGGCCTGCTGGCCTTTTCGGTCGCTGTCCGCGAACGCGAGTTCGGCGTGCGCGCTGCGCTTGGCGCGACCCCGTTGGCGCTGGTGCGCATGGTCGTGCTCGACGGAATGCGGCTGGCGGGCGCCGGGATCGTGGTGGGCATCGCGCTGGCCGTCGTTGCCGTGCGGTCGCTGCGGACGCTGTTGTTCCAGGTGGATCCAGCCGACACGCCCACGTTCGTCGCGATGACCGCACTCCTGCTCGTCGTATCGCTCGCCGCCTGTTACCTGCCGGCGCGAAGAGCCGCGCGCCTCGACCCGCTCCTGGCGATCAGGAGTGACTGATCGCGCCGCTACCCTCCGCGCATGTATCCGGGCCGGGCCTTGACCGTGGCGCGGCGGCCGCGAACCCGGACGCGGAGCTGATGCCAGCCGCCGCTCGCGACGTCTCGCGGTGAGTACGTGACGAGGTAACGCTGCCGGAACTCGGCGAGGATTCGCGTGAACGTCGGGCGCAGCGCGGCGATGTCCGGGTTCTCGAAGACCTGTCCGCCCGTGAATGTCGCCAGATCGCGCAGAAAGGGAGGCGCGCTGCGCGGTCCGGCGAAGACGCAGTAGATGACGGTGTCGGATCGCTTGGCGGCATCGATGACGGCCGCCGGGTTGAGCCAGCTGCTCGTGTCCACGCCATCGCTGAACACGACGGCCAGCGCCCGATCGGCATCCGACTGCGCGAGTATCATCCCCGCGAATGCGCCGTCCACGAGCGCCGTATACCCGCCGGCTGTCATCTGTTCGAGCTCGGCGCGCACCCGTTCGACGTCCCGGGTCAGTCCCGATCGTTCCGCGACCATGTGGCTGAAGGTGATCAGCGCTGCCTGGTCGTCGGCGTGGAGGCCATCGAGCAGGGCTCCCGCGGCACCGCGGAGGTGTTCGAGCCGTTCTCCGCGGAGACTCGCGCTCAAATCCAGCGTAAGGACAACGTTGAGGGGAATCTGCTCGAAGCTGACCCGGTCCACCTGTTGCAGCACACCGTTGTCTCGCACCTCGAAGTCCGCCGCCCGAAGTCCGCGCACCGGTTCGCCACCGTCGAGCACGAGCACGTCGAGGCGCACGGCCTCTACTCCGCTGCGGAAGGCCTGCTGCCGGGCATTCGGCGCGGGGGCCATCAGCAGCAGGCCCGCCGACAGGGCGATCGCCTCGCGCCTCACGAGGCCCCTCGCGCCGCCGCCATCGCCGCGCGCATCTGCGAGATGAGGTCATCGGCCTGTCGCCCACTCCCCAGGTCGTACAGACCACCACGGGTCGCCGCGATCGAGCGCGGTCGGTGACAGGCGAAGCACCATCTGCAGTTCGCGCAGGGCGGCGGGCATGTCGCCGCGCCGGGTCGCCAGGCGGCTGAGCGCCAGGTGCGGCGATTGCGCCAGGCCATACAGGGCGGCGGCCCGTTCGTACGCCACGCGCGACTGATCGATGTTGTCGAGCGTCTCGAGCGCTCCGCCGAGGAACAGGAGCGCGTAGTACTTGGAGATCCGGGTCGGTGGCCTTCTCCGTCGCCGCGCGCAAATCGACAATCGCTTCCGCCTGGTGACCGCGAAGGCTGCGGACGCGTCCTCTCCGGACGCGCGCTTCCACGCAGCCGGGATCGGAGGCGAGCACACGGCTGTACAGTTCCTCGGCTTTCTTGAGACTGTCGCCGGCCGACGGGCTGTCGATCTGTATCCGCATTCCCCTGGGTACGACGAACTCGGCGGCGAGCGCCTGCGTCCTCGGTCCGGCGAGCGATTCGTACAGCCAGCCCGCGTCGAGGGTCAGGTCGCGATCGTCCGGGAAGAGGCGCCGTGCCGCATCCAGGTGCGGACCGGCGTCGGCAAGCAGCGCATAGCGGGCCATGTGCGCGGTCGTTGCGCGATACCACAGCTCGACGAGCTGATGGCCGGCCGGGTCCGCGTCGAACAATTCGAGCAACCGTCGCGCGAAGGCCCAGCCCGGCTCGACGGCCTGCTGGCCGAGGGCACGGCCGTCAATCGAGACCGACACGAACCGATCTCCCGGCGCCGGCGTGATGGGGCGCTCCGAACCGACGATCGCAATGTCGGTGTGCAGCATCGCGCCGCCGAGCAGCAGCGCGTTGGCTTCGGCCGGCGGACGCTCGCGGATGTGCCGGCGAAGCGTCTCGTAGAGATCCGCAAGGTCCGCGCTGCTCCAGGTGCCGACGGCCTGCGCGGGCTCATCCCACCGCCCGTCCTGATGGGCCCGCACGGCCTCCACCCACGCCTGGAGCGAGCCAGTCTGTCCTGCGGCAGTCGTTCTTCCGCCGGGAGCCAGCAGGAGCGCGGCAAGCACGAACGAGAGCGTGCGCACGCTCCGGATTGTCACATCCCCGGAGCCGGGCGGCAACCGCGCCGGGACGAAGGACCGAGGTCCATCGTGATGTCGGCCTAAGTCGTTGAACTGCAACATGAAATGACCGGATCCCTCGGGCTGGTGCCAATTCGAGGTCCGGGGGGTAACGCTTCGGCCGTGTCGATTCGATAACTGCTGCAGCCGAACGCGGTCGCGGCCCTGGCCGGGCGACTGTGGACGGATCAAATGCTCAATCGTCGAGGGAGAAGCGATGGGACACGTGCTCGAGAAGGTCGTCTGGGGATCCGCACCGGCGCGATGAATCGGACGCGGGTCCGATCCCCGGCAGCCGGCTCAGGAGCGAGGTTGTGAGGCCTCGCTCTTGTTGTGTACAGGCCGGCTGGCGCCCGTATGATGCGCCATGCGAAACCGCCTGCCCCTCACCATCCTCGCGGCGTTCATCGCGGCCGCCATGCCGGTGGCGTCTCAGACGCCGCGGCGCGCGCTCACGATCGAGGACTACTACCGGATTCAGACCATCGGTTCGCCCGCGCTGTCCGACGACGGGCGGAGTGTGACCTACACCGTCTCGACGCGCGTCGAGAGCGACAATTCGACCAGGTCGGAAACCTGGACCGTCGCCTCTGACGGAAAGGGCGAACCGCGCCTTGTCGAAGGCGCGTCCGCCGGGCGGCGAGGTCGCGGGACAGGCGGAGGACGAGGACGGGGGACCTCGGTCACGAGCCCCGATGGCAAGTGGACCGCGGAGACGGTTGACAGGACACAACCGAAGTCAGAACCCGTCTACGCGAGCGACTTCGAGAAGCGCCACCAGGAGCGCTTCAAGGGAGCCATCTTCGACTGGAAGGACTTCCAGCGCGACGGCCAGCCGTTTCCCGCGCCGAACCAGCGCGCGCTGCCGGCCTCGCAGATAGCCATCCGCCCGGCGTCTGGCGGCGATCCGAAGATGCTGACCGACATGGACGTCCGTCCGGCCGGTCTGGCCTGGAACCCCGCCGGGACGGCCCTGATCTTCCTTGCCGATCCCGACTGGCGCGACGAACTCGAGTACGAGAGCCCGGACCTCTGGACAGTCACGCTCGACGGGAACGTCACGCGCCTGACCGACGACGGGTACGTCTATAGCGACCCGGCCTATTCCCCGGATGGCCGGTACATCTCGTACGTCCGCGATCCCGGCACCGACATGATCATCCAGCAGAAGCTGAATCATGGCGGTCCGAGCGATCTCTACGTCACGCCGGTTTCCGGCGGCCGCCCGATCAACCTGACCGCGGCGTGGGATCTCGAGCCGGGACCAACCCGGTGGTCGCCTGACGGACGCTTCATCTACTTCACGGCCGCGATCGGCGGAGAGTCGCACCTGTTTCGTGCAGCCGTGCCGGACGGCAAGGTCGAACAGGTCACGAAGGGCGCGCGCCGCATCGGCAGCCTGTCGTACGACAAGGCCATGACGACGATCGCATACACCGTCACCTCGCACGACCGGCTGCCGGACGTCTTCGCGGCGAACATCGACGGCACGAACGAGCGCCGCCTCACGAACATCAACAGGGACCTCGCATCCGAGGTTGCGTTCAGCACGGCCGACACCCTGCACTGGGCGAGCCGGGATGGCACGCGGATCGAAGGATGGCTCCTTCATCCGTACGCGTACGATCCCGCGAGGGGACCGTACCCGCTGATCGTCGTGAGCCACGGCGGGCCGCACGCGGCCGCCGGCTATGTGTTCGACTTCAAGCAGCAGTATTTCGCGGCCAACGGGTACTTCGTGCTGGACACGAACTTCCGCAGCTCGACCGGGTACGGCGAGGCGTTCAAGTGGGCGACGTGGGGCGCCTGGGGAGACAAGGACGGCGAGGACGTCGTTTCTGGCATCGACTACGTGCTGAAGACCTACCCGATCGATCCCAGGCGCGTGGGCCATACCGGTCACTCATACGGCGGCTTCATGACGAACTGGCTGATCACGCAGTACCCGGATCGATTTGCCGCGGCCATCACCGGCGCCGGCATCACCAACTGGATGAGCGACTACGGCACGGCGGACATCTATCGCACCAAGGAGACCGAGTTTTTCGGCCCGCCGTGGGACCCGGCCGCGCGTGACCGGATGATCCGCCAGTCACCGCTCACTTACGCAGGGCGCGTGAAGACGCCGACGCTGTTCGTTCATGGGGAAGTGGACCAGCGCGTGCCGTACGAAGAGGGCGAACAGATGTACTTCGCGCTGAAGCGGCGCGGCGTCCCGGCGAAGATGATCCGGTACACCGGCCAGCCGCACGGGATCTCCGGCCACTGGAACGTCGTCCACCGGATGCTGAACGAGCTGGCCTGGTGGGAGAAGTACCTGAAACCTGCGCAAGGCGCAGCGCCGAGCCAGGCGCGGCCGGACGGAGGTTCGCGGTAGCCGCCGGCCTCAGGGGTAGACGAGCGTGATCGAGAACGTCTCGTTCAGCGTCGTGAGACCCGTGTCGAAGATCTTCACGCACCTCGCACCCGCATCGACGGTGGCGGTGATCAGCGGATCGGTGCCCGGCACCCCCGCCACCTCCTGCGTCAGCGCGCACCCGCCGCTTGCGGCGTCAGGGACGCCAATCCCGATGCCGATCTCGTCGAGCAACGGGGTCAACGAGTTCAGCGTCACCGTGACCGTGCCGCTCTGCGAGGCGGTGAACTGACGCGCGGCAGAGCCTTTCGGGCCGAAGTTGCCGATCCAGGAGATTGTGGTCGGCGAGGTGACGGTTGAAGGTGAGGTGGTGGTGCTGGTGCTGCTGCCGCAGCCAGCAGCCAGGACAGCAGCGACGCCGAGCGCGGCGATGAGTCGTGATGGCATGACGAGTATGAACAGTCCTGGTGGGAACGCGGCCGTGCGTATCACGGCGGCACTGACGCTAGCAATAATACTGCCATAGTCATCCGGGGATTTTCCTGACACGCGGCCAGCACGCTGTCCTTGTTGAGGTGCGCTGATGTCCGCGCGCGGCGACACAGGAAAGCCGGGTGCGTCAGCCGGCGGCCTGCGGGGCGTCCGTGAGCCCGAGGCCCGCGCCGTCCGGCAGAATCAACCGGCCGTCGTGCACGCGTACGCCGCGATGCCGGTCGTTGCTGATCAGGAGGTTGCCGTCGAGATCCGCGAAGTCCACCATCGGCGAAAGATGCGCTGCCGCGGTCACCGAGATCGAACTCGACACCATGCACCCGAGCATGGTCTTCAGGCCGAGCGCGCGGGCAATCGAGATCCAGCGGTAGGCCTGGAGGATGCCACCGGCCTTGTCCAGCTTGACGTTCACGCCGTCGTAGGCACCCGCGAGCGCCGGGATGACGGCGATCTCCGTGCAGGCTTCGTCGGCGATGATCGGCATCTTCACGCGCGCGCGGAGCCAGGCATGATCCGCCGTCAGGTCGCCTCGCATCGGCTGTTCGACGAATTCGACGCCGCCGTCCTGCTGGAGCCATTGGATCTTGTCGAGCGCCTCTTCCTTGCTCGTCCACCCCTCGTTCGCGTCCACGCGCAGCCGTTTTCGGGTGACGGCCCGGATGGCCTGGAGCGTGTCTTCGTCCTTGCCGATCCCCATCTTGATCTTCAGCACCGGAAAATCGGCCGCTTCCTCCACCTTCTGCTTCGTCGACTCCGGAGTGTCGATGCCGATCGACATCGTGGTGATCGGCGCGTCGGCGGGATCGAGTCCAAAGAGCCGGTACACCGGCAGTTCGAGGCGCTTGCCGATCCAGTCGAAGAGCGCGATGTCGAGCGCGGCTTTGCCCGCATGTTCGCCGGCGACCCGTTCGAAGACGGTGGCCAGCAGTTTCTCGTACGACCACGGATCGGCCGCCTCGACCAGGTTGCCGATTTCTTTCAACATCGCTTCGGCGGTCCGGGCGTCTTCCCCGTAGCGCACGATCGGCGCGCCTTCGCCGAGCCCGGTCACGCCATCCTTCGTGTAGCGCGTGCGGATGACGTCGCGGTACTGGCTGGACGACATGGTCGTCGTCCACGTGTGGCGCAGTGTCAGGCGGACGATTTCGGTCTCGAGCTTCGCCCCGCCGGTCGCGGCTGTTCGCTGCACAGGGAACTCCATGTCACTCACTCGCATCCTGCTCCTGGCGCCGCCGCACCACAATCGACAGCACGATGGCAAACAGACCGATAAAGGTCGAATACGCGAAAAAGACGATGTAGCCGGTTCCGAGCGCTGCCGGCGTCACGCCGGAGCGCTCCAGCGCGCTTGCGTAGTTGCCCGGCGCCTGGCTGCTGACGATTCCCTTCAAGCCCGACATCACGCCGCCCGCATCCGCCATCCGCGCGACGGCCTCGACGATGCGTCCGGATTGTGACGCGATGAGGCGGCCCGGAATCGCGTAGAGCGACGAGAAGAGCGCGTACTGCGTCGCCGTGAATCCCACGGAAGTCAGGCTCGACATGTAGGCGATCAGGCAGGTGCCCGCGAACCCGCTGGCGACGTTGTCGAGCCCCAGCGCGAGGAACAACACCCACAGGCTGTGCGTGTGGAGCGCGAGCCAGATGAACAGCAGGTTGCTCAACGGCCCGGCGAACGCGCCGAACACCATCGCGCGCAGGACGCCGTAGCGGGCGACCGCCAGGCCGCCCGCGAACACCCCCGCCATCGTCATCCAGACGCCGAAGATCTTCCGCACTTCGGCGATCTCGACCAGGCTGTAGCCGAGGTCCAGATAGAACGGATTCATGATGTTGAGCACGAAATCGGGAATCCGATAGAGACAGACGAGCGCGAGGATCAGCCCGCCGGCCCTCCGGTGGCGCGAGAAGAAGTCGCGCAGCGGGTCGGCCAGCGCCGACGACAGGTACAGGCCCGGCCGCGTGCGCGCCCCAGGCAGCTCCAGGACGGCCAGCACGATGACGCCGAAACCCGCCACGACCGCTGCGAGCTGCACCCACACCCGGGCATCGGACTTCCATGCCGCCAGGATGCCATCGCTGGCGCCGGTTGCGCCGGCGGCTTCGAGGACGCGGGCGAATACCGACGCGTTGGCACTCAACCCGGACCCCAGGATGAGGGCGCCGACCGCCAGGATCGTGAGCCGTGCCACCCACTCGACCGCTTCGCGCGCCGGCGCCGACTCGATGCCCTCGGTGTGGATGGGGCGGATGGCGTGGTGCTGCTCGCGCGGCGCGGCGAGCACCGCCAGCACGCCGAGCACCATCAGGGCCGCCATGACGGCGTAGGAGAAGTTCCATCCGTAGGCCTGCGCCAGCAGCAGCGGGGCCGCGCCCGCGACGATCGTCGCGATGCGGTATCCCCACTGGTAGGCGGCCGCCATGGCCCCCTGTTTCGACGTTTCCGCGACCTCGATGCGCCAGGCGTCGATGGCAATGTCCTGCGTGGCCGACGCGAAGCCCACGAGCACGGCAAACACGGCGATCCGGCTCAGGCTCACCGTCGGATCCGAGCCCGCGACGAGCCACAGCCCGACGACGATGCAGGCCTGGCACACGATCATCCAGGAACGGCGATGACCGAGCCAGCGAGTGAGCCCCGGGATCTCCGCGCGATCGATGAACGGCGCCCACAGGAACTTGAAGGTGGAGATGAGCGTGACCAGGCTGAAGAACCCGATCACCTCGAGCGAGAGCCCCGAGGCGCGCAGCCACGCGGACAGCGTGTCGAAAATCAGGAAGTAGGGCAGTCCCGCCGAAAAGCCGAGGGCAATCATGACGAGCGCGGGCCGCTCGGTGTACACAGCAAGTGCCGAGACCACCGTGCGTGGTTCCGCTGTGCGTGGGGGGCGTTGGTTCGTCATGCGGTCCCGGCTCCGGGCCTAATGATATGCGAGGTCGATCCCCGCCGACGGCACACACGTGCGATCGACGTGCGTGCACTTGCATCCGGCCACGCGTCCTGTGCACACTACCGGGATACCCGGCGTTGCGTCCGGAGTGACAGCCGCCGAGCGCGGCGTCGCCGGCGCAGCGTGAGCGGCCTGTCGATTGGCCGGAAGGACGCGAAAACCTCACCGTCATGAGCGAACACGATCGCATCGCCGTCGTCGACTTCGGCGGGCAGTACGCCCATTTGATTGCCACCAAGGTGCGCCGCCAGCGCGTGCTGGCCGAGATACGCCAGCCGGACGACCCGGTCGAGGCATTCGACGGCATGAAGGGAGTGATTCTGTCCGGGAGCCCGGCGCTGGCCTCGGGCGACGAAGGCGGATTCAACGGCGCCATCCTCGACCTGCCGGTGCCGATCCTGGGCTTCTGCTTCGGTCACCAGGAAATCGCGAAGCGCCACGGCGGCACCGTCCGGCACTGCCGGAGCGAGTACGGACCGGCGCGGCTCGAGGTCACCGCCGACACGCCGATCTTCGCCGGGCTTCCGCGAAGCCAGACCGTCTGGATGAGCCATCAGGATACGGTCGTCTCCATCGGGGAGGGCTTTCGCGAGATCGGGGTGTCGTACGACCATGACGGCACCGCCCACCGTTTCGCCGCAATCGCCGACGAGACTCGCCGGAGGTACGGCTTCCAGTACCACCCCGAGGTGGACGACACCGAGTACGGCGAAGCGATGCTCCGCAACTTCGTCCTCGACATCTGCGGCTGCCGCGGCGACTGGACGATGGCCCGGCACCTGGAGGATCAGGCCGCCGCGATTCGATCGGTCGTAGGGACGCGCAAGGTGTTCCTGCTGGCGTCCGGAGGCGTGGACTCTACCGTGTGTGCGCGGCTGCTCGGCGAGGTGCTGGGGCCGGACCAGCTCCACCTGCTCCACATCGACAACGGCCTGATGCGGAAGGACGAGTCGCGCGTGGTGCTCGACGAGTTCGAGCGGGCGGGCCTTGGCCGAAACCTGCACTTCGTGGACGCGTCGGATCGGTTTCTCGCTGCGCTCGAGGGCGTGATCGAGCCGGAAGAGAAACGCCGCGCCATCGGCAACACCTTCATCGACGTGTTCGACGACGAGGTGCGGCGGCTGGATATCGGCGAGATGCTGCTCGCGCAGGGCACCATCTATCCCGACACGATTGAAACCGGCGGCACGCGCCGCGCCGACACCATCAAGACGCATCACAACCGCGTGCCGGTCATCGAAGAGATGATCCGGGCCGGACGCGTCGTGGAACCGCTGCGCGACTTGTACAAGGTCGAAGTGCGCGAGATGGCCGAGGCGTTGAAGATCGATCCGTCGCTCGTCTGGCGGCACCCCTTCCCGGGACCCGGGCTCGGGGTGCGCCTGCTGTGCTCGAACGGACGGGTGCCCGACGGGCACGATCCCGACCGGACGCAGCCGCTCATCGACGAACAGCTGCGGGGCACGGGTCTCCAGGGCGTGCTCCTGCCGGTCCGGTCGGTCGGCGTGAAGGCGGATCTGCGGACCTACGAGCAGCCGGTCATGCTGACCGGTCAGGCGCCGCACGAGACGCTGCTGGCGATCGCGGCACAGCTCTACGGGCGGATTCCCGGCGTGAACCGGACGGTGCTCGATTTGTCCGGTCGTGGGATCCGGCATGCGGAGCCGCGCGCGGCCGGCATGACGCGCGGCCGTCTCGATCTGCTGCGGGAAGCCGATGCCATCGTCATGCGAGCCGTGGAGCGGCACGGCGTGATGCGGGCGATCTGGCAGTTCCCGACCGTCATGCTGCCGCTGAGCATCGACGGGCGCGGGGAAGAACTCGTCATCCTGCGTCCGGTGATGTCCGAGCGCGGGATGACGGCGCGTCCCGCCGCGCTGCCGCCCGCCCTGCTGGACGAGATCCGCGATCCCATCCTCGCCCTGCCCGGCGTGTCCGGCCTGGTCCTCGATCTCACCACGAAGCCGCCCGGCACGATCGAGTGGGAATAGAAGGCGTTGTAGAATAGAACTCTCCCCCAGGCGTCACCGGACGGCTGCCAGCCATCCTCTCTGGCGGCCATGAAGGGATTCGCGTGACGATTCTCACGATCATCAACGGCGCTCCATACGGCGACGAACGCATGTTCAACGCGCTCCGCCTCGTCATGGCGCTTCAGGACAACGCGTCGAAGCCTGACGTGACGGTCTTCCTTCTGGGCGATGCGGTGTTCGGCGCCGTCCCCAACCAGATGACGCCGCAGGGCTACTACAACATCGAACGGATGTTCAAAGGGATCGTGAACAAGAAGGGAACCGTGCTGGCCTGCAGTTCGTGTCTTCAGGCCAGGGGCCTGATGGAGCTGGACCTGGTCGAAGGCGTCGAGCCGACCACGATGCCCGAGATCGCCAGCACGATCGCCGCCGCCGACAAGGTGCTGACATTCTGAACGCTTCACGGAGTCATTCCCATGCGCAAGCTCTGTCTCATCGTCCTGACGCTCGTTGGCCTGGCCCTTCCTGCGTACGCGGGTGTCCCGGGCCGTTTCATGCAGTACCCCGACATCAGCGGCAACGTCATCGTCTTCAGCTGGGAGCGCGACCTGTGGTCGGTCCCGGCGTCCGGCGGCGTCGCCACGCGGCTCACGACCCACCCCGGCACGGAGACTGCGCCGAAGCTCTCCCCTGACGGGAAGCAGATCGCGTTCCAGGGGCAGTACGACGGCGCGGCAGCGGTCTACGTCGTGCCGGTCACCGGCGGCGTGCCGAAGCGCGTCACGTTCATGGGCGCCGGAACCCAGACCATCGGCTGGACGCCGGATGGTCGGAAAATCGTCTTCCGTTCGTCCCACGAGAACACCTTCCGGCCGATTGCGAAGCTGTATACCGTGACGCCCGATGGCGGACTGCCGGAGCAGATGCCGATGGAGCGCGGGATCCTGTGCTCGTATTCGCCGGACGGGACGAAGCTCGTCTACAACCGGCGCGGCAACGAGGAGTACTACTGGAAACGCTACAAGGGCGGCCAGTACACGGACATCTGGCTCTATGACTTCAAGGCGAACAGCTTTGCCGCGCTGACCGACTACGTCGGCAAGAACGCGTATCCGATGTGGATCGGGAACCGGATGTACTTCGTGTCGGACCGGAGCCGGAGCGGCATCGCGAACCTCTACACCTACGACTTCGCGACGAAGAAGGTGGAACAGGTCACCGACTTCACCGACTTCGACGTGCAGATGCCGGAGACCGACGGCACCTCCATCATCTTTCTCCAGGCGGGCTGGATGCACGTGCTCGATACGGCCACCAACAAGGTGCACAAGGTCGCGGTGGAGATGCCGAGCGACCGCTGGGAACTGGCGGACCGCACGGTCAACCCGCGGGACTACATCCACGCGATGACGATCTCGAACGACGGTCGGACCGCCGTGTTCGAGGCCCGCGGCGACATCTACGCCGTCGCGACCGACGACAGCCGGCCTCCACGCAACCTGACGAACACGCCCGGCACGCGCGAGCGCCTGCCGCAGGTGTCGCCAGACGGGACCCGCGTCGCGTTCTATTCGGACAAGACGGGCGACTACCAGATCTACACACTCAGCCTCACCGGCGAGGGGCCGTGGGACCAGCTCACCACGACGCTCGACCGCTATGCCTATCACCTCGAGTGGTCGCCCGACGGGTCGAAGATCCTCTTCGGCAACAAGGACTTCTCGCTCTTCTACCTCGACGTCGCCTCGAAGAAGCTGACGAAGTTCGCCTCGTCGAACCAGATGAAGAACGACGAGTTCTTCTGGGAGGTCAGCGACTACTCGTGGTCGCCCGACGGCAGGTGGGTCGCGTACTCGTTCGTGGAATTCAACCGCAACAACAAGGTGTTCCTCTACAGCATCGACCAGGCCAGGAACATCCCGATCACCGACGGGTTCTACGACAGCCTGAACCCGACCTTCGATGCCGGCGGCGACTATCTCTATTTCCTCTCGTACCGCGACTTCACGGCGCGCATGGATATCTTCGAGGACGACCACGTCATCGGCCACCCGGTCCAGGTCATGGTCGTGCAGTTGAAGGCCGGCCAGGCGCCGCCGTTCGACAAGGCGGCGCAGAAGCCGGACGCGGGCCCCTTCCGGATCGACCTGCCCGGCATCGAGCGGCGCGTGTTCCCGCTGCCGGTCGAATCGGGCAACTACTTCTTCCTGAAAGCCGGAAAGGGGAACGTCTCGTTTGCCTCCACGGACGGGTTCGGCGAGAGCGAGTACGAAACCGTGTTCACGCCTGGCGGCGAGGACAAGTGGACCCTCAACCTGTTCGACATGGGCACCCGGACGCTGACGGTATCGGAGAGCACGGTCAGCGACTGGAAGCTGTCGCTCAACCGCGAACAGATGATCGCGAAGAAGGGCAATGCCTACTTCACCGGCGCAGTGGCGAAGCTGTCGCCGAAGAACCTCGGCACGAAGCTGAACCTCGATCAGATGGCGTATCACGTGAGCCCGGTCGCCGAGTGGACGCAGATCTTCAACGACACGTGGCGGTGGTACCGGGACTTCTTCTACGACGCCAACATGCACGGCCACGACTGGAAGAAGATGGGAGACAAGTTCAAGGCCGTGATCCCCGAGTTGAACAACCGGGCGGACCTGAACTGGCTCCTGTCGCAGATGGTCGGGGAGCTGTCCGTCTCGCACACGTACGTGTCGGGCGGCGACTTCGCGCCGGCACAGGTCCCGCCGAACCCCGTGTTCACGGGCCTGCTCGGCGCGGACCTGAAGGCTGACGCCAGCGGCTATCCGAGGCTGGCGCGCATTCTGGGTGCGACCGCCTATAACAGCGACCTGACGGCGCCGCTGGCGCGTCCGGACGTGGACGCCAAGGAGGGGGATTTCCTGATCGCCATCGACGGCCACGACCTGAAAGGCGACAACCCGTTCCGCTATCTCCAGGTCACGCGTGGGCAGCGGGTGGCCGTCACCGTCAACTCGACGCCATCAGCCGAAGGCGCGAAGACGTACGACATCGAGCCGCTGCGCAGCGAGTCGGACCTCCGCTACAACCGCTGGATCGCCGACAACATCCAGGCCGTGCAGAAGGCGTCGAACGGCGATCTCGGGTACATGCACATCACCGCCATGAGCTCGAACAATACCGGCCAGTTCGACAAGTACTGGCGCGCGTTCCGCGATCGCAAGGGCATCATCATCGACGTGCGGGGCAACGGCGGCGGATGGACCGAGTACTTCATCATCGACAAGCTCGAGCGGCGGATGACCGCGCAAAACGTGCTGCGCGGGATGGTGCCGTTCCGCTATCCCGGCTCGGTGACCACCGGACCGATTGCCGTCCTGACGAACGAGTACAACGGCTCGGATGGCGAGGCGTTCATCGAGCACGTCAAGGCGCGCAAGCTCGGGACCGTCATCGGCGTCCCGTCGTGGGGCGGGCTGGTCGGCATCCTGAACGGCCAGACCACGATTGACAACGGGACGATCCAGCAGTCGAACAACGCCTTCTACAACGCCGAGGGGAAGTGGCTCATCGAGAACCACGGCGGCGATCCGGATATTCTCCTCGAGAACGATCCGGCATCGGCGTCGGCCGGCCGCGATCTCCAGCTCGACAAGGCGATCGATGTCCTGCTGAAGCAGATCAAGGACAATCCGTTCACCTGGCCGGCGGTTCCGAAGTATCCGATTCGCTGACCCCCTTGCAACTCAGGGGTCGAGATCGTCTGGAGGCGGGAATGGCCGGGTCGAGCCGGGCGGCGGAGCCCGCGCGGGGATTGTTCCTCGAGGTCATCGTCTGTTCCGTGTCCGACGCGGTCGAAGCGGCGCGGGGCGGGGCCGATCGACTCGAAGTCGCGCGCGCCATGGAGCAGAGCGGCCTGACGCCGCCGATCGGGCTGGTCCGCGAGATTCAGCGCGCCGTCCGGCTGCCCCTGCGGGTGATGGTTCGCGAGCGCGACGACTTTCTCTGCGACCGGCCGGGCGAATTCGATCGCCTGTGCCAGGCCGCCGGCGAGCTGGATGCGCTCGGCGTCGACGGGATCGTCGTCGGCTTCGCGCGCGACGGCGCGATCGACGAGTCGTCGCTCGCGCGACTGCTGGCGTCGGCGCCGCACGTGCGCGCGACCTTTCACCGGGCGTTCGATGCGGCAGCGGATCCGCTGGCGGCGCTCGACGCACTGAAGCGCCATCCTCAGGTTGATCGCGTGCTCACCGCGGGCGGCGAGGGGCCGTGGCACGAGCGATGTCCGCGGCTCGCGACCCTGGCCGCCCGCGCGCATCCCCGCATCACCGTCCTCCCCGGGGGCGGAGTGGACGCGGCCGCTATCGAGCGCATCGCGCGCACGGCGCTGCTGACCGAGGCGCACGTGGGGCGTGCGGCCCGCGTTGCGCCGGATTCCACCGCGCCGGTCTCGTCCGACGCCGTGCGCGCGCTGCGCCGGACCGCTGACCGGTGCGGCTGATACGCCGACCTTTCACGATCGATGAGAGTGGAGTATGGAAGAGCCGTTCAGTGAGCGCGGGGCACCATCTGCACGAAGTTGCGCCACTTCAGCACCTGGGTCATCGCATTGTCGGCCAGCGCGCTGCCGCACCATGCGTGCGCGGCCGACCGGGCTCCAGGCGCACCCACCCAGATGCGCTGCACGCCGATCGACACGCCGATCAGCGGGACGCGCACCGTGAAGAACGGCGGCAGGACCGCTCGTCGCCCTTGCGGGATTTCGAGCCGGAGGCCTTCGTTGGCGACATCCAGCAGCGACACGGGGATGCCATCCGCCGAGGCCTCGAACCGCGCGACGGCGAACCTCGGCGAACGCCGCACCGGGCGCGCATCGACCAGCGCCATGGCCACGTTGCACAGCAGCATGTCGCGATCGACGGGACGCTCGACGTAGAAAGCGCCGTGGCGCTGCGCGGCCGCCTCCCGTGCCGGGCTCGGGTCGCCGACGATGACCAGCGGGGTTCGGGCGCCGCTGCCGCGGCAGACTGACAGAAACCCTTCGTCGAAGGCGACGGACGCGTCCGCCACGACCATGTGGGCCTGATGCGCCTGCACCTGTTGAATCGCCCCCTGGAGCAGCCGGGTGGGAAACGGTTCGTGCTCCTCCGAGAGCCACTCGCACAGCCGCTCGGACTCGGTACGATCGGGGCAGGCAACGATGACACGCGGACGGAGTCCCATCTCCAGCACTGGTGCACGCCGAGTGCCAGCCGTAACGCGTTGATATTCAAACACGACGCTCCAGGCGCCGCTACAGAGCTGAAACCGGACAGCCCGATTTCGTAATTCCGCCATTCCGGCGGCGGGCCCCTGCAGGTGAATGTTGTCCCGCGGTCGACAACTGGGAGGGGCCGGCAAGTCCCCGCCCGGACTCCGGCCGCCGCCCGCCGCGCCGGGCGACCGGGAGGCTCAGGAGCAGTAGTTTCCGGTGAAATCCCGGTCCGCGCATGCGACACGACGACATCGATCGCGCGCCAACATGAATGCGCCATCGCCAATCGCCAATCCGTCAATCCCCAATCGTCAATCCCCAATCGTCAATCCGTCAATCTGCACTCTGCACTCTGCACTCTGCAATAACACCGGGCGCCCTGCGCGAAGCGTAACGCGCCTCATGGTGCTATCCTTTCGCTGGAGGGCGCCCTCCCGGTGCCTTCGATTCGAGGATTCATCGATGAAATGCGCCCGACTCGTCTCGACCCTGACCCTCGCGCTGGCCGCTTCCGCCCTGACGGTCGCCCAATCGCCGGCGAAACACCCGCTGACGCTGGACGACGCGGCGCGGATCAAGGACGTCCGCGACCCGCGCTGCTCGCCTGACGGCAGCGCCGTCGCATATGTCGTCTCGACGATCGACGTGAAGGCCGATCGCAGCAATTCACACGTCTGGGTCGCCAGGCTCGATGGCTCCAGCGACCGGCAGATGACGTTCAGCTCCGAGAGCGAATCCTCCCCGCGGTGGAGCCCGGACGGGAAGTACCTGGCGTTCACCTCGTCGCGACCCGGGCCAGCGAAGGGCAACCAGGTGTGGCTGCTGAACCAGGACGGGGGAGAGGCCTGGCAGTTGACCGGCCTGAAGGGACGGCTGCAGGGCTACGACTGGTCCCCCGACTCGAAGCGGCTCGCACTCGTGATAGGGGATCCCGATCCCGAGAGCGAGAGCGAGAGTGCGGGCGAGTCCGCGCAGGCAGGGAAGCCGAAGGCGCCGAAGCCCATCGTGATCGATCGGTACAAGTTCAAGCAGGATGGGCAGGGGTATCTGCTCTCGTCGCGCCACTCCTACATCTACCTGTTCGATCTCGCGACGAAGAAACTGGAGCGATTGACGTCAGGCAAGTGGGACGAATCGTCGCCCTCGTGGTCGCCGGATGGCACGCGCATCGCGTTCATCAGCAACCATACCGACGATCCGGACCGCGATCCGGCGGCGCAGGTCTTCGTCGCAGACGCCAAAGCCGGCGCCAGCGACAAGGCGGTCACGCCAGCATCCGTCCGCGTGCGGCGATCGCAGGTCGAATGGAGCCCTGACGGAATGCGGCTTGCGTTTCTCGACACCGACGAGCGCGCGTACGACGCCTACAACATGGAGCATCTGTCGATCGTCCCCGCTGACGGCAGCCGGCCGCCCGCGCGGGTGCAGGCGGTGGATGCGCTCGATCGCGGTGTGTCTGGTGCGCGCTTCAGCGCCGACGGCCGGTGGATAGAGTTCCTCGTCACCGACGACCGTTCGGTGTACCCGGCCCGGGTCAACCCGGACGGCGGACCGGTCGAGCGCCTGATGACCCCGCCGGTGGTCGTGTCGAGCTGGACGTCGGAGAAGGGCTGTTCGGCGGTGCTGTCGGGCGCCGACGCGAAGGCGACCGAGGTCTACACGATGGCGGCCAGCTCAGTGCGCCAGCTCACGCACCAGAACGACGCGCTCTTCGGCGAGCTGCAGCTCGGGTCCACGGACGAAGTGGCATTCAAGAGCGCGGATGGTACCGAGGTGCACGGCCTGCTCACCAGGCCGGTCGGCTACGTCGACGGGACGAAGGTGCCGCTGCTTCTGCGCATTCACGGCGGTCCCAATTCACAGGACCAGCACCTGTTCAGCACGGAACGGCAGGTGTTCGCCGCCAACGGCTATGCCGTGCTCGCGGTGAACTACCGCGGCAGCTCGGGCCGCGGCATGAAGTATTCGCGCGCGATCTTCGCCGACTGGGGGCACTACGAAGTCCAGGACCTGCTTGCGGGAGTGGACCAGGTCGTCAAAATGGGCATCGCCGATCCGGGCCGCCTCGGCGTGGGCGGCTGGAGCTACGGCGGCATCCTCACCGACTACCTGATCGCGACCGACACGCGGTTCAAGGCGGCAACGAGCGGCGCCGGCGTGGCCTTCACCGTCGCCCTCTACGGCACCGACCAGTACATCACGCAGTACGACTACGAGATCGGGCCGCCCTGGAACGCGAAGGCGTGGGAGACCTACCAGAAGATCTCCTATCCATTTCTGCACGCCGACCGGATCCGGACGCCGACGCTCTTTCTCGGCGGCGAGCGCGACTTCAACGTCCCTGTCCAGGGCGGTCAGCAGATGTACCAGGCGCTCCGCAGCCTGGGCGTGGAGACCGAGCTCGTGATCTACCCGAACGAGAACCACGGCATCAGCCGTCCGAGTTACGTCCGCGACCGGTACGAGCGGTACCTGGCGTGGTACGCGAAGTACCTGAAGGCCGGGGCCGGCACGGGGAACACGCCAGGGAAGTGAGCGCGTCCTTGATGATCGAGACGTACGCTCGCTTCCAGCCACGGGATCGCGCATCACCCTGATCCTGTACCACGGCGTGTTGAGACCCCGGGCGCACACCCGCATAGCCGACGCAGCCGGGAGACAGGACTCATGGTACGCTTTGCGGAATGGGGGCCTTGGTTCCGTGGGCGCTCGTCATTGCCGTGTTGTGCGGGTCCGGCCAGGGGCCCGCCTCCCCTCCCCAAGAGAAGGCGGCGCCGCAGAGGCTCGAAACCAAACCGGCCGAGTACATCCCCGATCTCATGCGGTGGATCGCGGAGCACTACGACATCACCAAGGCATATCAACGCGGCGAGACCGACGCCGCCTTGCGCCTGCTGGCGCAGCGCGCCATCACCGAGCAGCGCCAGATTGTCGAGCGCATCATGGGCGTGCTCGAGACTCAGCGGAAGGCAGTTGAAACAGGAGGTGGATCGGCGGGACAGGCCGATGCATCCCAGCGACGACCGGGTGAGCCTTTCACTAATCCCGGTCAGAAGGCACGACCCGCCACGGGGGGTGCATACAGCCAAGGCCTTCCCAAAAGAGAGGACCCGCCGTTCACCTGGACGGTGGACATGATGACCGTGGCGGGTTCGCTGCACATGGACGCGGCCCTGCAAGCCTACCGCCTCGACGATGCGGCCTCGGCGGAGGTTGTGGGCGATCAGATCAGAATCGCCAGAGGCTATTTTGGCTACTACGCACTCCGGACGGGACATCCGGACGAATCCAGACGCTGGGAGCTCGCCATCGGACTCACGGCCATGGCGGACGGCCGCTTCGGACAGGCTGCCACTATCCTCGATGATGCGTGCGCGAGATTCGCTGAGGACGCTCCGCTGCAACTGGCGTGCGGCTCGATCCACGAAACCATCGCGATGTTGCCGGCCGACCTGTTAGCCGACATCCGCACGCCGCTCACCTCCCGACCGGCCGAAGACAATCCGCTCACGGAGTTCGACGAGAGCACGGCGCCTCGTTCCTGGTCCGCTGTTTATGGGCGCGCCCAGGCCAAGTCGGCGCGCGCGGCGCACCTGAAGCAGGCGGCACGCGCGTTCGAGTTTGCGTTGGCATCGAACGCGAACGACGCCGAACGGCAACTACGTCTCGCACACGTTCGCATGTTGCTGGGCAACGACAAGGCGGCCGAGCGGCTCCTGGCGCCACTCGTTGCAGAAGCGCCGGATGCCCCACCACGTATCGCTTATCTGTCGCGCCTCTATCTCGGCGAAGTGCGTACTCGGCAGCGCCAGGCTGAAGCCGCCGCGACCCTGTTCGAGGAGGCGCTCGCGCTGGTGCCGTCCGGACGGAGTGCGTACATCGCGTTGGCGAGTCTCGCGAGAGCGGGGGGAAACTGGAACCAGGCAAGCGCCGTGTTGCACAGCATGCTGCGGGCCCCGACCGGCCCGGCCGATCCGTGGATCGGCTATCAATTCGGCCAGTTCTGGGTGCCAGACCGACTCATCGCACAACTGCGCGCCGAGGCGCAGCAACAATGATCTGGTGGCGTGGCGTCGCGTTCGCCTGCGTGCTCCTGGCCGTTTCGGCGTACGCCGACCGCCGACCGCCGACCGCCGAGCCCCGTCAGGATCGGCCGATGCGCTTCCGCAGCTCGGCCGATGCCGTGCTCGTCGATGTGCAGGTGCGCAACGGCGCGAAGCCGGTGACAGGGCTGACGGCGGCGGACCTCGAGCTGCGCGACAGTGGGGTCGTCCAGCGCATCGAGGCCGTGACCTTCGAGGATGTGCCCGTCAGCCTGCTGCTGGCGCTCGACGTCAGCGCCAGCGTCCGCGGCGAGACGCTCGAGCATCTGAAACAGGCGGCACGCGCGGCCGCCGGTGCGCTCGGCAAAGATGACCAGGCGGCGCTATTGGCCTTCTCAGACCAGATCGGGCTGAAGACGGGCTGGACTCGCGATCGCGGCGTACTCGACGGCGCCATCGGCACGCTGACGGCGTCAGGCGCCACCGCGCTCCGCGACGGCATCTTCACGGCGCTCGGGTTGCGCAATGAGGCCGTGGGACGGACGCTCCTCGTCGTCTTCAGCGATGGCGCCGACACCAGCAGCTGGCTCGAGCCACCGGCCGTGATGCAGGCCGCGCGCGAAACGGACATCGTCGTCTACGGCGTTACGCCTCACCCGCTCTTCGAAGCCCACAATGACGCCGAGACCCGGATCGTCATTCGACAACGCGCGGCACTGAATCGCTGGCTGGACTCCGATCCCACGCTTTTTCCGCAGATGTTGCTCGAACGCCTCACGGAGGAAACCGGAGGCGACCTCCTCTCGGTCAGCTCGTCGCGGGATCTCCCGGCTGCCTTCGGGCGCATCGTCGGCGATTTCAAGAGCCGGTATCTCCTCTCCTACACGCCAGCGCGCGTACCGGCCTCCGGCTGGCATCCGATCGAGGTGAAGCTCAAGGGTAAGCAGGGAACGGTCCGCGCCAGACGCGGGTACGCGCGCTAATGACATGCCAACGATGATCACGAGCGCTCTTGTTCGTGCGACACGGACGCAGATTGATGAAGAAAAACCGTCACGAGCCTCGACGGTGGGTGCCTCGAGAAGGACCCGGAAACCGCCGGTGCAGTCGGTGTCGGAGATTCGCCATGCCCTGGAGCAGCCTCGCGCGACCGGTACGAGCGGTACGTGGCGTGGTACGCGAAACACCTGAAGCCCGGGGCCGGCACGGGGAACACGCCAGGGCAGTGAGCCGCGTGGCGCGATGACGGCGAGGGCAATCCCATGCGTAACCTCCTGTTCGTGACGGCCGCCGTCATGGCGGTCACGGCGTGCGATTCCGGACCCGCCTCGACGACGTCGCCCAGCGCGACGCCGGCATCGACCGCGGTCGTGACTGACCACGTCCGGATCGGCGGGCTCGAGGGGTATCCGACATTTCTGATCGCCGGACAGTTCCCGTTGACCGCGACGCTGGTCAAGGCGGACGGTTCGCCCGAGGTTGACTGCACGGCCGGCGCCGAATGGACGAGTGACGATCCCACCGTCGTCCGCATGGTCGGCCCCGGAGGGGACGACCTCAGCACGCCGCCGGGCCACATCCTGAGCGTGTTCGAAGAAGGCCACACGAACGTGCGCGCGACCTGCGCCGGCATCGCCGGCGTCCTGCCGGTGACGGTGTCGCACTACGAACTTCGCGGCACTGTGCGCGACGCCAACAATCAGGCGATCGCCGGAGCACGCGTCAAGATCGGGCGCCTGATGCCATTCACCGACAGCCGGCCGATGGTGTTGACCGGCACGGACGGCTCGTTCTCGATCTCCTCGCGGTTCGACCCGGTGCCGATCGAGGTCAGCAAGGACGGCTACTCGTTCGCGAGCGTCACGCCGGAGTGGAATCGCGCGGCGTCCATGACCGCGGACCTGTCGCTCGACGCGGTCACGATCCTGAAGCAGGGCGAGGGGTGGCTCTGCAACGTCCTCTGGAACGAGGCCGGCTACGCGGACTGCGAAGCGGCCGGCGTCACCCGACGCGACGTGTCGATCTCCTTCCGGGTGCCGCACAACGCGCAGATCGTGATCCGGACCTACTGGCCAGGGCCGAGCGCGACGGGTCAATTCGTGAGCGACCTCAGGTGCAACAGCCAGACAATCTACAACTACCGGGAGAGCGACGGCCTCGGTCTGGGATATGGCGTAGACGCCACGACCGGCTGTTCGTACGATCTCGTTCTTTCCAACCTGACGGGGCAGCGGGTCCTGTCGTATCGCTACACGATCGAGATCCGGTAGGCCGCTTCGCCCGGCCGCTGATAGAGCCGGATACCTCTTACGTCAAGACGCTGACCGACTCGCCGAAAGGAGCGGAGGTCCTCTGTGCCCCCGGCATCGTTTGGGTGTGCGCTCACCGCTGCGTCGTGCCATCCCTCCACGGATAGTGCCGGTACACTCATCATCGGCCTGGTGACCGGAAGCTTGAGACTGGTCCGGCTTCGGTCGTAGGCCGGGCCATGGCCCAGGCACCCCTCAGTCAACCGCGAGCGTCGTGCTCGAGGCCAGTTGCGAGAGTGCCTGGCGGCAGCTGTGGCGAGCCGGGACAGGTAGGCCGTGATACGCGGATGCTCTTCAGGCTGGCGCGTCAGGCATCCCGTCACATCTCGTGGACGCGCTTGAGGACCCCTTCACGCTCCGTGAAGCGCTTCCCCGATCGGGTCCAGAAGTCCTTCAGCGGTCCGCGAATCGCTCCCCGCTGGCGCTCGCGCCGATTCTCGCTCGTGAGGCGCTTGTAGATGGCGTATCGCACCTCTCCCTGCGGATCGATGATGGCCGTGCAGCCGCCGTTCATCTCGAAGATGTCGCCGCCCTGCTGCACCGTGCAGTTCTGCGTGACCTCGGCGACGAGGTCGAACAGGATGCGGCCGTCCGGCGCGGCGCGCCGGGCCACGCGCACGGACTCCACGACCGCGGGGGACGCCTGGGTCACACCCTTCGGCAGCGTGCCGGAGGGGGCGACGATCTGGAACGTGCGCGCGTGTTTCGGGTCCGTCACGAAGCGGCCGAGCGCCATCGCCTGGCGGTGCAGCTCCTTCGCGTTCGCGGGCTGCCCCGGCTCGCCGTCGAACCGCAGGTCGCTGAACGCGAGGCCGGGGATGCGCAGGCGCTCGCCGGCCGGCTCCCACCGCACGGCCTCCTCGGTCATGAACTTCACGTGATCGGGGAAGATCAGCCGTCGCCGGAACGACCGCATGAGCGCGTCGCGGAAGCCGTACTTGTCGGTCCGCTCGAGGTCGCCGTCCGCGGTGATCATCGCCCGGAGGTACTCGCCCATTTCCATGTCGGCCGGCGGGCAGTAGTCGATTGCGCGAATGCAGATATTGAGAAACTGCCCGGCGATGTCGCTCGCCTCCTGTGCGATCGCCTTGACGAGCGCGTCGCTGAGCGCGGCCTGGCCGACCGACGCCGGGTCGAGTCCGGCGATCCTGAAGTACCGCTCGGTCTTGCGCCGGACGATCGTCGCGAACGCCTCGAATACGGCCGATACGAGGACCGTGCCGAGCCTGTGCGGCTCCAGCTTCGGGTCGTAGCGCAGCGGGGCGCTGTCCCGCGATGCCGCCACGTCGGAATCGAACGCGGCGATCCCGTCCACGTCTACACCCGATCGCAGCGCCGAGCCCGTCCCCTTCTTCGCGCGCGCGTAGCCGAACTCGCGCGCCAGGTCGCTCAGCAGGGATCCGCGCGTGATCGCCCCGCGTGAATTGCGGATGCCCTGCTCCACGACCTCCGGGTACGTGAAGTGGAGGAGCAGCGCGACCACGTCGGCGAACGCCTCGTGGAACGCCGGCACGTCCACGTTGGTCGGGTGCAGGAACGAGGAGCGCAGCCCGTCGAGCAACGCGTGCGTGACCTCGTGCGCGATGATGTCGTGGCTGAGCGCCGTGCAGATCAGCCCGTTCCTGACGATGAAGCCCGCCGGATCGTCGGTGGCGTTGAAATAGCCGAACGAGACATCCCCCGTCTCGCGGTTGTAGCCCGCGTTGCGGCCGCGGAAGCCGAAGGGTCTCAGGATCAGCCGCACCGATCCGTCCGGCCCGGCCGGCACGGCCCAGCCGATGTCCCGCCCGAGCGCGCGCCTGAACGTCGCGTAGGTCAGGGAGCTGACGGCGTAGACCATCTGCAGGTGGAAGCGGCCGTTCGACGGCGACGGCGGAAGCCCGCTCGTGATCAGCACCGCCGGGTCGTCGAGACTGAGGGCGGATGCCACCAGCGGGTCCGGCACCCGGTCGATCCTCACGTCGAACACCGAGCCGACCGGGCCCGGCGAGAGCGGCTCGTACGGCACGTTGACGATGGCCATCCCGCCGCTGCGATCCGGCACCGACGGATCCAGCGTGTAGATGCGCAACGGGCGCGTGACCGGCGCGTCCGCCCCGCGCACGTACGCACGGATCGAGGCCAGCAGCGGCAGCCGCGGGCTGACCTCGAAATCAACTGTACCGGCAGGGGCGCTTTTCCTGGCCATGGTGTTCACCGATCGCCGGGCGCGCGTTCGACCGCGATGACGAGGCGGGACGGGGAACGATCGACGATTCGCAGCGCGTGTCCCGCCTCACGGGTGCTGATGAGCACGCCGCCCTTTTCGTCCTTCCAGGTGGCCGGCTGCGCGACGAAGCGATCGTCAGGCCCGGCCGTGAGGATCTGCGCGGAGCCGTCCGGATGCATGTCCAGCCGCTCGCGCGGCCGCCGCGACAAGGGGATCTGATCGTCCTCGGGGCGATACACGGCCCCCTCGGCCGTGTCTTCCTCGAAGACGTGGACCCACCGTGTCGTGAACAGGCGATCGCCGGAGCGCTCAGGCGCGGCCATGCGCCCCGCTATTTCAGTCCGGCTCGCAGCGTGTCGAGCGCAGTGCGCATGCGCAGCACCTGCTGCGCCGTGAACATGAACATCCCGGCGTCGTCCGTGTAGTCCATGTAGTTGACGAACATGTCGCCGTTCGGGCCGTTGTTGCACGTCACGTGCGGGAACGCCGGCATGCCGAAATTCGGGCCGGCGGCGTTCGGGGTGTCGGCGACCATGTCCGACCCGCTGCAATCCGGCGTGTCCCCCCAGATGTGCCGCAGGTTGAAGTAGTGGCCGATTTCGTGCGACGCCGTGCGCCCCTTGTTGAACGGCGCCTGCGCGGTCCCGCTGGTGCCGAACGCCTGGAAGTTGATCACCACGCCGTCGGTCCCCTGCGGGCCGCCGGGAAACTGCGCGTAGCCGAGGAGCCCGCCGGTCAGCGCGCACACCCAGAGGTTCATGTGCGTCTTGGTGGAGAACGGCGCGATGCCGCCCGTTGACGCCTTCTTGACTTTGTCGTCGAACGTGAAGCCGTTCGAGGCGGTCTTCGTCCGCGTGATCTTCACAAGCTTGAACTGGATGCGCGAGTCGGTCACGAGCCCCTGCCACGGGTCGGGGGTCTGGCTCTTGTCGGGATTCGTGGCGCGGAAGTCCTTGTTCATCGCCTTGAACTGGCTCTTGATCTGCGCGTCGGAGATGTTCTGGACGTCCGTCTTGTACACGACGTTCACGACCGTCTTGACCGTCACGATCTTGACCTTGGAGATGTCGGCGGAGGAGTCGCGCCGCTTCGCTGTCGCCCCCTCGAGCCGCATCTGCGCCGCGCGGAACGATGGATGGCTCTCCAGCAGCATCATGTGCGCGGCCATTGCGCCGCACGACCGGTGCAGCGGCGCCGTCTTGGACCTGGACCTGGACATGGACTTGGACTTCGACTTCTTGGCCATCCGTCCTCCTTGTGACGCCGGTTGTGGGCGGGGTGCATGGGCCAGACCCGGTCCTGGCGCCTCGCCCCCGACGGCCGGCCGCGTGGCCCACGAGCATGCGTCAGTCGCGGCCCGCGGTCAATACCGTTTGCGCGGACAGTGCTGACCAGGGCGGGGCGCCGATTGGCCTTCCTGAGGAATGTCAAGGCAGAACGTCAGGGATCTTCGGCCGAGCTGGCCACCAGCACCTTCATGACGCGGCGGCGGCAATGGCTCGATATGCTCACGGCCGAGCGCAATGGGCTCGAGCATGCGCCGGCACCCATCCGCCGAGAGATCGCCCGCCCATATCCGCTCACCGCGATGATGCGCACGAACACGACGTGGCAGCCGGTTAGTCACTCGGAGAACGCTTGACTTTGAAGACAGTTGCTATCGTCTTCTGGACGCCACACTTCCGCTCCCTGCCCCGACAGCGTGTCTGCGGCCATTCATCGCTGGTTCATCAAGGACACGGCACTATGAGTGGCTGATGATTGTTGTCGCCCTGCTGCTCTTCCTGTTCGGAACCCCGCAAGGGGCCGAGCCCGGCGGGCAGACGTTGCGCGGGGTGGTCCGCGACCAGACCGGCGCGGTCCTCCAGGGTGCGCGTGTCGATCTCCTCGACGAGAGGGGCGCCGTCGTCCGCTCGGCGACGACTGACGCCGCTGGTGCGTTCCGCATCGAACGGGTCCCGCCTGGCGCGTACGCGCTGCAGGTCCCGTTCGGAGGATTCCGAACGGCCACCGTCAAGGTGCGGGTTACGGCCCGCCGCGCGCCAGCGCTGCAGACCGTCGTGCTCGACCTCGAGTCGCAGCGGCAGGAGGTGACGGTCAACGCGAGCGACGATGTCGTGGCCGCCGCCGCGAATGCGAATCGGGACGCCGTGGTCGTGAATGGCACGGACCTGAAGAACCTTCCGATCTTCGATCGCGACATCGTCGGCACGCTCGCGCGCTTTCTCGATGCGTCGGCGGTGGGCAGCGGCGGCCTCACCCTGGTGGTGGACGGGATGGAGGCGCGCAAGGTCGGCGTGGCGCCGTCGGCGATTCAACAGGTCAAGCTCAACCAGGACCCGTACACGGCCGAGTCCCCGCGGCCGGGCCGCGGCCGGATCGAGGTCATCACCAAGGCAGGGACGGACAAGTACAGCGGCTCGATGGACTTCACCTTCCGCGACGAGCAGCTCAACGCGCGCAATCCGTTCGCCGAGACGCGGCCACCCGAGCAGCGGCGGATTTACGAGGGTGTGTTGGGCGGTCCCCTTGCAGGCGGGAGGCGCACGTCGTTTCTCATCACGCTCGACCGGCGCGAACAGGACCTGCAGTCGATCGTGTTTGCCGAGGCGCCCTCCGGCCGCATCAACGCGACCGTGCCGCGCCCGGACCGGGGACTCGAGCTGTCGGCGTCACTCACGCATCAGTTGGGCAAGGCCCACACGCTGTCGTTTCGATTCACGAACGACCGGACGACCACCGGCAACCAGGGGGTGGGTGGTACGACGCTGCCCGAGTCCGGCGTGAACGAACAAGGAGAGGAGGCGCAGGTCATCGTCGGAGTGCGCAGCGTGCTGACACCCAGCGTCCTCAACGAATTCCGGCTGCTGGTGGGACATGAGACCGGCGCGACCGTCAGTCTCCATCCCGGGCGGCACATCGTCGTCCTCGATGCCTTTACCGCCGGCGGCGCCCAAGCCGACCAGCGCACCACCGAGGACCACTTCAATCTCGCCGAGGCGGTCACGCTCGTGCGCGGGCAGCATCTGGTCAAGGCGGGCATTCAGATCCCGGACTTCAGCCGGCGCGGGTTCGACGACCGCTCGAACCGCGAGGGGACGTACACGTTCTCGTCGCTCGAGGACTACGCGGTCGGGCGGCCGCTGTCCTTCTCCCGGCTGGAGGGGGATGGTGCGCTCGTGTTCCTCCAGAAGGTCTTCGGCGCGTTCGTTCAGGACCAGATCAGCGTCACCGATCGCCTCTCGATCACGCCTGGGATCCGGTACGACTGGCAGAACATTTTCACGGACAACAACAACGTCGCGCCGCGACTGAGTGCCGCGTACGCGCTCGACACGAAGACGGCGATCCGGGCCGGCGCCGGCGTCTTCTACGACCGCGCAGGGGACGGACCGATCCGCGAAGTGCTGCGCTCCCGCGAGGATCGCCTGCGTCGCGTCATCCTGCTGGATCCCACGTACCCGGAACCGTTCGGAGGGGCGGGCGCCGCGGCCGACGTGCGCAGCATCGTGACGCTTTCCCCGGACATTCAGATCCCCTACACGATCCAGTTCGGCGTCGGCATCGAGCGGGTGGTCACGAAGGGCACGACCGTGGCAGTGAACTACCTCGGGTCGCGCGGCGTGGATCTGTTCCGCTCGCGCGACGTCAACGCGCCCCCGCCGCCGCTCTACGGAGCCCGTCCCGACCCGGACTACGGGCAGATTCGGCAAATTGAGTCGACGGGCCGGCAGATCGCGCACTCCCTCCAGTTGATCGCCCGCGGGCGCCTTGGGCCGCGGGTGAAGGGCTCGGTGCAATACACGTTCGCGACGGCGCACAACGACACCAACGGTATCAACGCGCTGCCGGCGAACAACTACGATCTGGCCAGCGAGTGGGGACGCGCCAGTTTCGACCAGCGGCACCATCTCGAATCGCTGCTCCAGCTGGCGACGGGCGCGTGGGTCAACGTCGGCGTGAGCGTGTCGCTCGGGTCGGGCCGCCCGTATTCGCTTCTGACGGGGCGCGACGACTATCATTCCGGCCAGACCAACGCGCGTCCGGCCGGCGTCGCGCGCAATACGCTCCAGGGGCCGGGTTCTGCGGTCGTCGATCTCCGATGGTCGCACGAGTTCGCCGTCGGAGGCGAAAAAGGGGAGGACGCCCCGGGGTGGTACATCGGGGTGGATGCGTTCAACGTCCTCAATCACGTGAACTACTCGGGGCTGGTCGGAACCCGGAGTTCGCCATTCTTCGGACAGCCCATCGCCGCCCGTCCGCCGCGCCAGATACAACTGTCCGCGGGGCTTCATTTCTAGCAGAGGAGACGACAGACATGATGCGCAGATTCGCACTGGTGATCGCCACGGTGGCCGTGGCTGGTGTCGCGTACGCCGGCGCCCAGACCGCCCCCGTACAGAAGAAGGCCGTCCCGAAGAAGACGGCCGAGGAGCAGGAAGCGGGCGAGGCCAGGCTCCAGCTCAAGGATTTGCCCCCCGCCGTCAAGGCGACGGTCGAGGCGGAAACGGCGCACGCGACCCTCAAGGGCCTCTCGAAGGAAACGGAGAACGGCAAGACCGTCTACGAGGTGGAAACGCTCGTCAATGGCCGGACACGCGATTCTGATGATCGACGCAGCGGGCAAGGTGTACGACGTCGAAGAACAGCTCGACCTCGACAAGGCGCCGGCGCCCGTGAAGGCCGCCATCGAGGCGAAGGGCAAGGTGCTCACGCTCGAAATGGCCACGAGCAACGGCAAGGTCCACTACGAAGGCACGGCCCGGACCAAGGCCGGCAAGAAGGTGGCCTTCGACCTCGACGCAGACGGCAAACCGGTCACGAAGTAACAGCTATCGTCGCGGGAAATGGGAAATAGCGGGTCTGCCATTTCCCGTCTCCATTTTCCAAGTGACCATCCGCGAAGCGGCCGTCCCGCGAAGCGGCTAGTCCAGCACGTGGATGTTGTGCGCGGCGCAGATCTTCTTCAGCTGTTCCGGCCACACGCTCACCGTGACCTCGCCGAGGTGCGCCGTCCGCAGCAGATACATGAACGTGCGCGCCTGGCCGATGCCGCCGCCGATGCTGAGCGGGATCTTGTCGTTCAGCAGCGCCTGGTGATAGGGCAGCTTCAGGAAGTCCATCTGGCCGGTCAGCTCGAGCTGCTGTTTCAGCGTGTCCTTCGTGACGCGGATCCCCATCGAGCTGAGCTCGTGACGCCGGCGCGTGACCGGGTTCCACACGAGGATGTCGCCGTTCAGCCCGTGCATCGGCCGCCCCTCGGCTGACGTCGTCGGGGTGACCCAGTCGTCGTAGTCGGCCGCGCGCATCTCGTGCGGGTAGCCGTCCTTCAGCGTCCAGCCGATGCCGATGATGAACACCGCGGGGTGATCCTGCAGCAGCCGGGTCTCGCGCTCCTTGCGCGGAAGGTCCGGATACATGTCGAGGATGTCCTCGGCGTGGAAGAACTCGAGATCCTTCGGAAAGTCGGGCAGGCCCGGATCTCGCAGCGCCGGGAACAAGTCCTGCGCGAGCTTTCCCGCGCCGTAGATGGTCTTCCAGATCTTCTGGACGACGTCCTTGAGGAACGCGAGGTTGCGCTGGTCGGCCGTGACCGCGCGCTCCCAGTCCCACTGATCGACGTACGCGCTGTGATCGTGATCGAGGAAGTAGTCCTTCCGCACCGCGCGCATGTCGGTGCAGATGCCCTCTCCTGCCTTGCACCCGAACTGCGCGAGCGCCATCCTCTTCCACTTCGTCGCGGCCTGCACCACCTGGGCGTCGATGCGCTTCTCGAGGCCGAGGCCGCACGGGAAGTCGATCGGCGTGCGCGAGCCGTCGCGGTCGAGGTAGTCGTTGACGCCGCTGTTCCTGTCCACGATGAGCGGCACCTGCACCATCGTGAGGTTGAGCTCCTTGCACAGGTTCTTCTCGATGTGCTCCTTGACCGCGAAGACGGCCTTCATCCGCTCGAGTGGCGGCAGCCGCGCCGTGTAGTCACGCGGCAGAATCTTGTCGACTTCCTCGTACGTGCTGATGCCGGGACCGGCGAGATCGGCGACCTTGTTGGACATGCGTGCCTCCAGTGCTGAGTGCGTAGCCCTCCCCGCAGCGCAGCCCTGAATGGCTGGGTGCAGGCGTTTGAATCCAGTGCGGACAAAAGCACGAGCGGGACCAGACGGCGCCGCGCCGTCAGCTGCGGGAGAGGCGGGAAACAGCTCAAGAACTGGAGGATTTCAGCGGACCACCAAGGAGCCGGCAGGCCTGGCGACGGGTTTCCGCCACTCGCTTCCACGAATCTCCGGCGTTGCCGCCGAGGGGCCGCCGATGCCCGGCCGCCGTCAGCGCCCGGGCGCGTGCCAGTCGGAGCACGGCCCGCGGGTCCCCGGCCGCGCTTCCTGTTTCCTTATTTCGCCCCGGCCTTGCGAAGCGCCGCCGCGATCTCAGCACGCTGAAAGATGTCGGCGAGCTGGAGCGCCGTCATGCCGCCGGCGCTCTTCGCCGACAAGTCGGACCCTGCCGCGATCAGCGCTTCGACCGCGCTCACATTGCAGCTCTGCACCGCGCCCACGAGCGGCGTCGTCTTGTTGTCGGGATCCTTCGTCTTCACGTCGCCCTTCGCCCTGGCGAGCGCGACGATCACCGCCGAAGCAGTGGCCGCATCCTGCCCGCAGAACAGCACGGCGTGATTGAGCGCGTAACGCCCCTGCTCGTTCTTGATGTTCGGCGACATGCCGGCCTGCAGGAAGAGCTCGACCGCGGCCACGTCGCGGTCGCCGATCGCCTGGAAGAACGCCTCCGGCTTGAACTCGTATCCGAGTCCACCCAGTTGACGCTTGAGCGCCGTGGCGTCCGTCGCGCCTGGCGTGTCCCCGCCCGGTGACTCCGCTGGCAGTTCCGCATCCGGTTCGAGCGTTGCGACGCCGCCTTGCGCGACGGCCGCCTTGATCAGTGCGTTGAAATGCCAGGCCTGGCCGAGCATCTTCGACTTGAACTCGGCCTCCACGTTCGTGTCGTTGAACCTGGAGAGATTGAGCGTGGCGAAGCGCTGAAACGCCCTGCCGCTGTCCGCGATGTCGCGATGGTAGGGCGTGACGGTGACGTTGTCCTCGCCGTACGTCCATCGAATGCGCACGGCATGGACGGTCCCGGCCTTCGCGAGCGCCAGCAGGCGGTCCGGCGCGCGGTCGGCCGGCGTGACGGGGACGTCGGCGACTAGCAGCATCAGGTACTTCCGGCTCGCGTCGGCCGGGTCCCGTTCGAGCGTCGCGTAAACCTGGGCGAACCGGATGGTCTGCCCTTCGACAGTGAAGGTCCCGATGACTTTGTCGGCGGCCGATGCCGACGCCACGGCAACACAGGCGAAGAGGGCACTGGCGCTGATTCGGCGAATCACTCGTGCAATCATGGATGCCTCGCGGTCGATTCTACGCGACAACGCGGTTCAAGCCCTTCGAGTTCTGGCTGGAATGCGGCCCGGAGCATTCCCCCGTGACTCTCCGAGCCACGATGACGGTAGAGTCCGGGTGCTGACCGACGAGATGAACTCAAACTCCCGCGTTTGGCCGCGGAAGGCCGTAGACTGTGCGCTGGAACCAACGGACAGGGAGGAGGAAGCCATGAAAACGGTCCAGCTCGTGCTTGATGGCAAGGCCCACACGTTGCTCTCGGTCGCCCCGGACTCTACCGTGTACGACGCGCTCAGGACGATGGCCGACGCCGAAATCGGCGCGCTGGTCGTGCTCGACGAGGGGCGTCTGGTGGGGATCTTTTCCGAGCGGGATTACGCGCGGAAAGTCATCCTCCTCGGCAAGTCGTCGAAGGCGACGCTGGTGCGCGAGGTCATGACGCCACGGGTCTTGTGCGTGCGGCCCGACCAGACGATCGATCAGTGCATGGCGCTGATGACCGACAAGCACGTGCGCCATCTGCCCGTGGTTGACCAGACCAGAGTGGTTGGCGTGATTTCCATCGGCGACGTGGTCAAGGAGGTCATCTCGCACCAGCAGTTCGTGATCTCGCAGTTGGAGAATTACATCTCGTCGTGATGGTCCTGAATCAGGCGGCGAATCGTTTCCCATCGGGCGGCCCGCCTCGAGCCGCCCGGCGGAACTCACGGGCACCGTGTAACTCTGAACGCGGGAGTTGGCGATGACAGGTCGGGAACTGGTTGCCCTTCTCGGGTCGAACCCGTTGCTGCTCTGGCTCGTGCTCGCGCTCCCACCGCTCGTCGCGCTGGCCGCCGGCGTGCTGCACGGCGTGGGCAACGGCGCACGGGGCGGCTGGAAATACCTGTACAGCGCGATCGTCTATGCCACCTGCATTCCGGGGATGTTCGCCGTCGTTCTCACTGGCTACGCCCTCTTCCTCAGCCGCGACAGTCTGCTCGACGTGAACCTGCTCGTGTACATCGCACCGATCCTGGCGATGGTGGCCACGCTGATGATCGTCCGCCGCAACGTCCCCTTCGACCGTGTTCCGGGCTTCGATCGGCTGTCGGGCCTGATGACCATGATCGCGATGACGTTCGTCGTCGTGCTCGCCGTCTCGAAAACCCGCATCTTCCTGTTCTTCGGCGGATCGATCGGCGTGCTGATCGCGATGGCCGCGTTCGTCTTCGCGTTGCTCAAGTGGGGCGCCTATATGGCATTCCGCGGGCCGCGCGATCCGAAACGGGATCGGCCCCGCCTCGGGATCGACTAGCCCGCATCGTCGCGGATGACGGCCGCGGTACCGGGCGTTGCAGGCCAGGAGGTAGCTGTCGCTGAGCCGCATCGGACCCGTTTGCCTTCGCCCTCTTGATATACACTCCACTACCCGTCGGCTCGTCGGTCGCAGGTCCGGTCCCGTGTTCGCAGGCTCAGCAGGAGGAGAAACGATGCTGGTCAGCCACTCCACGCGTGCGTCCGTCTCGCCGTATGTCATGGACGTTCTCGCCCAGGTTCACGCTCGCAATCCCGCCGAACCCGAATTCCACCAGGCTGTCCAGGAGGTACTCGAAAGCCTCGATCTCGTGCTCGCGCGCAGGCCCGACCTGCGCAAGGCCAGGATCCTCGAGCGCATCGTGGAACCGGAGCGCGCGATCATGTTCCGCGTGCCCTGGCAGGACGACCACGGCGAGATCCAGATCCATCGCGGCTTCCGGATCCAGATGAACAGCGCGCTCGGCCCGTACAAAGGAGGGCTCCGCTTATCGCCGGCTTCCTGAGGGTTGCCGACGCGATGATGGACCAAGGCCTGGTGTAGGCCGCGCGACCGCTGTGCTTGAAGAACGCCGCGAGTCCGCCGTCTGGCGGGCGTGTTCGGCCTGTCGATCGCTACCCGCCGTACAACGCGCGGGACAGCGTGGCGCCGACGCGCACCGCGTTCGGCGGGTCGAGATTGCCGAGCGTGACGATCGTCCACGTGCCGTTCGACTCGAGCGACGTGTTGGCGCCGGGCGCGCCGCCCGCGATGCCGAACGTGTCTTTCGCGCGCGGCAGCGTCTGGTCTTCAGGATTGTCGAAATACCACGCCGTCGTCTTTGCGTCGAGCAGCACGTGCGTGCGTAACGCGTTGTCGAACGCGAGCAGATCGCCGGCGGTCGCGTAGGCGCCGCCGGCGGCGCTCCCGTGATGGCCGTGCAGATCGATCGCGGACGTCAGCGGCGCTCCCGGTGACGTCCGTGTGTAGCCGGGCGCGACCTTCGGGTCGCCGTAGGCGAGGAATCCCGCCGTCTTCATCCCCGCTTTCCCGAACACGTTCTGCTCGATGTAGCGCTCGTACGACATGCCTGACACCTTCGCGATGATCTCGCCGAGTACGACGTAGCACCCGTTGCAGTAGAGCGTGCGTTCGCCCGGCTTGAAGCTGATCGGCTGCGGCGCGACGTACAGGTAATAGTCGTGGTTCGACTGAAATCGGCTTTTCGGCGCCTTTTCGAACCCGGCGCCGAAGAAGTCCGCGATGCCGACCTGGAAGTGGAGCAGTTGATCGATCGTCGCCGGCTTCGCGTCGGCGACCGGATAGTCGGGCAGCAGCGCGCCGAGCGTATCGGTCGGCTTCAGCTCTGCCCGCCTGGATGAGCTGTCCGATCGCGGTTTTCGTGAACGCCTTGCCGATCGACGCCAGGTTGAATCGCAGGTCGGTCGCCATCGGCGTGTTCCGCTCGCGGTCGGCCGTGCCGTAGGCCTGTTCGAAGACCCTCTCCCCGTCCTTGGACACCAGGACGACCCCGGCGAAGTCGTCGGCTCTCGAGAGATTCGAGAAGTAGCCGCTGAGCGCTCCGGCGATCTCCGCGCCGCTCATGCGACCGTTGATGGGCGGCGCCGGCAGCGGCGGTGGTCCGCCGCGTCCGCCGGCCCCGGGGCCGCCTGGCGCGGGGCCGCCCACGCGGACCGTCACGCCGACGATCCGGAACGGCGCGGCCGCTTCGAAGTCCATCCCGATCGTCATCGGCATGGCGTTCTTGCTGCTCTTCATCCCGAGATCCACGTGGGTCGCGCTCGAGGTGTCTTCGCTCGCGATCGTCATCGGGCCGAAGTCGTTGTAGATGCGCTCGAGCATCCGGGAGCGCTGGTCGTGCGTCTTCGCGAGGAGCTCCGGCGTGAAGTTCTCTTGCGCCATCGCCTCGAACTGCTCGGGCGATCCGGAAGAGAGGGCCTTCACGTAGGCATTGGCGCGCGCCTTCGCCTCGGGCGACTGCGCGCTTCCAGGCAGGCCGGCGGCGGTGATGAGCGTGAGAGTCAGGAGAGCGAGTGCTGAGCGCATCCCTCGATTATCGCGGGCGGTCGTGAAGATCTGATGAAGGAGGATTCCCCATAGCCGCCGAGCATCTCGCCGAACTCAGGCCAGCTCGTGAAGGCCACGCCGGTGGCGTGACCCAGGATGAGCCGCCGCAGCGCAGACCTGGCCCCCGTCCGGCGCAGATTCGTGCTCGGTCATGTGCCGGCTATCGCCCGCCTCAGGACGAAGCCGGCGACACCGCTCCTGTCGGCTGCACCAGGTGCACCGTGCGGGTCGGGAACGCGAAGCTCGCGCCGGCCTCTTCGACGACGCCCATGAAGCCGAGCAGGACCTGCTCGCGGCACACCTGGAAGTCTCCCCACGTGGGCACGTCGAACCACGCCATGATCTCGATGTCGAGCGAGCTTGCCGCGAACTCCTTGAACTTGACGATGACGGCATCGGGCCAGATGCGCGGATGTTCGCGCAGCACACGCTCGAGCCCCGCCAGCACCGCCTGCATCTGGCGCTGCGTCGTGTCGTAGGTCAGCCCCACGGTGGTGGCCAGCCGCATGCGGTCGCGTGCCTGGAACGACTCCAGACGCTGGTCGGCCAGCTTCCCGTTGGGGATGCTGACGATGGTGCGATCGAGCGTGCGAAAGCGCGTGGAGCGCAAGCCGATGTCCTCGACCGTGCCGACGAAATCATCGACCCTCACGAAGTCGCCTATCCGGAACGGCTGATCGACGGCGAGCGACACCGAGCCGAACAGGTTCTCCACCGTCTTCTGCGCGCCGAACGCCAGGGCCAGCCCGCCAATGCCGAGGCCGGCCAGCACCGTGCCGACGGGATACCCGAGCGCCGCGATAATCGCGATGACCGCGAGGCCGGCGACAACGCCTCGCAGGATGTTGGCGCCGATCGACAGCATGTTGCGCGCGGACGGGCTGCTGGCGGCCCAGGGCCGGCCTGTGGCCCACTCGATCAGCACCGGCACCGATCGCCACAGGCCCCAGAACACGGCGAACGTCAGGATCGGTCTCGTGACGTTCCGCAGGACCGCGGACGCTTCCCGTGTGATCTGAATGACTGCGCAGCCCAGCGTGAACACGACGATGCTGAGGATGAGGGTGAGCGGCGGCCCGATGCCAGCGAGCAGATTGTCGTCCAGAGGGGTTTTCGTCCGGCTCACGATCCCGCTCAGCAGCGGGCGCAGGATGGACCGCAGGCCCCGGCCGGCGCCCCACGAAAGAAACGCGATGAACGGCAACACCAACCAGTGCCACCACAGGATCCCGAAGTAGCCGGGACGGAGCAGCACGGCGAAACGCGTGCCGGTGAGCAGGTCCCGGAGCCACCGATCCGGCAGGGTGCGGTACCAGGCATCGATGCTGGCCACGACTTTCGGCGAGAAGGCCCAGAACGGTCCCTGCACGTCGGACGTCTTCACCATCCGTATCCGCTCGGTCCCGATCGCCGCGTCGGCGGCCGAGACGTCCTCCAGCCCCGGCGGCAGGTTGTCGTCCTGGCGTCCCTGCGAGGCCCCGGAAATCGTCTCGATGTCGATGAGATGACGGGTGTCGATCACGGCCTTCAGGCGCTCGGCGAGCGCGGCGCCACGAGCGCGCTGCTGGTCGTCGAGCGACAGGAACCTGGCGGCGTCTTCCCAGCGCCCCTGGTCGGCGGCGTCGAGAAAGGCGCGCACCGACGCGCGCGGCGAGTCCGGAGCCACCGACCCTGAAGGCGGCTCTGCGGGCTGTTCAACGGCCGGCTGCGCCGCGGCGGGATTCGCCGGCACCTGGGCGAATACCGCTGCTGGACTGGCGAGCGCGAGCGTTCCCGTCAACCCGCCTGCGAGAAGCCACCGGCTGAGTCTTGTCGTGTGCATCCGCTCATTTCACCCCAAGCGAGGGCCGAACGCCAACTTGTGCAACGTGGAGCGGAGATCCGGGGGCAGGCGGGCGGTGCTTTGCCGGGCGGCCGACCGCAGCGGCCCTTGTGGTCTCTGACATTGGGGGTTGACTCATGGTCCGTCGGGCGTCGTCGCTGCGCGGGAGGGAACGCGGTGAGTCCATCGCTCTTCGGGGGCAGCATCAGCCGGATCGATCGGTCTTGACGGGAACGAGGAACGAGGCCTGAAAATCGAGTCCCTCGCGCGGTCCCTTCATCTGCAGGACCCACCGGAGCTCGCCGCGCTTTTGTCGCGCGATCTCCACCGGATCGGTGAGCGCAAGGCAGTTCTCGGGGATGGCGATGTCCACGGGAATCCCGTCCTGAATCGAAGTGAGCGCCGGGAGCGTCGTCTTGAACTCCCAGCGAGTCAGATCGGTCTGATAGACGCGTTGGCGCGAGCCGGCGGCCTTGATGCGCTCGACGCACTGAAGCACGAGCCGCCAGTCGCCCTGCGGCCGGACGTCCACCGTGCACGTGACCCGCCCCTGCAGCCGCCCGCCCACGCGCGGGCGCTTGTCGATCGTCAGCGTCGACGCGCCGAACTTGCGCAGCCGCACCGTCATGAAGACTCCGGCGGCGAGAAAGAAGAGGCCGGCGACCGACGCCACGACGGGCAGGAACACCAGCGGATTGAATTCGCGCGCCGGCACGTCGAAGCGGAACGGAACGCCGGCGATCCAGATCGCGGCAAATGCGAGCAGCGGCAGCACGGCGGCCATCACCCAGTACACCGTGGACGCCGCCGCCTCGTTGCAGTCAATCCGCGCGAACGCGCGCTCGCCGGTCATGTTCGTGGTCATACGGCGTCTATGTCTCCCTCGCGACGCGGGTGTAAAATTCACGCACACATAGCTGAGGTTGCTCATGCCTCCAAGGCATCGCTCTTTCGCGCAGGTGGCAGTCACGATGGCGCTCGGCAGTCTTGTGTCGTCGTGCGCCAGCTTCACACCGGTGACGCTGCCGACGGCTCCCGGCGGCGATGCCACGGCCATCGCCGCGAGCGTCCACCCCGGCGACCGGGTTCGCCTCCTCCTCACGGACCGCCGGGTCACGGAGTTCACCGTGGCCGCGGTCGAACGCGACGCCCTCGTGGGGCAGGAGGGGGAGCGGGTCGCCTACACCGAGATCGCCCGGCTCGAGCGGCGGTCGGTCGGCAAGACGAAGACCGTCTTTCTGATCGCGTCGCCGTTGCTGGCGCTCGGCGGCCTGCTCCTCATCCTGATCATCGCCAACCCGCCGTTTTAGTGTTTGCACGCGACGTGCTATTTTACGCTCAGGACACGCGGGTGGCGTCAAACACAGAGGTACGAATGGTGGTCAGTCGGCATTTCCTCGCGCGGTTCGCGGCGGTCGTCGCGCCTGTTCTCATGTGCGTGTCGGCTGCGTGCGGTGGAGCGGCGCGTTCGGCAGGGACAGGACAGGGCTGGACCACTGTCCAGCCTGCCGATCTGGTCCATGAACTGGGCCAGACGGCGGACAAGCCGGTTGTCGTGTACGTTGGGCCGCCCTTCCTTTACCGGCAGGGACATGTTCCTGGGGCGTTGCTGCACGGCGCTGCGTCCACCGTCGAGGGACTCACTGACCTGACGCAGTGGGCACGCACCCTCCCGCAATCGACGAACCTGGTGATGTATTGCGGATGCTGCCCGCTGGCGGATTGCCCGAACCTCAAGCCTGCGTTCCAGGCGCTGCAGGCCATGGGATTCACACGCCTTCGCGTTCTGACCCTGCCGGACAACTTTGCGACCGACTGGGTGCAACAGGGCTATCCAGTCGAACAGTAGCGGGAATTCAACGCCTTCATCCGCTTGATCGCAGAACGTCGCGGTCAGTCCTCGCGCGGATGCCTGGCGCCGGCGGCCAGCCTCCGGACCGCGTCCGCGATCCGCTGCGCGCGCGTGGCCTCCCGCTTCGCGCCGTTGATGTAGTACAGGAACATCTTGCGCGTGAACGGTGGGAGCCCATCGTACTGTGCGCGCGCGCGTCGATTCTTCTTCAACTCCTGAGCGAAGGCGGGCGGCAGCGTCAGGCTCTCGACATGATCGAGCGCCGACCACGCCCCGTTCTCCTTGGCCGCCTCGATCTTCGCAAGGCCTGCCGGCTTCATCAGACCGGCGCCGATGAGCGTCTCGGCCCGCCGCTTGTTCAACGCGGACCACCCGCTCTTCGGCTTCCTGGGCGTAAAGAGCTGCATGTACGTCCGATCGTCGATCGGATAGCCGGTGCTGTCGATCCAGCCGACGCACAACGCCTCCTCGACGGCGTCGGCATACGCCAGCGAACGCGCGGGCTTCTTGACGTAGACGAGGAGGACGCCCGGAGACGACGCGTGGTGTTTCTCGAGCCAGCGACGCCAGTGCGCGCGGTCGCGGGGCTGGAAGCGCGCGTACTTCTCGATCATGGACACCACGGTGACGTTCTCCCGACGGTGAGGCTCATGCCGCCCTGGCTGTTAGATGCTCCGACAGGAGGGACCCGGACACTGAAGGGCGGAATGGCGTCCGGGCGCTCCAGCGGACATGCCACCCACCGTGGGGTCTGTGTGAAGCGCCCCGAACGCGTCAGGCGCGACGACGGCGGCGGAGGCCAAGGCCGGCGGCACCCAGACCGACGAGCGCGAGGGTCGCGGGCTCGGGCACTGCTGATATCCGCCCCTCCGCCGTGGCGAAGACCCCGGGGTCGCGTGCGTCATACCAGGTCGCCCGGATGATTTCTGGATCGCCGGTCATCGTCAGCGACATCGTGGGCGTCATTCCCCCCTCGCCCCCCTCGCCCTGACTCTCACTGAAGGTGGCGAAGTAACCCGGGCGCATCGAGAGCCCCGTCGGGGACACATCAAAACACGCGACACCACACGTGACCGTCGGACTTCCATTCATCGAGGACAGCTCGAAAGCCACGAGGCCCATGGCGCTGACCGACCAGTTGACGAGGTCAGCTGGCATGACAGGCGTCGGATCCGGGCTCGTGACCGGAGCGGTGATATTTGTGAGATTCACGTAGGAATCCCCGACCGCGAGATTGGACGCGTACCTGACCTGAAAAGCCCCATCATACGGGATAGAGATACCGTCCGCGAACGCTCCACGGGCGGCCAGCACCAGCGCCAGGGCCAGCAGAGTCACACGAAATCGCATCATCGCTCCTCTTGTTGTGTGTCGCCGTAAGCGTCGCGATCGGCGCCGCAGACATCGGGCCAAATCGGCCTATCCTTTGCAGGCTTAGCAATATCGCGTCCGGTTGCCCGATCTGCGTGCAGACGATGATTCCGCAGCAAATTGCCCCCACAGGCAGCTGACCTCTCGCTGTCGTGACGGAAGTCTGCCCGTTGGGCGTCTTTCCTCGGTCAACGAGACAACATCCTCAACTTCCCGGCCATTCGCCCCGGCATGGCATTGGCCGAGGGTGGGCGGTTGGACCTCCTCGGATGACCGGCGCCCCGGCGAGGCATCCGCGTACCCCGTTGGCGCCCCAGCGCTGGCGGCCCGGCGCGCAGCCCACGGCCACGGGTGTTAACGGTTGGCCGCGGGACCCGTCCTTGCAGCATGACCAGACGCGACGCCGTGTTGGCACTGTCAGCGGTCGCCGCCGCGGCGGCGCTTCCGATCCGGAGCCTGGCGCAATCCGCCGCCCCGGTCGTCGACCCGGATTTTCTGCGCATGTGGAACGCAGCGGCGCCCGAGAGGCCGCCGATCCTGAGCGCCCACTCGAGGATTGCCCAGCCCGATGAACCGGGCACGCCGCTCCGCGTCTCCGCCCGCATTTTCGCCAGGGACGGCGTCACGCCCCAGGGCGGAGCAGTTGTCTTCGGGTACCAGACCGATCGGACGGGCGTCTATGGCCCGCCCGGCGCGAGAACGTGGCGCCTCAAGGGATGGGCCCGCGCGGATCCGCAGGGCCGCTTTCAGTTCGATACCATCCGTCCGGCGCCGTACCCGAACCGCGGCGTCGCGGCGCACATTCACTTCTACGCCGATGGCGGGGGCGTGCCGCGGCAGACACTCACGACCATCATGTTCGAGGGTGATCCCCTGCTGACGCCGAAGGACCGGGCCGCTTCCGACGCCCTCGGTCGGTTCCGCTCCATCGTCCCCGTCAGGCATGCTGGCCTGCGCGAGGAATGCGAGGTTCTCTTTCGCGTGACCGGAGGCTTCATTTTCTGACAGTCACGCAGCTGGTCGAGACGGCGCAGGCCGGCGATCGCGCCGCCTTCGGTGCGTTGTACGAACGCTTCAGCGGATACGTGTATTCGATCCTGCTCCTGCGCCTGCCCCGGCAGGCCGCGGAGGATCTCGTGCAGGAAGTCTTTCTGCAGGCGCTCGAGCGGCTGTCGACGCTCCGCGAGCCGGCGGCCTTTCCCGGCTGGATCGCTGCCATCGCGAGACGCCGCGCGACCGACGAGTTCCGCGGCGCGCGAGTCGAACAGATGAACGACGACAGGCACAGTCCCGATGCGCGCCCCAGCGGCGAGCCGTCGCCGCAGACGCGGGCGGAGGCCGCCGAGATCCTCGATGCGATCCGGCGGTTGCCCGAGGCCTATCGGGAAACGCTGGCACTGCGGCTGGTCCAGGGCATGACCGGTCCTGAGATCGCGGACCTGACCGGCCTCACGCCGGACTCGGTGCGCGTCAATCTCCATCGCGGCCTCCGGCTGCTGCGCGAGGCTCTGGGAGAACTGGCATGAGCGATTACCTGTGGGATCGTTCCGGGCCGGTCGACCAGGTCGTCGCGGATTTCGAGGGTCGCTTGAGGAGCGAGGCCTTCGATCCCGCTGACCATCCGCTCCCGATGCCGGCGCCGATGCCGGTTCGGCGACCGCCGCGCTGGCGGCCCGTTGCCGTCACGGCTTCTGCGATCGCCGCCGTGCTGGTTGCGGCCGTCTCCGTGTGGGGATTCCATGTCTGGCGGCTGCGCTGGGATGCGGGTCGGGCGTGGTCCGTCAACGGCGGCGGCGCATCGACATTGCCCCAGGGTGGCGCGCTGATTGTCGGCCCGCGGCCGGCGCGCATCGACATCGCGCGCCTGGGCGTCCTCACCGCGCGTCCCGGCACCGAACTCGGCCTGACGGCGACCAGTTCGGTGCGGCACCGGTTGACCCTGACCAAGGGCGAAATCGACGTGCGCGTCTGGGCGCCTCCAGGGCGCGTCGCGGTCCACACCCCGGCCGGGGACGTCATCGACCTCGGCTGCATCTTTCAACTTTCCGTCGACGATGCCGGCGTCGCGCATCTGGCTGTCGATACCGGGTGGGTAAACCTGCAGAACGCGTGGGGCGACAGCTACGTGCCGGCCGGCGCCTCCGCCGACATGCGCGCCGGCAGCGAACCGCAGATCCCCGTGTACGACGACGCTGCGGCATCGTTCAAGGCCGCCGTGCGCGCGGTCGAGGCGAGCCCTGCCTCGCCGGCGGCCCACCTGTTACGCGACGTCGCGGTCGAGGCCCGGCCCCGCGACGCGCTGACACTGCTGATGCTGTCCGCCGTCAGCGGCCTCGACCCGGCGTCGCGCACGGTCGTGCTCGAGCGGCTGGCCATCGTGAATCCGCCGTCACGGGCCGAAACCGTCACTCGAACGCTCGCGGGCGATCGCGATGCGTTCTGGACGTGGTACGACGAGCTGCCGTTGCCGTCGCTCAAGAACTGGTGGGCGAACTGGCGCGACGTCTTTCCCCGTTAACGATGTCCGCCGGAACGCGTCCTTTCAGTGACTGCAATGGGAGGTCGCATGCTCCGCCGCTGCCTTGCCGCCCTGGCCGCATTCGCGGCGCTTCTCGCCGCCGCCGGCCTTTCCGCAGATGCGCGCGCCGCCACGCCGTGGCCGATCGATCACGCCCACAGCAAGGTGACGTTCACCGTGACGAAATGGGGATTCGTCGAAGTCGAGGGCCGCTTCCGGGATTTCCGGGGCACGATTCTGTACGATGCCGATCATCCCGAGCGCTCCCGCGTCGACTGGCGCGTGCAGGTCGCCAGCGTGGACACCGGCGAGGCTGACAGAAATCGCGCGCTCCAGCGCCCTGAGTACTTCGACGCGGCCAGAAATCCGGAGATGCGATTCGTCAGCACATCGGTCCGGCGCCTCGAGGAAGACCGGCTCGAGGTCACCGGCACGATCACGATCCGCGGCATCGCCAAACCACTGACCGTCGAGGTCGCCTACCGCGGACGTCACGAGGTGCCGGATCTCGGGCCGATGGACCTGTTCCAGACGAGGTTCACAATCAATCGCCTCGACTTCGGAATGGTTGGCGGAAGCCTGCTCGGGCCGGTCATTTCCCGCGACGCAGAAGTCACGCTGATCGCCGCGGCGCGGCCGCCAGCGTGATCGCCCGCGCGTCCATCGACGAGACGATCGCCGCGGCTGATCCTTCTACTGACCCATCCGCCCGCGCGCCGCGCCGGCGGCGTGTGAAGGAGTATGCGGGCAGCGCAATGACGATCAGCGCCGCCAGGCCGATGACCCAGCGCCGGCGAGGTTGACACGCCTCCCGCAGAACGTCGCGGTCAGTCCTCGCGCGGATGCCTGGCGCCGGCGGCCAGCCTCCGGACAGTGTCCGCGCTCAGCGGCGGGACTGCACCTCGAGCGCGGCCTGCCGCGGTCCGCTGCGCGCGCTGGGTTTCGACCGGACACCCGGTCTCCGAGCCCGGGCCGAAACCAGTCGCGAACCCGGGGGTCGCCACCCGACGTAACCGTATCCTCACCGTACACCTTCCCGGCCAGGCCGACGACGGTGCTAGGCTTGGTCGGTTAGAGTGGTCCAAAATCGAGCGGTTACGTCCAACGAGGGCTGTCATGAAGAGTGCGAGGATCGGGACGACGGTGGCCATGAGCGTCATCGCCTGCGGCGTGCTGCTGTTCGCCCAGCAGTCATCACAGAGCCAGCCTCCGCCGCCCGGCCAGGCCGGCCGCGGGGCCACGGTGGGAGCCGGCGCAGGCCAGCGCGGCGGCCGCGGAGGCGCGCGCGGCGGGCCGCAGCGAAAGCGACTGCTCGCGTGGGCCGATACGCGCAACGGTGTGGCGCAGCACGAGTCGGTCGGGCACGCGCTCGCCGTCATCGAGCGCCTCGGATACGAGTCGGGGATGTGGGACACGTTCATCAGGACCGACTCCAACATCATTTCAAAGAACCCCAAGAAGTCAGACGGCTCGCCGGCCAGCGGCGGCCCGAGCCTGAGCAACATCGACGCCATCTTCTACATGGGACATCGCGACGTGCCCATCGACGCTGAACAGAAAGAAGAACTCCTGCAATTCGTCCGGGAGGGCCACGGGTTCGTCGCGGCGCACGTCGCGTTGACCTCGTTCGAGTCCTGGCCGGAATTCCTGGACCTGCTGGGCGCGCGATTCGACGGCCACCCAGTCAGCGGCGCGGGGGTGGTCATCAACGAATCCCCGGATTTCCCGGCGACGAAGCACTTTCCGAAGGCATTCAACTTCAGCGATGAGTTCTACCAGCCCAGTGAATTCTCGCGCGACAAGATCGATGTGCTGCTTCGACTGGACGTCAAACCCGGCACCCCGCGTGTCCATCCGGATGGTGATTACCCGCTGGCATGGGCGAAGATGTACGGCAAAGGGCGGGTCTTCTTCGGTTCCTTCGGTCACACGAGTGCCACCTGGGATATCCGTGACGTGCAGCAGATGTACTTCGAGGCTATCCGGTGGGCACTGGGTATGACGGACGCCGAACCCACGCCGCATCCCATGCGAGGCAGCGCCGCCGATCTCCCGGCGGGCCGGGGTGGCGGTCCCCCTCGATGACCTGGACGTCGCCCACATCGGCGTCTGGGGATACGAGGCGGGTGGCTACCTGGCCGCCTTGCTGGGCACGACCGGTGACGTGAAGGAACTGGAGGGAGACGAGGGCACCGCTGACCAGTCGAGCCGGGTGCAGGCCGTGGCCGTCTTTGCCGGGGCGTCGGACCTGACGCGTCTCCCCAGCAGCTACGCGTCGGGGGACGATCCCCCGTTTCTTGTCGTCCACGGCACGGCGGACACCAGGACCCCCGCCAGGCAGGCCGAGTTGTTCGTGGCGGCCCTCAAGGGGGCGGGCGTGGATGCCTCGCTTGAGCTGCGGCTCGGTGCGTCCGACCAGCTCGGCAGCCTGCTGACGCTGCCGATGCTGGAGACGACCGCCACGTTCTTCGAACGGTTGAACGACGTGAAACCACCGGCGGCGTTGTCGGCGTTCCTTCCCTCGCCTCCCGATGCGTGGCTGGACCCCGTGGCCATCGATCTGGGCGGCACGCTCTACAAGACGTGCGCGACGCCCGCGCGTGGCCTCGAGTTCTATGGGCGGGTGTTCGGGGCGGCGCCGGGTCGCCACCTACCGGCGCCGTAGTCGCCTTCAACAACTGCTCACTGTAAATTCACATGATGGGTCGCGGCGATCTGCTGCGCCGAGTCGCGCACCACGATGTCGCCGCCTCCGGTGGGCCACGGTGAAGTCGGTGAGTTCGCCTTCACCTGGTACACAATCGTCGCCGAGCCAGTGCCAAAGCGGTCCTCCGCGCTCCCTCCGCTGCCGCCCGACGTCAGATTCACCGTATCTTCCAGGTTGCTGCTCCGCGCCGCTCTCCATCCGCAGTTCGGAGCGCTCGCCGTGATCGTGAACTGCCCGGTCGCGGCGCCGCCGCCGGTGAACGTCATCTCTGTCGGAGACACCTGGAATGTGCAGGCGGATCCGCTGCTGCCCGCCTGGTCGACCGTGATCGTCTGCGTCGCGACCGTGGCTGTGCCGGTTCGCCGCATGGCTCCCTGGTTTGGCGCAACTGAAACAATGACGCTCCCGTTACCCGTGCCCGTCTGTCCGGTGTTGTCCGGATCTGGTCCGACGGTAATCCATGCGTCGTTCGCCGCGAACGTCCAGGTGCAGCTCGAACCCGTGGTGACGCGCACCAGGACGTTGCCGCCAGCGTCGGCCATCGGTGCGGTGGTCGGGGCGACGGAGTAGGAGCAGTTCGGGGGACAGCCCGTGAGGGTCAGGAGCGCCACGAGTGAAACGACCACGCCCGCCGCCGTTGCGATCCGTGTCATGCGACCTCCTCTGTATTCGCCATGCGGAGTTCCGCCCGGCGATCCGCTGGTGCCGGCGCCCATGACGTGGGCTCGTCACTGCGGCCGAATATAGCATCACCTCCGCGGATTCGGCGCGCCTGTCTTGCGTCAAGGAGTTGATGGCCGACGCCCTTGCCCGTGCGGCGCCGTGATCGCCTCTCGCTCGGGCGCCGTCATCGGATCGGGTGGCTCCGCCCGCTGGCCGGCTGAGCGCGTGGCCGCGCCCGAGTCCGGTTCGCCTCCTCCACGGCGGCAATGAAATCCATCCTCTCCGTGCTGAGTGTCTCCATCCTGATCGGATCGTCGATGTTCAGCAGGCGCTCGTCCTTCGGGTTGTAGATCGTCCAGTTCGGGAGCGGTGCGCCGTTCGGATTGAGGTTCTTCGCGAAGCTCGTCCAGTAGGTCGTCATCGCATCGGCGATTGTCCAATCTGCCGGCGTCCACGGGTAATCCCACATCCGCATGTTGCTGAATGCGAACGGCACGTCGGAGAAGTGGACCGCGCCTCGCATCGGTGGCGGGCTGTTCCCGTTGTTCGCCGGGTTGGGCGCAACGTGACTGAACAGATACAGGTAGGCCGGCTGCGTGCCGGTCGTGGTCTGGAGTTTCGCCCAGGTCCGGTGACCCGCGAAATTCGCGTCTCGCGAAATGTCGTGGTACGCCTGCAGCGCCTCCGCATCGGTCGCGGCCGGATAGAGATTCAGAAATTCGGCGGTCCTGGGACCGAACGTGCGTTCGGCCCAGGCACGATACGCGGCGAGCGTCTGCGGTGCACCGCCGCCACGGCCACCGCGTCCCGCCGGAGGTTCTCCGGCGCCGTCGCCAACGGCGGCCGATCCCCGGCCGCCCCGACCCGCGCCGCCTGCTCTCGCTCCCGCCGGCGTCGTATCGCCGTCGTCCGATGCCACAGGGATGTTGCCCCCCTCGTCGTTGGTGGCGCCCGTCATCAGCGCGAGATCGTTCTGTTTGCCTTGCTGGTAGATGGTGTAGATATCGGCCGGCAGGAACCAGCCGTCGACGACCGCGCCGCTCAGCCCCGCGGGCCGCTTCTGGAACGCGTCGAAGATCTCCTCGGACGACATTGCGCGTAACTCAGCCAGCGACGTCCTGCCGGCGGCCTTCATGAATTCAGTGCCGTTCGCTTCCGCTTCCGCAAGCGCAGGCATGCGGCCGAAGCTCGTATGCGACTGGGCAATGGCGGCGCGCGCGAGCCCCTTCATCAATGGAGACGCCGCGAGGAAGTTCACGCTGCGGCTGCCACCGGACTGACCCCAGATCGTGATGCGATCCGGGTCGCCTCCGAAGCCGGCGATGTTGCGCGTGACCCACCGGATGGCCGCGAGTTGGTCGAGCGACCCGTAGTTGCCGGACGCATGGTGGGCCGACTCGCGGGTCAGCTCGGGATGCGCCAGCCAGCCGAAGACGTTGACGCGGTAGTTCATGCTGACCACGACGACGCCCTTCTTGGCGACCATGCTGCCGTCGTAGCGCGGATCCCCCGAGTAGCCGAGGACGCCGCCGCCGCCGTAGATCCACACCATGACGGGCAGCCGGTCGTTGGGCGATGTCGCGGGGGTCCAGACGTTCAAATAGAGGCAGTCTTCGCTGAAGGGCAGGACATGGCGATTCCAGGATCCCCCATTCAGCGGCTGCTCGCGCTGCATGCACGGCGGCCCGAAGTTCTGCGCCGACCGGACGCCTTCCCACGGAACGACCGGCTGCGGCGGACGCCAGCGGAGATTGCCGACGGGCGGCGCCGCGAACGGAATGCCGCGGTACTCGCGCACGCCCCATCCCCACGCGGGAATCCCGGAGATCAAGCCTCCGTCGACCTTGACAGGCTCCGGGAGCCCGGCCACGAGCGGGATCGCTCCCGCGAAGACGAGCATCAGGATCGCGAATCGCGTTCTCATCCGTGCGACCTCCACCAGTCGTGTACGACGACGTCGCCGCCTCACACGATGACCGAGCGCGCCGAGAGGAGCGGACCGGCAAGCGCGCGGTCGCCTTCGACGGTTACGGCCGCAGCCGATTCCGGCTGTGACAGCGCATTGAACAGCAGTTTCCACGCGGCCGTATCGGACAGGCGGACGCGGGTCGTCGCGCTCGCCGGCGTCCCCTGGTGCAGCGTCCATCGGTCGGCGTCGCGGACGAGCGTCCAGGTTCCGCCTGACGGACCGCTGATGTCGATCAGCAGCGTCTGGCCAGCGGCAGACTGTGCCTCCCGGAATGCATATGGCAGGCCGCGCAGCGCGATCTCGAGGGTGGCGCGCAGATACCGTCCGTCGTCGAGCGACGGGGCGCCGACGGCGAGCCGGACCTGCTCCTGGTGATGCCACAGCTCGGTGAACTCCCGTCCGACGTCGAACCAGCCAGCCGACTCCGACTCGCCCGCCCACGATACGCCGAAGAGTGCCGGGGCCTCGAGCGGCAGGCCCTCGAACCAGTCCGCCAGATCGCGGCTCGCCATCTCGAAGAGGTCCGCGAGCACCCGAGGGCTCAGTCGCCTCGACGCGTCCACCCAGCCGGCATTGAGGCCGTTGATGAACGCGACGAAATCCCGCTCGGACGTAATCGGGCGCGGCGGCGGGGGAGGCACCATCCGATCGCGGTGGAACGAAAGCCGGCGCAGCGTGAGGTCGACCAGATGCGCGACGACATCGCGGACCACCCACCGTCCGGCGATTGTCGGCCGGTTCCAGTCCTCGGGGCGGAGCGCACGCAGGAGCGATCCGAGGCCCTGTGACACCGGGCGGAAGAGGGCGCGAGTGTCGGTGAGAGGCATGGGGGAGAGCGGCATGGCCGCATCTTACCCTGCGGCCCGACCTTCAGCGCCGCGCGCGCGTCGCGACCGCGAACCCACGCGCCATTTCACCTTTTGTCTCCCCTGAAGGCGCCTTTTCGCCAGGCGTACACGGGAACATGCGGAAACGCGGTCAGTCGAACGGGAACCGTTCTTGCGGCTGGATCAGCCGTGGTTCTCGCACATTTTCTCGCGTACTGCTCCCATCCTGCGGTCGCGTGGCGCCTTCTGTCCCGCAAGGGCCGCCTGCTGCTGCTGGCGGCCTACGCCGGCGGCAGCTACGTGCTCACGCTGGCAGCCCTGTTGCTGGTGTAGCCGACCCCGCGCGAGCCGACCCCACGCCGGCCGCGGGGATCCTGCGTCAGGGCACGTCCGGCGCGCCGCGCTCGAGTGCTCGGCCATGCGCACAGCCGCGCTGTCGTTGGACGCCTCCGCGTCCGCCGCCGGCGCCGGCCTGATTTTCCCGTTGCGCGCGGATTCTCCGATACTCTTGAGCCATGCCCCGCCGAAGACGTTCCCCCGTTCCGCTGATAATCGCCGGTGTCGCGCTGGTCCTCGGACTCCCGCGGTTTGCGACCTTCTACACGGACTGGCTCTGGTTCGCGCAGGTGGGCCACGAGCAGGTGCTGCTGCGCTCCCTGACCGCCGAGGCGGTCACGGGGGCGCTGACCGCGCTGGCCGTCTTTGCCATCCTCTGGCTGAACCTCCGGCTGGCGATGCGATTGCTCCGGCCGCGCGAGTTCGTCATCGCGACGGCCCAGGGCCAGCAGGTGATTTCGCTGAATCCTTCGGCGATCAGGCCGTTCGTCACTCTGGCGGTCCTGGCGGTCGCCGGGTTCCTCGGGCTCTTCGCCAGTTCGCAGTGGGACACGTGGCTGTTCTACCTGTACCGAACGCCGTTCGGCCAGAGCGATCCGATCCTGGGCCGCGACATCGGCTTCTACATCTTCACGCTGCCGCTGCTCGAGATGCTGCACGGCCAGCTGCTGGGCGTCCTGCTTCTGACGACGGCCGGAGTGGCGGCGGCGCACGTCGCGGGACGCAACGTGTCGTTCGACCCTATGCGCGGACTGTTCGTCGCGACGGTCGCCCGCCGGCACCTGGCGTTGCTGGCGTCAGCCGTCCTCGTCGTGCTGGCGTTCGGCGCCTGGCTGCGGATTCCGCAGCTGCTCTCCACCCCGAGCGGCGTGCTGTTCGGCGCGTCCTACACCGATGTCGTGGCGCGCATCCCGGCGTCCTGGGCGCTGGCCGCGGCTGCGCTCGCCGGCGCGGGGCTGGCGGCCTGGCAGGCCGCGACGCCGAGGTTCTGGCCCATCGGGACGGCGGTGGCGCTGTACCTCGCGGCGGCGCTCGGCGGGAGCGCCTACGCGACGATCATCCAGCGTTTCGTCGTGGCGCCCAACGAGCAGGTGCGCGAGACCCCCTACATCGAGTACAACATCGCGGCCACCCGGGCGGCTTTCGCGCTCGACACCGTGGAGGAGCGGCAACTGACGGGCGACGCCGGGCTGACCCGCGACGATCTCATGCGCAACGCCGGAACGATCCGGAACGTGCCGCTCTGGAACGCCCAGCCGCTGCTCGACACGTTCGGCCAGATCCAGGAGATCCGGACGTACTACGACTTCGTCTCGGTGGACAACGACCGCTACACGATCGACGGCCAGTACCGCCAGATCATGCTGTCGGCGCGCGAGCTGAACACGCAGAACCTGCCGAGCCGGACCTGGATCAACGACCGGCTGACCTTCACCCACGGCTACGGGCTGACGCTCGGTCCGGTCAATGAAGTGACGCCCGAAGGGCTGCCGGTACTCTTCATCAAGGACCTCCCGCCGGTCTCGTCGGTGGACCTGAAGGTCACGCAGCCGGCCATCTACTACGGCGAGCTGCCGAACGATCACGTGTTCGTGAAGACCGCCACCGAGGAGTTCGACTATCCGCGCGGCGACGCCAACGTCTTCGCCACCTACCAGGGCAACGGCGGCGTTCCGATCTCGAACTTCCTCCGCCGGGTCATGTTCGCGATCCGCTTCCGCTCGACCGACACGTTCCTCTCGCCCAACCTCACCCGCGAGAGTCGCGTGATGCTCTACAGGCGGATCGCCGAGCGCGTGGGCCGGATTGCGCCGTTCCTCACCTACGACCCCGATCCGTACCTCGCGATTTCCGGCGGGCGCCTGCTCTGGGTCCAGGACGCCTACACGACCAGCAACCGGTACCCCTACGCGAGCGCCGCCGGCGGCGTGAACTACATCCGGAATTCGATCAAGGTCACCATCGACGCGTATCACGGCACGACGACGTTCCACGTGATCGACACGGCGGATCCGATCGCCGCCACCATCGGCAAGATCTTCCCGGGGTTGCTGCAGCCGGTGGAGGCGATGCCCGAGGACCTGCGGACCCGCCTGCGCTATCCGCAGACGATTTTCCAGCTCCAGGCGCAGATGTTCGCGACCTTCCACATGCAGAATCCGGGAGCGTTCTACAACCGCGAGGACCAGTGGGAGATCCCGGCCTTCGACGTCGGCAGCGGACAGTCGAGCCAGATGGAGCCGTACTACACCATCATGAAGCTGCCGGGCGAGGCGCACGAGGAGTACATCCAGATGCTGCCGTACACGCCGCGGCAGAAGGACAACCTCGCCGCCTGGATTGCCGCGCGCAGCGACGGCGAGCACTACGGAAAGCTCGTGGTGTTCCAGTTTCCGAAGCAGACGGTGATCTTCGGGCCGCGGCAGATCGCCGCCCGCATCAACCAGGACCAGGTCATCTCGCCGCAGATCACCCTGTGGAACCAGCAGGGCTCCGAGGTGATCCAGGGAACGCTGCTGGTCATTCCGATCGAGGAATCGCTGATTTACATCCGCCCGCTCTATCTCCGTTCAGCGGGCGGCCGCATCCCCGAGCTGAAGCGCGTCATCGTCGCCTACCAGAACCAGATCGTGATGGAGGACACGCTCGAGCAGTCGCTGGATCGCATCTTCCCCGGGGGGCCGGCGCAGCGGCGCGCAGCCGACCTGCTCGAAGCGGCGGCGCCGGGCAGCGAGCCCGCGCGGCCCGCCGCGGGTGAAGCGGCCGGCGCTCCGGGGCTCGCGGCCGAGGCGCGCGATCACTACCAGCGCGCGCTTCAGGCACAGCGCGAAGGGAACTGGGCGCTCTACGGTGAGGAGATCAGGAAGCTCGGCGAAGTGCTCGATCGGCTCGCCCGCGAGAAGAAGTAGGGCGACCGTGCACGCCCCGCCGGCTGATCGGCAGAGTAAGGCGAAGGCCGTCGCCTTCCGCCCCGGCCGCCGAGACGTCCTTGAAGCGTTCAGTCGCGTCGCGGACTACGGCGGCGCGCTCGCGGGCTTCTCGAAACTCTCGACGAACCCCGCCAGCGCATCGAGCCCGGCCAGCTCCACCAGGCGGCTCCGCGCGCCGTCCGGTACATCCGCGTGCTCGTGCGCCCAGCTCAGCGCCGCCGGCACGTACACGGCGCGCGCGCCCAGTTCGATCACCGGCAGCACGTCCGACCGCAGCGAATTGCCCACCATGAGGAAGCGCGCCGGATCGATCCGGTGTCGGGAGAGGAGCGACGCGTAGACGTCCGGTGTCTTGTGGCTGACCACTTCGACTGCGCTGAAGTACGGGCCCAGGCCGGAGCGTTCCAGCTTCGAGGTCTGGTGCAGCAGGTCACCCTTGGTGATGAGCATCAGCGGGTAGCGCGCGGCGAGGGTCGTCACGACCTCTCGTGCGCCGGCAAACAGTTCGACCTCCTCGCTGTGCATCTGCTTCGCCAGGTCGACCAGCTCGCGAAGCTCGCTTCCCGTGATGCGGCCGGCGGTCAGGCCGATCGCGGTTTCCATCAACGAGAGGACGAAACTGGAGACGCCATAGCCGTAGAACCGGATGTTCGCCAGCTCCGTCTCGCCGACGCGCGCCTCGATCTCCTCTTCGCTGATGACCACGCCGGCCGCTGCCAGCATCCGGCGGAAGCGCTCGCGCGCGTCGCGATAGCTCCGCTCGTTGTGCCAGAGCGTATCGTCGCCGTCGAACGCGATGAGATCGAAGGGCGGTTCGGACATGCGCGGATTCTACAGCACGGACGTCGAGGAGTGCCTCGACCCGCGCCTCCGCCGCCCCCGTCCGGTGTGCCTGGCCGGATGGACGCACTATAATCCGCGGCAATGCGCACTGCAGCCGCCGTCCTGATCGTCCTCACCGTCTCCCGTGTGGTCCCGGGCCCTCCAGCGCCAGGTCCAGCCGTCCAGCCTCTCGCGCCCACGGCCACCACGCTCTGGTACACCCATCCGGCAGACAAGTGGGAAGATGCGCTGCCGGTCGGCAATGGCCGTCTCGGCGCGATGGTGTTCGGCCGCACGGACCAGGAACAGATTCAACTCAACGAAGATACCTACTGGTCGGGCGGGCCATACTCGACGACGGTGGCGGGCGGCCACGAGGCGTTGCCCGAGATCCGGCGGCTGATCTTCGACGGGCAGCTCGTGCGGGCCCACCGGCTGTTCGGGCGGAGCCTCATGGGGTATCCCGTCGAACAGCAGAAGTATCAGTCCATCGGCAACCTGATCCTGTCCTTCACGCGGCGCGGCACACCGAGCGAGTACCGGCATCAACTGGACATCGACACCGGCGTCGCGACGACGACGTACGAGTCGGACGGCGTGCGCTTCCGCCGCGAGGTTCTCTCCTCATCTGTCGATCAGGTCATCGCGGTCCGGCTCTCGGCATCGGCTGCGGGCCAGCTGTCCTTCTCGGTGCAGCTGCGTGGCGATCGCAACCAGGCGCACTCGAACTACGCGACCGACTATTTTCGAATGGACGCGGATGGTCGCGACGGCCTCGTCACCCGAGGCAAGTCCGCCGACTATCTGGGCGTGCCCGGGCGGCTGCGTTACACGGTCCGCCTCAAGGCAATTCCCGAGGGCGGCCGGATCGAGGCGACCGACAACCAGCTCGTCGTGCACGACGCGGATGCCGTCACGCTGCTCGTGGCGGCGGCGACGAACTTCGTCAGCTACAAGGACGTCAGCGGCGATCCCGACGCGCGCGCCAGCGCCGCGATCGACGCGGCGGCTCGCAAGTCGTTCGACCAGATCAGGACGGCGAACATCGCCGCACACCAGCGGCTGTTTCGCCGCGTCTCGATCGATCTCGGCACCACGCCCGATGCGGCGCTGCCCACCGACGAACGGGTGCGGAAGTTCGATGGCACGAACGACCCGGCGCTGGCGGCGCTCATTTTCCAGTTCGGCCGCTACCTGCTGATTTCGTCGTCACTCCCGGGGACGCAGCCGGCGAACCTTCAGGGGATCTGGAACAAGGACATGAATCCCATGTGGGATTCGAAATATACGACGAACATCAACACCGAGATGAACTACTGGCCCGCCGAAGTGGCCAACCTCGCCGAATGCGCCGAGCCGTTGTTCCGCATGATTCGCGAGCTGACCGACCAGGGAGCCGATGTCGCGCGCGAGCACTACGGCGCACGCGGGTGGGTACTGCACCAGAACACGGACATCTGGCGCGTGGCGGCGCCGATGGACGGGCCCGACTGGGGCGGCTTCACCACCGGCGGGGCCTGGCTGGCCACGCATCTGTGGGAGCACTACCGCTTCTCGCGCGACCGGGCGTTCCTGCGGGAGTACTATCCGGTGCTCCGCGGCTCGGCGGAGTTCTTCCTCGACTTTCTCGTGCCGCACCCGACGCGCGGGTGGCTGGTGACCAATCCGTCTACCTCACCGGAGAATTTCCCGCTCGCGCCCGGCAACGATCCCTTCTTCGACGAGGTGACCGGTTCGATGAGTCCGGGAACGACGCTCGTGGCCGGCTCGACGATCGATATGCAGATTCTCCGGGACCTGTTCACCGCGGTTGCGGATGCTTCAGCCGAGCTCGGCGTGGACGCGGACGTCCGGGCGAAGGTGCTGGAGGCGAAGGCGAAGCTCGCGCCGATGCAGATCGGCCACGATGGCGGGCTGCAGGAGTGGCTGGACGACTGGGGCCAGCGCGAGAAGAGCCACCGCCACATCTCGAACCTGTATGGTCTCTATCCGGGCCACCAGATCTCGGCGCGCGCCACGCCGGAACTGGCGGCGGCGAGTCGGGTCGTGCTCGATCAACGCGGTCTCGAGGGCAACGGCTGGTCCTCGGCGTGGAAAGCGGCCAGCTGGGCGCGCCTCGACGACGGCGCGAAGGCGCTGGAGAACATTACATTCGCCGTCCGAAACTATACGACGGCCAGCCTGTTCTCGATTTGTTCACGCGCGATGCAGGTCGACGGCGCCTTCGGGATGACGGCCGCGATTGCCGAGCTGCTGCTTCAGTCGCAGGACGACACGCTGGAGCTGCTGCCGGCTCTCCCGGCCGCGTGGCAGACCGGCAGTGTGACCGGTCTCCGCGCACGTGGAGGCTTCGCCGTCGATCTGGAGTGGAAAGACGGCGTCCTCCTGCGTGCGGGCATCGTTTCGACGAGCGGATCGGTCTGCCGGGTGCGATCGGCGGGCGGCGTGCAGATCACCTCGAACGGACGGATCGTTGCCGCGTCTCGCGTGGCTCCCGGCGTCATCGAGTTTCAGACGACCCTCGGCGAGCGCTACGTCGTGGTGCCAGAGCGGCCGTAGGCGTGCGCTGTCGGTCGGCTACTCGACTTTTTTCACGTTCTTGAGCATCACTGGCTGATCGGCGAAGTTCTCCAGCTCGATCATGTTGTCCTTCTCGGTGATCCTCGTATAAACCGAAGCCTTGCCGACGCCCTCGTTGTCCTTGTCGATGTGGAGCTGGATCAGGGTGAACGGGTAGTCGATCGTCCGCGGACGGTTAACCGCTTCCCAGGCGCCGATATACCGATCCGTCATCAGGAAGATCATGCGTCCGCCTTCGGCCTCCGGTTGCTGCCGCGCGAAACGCAGATCGTAGCGGAGCGATCCCGGGCTGTTGATATAGCCCACCACCGGGAGTTTTTGAAGCTCGTCCAGCAGTGCGTCCTGTCCCTTGTCCTTCAAAACGGACAGCAGTCGATCGCGGTCCGCATCCGACGACCATCTGTTGATCGTGATGTCCACCTGGCCGGCCGCCGCTCTGGACGTCGTGTTGCTGATATTGATGGCGAACGCCGTGAATTTCTCGGGGTGGGCGATGTTCGACTGCGCCGAGGCAAGCCCGACCAGCACGAACATCCCCACCAGCGTCTTCACAATGATGCGCATCGGCACACCTCCGTGGCTTGGACCTGCAATCTTCGTCCCAGCTCGCACGGACTCGTCCGCCGGCAGCTCGGCCGGGCGCCGGCCGCTGGCTGAGCCCGTCCATAGGGCGGGACGCCGCCGCGAATCCCGACTATCATGCCTTCGTGACTCACCTGAGATGGTTCGCCGTCGCGGCCCTCGTCGCGGCGATTGCGGTTGTGCATGCCGGAGCCGTCACGAGGGTCCCGTCCGCAGACGGTCAGTTCTGGGACATCCAGGACACGTCCCCATGGGCGCAGGACAGCGGCGGTATTGCGACCGGTGGGCGAGCGTATCCGTTCAATGGCTTCGGCTATCTGAAGATGCAGGTCTCGACGCCGGGAGCTCGGCCGGCGCACCCCAATCAGTATCTGAGAGGCTTCGGCCTGTCGTTCGACGGTGTCGACCGGTTCGATTCGATCACGCCGGTGCTCCAGGACGGCATCGTCGTGGCGCGAGCGGTGACGGCTCCGCATGACACGAACTACCTGCGCTACTTCGACACGTTCACCAACACGACGGACGGGCTTCGCGTGGTGCAGGTGGCGTGGGGAGGCGCCGCTGGGGCGTATTCGGACGGCGGCATGGTGGCGGTCGCGGCGACGTCGAGCGGCGATCGCACGATCGATTCCTCTGATGCGTTCGTGGCCGTGATGCAGAACGCGCGCGGCGTCGCCGACCCGATGCTCGGGCCGTCGGGACACGGACCCTCCGCGCACGTGCTCGGCACGCGTCCTGGCGTGCGTTCCGGGGTCGGCGACATGTACTCCGACCCGTTCAGCGTGTCGTACCCAGGCTTCGATCCCGCGCACATCGGTTACGTCTACACGCTGCAAGTGCCGCCAGGCGAGACCGCCGCGCTCGTCACATTCGTCGTCAAGGGGCTCAGTGAAGTCTACGATCCGCGCGGCGGGTATCCGATTGCCATCAAGGACGGGCTCGTCACCGGCGAAGCGGTCTACAGCGGGGCGGATGCGAAGATCCCTCCCGCCGGTTCCGAGATTGCCCGTGTCATTCGGACGGCACGCGAACTCGTCGCGCACCCCGACCTGCGCGGCCTGACGCCGCGTCAGCGCGCCGCAATCGTCAACTGGACGCTGCCGCCTTCGACAACACTGCCGCGGTACACGGTCTTCGAGAAAACGGTGCCCCAGCTCCAGGAGGCGATGACGCGCGGCGCGACGACTTCCGAGGACATCGTCCGCGACTATCTGGCGAGGCTAGCGACGTACGACCGGAACGGCCCGACGTTCCGCGCACTGCTGGCGCTGAACCACCACGCGATCGCGGATGCGCGTGCGAGTGACGCCGAGCGCGCCGGGGGCCGCGTGCGCGGGCCGTTCCACGGCGTGCCGATCGTGTTCAAGGACAATATCGACGTACTCGGGCTCCCGACGACCGGCGGGTCGCTCGCGCTGACGGACCACCGGCCGCGTCTCGATGCCCACGTGGCGGCCGGCATGCGCGCCGGGGGCGCCATCGTCCTGGGCAAGGCGAACCTCGACGAGTTCCCCTTCGGCGATTTCGGCATCAGCACCGTTGGCGGCACGATCGGCAACGCCTACGATCCCTCGCTGAGCACCGCCGGATCGAGCGGCGGAACCGCGACGGCGGTGGCAACGAGCCTGGCGGCGCTCGGCTTCGGCACCGACACGTGCAACTCGCTGTCGAATCCGGCGGCGTTCGCCGGGCTGTCGACCATCCGGGCCACCCGCGGGCTGAACAGCCGCGCGGGCGTGATGCCGCTCAACACCTTCAACGACGCGGTCGGTCCGATGGCGAAGACCGTCCGCGACGTTGCGCTCGCGCTGGATCTCGTCACCGGGACCGATCCCGAAGACCCGGTCACGGCGGAAGCGTCCGCGCACAAGCCGTCGTCGTTCGCCGCCGGCCTCGACACAGCAACGCTCGAGGGACTGCGCATCGGGCTCCTGCGGCAGCGTTTCGTCGGCATCACGGGCGAGCGCGAAGTGGCCGATGCGATGGAGCGGGTGGTCAGCGAACTCCGGGCCGCGGGCGCCACCGTCGTGGAGGTCGCGGTTCCCGATCTCGACGCGAAGTACCGGGCGGTGCGCGGGAGCGCGCCGGGATCGCTGAAGACTGCATGGACGGCCTACCTCTCGCGCGGAGCGAAGGACGGCGACCCGGTTGTCACGATTCAGGATCTGCTCGCGTCGGGGAAACTCGCGCCCGGCAGTGCGCGGCGTTTCGAAGACGCACTGCGCCCAGTGCCGGCCGGCGCGGCGCTCGACGAGGCCGTCGGACGATTTGTCGCCGGGCGCGAGGGCTTCCGCCAGATCTTCGTCGATCTGATGGACGCTCAGCGACTCGATGCGATTCTCTATCCCGCCAACCAGGCGCGGCCGCACACGCACGAAGGCGGTCTCGAGCGCTACGGTGGCGAGCCGGGCACCTGCATCGAGAGCGCCGCGACCGGGCTGCCGCAGGTCACCGTGCCGGCCGGCTTCATCGGCGGCCGCTATCCGGTCGGTATTTCCTTTCTCGGCCGCATGTGGTCCGATCAACGTCTGTTGGAGATCGGAGCCGCCTACGAGCGCGTGACGCATCATCGGCGGCCCCCGGGGACCGTGCGATAAGTCAGTCGGCTGGTCGTTAGTCGTCAGTCGCTGGTCGTCACGTCGCTAGTCGTCAGTCGCTGGCCACTATGACCATTGCTGGAGCATCTTCCGTGCGCCGTGCTGTTCTTGCCGTTCTTCTGCTGACGATGGGGGTGTCGGGGTGCGCGAAGAGCAGGCCCGGCAGAGAGCCGGTGATGCCGGTGACGGGGACGCTGGTGCCTGCGCCGCTGCGGCTCGAGCGGCTGGAAGGTGCCGGGTTCACGCTGACGCCTGCGACCACGATCGCCTTCGAAGGCGGTGGGCAGGTTGCGCCCATTGCCCGTTATCTGGCGGAGTTCATCGGCACGGCGGTGGCGCCCGCACCGCCGGCGGTGCTGGCCGCGACACGCGATCCGGCTGTGACGGGGCAGATCTACCTGGCGCTGCGGGCGGGATCAGGGGGCGGAGAGGCCTACGAGATCACGGTCACTCCCGGGAAGACGCTCATCACGGCCGGCAAACCCGCCGGGCTCTTCTACGGCGTCCAGACCCTTCGTCAGTTGCTGCCGTGGTTCGTCGAGTACGAGGCGGTGCGGGCGGATGGCAGTCGGACAGTGACCATCCCGGCGGTGCACATTGTCGACGGTCCGCGATTTGGATGGCGCGGCGCGATGCTCGACGTCGCCCGTCACTTTTTCACCGTGAACGAGGTCGAACGCTACATCGACCTGCTCGCGATGATGAAGATGAACCGCCTGCACCTGCACCTGGCCGACGACCAGGGATGGCGGATCGAGATCAGGTCGTGGCCGAACCTCACGGCGTACGGGGGCCGCACGGAGGTGGGCGGCGGTCCGGGAGGGTTCTACACGCAGGAGCAATATGCGGAGATCGTGGAGTACGCGCGGTCGCGCTTCATCACGATTGTCCCGGAGATCGACATGCCGGGTCACACCAACGCGGCGCTCGCGTCGTACCCCGAGCTGAACTGCACCGGCGCCGCTCCGCCTCTCTACACCCAAACGAATGTGGGGTTCAGCGCGTTCTGTGTGGACAAGCCCATCACCTACACGTTCATCGACGATGTCGTGCGTGAGATCGCGGCGATCACGCCGGGGCCGTACTTCCACATGGGCGGCGACGAAGTGAAGGCGCTGACGCCTGAGCAGTACGCGAGCTTCGTCGAGCGCGTGCAGGGGATTGTACAGGCGCACGGCAAACAGATGATCGGCTGGGACGAGATTGCCGCCACGGCGCTCCTGCCCACGTCCATCGTCCAGCACTGGCGGCCGAAGACGACGCCGCGCGCGGCGGTGGAGAAGGGCGCGAAGGTCATCCTGTCGCCGGGGGACCATCTGTACCTCGACATGAAGTACGGTCCCTCGACGGCAATCGGTCTGACCTGGGCCGGAATCATCGACGTGCGGACGGCGTACGACTGGGACCCTGACGCCCTGGTGGAGGGCGTGCGGGGTGATGCGATCCTGGGCGTCGAGGCGCCGCTGTGGTCGGAGACGATCGCCAACATCCGTGAAGTGGAGTACCTGGCGTTCCCGCGGCTTGCCGCCGTCGCCGAGATTGGCTGGACCGCGCGCGACCGTCGCGGGTGGGACGACTTCAGGGAGCGGCTGGGCGCACAGGCTCCGCGTTGGGGGGCGCTGGGGCTGAACTTCTATCGATCGCGGGAGATTCCATGGCGCCACTGATGGACATCCAGTCCGTCACGCTCGAGGGCCGGCATGTGCGCTTCGACCCAGCTTCGACCCAGCTTCGACCCAGCTTCGACCCAGCTTCGACCCAGCTTCGACCTAGCTTCGACCCAGCTTCGACCCAGCTTCGACCCAGCTTCGACCCAGCTTCGACCCAGCTTCGACCCAGCTTCGACCCAGCTTCGACCCAGCTTCGACCCAGCTTCGACCCAGCTTCGACCCAGCTTCGACCCAGCGGTCATGAACTGGAACGACGCCGAGCAGCTTACAGCGCATAGCGAGGTAGCGACGCACGGGTTCCGGGGCGTCGACGGCACGCCGAAGGTCCGGTCGGCCGCCGGGGCCGCATCCCACAGATCGTCGAGCGAGATGTCAGCAGGCACGGCGCCTGTCCGCGCGAGGTTCACCCGGCGTGTTCATGCCCGGCCGGCATCGGCGCACTGGAAACCTGATCGCGGGGCACGTCCCGGTAGCGTTCGACGAACGTCATGAGCGCGTAGACGTCGGCGAAGTTCGAGGCCAGCCCCAGAGAGACCCGCATCGTGTTGGGGGCCTTCCCGGTCGACGCGCGGAGCGTCTTGGTGCAGTCGTCGAAGGTGACCGGGGCGGACGTGCCGACGAAGCACAACGCCATGTCGTCCCGTGTGAGCCCGTGCGCCACTTCGCCGTCGCCGGGGTTGCAGAAGCAGCCCGTCCGCAGTGAAATGCGCGCGCCGGCCGCCTGCGTCTCGATGACGTGCACATCGTAGGGGGCGCCGTCGGGCGCGAGCAGATGGAAGGCAATCGTCCCGCCACGGCGGGTCAGGTCTGTCGGGCCGAAGACGCGCGCAAGGGGCGCCCCATTCGCATGCGCGACCGACGTCAATCGCGAGAGCAGCCAGCCGGTGAGGGCCATCACGCGCGCGTGAATGGTCTCGATGCCGATGGACGCCAGGTGCTCGAGGCCGATCGTCACAGCGGGCAGGCCGAGATAGTCCACCGTGCCGTCTTCGAAACCGGCGTGCCCAGGCGCCAGATGGTGCCAGCCTTCACCCTGGACGGACGTGACCGTGATGGTGCCGCCGGCGAACCACGGCCGCCGCAACGCGCGCAGGGCACTGTGCCGGTAGACGAGCGCGCCGATGCCCGTCGGGTATCCGAACATCTTGTAGAACGACAACGGCACGAAGTCGGGCTGGACGGCCGACAGGTCGAGGCGATTCGTGGGAACGAACGCGGCGCAGTCGAGGAGCACGTGCCACCCGTGATCGTGCGCGCGCGCCACCCACTCGAGCGGATGCTGCACGCCGCTGAAGTTGGACTGCGCCGGGTAGGCAAACAGGTGCGGTTCGCTCCCGGTGGCGCGCGCCCGAGCTCGGCCAGCACCGTGTCCGCCTCGATGCGCAGGTGCGGCCCGATGACCGGCACGTAGGTTACGGTCGCGCCATGGTGACGGGCGAACTCGCGGATGCCGTTGACCGAGTTGTGATTATCGTAGGTCAGAAGGTAACGGCTGCCGGGTTCGAACGGATAGGACTCCCCGACGAGTTTGAGCGCGCCGCTGGCATTCGGCGTGAAAATCACGCCGTAGGCGTTCGGATCCGCATGGAAATAGGCGAGCACGGCCGCGCGCGCCGCTTCGAGCAGGTGCGACGCATCGGTCGATGTGGGGTTGATCGAGTGCGGGTTGCCGAGCACGCGGTCCAGTAGAAGCGCGTGGTGGCGCTTCACCTGCGACGCGGCGTAGAGCGCACCCGCCGTGTAGTCGAGATAGATGTGCCCCAGCCGGTCGAGCCGCTCGTACTCGCTCGCTCGCAGGGCATCCAGGCGCGATGTCGAGCCGTAGCCGGGAAACGCCCGGAGGAAGTCGCGCTGAGCCGCATCAAAACGGGTATCCATGTTGCTCATCTACAGGATGTCACGCGCCGGCTCCCGGGCGCCGCCCGAATCCGTCTCGCCGACGCCGTGCTGCCTGTCATCAAGATACACCAGCCCGTCAATGGCTCGTGCCGCCTGTCTCCGGCCGGGATTGGTTGCTATCGCACCCGGACGGGCACGAGGGCCCTGACGGATTCGGTGCCGCGGGTCGCCTCCATCGCGACCAGGTAGTCACCGCGCGCGCTGACGCTGAGCGGCAGGTCGACTTGATAGACCCCGCCCGCGAGATCCTGCAGCGGAAGCGGGCGCAGCTCCGTCCCCTTGCCGTTGAGCAGATGCGCCGAGACTGACGCGTCGCGCCCGCCGTAGACGGGAAATCGGATGAACAGGCGATCGGTCCGGTCGAACGTCCGGCCGACCTCAGGGTGGAGTTGCGCGAGGTCGCGTGCGTCACGGGCCGTGCGCGCGCGCAGCACGACGGGTGACCCGATGGCGAGCGTCGAGTCGTCGAAGGCCGGAACCGTCACGCGGCGAACGTCCCCATCGATCTCGTCCCCGCGCCCGTTGTGCGCCGTTGTCGCGACCACCAGATCGCCGGCCGGCGCCTCGAACGAGACTTCGCGCGCGGCCGTCCGTTCGGCCGTGAAACATGTGGCGCCGCCCGGCACCGTCGCGGTGATCGTGAGCGTCACGTCGCCGGCGGCCGCGGCGGCGGACGGACGCGGCAGCCAGGTGAGCGTGACGCGCGTCCCGCCGTTCGAGCCGCGCGACATGCCGAGCCGCACGTCGACGACGCGATCGCCGCGGGTGGTCGCGGACAACTCGTCGAGCGCGCGCTCCACGTCGGTCGGCACCGGCGGTGCGGCGGACGCTTCCCGCGCGCGCTCCATGTCGCCCGGCGTGGACGTGAAATACCCGCTGCGCGCCCGGACCTCGTAACCGTCCTTCTTCACGCGCACCCTGATCTTGTGGAACTTGCCGTCGAACGGGGCTGGCGAGGCGTAGCCGAGCAGGTAATAGGCGCTCGCATCGCGCACCATCTGCGGCAGGGACTCGACCGGGCGGTTCGAGCCGACGAAGGGCCGTCCGCCCGTGTCCTCGGCGAGCGCGACGAGCGACTGCGGCCGTCGCCCGACCTCCGATGCGGGATCGAACGTGTAGATCGCCGTGTTGTTCGTATTCGCGGCGCGGACGATGTCGGTGTAGGGGTTGGAGCCGCCGCTCATGTAGAGCGGGATGCCCTGGCTGACGAAGAGCAGGCTCTTCCGCCCTTCACGGAAGTTGCCCAGGAACGCCGCCGCCGCCATCAGCGCGGACATCGACACTTCGTTGCGCAGCCGCGCGATGTCGCCCGGGAACTGCAGATGCGCCTCCTCGATTGGCGCTGCGCGCCGGGATGAAGACGCCGAGGCGTCCCTTGAGGCCGTGTATCTGGTCAGCGAGTGCGAAACGATCGCGCGTGAAGCGGATCGAATCGAGCGTCGTCAACTGGTCCATGATGCCGACCAGATCGGTCGGACCGAAGGCGGTGCGCACGAACTCGGTCAGCGCCTCACGACCGCGGAGCGCCGGGGCGAACTGGCCGATGTGGTACTCGTCCCAGAAGATCAGGAACAGCCGCACGTCGTCGCGCGCGGCCTCGGCGGCGGCGTGCTCCGGTCCCCTGATCTCGAGCGACCGGTCGTCGGTGGGCTGGCCGTCGAGGCGCACGAACTGGAACGAATCGATGGCCTGGGGAACGCCGTCCTCCGTCGACGGCGAAGTCGTCGCGCGTCAGGTTGCCCGCCGGCTCCCCGTTCCGGCTGCTGACCGTGACGTCCACACGGACCACGTTCGTGCCGGCGCGGAAGATGGGCCGCTGCGGTTGCGGAACCTGCTGCGCGGCAGGGATGGACACCGCCATCGCCACGGCGACCGCGATCGCACCGGCGCGCAGTCCGGGAGCATTCATAAGAAGTCAAAAAAATCGGGGCGCAGCGCTGATGCGCCACGCCCCGATTGTACGCCGGTGATCGTCCTTCAGCCCGTCGTTTCCTGACCCTTTACCATCTACCCTTTACCATCTACCTTTTCCATTTACCTACCATTTTCCATTTACCGCGTGCCGTCCGTCGTAATCTTCTTGGCCGGCTCGGCCTTCTGCGGGTTCTTCACGTACTTGTCGAGCCATGCGGCCCAGCGCGCCCACAGGTCGAGCAGCGTTTCCTTCGCCACCGGCCCGTGGTCTTCGTACGGATACATGTAGAGCGCCGTCGTCTTGCCGAGCCCGTTCAGGGCGTGGTACAGGCGGATCGAGTTGGTCGGGTCGGTGCCGACGTTCTGGTCTGCGAGGTTGTGGTACATCAGGAGCGCGCCGGTCAGGTTGTTGGCGTAGAGGAACGGCGACATCCCGAGATAGACGTTGGGCGCCTCCCAGAGGTCGCGGCGTTCGCTCTGGAAGCCGAGCGGCGTCAGCGTGCGGTTGTACGCGCCGTCGCCTGCGATGCCGGCCTTGAAGAACGGCGTGTGCACCATCGCGTTGACGGTGGAGAAGGCGCCATAGCTGTGGCCGCCGATCGCGAGGCGTGACCGATCCACGAGCGCCCGCCGGTCGAGTTCATCGATGGTGGCCGCGAGATCGTTGCGCAGGTCGTTCACGTAGTTGTTGTTCATCTGTCCCTGCGGTCCGACGATCGGGGCGTCGGGCGCAATGACCGCGTAGCCTTCGCGCACGAAGAACTCCATCGACCGCGTGCCGAAGTTCTCGAAGGCGTTCTTGTTGAACGTCCGGTCGGGCCTGTCGTAGTCCTCCTGTGTCGCGAACTCGCGCGGGTAGAACCAGAAGAGCGCCGGCAGCCGCGTGCCCGCCTTGTAGTCGGGCGGCAGCATGACCTTCACCTTGAACTTGAACCCGTCGGGGCGCTCCACCGTGAACTGCTCCTTCACCGCTCGGGTCAGGTCCGGCGTGTAGTCCTTGTTCTCTGTGAGCTGTATGCGGCGGCCGCCGTCGAGCAGATAGTTCTGCGGCACGTCAGTGGGGCTCTCGCGCGAGACGATGAACTTGCCGGCATCGATGTCCATGATCGACGCGACACGTTCGTAGACGTTGTTGTTCTCGCTCTCGTAGACGCGCTGCTTGTCGCCGGTCTTGATCGCGACCTTGTCGATGAAGGTCTTCGGGCCGACTTCCTGCGGGTCCTTGTCGTAGGCGTTGCCCTGGAAGAACACGCTCGCCTTGTCGGCCGAGAGCTGGACGATGCCGCCGCCGGGGCCCGAGAAGCCGCCGCGCCCGCCGCCGCCACCGGCGCCCCGTCCTCCGCCGCCTCCGCCGCGCACCATCACGAGCGATCCGGGATTCGCATAGATGTCATCCGTGCGGTAACGCGCCAGCGTATAGCGCGTCGCCGGCTCGGCGAGCGCGACGGCGTAGTCGACCGTATTCTGGCCGGCGCGCTCGCTGACGAAGAGCGTCTGCATGTCGGGCGAGAAGCGGTGGTTCGACATGCGGGTATTGCTCTCGATAGAGCACCTTGGCGCTGCCCTCGGTGAAGGGCGGGAGCCACTGATAGAGCCGGTCCTTCCGGGCGGGGCCCTGAGCCGCGCGGCCGCCGCCACCCTGCGCGTCGTCGGCGGCCGGGGCGCCACGGCCCGCGCCACGTCCCGCGCGTCCGCCGCCTGCCGCGTTGGCCGCGCCAGCCGGTGCGGGTTCCTGCTCGAGATACGTCGAGCCCCTGGCCGTCGGCGCGCCATGCGAGCTCGCGCTTGCCGGTCTGGTTCTGCGCGCCGCCGCGCCCGCCGGGCGCCGCCGTCGGATCGGGCGGAGGTTGCGTGTCGTCCTGCACGCCGAGATTGAGCGGACGGTCGGTCAGCTTGGCGAGCATCTTCCCGTCGAGATCCCACACCTCCTCGATCGTCCCGAAGTTGCTGACCGGCACGTCGTAGGAGAACGGCCGCACCATGCGCGTCACGCGCACGTACTTGCCGTCGGGCGACGCGTCGATCGAGCGGATCATCGCCGGCTGGCCGATCTTCTTCGCGGTGCGCGCCGCGACGTCGATCAGGGCGAGCTGGCCGGTCGCGTGCCACTCGAGCAGCGTCTGTTCGTACGGGGTGGTCATCAGGCTCGGGAAGGTGCGCAGCCGGTTCTTGTCGCCCGCGGCCGCGATCTTCACCACGGGGCCGGTCGGCGCCGGCGGCGCGACGGGCATCGGGGCCCGGCCATCGGGCACCAGCACGGTCGTGATCTGCTTGCCGTCCTGCGTGAACTCGAAATTCGTGACCAGGGTGGCGAGGACCGGCGTCTTCGTGATTTGCACCGGCTTGTTCGTCGCGAGGTCGGTCATCCAGATGTGCGTGGAGTCGTCGGCATGCACGAAGTAGGCGATGGCCTTGCCGGTCGGGGACCAGGTCGCGTTCGAGATGCGCGCGCCGGGCGGAATCGCGATCGTCTTCTTCGTGCCGTCGGCGGCCGAGATGATCTGGATGCCGATGTTCGTTGCGGGTCGTCAGCGACCGGGCGCGATTGGCCGCGAAGTCGATGAACACGCCGCCCAGCTCGTGGAACGGCTTGGAGAACGTCTTCATCACGACCGGGCCGTCGCCGATTTCATCGAGGAACCACTGCTTGTCGGCGCTCGCGTTGGCCAGGCTGATGTTGAGATACCGCGGAATCAGGACGGCATCGGCCAGCTCGGCCGGAGGCGACATGTATCCCTCGGTCTTGAGGACCTCGTCGGGCGAGAGGGCTCCGGCCGACACCGCCGCCGCGGGTGCGGCCGAGGCGGATGGCGCCGGCGTGGGGCGTTGCTGGGCGGCGAGTGTCAGCGGCAGCGCCGCCGCGAGCAGCACGGCGCCGAATCGCAGAATCGGTGTCGCGAAACGCCGTGCGGTGGACACGCTTATCGTCATACGTCCTCCGATGAATGGCCTAGCGGGAAGGCGCGAAGTCGTCTGGATTTGCCGGGTTTCCGTCGGTCCGGAGACACACGAAGCCATACTCCGGCTGTGGGTTATACGCCGCCACTTCCGGAGGCCGTTTCAGCCGCGTGCCCCCTCCCAGTGTGCCGCGAGCGCGGCATTCACAGCGCCGGCACACTGGATCGTCACGGCGTGTCCCGCGCCGGGAATTTCCCTGTAAGTCGCTCCTGGAATGGCGTGAGCCAGCTCCCGGCCGTACGCCGGACGCGCGAGCCGATCGTATTCGGCGCTCAGGACAAGCGTCGGGACGGACCCCAGCAAGGCGAGCCGGCGGGAGGGATCGGTACCGCGCCATGGCGCGGACCTGCCGGAGGGCGATCCGGGGCTGGTCCGCCAGGTCGTGGCCGAAGATCGGCCGCAGCCGGTCAGCCAGCCCGGTCCGATCAGCCCCGGCCAGGAAAGATTGCGGCAGCACGAGTTCGAGAAATGCCGTCCGCCGCATGGCCCGGGTGCCGACGTACATCCGCAGCGCGGTCACGAATATCGGGAACGACAGGGCGGCCGCCTGCGCGCCGCGGGCGAACGTGCAGAGCAGGGCGAGCGACCGGACGCGGTCCGGCGCCCGGAACGCGACTTCCTGCGCAATCAGCCCGCCCATCGAGTGGCCCGCGACATGGCAGCGCTCGATGCCTTCCGCGTCCATCACGGCCAGGGCATCGGCGGCCATCGCTTCGATGGTGAGCGCGCCGCCGTCGAGCGTGCTCCCCCCGATGCCGCGATTGTCGATCCGGACGAGGTCGAACCGATCGTCGAGCCCGTCGACCTGGGGCCGCCAGCCTTCGCCGATGACACCCGCTCCCTGAATCAGCAGAACGGCCGGCCCCGCTCCCGATCGCTCACACGCCACGCGGGCGCCGTCGGTTCGAATCACGCGCATCCGAGATTGTGCACCCTGTCACACTTTTTTCCGCAGTCCACACCGCGGTCCGGGATGCATGCCGTGATACCATCCGCCATCGCATTTCATGAGAGGTGTGTCTGATGACCCCGCGCCGGTTCCTGCCGGCGCTGCTGCTGCTCTTTGTCGGCAGTGGCTGCGCTGCGTTGATATACGAGATCGTGTGGTTCCAGCTTCTGCAGCTGGTGATTGGATCGTCGGCGGTCTCGCTCGGCGTGCTGCTCGGCACGTTCATGGGCGGCATGTGCCTGGGCAGCCTCCTGCTGGCCCGCATCGTCAGTCCAACGCAGCACCCGCTGCGGGTATACGCGTATCTGGAGCTCGGGATTGGCGCCATCGGGCTGCTGGTCCTTCTCGGGATGCCGCTCCTCGGCGGACTCTACTTTGCCTGGTCGGGGCATGGCGTGATCGGCATTCTCGTGCGCGGCATTGCCGCCAGCATCTGCCTGCTGCCGCCCACATTCCTGATGGGCGCGACGCTGCCGGCCATCTCGCGCTGGATCGAATCGACGCCCGAGGGCGTCGCGTGGCTCGGGTTCTTCTACGGCGGGAACATCGCCGGCGGCGTGCTCGGCTGCCTGTCGGCCGGCTTCTACCTGCTCCGCGTCTATGACGTGTCGGTGGCGACGTACGTGGCGGTGGCGATCAACGTCACGGTCGCGGTGCTCGCCCTGACGATCGCGCGGATGACCTCGTACACCCCGGCGGCGGCACCTGCCGCGGGCGTGACGATCCAGCGGACTCCGGGCGCGTGGGCCGTCTACGTGGCGATCGGGCTGTCGGGCATGACGGCGCTTGGCGCCGAGGTCATCTGGACGCGCACGCTGTCGCTGCTCTTCGGCGCGACTGTCTACACGTTCTCCCTCATCCTTGCCGTGTTCCTGCTGGGCCTGGGCATCGGCAGCAGCATCGGGTCGTCCATCGCGGCACGCGCCAGTCCGCCCGCGTCTCGCGCTCGGCTGGTGCCAGATGCTGTTGTGCGCGGCGATGGCCTGGACCTCCTACATGCTCACCCAGTCGCTGCCGTACTGGCCGATCAACCCGTCCATTTCGACGAGCATGTGGTTCAACTTCCAGCTCGATTTCGTCCGCTGCCTCTGGGCGGTGATCCCCGGCGCGATTCTCTGGGGCGCGAGCTTCCCGCTGGCGCTCGCCTCGGTCGCCGAGGGAGGCAAGGACCCCGCGCGCCTGGTGGGCGGCGTCTACGCCGCGAACACGCTCGGCGCGATCATCGGTTCGGTCAGCGCGAGCCTCATCATGGTCGCGTGGCTTGGCAGCCAGCGCACCCAGCAGATACTCATCATCACGTCCGCGATTTCCGCGCTGCTGATGCTGGAGGCCGCCGGCTCGGAGGCCGAAGCCAAACGGACGCGGTTCCAGTTCGCCGGCACGCTCCTCCTCGCCGCAGCCATGGGGGGTGCGGTGCTGCTCGCGCGCACGGTGCACGCGCTGCCCGGCGTGCTCGTTGCCTACGGCCGCTACGCGGCGACGCGGCTCGACGACTGCGGAGATCATCTACGTGGGTGAGGGCTGGAACGCATCGGTCGCGGTGTCGCGGCAGGCAAACGGCGTGCTGAATTACCACAACGCCGGCAAGGTGCAGGCGTCCAGTGAACCGCAGGACATGCGGCTGCAGCGCATGCTCGGCCACTTGACTACGCTGATTCCGAAAAACCCCGCCTCCGTCCTCGTCATCGGGTGCGGCGCCGGCGTGACCGCCGGAGCCGTGTCGGTCGACCCGAATGTGAAGAAGCTGACGATCGCCGAGATCGAGCCGCTCGTGCCCCGCGTCGTGTCGCGGTATCTTCGCGGCCCACAACTTCGATGTGGTGGCCAATCCCAAGACCCACGTGGTACTCGACGACGCGCGGCACTTCCTGCTGACGACGAGCGAGAAGTTCGACGCGATTACGTCGGATCCGCTGGACCCCTGGGTCAAGGGCGCGGCGATGCTCTACACCCGCGAGTTCTTCGAGACCGTCAAGGCGCACCTGAACCCGGGCGGCGCGGTAACGCTCTTCGTGCAGCTGTACGAAAGCAACACCGCGGCGGTCAAGAGCGAGATCGGCACGTTTCTCGAGGCATTCCCGAACGGCGTCGTGTTCGGCAACACCAACAACGGGGCCGGCTACGATCTCGTGCTCCTCGGCCAGGTCGAGCCGACCCGGATCGACGTCGAAGCGGTGCAGCGCCACCTCGACGAACCGGACATGGAGCCGGTGGCCAGGTCCCTCGGCGAGATCGGGTTGTATTCCGCGCTGGACCTGTTCTCGAACTACGCCGGCACGAGCAAGGACCTGGCGCCGTGGCTTGCCGACGCCGTGATCAACCGCGATCGCAACCTGCGGCTCCAGTACCTCGCCGGGATGGGCTTCAACCTGTACGAGAGCGACGCCATCTACGCCGACATGCTGCGCTACAGCCAGTACCCGCCCGACCTCTTCGTTGGTTCCGATCAGATGCAGGCCGCGCTGCGCAACGCCATTGCCCGGATGCAGGGGAAGTCGGCCTTCTAGCCCGCGAACGCTCGTGCGTTCGTTCATAACGCGCATGAATAGTCCGGCTAGATCGCCGCCGCCCTCACGGGTGAGGCAGGGCCCTTACGCGACGGGCGCGTCGGTGACGCGCCCGTCGAAGAGGTAGATGTGACGCCCGGCCCTCGCAATGTAGCGCGGGTCGTGCGTTGCGAGGCACACCGTCGCGCCGTCCTGGTGCAGTTCCGACAGCATCTGCATCAGCGCATCGCCGGCGGCGGAATCGAGATTGCCGGTCGGCTCGTCGGCCAGCAGGATGGGCGGGCGTCCGGCGATCGCTCTCGCGATGGCCACGAGCTGCTGGTGTCCGCCCGACAACTGGCCCGGACGCTGCCTCGCGCGCGCCGTCAGGCCCACACGTTCGAGCGCCGCCTCGACCCGCGCTTTCCGATCCGCATGCGCGATGTGCCGCAGGCTGAGCGGGTACTCCACGTTTTCCCACACGCTCATGTCGGCAATCAGGTTGAAGCTCTGGAAGATCAATCCGATCTCGACGTTGCGGACGCGTGCCTTCTCGGCCGGCGGCAGGGCGTCCACCGGACGGCCGTTCAGCCAGTAGCGGCCGCTCGTCGGTGACTCGAGCAGCGCCAGAACCGACAGGAACGTGGACTTCCCGCAGCCCGACGGCCCCGACACCGAGACGTATTCGCCGCGGCCGATGTCGACGGTGACGTCGGCGAGCGCCACCGTCGGCTCTTCGACCTCGTCGCCCTTGAAGATCTTGCTGATGCCGTCGAGGCGGATGAGCGGCATCGACGGGTCCGCCGCCGTGCTGCCTCCGGCCGGCTTGTCGCGATTCCACCAGCCCATGGAGCGCGAGCGTACCACGGCTCGAGCCAGCGCCCAAGCGGCTGACGGCCGTTCGTCCCAGGAATGTGGCAGCCCGCTACAGCGCGGCAAAGGCCGTCGCGAACAGTTCGCAGAGCACCGCTCCGGCGACGCTCATCGACAGGCCCCAGATGAGCAGCTTGCGGAACAGGTCCCGCGACGCGTCCGGTTCCGGAATCGTGGCGACGCACAGCGCGCCGAGCGTCGAGAGTGGTGAGACGTCCACGAGCGACGCGCCGACGTTGATCGAGAGCGCCACGGCCAGCGGGTGGCCGCCGCCGACCTGCTGGACCAGCCCGGGGACGGTGGGCAGGAACGTCGGGAGGACGACGGCCGACGTGCTGCTGTACGTCGAGATCACGCCGGTGACGAGCGCGATGACGCCGTTGATGGTCGAGGGGCGCGCGAGCCTGGCCAGCATCGCCGTGAAGACGTCCATGCCGCCAGATTTCTCCACGAGCGTCACCAGCATCGTCATGCCGCAGACCATGAGGATGGCGGACCAGGGCATGCGCTTGATGGCGGTGGCTTCGTCCGCCGTGCGCAGGACGATGATCGCGGCGGCGGCCGCGAACGCGCTGAGACCGATCGGCAGCCGCGCGAAGACGACCCCGACGACCCACAGTGTCACGACCGCCAGGGTGATCCACTGCGCCGCGGTGAAGCGCGCACGTTCGCCTGTCGTGTCGGCGACGGCCGCGCGTCGATCGCGGTGGAGCAGGAGCGCATACGCCGCCGTTCCCACCAGCACGTGCGCGAGGAAGTTGGCGGCGAACACCTTCCACTCGTGGCCGCCGAGCCCGGCGGCGGCCATGCGCGTGTTCGCGATGATCCCGACGGCGCTGAGCGGAGACAGGTTGCCCGCGTTCGCGCCGTTGGCCACCATCAACGACGTCAGGAACGGCGAGAGGCCAGCCCGGCGTCCGATCGCCATCGCCACCGGCACGACGATCGCGACGCTGACGATGGCGCCCGGTCCGATCATGGAAACGGCGCACGCGATGGCGAAGATGATGATCGGCACGAGGGCATGCCGTCCGCGCGCGGCCGCGAGCATCCGGTGCGCCAGCAGCGCGATGCTGCCGTTGGCTTCCGACAGGGTGAAGAGGACCGTCACGCCGGCCAGCGTCACGAACAGGCCGGACGGAAAGCCGCCGAGGACCGCAGCGACCGGCTGCCCTCCGTAGGCCCCCACCGCCCACGCAAGCGGGATGGCGAGCAGCCCGACGTTGATCCGCGACGTGCAGCTGATCACGATCGCAATCAGCAGCGCGGCAACCGACGCGGTGGCTGGCGTCACCTCAGAGCCCGACCCGCCGAGCTGCCCGCGGAGAGCGGAGAGCGAGAGCGACCGCGCAGAGCGGGCGGCACCATCAGTGCGTCAGTGCATACAGCAGCACGTTGATGCCGAACGCGTAGCCGTCGACCGAGAAAGCGTAGAAGTAGCGCGGATCGTCACCCTCGCGCTCGAAGGCGTCGCCGAAATCCGTGTTGTGGGTGATGACCACCATCAATCGGCCCTGCGCGTCCGAGATGCCGCGCACGTGCGGCGGCCGGCTGTCGGCGCCGCGCTCGGAAGTGTCGCCGCCGCTGCCGTACCAATAGTTGATGGATGGAATCTGCGGGATCGATTTCACCTCGAACTGCTGATGGAACAACGGATGGTTGAGCGGCACGTCCACCATCGGATACTGCGCCCGCGGCAGCACCTTGTCGAATTCGCGGGCCCAGACCTCCCACGCGTATTCACCCCAGAAGTCGTCCGCCCAGAGGAATCCGCCCTTGAGCAGGTACTCGCGCAGGTGCGCGGCTTCCTCCGGGCTGAAGTACGCCGCGCCCACCTCCGTCATCATGATGAAGGGACACTGGAAGATCGCGTCGTCCGTGAGCCGCATCACGAGGTGATTGGGCTCACCGGATGTGGCGTCCCGGCTGATGTGGGTCTTCGTGAGTTCGGAGAGGCGGATGGAGAGATTCGCGTCGGCGCGGGGATAGTCGACCGACCAGCCGCCGCCGTCGCCGTCCGCGCTTCGATCGAACATGATGCGGCAGAAGTTGAATCCACCGTCGAAGCTGTCGGCGGTCGGCGTCCGCAGCGGCGCGAACCCGAATCCGCGGCCGCCCCGGCCGCCGCGTCGCCGTTGGGCGGACACCGCGGCGGCCGTCACGAACAGGGCGGCCAGCAGCAGAACCGTTGACGCCAGGTGGAGCCGTCGCACGTGGCCAGTCTAACGCGTTTTCGGCTCCAGTCCCCCCAGCCCGGAAACGGCGCCCGCGCGTCGTCAGAACCGACGCTGCCGGCGCCGGGCCTTCTTCATACACCCGCCGGCTGAATGTTGTGGTTCATCCGGAACAGGTTGGTCGGATCGTACTTGTTCTTGATCGCGGCCAGGCGCCTGAAGTTGGCGCCGTAGGCCGCCGGAACGCGTTCGGACTCGTCACCGGACACGAAATTGATGTACACGCTGCCGGTCGCGAACGGTGCGGCATCGGCGGTCAGCGCGCGGGCCCAGCGGATGCCCGCCTCGTCTTCCTCCGGCCGTTCCCATCGGCCGTGCACGTTCATCACGAACTCGGCGTCGCGCATCCCGTAGGCCGTCGCCTCGACCGGCACCCGCCCGGCGGCGCCACCCAGCTGCCCGATGAAGACCTCCGTGTGCGGCGAGGGCAGGCGCCCGGCGTAGTCGATGATCGTGTCGATCAGGCCGTCGTCGATTTCGGTGAAGTTGTGGGACTTCCAGTAGTTGCGCGCGCCGGGCGTGAGGAGCGGATCGAACGCCTGCTGCCATCCGGCGTACGGATGCGGCCCGACGGCATCCGCGATCGGGTTGCCGAACCGGCGCAGTGGTTCCAGCGCGCGTTCGCCCGCCGCCATGTCGCCCGCATAGAACACGGCCAGCACGACGACCTCGGTGCCGTGGACGGCGGGGGGCAGGAACGGCAGCGGCGGGGCCTTGCGAATCACGACCCAGGGCACGACGTCGTCCGACGCCTGTGCCGCGAACGCGCGGTAGTTCTGGAGCACGCGGCGCGCGTCCGAGAAGGGATGGACGATGAGTCCCGAGAGGACCTGCGGGCCGACCGGGTGCAGCTGGAATTCGAAGGCGGTGACCACGCCGAAATTGCCGCCGCCGCCGCGGATGGCCCAGAAGAGGTCGTCGTTGCTCGTCGCGCTGGCATGCACCAGACGCCCGTCGGCCGTGACGACGTCGGCGGAGAGGAGGTTGTCGATCGTGAGCCCGTGCTTGCGCGTGAGCCAGCCGAAGCCGCCGCCGAGCGTCAGGCCGGAGATGCCGGTCGTGGAGTTGATGCCGACGGGCGTCGCCAGGCCGAAGGCCTGCGCATCGTGGTCGAAATCGGCCAGCGTGCAGCCGGCCTCGACGACCGCCGTGCGGCGCTGCGGATCGACGCGAACCGAGCGCATGGGCGACAGGTCCAGCATCACGCCGCTGTCGCACACGGCGTTGCCGGCGATGTTGTGGCCGCCTCCGCGCACGGCGAGAATCAGCTGGTGGTCGCGCACGAATTCGATGGTCCGCACCACGTCCGCAGCGCCGCGCGCTGAGACGATCAAGGCAGGGCGCCGGTCGATCATCGCGTTCCAGACCGCTCGCGCGGTGTCGTAGCCCGGCGAACCGGAGCCGAGCACGGTCCCCCGGATCGACGCGCGCAAGCCGTCGATCACGTCATTCGCGATCGGCACGTCAACTCCAGCCATGTTGCGGACACTCACTGCCATATGATCTCCCCGTCATCGCAGGCGCCGGTCGTCAGTGGCCGGACGCGAAATCCTAGTGACAGTCCAGCCGGCAGTCAACCGAACGTCCGCCGCCAGCTCGGCCGTTGACGTTCGGCTCTGCTACTATCCGTAGGATGAAGCCGATCGTGTTCTTTCTGTCAGCGGCTCTGGCGGCCGGATTCGCGGCGTCGGCCGGAGGCCAGCGTCCGGCGGGCGCCCCCTTCTCGATCGTGGAGGCGACCATACCGGAGATGCAGGCCGCCATGCGGAGCGGACGGGTGACGTCTCGCGAGATTGTCGAGCAGTCCCTGATTCGTATCGCCACCTACGAGGACAGGCTGAATGGCGTGATCGCGATCAACGCGAATGCGCTGGAGGAAGCGGACGAGCGCGATCGCGAACGGCGGGCCGGCCGGCTCCGCGGTCCGCTGCACGGCATTCCCGTCGCGTTGAAAGACAACATCCACACGACCAGCATGCCGACGACCGGCGGAGCGCTGGTGTTCGACGGGTTCGTGCCGCCCTACGAGGCGACGCTCACGAAGAACCTCCGCGACGCCGGTGCGATCATCCTCGCGAAGACCGGCATGACCGAACTGGCCAACTGGGTGGCTGGCGGCCCGACGCCGATGCCCGGCAACTACAACGCGCTCTCCGGCTACGGCATGAACCCGTACGATCCACGGCGGGATCCGCGCGAGGCGACGTTCGACGGCCGGCCGGCGCTGGCAACCGGCGGCTCGAGTTCCGGGATCGGCACCGCCGCCAGCTTCTGGGCGGCCAACGTCGGCACCGAAACCTCGGGATCGATTCTGAGTCCGTCGAACCAGAACATGCTGGCCGCCGTCAAGCCGACGGTCGGGCGCGTCAGCCGCTACGGGGTGATTCCCATCACGGCGGATCAGGATACGCCCGGGCCGATGGCACGGACGGTCACCGATGCGGCCATCATGCTCGGCGCGCTCGAGGGCGCGGCACCCGACCCGCACGACGCGGCGACCACCACTTGCCCGGCGCCGCCGGGGCACGACTACACGCGTTCCTCAAGCGCGACGGGCTGAAGGGCGCGCGCATCGGCATTCCGCGGGCGTTCTTCTACGACCGCACGTCCGTGCCGGGCTCCGAGCAGCCGCGCGGCGGCCTGAACGCCGAGCAGGCGAAGGCGATGGACGACGCGATCGCGATCCTGAAGGCCGAGGGAGCCGTGATCGTCGATCCGGCCGACATCCCGAGCATCGTGGACAAGGATCCGGACCGTAACTTCCTGCGCTGGGGCATCTGTTCAGGAGTCGGCAACGCCAGAGGCAAGGACGACGGACTGCTCGGTGGATCTGAAGTACGGGATGAAGCGCGACTTCAACGCGTGGCTCGCCTCGCTCGGTCCCGCCGCGCCGGTGAAGTCGCTGACCGAGCTGCGCGAATGGAATCTCGCACATGAAGCCGCCGGCGCGATCAAGTACGGCCAGTCGCAGCTCGACATCTCGGACGAAATGGACGTCGAGCGGGATCGTGCCCGGTACGTGGCCGACCGCGCGAAGGACATCGCGCTCGGCGGCACGCACGGCATCGACGAGGTGATGAAGGCCGAACGGCTCGACGCGCTCCTTTTTCCGGGCGCCAGCGGATCGGCGATCGCGGCACGGCCGGGCTATCCGACGGTGATCGTGCCGTTCGCCTTCGTGCCGAACGCGCCGACGCCCCCGTTCCCGGCCGGCTTCGACGCCCTGCCGTCGCCCTTCGGGGTCAGCTTCACGGGCGGAGCCTGCAGCGAGCCGCGGCTCCTCGAACTCGCGTTCGGATTCGAGCAGGCGACCAGACGGCGAGTGACTCCGCCGTCCGTCCGTTGATGCCGGCCGCTCACGATCCGCTGCACGTGGGCGCCGTTTCAGGCGGCCGACCCGGCATGCTATTGTCTCGCCATGTCCAGGCACATCCGTCGCCCGCGTTCCGCGGCCTTCCTGTTCCTGCTCCTCCTCGCGTCAGCGTCGCCGCTGGCGAACGGCGGCAAGATTCTCACGCTCGACGACTACGGACGCTGGACCCGCGTGGTCTCGACGGCCATCTCGCCCGACGGCGCGTGGGTCAGTTACGGCTATCGTCCCAACGGCGGCGACGACACGCTGTTCGTCAAGCGCATCGCAGACGGCAAGCTCTATACGCTCGCCAATGGCTCCGAGCCGAAGTTCTCGGACGACTCCATGTGGGCGGCCTACGTCGTGAGTCTGCCGAAAAAAGAGGCCGAAACGCTGCGCAAGGCGAAGAAGCCGGTCACGAAGGCGGTGGAGCTCCTGAACCTCGTGTCCGGCGAGAAATTCAAGGTGGAGAACGCCTCGTCATTCACGTTCCCGGCCGGTGCGAAGGTGGTGGCGATCAAGCGCGACAAGGCGGATCGCGAAGCGAAGCACGACGGCGTGGACCTCATCGTCCGGACGCTGGCGACGGGAGAAACCCAGAACATCGGAAATGTCTCGGACTATGCGTTCGACAAGTCCGGCGGCCGGCTTGCCTTCACGATCGACGCGCCCGACGAGCTCGGGAACGGCGTGGGCGTGCTCGACCTCGCGCGCGGCACGATGAGGTCGCTCGACGCGACCGCGGCCAGGTATGCGCAGCCCGCCTGGAACGAGTCCGGCGACCGGCTGGCGGTCCTGCGCGGGACCACGCCGAAGGGGAAGCGGCAGCGGCAGAATGCACTGCTGTTGTTTCATCCTGCCGAGCCGGGAACATCCAGGCCGACCGAACTGGCCGGCGCGCCGGGCGACATGGTAATCAGCGAGTTCGGCGATGTGGCGTGGAGCAAGGACAGCTCGCGGGTCTTCATCGGCTTGAAGGAGCAGCAGGCCGAACCGGAAAAATCGGACGACCCGGTCGCGAACGTGGACGTCTGGCATTGGAAGGACGAACGCGTGCAGTCGATCCAGGCCGTGCGTGCCAGCGCCGACAGCCGGGCCACCTATCGTGCTGCGGTCGACGCCGCGTCGGCAAAGCTGACGGTGCTCGCCGACGAAGCCATGCCATCGGTCACGCTGACCGACGACGGGAAGTGGGCGATTGGACGGATGGACAAACCCTATCGCCTCGACGTGTCGTGGGGCGGGAGCCCGGCGGACTACTACCGCATCGACACGGCGACAGGCGAGCGGACGCTGATCGCGAAGAAGATCGGGCGGACGGTTGGCGCGTCGCCAGACAGCAAGTGGTTCCTCTTCCAGCGCGACGGTGAATTGTGGGCCTACGACATCGGCGCGGGTTCGACCGTCAACATCTCGAAGGCCTCCGGTACGAGTTTCATCGACACGGACGATGATCATCCGTACGAGAAGCCCACGTACGGCGTCGCCGGTTTCAGCAAGGACGGCACGTCTGTCATCGTGAATCACAAGTTCGATCTCTGGAGGCTTCCGCTCGACGGCGGGCAGGCGAAGAACCTGACCGGAGGCGCGGGCGCGAAGGATCAGATCGTGCTCCGCTACCAGGATCTGGATCCGGACGAGCGCGCGATCGACCTGTCGCAGCCGATCCTGCTGTCCGCCTACGGCGAGTGGACGAAGCAGGCCGGCTATTTCCGGCTGCAGCCGGACGGACGCCTCGAGAAGCTCGTGCTGGAGGACCGATTGTACGGCCGGCCGGTCAAGGCGAAGCACGCCGACCGGCTGCTCGTACACGCGCGAGACCTTCGTCGAGTTCCCCGACTATTTCGTCAGCGGGACCGACTACCGGTCGCCGGTCCGTGTGACGGACGCGAATCCGCAGCAGGCGGAGTACGCCTGGGGCAGCAAGGTGCTGATCGACTACACGAACAGCAAGGGCGTGCGTCTCCAGGGGACGCTGACGCTGCCGGCGAACTACGAGGCCGGAAAGCAGTACCCGATGCTCGTGTACTTCTACGAGAAGATGTCGAACACGCACCACCGCTACTCGATGCCCGTGTATGACGACCGGCCGCACATGTCGACCTACGCGAGCAACGGCTACCTGGTGCTTCAGCCGGACGTCGTCTACACGGTCGGGCATCCGGGAGACTCGGCCGTTGATTGCGTGACGAGCGCAGTGAAGAAGGTGATCGACCTCGGGTATGCGGACCCGAAGCACATCGGCCTCCAGGGGCACAGCTGGGGCGGCTACCAGTCGTCGTTCATCGTCACCCAGACGGACATGTTCGCCGCGGTCGTCACCGGCGCACCCGTCACCGACCTCGTCAGTTTCTACGATGAGTTGTACAAGAGCACCGGCACCGTGCAGCAGGGGATCATGGAGATGGGGCAGGTGCGGATGGGCGGCGGCTATTTCGAGAACCGCGCGCTGTACGAGAGCCAGTCGCCGGTGCACAACGCGCAGAAGATCAAGACCCCGTTCCTGATCCTCCAGGGCACCGCCGACGGGGCCGTGGACTGGCACCAGGGCCTGGAGTTCTACAACGCGGCCCGGCGCCTCGGCAAGGAAGTCATCTTCCTGTCCTATCCGGACGAGCCGCACCATCTGGCGAAGGAAGAGAACCAGAAGGACTTCCAGGTGCGTATGAAGCAGTTCTTCGACCACTACCTCAAGGGAACGCCAGCGCCATCCTGGATGACCGACGGCGTGCCGCTCGCGAAGAAGGCGAAGGCGGGTTCGTAGCGTCCGGCCCGTCCGCGTCCCGCAGCGCCCGGCTTCAGCCGGCGGCGGTGGTGCGGGTAAGATGTCATCATGATCTCCACCGTTGTGCTGCTGGTGCTGTCCGTGATTCAGGCTGCATCGTTGACTCCTCCGGAGCGCGCAATCGTCGAGCACGTGGACGCGCACAACGCCGACGCGCTCGCGCTGCTCGAGCGCGTGGTCAACATCAACAGCGGCTCGCAGAACTTCACGGGCGTGCAGGCGGTCGGCCGGGTATTCACCGCCGAGTTCGACGCGCTCGGGTTCCAGACGCGCTGGGTGGACGGGGCGGCCTTCAAGCGCGCGGGACATCTCGTCGCCGATCATCCGGGCGCCGGCCCGCGCATCCTGCTCATCGGCCACCTCGACACCGTCTTCGAGCCGGACAGCCCGTTCCAGAAGTTCGAGCGGCTCGACGGCAACAAGGCCCGCGGCCCCGGCGTGATCGACATGAAGGGCGGCGACGTCATCATCGTGCAGGCCCTGAAGGCTCTCGCGGCGGCCGGCGCGCTGAAGACGATGAACGTGATCGTCGTCATGACCGGCGACGAGGAGGACTCGGGCGATCCCCTGAGCCTGGCGCGCGCGCCCGCTCGATCGCCGCCGCAAAAGGGGCCGACGTCGCCATCGGATTCGAGGATGGCCCCGGCGATCCGAAGCTCGCCGTCACGGCGCGTCGCGGCACCACGGGCTGGCAGGTGCGCGTGAAGGGCACGCCGGCGCACTCGTCGCAGATCTTCCGGGCGGACATCGGCTACGGCGCCATGTACGAGATGGCGCGCATTCTCAACGGCTTCCGCGAGAAGATGGCCGGCGAGCCGCATCTCACGTTCAATCCCGGCGTGATGCTCGGCGGGACTACCGTCGACTTCGATCCCGTGCAGTTGCGCGGCACGGCGTTCGGCAAGACGAATGTCGTCGCCGAGCACGCCGTCGTGTCGGGCGACCTCCGGACGCTCACCCCCGCACAGCTCGACGCCTCGATGAAGACGATGAAGGAGATCGTCGGCCAGTCGCTGCCGGGGACGAGCGCGACAATCACGTTCGACGAGGGCTATCCGCCGATGGCGCCGACCGACGGGAATGCGAAGCTGCTGGCGATGTACGACCAGGCCAGCCGCGATATCGGCATCGGCCCGGTCACCGCGGTCAGCCCCGATCGCGCCGGCGCCGCGGACGTGTCGTTCGTGGCGAACGAGGTCGGGATGATCCTCGATGGCGTCGGCCTGATGGGCACCGACGATCACACCGTCAAGGAGACGGCGGACCTGTCAACGCTGCCGTCGCAGACCAAGCGCGCGGCGCTGCTGCTGTACCGCATCGCCACCGGCGGCGTGAAGTAGCCGGCACGGCGAGGAGGAACCCTGTGGATTTCGAACTGGCCGCCGGCATGGCGGTTCTCGAACGCACACCCGCCACTCTTCGCGCGATGCTCGCCGGACTGCCTCAGGCATGGATCGACGCGACGGAAGGCCCGGATACGTGGAGCCCGTACGTCATCGTGGGCCACCTGATCCACGGGGAGCACACCGACTGGATTCCGCGCGCGCGGATCATCCTCGCTCAGGGCCCGCAGCGCCGCTTCACCCCGTACGATCGCTTCGCCCAGCTCCGCGACAGCCAGGGCAAGACCCTCGCGACATTGCTCGACGAGTTCGAGCGCCTTCGCGCCGACAACGTGGCCACGCTGGCGGGCTGGAAACTGACCGATGCGCAGCTGGCGCTCGAAGGCGAGCACCCGGAGCTCGGACCCGTCACCCTGGGCCAGCTTCTGGCGGCCTGGGTCGTGCACGATCTGGGGCACGTCGCCCAGACGGCCCGCGTCATGGCGAAGCAGTATCGCGACGCGATCGGCCCGTGGCCCGTGTACCTGCCGATCGTGACGCGCTGAGCCGCGCGGGATCCCGCAGACTCTCCAGCCGGCCCCGTCGTCGAGCGGGAGCGCGCGGGAGCTGGAGGAGCGCGCGAGAGCGGGAGGAGAATGATGCGCCGAATCCGATATGCGGTTGCGGCAAGCCTGGATGGCTACATCACTGACCGCACGGGCGGGGCCGACTGGATCCCGATGGATCCCGACATCGACTTCGGTGCGATATTTGCCGAGTTCGACACATTCCTGATCGGCCGCCGCACCTTCGAGACGATGGTGCGCCAGGGGAACGCAGAGACGCCCGGGATGAAGACGATCGTCTTCTCGCGGACATGGCGGCCGGGCGACCACCCAGGCGTGACGATTGTCAGCGAGAACGTCGCGGGCTTCGTGGACCGGCTCCGTCGCGAGTCCGGAAAGGACATCTGGCTGTTCGGCGGAGGCCTGCTGTTTCGCGCGCTGCTCGAAATGGGGTTGGTCGACACGGTCGAAGTGGCGGTGGTCCCGATACTGCTGGGTGGCGGCACACCGCTCCTGCCGGATTCGCCAGCCGGTGCGACGCTCGCGCTGACTGGGCACCGGCTCTATCCAAAGAGCGGCATCGTCAAGCTTGACTACGAGGTGCGCAGGGCTGGCTGACCCGCCATCAAGAGGAGGACCTATGAAACCCGTGTTCCGCTATCTGTTGATGGCCTGCGTTCTGAGCGCGGCAGTGCTCGCGGTTGGCGCATGGGGCCATGCGCAGGCTCTCGTCGCCACACAGTCGGTCGATCCGGTCGTGCTCTCGGGGGCCGATGTCGGGTTCCGGATGACCGGGCGCAAGGGCGATACACCGGTCGGAGAGCTGGTCGTTCGCGTTGACGGAAAGTGGAAGCCTGTGCAGTTTGATCTCGCGATGAAGCCGGCCACCCGTTGACCGCACGCTCCGGGAACAACCGCTCATGACAGACAAGCCGTCACTGGAAGCCCTCATTGAGGGTGGCGGACTCGGGCTCGACATTTTTCACCCGGGCGGACGGAGGATGACAGAGGAGCTCGCCGGCCTGATGGGCGTCGGGCCGGGAACGACGGTCCTCGATGTGGCCGCAGGAACCGGGGAGACCGCCCGCCTGCTCGCGGATTCGTATCGGGCCGTGGTTACTGCCGTGGATGCCTCGGCGGCGATGATCCGGAGGATGCGCGACGGGCTTCAGGAGCTGCCATTCGTCGTCCGCTGCGCGCAGGGGGACGCGCACCGATTGCCGTTTGCGGACGGGAGCTTCGACGTCGTGCTGTCGGAATGCGCGGTGTGTCAGTTCGACAAGGCGCGGGCACTTCGGGAGATGATCCGGGTGGCGCGGCCGGGGGGCCGTGTCGGGCTGCACGATCTGTGCTGGAAGCCGGGGACTCCGGAGCCGATCCGGCTTCGCCTGGCCGAACTCGAGGGTGAGCGGCCTGAAACGCTCGACGACTGGGTCCGGCTGTTCCGGACCATCGGCCTGACGAACGTTCGGGCGCTGGACAGGTCCGAAGTGATGGCGAGCTGGACGAAGGACGTGCGCCAGACCCTCGGCGTGTCAGGATACCTCCGGGCCGTCCTCACGGCCGTGAGGCGCTGGGGCGTCCGCGGAGTGCTGCGGGTGCTCGAATCGGAACGCATTTTCGGGAGCCGCTGGCTCGGATACGTGCTGATTGTGGGCACGCGAGCGCGGTAGGTTCGGGCGACGGCACCGTTCGTGACGGGCCGTCGGTGGTCGGGCGCGACCGCTTCACCGCCGGTCGACGACCACCGTTCCCCCTTTCATGACCCACTTGACGCCCGTGAACATCACGTCGATGTGCTCCAGCGGATTGCCCTCGACGGCCACGATGTCGGCGAACAGGCCCGGGGCGAGACGGCCGATCCTGTCTGTGCATGTCGAGCAGATCAGCCGCGACCGTCGTGGCGGACTGCAGAGCCTCCTCAGGCGTCATCCCCGCCTTGACCAGCCAGCCGAGTTCGCGCGTGTTCTGACCGAACATCGTGTAGACGGCGTCGGATCCCATCCCGATCCGCACGCCCGCGGCGACCGCCCGCCGCGTGGACTCTAGGTTCTTCTGAATGTATTCCTGCAACGGCGGGATGGCTTCTGGCTTGAAGCCGAATTCGTCCTTCGCGTCCACGTAGTAGCGATTGTGGTCGATCGTCGGCACCCAGACCGTGCCGCGCTTCATCATGTCGGCGATCGTCTCGTCGTCCAGATCGATGCCGTGTTCGACGGAGTCGGCTCCCGCGCGGACCGCGTCCTTCACGCCGGAAGGGCCATACGAGTGAATCGCTACCCTGTGCCCGAGGGCGTGAGCCGCGTCCACGATGGCCTTCATCTCCTCGAACGTCAGCGTCTGCGTCGTGTCAACGCTGTCGAAGCTTCCGCGCGAGCCATACACCTTCACCCAGTCCGAGCCGCTCCTTGATGCGATCCTCGGCGGCCTTCGCCATCGCGGCCGGATCGGGTCCGGTGCGATCCACGCGGGGCGGAGATGCCCTGGCCGGCGGCGATGATGCGCGGTCCGGTCATCGCGCCCATGTCGATCAGGTCGCGCATCGCGAAGTCCATCTCGTTCGACGAACCCAGGTCCCGCACCGTCGTGACACCGGTTTCGAGCGTGCGGCGGCGTTCTCCTGGGCCAGGAACACCGTGACGGCCGGGCGCCTGCGCTGTCCGAGCGGCCGCGTGCCGGGCTTCCCGTCCCAGTAATAGGTGATGTGCGTATGGAGGTCGATCAGCCCTGGCAGCGCCGTAAAGCGGCGCATGTCGGTCACGGTCATGCCCGGCGGCGGTGTGCCCGCCGGGCATCGCGACGATGCGTCGCCGTCCACCACGATCACCGCGTCGGTCATCGTCTTCGCGCCGTCCCAGACTCGGCCGAAGCGATATGCGCCGGCTGCGCCATTGCCGGCCCGCCGTGAACAGAACGAGATCAGGAATGGCAGGATCGGGAGCCTCATGGCGGGCGATGCTAGCACAGCCCCGCGCCCGGCCGGCCTCTCTGCGGCGCTCGGGACGCATCCTCGGATATCGTGTGAGAATGCAGAGTTTCGACGCGCTCTTCGGCCACCACGTTGAAGCGGCCGGCGAGGCGCCTGGCCGCGTCAACCTGATCGGCGAGCACACCGACTACAACGGGGGCTTCGTCCTGCCGGTCGCGATCCCGCAGCGCACGCGGGTGGAACTGGCGGCGCGCGGCGACAGGCGCGTGCGCCTCTGGAGCGCGCAGTTTCCGGACATCGGGCTCATCGACTACGCCCTCGGCGAAGAAACTCGCGACGGGTCCTGGTCGGACTACGTCAAGGGCATGTCGAAGGGCCTTGCCGCGTACGGCGCGTTGCGCGGATTCGACGCGCGCATCGACTCGACGGTGCCGGTCGGCAGCGGCCTCTCGTCGAGCGCGGCGCTGGCCATCGCGGTCGGGCGCGCGCTCACGGCGCGCTTCGGCCTCGAGCTGGACGAGCTGACGCTGGCGCGCGCGGCGCAGCGCGCGGAACACGAGATGGCCGGAGCGCCCGTCGGCATCATGGATCCGATGGCGTGCTGCCTGGCCGCGGTCGATGCCGCCCTTTTCATCGACACACGCACGCTCGCGTACCTCGCACGTGCCGATTCCTGCCGAGTGCGCGCTCGTCGTGATCGATTCCGGCGTGACCCACAGCCACGCGAGCGGAGACTACGCAACCCGGCGGCGGGAATGTGCGGAAGCCGCGCGTCAGCTCGGTGTCGCCGAGTTGCGCGACGTGGGAGAGCGCGACCTCGACCGCATCGAGCGGCTGCCGGAACCGCTGAACCGCCGCGCCCGGCACGTCGTGACGGAGAACGCACGGGTGCTGCAGATGGTGGACGCTCTCCGTCAGGCCGACCTCGACCGCGCGGGCGAGCTGTGCCGGCAGAGCCACGCGTCGATGCGCGACGACTTCGCCGTCTCGGTCGAGCCCATCGATACGCTCGTACACATTTCGTCTGATGTCGAAGGTGTGTACGGCGCCCGCCTCACAGGCGGCGGGTTCGGCGGCTCAATTGTCGCGCTGGCCGCCGCCCGCGACGCTCGGCGTATCGGCCTGGAGATCGTCGCGGGCGCCAGGCGGCGCGGCCTCGCCCTGGCCCGTCTTCTCGTCCCCGATCGGTAGCCCGCTGGAATTCGGCGGAGTCCTACACCGGCGCCTTCACCATCACGGCCCTCGAATACAGCAGCTCGAATCCCTGCTTCTGCACGTTCTCCTGCGACTTCGACGCAGGTTCTGTCGTCACGACCGCGACATCGCAGGAGCCGGCCGCTTCACGCAGCCGGACGGCGAGCAGCGACGTCTGGACACCGTGGCGGCGGTGCTCGGGAAGCGTCGAGGCGCCGGCCAGCTGGGCCACGCCGTCGACGATGCGCATGCTGCCGCCGCCGGCCACCACGCCGTCACGCAGCGCCAGGTATTTCGTCATCCCGGCCACCGCCTGCGTGTCGTGGAACACCTCCTCGATCGCGCCGTGATCGAACGACTCGGTGGGCGGAGGGCCGTCGAACGTGTCCGGATGCATGAAGCCCGTGACGACCACGCGGATCCACGTCTCGGATTCGTCGTCGCCCGCGCGCCGTATCGCGACCGACGCAGCCGGCCGCGGCAGTCGCTCGTCGTTTCGCAAGTCGAGGCCGAGAACGTTTTCAAATCCGCTGAGCACGTAGCCGCGTGAGGCCAGGAGCTTGAAAGTGTCCGGATCGGCGAGGGTCGAGACCTCCGCCCGAAGCGCAATGCCGCGCACGGCGAATTCGCGCTCCGTTTCCGCGAGCGCCCCTTCGTCGATCGGCGTGAACCCGAGCCCCGCCAGTTTGTTGAAGGGCGAGGTCGGACCGGCCACCACGGCGGCGCCGCCGCCGAGCCGCGACACGTACACGTCAGCGTCGGGTCGCCGGCCCTTCGTTGCGAGCGCGAATTCGACAACGAGGGACGCTTCGGCGTGTTCGAGCCGTTCAGCCAGGGTGGCGGATGGAAAGAGCATGACTGATAATCTCACGGATGGATGAGCTGCCGGACGGTACGGATCCGGCATGCTCGTCACTCAGGCTCGCAGCGAAGGAGTGGTGGATGCGACGTGTGACGCTCGGCATGACGACGGTCCTTCTGGCGGCGCAGCTTGCTGCGGCGCAGACCGCGATCACGCCTCCGAAGAACAAGTACGACCCGAAAGAGGACGTGCAGCTGGGCCGGGAGGCCGCGGCGCAGGTAGAACAGCAGTTGCCCATTCTTCACGACGACAACATCACGTCTGTACGTGCAGCGGGTCGGCGAACGCCTGGTCCGCGCGATTCCTCCCCGGCTCGAGCACCCGGAATTCCGGTACACCTTCGAGGTCGTCAATGTCCGCGAGATCAACGCGTTCGCGCTGCCCGGCGGCCCGATGTACGTCAACCGCGGCATGCTGGATGCGGCGCACACCGAGGGCGAGGTCGCCGGTGTCATGGCGCACGAACTGAGCCATGTGGCGCTCCGGCACGGGACCGCCCAGCAGACCGCGGCGAAACCCTATGCGATCGGGCAGATCGCGGGTGCCGTTCTCGGCGCCATCGTCGGCGGGCGGGCCGGAAACGTGATTTCGCAGGGCACCCAGTTCGGTGTGGGCACGCTGTTCCTGCGGTTCCCCCGCGAGTACGAGAAGCAGGCCGATCTCCTTGGCGCGCAGATCATGGCTCGCGCCGGCTACGATCCGCGCGACATGGCCAACGTGTTCAAGACGATTGAAGAACAGAGCGGGCCGGGCGGCCCGCAGTGGCTGAGCGATCACCCGAACCCCGGCAACCGCTACGAGTACATCAACGAGGAGGCGGATTCGCTGAGGGTCGTGAATCCCGTGCGCGATACGGCCGCGTTCGAGAGCGTGAAGGCGCGGCTCGCCCGGATGGCCCCGGCGCCGACGACCGAGCAGGCGACGACCAACGGAGCGGCGTCCACCGGGACCTCGGGGAGCGTGCCCGATTCGCGGCCGGACCCGGGCCGCGTGCCGCCGCCGGCGGCGCGCATGACGACCTACAACGAGGGCAACCTGTTCCGGATAGCCGTGCCTGCCAACTGGCGCGAGGTGGCCGGCAACAACTCGGTCACGTTCGTCCCCGAGGGGGCGTACGGCACCATCAATCAGCAGAACGTCTTCACCCACGGTGTGGAAGCCGGCCTGGCGCGCAACGAGAGCCACGATCTCCAGGGGGCGACCGACGAGCTGATTCAATCGCTCGCGCGGTCCAACCCGCGGCTCGGGCGCCCGGCGGCCTACCGCCGGGCCGAAATCGGCGGCACGACGGGACTGCGCACGACGCTGGCGAACGTGTCGGACGCCACCGGCGCCAACGAACAGATTGCCGTGTACACGACGAAGCTGCCAGACGGCACGCTGTTCTACCTGATTGGCGTGGCACCGGCCGACCAGTTCAGCCGGTACGACGATGTGTTCCGGAAGATCGCCGGCTCGATTCAGTTTGCCCGGTGAGGATCAGCGCGCGATCGGCACTTCGGCCCAGAGCCAGCCGCGAATGTCGCCGGTCTTGAAGCCGGTGGCATGGTCGGCGGGGTAGCGCTCGGCCAGTTCTTTCCGCACGTGCGGTTCGAGGCGATCGGCCGGGCCGTGACAGCCGGCGCAGATTTCCAGTTCCTCCACGGGCCGGATGACCCCGATCCTGTCGCCGAGATCGACGTAGAACCCGTCGATCGAACGTGCCCTGGCGCCGGCGTACTTCTTTACGATGGCCGCGGCCCAGGGCTTTGGCAGGTTGGTGGGATTGCGCAGGCGGTCGCTCGTGCGTCCCAGATCGAATCCCTTCTCGCGCTTCACTCGTTCAATGACCGCGGCCGAGGACTGGTGGCAGACGGCGATGGCGCCGCTCGGGCCGCCGGTGGCCATCGCGCGGGTGACTTCCGTCAGGTGGGCTTTGCGGATTTCGGCGAACACCTGGTCCGCCGTCTCGATCGCTGGCCGCACGGCCTCGGGCGCGTCCGCGATTGCCGCGATGGTGAATGCCTGCGAGGGGGGAGCGCCGTGGGGCGCGGCTGCAACGGTGACCAACCCGGCGACGCCGAAGGCCACGAAGACGGCAAGAACGATGCGGGGCATGACCGGATTCCTCCACTGAAACGCTCTGCGTGCCGCCGCGAGTGGTTGTCACTGGCGCGGTCGGCCGGGGACACACGTATCACCGCGTGGAGAACCGGTGACTATTGTGTGCCGGTGGCCGTCCGGCGCGCAAGCGTCGTGCGACGGGGGCCTCCCGACAGGTCCCCAGCAGCTACCGGACCTCGGCGCGGGCGGTGGCGAGCGTCTCGGTGACCGCCGACGACATGGACTCGTAGTAGGCGACGAATCGCTGCGGTTCGGCTGCGTCGTAGGGCTTCAGGTTGTGGGCCCAGCGAAAGCCAATCGGCTGGAAGAGCAGTTCGGCCTCGACGCGGAACGGACCCTCGGCGCTCCCGGTGTCCACCAGGTAGCGGACCCGGTCGCCGGCGTCCGTAAAGTCGGGATCGGCGGCGGCATCGCCCACCACGGCGATGTCCTTCACGGCCGTCTGCTTGTCGAACCCGCGCGGCAGCAGGCGATTGTCCTTCAGGTAGCCGACGGCCTTGAGCAGGCCGGTCGTGATCCCCCCGGCGCTGTCCATCAGGATCGACTCGTAGATCTGCACCTGATCCGGCCGCGTGACCTCACGGTAGTGCGGTTCGGCGCGGAGCGGGTCGGCGTCGTTGTCGTTGCCGGCGATCGCGCCCGAGGGCTCGACGGCGCCCGACTCGAAGATGGCGCGGCCGTTGCGGTCGCGCACCGTCACGTGGAGCCACGCCCGGCGCGAGGGATACGCCGTCGGCAGCTTGTGGCCCGTGAGGTCGCGAGCGGTGATGTCGATCGCCAACCGGCCGCCGCTCTCCTCGGTGCGATCGATGGTCAGCGAGGCGGCGTCCGTCTGCACCTGCCGGGCGGTGGCGCGCGCCGAGGCCTCGAGTTCCTGCGGCTGGGCCTCGACGCCCAGCTCCGCCCGGAAGCGGTTCAGCATCCGCAGCATGAAGGCGTTGCCGCCGAGGAAGGTGTGGCGCGCCAGGCCTTCGCGCTCTTCGCCGACGACCGATGCGATGCGGGTCTTCTCCATGACGACCGGCATGTGGCACGACTGGCAGCTCCGTTCGTTCTTGTACGCGCTGTGCTGCCACTCCAGGAAGGGCACCTGCTCCGGAAGTTCGCCGATTTCGCGACCGTCGGGGCCAAGCGCCTTCGTAATGAGGGTGTGGCACGTGGCGCACAGTTCCGACTGCCGGACGTGCAGCCCTTCGGTCGGCAGGAAGGCGCTCGACGAGTGCATCACGCGCAGGCGCCCGGCGTCGATCGCGAAGGGGCCGTAGACCGGGCGCGAGTCGAACGGGGTCGTCGTGTCGATGACGTACCCGCCGGTGAAGCTGTCGCGCGTCCCGAACTTGGCCTTCGTGATCTGGTGGCACACGCGTGCACGAGACCCCGTCGGCGGCCAGGCGGGCCTCCTCGTTGTCCACCCTGCCGATCGGCAGGTGCGCGAAGACACGACCCTTGCGTCCGCCGGCTACCGCCGACGTGCGCGCCATGGGCATGTGGCAGATCGAGCACTCGTCCTGGATGTCGTCGGCGGCGAGCGGATGGTCGATCGTTTCCCGTCTCACCGACGCCTGCCAGTACGGATCGCGGGCCGAGTTCGCCATCATCGTCGCGCGCCAGCTCACGCCGATCGACACGTCTTCGCCCGACGACAGCGTCAGGCTGTTATGGCAGGCCATGCATTCGTGCGACGTCACGAAGAGCGGACCGGCATGCTGATTGCGCGCCGCGGGTGGGTTCGATGGTGCGGGCGACTGCCGGGCTGATCCGGAGCCGAGGACGGCCATCCACACCGACGAGGCGAGAACGATCAGGAATTTGTGCATGCGCTGCCGCTACCAGCCGGAGAAGAAGCCGCCATCGAACCAGTCCCACAAGAGGTACAGCATGTACTTGCGGCTGCGTCCTTCGCGTTCGTTGACGGGGAACTGGACGCCACCGCTCATCATGATGTGCTGACGCCTGCTGAGCGTGACCTGCATCTGCGGCACGAGGTCCCACTGCACCTTTTCGCCCGACGCGATCTCGCGCGCCGCGAGCACCTCGAGCATCGGCGACCAGGCGCGGCCGGTGCCGCCGTTCTGCGCGTAGCTCCGGCCGGCGGCCGTCCGCCAGTACCACTCGTTGTTCGCGCCGTCGAGTCCTTTCGGGAACTCGAGCCCGGCGTGCATGTGCAGGAATCCCTCGTGCGGGAGAATCTGGCTGAAGGCGGCAAAGGGTTCGAGAATCGTGGCGCCGCCGCCGAGCCCCTGGCTCTCCTTGCCCGTGGGGAAGGTCACCTCGCCGCCAAGGCTGAAGATCGAGCCTGTCGCCAGGTTGGCGAACAGGGCGCGCTTGGTCGCGACGGCGACGTCGCCGAGTCCCCGCTGCCAGCCGGACGCCTGGCCGTTCTGGAGGTTGAACGGCACGACGACTTCGTACTGGCCGCGCGCGCCCAGGCGATGCTCGTAGACGAAGACGTTCCCGACCGAGTCCTTCCCTTCGAAGGTGGTCGTCACGATGGCTTCGTTTTCCGGAAACGCTTTTTCGGTCACCAGCGGACGCGGCAGGTTCAGGTTGCCGCGCGGCCACGACGGGTTCGTGCAGAACGTGCGGATGTAGCTGATCGCCGCGTCGATCTCGTCGGCCGACAGCACATCGCCGAACGCCGGCATGTTCCGCGCGAAGCCGTGGGCCCGTCCGCCCACCTGGACGAGGGCGTGCCAGTCCGCATCGCGCTCCGGCGTGGCGAAGGCACAGGCCGAGAAGTCCGGGAGGGGCACGTCGAATCCGACCACGCTCTGCGGCTGTCCCCGGCCGTCGGGCCCGTGGCAGCTCATACACGACGCCTCGTAGATGGCCCGCGGGGTTCGTGTCGCCGCGCTGCCGGCGGACGGCGTCTGGGCGTGCAGTGCGAGGGTGGCGCACAGCCACCCGAGGACCATCACGGTCGCGGTCAATGTCGCCGCGGCGCCGCAGCGTCCTCTGTCGGTCATCGGCATCTGTTCCAATCGTGCACGGTAGGCTATCATGCGCGCACGATGAACCGAATACGCCGGCTCCACCATGTCTGTTTAGCCGCCGGCCTGCTGATCGCCGCCGCGAGTCACGGGTCCGTGTTCGCGCAGCGCACCACGACGGTGACGCCGGCCAGCGTGGATGCCATCTTCGCGCGCTGGACCACTCAGTCGCCCGGCTGCGCGGTCGGCGTGGCCCGGGACGGAACGAGCCTCCTGGAACGGGCGTACGGGATGGCCGATCTCGAGCACGACGTGCCCAACAGGCCTGACACGATCTTCGAAGCCGGATCGGTGTCGAAGCAGTTCACCGCCGCGGCGGTGCTGCTGCTGGCGCGGGAAGGCAAGCTCTCGCTCGACGATCCCGTGCGCAAGTACGTCCCCGAGATTCCGGACTACGGCGCGCCGCTCCTGATCCGCCACATGCTCAACCACATGAGCGGCCTGCGCGACTGGGGCTCGGTGGAATCGATCGCCGGCTGGCCGCGCACGACACGCGTATACACGCACGCGCACGTCCTGGACATCCTGAGCCGGCAGAAGGCCCTCAACTTCACGCCCGGTACCCAGTACTCCTACAGCAACAGCGGGTACAACCTTGCCGCGATCATCGTCACGCGCGTGAGCGGGATGCCGTTCGCGCAGTTCTCGCGGGAACGGATCTTCACGCCGCTCGGCATGACCCGCACCTCCTGGCGCGACGATTTCAGGCGCATCGTCAAGGACCGCGCGATCGCCTACCAGGCCGAGCCGGGCGGGTACGCGCAGGAGATGCCGTTCGAGAACGTGCACGGCAACGGCGGGCTGCTGACGACGGTCGGTGATTTGCTGCGGTGGAACGAGAACTTCGAATCACCGAAGGTCGGCGATGCCGCGTTCGTGGCGCGCCAGCAGGAGCCCGGGCTGTTCAACGACGGCAAGCCGGGCAGCTACGCGCTCGGCTTGATGGTCGGCACCTACAAAGGCGTGCGCGAAGTGGGGCACAGCGGATCGACGGCCGGGTATCGCGCGCACCTCGTGCGCTATCCGGACCAGCGTCTCTCGATCGCGGTGCTCTGCAACGTGTCGAGCGGAGCGGCGACGCGATACGCGCACGCGGTCGCGGACCTGTATCTCGGTAGCGCGATCGCCACGACCCCCCAGCCCGCGCCGCAGCGGCAACTGCCGCCACAGTCGTTCAAGCCGACCGCCGCGCAGCTGGCGTCCTATGCGGGCACCTACGCCAGCGACGAAGCCGAGACGGTCTTCACGATTGCGGTTGACGGGGATTCGCTGATCCTGATGCGTCGCCCGGACACGAAGATCATCCTGCGCCCGACGGTTGAAGATACCTTCAACGCGGGTGCCGGCATCGGCAGTATCAGGTTCCTGCGCGACGGCGGGCGCATCACCGGCCTCAGCGTGAGCCAGGATCGCGTCTTCGATCTGCGCTTCGCGCGCGAGAGCGGCGGGAGCTGACCGGCCGTCCTATTTCTTCAGGGCCGGCGTGGAGGCCGGCGCCCGCCGGTGGTGCGTGGCTTGCTCGTACGCATAGGCGAACCTGAGCAGCGTCGCTTCATCCCACGCCTTTCCGAAGAACGTCATGCCGGCCGGCAGCGTGTTGTTCCGGGTATAGCCCATCGGCACCTGGACCGACGGGAAACCGGTCGTGGGCGAGAACACCTGGCTGTTGTCGCCGGCCGGCGTGTTCAGGTCGCCAGTCAGGCGCGGCGGGTTGCTCCAGGTCGGATAGACGAACGCATCGAGCCTCAGCGTCTCCATGGTCTTCATCACCGCCGCGCGGAACTGTTCGCGGTAGTCCGCTTCCGCCTTGCAGGCGGCGGATTCCGGACCGTTCTCCGCGCCTTCCTGCGCGTTCTGCAGGCGGAGCTGGACGGACGGATGGAACGCCCGCGATCGGATGATCTCCTCGAGGGAGTGCACGGGCACGCGATCCCCCTGCGCCGCCAGGTAGCGGTTGATGTCGTACTTGAACCCGCCGCATGGCCCGGACTCACGCGAGCGGCGCACCTGCGCGAGATCGACGTCGGCCGGATCGACGATCGTCGCCCCGGCTTTCCCGAGATCCTCGACCGCCTTCATGAAGACCTGGACGACCTCGGAATCGGCCGTGTCGCGCTCGTAGGCCTGGCGCAGAATCCCGATTCGGGCGCCCTTCAGCCCGTCGGGCACGAGCGCGCTCCGGTAGTCCGGCAGCGTCGCGGGGTGGCCGCCCGGGCGCAGGCCCGGCTGCACGTAGTCCGCCGCGAGCGTGACCGGATCGTCCGGGTCTTCTCCGACGATCACCTGGAAAATGGCGACCGCGTCCTCGACCGATCGCGCCATCGGACCCGCGATGTCGGCCAGCAGACTCAGGGGCGCCACGCCGGACCGGCTCGTCAGCCCCATCGTCGATCGGATGCCGACGAGCGCCTGGTGCGACGAGGGGCCGCGGATCGAGTTGCCGGTATCGCTGCCGAAGCCCGCCGCGCCGAAACTGGCCGCGACGCCGGCTGCCGTGCCGCCGCTCGATCCAGCCGTGACGCGATTGAGCGCATACGGGTTTCTCGTGTATCCGGGCAGGATCGAGTTCACGGTCTCGTACGGACTGAAGGCGAACTCCGCCATGTTCGTCTTCGCCAGCACGATCGCGCCGGCCTCCTTCGCGCGTTTCACCAGGAACGCGTCACGATTCGAGATGAAGCCCTTCAGGGACAGCGATCCGTCCGCGCTCTGCATGCCAATCGTCTCGAAGTTGTCCTTCACGAGGAGCGGAATGCAGTGCAGCGGCCCTGTCGGTCCCGACGCCTTGTAGCGGCGGTCCAGCTGGTCGGCCTCGAGCAGCGCCGACGGATTGGTGACGACGATCGCGTTGATCGCCGGCCCTTGCTTGTCGTAGGCGTCGATGCGCGCGAGGTACTGCTGCACGAGCGCACGGCAGGTGAGGCGGCCGGCCCGCATCGCTGCATGGATCTGACCGATCGAGGCTTCTTCGACGCGGAACGGCGGCGCCTGGGCGGCGACGGCCGCGGGAACGGCGAGCGTGACGGCGAGCAGGAATCTCTTCACGCGGCGTATCTTACGCCAGCTGGCCCGGAGTGCTACACTCGGTCTCTTTTTCCGCTTCGAAGGAGGCATCGCGTGACCGTACTACGGCGCAGGGGAACTGCAGGCTTCGTTCGACACCGTTCGTCGGAACACCATCACGATCGCCGAGGAGATTCCGGCCGACCGCTATGATTTCCGCGCCGCCCCCGGCTGCCGGAGCGTGGGCGAAATGCTCGCCCACGTCGCCGTGGCCCCGATGTGGCAGATCGAGCTGCACGGCGACCATGTCGCCATGGTCGACTTCGCGACGTTTGGCGAGCGGCTCGCGGCCACCGTTGCCGCCGCGCAGGCGCTCACGACGAAGGATGCGATCGTACATGCGCTGCGCGAGAACGGCGACGCGCTGTCGAAGTTCCTCGGTGGCCTCCCGGACCGAACGCTCCAGGAACAGGTGTCGTTCCCCGCGCCGATCCAGCCGCCGGCCAAGACCCGTTTCGAGATGCTGCTCGGCGTCAAGGAACACGAGATGCACCATCGCGCACAGCTCATGCTCATCGAGCGCATGCTCGACATCGTTCCGCACCTGACTCGTGCGCGCGAGGCGTTCCGCGCGCAGGTGGCCGGCGGGGTGCGGTAAGGATCCGCGGACGACACGGGTGCCCTCTTGACCACGGATTTCACGGATCGCCCGCGACGTCCACGTGTGATCCGGGTCGTCCGTGAGTCAGAAGCGATCTGTGTGATCGGTGTGATCTGTGGTTAGAACGTGATCCGTGCAATCCGTGTCATCCGTGGTTCGAAAGGGGGGCCGTGATTCGGTTTGACCGATTCACATTCGATCCGGCCGACGGCGTGCTGAAGCGTGACGATGTGACCGTCAGGCTGCAACCGCAGCCCGCGAAGGTCCTGGCGCTGCTCGTGGAACGGGCCGGCGAGACCGTGACTCGCGACGAGCTGCGGCAGCGAATCTGGGGCGACGGGACGTTCGTGGACTTCGAGCGGGGACTGAATTTCTGCGTCTCGCAGATCCGCTCCGTCCTCGGCGACTCGGCTGACCGCCCGCGTTTCATCGAGACGGTGCCCCGGCGGGGCTATCGTTTCATCGCCCCGATCGCGAACGGGGCGCCGACGGTCTCGGTCGCCGCCGATCCTCCGCCCGCCACGGGCGCGCGGGCGTGGCGCCTGCCGCTGCTCGCCGCGGCCGCGCTCGCGCTGGCCATCGCGGCCATCTTCGCCGGGCGCCCGTGGGGAGTGCGTCAGCCGGCGGCCGCCGAGCGCGTGGCGGTAGTGCCGTTTGACAACGAGACGGGCGATGCCGCGCTCGACCGGGTGGCCAGCGGCATCTCGGACGCGACGGTGGCGCGGCTGTCGGTCCCGGAGCTCATCCCGCGGATTGCGGTCATCGGCAACGCGGCCATCCTGCGGACGCCGCGGCAGTCGCGCGATCTCAAGGCGATTGGCGCCGCGCTCGGGGCCGAGTACGTCGTGCTCGGCCAGTTGAAGCGCGACGGCGAGCGATTCCGGGTCGTCGCGCACCTCATCCGTTCGCGCGACGAGGTCCACGTGTGGGCCAGCACGTTCGACCGCGCGGCGATGACCCTCGACGTGCAATTGGAACTCGCCACCCGCATAGCAGGCGCCGTCGCCGCCCAGCTCACCGCCCGCTAAACAGTTCTCACCGCGGGACTTCCCCCCTCACACGGAACTTACACGTTCCTGAGTTGCGTTTCGATCACCGCCGCTGGTACTACCTCGGTGCAGGAGGACTTCCGCATGTTCGATGTTGTGTCTCGCCGCGTGTTCCTGTCGCTCGTCCCGGCGGCCGCCTTCGTGCCGACCGTGGTGACGGAAAAGCAGGTGCCGGGCCCGGCGGTTCCCGGATCGTTTCCATCGCAGGACCCCGATCTCGTTCACGAGATGGTCGCGGTCTCCCACGGCAACGTCGCGCGGGTGAAGGCACTCGTCGCGCTGCGCCCGGCGCTCGCGCGGGCGGCCTGGGACTGGGGCTATGGCGACTGGGAGACGGCGCTCGGAGCCGCTTCTCACGTCGGGCATCGCGAAATTGCGGGAATCCTGCTGGCCAGCGGCGCGCATCCGACCATCTTCTCCGCTGCCATGCTCGGCCAGCTCGATGTGGTCAAGGCGTTCATCGCGGCGTCCCCTGGCGCGCAGCGGACGCGCGGGCCGCATGGCATCACGCTGCTGGTGCACGCCCGGCACGGAGGGGCGCAGGACGTCGTCTCGTATCTCGAATCGCTGGGCGACGCCGATCGGCCATACGACAACCTACCGCTGAGCGCCGGGGACCGGGCCGCCATCACCGGCACCTACGGGTTCGGCGCGGCGGCCACCGAACGCCTGACCGTGGCGACCAACGCCCGCGGCGAGCTGACGATCACGCGCGCCGGGGCCGTGGCGCGCAATCTCTTCCACCAGGGCAATCTCGTCTTCAATCCGGCGGGTGCCGAGGTGGTGCGGATTCGCTTTGCCGGCGCGGCGGCGCGGGCGGCGACGCTGACCGTGGAGGATGGAGAGGTGGTGGTCGTCGCCCGCAGGCTACCCGACCTCTGATCCTCGAGCCACCAGCGCTGCCGCATCCTCTGCCGCGCGCGCCAGCTGCTCGATGTTCCCGGGCGGTGCGTGTGGCGGCACGGAGCAGGCGGTGCTCAGGATATAGCCTCCGCCGGGCGCGCCAATCGCGAGACGTTCCCGCGCGTCCCGATAGCACGCGTCCGGCGTGCCGCGCAGGATCGTGTTGACCGGATCGATGTTCCCCTTGATGAAGACGCGTCCGCCGAGGCGCGCTTTCGCATCCGCGAGATCGACCGTGCCGAGCGGCGGCGGGTCGAGCGTGTCGATGCCGCGCGTGGCCGTCCGGACGATCAGGTCGAGTCGATCCGCGATGGCGCCGCACGTGTGGGTGTAGACCGGCCGTCCCCGGAATTCGGCCGCGAGGGCGTCCACCACCGCGTGCTCGTACGGCAGCACGAAGCGTTCATAGTGCCGGCGGGAGATGAACCCGCCGCCTGCGTACGCCGATGAAATCAGGACGGCGTCGGCTCCCGCCTGAAAGTGTCCGCGCCCGAGTTCAATCGCGCCCGCTTCCAGGCGCTGCAGGCAGGCGACGGCCTTCCCCGGGTCGTCCACGATCGCCAGCATGCCCTCCGTGCACCCCACCAGTTCCATGAGCTGTGAGAACGGGGAGAACACTTCGGCGTGCACCGACAGGTCCGGCGCGCGGCGGCGGACCTCCTTTACCGTGTCCCACTGCCACGAGGGAAACGCTTTGGGTGTCGGATAGAGCAGGCCCCTGCGCTCGTACGGTTCCACATAGAACAGGCGATCGGGATCGACGTCCGCGAAGGCTACGGCGGTCGGCCGCCCGGTGCGCTCCATGTAGACGTGCGGCAGGTCGTCGTCGGGAACGATGGTGTAGCGGCCGTCGGACCAGTGCACGACGGTCGTGCGGCCGGTCCGCTCGGTTGACCTGATCAGGCGCCGCCAGTCGGGGTCGCGTCCCGGCAGGTTCACGAGAATCCCGTCGAACCGGTACCGCTGCTGCAGGCACAGCAGCGCATCGGCGAAGGCGTGGGTGTCGTGCCAGATCTCGACCGGGTCCATTCCGGTCCACAGGAAATAGTGACCGATGGCGAGCTGGCACATGACGGGCACGCGATCCACGCCGCGGCCGTTCCCGGGATGCATCGCGATGTCCATCCGCTCGCGGGACGTCATGGTTCCTATCATGACACGGTGCGGCCCCGGGATCCGGGCTGCGGGAAGTGACGGATGTCCGGCAGCGGTCGCGACACGCCGTGGCTCGATAACGCGCGGCGCAACGTGCTAGTGTCTGGATCATGGCGCGCCTGCGTCCCTATCCGTTCGACGCGCTCGTCCGCCGCATGTTCCGCGAGCTGGACCAGCGGCAGGCGATTTTCGACCTTCCCGCCCGCAAGTTCTTCACCGGCACGGCGTCGAAGGACGTGTCGGTCGCGGTGCACGGCCGCCGCGCCTCGACGCCCTTCGGCCCGGCGGCCGGGCCGCAGTCGCAGCTCGCCCAGAACATCGTGCTGTCCTGGCTCGGCGGCGGGCGCATCATCGAGCTGAAGACCGTCCAGATCAACGACACCCTCACGATCCCGCGCCCGTGCATCGACGCGCAGACGGTCGGCTACAACATCGAATGGTCGCAGGAACTCACGCTCGAGGAGTCGCTCGAGGAGTACGTGAAGGCGTCGATGCTCATCACGATGCTCGCCGCGAGCGGGAAGGTGGCGATCGGCCCCGCCGCGACCGCAACCGTCTACGACATGAGCGTCGGCTACGACCTGGCCGGCATCCGCAGCGCGCGCGTGGGCGCGTTCATGCGCGGCATGCTCGACGCGCGCCCGGCGATCGATCGGCTGCGGCCGCAGATCCCGGACGAGTTCCGCGCGTGGCGCGACCTCGACTACGCGACCCGCATCTCCGACACGCTCACGCTGAGCACCTTCCACGGCTGCCCGGCGACCGAGATTGGCGACATCGTCGAGTTCCTGCTGCGCGAGATGGGCCTGAACGTCACGATCAAGCTGAATCCCATGCTGCTCGGGCCGGCCGAGACGTCCCGCCTGCTGCACGACGTGCTGGGCTACCGTGAGATTCGGGTGCCGCCGACCGCGTTCGAGCGCGACACGACCTGGGACCAGGCCGTCGCGCTCGTCGAGCGGCTCGGGGCCACGGCCGCCGGGCTCGGCCTGGGGTTCGGCGTCAAGTTCACCAACACGCTCGTCGTCGAGAATCACCGCGCCTTCTTCCCCGCGGATCAGAAGGAGATGTACCTCTCGGGCGCGCCGCTGCACCTGCTCGCCATGCACCTGGTGCGGCGGTTCCGGCGGGTGTTCGGCGATCGCTACCCGATCTCGTTTTCCGGCGGGATCGATCGCGCACAACTTCCCGGACGCGGTCGCGATCGGCCTGGTGCCGGTGACCGTCTGCACCGACCTGCTGAGGCCGGGCGGCTACGCGCGCGCGCGCGGCTACCTGGACGCGCTGGGCGACCGGATGGACGCGGCCGGCGCCGCCTCCATCCCGGAGTTCATCGGGCGGGCCTTCGGTCCGGCGTCGAACGACGTGTGCGCCAGCACCGAGCTGTACGTCGATCGCGCCTCGTCGGACGCGCGATACACGCAGGCGGCCAACAGCCGGACACCGCGGAAGATCGGCCGCATGCTCCAGCTCTTCGACTGCATATCCTGCGACAAATGCGTGCCGGTCTGCCCCAACGACGCCAATTTCACGTTCGTTCTGCCCCGCACGCCGATGCCGATCGTGAAGGGGCAGAAGGTGCAGGGGAGCTGGCGGTGGTCCCGGGAGGGCGCGATCGCGATCGACGAGCCGCACCAGATCGGGACCTTTGCCGACTTCTGCAACGAGTGCGGCAACTGCGACGTGTTCTGCCCGGAGGACGGCGGTCCGTACCTGCTCAAGCCGCGTGTGTTCGGCAGCGAGGAGGCGTGGAGCGCCGTTCCGCGGCTCGACGGGTTCTTCCTCGAGCGGACACGCGAGCGGGATCGCATCCTCGGGCGTTTTGCCGGGGAAGACTACGGGCTCGACCTGCGGGCTGACGTCGTCACGTATACGGGGCCCGGCTTCGGCGTCGCCTTCCGGGAGTCGGACCCGACGGGAACGATCGAGGGCGAGGCCGAGGGCGTCGTCGATTTGACGTACTTTGAGATCATGAACGCGCTGCGGCGCGCGCTGTTCGCGCCGCCGGTCAACTACGTGAACGCGCTAGGGGACCAGACGAGGAGCTGACCGATGCCGGAGACACGGAGCGCCGAGATCGCTCGGCTGGCAGACAAGTACACGCCGGACATGGTCCGGTTCCTCCGCGAGATGATTGCCATCCCTGGCGAGAGCGCGGAGGAGCGCGCGGTGGTCGCGCGGGTCCGCCTCGAAATGGAGCGGGCCGGCTTCGACGAGATCAAGATTGACGGCCTCGGCAACATCCTCGGCCGCGTCGGCAGCGGGAAGACGGTCATCGCGATGGACGCGCATCTCGACACGGTCGGTGTCGGCGACCCGTCGACGTGGACGCGCGATCCGTACCAGGGCGAGCTGCGCGACGGCATCATCTACGGGCGCGGCGCCGGCGACCAGGAGGCCGGCATGGCGGCGGCGCTCTACGGCGCCAGGATGATCAAGGACCTCGGCGTGGACGGCGACTACCAGGTCTGGGTCACCGGAACCGTCATGGAAGAGGACTGCGACGGCCTGTGCTGGCAGTACATCCTTCGCGAGGGCGTGCTGAAGCCGGACGTCGTCGTCATCACGGAACCCACGAAGCTGGGAGTGTATCGCGGCCATCGCGGGCGCATGGAGATGGAGGTTCGCACGCAGGGCCTCGCCTGCCACGGCTCGGCGCCCGAGCGCGGCATCAACGCGGTCTACAAGATGGCGCCCATCGCGCTCGAGATCGAGCAGCTCAACGAACGTCTCGCCGACACGGCCGATCCGTTCCTCGGGAAGGGCACTGTCACCATCTCGGAGATTCGCTCGACCTCGCCGTCGCTGTGCGCGGTGGCCGACAGCGCGACGATTCACCTCGATCGCCGGCTGACCCGGGGCGAAACCTGGGAAAGCGCGGTGGCCGAAATCGAGGCGCTCGCGAGCGTGCGGCGCGCCGGCGCCACCGTGACCGTGCTCGACTACGCCCGGCCGGCGTATACCGGCCTGACCTATCCGACCAAGAAGGTCTACCCGACGTGGGTGCTGGACGAGAGTCACCCCGCCGTCGTGGCGGGCGTCGCCGCCGCGTCGCGCGCGCTCGACGCACCGCCCCAGGTCGGTAAGTGGGGCTTTTCGACCAACGGGATTGCGACCTGCGGCATGTTCGGCGTGCCGACGATCGGCTTCGGCCCAGGCGACGAAGCGTTCGCGCACGGGCCGGACGACCAGTGCCCCGTCGCGCACCTGACGCGCGCCGCGCGGTTCTACGCGATGTTCCCCGCGGCGTTCGTCGCGACGATGAAGGGACGGGAGTGATGGTGGCGCAACTGCGGCCGAAGATCGCGGCGCTTGGCGGTCTCGGTCACGAATTGTTCAACCGGGATTTCCTCCTGACCTGGGACTGCAGCGACGCGACGCTGCGGGCGATCCTCCTGACGGCGGAGATCCTCGAGGATCTCGTCAGGCTCGGGATATCGGTGCGGACGTTCGACAGCGGGCTCGGCGTGGCGGTATTCCGCGACAAATCGACGCGGACCCGCTACAGCTACCGGGCCGCGTGCAACCTTCTGGGGCTGGCGACGGAGGAACTCGACGAGTCCACCTCGCAGATCGCGCACGGCGAGACGGTGCGCGAGACCGCGGCGATGGTCGGGTTTCTCAGCGAGGTCGTCGGGATTCGCGACGACATGTTCCTCGGAGAGGGGCACCGGTACATGACGGAGGTGGCGGCGTCGCTCGAGGAGAGTCATCAGGCAGGCATTCTCGCGCAGCGCCCGGCCGTCATCAACCTGCAGTCGGACCTGGATCATCCCACGCAGAGCCTCGCCGATCTCCGTCATCTCGTGCAGCAGTTCGGCGGCCTCGATGCCCTGCGCGGGAAGAGGCTCGCGATGACGTGGGCGTATTCGCCGTCGTACGGCAAGCCGCTCTCGGTGCCGCAGGGCATCATCGCGCTGATGACGCGTTTCGGCATGCACGTCGTCCTCGCGCACCCGCCGGGCTACGAGCTGGTGGACGATCACGCTCGCCGTGGCGTCGCGCTCTGCCTCGGACAGCGGCGGATCGTTCGCCGTCGTCGATTCGATGGACGCCGCGTTCGACCAGGCGGACATCGTCTATCCGAAGAGCTGGGCCCCGATGGCGGTGATGCACGAGCGGACGCGGCTCCTCCGCGCGCGCGATCGCGCCGCCCTCACGGAGCTCGAACGCCAGGCGCTCGCGAGAACGCGCGCCACAAGGACTGGGAGTGTACCGAGGCGCGGATGGCTCGCACGCGGGACGGCAAGGCGCTCTACATGCACTGCCTGCCGGCCGACGTGACCGGCGTGAGTTGCGAGGCTGGGGAAGTGAGCCGCGCGGTGTTCGAGCGCGCGCGCCTCGACACCTACCGCGAGGCGAGCCACAAGCCCTTCGTCATCGCGGCGATGATCCTGAACACGCGCTTCCCGGGAGCGGCCGCGACATTGATGCGCCGTGTGGACGAGGCCCGTCCGCGAAGAGGGCACATAGGGTAGGGCTCGTCCGCGTCGTTCAGCCTGTCACCAGAGCGTTCTGGCGGGATACTGCGTGACGAGGGGATCGGGCGTCACGATCGTCAGGCCGTGAACGATTGCCTGGCTGACGAGCATGCGGTCGAACGGATCGGCGTGCAGCGCCGGGAGCTTCGCGACATGCAGCGCCGATTCTTCATCGATCGGCAGCGTCGTGAAGCCGTAGCGCTCGCGCACGGCCGGAAGCAGGCGATCCGGCGCCTGGCTGAGCCGCAGCGTTCCCTTCCCGTATTTGATGGCAACTTCCCACGCTGACGCGGCGCTCAGCGCCACGTCAGCGTCCGCGAGGGCTCTGCGCACGCGGTCGGGCAGCGGGCGTTCGCCCGTGACCAGCCACAGCAGCGTGCACGTATCGAGCAGGAGCCTCATCAGCGCCCCTTCTTCCGTCGCCGTCGAGGTTCCGGGCTGCCGTAGCTCGCCCTCGCTTCCGCGACTCGAATCCCCTGAGTACTCTTGCCTCCGTACCACTCTCCGAGTTCGTCCTCGGTCATGGGTTCGAAGAACGCGTCGGTGACGAAGGTCTCGCCCGGAAACATCGGCGTGAGGTCGCGCGGGCCTGGCCGTGCCGCCGCGATCGGCCGCAATTCGGCCACGGGCCGGTTATGCCGGCAGATGACGACCGACTCGCCCCGGGCCGCGGCCTCGACGAACTCGGAAAGCTTCGCCTTCGCGTCAGCTATATTGACCAGTATCATGACTATAATTATGCTTTATTGGATCTCTCTTTGCAAGCGACCGCGACGCAGCGCTGCAATGCGGAAGAGTGCCGGAGTTCGCGCGGGCGGCGCCCCGGCCTCGGTGTTGACAATTAAATCCACTATGTGGATATTATTCGCATGCCGCCTCCGCCTCTCCTCGGCGAATTCGAGCAGATCGTCCTGCTCGCCGTCCTGCGCCTCGGCGAGGGCGCCTACGGCGCCGCCATCACCGAGACCATCGAGCACGATGCCGGCCGCGACGTGTCGGTCAGCGCCGTGCACACGACACTCGACAGGCTCGAGCAGAAAGGCCTCGTCCGATCGAGGATGGGCGACCCGACGCCGCAGCGAGGCGGCAAGCGCAAGCGGCATTTCGAGGTGAAGCCCGCCGGCGTCCGCGCGCTGCGTGCCTCGTATCGCTCGATCCGGCGGCTGGCGCGCGGGCTCGAGTCGCTCCTGGAGGAGGCATGAGGCCGCCGGCCGCCGCCCGCTAGGCTGCTCGCCCGCGCGCTCTCCGACGACCGGCTCGACGCCATCGGCGGGGACCTCGATGAACTGTTCGCCCGCCGCGCCGCCGGCGCCGGGCCTCGTGCCGCGCGCCGCTGGTACTGGCGGCAGGTCGCTCATGCGGTACGCGACGAGAGCGCGCGCCGCCGGTCGAGCCGAACCCCTGCACCTCACGGAGATCCCATGCTGCTGAGCCTCGCCGGAGACGTCCGTCATGCCGCCGGTACGCTCGCGAAACAGCCAGCATTCACCGCCGTCGCCGTCCTGACGCTCGCGCTTGGCATCGGCGCCAACGCGACGGTCTTCAGCTGGGTGAACGCGGTGATCCTGAACCCGCTGCCAGGAGTCGCCCAATCCGGCGACCTGCTCGAGTTCGCATTCGTGCGGCGCGGCGAACGCAGCCGCTCGGTGTCGGTTGCCGAGTACCAGGACCTGCAACGCGGGGCGCCGGCGTTCAGTGGCATCGCGGCGCGCGACGATTTGCCGGTCGGCGTGACGACCGACACCACCACGTCACGGCTCTGGGCCGAAGTGGTCTCGGGCAACTACTTCGATCTCTTCGGTGTCCGGCCCATCATCGGGCGCCTGATTGCGGATGCGGACGATCGACCCGGCGCCCCGCTCGTGACGGTCCTGTCGGAGCCGACGTGGAGAAACCTGTTCGCGGGCGATCCGTCCGTCGTCGGCAGGACGATTCGCGTCAACGGACAGCCGGCCACGATCGTGGGCGTCGTCGCGCGGGCGTTCCAGGGCGGTGAGTCGGGACTCCGGTACCGACCTCTGGGTACCGCTCGCGATCTACCGCGGTCTCGACGGCGGACCGTCGCGCCTCGACCAGCGCGGGTTCCGCTGGCTGGCGCTGCGCGCGCGTCTGGCCCCGGGCGCGACCGCGGCGCAGGCCAACGCCCAGGTGCATGCCGTGGCTACCGAGTGGCGTCGCGCCTATCCGGGCTACGCCGACGAGGACGTGGCGGTCTACGGCCTGGCCTGGTCCGACGACGGCGCGACAGGCGTGATGCGAACGGCGCTGTTCGTGCTCACGGGCGTGGCGGCCCTCGTGCTGCTCATCGCGTGCGCCAATCTCGCGAACCTGCTGCTCGCGCGGGCGGCGGCCCGCCGCCGCGAGATGGCCATTCGCCGCTCCCTCGGTGCGAGTCGGGCGCGGCTCATGCGGCAGACACTCGTCGAGGGGCTGATGCTCGCGGGCGGTGGTGCCGCCGGCGCCGGGCTGGCGCTCCGGTGGACGGCCGGCCTGCTCGTCACTTTCGCGCCTCCCTCCGAGCTTCCGATCGGGCTCGATGTGGCGATCGATGTCCGGGTGATGGCTTTCACGGCCGCCGTGGCGCTCCTGACGGTCCTGCTCTTCGCGCTGCTGCCTGCCATGTCGGCGTCAGCCACCGACCTGCAGACCACGCTCAGGGAAGGGGGCACCGTGATCTCGTCGCGCGCCCGGGTTCGTCGCGGTCTGGTCGTCGCGCAGGTGGCGCTGTCGCTCGTGCTCCTCGTAGCGTCCGGCCTCTGCATCCGCAGCGTGCGGGCGGCCAACGGAATCGACTCCGGCTTCGACGTGGATCACGGTCTGGTGGCGTGGCTCGATCCGCACGCGGCCGGCTTCGACACGGACCGGCTGGTGCCCTACTACGACGCGATCACCAGGCGGATGGCGGCGCTGCCCGGCGTCGAGCATGTAACGCTCGCGCGGAGCGTGCCGCTCGGTTTCCAGGGTGGGAGTTCCATCTCCGTCACGGTCGAGGGATACCAGCCCGCGCCTGACGAGCGCGTCATCCTCGGCTACAACGTGGTCGGCTCCGACTACTGCGCGACCCTCGGCATCCGGGTCGTCGCCGGCCGGGATCTTCTTCCCGGCGACACGGCTGAAGCTCCGAAGGTCATCCTGGTCTCGCAGACAGTGGCGCGGCGCTACTTCGACGGCCGGGACGCGCTCGGTGGCCGGATTCGCGTGGGCCGTGACTGGGCGACCGTGGTGGGCGTCGTCGCGGACGTGAAGCAGCGCTCGCTGACCGAACGAAACCGGCCGTTCATGTACCTGCCCGTCGCGCAGCACCCGGCCGGCACCATGGCGCTGCACGTTCGGACCACTGGAGATCCCTCGGCGCTGGCCGCCGCCGTGCGCGCGGCGGCGGTGGAAGTGGATCCGGCCGTCCCGATGTTCAACCTCGCACCGCTCGCCTCGCACGTGACCGCCGCGACCTTCCAGCAGCGCCTCGCGGCAAACCTGCTGACCGTCTTCGGCGGTCTCGCGCTGCTGCTCGCGAGCGTCGGGGCCTATGGTGTGCTCGCCTGGCTGGTCGGGCAGCGGAGACGGGAGATCGGCGTGCGGCTCGCCATCGGTGCGAGCCGCGGCGCGGTGTTCCGGCTGATCTTCGGCAACGGCACGCTGCTGGTCCTCGCCGGGGTCGGGGTCGGTCTCGCGCTGTCCGCCGCCGCTTCGACAGCCCTTGCGTCGCTGCTCGTCGGCGTGTCTCCGTTCGACCCGGTGACGTATGTGGCCGTGGTCGGCGTGTTGCTCTCGGTGGGCGTGATCGCCTGCGCCGTGCCGGCACGACGCGCGTCGGTCCTCGATCCGGTCAGGACGCTGCGGGAGGAGTGAGCCGCACCCTCGCGGCGCCTGGAGGGCTCAGGCGACTGATTATCGGATCGGGACGGACTACCCGGATGATCCCGCGTGGTCCGGGGTCTGACCCCGCTCCCGGGGTCTGACCCCCGACGGACAGGGGCGACGCGGACGAACTGCAGGGCCCCAAACCACGAACACGCGCGCGAACAGGCGCGGACCGGACCGTTCACTGCCGCCTCCAGCGAATTCCAGCCCTGTTCGCGTTCCGTTGCGAGCCTGCCAGTCCACGCCGTAGCCGATCTGTCCGCTGAGACGCTTGCGACGATTCGTCAGTCTGATCTCGCAATCCGGAAACCGGATGTCCGTGCGGATGGTGCTGTCCATCACGAGCACGCCGATGATGGCGTAGTCGCTGGTGCCGTCCGGCCGCCGCTCGTGCCGCAACCAGCGAACGGCTGCACCAAACGCGGCCGTCGGACTGCCGGCATTCCGCGACCGGCCGATATCGATGTCGAGGCCGCCCCTCGGATGGAACGGTACGCTGAGCCGAGCGGCGACGATCGCCCACGGCAGCCCCACGCCCGCGTATCCGCCGAACCCGAGATGTTCGGCCGGAGGGACGGGCTCGGACGCCGGTTGCGCGACCGCGCCGCCGGCGTGGATCAGGCACACCATTGCGGCGATGAGAATTGAACGGGTCATGCGGGCACGGTAGCGCCGCGCCGCACTCATGTCCTCAGCGAAACCTGGAAAGTTGATGAGATAGTCTGAGCGCGTTCACCGCCGAACCGTCGCGCCCACCGCCTCCATCACCAGGCCAAGCGCACGATTCGTGGCGCGTTGCGCCGCGCGCTGGCCGCGCATATGGCCCATGCGGACGATGACGAGGTCCTGCGACGGCACGATCCAGGTGTTCTGCCCGCCGGCGCCAGCCGCGAAGTAGGTCTCGGGCGGCAGGTTCCACGTCCCGATCGCGGTTCAGCCAGAAGAACGCGCCGTATTCGGGCCGCTTCCACGCCGGCGCTGGCGTCCTCACGAACGTCGTCCAGCCCTCGGGCAGGACGCGCTGGCCCTGCCACACGCCGTCCTGGAGATACAGCAGGCCGATCCGCGCCCAGTTGCGCGCGGTGCCGTAGTCGTATCCCGTGATCAGGAAATTCCCGTACGGATCGGTCTCGAGCACCTGGCGGCGGATGCCGATGCGATCGAACAGCGCACGCTGCGGCCAGGTCAGGAAGTTCTCCCTGCGTTTCGTGACGGCGAGCTTCGCCAGGTAGGTGATCGTCAGCGGATCGGAATTGCGATAGCGGCCGTCTGTGTTGGGCGGATACTCCTGCGGGCGTGTGATCGAGTAGTCGAAGGCGTCGATGCCGCCGGTGTAGATGTAGTAGTGGTCGGGATAGCGCGCAGTTCGAGTCCGGGCTCCTGGTTGCCGAGGAACTTCAGCCCGGCGCTCATGCGGAGCAGGTCGATGTTCCGGATGGCGCGCGCGCGGATCGCCCGGGCTTCCGCCACGAGCGGCACCGGCGCCGGCTCTTCGAGCGTGTACGATGCCGTCCTTGACCAGCAGCGCGAAGAGCGTCGCCGCCAGGCTCTTGCCCATCGACCAGCTCTCGAGCTGCGTGTCCCTGGTGATGCCGGGCGCGTAGCGTTCGCACGACGATGCGTCCCTTGTGGACCACGACGAAACGCGGCCGTCAGGGCAGCTGGATCAGCGAACGCGGCATCGGCGGCCTCGTCGCAGTTTCGCGCGGTCGATGCCCGCCGTCCGCGCCGGTCGCATCGACGCGATCGCCCATCGGCCACGGCTGCGATGCGGCGTCCGGCAGCGTCGTCTTCACCGGCGCGGGCGTGAAGTGAAGGCCCGGCGATGCGGGATTCTCGATGATGCAGCCCTGGTCGCCGTGGTAGCGCGCCTCGCGCGTCACCTCTCCGAGTGACGCGCGCGCCACCTTCGCCGCGCGGCCCAGCGTCCATGTGACCTGGTCCTGCTCGGCCGTGGGCATGAAAAAATAAGCGCTGCCGCGCGCCACGTCCTCCGGCGCCCTTCCGGATACGAACACGCCGGAACAGAGAATCTTTGCGTAGCCGGCGAGGCCGTTCTCCGTGTGGGTGCCGATGGGGGCGGGAATTGGCGGGCTCGCCGGCGCCTGGGGCGTCGCGGCGATCAAGGCGGCGCAGGCGGCGATGACGGCGGCCGCCGTCATTCGGCCCGTGAAGACTGGAACTGGCCGATGCATCGAGCCCTCCTTTCCGGATGGTCATTCTGGCACGAGTCGTAGCCGCGGGGAGACCGTTTTCGCCGGCGTGGTGTCAAAGATATAAGATCCTGCTGAGCGGAGGTGTCGCGTGGCGGTGGTGCGGTTTGCGGCGGTGCTCGTCATCGCGCTGCTCTGCGCCGAGGTATCGCTTCAGCAACCACCCGGGGGCGTCCGGCGAACGCCGCCCGACGGGACCGAGCTGGCCGCCTCGGCGAACGAGCTTTACCGTGCGGCGCAGTGGTCGGCGGCCGCAGAGAAATACGAAGCGGCCATTGCGGCCGAGCCGGCGCTCGCCAGTGCGTACTTCTTCCTGGCCAACAGCTACGACCACCTGTACGCACCGTCGCGCTCGGATGATGACGTCAACGACGGCCACCTCCAGAAGGCGGTTCGGGACCTACCAGCTGGCCTTCGAACGCGATCCGGACCCGAAGATCCGCCGCCTCGCCCTGGAATACCTCGTCGCCGCCTGCGGCCCGGAGAAACTGAACGACCCGGCGCGCGCGGCGCCACTCATCGAGCGGATGATCGCGCTCGAACCCGATGACGTGCGCAACTATTTCGCGCTCGCGAAGGTCTACGAGGACACGGCCCGATACGACGATGCCGAGCGCGTGCTCGCGACGGCGCGGACCAGGAAACCAGCTGACCTGGAGGTCTACCGGCGGCTCGCCGGGTACTACAACCGCCATGGGAATTTCGCGAAGACGATGGAGGCGCTGCACGACCTGGCCGATCTGGATGTGGCAAACCCGGCGACGCACAACCTGGTCGCGACCTACTACTGGGAGAAGGCGCAGAAAGACGACAGGCTGACGAGCGACCGGAAACTGGAGTACATCCTCAAGGGCATCGAGGCCGACGATCGCGCGCTCGCGATCGATCCGGACTACGTGGCGGCGCTCACCTACAAGAACATCCTGCTGCGGATGCAGGCGGGCCTGACGGCTGACCCGTCCGCGCGCGAGGCACTCGTCGCGGAGGCGGACGCCTTGCGCGACCGGGCGATCGAGCTGAATCGGTCGCGCCGCCCGCAGCGCGGCGTTCGCGGCGCCGGACCGCCGGGCTGTTAGCAGGCCGCTGAAAAATGCCGGCCTGATGGAATGGATAGGGGAAAAAATAAATTTATTACCCTTATTTTCCATTTACCATTACCGATGCTTTTTTCAGCATCCTGTTAGCGCCCGCCGCCGCGCGCCGCCGGCTCCAGCCGCACGATCTGCTCGGCCACCGACTCGACCTTCGAGCGCGAAAAGAAGATCGGGAAGTATTTGCCCGCGCGCCCACAGTTCGATACAGATCGCGGTAGTGCGGGCTCGTCGGGATCGCCTGACTGGCCGGGATTGTTCAGGCCGACCGAATTGTCCCAGTCCTCGGTGTCGGCGACGATCTTGAACGACCCGCCCGACGTCTGGTTGTCGCCGCCGCCGGTCGCGTTCACGGTGTAGCTGTCGCCGCCGCGCGGGGCGTCGCCGACGTCGAAGCGCGCGCGCGATCCGGCGTTCACCGCCTCGCTCATGCGGGTGCGGATGAGCGCATGGTGATACGTCCGCCGCACTGTCCAGCGGTCCTGTCCGGCCCGAGCCTCTTGGTCAGCTCCGCGACCGCCTCCGTGAGGCTCCTGACCAGGAGCATCGTTCGCGGCCCGCGATCGGATCGGCGCCGAAGCGGCCGTCGGGCGCATTCAGCCAGTCGATCGATCTTGCTTGACATCTGAGGCTGCCGATGAACGGGCGCGGCCGCCTTCGGCACCAGCAGGTCGCGCATGTTCGGCCATCAAGCCGCCGCTGCCACATCTCGTAGATGCCCGCCGCCACCGAGTCCTTGTCGAGCACGTCGTTCCAGTGCGAGCAGCCGGTCGCCTGGCCTCGCCGCGGCCGCGTCGGCGATCGGCAGGTCGCGCAGCAGCGGCACCAGGCTGCGCGCCGGAATCGACAGCTCGTCGTTCTGCAGCCGGATCATGTCGGCGACGTGGATGCGGCCCGATCGCCGAGCACGCTCGCCGATGCGCGACGCGCGGAACGGATCGGCCCAGGTGTAGTGCAGCGCTTCGCGGATACGGCTAGCCGGGCGGAATGAGATAGTTGTTGGACGTGGCGAAGAAGCCCTTCGCCGGATTCAGCGCGTGCGGCAGCGCCTTGATCGGCAGGTAGCCGTCCCATTCGTAGCGGCCGTCGCCCGGCACGGGCACGAGCCCGCTCCAGTTCGGGCGCAGCGGCGCGATGCCGACGGCCTGGTACCCGATGTTGCCCGTCGCTGTCGGCCCACACCATGTTCTCGGCCGGGATCCGGCTGTAGCTGCAGGCCTCGCGGAACTCCTCCCATGCTCTGGCCTGGTCCATGCGCAGGCTGGCCAGGTAGGGCGCCGAGCCCGATGCTCCAGCCACGCCGCGCGCAGCGCGTACGCCTTGTGATGCGCCGTGTCCTCGGACGACCACCGGACCGTGCCGCGTGTACTTCAGCTCGACCGCGGCCGGGCGCTCGCCCTTTCACCGGGATCTTGTCCTTGACGACCTGCATGGCTTCCCAAGCGCCGCTGGTACTGGTACTCGATCGGGTTGGCCGGATTCGTGTCGTAGACGTAGAGGTCCTCGCCGTCGGTGCCGAAGATCGTCAGGCCCCACGCGCCGAACTCGTTGTGGCCGATCGACACGCCCGGCAGCACCGGCTCGCCCGCCGCCGATCACGTTCCAGCCGGGCGCGACCAGATGCACCCAGTAGCGCAGCGACGGCGCCTGCTGGACGCGGTGCGGGTCGTTCATCATCAGCGGATACCCGCTCTGCGGTCAGCGCGCCGCTGACGACCCAGTTGTTGCTGCCGATGTCCTGGCGCCGCTGGCGTCAGGTCAGGCTCGCCGACGGCCCCGCGCTCGCCGTTCAGCCCGTCGCGCGACGCGCGCGATCGCCGCGATACGCCGGCGCCATTTCGTCGGGCGTGAACCGGATCGGCTGCCGGAACGCGTTGAACAGCTCCAGGATGTCGGTCGTCGATGCAGCGACGCGTCGATGGCCGGATCCAGCTCGCAGCTCCGGGTCGCCGCCGGCTGGAAGTACGCCAGCTCCTTGACCCTGTCGGCGCCCATCATGCGGACGGCCAGCGCCATAGTTCGACCTCCTGGTCGATGTTGCCCAGCAGGCCGTTGAAGCGCGACACGACCACCGCCGGCGTCCATTTGCCCGGCGTGATGCCGAGCATCTTGAACTCGGGCGTGCAGCAGCGCCGGCTTCTTTCGCGTCTCGTCGACGTAGGCGTTGACGCCGTCGACGAAGGCCTGGACGATGGCTTGCGCCGTGCGGGTGATACCAGTTCAGCTCCTGGTCGAGATCGCCGCGGAACATGAAGCAGGCGCGTGCCGATGTCGCGCTTCAGTTCGCGCCGGGCCGAGGATCTCGGCGACGGTGCCGGTGGCCTGCCGCCGCCACATTTCGAGCTGGAACAGCCGGTCGCGCGCGACGTTGTAGCCCTGCGCGAAGAACAGGTCGTGCTTCGTTCTTGGCGTAGATGTGGGAGATGCCCCAGCGATCGCGGACGATCTCGACCGGCTGTGTCAGTCCGGCGGCTTCGAGCCGTACCTCCGGCGGGGCGGGCGTGGGTGACTGGGCCGCGAGGGTCGCGAGCACGGCCATTGCCAGCGCGACGGCCATCGCACAGCGCGAATGTCGGTGTGGGGACATGGGCGGCATGGTACACCGCCGGAGCGGTCCCGGGCGCGGGGGTCTGACCCCGTCCCCCGGGCGCGGGGGGCTGACCCCGTCCCCCGGGCGCGGGGGTCTGACCCCGTCCCGGGCGCGGGGGTCTGACCCCGTCCCCCGGGCGCGGGGGTCTGACCCCGTCCCCCGGGCGCGGGGGTCTGACCCCGTCCCCCGGGCGCGGGGGTCTGACCCCGTCCCCCGGGCGCGGGGGTCTGACCCCGTCCCGGGCGCGGGGGTCTGACCCCGTCCCCCGGGCGCGGGGGTCTGACCCCGTCCCCCGGGCGCGGGGGTCTGACCCCGTCCCCAGGCGCCGATTCAGAGTGGGTCGTGCGTGCGGATGTCGCCCGGCTCAGGCGGCCGTCACCTTCAGCCGCCTGAATACGGCCTGCACCCGCGACAGCAGGACCTCCGGGTCGAACGGCTTGACGATGTAGTCGTCTGCCCCGAGCGCCAGGACGCGGCGCTCGACGCCGTCGCCCTCCTCGGCGGTCAGGACGATGATGGGGAGGGTCGTGAGCGTGAAATCCTTCCTCAGCTGCGCGATGGCCTCGTACCCGTTCATCTCGGGCATATTGAGGTCCATCAGCACGAGATCGGGACGTTCGTGCACCGCGATTTCGATCGCCTGGCGCCCGTTGGTTCCCTCGAGCACCTCGAACTGCGCGCGCTCGAGGAGCAGCTTGACCAGCATCCGCGTGAGCGGTTCGTCATCGGTGATGAGCACGCGCGGGCGTCTCGCGGGCTTCACGCCGGCGCCGCCGTCCACGGCGAGCACCCGGTTGACTTCTTCGATCGATGTCACGCCGTCGCCGACGAGGGCGAGCGCGCGATCGCGCAGCGTGGCAAAGCCCGACGCCCGCATCGCGGTGCGGATGTCCTCGGCGGTCGCGCCGCGCGCAATGGCTTCGCGGACCTGGTCGGTCGGGGTGAGCAGTTCGACGACGGGCACGCGCCCCGCGTACCCGGTCTGCCGGCAGTGCGGGCAGCCGACGCCGGCCGACGCGGGAATTCGCGGCAGCCGATGCTGCGTGCCGAGCTGCCGGGCCTCGAACTCGCCGTGCACGCGGCGGCAGTGCGGGCAGAGCGTCCGGACCAGCCGCTGGGCGACGACGGCCGAGAGCAGCGTGGCGACCTTGACGGCCCCCAGTCCGAGGCCGTGCAGCCGCTCGACAGCCGCAGCGGCGTCCGCCGCGGCGACCGACGACAGCACGAGGTGGCGCGTGCGCGCCGCCTGCGCGACAATCTGCGCGACTTCGCCGTCGCGGATGTCACCGACCATGATCACGTTCGGCTCCTGCGGCAGGAGCGAGCGCAGCGTGCTTCCGAAGGTGTGGCCGGCCTTGACGTTCACCGGAACCTGCGTCACGCCGGACAGCGTGCGCTCCACCGGATCCTCGACGCTCACGACGTTGGCGTGCCGGGTCCGCAGATGTCCGAGCGCGGCGTAGAGGGTCGTCGTCTTGCCGCTGCCGATGGGGCCGGTCACGAGGACGAGGCCGTCGGGGCGCTGCAGCGCGCGTTCGAAGCGCTGCCGCGTGTCGTCATCGAAGCCGAGTTGACCGAGCGTCTGGGACGGGCTCTGGCTGTCGAGGACGCGGAGCACGAGCTTCTCGCCGTCGAGTGTCGGCAGGGTCGCCAGGCGGACGTCGATGGGCCGTGTGTTGACCTTGACGCGAAACGCCCCGTTTTGCGGGCGGTTGCGCACGGCGACTGCCACGCGCGCCATGATCTTGAAGCGCTGGCGGATCGGATGGGCGACCGAGTCCGGCAGTGTGAGCACGGGCTCGAGCACCCCGCAGATGCGGAAGTGCACCGAGGTACCCGCGGCGCCGCACTCGATTTGGATTTCACTGGCGCCCATCTCGACGGCGCGGCCGACGATGTTGTTGCACATCTCGATGTCGGTTGTCTCCGGGGACGGCGCGAGGAGCGCATCCATCGGTTGGACGTCCGGACGCTCCGGCGCATGCGCTCGGCGAGGACATCGAGATCCCGCAGGTGCGGATAGCTGTGGTCGAGCGCCGCCAGGATCGCGGTGCGGGTCGCCACCACCATGTGGGTACGGCGGCCGGACGCAAACGCGACATCCTGATTGGTGTCACGCCCGAACGGCCGGCAGGTCGTGTACGTCAACGTCCGGTCGCTCACGTGGATCGGGACGACCATCAGCCGGCGCGCGAGCTTCTCGGGTACGAGGCGCGCGGCGAGCTCGCTCGACGCGACCTCTTCGAGGTCAATCCGTTCGGTGCCGGCGGCGGCCGCCGCCGCGTCGTAGGCAGCCCGTTCAGACGCCAGGCCGAGCGCGACGAGCGCGTCGGTCAACTCGACGCACTCGCGCGCGGCATGCTGCTCGGCAACGAGCAGGTCGCTCCCGCTGACGACTCCGGACTCCAAGAGCACTGCCGACAACCCGGCAGGCCGTGGCCGTGTCGGCGACTCGGACTGATTTTCCCTGGATAGCACGCCCATCTCGTTCCACCGGCAGCACGACGCCCCACCCCTGGTCGGGCAGGCTCGATGGCACAATCGGCATTTCCGCGGTGGACTTCAGCGATCCGCACCCGCCTGACGCGGGCGGGCCTGGAAACGCGCTGGTGCGCGCGGGAGCCCGGTCGATCAGGCCCTGCGCACGCCTGAGAAAATCACCGCGACGCGTTCGCCGGGTTGGACCGTGCCCTCCTGAACCAGCTGTTGCAGGCCGGCGAGGCCGGCCGCGCCGGTATGATCGACCGGGAGCGCCGCCCCATGGCCGGAGGCCGCGCGTGCCTCGCTGCTCTCCGCGCTCCGCGCGAATTGCGTCAGGGCCGCGGGTGGCATTCGCGAGGTCGCACGCGCTCGTCAGTTCTTCGTCCGTGACCACGATTGGCGTGCCGCCGCTTTCGAGCATGCCCTTCACGACGGCGGCCCAGTCGTAGGTCTCGTCGTCCAGGATGCCGTGCGCCAGGCTTCGCGGCTCCTCTTCCCACGGCCACATGAACCCGGCACGATGCGTCACCGCATGACGGAGCGCCGTCTCGGCGTCGGTTCCGTGCGCGTTCATCCAGCCCCGGACCAGGTCGTACGCGCGCTTCAGGGGGTAGGCGCCGCGCGTCTGCACGGCATGGAACCGCGGCAGCGACGACGTGATGCCGAGCGTGCGGGCTTCGGTGAACGCCTGGATGACGGCGCTGGCCAGCGCGCCGCCGCCAACCTGGATGACGATCCGATCGAGCGGCGCGCCCGCCAGCGCCGTGAGCATCTCGTAGCCGATCGTCTCGCCGCCTTCAATCGTGAGGCCGTTCTCGTTGCCCTGGCAGCAGAACGGCAGCGCGCCGTCAGCGACGGCGCGCCGGAACGCGTGGTAGCACGGATCGCCGGAGACGTCCGGCCGGCGGGTGCAGATCGTCAGGCGCGCGCCGAGCTCCCTGAGGCGGGCGACGACCGACGCCGGCGCGTCAGGCGGGATGAACACGTGGAGATCGCGATCCGCCGCGCGCGCGACAACCGCGGCGGCGAGCGCGGCATTCCCGCAGCTCGCAATCGCCAGCGGCGCGAGCGGCGGAGCGATGAGCCCGATGCGCTCGAGCATCTGGAGGTAGATCATGATCCCCGCCAGGTGCCGTCGCCTTGTGCGAGCCCGAGACATTGCCCGTCTCGTCCTTGACCCACACGCCGCCGCGCCCGCTGAATCCGAGCTGGCCGCTGAGCGCCGCGTCGCGCCCGAACGGCGTCTCGCGGAATCCGCCCCCGTCAACGCGCGCGATGGACTCATCGAGCGAGCGCACCAGAGAGACGTACGCCTCCTCCGGCATGCCGTGCGCCCGCGCGACATGAAACGAGTGCAGCAGCCCGCGGTAGCGAACGAACGGATTGCGATCGGAACCGGAAGGGAAACGCGTCCACTCCGGGCTCAGGACGCGCGTCAGGACGTGATCGACGTCGTCGCTCCCCGTCGCCCGCGGACAGCGGAACGGGTAGACGCCGGTTGCGTCGGCGCCGCAGCCCGCGCACACCATCGTCGATTCGTGCGCCGCGCGCCGGTCCGTCATGCGAGCGCGGCCGGCGCGGCGGCTTCCCGGTTGAATTCCGCGATCATCTCGTCCCAGAGCGGCAGGCGCGACTGGAGATCGCGCCAGAATCGCTGGTCCCGCCGCGCGACGAACTCCCCGAAACTCACGCCCTGCTGCTCGACCCAGGTGAAGTACCCGAGATTGAAGATCCGCCGGCGGTCCTGCTCGGTCAGTTCGAGCAGGTTGTCGTCCGAGACCCCGAGCACGTGTTCCGTGAAGGCCTCGGCGGCGTTCGCGCTCGTGAATCGTCCGCCGAACTGCTGCGCGATGGCCTTGTACCGCTCGGTCGCGTACATCTCCGCGCCGTCGGTCGCGACGGTCACGATGGCATCGCCGGATCCGAGCTGCTGCCGCTTCGCGATCTTGATGGCCGCGACGATGTTGCAGATGCTCGACAGCCCGAACGACGAAAGCTGATCCAGCACGTCCCGATCGACGCGCCGGACGGAAGCGAGATAGTCATGACCTTCGGGGGTGTTGAACACGACGCCGAGCTGATCGGTCACGCGGTCCGACACGTCCACGACGATGTCGGTGTTCATGACGTTGTGGATGAGGGGAATGTGCTTGTCGCCGATGCCCTGGATGTTGTGCTCGCCGAATCCGTTCTCGAGCATCGTCGGGCACTCGAGCGCTTCGGCCGCCGCGATCTGCGAGCCGTACCGCTCCTTGAGATAGTCGCCGGCCGCCAGCGTGCCCGCCGACCCGGTGGCGGAGACGAACGTGCGGAGCGTGAGATCCGGACGGCCTGAGCGGACGTGCTCGAAGACGGAGGCGAGCGCGGAACCCGTGCAGGCGTAGTGGGCGAGGTAGTTGCCGAACTCGCAGAACTGGTTGAAGACGATGTTCTGCGGGTCGCGGTCGAGCGCCGCGCACGCGTCGTAGATCTCCTTGACGTTGCTCTCCGAGCCTGGCGTCCTGATGATGTCGGACGGGTCGGTCACCCACCCCTCGAGCCACCGGAAACGCTCCTGGCTCATGCCGGCGGGCAGGATCGCGACGCCCCGGCAGCCCATGATCCGCGAGATCGCCACGCCTCCCCGGCAGTAATTGCCGGTCGACGGCCAGAGCGCCTTGTGGGCGGTCGGATCGAACTGGCCGGTGACGACGCGCGGCGCGAGGCAGGCGTAGGCAGCCAGCACCTTGTGGGTGCGAATCATCGGAAAGCGGTCGCCGAGCGCCACGACGATGGCGGCCTTCGTCCCTGTGAGCGACTCGGGGAGCACGAGGTGATCGGGCACGGTCACGCGCCCGCGCCGCGAGTGATCGTTGAACCAGTGCACGCGGAACAGATTCAGTGCGTGCGGCGCATCCGGATCGACTGAGGCGAGGGCGGCCGCCGTCGAGGCAGGAATGGACGAGGGGTCGGCCAGTTGCGCGAACGTCGGCAGCACCACTCCGGCGTCGCGGAAGCGCTGGACGCTGCGGTGGTACATATCGCGATCGACGATATCGGTTTCGAGTCCCAGTCGAGCCATCGGTTCGTGTCTCCAGTTGGATTAACGAGCAGGACGCTGAAAAAGCCATCCTCCTCTTTTCCATTTACCCTTTTCCATATTCCATCAGGCCGCCATATTTCAGCGGCCTGTTAGAGTGACGCCATGCGTTCCCACAACGCGGAGGCGGCGGTCGCGGCTTCCATGCGCACCTGCTCGATCGCGTCGCGGACCGCGTGCAGGTCGGGCCGCGCGCCGGCGGGCAAGGGGCCGTCGAAACGCTCGCCGGCCAGCTGAACTCCGGCGGACGCACGCCGCTCAGCGACATCGGGCGATTCTCCATGCGCCCGCGCGTCCTCGCGCAAGGCGGCCGCTTCCTGGTTCATGTCCGACACGAACCCGTCGGTCCCGAGCGCCACGCGCGCGCTTTCCCCGAGCCCCGCCGGGTACCCCACGCCATTGTGCCGGTTGGATCGGGGATTCTGCACGATCCACCATCCGCGTGCGCCTGCGTGGCGGACCTGCGCCCGGTCCAGGTGCACGCCGTGCGCGAGGATCGATCCAGGGGGCAGCGCCCCGAGCGATTCAAGCCGTTCGAGCGGCCCGGCGTGGCCCCGTGCACGCGCGTCGTCCACGTCCGCGCGATCTTCAGCCATGTGCACGTGGAGGACGGTTCCCATCTCCCGGCACAGCGCGCCTGCGCGCGCGATGGTATCGTCCGAGGCCGTGAACGAGGCATGCAGACCGACGACGCCGCGCACGTACGGGCGCCGATTCGACGCGATGAAGCGGCGGCACTCCTCGAGCCCCCGCCGGGCTTCGTCCGCGCCGCCATTGCGTTCGGTCGCACCGTAGCAGAGGACCGCCGGCATCCCGAACTCGTGGCAGGCGTCGGCAATCACGTCGAGCGAACCCTCGATGCACGACGGCGACTCGTGGTGATCGATGAGCACCGTCGTCCCGTGCAGTGCCGCTTCGGCGACATACAGGCGCGCGGCGGCACGCAGGGCCGCGGGGTCGAGAGCACGATCGAGACGCCACCACACCCGCGCGAGAATCTCCAGGAAACATGACGGCGGGCTCGAAGGCGCCAGGCATCCCCAGCGGGACCAGGCCAGAGTAGAGGTGCGTGTGTGCGTTCACCACGAGCGGCGGGCTCTCGTCTGCTCACAGGTGCCGCGGCGTGCCGCCTGCGGTATCATCGCCCTACCGGCACGGATACCTTCAGAGGACACGTCACGGTGGCCGATTCGGGAGTCGTCCGTTTGAGACAGCAGGCCTGGCAGCGCGCCAACATCATGGCCGTGGCGGGCTATCTGCGTGAAGTCCTGGCGCAGGAGCCGGGCAACGCGCGCGTGCAGACGCTGTACGACGGGCTGCTCGAGGTCATGGAGCCCGCGCGGCGGGCGTTGCGGCAGCAGCGGGCGCTGGCCGGCGCCGCTCCGGAAGGCCTGGAGCGGCGTCGGGCCCAGCGGCGCGCGGGATGCGATCGCCGGCAGTTTGGCTTCGGGCCCCCGTTCGACATCGAGCGGCGGTCGGGGCACCTCCGGCGCGCCGGCACGAATCGGCGCATGCACTGATCCGTCCGTCATCACGGTCTTTTCACGCGACCGACGCTCATCGCGCGGGCGGCAGCCGAGTCCCGCATCGGCAGCGTGTAGCGGCGCACGCCGTCGAATGCCTGAAGGGCCCCCGCGACCGCCCCGGCGGTCGGCACCAGGCCAATCTCGCCGACGCCCTTGGCGCCGAACGGCCCCTCGGGCTCCGGTTCCTCGACGAGAATCACCTCGATCTCCGGCATGTCGCGCGCGCGCAGCACCCCGATGTCGCGCAGCTTGAACGACGCGGGCATGCCGTCGCTGAGGATCAGCTCCTCGGTGAGCGCGTAGCCCAGCCCCATGTGGATCGAGCCTTCGATCTGGCCCTCGCAGAGCGCCGGGTTCACCGCCCGGCCGACGTCGTGCGCGGCAATCATCCGCGCCACGCGTCCGTCTGCATCCAGGACGCAGACCTGCGTGGCGTAGCCGAAAGCGGAGTGCGTCTTGATCTCGCCGGTCGCCGCGCCCGGCGCGGTCGTATCGTCCACGACCACGTCTGCCGCGTACACGTTGCCCGGCCAGTTCGGCCATCGTGCGGCCGCGGTCGAGATCCGCCCTGAGCTTCGCGGCGGCGCTCACGACGGCGCGTCCGCCGAAGAACGTCGCCCGCGACCCTGTCGTCTGGCCGCAGCCGAGCGCATACGTCGAATCCACTTTCGGACGGAACTGTGCCGCCGGCAGTCCCGTGACCTCGGCGGCAAACTGCGTCAGCACGGTGAAGAGCCCCTGGCCCATCTCGGTGTAGCCGTTGTAGAGCGTCACGGTGCCGTCCCGTTCGACGACGAGCCGTGCCTTGCCCCACTCGATGGCGCCGTTGCCGATGCCGCTGTTCTTCATGCCGCAACCGATGCCGACGGCGCGTCCTTCGCGCTTCGCGGCATAGTAGGCGTCCTTCGTGGCTTCGAGCGTCTTGCGGATGCCGACCGACGTGTGCAGCACCTGGCCCGTCGAGAACTGATCCCCGGGCTGAAGCGCGTTGCGCCACCGCATCTCCCATCCGTCGAGCCCGACCTTCGCCGCCAGCAGGTCGAGGCAGCCTTCGATGGCGAAGCTCGCCTGGTTGGCGCCGAAGCCGCGCATGGCGCCGCACGGCGGGTTGTTCGTGTAGACCGCGAGCGCCTCGATGTCGACGGCGGGCGTGCGGTACGGACCGCACGCGTGACCCGCCGCCCGTTCCAGGACCTTGCCGCCGACCGACGCATACGCGCCCGAGTCGCCGATCATCCGCGCCTTGACGGCCGTCAAGCGCCCGTCGCTGTCGCAGCCGACGGTGTAGTGCAGCGTGATCGGATGTCGTTTGGGGTGAATCCGGATTGACTGTTCGCGCGTCAGCGTCAGCTTGACCGGCCGGCCGGTCGCCTGGGCGAGCAGCGCCGTCTGGGCCTGCACGGCCATGTCTTCCTTGCCACCGAACGCGCCGCCGTTCGATACCAGCTCGACTCCGAGCTGGTCCTCGGGAATGCCGAGCGCGCCGGCGACCTGTCGCCGATCGTCGAACACACCCTGGCCCTGGGTGTAGAGCCGGAACCCGCCGGAGCACGGCTCGACCAGCGCGCTTTCCGGCTCGAGATACAGGTGTTCGATGCGCTGCGTCTGCCACGTGCCGGTGACGACGTGCGCGCTGGAGGCGAGCGCCTGTTCGGCGTCGCCGCGGCGGATGACCGAGCGCTGGAGGAGGTTGGGATGCTGCGGGTTCACCTGCGGCGCGTCCGGGTTCGAGCGCCCGGACGGGGTCGAGTACCGCGGGCCGCACCTCGGTACTCGACGTCGACGAGCGCCGCGGCTTCGCGCGCGGTGTGGCGGTCTTCGGCGGCCACCGCCGCCACGACGTCGCCCACACACCGTACTTCCTCGCCCTCGGCCACCAGGCACGGCCAGTCGTTGTAGATCAACCCGTACCAGCGATCGCCCGGCACGTCGGCGGCGGTGATCACCGCGGCGACGCCGGGGAGCGCGCGCGCGCGCGTCGTGTCGATGCGGCGCACCAGGGCCCGGGGATGCGGCGACAGGGTCAGCGCGCCGTGCAGCATCTCGGGCCGGGTCATGTCGTCGACGTAGAGGCGCGTGCCCAGCGTCAGTTCCGGCGCCTGGTACCTGACATGGCGGGTCCCGACGCCGGACGAGGCGGGCCGGGCGGGCATGGGCTCGCCGCGACAGGCCCGGGCCATCAGTTCGATCGCGTCGACAATCTTCACGTAGCCGGTGCACCGGCAGAGGTGGACGTCGATGGCGCGCGCGATGTCCCGGCGCGTGGGGCTCGGGTTCGTCCGCAGCAGGTGGGACGCGCGCAGGGCGATACCCGGGATGCAGAAGCCGCACTGGACCGCCCCGGTGGCCGCGAACGCGTCCGCCATGATCTGGCGTTGATCCGCGGGGATCCCTTCGAGCGTGACGATTTCCCGTCCGTCGGCCTTCTCTGCGGGGATGGCACAGGTCACCTTCGGGGCGCCGTCCACGAGCGCGAGACAGGCGCCGCACTGCCCCTGCGGCTGGCAGCCGTCCTTCGGCGACACGATCCCGCAGCGCTCCCGCAGGACTTCCAGCAGGGTTTCGCCGGGTCTCGTCCCGACATCGCCGGATCGCGCCGTTCAGCGTGAAACTGATATGCATAGCTCGACCGCCCCATCGCCATCGTAACCCGGTCCCGGCTTTGAGCGCACCCCGGTCGAGGCGTAGGATCGAGTCATGTCAGACCGACTCGCCATTCTCGTCGGCGGTGGTCCGGCGCCGGGGATCAACAGCGTGATCAGCGCCGCCACCATCCGCAGCCGCCTCCAGGACGTCGAAGTGCTCGGCATCCGGGACGGGTTCGAGTGGATCATGCAGGGCCTTATCGACCACGTGACGCCGCTCGAAATCGACCAGGTCAGCCGTATCCACTTTCGCGGCGGATCGCACATCGGCATCTCGCGCGCCAATCCGACGCGCCGCCCGGAAGACCTCGAAACCGTCGTCACGTCGCTGCTCCGGCTGGACGTCTCGATGCTCATCACGATCGGCGGCGACGACACTGCCTTCTCGGCGATGAAGCTCGAGGCGGCCGCCAACGGCCGGATCCGGGTCGTGCACGTGCCGAAGACGATCGACAACGATCTGGAACTGCCGCAGTACGCCGATACGTTCGGATTCCAGACGGCCCGTCACCTCGGCGCCGAGATGGTCAAGAACCTCATGGTCGACGCGAAGACCACCTCGCGCTGGTACTTCGTGATCACCATGGGGCGCAAGGCCGGGCACCTGGCGCTCGGAGTCGGCAAGGCGGCCGGCGCGACGCTGACGCTCATCCCCGAGGAGTTCGGCGGGCACGACATCCGCCTCGCCGACATCGTCGATACGCTGGTCGGCGCGATCATCAAGCGGTTGAGCGACGGCCGGAGAGATGGCGTTGCCGTGATTGCCGAGGGGCTGGTGCTCGACATCGCGCCCGAAGACCTGCAGCAGTTCCAGGACGTCGAACGCGACGATCACGGGCACCTGCGCATCGCCGAGGTGAACATCGGCGAAATCCTCAAGGCGGAAGTCCAGCGGCGGCTCGCACGGTTCCACGTCAAGACGACGATCGCGGCCAAGAACGTCGGGTACGAGCTCCGGTGCGCCGACCCGATTCCGATGGACATGGAGTACACGCGCGACCTGGGCTACTGCGCCGCGAAGTACATCCTCGGGGGCGGCAACGCGGCGATGATCTCGATGCAGGCGGGGCATTTTGCGCCGGTGCCGTTTTCCGAGATGCTCGATCCGGCCACCGGACGGGCGCGCCTGCGGCTCGTCGACATCCACTCGACGCGGTACGCGATTGCGCGCCGCTACATGATCCGGCTGCGCCGCGACGACTTCGAGGATCCGCACCAGCTCGCCAAGATTGCCTCGGCCGCCGGATTGTCGCTGGAGGCGTTCCGCGCAGGAGTTCGGGCACCTGATTCGCCTCGAGCCGCCGCCGTTGATGGTCGAGCACGGACAGCTGGTCGAAGGGCGGTTCTAGCTAGCAGGCCGCTGAAAAATGCCGGCCTGATGGTAATATGGCAAATGGTAAATGGAAAAACACGAACCGTGTTCTTCCATTTTCCATTTCCCATATTCCATCAGGCTGGCTCTTTTCAGCAGTCCTGGTAGCCTAGCCTCAGGTCCGGCGCGGATCGCCGGGGCTGAACAGGCGCTGGCGGATGGCGCGGATGTGCGCGGGCGTCGTTCCGCAGCATCCGCCGATCACCGACACCCCGAGCGCGGCGAGCGCCGGGGCGCGCTCCGCCGTGAAGTCCGGGTCCTCGCCGTAGACGAGTTCGGTCCCGTGCGGCTCGGGCAGGCCCGCGTTGGACTGGATCGCGAGCGGCCACGGCGTCTGGGCGCGGAACTCCCGCGCGATCTCGACCATCACGTCGATGCCGTTCCCGCAGTTGGATCCGACCACGTCGGCGCCCGCCGCGACGAGGTCGCGCGCGGCCTGCGCGATTGACGTGCCCATCACCGTGAAGAACCCTCTCCGCGTGCGGTCGAACGTCATGGTGGCGACAACGGGCACGCCGGGCGCGGCGGCGCGCGCCGCGCGGACCGCGAGGACGGCTTCCGCCAGGTCGGTCATGGTCTCGATGCAGAACAGGTCCACGCCGGCGGCTGCCAGGGCGCGGGCCTGACGCTCGAAACCGGCGAGCACGACAGCCGGATTCGCGTCGCCGTACGGCTCGAGCAGATGGCCGCACGGGCCGATGTCGCCGGAGACGTAGGCGCGGCCGTCCACCACGCGGCGCAGCGCGTCGACGGCGTTCCGATTGATGATCTCGGTCGATTCGTCCAGGCCGTGCTGGGCGAGGCGCAGCGGCGAGGCGCCGAAGGTGTTGGTGGTGATGATGTCGGCGCCCGCCTCGAGATACTGCTGCGCGATCGCCTCGAGGACGTCCTGGCGCGAGATGTTGAAGGTCTCGGGGGGGACGCCCGGCCGGAGGCCGCGCGCCATCAGCATCGTGCCCCAGGCGCCGTCGCCGATCAGTGTTTCGCCGCCGCGCACGCGGTCGAGGAACGGGCGCGACGTCACACGGCGGCTCCCGCGCCGAGCGCACGCACGCGCTCGACGGCGTTGGCGGCATCGTAGGCATAGCCGTCGGCGCCGATTTCGCGGGCCCAGGCTTCCGAGACGGGCGCGCCGCCGACGATGACCCGGAGGCGGGAGCCGAGCCCGCGGGCGCGCACCAGCGCGACGACCTCCTGCATGACCGGCATCGTGGTCGTCAACAGCGCCGAGAGTCCAATGATCGAGGCGTCGTGCTCGACGGCGGCGTCCACGAAGCGGGTCGCCGGCACGTCGTGGCCCAGGTCGATTACCTCGAACCCGGCGCCTTTCAGCATGATGCCGACCAGGTTCTTGCCGATGTCGTGCAGGTCGCCCTGCACTGAGCCGATCACGATGCGTCCGGCGACCGGCACGCCGTCGCGCGCCAGGAGCGGCTTGAGCAGGTCGAGCCCGGCGTACATCGCGCGCGCGGCCATCAGCACATCGGGCAGGAAGATTTCCCGCACGCGGAACTGCTCGCCGACGACGTTCATGCCGGCGATGAGCCCGCTGTTCAGGATCTGCTCCGGCGCAACGTGGCCGGCGATCGCCTGGGCGACGAGCTCGCCGACGCGGTCGTCTTCGCCGCGCTGGAGGCAGCCCGAAATCTCCTCGAGAATCGTCATGTCAGCGTCTCCTGGTCAGGGCTTCGAGGCCCACGCGATGCGCTCGCGGCACGGTGTGTCCTGGCACGTGCCGCAGAAATCGAACGTTGGCCGGAACCGGTGAATCCGGCCGGCGCCGGCGACGAGCACGCCCGACACCGACTTGAGCGGCTGCATGAGACAGCTGCTGTTGAGCGTGATCCCGACATCGTCCGGCTGCAGGTAGTCGAAGAGCGCGCGCTGGCCGCTCACGTGCCAGCCGCAGTAGCCCGGGCTGTAGGCGAGGACGCGCAGCGAGGGCACGCCGAGCGCCTCGGCCTGGCGCGCGGCGAGCAGGACCGTCAGCCGATCGGCCGCGGCCGATCCGACCGCGTCGAGCATGCACCCGAGCGCGACATCGTGCCGGTCGAACATCTCGCGCACGGACGCCGACAGCCGGATGCCGACCGTCGCCGCCATCAGCGCCAGGTCGTCGGCCAGCGGGTAGATGGCCTCGAGCGGCGTTTCCCTGGCGTTGTGCCCCTCGCCGCGATACACGCGGGCGAATTCGAGGTTCGCGATGCTCGCCAAGACCGCGCGCGGATGGGCGAGCTCGAGATAGGCTTCGAGGGCAGAGTCCAGCAGCGCCCCGATGCGCGGCGGCACCTCGACGTCCGGGCCGATCCCCTGGAGGCGCAGGACGTCGGCCCGCGACGGCAGAGACTCGGCGGCCGTCCATTCGACGCGCTGCCTCACGCGACCGTCTCCGGCAGGCGATCCATGCCCGCGCGGCCGGCCTCGGCCTGCATCAGCCGCGTGAGCTCGCGCGTGACGACCTCCGGCAGGCCCGAGGGCTGGTAGAGGGAGACGAGCCGCGCGACCTCGCGACGCGCGCGCTCGCCGAGCGTCAGCGCGCCTTCCTCGAGCCACCGCGAGTGGTTCGCGCGATCGATCACCGGGCCGGGGACGAGGATCTCGGAGCGCAGGTGCCGGCGGGTGTGCTTCGCGATCAGCAGATGGCCGTCGCGCAGCAGCTCCTCGAAGATCGGCCGCGCGGGGAAGTCGTCCTTCGGCTCGATGCCGCGCAGCAGGCGCGCCATCATCCCGCAGATCTCGTTGTCCACCACGAGCTTCTCCAGGCTCTGGCAGCTCTCGAAGTCGAGCATGCCCGGGCCCGAGATGCTGTTGATTCCCGACAGCGCGGCCAGCGTCGCGCCGATGCCGGTCTCGAGCCCGGCCTGCGCGTCGAGCTGCTTCGCGTCGCTCAGCGAGATGTAGGCCTGCGTTGGCAGGCCGAGGAAATGTCCGATCTCGCTGAAGGCGCAGTCGAGCATCATCGTCTCGATCGCGCCCATCGGCGTGGTCTCGTAGCGCACGTCGAAGATCGCCGGCGATCCGCCCCAGAGGACAGGGGCGCCGGGCGAGGCGATCTGGCTGATGACGACACCGCTCAACGTTTCGGCGGCGTGCTGCACGAGCGAGCCGACGAGCGTGACCGGGGCCATGAAGCCGGACAGCGGCATCGAGATGAACTCGACGGGGATGCCGTGGCGCGCGCAGTCCACGACGTTCTGGCTGGTCACGTCGCTCCACTTGATGGGCGCCGTCGGGCAGCAGGAGAAGATCGCGAGCGGCTGGTCGCGCAGGGCTTCCTCGCTGCCGCGCACGGCGACCTGCAGATCCTTCATGATGCCGAACGCGGCCGCGGTGAACGCTCCGGTGACGACCGGCTTCTCACCGTAGAGCAGGCTCAGGTAGAGGCGGTACGAATCCGAGACGCGGCTCGGCACGTCGGCCGGGATGAACGCCGTGCTCTGCGAGGCGATGTAGGGAAGGCCGCTGACCACCTTGACGTACTTGATGTAGTCCGCGGTCGTCGGCGGGCGGATTACGCCCGTCTCGCCGTCGAGGATGTTGATCGCCGCCGATCCCGGCGTGAAGTGCACCGCGCGGCCGTCGAAGTTGTGCGTTTCCTTCCCGTGGACGTCGTACAACTGGAACCCGCTCGGCGCCGATTCGACCGCCGAGTCGATGAGCGGCTGGTCGAGGAACGCCCGCGAAGTCGTCCGGTCGATGCGCGCGCCGTGCTCGCCGAGCAGGTCGAGGAGCGCCGGATTGTGAATCTCGACGCCGAGCGTCCCGAGCAGGTCGGAGGCTTCGGCGAGAATCCGTTCGATGAGCGGGGGATCGAGGAGCGTGAGTGTGGGGCGCATAGTCCGATTCCTAGCACGCGGTGTGCCGCAGTTTTCGCCGGAATCCCGTCAGCCATCCGTGCCGCCGGGCTGCCTGGCCCTCGAGAAGTGCGATGGCCACACCATTCCCGGGCCTCGCGCTCCGGGGTCAGGACCTCCAGCCCGGGCTAGCGGCTGGCGACCAGCATCGTTTCGTCGATGCACTTCCGGATCGCGGACGAGGCGCGCGCGATGCCGTTGTCGAGGCCGACGGAGAACCGCACGAGGCCGTCCGAGAGGCCCATCGCGTGACGCGCGTCGGCCGGGATCTCCGACGACGTGCTCGAGCCCGGCGCGCTGAAGAGCGTCTTGAAGTAGCCGAGGCTGACCGCCAGGTATCCCACCTTCTCTTCCTGCATCCGCTGCATCAGCCGCATGGCCCGCTCGTGGGTGCCCATGTCCATGGTCAGCATGCCGCCATATCCGAACCCCGGGTTCATCATGGATGAGATCAGGCCGTGCTGCGGGTGCATCTCGAGTCCGGGGTAGTGGACGATCTGGTCGTGCACCGTCAGGTCGCAGGCGAGCCGCATCGCATTGGCGCTGTGCCGCTGGATCCGCAGGTGGAGGCTGTGGAGGTTCTTCAGGATGCTGGCCGCTCGCAGGCTGTCGAGCACCGGGCCGAGCAGCATGCTCGTGCCGGCGCTGACGTCGTTGAGCGCGGCGATGAAGTCGTGAGTGGACACCACGCAGCCGGCGACGCAATCGCTCGTGCCGTTGATGAACTTCGTCATGCTGTGAATGACGATGTCGGCGCCCAGGCGGAGGGGCGACAGGATCATTGGGCTGAAGGTGTTGTCGATCACCAGCCGGATGCCATGGTCATGGGCGACGCGCGCCAGCATCGGGATGTCGGTGACCTCGAGGAGCGGATTGCTGATCGATTCGGCGAAGATCACGCGCGTGCGGCGTGTGACGGCGGCGCGGACCGCTGCCTCGTCCGAGAGGTCGATGAAGCGCGTCGTCACGCCAAAGCGCGGCAGCAGGTTCTTCATCAACGCGTAGGTGCCGCCGTAGATAGTACGGCCCGACACGATCTCGTCGCCGGCCGAGCAGAGCGCGAGGATCGTCGTGCTGATGGCGGCCATGCCCGAGGCCATCACCTGCGCGGATTCGCCGTCTTCCATGCGCGCGAGCGCATCGGCGAGGTGCTTGTTGGTCGGATTCCAGTGGCGCGAGTACAGGAAGCAGCCTTCGATCTCGTGCTCGAACGCTTCCTCCATGGTGCTCGGATTGAGAAATGTGTAGGTCGACGAGTCGGTGATCGACGGGTTGACGTCGCCGAACTCGCCGAAGACGAGAAAATCCTGGACGCGGGCCGCAGGGTCGAAACTCATGGCGTCCCCCTGATGAACAGCGGAAGGCAAATAGTTGACACTGCGAGAATAGCACCGCCGCGGGGCATCGTGACTGACGGGAATCCGGCACCTGTACCTCGGGCGACAGCCGCTCAGTCTCTTCGCAGCGGCAGCCGCTGGTCTGCCTGACAGGAGGAACGGGACGGAGACACGGAGGTGGGATCCGGCTGGCGTCGACACCGGGGCTGGCCCGCTGCGACAGTTGCTCAATCTCTTCGCGGCGACGGCTGCCCCTGTGCCTCACAGGAGGGACGGAGGGACGGACACTGAGGGGGGATCCGGGTGGCGTCGGCACCGGGGCTGGTCCGCTGCGACAGTTGCTCAATCTCTTCGCGGCGACAGCCGCTCAGTCTCGTCGCAGCGATGATCCTCGGTTCGTTCACGCGGAGTCGACGATCGTGCAATCATGGCGCGGCCGCGAGACCATCTCTTTGACCGCGGGATGGAGGATTCGACGGATTCCGTCTTTCATGAGCAGGCAATTGAAATTCAGCAGGAGCCCCGCGGGCTTTTCGGCGAGCTTCAGGTATGTGACCACTTGAGCGGTGTGCACCGGGATCAGCCGTTCAACTGACTTCACTTCGAGCACGATCAGGTCTTCGACCAGTATGTCGATGAACAGTCGCTCTTCGATCGGTCTGCCGCGATATGTGAGACGGGCCGCCGGGTTGACACGAGCCTGCAGCTTTGCGTCGCGCAATTCAAGCGTCAAACACGTCTGATACACCGACTCGAGTAATCCGGGTCCCATCTGGCGATGCACCTCGATGGCGCATCCGATGATCGTGCCACGCAGAGCGTCTATTCTCCTCTCGTCGTATTCCATGCAGACCCCGGGAGGCAATGCGCCTGCCAGCACAACAAACCGCAGATTCCCGGTTATTTGCCCTTTCGTGCATGCTCCCGCTGTAGATTCCGCGAGGCGCGGCGACGAACCTGACTGCAATAACTGCGACGTCGGTCTGCCGGTACTGAGCAACTGTCGCAGCGGACTAGCCCCGGTGCCGACGCCATCCCGATCCCCCCTCGGTGTCTCCGTTTCTCCTGTGAAGCGGAGGGGCGGCTGTCGCCGCGACGAGACGGATTGGCTGTCGCCGCGAAGAGACCGAGGGACTGTCGCAGCGGACCAGCCCCGGTGCCGACGCCATCCCGATCCCCCCTCGGTGTCTCCGTCCCTCCGTTCCTCCTGTGAAGCAGACCAGCGGCTGTCGCCGCGAAGAGACCGATCGGCTGTCGCTCCCTTGATCTGTGTGTGATGATGGTAGAACCGTGAACTCGCCGTCCGTCTCCGGTCCCGCGCTCTCGGACGTCCTCGAGCGCTACTGGGGCTATACCTCGTTCCGTCCACTCCAGCGCGAAGCCATGAACGCCATCCTGGCTGGACGCGATTCCGTCGTCGTGCTGCCGACCGGTGGAGGGAAGTCGCTCTGTTTTCAGGCGCCCGCGCTGGTGCGGCCTGGCCTAGCCCTCGTCGTGTCGCCGCTGATCTCGTTGATGAAGGACCAGGTCGATACGCTCGTCGGCAACGGTGTGCCGGCGGCCTGTTTCAACAGTTCGCTCGCGGCCGGCGAGAAGGCGTCCGTGATGGCGGGGCTGCGCGACGGACGCTATCGCCTGCTCTATGTCTCGCCCGAGCGGCTCGTCGGGGATGGTGGCGACGGGTTCGTCAGCCAGCTCTCACAATGCGCCGTGAGTTTCGTCGCCATAGACGAGGCGCACTGCATCAGCCAGTGGGGTCACGATTTCCGTCCCGAGTACCGTCAGCTCGGCAGGCTCCGCGAGGCGCTGCCCGGGATCAGCCTGCACGCCTACACCGCCACGGCGACGGCGCGCGTGCGGCGGGACATCGCCGCGCAACTCGGCCTCGACCACCCGGTCGAGCTCGTCGGGTCCTTCGACCGGCCGAACCTCGTGTACCGCGTGCTGTCGCGCGCGACGTTGAAGCGGCAGCTGCTCGACATCCTCGGCCGCCATCGTGGCCAGGCCGGCATCATCTACTGCACCTCGCGCAAGGAGGTGGATGCGCTGGCTTCGTGGCTGAGGGACAACGGCCTCCGCGCGCTGCCGTACCACGCGGGGCTGGACGACGGCGAGCGGCACCGGAACCAGGACGCGTTCCTCGAGGAGGACGCCGACGTGATGGTCGCGACGGTCGCGTTCGGGATGGGGATCGACCGGTCGGACGTGCGCTTCGTCGTGCACGCGGGCGCGCCGCAGTCGCTCGAGCACTATCAGCAGGAATCCGGGCGTGCCGGGCGCGACGGGCTCGAGGCCGAATGCGTGCTGATCTATTCGACCGCCGACTTCATGAAGTGGCGCATGATGCTCGAGAAGAACGGCGAGCTGACCGACGCGACGCGGCGGCTGCTGCGCGACATGGAAAAGTACGCGGCGAGCGTCGGGTGCCGTCACCGGCACCTCGTGAGCTATTTCGGCGACACCTACGATCGGGATGACTGCAGCGCGTGCGACTACTGCCTCGAAGAGCTCGAAACGGCTGACGAGCCGGTCGTGCTGGCGCGCAAGATTCTCTCGTGCGTCGCGCGTGTGGGGCAGCGCTTCGGCGTGGCGCACGTGGCCAACGTGCTGTGCGGCAGTGATGCCGATCTCGTGACCCAGCGCGGCCACCATGCGCTGAGCACGTTCGGGCTGCTTCGCGACATGTCCACCACGGAGGTCCGCGGCTATATCGAGCAGCTCATCGCGCACGGCTTTCTGCGGCAGACCGACGACGTGTATCCGGTCGTCGCGTTGACCGGGCGCGGCGTGGACCTGTTGAAGAACGGCGGGGAGTCCGACCTGATCCTTGCGCGCCAGCGTCGTCCCGTGAAGGATAAGATGCCGAAGCGGTCGCGCATTGAGGCGGAATCGTGGCAGGACGTCGATCGGGACCTGTTCGATCGGCTGCGCGCCGTGCGCCTGGGGATCGCGCGGTCGCGCGGCGTGCCGCCGTACGTGATCTTCCACGACGCCACGCTGCGTGAGATGGCGCGCCTCAAGCCACGGACGATCGAGGACCTGCACCAGGTGCGAGGCGTCGGCGCCCGAAAGGCCGAAACGCTGGGAGAGACGTTTCTGGCAGCCATTCGGGGCGAGTGATTCGGAGAGCGGACCGCGGACCCGCCTCCGCGCGCCGCAAGGCCGGAGCGGGCGATGGCGGACCAGGAGCGGAGGACAGCATGGCAGCGTATGTGATCGCACACATCGACGTCTCGGATCCGGAGCGGTACGAGGACTACAAGAAACTCGCGTTCGAGACGGTCACGAAATATGGCGGGAAGTACCTGGCACGCGGGCCGAAGCCTGACGTGCTCGAGGGGGAGTGGCATCCCAAGCGGCTGGTGCTGCTCGAGTTTCCGTCGGCCGAGCGGGCGCGCACGTGGTGGGAGTCGCCCGAGTACGCGCCGGCGAAGGAAATCAGGCAGAAGACAACCCACAGAAGCGAGCTCGTGATCATCGACGGCGTGTAGGGCCGGGCCGCCGAGTCGCCGCCAGGCCGCTGCCGGGTTTACAATGTGCCTCCTGAGCGGAGGGCCATGGTGTGGAGAAATCACTCGCGTCGCTGTTCGCATCAGCACGCCGCGGCGACCGGGAATCCGCCGAGGCCCTGTTCGCCTCGCTCTACTCGGAGCTGCACCGCCTCGCCCGCCGCGAACTGGCCCGCAACGGCGGCAACGTGACGCTTGGCGCGACGACGCTCCTGCACGAGGCCTTCCTCGACATGTCCGGTCGCGACGGAGCTGCGTTCCCGGATCGCAGCCAGTTCATGGGCTATGCCGCACGCGTGATGCGGGGGCTCATCATCGACTACGCGCGCCGCCGCCAGGCGATCAAGCGCGGGGGGCAGTTCGAGAATCACGAGCCTCGGGGAGGATGACGTGTCGGCCATCGCGGACGTCGCGGAGCTGACGGCCGTGAGCGATGCGCTCGACGCGCTCGACGCCGTGGAGCCGCTCCTGGCGGAAACCGTTGACCTCAAGTTCTTCTGCGGCTTCTCCTTCGCCGAGATCGCGGCCATGCGCGGCGTGTCCGAGCGCACCGTCCAGCGGAGCTGGGAAAAGGCGCGCATCTACCTCTACCAGACGCTCGGCGGGTCCACGCCCTGAGCCGTCTCGCACGACACCGAAGACCCGCGGCGTCGTGTTTCGCCTCCCGTTTGCGATCTCCTGAGTAGCGGCACTGTCGAGCTCACCAGCGCCACCCGGTGTATTCGAGCAGTCCGGCCGCCAGGAGGACACGCACCATGGTCATTCCGATCCGTCGCCTTGCCGTCACCCTGATCGTCGCAGCTCCCGTGCTCGCCGTCGCACCCCTCGTCGCCCAGCTGGTTGATCGCACGACGGCGCCCAACGCCGCCAACGAGGGGATCGCGCTCACCCTGGACGAGGAGATCGGCGCCGGCCGCGGCGACTGGTTCACGGAGGACTCGTCCGCGTTCATCATCAGCCGCGATCCGTTCCGCGCCATCCGGCGCGGACGGCAGCTCTTCCAGCGGAAGTTCACGTTCGCGCGCGGCCAGGGGCCCGCGACGGGCGACGGAGCGGGAGACATTGCCACCAACAAGGCCATAGGTGCCGGGCTGGCCGACAGCTGCGCCGCCTGCCATGGCCGCCCGCGCGGTGCCGCCGGTTTCGGCGGCGACGTCGTCACCCGGCCCGACAGCCGCGATGCGCCGCACCTGTTCGGCCTCGGCATCAAGGAGATGCTCGCTGATGAGATGACCGCCGCGCTGCGGGGCCTTCGTGACGAGGCGGTCGCGCAGGCGATCGCGCGCAGGCGTACCGTCCGTCGCCGCCTCGTCGCCAAGGGAGTTCCGTTCGGTGTCATCACCGCCTACGCTGACGGAATCGTGGACACGAGCGAAGTGGAAGGCGTCGAACCCGACATGCGGATCCGTCCCTTCGGGCATGGCGACGCGATGTCGATTCGCGAATTCGTGGTGGGGGCCCTCAACAACGAAATGGGGCTCCTGGTGGCCGATCCCGATCTCGCCGCCGCGCACGCCGGCCGGCGGATCGTGACTCCGTCAGGGATGGTGCTCGACGGCGGGACCGACACGATCGCGGCGCCGCCTGACGGTCTGCCGGAACTGGACCCGGCGGTGGTCGACTACTTCGAGTTCTATCTCCTCAACTACTTCAAGCCGGCGATTGGAGAGGAGACCCACGACACCATCGCGGGGCGGAAGCTGCTGCGGATGGTCGGCTGCACGACGTGCCATGTGCAGGACCTGTCGATCGGGCACGATCGGCGGGTCGCCGACGTCGATACGGTCTTCGACCCGGAACGCGGACATCTCAACAGGCTCTTCGCCACTGCGCGCGCGCTCTTCACGTCGATCGGCGACGTTCCGGGCCTGCCGGAACTCAAGCAGCCGCAGCGCGGCGGGTTCGCCGTCGACAACATCTTCACGGATTTCAAGCGCCACGATCTCGGCCCGGCTTTTCACGAGCGGCAATTCGACGGCTCGATCCGGACCGAGTTCATGACGACCTCGCTGTGGGGCGTGGGCAGCACGGCGCCGTACGGCCACGACGGGCGGAGCATCAACCTGACGGAAGTCATCCTCCGTCATGGCGGAGAGGCGGAGGAGTCCCGGAACGCGTTTGCCTCGCTGGCGCCGCGCCGCCAGAGGAGATTCTGGCGTTCCTGGAATCGCTCGTCCTCTTTCCGCCGGACGACACGGCGTCGAACCTGGATCCTGGCGATCCGTCAGTGCCGGGCTTTCCGCAGTACGGGCACGGCAGCATCAAGCTGACGGTGCTGTTCAACAACCCGAAGCGTATCGAGTAGGGCGGGCCGCTAGTGTCCGCCCTTCTCGCCAATCGGCGCGCCCGCGGGCTGCGCGGGGGCGGATGACTTCGGCGCGTAGGCCGCAGGGTTCTCCAGGTACTTCGTGATGTCACGCTCGGCCTGACGGACGTGCGCTTCGGTGACGGCGTCCGGATCCGATGCCGCCTGCAGCGTCGTCTTCAACGTCGGCGAGCTGGTTGATCGCCACCGCGCGCACTTCCGGCGTGGATTGCGGGCTCGCGCCGAGAAGCATCATGGCGTCGAGCGCGGCGCGCTGCGAGACGCGCCGCAAGGCGCGTGACGCGCGCGTCCGCGTCGCGCGGCGCTCCCCAGGTTTCGGCGAGGACGGCCCGCAGCACGTCCGGCAGCGTCAGTGCGTCAGGCTGGCGCTCGGCAAAGCTGATGAGCCGCGCGGAGCGTTCCGGCTCGAGCAGTTGTTCGAGCACCATGGCCGAGAGCGTCCGGGCCGCGGCCAGGTAGTCGAACGCGGCGCCGGTGGGCATGTTGAAGTCCTCCAGGTCGCGCCGGTCGGTTGGCGGGGCCAGGTTCACCAGCAGGCGCTCGGGAATGGCGAGGTTCGCCGGTTCAATCGCGCGCATCAGCTCCTTCAGGACGTCGCGCTGCAATGCGGCGGGCACGAATTCCGTCGGGGCGAGGGCCTCGCCCTTGACCGCGAGGTTGTCGTACAGGCCGCCGATGTACCGGACGCCGGTGTCGACCGCCCACCGGTTGTGCAGATACGTCATCCACAAGCCCATGCCGCGCAGATCGCCCAGAGGCTCGCCGGCGTCGAGAACGTCCGGGCCGTAGCGGTCGAGCAGGATCTTCCGCTGGCGCTGGGTCTCGCGCAGGTAGTCCGCCGGGCTCGCGAGGTCGTCGTACCGGTTCCAGCGCGGGTCGGCCGCCGGCGTGAACAGGATCTTCTTCTGCCGCATCTCCGCTACGATCGCGTTCAGTCCGGCGGCTTCGGCGCCGGCCGGGAACTCGGTGTAGGCGTAGCGGACGGCGAGCTTGTCGTAGTCACCGATCCGGCTCTGGAACGCATCGCCGAGATCGATGCGGCCGTCGGCCGTCACCGTGATCCGCGGCGACGGATACTCCATCACCGAGGCGTTGTTGTTGATGCTCGCTGCCCAGTTGTGGCCGAAGCCGAGCGTGTGCCCGACTTCGTGCGCCGTCACGAGCGCCTGGCGCGCGGTCACCAGGGCCTGCTGGCTGCGTCCCATCGCGCCGCCCTGCGCGGCCGCGACAACCAGCGCGGCATCCATCGGCATCATGAACTGAGCGCATTCAGCCGCGTCGAAGCCGTCCTGCGCGCCGGCGCCCGCCGAACTCATGCGGTAGCTGCGCCAGTAGTTCGCGATCGTGCGGATGCGCGCCGAGTCCATGCGCGCCTTGGCCGCGAGAATTTCGCCGGTGCGCGGATCCGAGAGACTGCCGCCGACGGAGAATCCGCGCTCGTCGCGGTTCACCCAGAAGATGAACGAGGTGTGCGGATCCATCGGGTCGGTATCCGGCGTCGGGTCCTTGACCTGGATGGCATTCCGGAAGCCCGCGGCCTCGAATGCCTGGTTCCACCAGAGCACGCCGTCGCGCATGGCCGAGCGGATGGGTTCGGGGATTCCCGCGTCGAGATAGAACACGATGGGCTGTTTTGGCTCGCTGACGGCCGCGGATGGATCCTTCTTCTCGAGACGGAACCGGCGAATCCAGCGGACATCGGGCGACTTGTCGTATGGGGCGGAGTAGTCGCGGAACGTCAGCGCGGACACGCCGATCCGCGAGTCCGCGGCGCGCGGCGTGTAGCCCACAGGCGGCTGCACGAACGACTGGTGGACGCGGATCGTGAGCGCACGTCCGTCCGGCGCGACGCGGCTGACCAGCGGCCCCGGATTGTCGCTCGCGAAAGTCAGCGTCGTCTCGATCTCGGTACTGTCCGCGGTGCCGTGCGTGCGCGGCGCGTAGACGCCGCTGCGCGTCTGGTCGAGCCTGAATGTTCCCTGATTCCGCCGGCGCAGCGCGGCTTCGAGATCGGTGGCGTCGCGCATCACCCACGCGGTGGCATCCACGAGCAGTCGCCCGTTCTCGTCGGCTTCGATCGGCATCGCCGCGAGCACCGAGGAGGCGAACGACTGCTCCATGCCTTCCTCGAGCGCCGCGTTGCCGCCTACGGCTCGGAATCGCAGGTTGCGCTCGACGAGCAGCGCGCGATTGCCTTGGCGATCGAAGTACAGCACTTTGGAGCCGCCACCCGCTCCGCGATCGATACCGAGATCGACGTTGCCGACGCCCTTGGCGACTTGCGCGAAGTAGAGCAGGTCCTCCTTCAACCGCGGCACTTCGATCAGCACGCGCCCGCGCACGGGATCGACGTAGAAGGGCAGATACCCGTCGTGACGTTCGAGTCCGTTGGTGCGCTGCGCGATGCTCGACGCCGGCTGCGGCGCGCCCTGCTGGGCGGGCTGAGCCATGGCGAGGGACGAAGCGGCCAGGGTGATGGCGAAGAAAGCAATCAGTGATTTCATGGGATGGCTCCGGTGTGGGCGGATTATACAGAATCAGCGACTGACTGCTGATTCAGCCACCCTTCCTGCGCTTCTCCATCTCCTCCAGCGTCTTCGGCCAGTCGTCGCGCAGGAGCCGCGACAGCGCGCGATCCGAGAGCAGCTTGCCTCCCGTCTGGCAGGTTGCGCAGTAGTTCGCCTCGTTGTGCGCGTAGACGATGCGCTGGATGGGAGAGCCGCAGGCCGGGCAGGGCTGTCCGAAGCGGCCGTGCGCGGCCATGCCCTCGCGGAACGCCGTGACCTTGTCGGGGAAGCCGACGCCTGTCTGTTCGCGCAGCCGTTCGGTCCACGCCTCCAGCGTCGCGACAGTCGCCTCGTGCAGGCGACGGGTCTCTTCGTCCGACAGGCTGCGCGTGAGCTTCATCGGCGAGAGTTTCGCCGCATGCAGGATCTCGTCGGAATAGGCGTTGCCGATGCCGCTGAGGATGTGCGGATCGGTCAGCGCGCGCTTGAGCGTGTGGTTTTCGGCAGCGAGGCGCCGCGCGAAGGCCGGCAGATCAGCGTCCATCACCTCGAGGCCGCCCGGATCGAGCGCCGCCAGCGCACCGGCGCCGACGACCAGGTGTAGTGACGCCTGACGCTTCGACCCCGCCTCCGTCAGGATCGCGGTCCCTGTCGGGAAATCGAACGCCGCCAGCCCGGCTTTGCCCGGAATCGGTGCACCTCGATCCCGCCAGCGCAGGCGTCCCGCGATCATCAGGTGCAGCACCACGAACAGGTCGCCGTCCATGCCCAGGACGATGCGCTTGCCGATCCGGCTGAGCGAGACGACGCGACGTCCTTCAGCGGCGCCGACCGGCGGGTGCGGCGTGCGCACGAGGAACGGATTCGCAATCCGCAGCCGCTCGAGCGGCTGGTTCAGCACCCGCGACGCGAGTGCCTCGATGTAGACCGTGATATCCGGCAGCTCCGGCACGGTGGGGACTGTAACATCAGCGGCAGCCGCCCGGGGCCTCACAGGAGGGACGGAGAGACGGAGAAACAGAGGTTGGATCCGGATGCGGTCGGCCGCAGCGCAGGCCACGGGTGGCTGTCGCGCGGGAATGACCCCGACTGCTGAAGCAACCCCAGGCCCACCCGCTGTCTCTCCGTTCCTCCGTCCCTCCGGTGAGGCCGACAGCGGCTGTCGCGCGGGAGTACTCTGCTGCCTGGCGCTATACTCCCTCCATGACATTCATCAGGCATCGGCATCACGTCCTGGCCGCGGCACTGCTGCTGGTGGCCGGTGTCGCGTCGGCGCAGGCTCCCGCGACAGCGCCGCCCGACCTCGACGCCTACGTGGCTCGGGTCATGACCGCGTTCGACGTACCAGGCGTCTCGCTCGCCGTCGTCAAGGACGGAAAGGTCGTCGTCGCGAAGGGCTACGGTGTGCGCAGGCTCGGCGAACCCGCCGCGGTGGACGCGAAAACGAACTTCGGGATCGCGTCGAACACGAAGGTGATGACGGCGACCGCCATCGGGCTGCTCGTGGAAGAGGGCAAGCTCGAGTGGGATGCGCCCGTGATCGACTACCTGCCGTGGTTCCAGATGTACGATCCGTTCGTCACCCGCGAACTCACGGTCCGCGATCTGCTCGTGCACCGCAGCGGGCTGGGGCTCGGCGCCGGCGATCTCCTGTGGTGGCCATCGTCTACCTACAACCGTCGCGAGATCGCCACGCGTCTGAGGCACATCGAGCCGGCGACGAGCTTCCGCAGCGCGTATGCGTACGACAACGTGCTCTATCTCGTCGCTGGTGAGGTGATCGAGGCCATCAGCGGGCAGTCGTGGGAGGACTTCGTCACGACGCGGATCCTCGAGAAGGTCGGCATGCCGGGGACGACGGTTCGACACTCGGACGCGGCGAAGGCGGGCAATATTGCGGTGCCGCATGCCGAGATCGACGGGAAGGTCCGGCCGATCGCGCCGTTCGACAGCGACAACACCAACCCAGCCGGTGGCGTGAACTCCAACGCCGACGACATGGCCAGGTGGATGAACGTCGTGCTTGCGCATGGAAAACTGGCCGACGGCACGCGGCTCATCTCGGAAGCGACCTGGCGGAACATCACGACCGGAGTGACGCCCGTCCCGATCGGCACGCCGCCTCCGGAACTTGCTCTGCAGCGGGCCAACTTCCGCGCCTACGGCCTCGGCCTCAACGTGCAGGACTACCGTGGACAGAAGATGCTGATTCACTCCGGCGGACTGCCGGGCTACGTGTCGCGCGTGATGATGTTTCCGGACGCCGGGCTGGGTATTTCGGTCTTGACGAACCAGGAGTCTGGCGACGCGTTCGACGCCATCGCCTACCGGATCGCCGATCACTTTCTCGGCCTGCCGCCGACCGACTGGGCCGACGCGTATGAGAAAGTGAACGCCCGGCGGCGTGCGGCGCTGGTCGCCACGGAGCGGAAAGCCGCCGCGGCGCGGAACACCGCGTCCCGGCCGTCGCTTCCGCTCTCGGGTTACGCCGGGAAGTATGCCGACGCGTGGTACGGCGGGATCGCGATCGCGCAGGAGGGAGACAAGCTGGTGATCCGCTTCGGCCACACGCCGTCGCTCGTCGGCGACCTGGAACACTGGCAGTACGACACGTTCGTCGTCAAGTGGCGCGACCGCGAGCTGCGCGCCGATGCCTTCGTGACCTTCGCGCTCAATCCGGACGGGACGATCGACCAGGCGAAGATGCGCGCGGTCTCCCCCGCGACGGACTTCAGCTTCGATTTCCAGGACCTGCTGTTGAAGCCTGTCAGGTAGCGGGTGTCGGTTCGGCTCGAATTCCAGCAACCACGAGGAGGGTTCATGCGCAGGCGCGTTCTCATGATCATAGTCGCCGTGACCGTTGCCATTCCGGCGGCAGCCCAGCAGCGCGGGCAGAACCCCGCGCAGCAGCGGCCAACGGTCACGCGGGGTGAACAGACCGGTCCGCCTCATGAAACAGCCGGCCCCGCGGAAGAGAAGATCTCCCAGACCTCGCATGTGACGCGCATCGCCGGCAAGGAGATCAAGTACACGGCGACCACCGGCACGCTCCCGATCCGCGCGGACGACGGAAGCGTCGCGGCGCGGATGTTCTTCGTCGCCTACACGAAGGACGGTGAGGATCCGAAGGGGCGCCCGGTGTCGTTCCTGTACAACGGCGGTCCCGGGTCGGCGACGATCTGGCTGCACATGGGTTCATTCGGCCCCAAGCGGGTGCAGATGGCTGACGATGGGTTCCAGCCCGCGCCGCCGTACCGGCTGGTCAACAACGACGACTCGCTCCTCGACACGACCGATCTCGTCTTCGTCGATGCCATCTCCACCGGCTACAGCCGGGTGGTCCCGGGTGTGAACGCCGCGCAATATCACGGCCAGTCGGGTGACCTGCGCGCGTTTGGCGACTTCATCAACGAGTATCTCCGGGCCTACTCGCGCTGGGCGTCGCCGAAGTACCTGATCGGCGAGAGCTACGGGACGATCCGGTCCGCGGGACTGTCGCAGGAGCTGCAGACGCGGCACGGGGTGGAACTGAACGGTATTGTCCTGGTCTCGGCGCTCCTGACCTATCAGACGATCTCGACCAGTCCGCAGAACGACATCGCCCTGGTGTCGTATTTCCCGACCTACACGGCAGCGGCGTGGTTCCACAAGAAGCTGCCGGCCGATCTGGCGGGGGATCTGAAGAAGGCGGTGGACGAGGCGCGGACGTTTGCCGACAGCGAGTATGCATCCGCGCTGCTCAAGGGGAGCTCGCTCTCAGCGGCCGAGCGCCACGCGGTGGCCCAGAAGATCGCGCGCCTGACGGGATTGTCCACCGAGTTCGTGGAACGGACGAACCTGCGGCTCGATCCGGGCCGTTTCCGCAAGGAGCTGCTGCGCGACAGGCGGCTGTCGATCGGGCGGCTGGACGCGCGGTTCACGACGACGGATCTGGATGCCGCGGGCGAACAGGAGGAGTTCGATCCGTCGAACACGGCACTGCAGGGCGCCTACACCGCGACGTTCATGGACTACGTTCGCAACGAGCTGAAGTGGGAAAGCGACCTGCACTACGACTCGAGCGGCAACGTGCGGCCGTGGACCTACGATCAGAATCGCTACATGGACATGACCGAGCCGCTGCGCTCGACGATGGCCCGCAATCCATTCCTCCAGGTGCTCGTCGTGGCGGGCTACTTCGACATGGCAACGCCGTTCCACGGCATCGAGATGAACATGTGGCACCTGGCGTACGACCCGTCGTATACCCGGCGCGTGCAGTTCTCGTACTACGAAGGCGGGCACATGATGTATATCCGCCCCTCGGCGCACAAGAAACTGACCGACGACATTTCGAAGTTCATCACGGCCACGGCCGGAGCGCCCGTGGGCACCGCCGGCACGGGCCGCTGATCGCGCCGCCGCCTGATCCACTCCGATCCGGGCGGTCGCGCCGTCCGGATCGGGGGAACAGCGCCACACCGCTACTTCGCGAACACCTCCGCGATCGGCGTGATCTTTACGTTGCCGGCCGGAATCCCCAGCTTCAACGCGCCAATCACCTTGTCCTGCTCGAGCAGGTCCTTCGGCTTGCTGGCCGCGTCGTAGGTGATGGGGGAGAACGCGTCGGAGACGAGAGCCTGCTTCAACCCCTGCGCGTCCTTCGTGACGATCACGCAATCGAGGTTCTTCGCCGTCAGGTGCTTCCTGATCGCCGCATTGACGTCGTCCACCGTCAGCTTCTGCAGCGCGTCACGCATGTATTTCGTGAACTCGGGGATGCCGTACCATTTCGAGTCGAGCGCGTAGCCGAGCTGCTGGTCCTGCCGCGCCGTCATCACGAAGACGTTCTTCATCAGGTATTCACGCGTGGCCTCGAAGTCCGCCTTCGTCAGTCCCTTGTCGATGAGTTGCTGCAGCTCGTACATCGCGATGCGCAGGGCCATGTGCCCGTTGACGGGCACGACCGGCCGGATCCAGATCTCGAAGAGCTGCTGCTGGCGCGCGATGTTGGGGTCGGGGAAGAACTGGTACATTCCGCGCGGGAATGCTTCGATGTAGGCGTAGTCGCCGTAGTTCATCCCGCGGACCTGGCGGATCCGCTGGTACAGCTGCCCGGACGAGGCGCGGTGCTCGCCGAGCCAGACCCGCGCGACTGAGAGCGCCGCGAAATCCGGATCCGACCGGGTCACGCCGAGCGGGAAGCCGAACGAGATGGCGGTCGCGCGGGTGTCCTTTTCGAGGATGTTCACGTGAATCCCGTCCGGGCGTTCCGCGTGAACGGCGACCCTCCGCGCGGCAGGCCCTTCGGGCAGCTTCGCGAGGCTCGCCTGGACCGTGCGCAGCATCTCGGGCGGCACGTCGCCGCTCACCCCGAGCGTCAGGTTCCCGCGCGTATACATCGTCTTCGCGAAAGTCCTTCACGTCGTCCAGCGTGATGGCGTTGATGCTGGCCACGGTGCCGAGCGCGGTGTGGGCGTAGGGCGTGCCGTGGAAGACGTCGATCTGGAGCTCCTCCTTGCCCAGTTCCTCCTCATTGTTCGAGCGGAGGTCCTGAGTGAGCGCGTTGAGCTGCGCAGCCTTGAGGCGCGTGAAGTCCGCCTCGCGGAATCCAGGATCCAGCAACTGCGGCAGGACGATCGCGAGGAAGCGCTGCCAGTTGTCCTTGTGGATGTAGCCGGTGAAGCTCGTCATTTCCTTGTCCACGCGGCTGTTGAACGCTCCGGCCATCGGGTAGAGCGCGGTGTCAATCTGGTCGATCGTCATCGCCGCTGATCCCGCTTCGGTGATCATCGCGGCGGTGAGCATCGCCAGCCCTTCCTTGCCTGGGGGGTCGTAGGCGGATCCGATGTCGAACAGCAGCTTGACATCGAGTTGCGGGAGCGCCGACTTCTGCTGGACGAGCGGGATGTTCGTGCCGGCGCCCGCGTTGGCGGCGGCCGGGATGGGCGGCACGACCAGCGCGGGAGCCTTCCGGGCGTGGTCCGCAGTGGCGGGCTTCATCGCGTCGAGCGACGGCAGGTCCGTGATTCCCTGCGGCAGCGGGTCATGCGACAGCGTCGTGACGATGAGGCTGTTGTCCACGAAGTACTTCTTCGCGGCCGCCTGGAGATCGGCGGGCTGCAGCGAGTCCAGCGTGCGGTAGTAGGTGTTGATCGTGTCGTACGAGCGCCGATACGGCGCATACGCGGATATGACGGCCGCGATGCGTTCTGTGCTGTCGAGCGAGCGGGCGAACGCATACTTGTTGAACGACTTCGCATCGGCGAGGCGTCCGGCCGCCACCGGACCGCGGCGGGCGTCCGCGATGGCCGCCAGGATCTGATCCCGGACGTAGACGGCATCGTTGGGGTTCTTGACGCGGGCGAGGACGGTGAAGAGCGACGGATCGACCCCGGCCGGCGTATCGACCTCGAGCGCGTCCACCTTCTGCTCGGTCACGACGAGCCGCTTGTAGAGATCGGACGTGGGGCCGAAGGACAACGCGGCGAGGATCTGCATCGCCGGCGTGTCCTTGCGCTCCGCGTCGAATGCGGGCCCGAGGTAGCCGACGGTGACCCACGGCAGCGTGTCGGCCGGCCAGGTCACGTGCGCGTACTGCGCCTTTTTCGGCGCGGGCTCCTGGGGAATCTGGACCTGCGCCGGTGCGCCGGCTTTCCAGCCGCCCCAGTATTTCTCGACCAGCGGCATCACCTCGTCGGCCGTGACGTCGCCGGCCACGATGAGCGTCGTGAAGCGCGGGCGGTACCAGCGCTCGAAGAACGTCTTCGAGTACTGGTACTCGTTGGGCATGTTCTCGATGTCCTTGATGAAGCCCATGGTCGTGTGCTTGTAGGTATGGGCCGTGTAGAACGTGTCGCGCTGGACCTCGAAGAGCTGCTCGAGCGGTTCCGCGCTGTTCTTGTTGTACTCGCCGAGAATCGCGCGGGCCTCGGTCTTGAAGTCCGCTTCCGCATAGGACAGGTTCTCGAACATGTCGGCGTAGGTTGCCAGCATGACCGGAAGGTCTTCCTTCGCGAACGTCGCATAGTAGCGCGTGAAGTCGTCGCCGGTGCTCGCGTTCTCGCTCGCCCCGGCCTTCACCATGATCTGCTGGTACTTCTCTGGCGGCGTGTTGGGCGTCCCGCGGAACATCAGGTGCTCGAAGAAATGCGCGAACCCGGACTTCCCAGGTTCGACTTCGTTGCGCGATCCGGTCTGCACCGGGATCTGCATCGAGACGATGTTGGGAAAGCCCGTGGGAACGATGATGACCTTCAGGCCGTTGGGGAGCGTGCGCTCGGTGGCCTTGAAGGGGAGCACGTCGCCGGACACGGCCGGACGCGCCTGCCGGGCGGTGAGGGTTGCGGTGAGCGCGAGTGGCATCAGTAGGGCTATCGTGCGAGAGGCACGCATGAAACCTCCAGGAGAAAGTGGTCGGCGGTCGGCGCTCGGCGCTCGGCGTCGGCGTTCGGCGTTCGGCGCTTCTTCTAATATAAGCCAGCGCCTGGCGCTCAGCTTTTGGGACTGTGCCGTGCGCCCGGGCGGAGGCGGTGTGCGCCTCGACGCGCGTCAGGTCGCCGTGAGCACGACCCGCCGCGGACGACTCCATCCTGCGAGTGCGGCAGCCGTTTCCGGCACGACGTGCCACAGCGGCGTCAGGGCCACCACCGCGACCAGATACACGGGCAGGACATACCAGGTGAACGGGTCGAGCCGGCCCCAGAGCGCAATGGTGGTTCCCGTGACCAGGCGCATCAGATCCTGAACGACCAGGAGCGACAGCGAGTGTCGTCCAAGCCACGTGCCGAGCGCGGCGCCGCCCGGCACGTGCAGGACGCCCGACGCAATAGTCCAGAGCGCCGGCAGGCCGACCAGGAGTGGGAGCGTGGCGCCGAGGACGTTGCGAGACACCGAGTCGGTGCCGTACCAGATGCTCCCGATCACCAGGACGACTGCCGGGGCGAACAGCCCCGCGGACAGCGAGCGCGAGGGCTGAGGTATGCCGCGCCGCACCCAGGCGGCCGCGGCCATGCCGAGTGCAGGTCCCATCAGGCGGCAGGGCAGGAAGTAGATCAGCGTGCCCTGAATGCCGAATCCCGGCCACGTGCTGCCGCCCAGGACGAAGTGTCGAACGGCGCACATGCCGGCCAGGCAGGTCGCGACGAAGAGCCACCGGCCCAGCCGGTCCATCAGCCACCGGAGGAGCGGAAACGCGAGGTAGAGCTGCATGAGCAGCACGACGTACCAGAACGACGGCGCCACGACCTGCATCGTACGGAGATTCTGCAGCCGGCCCACGACGGACAGGGACCGCACGACGTCCATCCATTCGAAGTGATAGAACGTGCGCGCGAGCAGTGTGCCGTCCGATATCTCGGACATCAGGGGCGTGCCCCTGACACTGGAGCGCAGCAGGGCGAGCACGACAAGCAGCCCCGCGACCGCGAGACTACCGCACCAGTAATTCGCGAGGATGGCCCGCGCGCGATCCCGCCAGAACGCGATCGCCGGACGAGGTCGCGAGAGGGCGAGCACCAGGCCGCTCACGGCCAGGAACACGTCGAGACGGTAGGCCGGCACGGCGATGAGGAGGCGCGCCGCCATGTCCAGCAACGACGCGGCGTCCAGCCGCGCCGCCGCATCCATCAGCATGGAGGCGGTGATGCGACCGGATCCGCCGCGCGTGTCCGCGTAGAAGTGGAACGCGGTGATCCACACGATCGTCAGGCCGCGCAGCACGTCGATCGGCCGGCTGCGTGCGGCACCGGGGACGGTCCCTTCAGTCATGATCAAGCTCAGGAGCCACGAGGATATCGCAGACCGCGCGTCACGCCGACTGAGGCCGCAGGCTACCCGGACCACTTCACCCTGCGAACCCCCAACCTTCGCCACAACCCCACGCAGGCCACGCTGAATCGGCTCCTGAAGCCTTTTCGGCTCAAGCTAAGCCTGGCTCCCATCCCGGATCGACCGAAGCGCCGGCACGCAGCGTAGACGGGTCATGAAGGCCATCGACGAGGCGGAAGCCCAAGCGCGCTAACAACCGGCAGCTGGCCTATTGGGCGCGCAGCATTTCGATGGGGTCTATCCGCGTCGCGCGCCATGCCGGCGCGAGCAGAGCAATGGCGCTGATCGCCGCGACCAGGGCAACCGCGCCGGCCATCGTCCCCAGGTCGGCGTTGCCGGTGCCGAAGAGCCAGCTTTGGAGGACGGTCACCAACATGACGGCGAGGAAGATACCCAGCTCGATCCCGACCAGGACCTGCTTCGCCCCACGCCACGCGAGCGAACGGAGCACCGCCATTCGGCTCCCGCCGAGCGCCAGTCGCACGCCGAGCTCGTGACGGCGGAGCGTTCCCGCGTACGCCATGGCTGCGTGCACGCCGAGGACGGCGACCAGCAGGGTCAGCGTCGCGAACCCGCTCATCACGGCGGCCAGGGCGCGCTCGCGCGCGAAGCGCGACCGGAGGATGGTGTCGAGGGGCAGCACGTTGTAGAGAGGCTGACCGGGATTGATATCGCGCACCAGTCTGGTGAGAGGCAGCGTCAGGGCGCCGGCATTCACGCCCGATGTACGCACCAAGAGCGTCATCTGCGTGGAACCCCGCGACGCCTGCCTGTAGCTCCAATACACTTTCGGCCGCGGCGCGGCACCCTCCGCGAGATCCCGGGCGTCGGCGACGACGCCGACGATGGTCCACTCCAGATCGCTGATGACCCGGCCGGTCTGTGTCGTGGTGGAGCGTGTTCCCATCGCGATCGTCCTGCCGATCGCCCGAGCCGGCGTCTCCCAGTGCGCACGAGCAAGCGCCTCGTTGACGACCACGACGTTGGGACTCTCCGTCGTGTCCCGCTCGCTGAAGCTCCCGCCTGCGACAATAGGAATCGACAGCACCGAGAAGTAGCCGGGACTGACGATGCCGCTGTCAACGAGATACGCCCTCCCGCGGATTTGTACGCCGTTGACACTGTCGAACTGACCGCCGGGGACCGTCGACACGAGGGCAGCGTCGCGAACGCCGGGCAGGGCGGTCAGACGCTCGAGCAGGTCGGCGAAGAACCGCGTCGAGTTGCGCAGCCAATAGCCTGAACGATCGAGGGAAATTTCAGCGGTGAGGATACCAGTGGTGGAGAAACCCGGATTGACGGATACCGCCCGCACGAATGTTCGTGCGAGCAGCGCGCCCACAACCACCAGGACAACCGCCAGTGCGACCTGGGAGACAACGAGTGCCGACGTGAAAGAGAGCCCCCACGCGTGGCTGGACCCGTGACAGGCCGCTGCAGCACGGCTGCGGGATTCGTCCGCGCGTGCCGCAGAGCGGGACCGAGGCCCACGAGGACGCCGGTCGCGAACGTGACGGCGATCGTGAAGGCCATTACTTGCCGATCGATCGCGATGCCGCCGACGTCCAGCACGCCCGCGGCGACGACTCTCAGTGCCGCGATGCTCTGCCACGCCAGCAAGAGACCCAGCGCGCCCCCGGCCGACGACAGGAGCAGCGTTTCCGCCAGGACGGACGAGACGATGTGGCGCGCGTCCGACCCGATGGCCATACACACGGCAAGCTCGCGCCGCCTGCCCTCGATCCGCACGAGCACGAGGTTCGTGATGTTCGCGCAGCCGACCAGGAAGAAGAATGCGATGGCAAGCGAGAGCAGGGCGAGCTGCCTGGGCAGTCCGGCGGCCGCAGCCTCCTGGAGGGAGATGAAGGCGAACGGAACCGGGAATCGATAGCGCATTTGCGCACGCGCCATGAGCGGTGACAGTTCCTGATTCGCCTGCTCGACCGACATGCCGCTACGCAGCCGTCCCACGACCGTCAGTCCGCGCAAGACCCTGTCCGTGCTCGTGGGTTCATACACGGCCGGCCTGTCCGGGAGCGGGACGAGCAGCGACACTTCGCGATCGAATGGCGCGTCGTGTGCGCGCTGCAGTTGCTCGACGGTCCTGAAGGTCGCCGGCAGCACGCCGACGATCGTGTACTGGAGACCGTCGAGCGTCAGCGACTCGCCGACTGCGTCGGCCGCGCCAGCGTAACGTTGTCTCCACAGCCGATCCGCGATCAGTGCAACGCGATCGTTGGGGGGAGTGAACTCCTCGTTGCGGAACAGGCGGCCGGCCTGGAGGCGCACGCCGGTGATCGGCAGGAACCCGGGCGACACGCGGCCGATCAGCACACGTTCGGCCGGTCCACCACGTCCCGAGAGGTTGGCGGCGCGCTGCGTGTATGCGCCGAGGTCCTCGAAGGCTCCGTGCATGTCACGCAGTTCTTCGAAGAGTTCCCACCGGGGCGCCGCGGGTGACAGGACCGCCAGGCGTTCGGCGTGGGCGTACGGAATCGACTGCATGAGCAGCCCTCGGACGGTGCCAAACACGAACGCCGTACCACCGATCGATATCGCCAGGAGAAGGACCGCCGCGGATGTGAAGCCGGGCGCTCGGCACAGCCGACGCACCGCTATTCGCACATCGATCCAGGCCGTCGACATGGGATCCTCTCCCCGACGCTCAACCGCGAAACGGGGGATGCCGTAACTATGCGCTACCCCGCTGGCCGAAGTCCACCCGGCTGCCCGCGATGGTCTTCCCGTCCTCGGACAGCGTCCCGGTGAACGTGCTGGTGCCGTCTCCAGCCTTCAGCACGAGGATGACCGAGCGGCCTTCGACGACGATCTTCGCGAGCGGCAGCCCGTTGATGTGGCTGGCCGGGTTGTCGAACGTGCCGGAGAAGGTCCCGTCGGGGTTCGTCGCCATGTCGAAACCGACCGCCACCGGCATGCCCGGTGCGGTCACGGCGCCGGCCCAGTGGCCGCTGGGGACGGCACCCTGGGCGAAGAGCGACGGCGCGGGGGAGAAGAGCAGTGCTGCGGTGACGAGGAACGTGCGTGTGCGTTGCTGCATTGAGGGCCTCCTTCGTTCAGAAATCCCGGCGCGCGATGTTGATGCTGGCGCCGTACAGCATTGCGGCCGACCCGGCCACGCTGACGAGCAGTCCGGCCCAGGGCAGGCCATGGCCGAGGAAATAAGTCCGCGCGCTCATGGCCGGGTACGGATCCCACGGCGCGAGCGGTGGCACGACGGATGCGATGAATGCCATGAAGAACGCTGCGCACAGCGCAAGAACGAGCGGCATCCAGACTTCCGTGAAAACCGTGGAGCAGTAGAACGCCGTGCTGAAGACGACGCTGCCGGCCGTGAACAGCACCACGCTGTGCACGAGCGCGTCCGTCACGCTGTACGTCTGGCCAACCGACGGCGCCGCCAGCGGGATCAGCAGCGCAGGGACCATCGCCAGGACGAACAGTTCGGCGAGCGCCGTCGCCGCCCGGACGGTCAGCAGGCGGTTGCGCGAGGCCGGCAGCGACAGCGTGAACAATCCGCCGCGTCCGGAGGCCTGTGCGAGCAGTCCGCCGCTCCCGAGCAGCGCGGCGAAGAGCGTCCAGTCGCTTCGGCATGTTCTGGAGGAACCACTGCGACCAGACGTAGCCGCGGAACGTGCTCGCCAGCGCCGCCGACTCGGCGATCCGCCGGCCCAGTTCGCCGCCGATGTCGACTTGATGCGCGAGCGGCAGGAGACGGACGAACTGCGGATACGTCAGCACCGTGCCGATCGCGGACAACGCCAGGACGGCGAGACCGATAAGGAAGCGCCACCGCGTCTCGAGCCAGGCTTTGTACCAGAGCATCTCACTCCTCCTCCGCGACGGCGTCCAGGAAGATCTCCTTCAGCGTGACCGGGACCACGTCGGTCGAGATCGGACCGAGCGCCCGCGCCTCGTCGAGCACGGCTCCGGCGCCGGTGCTCGACATCACCGAGAGCACCCGTCCCTTTCGGCGGATGCCGCGAACCCCGGCGGCGCGGAACGTCGCGGCCGGCGCGTCGCCCTCGAACACGAGGTCGATCCGGCGGAAGTTCTGCCGGAGATCATCCAGCTCGCCGGCGACGACCGTGCGGCCCTTGTCGAGGATGGCGACGTGGTCGGCGATCTGGTCCACTTCGGCGATCTGGTGCGACGAGAAGAACACGGTCATCTCCTCGCCGGCGACGTGCGAGACCAGCGCCTGGAGCACTTCGTCAGTGACTGCGGGATCGAGCCCCGAGGTGGGCTCGTCGAGGATCAGCAGTTCCGCGCCGCGGCAGAGCGCGAGCAGGAGCGCGAGCTTCGTCCGCGTGCCGCGCGACAGCGTCTTCACCCTGCGGTCGAGCGGCAGCTCGAACTTCCTGACGTACCGCTGCTCGAGGTCGCGGCGCCAGCGCGGAAAGAGCGGCGCGGTGAAGCGGATCATGTCCCCGGCCGTCATGTAGTCGTAGAGGTCCTTGTCCTCGCTGACGAAGCCGGTGCGGCGGCGGATCTCGACGCTCGCGGCGGCATCGGCGGCCGGCAGGCCGAAGACGCGCGCCGCGCCGCCGCCCGGCCGCGCCATCCCGAGGAGCACCTTGATCGTCGTGGTCTTGCCGGCGCCGTTGCGGCCGAGGAAGCCGCAGATCGAGCCCCGGGGCACGGCCAGGTCCACGCCGCGCAGCGCGTCGATCGTGTCGTAGCGCTTCCGCAGGCCGGTTGTTTCGATGACGCTCGCTTCAGTCACCGCGTCCTCCACTTCTCCCGCGTTGCGAGAGTTCCGCCTCGAACAGCCGCCGGATCTCCTCGTCGGTCACGCCGCGCGCGCGCAGCTTCTCGACGGCCGACCCGACGATGGCCTGACCGGCTTTCACGGTCTCCATCACCTTTTTCGACCGTCCGCTGTCCGACACGAAGGCGCCGGCGCCGTGCCGCAGCTCGATGACGTGCCCGTGCTCGAGTTCGCGGTAGGCCTTGGCGACCGTGTTCGGGTTGATCACGAGTTCCTCGGCCAGCGGACGGATCCCGGGCAGCTGATCGCCCGGCCGCAGGGCGCCGGTCTCGATCGCGTGCTTCACCTGCTCCATGAGCTGGAGGTAGATGGGGACGCCGGTTGCCGGGTTCGTGCGGAACACCACTGTATTACTGATATAGCACAGTGCTACTGTGGGCTGTCAAGTGTGAACGGACCGGCGCGGCTGTGCGAGGATGGACCGCGATGGAATACGCAATCCGCAGGGCTGCAGCGGCGGATGCCGCCCGGCTCGCCCGGTGCCGCGTGATTGTTCGAGGAACTCGACGGACGTCCCGCGCCCGCCGGCTTCGAGCACGCGTGCCGCGAGCGGCTCGAGCATCTGCTGGCGGAAGGCGGCTGCGTCGGCTGGATCGCGGAGAGTCCCGACGTCCGGACCGTCGGCGCACTCGTGCTGCTGACCTATCCGCGGCTGCCGACGCCGGGGAACCTCCGGACCGTCGAAGGCTACGTGCTCAACGTCTACGTCGTCCCCGGCGCACGCCATGGCGGTATCGCGCTGGCGCTCACGCGGGCCGCCGTCGAGCATGCCCGCCGGGAACGGTTCGCGCGGCTCCGCCTGCACACGAGCGCGTCAGGTCGCCGCGTCTACGAGCGCGCCGGTTTCCGCGGGCGCGACAACGAGATGGAACTCGACCTGGCGCCGTGAAGGTTCGCGAACCGCCCCCGCGCGGTGCGGCCGCCTTCCTGTGCCGCCGCGTGGTCCCGTTCACCGGGGCCAGACCACGGTTCGCCGGTGCGCCGCTTGATTCAGGGGCACCCCGACGCTAGACTGCTTCGATCAACAACAGGTGATGTCCATGAGCCACCTCACGGCAAGACAGGCCGCTTCGTTCACGTGTGTTGCGGCGGCGCTCGCCGTGCTCGGGGCGGCGTGCACCGTCGAACGCCGGCCGTCGCGCGACGCCGGCAACGACGGCGATCGTGCCGATGCTCCCTACCAGTCGGAAGTGGACGAGGGGCTCGGCGCCGCCGTCGCGATCCTGATCGACACGTCCGGCTCGATGAAGGAGAGGGCCCCCGGCGGCACGCAGTCGAAGTACGACGTCGCGCGCGAGACCATCGAGCGCGTGCTCGACGCGACGGACGCCTTCGTCGCGCGGCGGCCCGACTTTCCGATCAAGATTGGCCTCTACAGCTTCTCGAGCGACGTGGACGTGCTGCAGCCGATCGAGCCGTACGACCGCGGCCGGGATCCGCGCCGCGCTCGCGAACCTGCGGCGGCCGGGCGGCGGCACCGCGATCGGCGACGCGATGCGCGAGGCCCGCCCCGACCTCTACCGGGCCGGCGTGTTCCGGAAGTACATCCTGGTCGTGACCGACGGCGAGAATACCAACGGCCGCGAACCCGATCAGGTCGCGCGCGACATCTGGAGCAAGAGCGAGCACGCGGTCCAGATCTATTTCGTCGCCTTCGACACGAGTCCCGCGAAGTTCGCCTTCCTCAAGGACGTCGGCGGCGACGTGTTCGGCGCCGGCTCGGGCCCCGAGCTGCAGGCCGCGCTCGAGAACGTCTACCAGGGGAAGATCCTGGCCGAAGCGATCGACGCCGGCGAGCGTGAACCCGACAAGAAGTAGCCCTCGTATACACGATTCGTAGAAGGAGCCGCCGTGATTCTCCACAAGTTCTGGTCCGCCTTCATGTCGCAGATCAACAAGGTCGCCAACCTGTTCTGGGAGGCCGACCCGATCGCACAGATGCGCTATGAGTACGACCGCGCCGTCGAGCAGCTCAAGGAGGGACGCGGCGGCCTCGAGCAGTACCGGGGCCTGGTCGAGCGCGTCACGCGCCAGGTGTCCGCCAACAAGTCGCACGTGCAGAAGCTCGAGGCCGAGACGAAGGCGTACCTGAAAGCCGGGGATCGCGCGACCGCCGCGAAATTCGCGCTCGAACTGCAGAAAGCGAAGGAGGAGCTGGCGGGCAACGAGCAGCAGCTCGCGATGCACGAGACCGCCTACGGCAACAACCTCAAGAAAATCCAGCACGCGAACGAAAAGCTGATCGAGCTGCGCGAGAAGATTCAGAAATACGATGCCGAGCTGAAGATGACGAGCAGCCGAGGCGGAAATCGCGAAGCTGTCGGAGAGCTTCGACGTCAACCTCACGACCGACTTCGGCGAAATCGAATCGGTCATCCAGCAGAAGATCGACCAGAACCGCGGCAAGGTGCGCGTAGCCGCGGACCTGTCCGAAAAGGGCATCGCCGAGATCAAGGCCGAGGAACGGATGCAGGCGCAACTGGCGGACCAGGCACTCTCCGAATTCGAAGTGGAACTCGGACTGAAGTCCCCCGACACCGCCACCGTCGCGCAGGCGGCCAAGGACCTGGGTCCGGCGGCGACCGAGGCGGACGTTCAGAAACAGACGAACTCGTAGGGACCGATTGTCGTGCGGGCGGCCCGAGAGCCGCCCTGGACGACGATTTGTGGAGGGGCGGCTCGAGAGCCGCCCCTGACAAGGAGACAGAGACCGATGGCGAATGGACAGCCCAGACCCATGTTCTACGTCGCGGTGCTCGTGGTGGTGCTTGGCCTCGTCGGGCTGGCCATCTACCGCTACGGCGGCTATATGCCGGGCGGCGACGCCGGGCGGTTCAGCCAGGACGAACTCAAGCAGATGCAGGCGGGTGCCGAAGCACCCGACACGTCCGGCATCACGACGGTCAAGGAATACAACTACGTCGCCGCGACCCGGCTGCCCGAGGTCAAGGGCATCTCCAACTACACCCCGATGGCCGACCGCACGGTGCGCTTCGCCATCAACGTGTGGGCCGGCTGGGGACCGATCATCTACGCGAACAACGGCTTCAAGGCCGGCAAGCTGTGGAAGACGCCCTCGGGCAAGGATTTCAAGGTCGAGCTCGTGCTCATCGACGATCCCGATCGCGATGCGCGACGCCTACGCCGCCGGCAATCTCCACATCGGGTGGGCGACCCTCGACATGGTGCCGCTCTTCCTCGAAGGGCTGCGCAAGGACTCGCGCGTCATGCCGCGCATCTACCAGCAGGTCGACTGGTCCAACGGCGGCGACGGCATCGTCGTCCGCGACTCCATCACGACGATGGCGGATCTGCGCGGCAAGAAGATGGTGCTCGCGCAGAACTCACCGTCGCACTTCTTCGTCCTGAACGCGCTGATCAACTCCGGCGTGCAGCCGGCCGAAGTGGACTTCAAGTTCACCCAGGACGCCTTCCAGGCCGCCGCGGCGTTCAACGCCGACAAGAGCATCGCGGGCGCGGTGAGCTGGGCGCCCGACATCTACAACCTCGAGAAGGTCAAGGGCAACAAGCTCATCGTGACCACGTCCACGGCGAACAAGCTGATCGCCGACGTGTGGTTCGCGCGCGCGGACTTCGCCAAGGACAACCCGGACATCATGGAGGGAATCGTCCGCGGCATCTTCGACGCGATGATGGACCTGAAGGGACAGGACGCGCGCCAGAAGGTCGCGAAGCTGATGGCCGCCGGCTATTCGATCCCCGAGAGCGACACGCTCGGGATGCTCGGCGACGCGCACTCGACCAACTATGCCGAGAACCGCGACTTCTTCCTGAACCAGAACAACCCCACCAACTTCGAACGCACCTGGAACACCGCGTACTTCCTCTACAAGAAGATCAACGCGGTGACGCAGCAGACGCCGTTCGACCAGGTGATGGACTTCTCGATTCTCCGGAAGCTGGCCGACGAGCCGAAATACGCCAGCCAGAAGAACGAGTACGACGTGCAGTTCGCCCCGTCGGCGGCCGGCACGATCCAGGGAGAGCAGAACGAGATCCTCACCAAGACCGTGGTCCTGCATTTCTTCCCGAACTCGTGGGACCTGAACAAGAAGATCACCCGGTCGGTGGACGGCAAGGACGTCGAGGAGCTCTACGATCCGAACGTCCAGTTCGTGATCGAGGAAGTCGGCAAGCTCGCCGGCCAGTACGGCGCCGCGCGGATCGTGATCGAGGGCCACACGGACGCGTCGATGAAGAGCCAGGTGCCGAAGAGCCTCGTGCAGGAGCTGTCGCTCAACCGGGCGAACTCGGTCAAGCAGGGCATCCTCCGCAAGTTCCCGACGCTCCAGCCGAACCAGTTCGCGACGGCCGGCCTCGGGTGGGATTGCCCGGCGGATTCGTCCGACCCCGACAACGCGGCGAAGAACCGGCGCGTCGAGATCAAGGTGTACCCGGCAGAGGCGGCTCCGGCCAAGTAGATGGCGCCCCGATCGCAGTCCGCGTGGTTCACGCTGCGCGTGCCGCCCAGCCCGATGACCCGACGGCTCGTGGGCGTCGGCGCCGTGCTGTTCATCCTGTTCCTCTGGTGGCTGGCGACGATCGGGCCGTCGCCAGAGGAGCGGTTCGTGTCGCCCGTCATCCTGCCGAGCCCGCTGGAAGTCTTCCGCAGCTTCCCGGCGCTGCTGAAGGAGCGGGCGCTCCTCCAGAGCATCGCCGCCACGCTCCAGCGGGTGCTCATCGGCTTCGGCCTGGCGGCGCTCGTCGGGGTCCCGCTCGGCATCATCGCCGGGTCGTGGCGCGTCGTGCAGGCCGCCGGTGCCCCGCTCGCGCTCTTCGGCCGCAACCTGCCAGTAGCGGCGCTCATTCCGCTGACCATCCTCTGGTTCGGCATCGACGAAACGCAGAAGGTGATGTTCATCTTCATCGCCTGCGTGCCGTTCGTGTACTCCGACGTGGTCGCGGCCATTGTCGGCGTGCCCGACCGCTACGTCGAGACGGCCGCGACGCTCGGCGCGACACCGCTGCAGATCGTGCGCAAGGTGCTCGTGGCGCTGGCGCTGCCCGACATCTACAACAGCCTGCGGCACCTGTTCGGGCTCGCATTCGGCTACATCATGCTGGCCGAGCTGATCAACGCGAAGCACGGCCTGGGCTACCTGCTGATGACCAGCCAGCGTCGCGGCATGTCGGAGCACATCATCCTGATCCTGCTCATCATCGGGCTGCTCGCCTTCGGGATCGACCGGCTGCTCTTCTGGTTCCAGCGCGGGCTCTTTCCGTACCGGGTGGTGGAGGAGTGAGCGTCAACGTCGTCGAGTTCCAGGACGTGACGAAACGGTTCGGGGACACGACTGTCATCCGCGACGTGACGTTTGCCGTGCCGGATCGTCCGGACAAGGGGGAGTTCATCGCGATCCTCGGGCCATCCGGCTGCGGCAAGTCCACTGTGCTGCGGCTCATCGCCGGATTGCGCCCCCACCACCCGGCGACCTCGGGCCGCGTGCTCATCGGCGGGACTCCGGTCCGCCCGCCGGGGCCCGATCGCAGCATGGTCTTCCAGGACTACACATCGTTCGACAACCGCACCGTCGAGGACAACGTGGCCTTCGGCCTGGAGTGCCGCGGCGTGGCCGCGGCCGAGCGGCGGGAGCGCGCGCGCGAGTGGATTGGGCGTGTCGGCCTCGACGTGGGGCGCGATGCGCAGAAGTACCCGAGCCAGCTCTCGGGCGGCATGCGGCAGCGCGTCGCGATCGCGCGCACGCTGATCCTGTCGCCCCGCATCATCCTCATGGACGAACCGTTCGGCGCGCTCGATCCGACGACGCGGCTCAACATGCAGGAGCTGCTCGTGAACCTCTGGCGCGAGGCGCAGGCGACCGTCTTCTTCGTGACGCATTCAATCGAGGAAGCCGTCTACCTTGGCGATCGCGTCTACGTCTTCTCGTCGGCGCCCGGCACGATCCTGAAGGAACTCGAGGTGCCGCCGCCGGATCGGCCGCCGAAGGACATGCAGCGCGAGCCCGCGTTCGTCGAGCTCGTGTTCGACATTCGCGACACCATCGACAAGCTCGAAGTGTCGACCAAGGCTGGCGACTGATGGCGCCGCCCTCGAAGCCGCCCGTCGGCGCGGGGCTCGGCGACTACCTGAAGGAGGCCTTCCTCTTCCGGTGGAACCTGCTGTTCCTGGCCGGCGGCGGAGCCGCAGCGGCGATGCTGCCCCTCGCGCCCGTGCTGCTCCCGCTCGTGGCGGCCGGTGAACTGGCGTACCTGACCGGCCTGATTTCCGTGCCGCGTTTCCGCGCGGCCATCGACGCGAAGGTGCATGCGGCCGGAGTGGTCCCTCCGGCCGCTCAAGGCGCCGGCCCCGGTGTCACTCGTGGCGGTGCTGTCGGGGCTGCCGCGCGAGGCGCGCGAGCGCTTCGAGCGGCTGCACGCGCGATGTGTCGAGATGCGCGCGATTGCCGCGGGCGTGCGCGGCGCGGCTGGCGACGGCGGCGGCACCGCGGAAGAAATCCGGACCCCGGGCCTCGACCGCCTCCTGTGGCTGTTCCTGCGGCTGCTGCTCTCGCGGACCGCGCTCGACCGTTTCCTCCAGAGCATCGACGACCACGACCTGACGACGAAGCTCGACGAGCTGAAGAAGAGCCTGGCGGCCGCCCAGGCGGAGGGCGACGAGCGCATCGTCCGGTCGCTCCAGGACAGCCTGGCGATGGCGGAACTTCGCCTAGACAACTTCGGGCGCGCGAAGAAGAACGCGGACTTCGTCTCGGTCGAGCTGGATCGGATCGAGGGCAAGATCCAGGCGCTCGCCGAGATGGCGGTCAACCGTCAGGACCCGGACTTCCTCAGCAGTCAGGTCGATTCGGCGGCCGAGAGCATGCGCCAGACCGAGAAGGCCGTCAGCGAACTGCAGCATCTGACGGGCCTGGCCGACCAGCTCGAGGAGCCGCCCGCGATTCTCGAAACCGACCTGCGCGAGGTGTTGCGGCATGACGCCTGAGACCACGCCGCGCCGCCCGATGGACCTCCCGGACTGGTTCCCCAGATGGGCGTCGCAGCTCGGCGAGCTGTACTTCTCCGGCACGACGGCCGCGTTCGTGCTCCACGGCAACACGTTCGATCTGTTCCAGACGCGCCCGGGCGAACCCGCGCGCGGCGGCGGGCTGGCCGAGTTCCTCGCCGAGCAGGTGTTCGGCCGCTGGTCCATCATTCTGCGCTACGACCTGGGAAGCGGCCTGCGCGCCTACGCGGGGCGTGACGAGCAGCGGCTGGCCGACATGGTCACGCTCGTCAACCGGAAGGTCGGCGACCTGTCCGGACTGCCGAAGGACCCGGCCACCGCCTTTGCCGCGATCGATCGATTCGTGCGCAACAACATCATGGCGGCGGAGAAGGACCGGGTGAGCTTCGCGCTCATCCTCGACCAGGCCTCCTACGTGTTCCCCGCGGGAGAGCCCGGGCGGCTGAACCTGGCGTCCTCGTCGCAGCTCGTGACGATGCTCAACTGGGCGATGAGCCCGCACGTGAAACGCCTGAACATGGCGTTCGTGCTGGTGGACGAGCGCCTGGCGGACCTGAACGATCGGCTCACCGGCAATCCGCATGTGGCGACCCTCGAAGTACCGCTGCCGACCGAGGCAGACCGCAGGGAGTTCCTGGTGGCGGGCACGGGCGTCGAGGCGCTGGCGACGTTCTCCGACTACGACGCCGGGCAGCTCGCGCGGCTGACCGCGGGCGTTTCGCTCGCGGATCTGAACGTGCTCGTGCAGTCGGCGCGCGAGGGGGATCGTCGGCTCGACTCGGCGGTCTTCCAGGCGCTCAAGAAGCGGCTGCTCGAACGCCAGGGGCGCGGGCTGCTCGAGTTCATCGAGCCCCGCTGGACGCTCGACATCGTCGTCGGACACGAGGCCGCCAAGGCGCGGCTGCGCGAGGACGCGGCGCTCCTCAAGCGCGGCGCGCTGGACACGCTTCCGATGGGCTACCTGCTCTGCGGTCCGGTCGGGACGGGCAAGTCGTTCATGGCGCAGTGCCTCAGCGGCGAGATCGGCGTACCGTGCGTCGTCCTGAAGAATTTCAGGTCGAAGTACGTCGGCGAGACCGAGGGCAACCTCGAACGCGTGCTCGCGGTGCTGCGCGCGATGGGGCCGGTCGTCGTCGTGGTGGACGAAGCGGACGCGGCGCTCGGCAGCCGCGAGTCGGAAGGGGATTCCGGCACGTCGAGCCGCGTCTTCGGGATGATTGCCGCGCAGATGGGCGATACACGCTACAGGGGACAGATCCTCTGGATGCTGCTGACCGCGCGTCCCGATCTGCTCCCGATCGACCTCAAGCGCCAGGGCCGCGCCGAGGTGCACATCCCGCTCTTCTATCCGACCGACGAGAGCGAGATTCACCAGATGTTCCTGATTCTCGCGAAGAAGCTCGGCTCGCGGCTCGCGCCCGACGATGTGCCGGCCATTCCGCAGCGGGGACACCTTTCGGGGGCCGACATCGAGGGCATGGTCGGGCGCGCGTGGCGCACGTCGCTGCTGGCGGGCGCGGATCACATCACGCGCGAGGCGCTGGCCGAGGTGGTCGCGCAGTTCCTGCCGTCCACGCAGGGGCTCGAGCGCGATCTCCAGGAAACAGCCGCGATTCTCGAATGCACGGATCGGCAATTCCTGCCGCCGGCGATCCTCGAGCGGATTGACGGCGACGGCGGGCGCGCGAAGCTGCAGGCCAGGCTCACCGCCCTCAAACAGATGGTCAACTCACTGTAGGGAGGCGACATGGCGCGCACGAGCTGGTTCGACGACAAGGCGGAGCATCTGGTGGTGCACGAAGAAGTGGCGAAGCTCGAATCTTTTACCTCGGCGCTCGCCGACGGCGTCGTGACGAAGGCCGAGCTCGCGAAGCAGGAAGCGCACGTCGTCACGGCGCTGAAGGCGCTCGAGTCGAAGCTCGACGACACGCTGCACGCGCAGGTGACGCGCGTGCTGGTCGAGATGACGGCCTACAACGTGATGCGGCTGCTCCACGAGTTGCAGGCAGAGCGGGCGAAGATTGCGTTTGAAGGAGCATAGAGGCATCGTGTCGCTGACACGCTGCACGCGCCGACGGCTGTCACGAAGGAGCACGAAGCACACGAAGAACACGAAGGTAATTCTGATTTCTTCGTGATCTTCGTGACCTTCGTCTCTTCGTGATGGCGCCGCAGGCGCCGTGATCAGCGCAGTCGGCTCGACTGCGGCTGTCCTTTGACCGGAACAATCCAATGAAACACCTGGTTGCCGGCGTCATCCTCTGCGTGCTCTCCCTCTCACCACTCTCTGCGCAGAAACCCAAATCCACCACCCATCGCCTCGAAGCCACCCCCGCGACCGTCGCCTACGGCTACTACTGGTCCGAGGCGAAGCCGGTGCTGCGCATCAAGTCCGGCGACATCATCGACGTCGACACGCTCCTCACCAACACGCCGCGCGGACTCGAGCGCGCCGGGGTGAAGCCGGAAGACGTGCAGGCGTCGCTGCGCGCCGTCGTCGACACGGTCACCGACAAGGGGCCCGGCGGGCACATCCTCACGGGGCCCGTCTACGTCGAGGGTGCCGAGCCGGGCGATGCGCTGGAAGTGGAGATCCTCTCGATCGACCTTCCAATCGCGTACGGCTACAACGGGTGCAGCGGCTACGTGCGCGAGAACTGCAGTCCGAATACGCCCGCGAAGATCATCCCGCTCAATCGGCAGACGATGACCGCCGAGTTCGCCCCGGGCGTCGTCATTCCGCTCCACCCGTTCTTCGGCAGCATGGGTGTGGCGCCGCCGCCCGAGGCGGGACGCGTGAGCAGCACCCCGCCGGGGACCCACGCCGGCAATCTCGACAACCGCGAACTGGTCGCCGGGACGACGCTGTTCATTCCCGTGCACGTGCCGGGCGCGCTCTTCGAAGTGGGCGACGGCCATGCGGCGCAGGGCGACGGCGAGGTCGATCAGACGGCCATCGAGACGTCGCTGCGGGGCAGACTGCAACTGACCGTGCGCAAGGGGATGACGCTCGCCTGGCCGCGCGCCGAGACGCCGACCGACTACATCAGCATGGCGACCGACGAGGATCTGGCCGTGGCGACGAAGACCGCCATCCAGCAGATGGTCGATTTCCTCGTGGAAACGCGCGGACTGGACAAGCACGCCGCCTATCAGCTCACGAGCATTGCCGGCAACGTCGTCATCACCCAGCTGGTGGATCAGAAGGTCGGCGTCCACGTCAAAATGCCCAAGGCCATCTTCCGCCGGTAAGCGGGGCGCCCGCGCACGGCGTATCCGGCTATATCGCTATTCGTCCGTCATTTGCCGGGGCGCGCCCCGGCCCCACCTGGAGGACAGGCCTTCATGCAAGCCCGCCGATTTCTCGTCTCGTGCACCCTGGTTGCCGCCATGGCCGGCGGTTTGGCCGCTCAGAGCTCCGCGCCCCGCGCCCAGATGGCCGCGGCACGCGGCGGCGCGAGCTCCATTACGCCCGTCGAGCTGAAGGAGTGGCTCAGTTACATCGCTTCGGATGAGCTCGAAGGGCGCAAGATTTTCACCGAGGGGCTGGGCCTCGCGGGCGCCTACATCGCGGATCACCTGAAGGAGTGGGGCGTCAAGCCTGCGGGCGAGAACGGCACCTACTTCCAGACCGTCAAGGTCGTCGGCGTCCGGACCGAGAGCAGGGCCTCGGTCACGGTTGATGTCAACGGTCAGACGCGGACGTTCACCGACGGCGAGGGCATCACCTTCCCGAAGAACATGGGAGGCAAGCAGACGGTGACCGGCGACCAGATCGAGTTCGTCGGCTACGGTCTGGAGGTTCCGTCCGAGAAGATCGACAGCTACGCGAACGTCGATCCCAAGGGGAAGGTGATCGTGTATCTCGGCACGGCGCCGAAGGTGGATCCGCCGATTTCCTTCCGCCTCGTTGGCGCGCGCGCGCGCACGGCCACTGAGAAGGGCGCGGTGGCCGTCATCGGTCCCGTCGGTGCGGGGCGCGGCGGCCGGGGCGGTCGTGGGACCCCGCCAGCGGGTGCGCCTGGCGCGGCGGCTCCGGCCGCGGGCGCGGCAACTCCAGCCCCGGGGGCGGCTGCACCGGTGGCTGCCGCCCAGCCGGCGGGCCGCGGCGGACGCGGCGGCCAGCCCGACAACGGCGACTTCACGACCGTCCAGCACTACGACCGGCCGGTCACGCCGCAGCTGACCGCCACGGATGCATTCTTTGAGTTCCTGTTCAGTGGCTCCGACGTCAAGTATGCCGACCTCAAGGCGAAGGCCGATGCGCAGGAGCCGCTCCCCGAATTCACGCTCAAGGGCGTGAAGATGACCATCAACGTGGACGCCGATTACACGGTCGTCCGCACGCAGCTCTCGCGCAACGTCGTCGGCATCGTGCCCGGCACGGATCCGACGCTGAAGGGCACCTACGTCGCCTTCGGCGCCCACTACGATCACACCGGCTACCAGGAGGCGCCTCCGGGACAGGGCCGCGGCGGGTTCGGCGGCGGCAACGCGCCGGGCGGCTGCGAAGGGCAGACCCGCGCCACGCCGGCGCCGGGTGACGTGATCAACAACGGCGCGGACGATGACGGGTCCGGTACCGTGGCGCTCATGGCCCTCGCGAAGGCGTACGCGCTCGGCCCGAAGCCGAAGCGGTCGCTCCTGTTCGTGTGGCACACCGGCGAGGAATCGGGCCTCTACGGTTCCCGCTACAACGCGGACTACCCGGTGGTCCCGCTCGACAAGATCGTCGCGCAGCTGAACATGGACATGGTCGGCCGGAACCGCTGCGACAAGCCCACCGAGGAGAACGTCGTCTATCTCGTCGGCTCCGATCGCATCAGCACCGAGCTGCACAACCTGAGCGAGGATGCGAACTCGGCGATGGAAAAGCCGATGAAGCTGGACTACGAGATGAACGACCCGGCCGACCCCGAGTCGATCTACACGCGCAGCGATCACTACAGCTACGCGTCCAAGGGCATCCCGATCATCTTCTACACCACCGGGCTGCACCGCGACTATCACTACCTGACCGACGATGTCGATCGCATCGACTTCCCGAAGATGGCGCACATCACGAAGCTGGTCTACACGACCGGCGACAAGGTCGCCAACCTCGATCACGCCCCCGCGCGCGACAACAAGGGGCCGCGTGTGGGGAAGGGGACGGGGGGGAAGATCAAGTAAATGGGAAATGGGAAATGGGAAATGGTAAAAGGTAAAGGGTAAAGGGGAAATGGGCCGGCGCAAGACTCAATGCGCCGGCCCTTTTCTCGTCGTGCAGCCCTGCGCCGGCCTGGAGCGTCGCGGCTGCTTTCCGTTTCAGTAAAGGGTTACGGGTCGTGTAACGTAAGGGCTCATGGCGCAGAAGGAACCGGGGAAGGGAGGAGCCCGGGGGCGTCGTGTCGATGGCTGGCGACAGCCGTCGGCGACCGTCAGCCTGCCTGAGGTCCACGGATCGGTGCCCGTCCCGATCACCGGCAGCTTTTTCAAGAAGCTGATGGCGTTTGCGGGACCGGGCTATCTGGTCGCGGTCGGGTACATGGACCCGGGCAACTGGGCGACCGACCTCGCCGGCGGCGCGCGGTACGGCTACACGCTGCTGAGCGTGATCATGCTGTCGAACCTGATGGCGATCCTGCTCCAGGGCCTCGCCGCGCGGCTCGGCATCGCGAGCGGGCGTGACCTCGCCCAGGCCTGCCGGGATCACTATTCCCGTCCGACGACGCTCGTCCTGTGGTTCCTCTGCGAAATCGCCATCGCGGCGTGCGACCTGGCGGAAGTCATCGGGTCGGCCATCGCGCTGAACCTGCTGTTCGGCCTGCCGATGATGTGGGGTGTCTGCCTGACGTCGTTCGACGTGCTGCTCGTGCTCTACATGCAGCAGTTCCGCTTCCGCTACGTCGAGGCGTTCGTGGTCCTGCTGATACTGGGGATCGCGGGATCGTTCGGCATCCAATTGTGGATGGCCAGGCCGGACTTCGTGGCCGTGCTGGCCGGGTTCGTCCCGAGCACCGAGATCGTGCGCAATCCCGACATGCTCTACATCGCGGTGGGCATCCTGGGCGCCACGGTCATGCCGCACAACCTGTACCTGCACTCGTCCATCATCCAGACGCGCAAGTACCAGGACACGACCGAGAGCCGGAACGAGGCGGTGCGGTTTGCGACGATCGACTCGACGGTCGCGCTGATGTTCGCGCTGTTCCTGAACGGGGCGATCCTCGTCATGGCCGCCGCGACCTTCCACGGCACCGGGCACGAGGACGTGGCCGACATCTCGGACGCCTATCAGCTCCTGTCGCCGCTGCTCGGCGCGCCGATGGCAAGCACGCTGTTCGCCCTGGCGCTGCTCTTCGCCGGGCAGAACGCCACGCTCACCGGCACGCTGGCCGGGCAGATCGTCATGGAGGGCTTCCTCAACATCCGGCTGCGTCCATGGCTGCGCCGCCTGATCACGCGGCTCATCGCGATCGTGCCGGCGCTCATCACCGTCTACATCTTCGGTGAACGAGGCGCGGGCTCGCTGCTCATATTGAGCCAGGTCGTCCTCAGCCTGCAACTCCCGTTTGCTGTCATTCCGCTGGTGCTCTTCACCGGCGACAAGCGCAAAATGGGACCGCACGTCGCGCCGGTGTGGGTCCGGGCGCTCGCCTGGCCGACGGTGGCCCTGATTGTCGGCCTCAACGCCTGGCTCCTGTGGCAGATGCTGCCTGGATAACGCCATGTACAGCCATATCCTCGTCGCCATCGAGAACTCGGCCGCCGATCGCGCGGTGCTTGCGCAGGTCGAAGCGCTCGCGAAGCTCACACAGGCACGCGTGCTGCTGGTGCACGTTGCCGACGGGTGGGCGGCGCGCCATTTCGAGGACCTGCAGCTGCGGGAATCGGAGGAGATTCAGACCGACCGCGCCTACTTGGAACAATTGTGCCGCGACTTCGAGGGACGGGGCGTACCCTGCCGTGCGCGACTCGCCATGGGCGATCCGGCCTCCGAACTGGTGAAGGCCGCGGCCGCGGAGGACGTGGATTTGATCGCGATGGCCACCCATGGGCACAGGTTCTTCAACGACCTGGTTCGCGGGTCGACCGCCGATCGGGTGCGGCACAACGTGACGATTCCCGTACTGATGGTGCGGGCCACCGAGCTGAGCGGACACAAATGAGCGGCCACCCCGCGTGTCAGGACAGATGATCCCGGGACCCGAGGCGCTCGAGCGCCTGCGTGAGGGTAATCGGCGGTTCGTCGCGCACGTCACGGAACCTGACGCGCGCGTGCCGCTGAATCGCCGCGCGGAGCTGGTGAAGGTCCAGGCGCCGCACGCCATCGTGTTGGGCTGCTCGGATGCGCGCGTGCCGGCCGAAATCGTCTTCGACCAGGGCCTCGGCGATTTGTTCGTCATCCGGGTGGCCGGCAACATCGTTGCGCCGTCCCTCGTCGGCAGCGTCGAGTTCGCCGCCGCGCGGTTCGGCACGCGCCTGGTCGTCGTGCTCGGGCACTCGGAATGCGGCGCGATTCTCGCGACGCTCGAAGAGCTGCGGCGGCCGACGGAGAACCAGTCGCACAACCTGCGGGCGATCGTCGATCGCGTGCGGCCTTCGGTCGAAGGACTGCTGGCGGCCGGCCTCGGAACCGATGAGGCCGAGCTGGTCAGGCAGGCGGTGCGGGCGAATATCCGGGCCTCGGTTGATCACCTGCGGCACGGCTCGGCCATGCTCGAGCAGCTGATCCAGACCGACGGCCTCCTCGTCGTCGGCGCCGAGTATTCGCTGGCGACCGGCGAGGTGGATTTCTTCGACCTGCCGCGACGCAGGATGCTGAACTAAGGCCGGCATGGTTCAGCGGCCTGCTAGCCTAGGCGTTCGCGACGATCCGCGCCGCCACCCGGACACCCGCCTGGAGTGCGCCCTCCATGTATCCGACGAACGCGTAGCACGTGTGCTCGCCGGCCAGGTGGAGGCGGCCGCCGATCGGCTGCTGCATGAGGGGCCCCATCGTGGTGACCTGTCCAGGCGCGGGGAACGAGTAGGACGCCTTGACCCACGGGTCCGACGGCCAGTCCATGAACCGCGCCTTGACGAACGACGCGCGGATGCCGGGATACGTCTGCTGGAGGGCCGCGAGGTAGCGGTCGTTCCGCTCGGCCGCGCTCCAGCCGCGGCACTCGTCGGCCGAGGCCCCGCCGGAAAAGGCGACCATCGCAGCTCCCGCGACCTTCTGTCCCTGGGTGGCTTCCCACGTCATGTTCACCGGACCGTCGGTCATGGCGTCGCCGGTGCGATCCCACGCGTGACGGTCTTTCAGCGCCATCAGGAACTTGACGTTCGTGCCCATTTGCGGCACGAGCGCGGCCGGCAACGTGGGGGACATGCCGATACGGTTCCAGACCGGCGGCGGCACGGCGAGGACCACGTGGTCCGCGTCGAACGTCCGGCCACCGGCGGTCGTGACCCGCGCGCCCGTGTCCTGGACGTCGATGGCCGTCACCGTCGTTCGTGTCCTGACCCGGTCCGTGCCCACCGCGACGGCCAGCGCCGTGGCGAGCTGCTGGTTCCCGCCCCCGCAGCGGAACACCTCGGTCTCGGTCCAGAATTTTTCGAGTCCGTGGCCCTTGATCATTGCGAGGTTGCCGAGATAGCTCTGCCACGCGGTCCTGACGCCGTTGTCGGACGCCATCTGGGTCTCGATGCCGGCGCGGCACATCGGCGAGGCGTCGACCGCGTCGATCCAGGCGCGCAGCGTCCGCCGATCGAGTTCCCCGGCGCCGGGCGTCTCCCAGGCGGAGAACGGATCGGTCACTCGAGCCGCCTCCACGTCGAGCCGCGAGAGCGTCGTGCTCATCTCCTCCCAGAGCTGCTCGGATTGCGGGGCGGTGAGTCTGCGGCCGTCGAGCACGATGGGGGCTTCCTGGTCGCTGTCGGTGACGTCGAGAAAGCCCAGCCGGAAGCGATCCTTGTAACGCAGCCAGACCGGGTGGTTGGACCCGATCAGTTCGCCGCCTCCCTCGACGTTGCCGCCGGGAACCAGGTCCTTGAACGACAGGACACGCCCGCCGACCCGGTTCCGGGCCTCCAGCACGACCACGTCTGCACCGGCATGCGAGAGCTCGTAGGCCGCGGCCAGGCCCGAAAATCCGGCCCCGATGACGACCACGCGTGGACCGGAGCGCTGGGGGAACGCGGCGAGCCGGTCGCTCAGGAGCACCCCGGCGGCCGCGGCCAGCGAGCGCTGGATCATCTCGCGGCGTGTCAGCCCGCCGTCCGATTTCGAGCCGAAACGCTGGTGCAGGCGTGCGTAGATGGACCGCATGACGGACTTGTGTATCACATCCGGCATCGATAACATCAGCGCTTTGCAAGCCGTCTGTCTGCAACCCCGAGGAGATGCGATGAGATTCCGACCATTGGTGGCGGCCGCTGGCGCCTGCCTGCTCGCCGTCGCCGCGCTTCCCGCGCAGGAGCGGGAAGACCGCACCCTGCTGACGACCGAGCAGATGCGCTCGATCATCAACGAGGCCTCCGGCGAGCGCGCATATCACCACGTGCTCGACCTGGTTCCGTACCAGTTCGTCCGCCCGCCCGCGGAATATCAGGGACATTTCCGTGAAAGCGAGGCGGTTGCGAAGCTGGCGCGGGAATACGGCTTCAGCAACGTCCGGATCGAGGACTACCCGACCGGCCAGACCTGGCAGCCGACGGTGGGCGAGCTGTGGATGACGACGCCCGAGGCGCTGAAGCTCTATGACATCCACGACATCCCCGAGTCGCTGGCGTCCACCAACGCGTCGGGCGACATCAGCGGCGAGCTGGTGAACGTCGGACAGGGGACCGCGCAGGATTTCGAAGGCAAGGACGTCAAGGGCAAGTTCGTGCTCTCCACCGCGCCGAGCGGGCTGAGCGGCATCTACGGCCGCGCCGTGGCGGCCGGTGCCATTGGCGCACTGGGCATCAGCGCGATCGGCCCGGGCGCGCGCGCCGTGGACTACCCGACGGAGATCGTCTCGACCACCGTGAACGCGCAGCCCGGCACGGTCGCCTGGGCGCTTTCCCCGCGCACCGCGCGCCAACTCGAAACGGCGCTCAACCGCGGTCAGACGGTCACCATCAGGTCGATCACGAAGACCGAGCAGGTGCCCAACAAGCAGGAGATCGTCCACGCGGAGATTCCCGGCGACGGCAGCACGACGCAGGAAGTCGCCATTGGCGGCCACCTGTTCGAGGGCTACATCAAGCAGGGCGCCAACGACGACAACTCCGGCTGCGCGCTCACGCTCGAGATCGGCCGCACGTACCTGAAGCTCGTCGGCGAGGGCAAGCTCCCGAAGCCGACGCGCACGATCAACTTCAACTGGGTGCAGGAGATCAGCGGCACCAACGCGTGGTTCAACGCGCATCCTGAGAAGGCGAAGACGATCATCGCCGACCTGAACTTCGACATGGAAGGTATCCGGCTGACGCTCAGCCGCAGCTACTGGATCATGCAGCGCACGCCCGACACGTTCCCGTCGTTCATCAACGACATCGGGCAGAGCATGATGGAGTACGTGTCGGAACTGACGCGCGAGCGTGTGCGCTACCGCGGGAACGGCTATGCGCCGAGCCTCGACCTCACCGCGCCCAACGGCAGTCAGGATGCGTTCTACATCAAGATCGACAAGCACTACGGATCGAGCGACCATGTGACCTACATGCAGCACGGCATCCCGGCCGTGATGTTCATCACCTGGCCCGACATGTGGTACCACTCCTCCCAGGACACCCCGGACAAGCAGGACCCGACGCAGTACAAACGCGCGGCGATCGTCGGCACCGGCGCGCTCGCCGTCATTGCTACGGGCGGGGAGGAGCTCGCCGGGCGGGTCACGACCGAAAATCTCGGGCGCGGTACCGAGCGCATGGGAGATTCCGAGCGGAAGGGCGTGAACTACCTGGCCGACGCGGCAAGTCCCGAGGCGCTTCACCAGGCGTGGAAGGACGCACGCGTGTCGATCCAGCACCAGGCGGCGGTCGAGAAGGACGTGATCGGATCGGGGGCGGTGCTGTACCCTGATCCGGCCGGCGCGGCCAAGCGCCTGGCGGCGCTGCAGGCCGCCGTGGACAAGAAGGGCGCGGCGCTCCTCGACGAAGCCCGGGCCGCCTACGCGCTCCAGGCCCAGCGGCTGAACGTCCAGCCGGTGTTCGACCCGCCGATGACCGCCGACGAGAAGGAGGCGGCCGCGCTCCTGGTCGAGTGTGTCAATGGCGCGACGTTTTCCGGCTGCGCGAGCGCCGGCGGAGGCGGGCGTGGGGCCGGGGGCGGACGCGGCGCGGGCGGCGGGCGCGGCCGCGGGGGCGCGGCGGGTCCGGCGCTGCCGCAGCACATGAACGCCGAATTCACGATTCTGCTCGGCAAGAAGAAAACGGCGCTCGAGATTCGCGACTTCCTGACCGGCGAGTTCGAGCCGGTGCCGCTGGCCGACGTCATGGCGGTGCTTCGGGCGCGCGAGACCGCAGGGCTCATCAGGCTCGTGCCGAAGCCGGCCGACCCGGTGGCCCGGAAGAAGTAACGGGGGGACCGATTACACCATGAGCGGCACCACGCGGGCGGGCTGGCGAACGCGTCTCGCTCGAGTGGCGCCGCACGACCGGGAGGAGCTCCGGCTCCTCCTGCTCGGCGTCGCGGTCCTCCTCCTCCTCGTGCTCTTCAGCCGGCTGGCCAGCGAGGTGCTGGAGGGCGAAACGCTCACGTACGACCGGCAGCTGCTCCTGGCGCTGCGCGATCCCTCGGACCTCTCGCGGCCGATTGGCCCGGCATGGCTGGTGAGCGGAGCGCTCGACATCACGGCCCTCGGCAGCGCGACCGTGCTGACCCTCGTCGTCCTGGCGGTCAGCGGTTTCCTCGTGCTGCAGGGCATGTGGCGGATGGGTACATTCGTACTCGTTGCCTGCTCGGGCGCCTGGCTGCTCACGGAACTGCTGAAGCAGTTCTTTCAGCGGCCGCGCCCCGATGTGGTTCCGCACCTGCGCGAAGTGATGACGATGAGTTTTCCGAGCGGGCACGCGTTGACCTCCGCCGTCGTGTACCTGACGCTCGGCGCGTTGCTGATGCGCGTGGCCAGACGGCCGATTGTCAAGTGGTATTGCATGGGGCTGGCGACGCTCGCGACGTGCCTGGTAGGTGCCAGCCGGGTGTATCTGGGCGTACACTATCCAACAGATGTACTGGCGGGCTGGCTCGTCGGGCTATCATGGGCTTTGTTATGCTGGATCGCGGAACGGGCACTGGAGCGCCGAGCGGGGTTGAAGCGTGAGCGGGCACTGGCGGACTGACGCTTCGGTGCGCCGTGTGTGCGGGTCGGTCACATGTTGTGACGTTTCCGCTCGCGAGCGTGTGCGGAGAGAGCACACTGCCAGCGAAACTCGTGAGATCTCGGGAGATTATTGATGGGCGAAGGTGGAATCAATATTGAAGGTCAGCCGAGGCGAGAAGACTTACAGGGCAAAGAGGATATGTTCGGAACCCATCCAGCACAAGTTTCGCACGGCTTGGCTCAGCGACAGCGGGCGCGCCGCAGAGGCGCGCGAGACCATTCTGCTCGTCGAAGACGAGCCCGCGGTGCGCCGATTGTTCGCCCAGGCACTGTCCCGGGCCGGCTACCGGATCCTCGAGGCGCGCAACGGACAGGAGGCCATCAAGGTCTTCGATCAGCACGGCGAGGCCATCGACCTGCTGCTGACCGACATGCGGATGCCGTACATGGGCGGTGCCGAACTGGCGCAGCAACTGCGTTCGCGCCGGCTCACGCTGAAGTTGATCTGTATCTCGGGCTATCCCGGCACGCTCGAAACGGACCTCGTCTCAGACTTTCTCGCCAAGCCGTTCTCGCGCGACGATCTCCTGATCAAGGTGCGCGAAGTCCTGGACCGGCGCTAGGCCTCGCCGAGGCCCGTTTGCGCCGGCTTGTGATATTCTCGCGGCTGTACCTCGCGGGTCCCGCCCGTACTGAACCAGGGACCCTACCTACCTTTTCACTCGCAGGGATGGTGGATGGAGGAGCGTGCGAGCACCGCTCGGCGTGTGCTCGGCTCCTCCCGACAACCATGTAGACCGGGAGCTCCGAGCGGCTGCAGACCAGGGCCGGCAGAAGGAGCATGCGGATGCAGTTCACAGACGTTACCCCGAACCTCCTCGTCACCGACATCGACCGCAGTACCGCGTTCTACCGCGACGTGCTCGGCTTCTCGGTGGTCACGACGGTACCCGACGCGGCGCCGTTCGTGTTCGTCTGGGTGCAGCGCGGCGGCGTGAACGTGTTCCTCAACGCGCGCGAAACGGTCGAGGCCGACATGGCGTCGCTGGCGGACCGCCCCATCGGCGGGACGGCCACGCTGTTCATGACCATCGAGGCGCCCACGGCCACCGACGGCATCGACGCGTTGTTCGCACGCATCCAGTCAGCCGCCACGGTCGTCATGCCGCTCAAGGACCAGTTCTACGGGATGCGCGAATTCGGGATTGAGGACCCCGACGGGTACGTCATCTTCTTCGCCCAGCGAATCGGATGAAGACCGCTCTGATGGCCCTCGTGCTGTTCATGCTGGCGCCGGCCGGGCCGGCGCCGGTCGCATCCACCGCGGAGGAACCGCCGTTCGTCCTTGGCATCCTGCGTCGCGACGGGGTTGTCCTGCCATTTGCCTCGTTCACGGGGAAAGACTGGAAAGTGACCTGGCCCGACACGCTGCGATGGCGCGAGCTGCCGCTGCTGTTGAGCGATGTCCCGTCCGGATGGTGGGGCGATGCAGGCGCGCAGACCGCGCTGACGCTCTGGAGTGACGGGATGGCCCGGGGCACGGTACACCTGGACAAGCCGGTGATGGTGACGCCGGCGTGCGAACGCCGCATCGGACTGACGACCGACTACCACCCGCCGGAGATGCCGCCGCCTCCGACCGTGCGGCCGTATCCCAAGGACGGTCTCGTGACATCGGGCGCCCAACCGATCACCGCCATCGAGCGGGTGCCGCCGGGCACGCGCGAATTCACCGACGTCGCGCTCGCCGTGATCGATCCCGTGGGGAAGGCCGAGCAGGCAGCCATCGACCAGTTCAGCAGCTGGGATCATCCGCTCAGCCGCAAGGAACGCGCGAAGATCCCGGTCGAACTGGAGGCGCTCTACCGGGCCCCGATGGACGCCGATGGATGGACGGCGTTTCACTTCGAAGCGATCAAGCGCTACGCACCCGGCAAGGACGACGACGGGTGCGGGCTCGTCACGTCGGCATCCGGCTGGATGGGAAAGGGCCCGGACGGGAAGGCCACGTTCGAACTGACAGCGCGGGTGACGTACTGCGATCGTCGCGGAGTCGCTTACTTCCTCCCGCTGGGTCTCATGCACCTGCGGGACCGCACCTACTGGATCTTCCAGGTCTCCGGCTACGAAATCGAGCGCTATGCGGTCGCGCGCCCCACGCCGAAGCGCGTCGAGTTCGAGGCGGACTATGCCGCCGGGAGTTGCGGTGGATTCTAGACGGCCCACTGTCCTGGCGGTGCTCGCGCTCGTCACGCTGACCGTTCCCTTCGCCATCCGCCTCGCCAACGCGGCGCACGGCGTGCCGGCGGTCACGTCGTCCTACCTGCCCGCGCTCGAAGGTCCGCGCGTGCGCGATCGCTTCGATCCCACGCCGATCGACGAACTCGCCGGCATGCAGCCGGGGCTCGTCGTCATCGGCGACTCGATGGCGGGCACCCGGGTCGATCCGAAGCGGCTGACCGAGTTGACCGGGATGCGGATCGCCCCGCTCCTCAACGCCGGTTCCGGGTCGGCCTGGTGGTACCTCGTGCTGAAGAACTGGGTCATCGCGAGCGGCATCCATCCGCGCTACGTGCTCATCTTCTTCCGCGACACGAACCTCACGAACGTGATGTACCGCCTCGACGAGCAGTTCCGCTGGATGGTGGACTTCGTCGCGCACGATCGCGAGGACGAGCTGAACGGCGTATTGCCTCTGCCACGCAGGGGCCGTGGTATCGCGTGCCGATGGCCGTTGACACGGCGTACGGGGCCGGCGATGCGCGCCGCTGGATGGAACCGGGGCTGTCGGACACGATCGGCCGGGCCCTCATTCCCAGCCACCGCAAGCGCACCGAGTTCATGACGAACATGAACGCCCGCTTCGGCCTCGACCACCTCCGGCCGATGGATGCCGCGGACCTGCAGGTGGCCGGCGATCGCGAAGCGGACTTCGGCCGGTACGTGGACCGGTCGCTGCTCCCGCTGATGCTGCGCGACGCGCGCGCGGCCGGCCTGACGCTGCTCTTCGTGCGCGTGCAGCGCCGGCCAGTCGGCGGGAAACCGCCGTACCAGAGTCCGGCGCTGCGGCGATACGTGCGCAACCTGCAGGACTACATCGAGTCGCACGGCGGCAGGTTCCACGACGAGACGGGCGATACGGCCGTCACCCTGGACATGTACGAGGACGGCGATCACATCGGCCGCGACTTCCGCCGGATGTACACCGGAATCCTCTTCGAACGGCTGCGTCCGCTCCTTCAGTGATCTTCCACTCCCTCGACTTCGTTGTCTTCTTTCTCGTCGTCACGACGCTGTACTGGCGGCTGCCGCAGCGCGGCCAGAACGCGCTGCTCCTGGTCTCCAGCTACGTCTTCTATGGCTACGTGCACCCGTGGTTCCTGATCCTGATCGGGACCTCGACGGTCATCGACTACTGCGCGGCGCGCGGAATGGAGGCCTGGCCGGCGCATCGGCTGCGATTCATGTGGCTGAGCATCATCTCGAATTTCGGGATGCTCGGCTTCTTCAAGTACTTCAACTTCTTCGCGGAAAACGTGGCGGACGTGCTCGCCGCGGTGGGCCTCGCCGTGTCCCCGCCGATGCTGCGTATCCTGCTGCCGGTCGGGATCTCGTTCTACACCTTCCAGGCGATGAGCTACACGATCGACGTGTATCGCGGGGAGCTCCGGGCGCGGCGCAACCTGCTCGATGTCGCGGTCTTCATCTCGTTCTTCCCGCACCTGGTCGCCGGACCGATCCAGCGCGCGTCGTTCCTGCTGCCGCAGGTCGAGGCGGCGCGCCGATTTGCGATCGACAAGGCGCGGTCCGGGTTCCTGCTGATCTGCTGGGGCTTCTTCAAGAAACTCGTCATTGCCGACAATGTCGGCGTCCTGGCGAACAAGGTGTTCGCGCTGGCGGATCCGTCCTTCCCGATCCTGTGGGCCGGTGTCTTCGCGTTTGCGATCCAGATCTACGCCGACTTCTCGGCCTACACCGACATCGCGCGCGGCACGTCGCGGTGGCTCGGCTTCGAGCTGACGGAGAACTTCGACCATCCGTACATGGCGCGCACGCCGTCCGATTTCTGGCGCCGCTGGAACATCTCGCTGTCCACCTGGTTCCGCGACTACGTGTACGTGCCGCTCGGCGGGTCGCGCGCTGGCGAGGTCGCCTGGGCGCGCAACGTCCTGGTGACGTTCCTGCTGTCGGGTCTCTGGCATGGCGCGAGCTGGAACTACGTGGTGTGGGGGCTGTACCACGGGGTGCTCCTGATTCTCACGCGCGCCCATTCGATCCTTCGTGCGGCGTCGTCGCCGAGATGGCTGCCGTCGCCGTCGCTGCGGGCCGTCGTTGTCGTGGCGCAGGTGGCCGGCATGTTCGTGCTGACGAACATCGGCTGGCTGCTGTTTCGCGAAACGAGCCTGGAGGCGATCGCACGCGACCTGACGCTGTCGCCGTGGGTGGCCTCGTCGCTCGATCGCTGGGCGGCGCTCTACCTGTTCCTGCTGGCGTTCGTGTATTCGATCCCGCTGTGGGTGCAGAGCGTGTGGGTCGAGGTGATGGGGCGGGACGAGCGCCCGGCCGTCAGCTGGCCCCGGATCGCCTGGCAGGGCGCGGCCTGCGGCCTGGCCTTCGCGGCGATCCTCGTCTTCAGGAGCCGGACGTCGCTGGACTTCATATACTTCCAGTTTTGAGCATCCAGGCGCCAACATCCGAACGCGTCATATGAAAGACTGGTACCGCACCCTCGCCGCTTCGCCAGGATTGCCGAAGGCTGCCGCCACCGAGCTTCGGGATGCCGGCTTCGTCGTCATCGCGGGCCCGGCCGTCCCGGGCGGAGCGTTGCGCCTGGCGAATGCCTACGATCGCGCGGTCGCCGCGGCCGATCCGGTTGATCCTCTATCGATCGTGCTCTTCAACGGCTCGACGTGGCACGGTCACGGGGCGAACAGGTCTGCGCGGCCCCGACGGTCGATCCAGGGCGCCTTCATTCCCCGAGACGCCACCGCGGCGATCGATCAGGCGGCGCGCATCCGTCCCGAGACCCTGCAGCGCATAGGGCCGCTGGCGAAGGCCGTCCTCGGCCTCCCGCAGGCCACCTGACATCGCTTTGCAGCCGGCGGTTCCCGTCGGCCGCCGGCGGTTCAGCCCTCGACCTTCACCCGCGCCCAGTCCCAGCCTTCGAGCCCCTTCGCATTCACCGCCTTCACCGACACCATGGTCCCGGGCGCGATGCCCGTCAGCGTTGCCGTCGGCTTCGTGACGCGAACCTGCTGCGCCTCCGGCTTCGACGCCGGTCCATACGCAACGATGTAGCCGGTGACACCGGTCTCCGGGCTGGGCGTCCACGTCAGGGTGGCGGCGCCGCCGGTGAAGCTCGTGACCTTCAGATCCTTCAGCCGCGACGGACTCGATGCCAGCAGCATCAGGCTCGCAGCCGTGGTCTTGGCGACTTCCGTCACGAGTTGGTGATTGATCGTATCGAGGAAGTCGTGCGACTGGTGGTAGTGCGGATTGCTGAGCACCGGGTACGACCCGATCCCGCCGACGATATCGCCGTAGGCCTCGTAGTAGGCCGCCGCGTCCGTACTTTTGTAGTAGAGCGCGTCATACGTGATCATGTTCGTGAACTGCATCGCGGCCGCGTGCTGCACGTCACGGATCCCGGGGTTCGAGTAGCGAATCGTATTGTCCAGCCGGTAGTCGTTCGCCCAGCCGATCATGTCGTTGTTCAGCGCGCCGACGAGCTTCAGCTTGTCGGCCACCGCGCGCCGCACGAATTCGCGGCTGCCGAGCAGGCCGGCTTCTTCGCCCGTGAACGACGCGAACATGATCGTGGCCGGCTGCGGATGTCCCGCCAGGATGCGCGCCGTTTCGAGCAGCGCTGCCGTGCCCGACGAATCGTCATCCGCCCCCGGACCGATGACGACCGAGTCGTAGTGGCTGCTGATGACGTACACCAGCTCCGGGTTGACCGTGCCCTTCAGCACGGCGACGACGTTGGCGGTCGGGCCGGTTTCGCCATTCCTTGCCCGATATTCGAACGGCTGATACTCCGGCGCGTAGCCGAACGACGTGTACATGTCGAACAGATAGGCCGCCGCCTTCTTGTTCCCCGGCTGCGACACGTATTTCGAATCGAAGTCGTACAGGGTTTTCTCGTACCCGTAGACACGTTCGACCGAGGCGTCGGCCACGACCTGCTTCACGGCCGCGGCGATCGGCGCATACATCTTCTGTCCCTTCGCGCGCAGCGCCTGTTCGGCGTCGAGCTGGGCCGCCACGCGGGCGCGAACCTCGGCGCGGGTGACCTTCTTCGACAGATCGACGAGGTACACGCCGCGCTCAGGCGAGACCGTATCGCCGTCACGCTCCGAGACGATCAGCAGCCGCGTGCCGTCCGCGCTGGCGAGCCACTCGTACTCCGGCGCGATCGTCCGTACGGTGTTGTTGTGGAAGAGGCGCGTCTCTGTCATCGCCGGCAGGTCGTACAGGAACGACCGCCTGTGGCGCGGTTCGCCGATTGCGCCGACGAGGCGATCGTCCGTGACGAAACGCGGCGCAACGTCGTGCTCGATGTCGCGGGTCACGCGCGCCTCGCCGCTGCCGTCGCGGTTGACGATGTAGATCTCCCAGTCGGTCTGGGGCATCATCTGGAACGCGAGACGGCTGCCGTCGCGCGACAGCGCCGGGGCGTCGATCCGCTCTGGTCCCTTGCGGGCGATGGCCGCCTTCGCGGGCTCGGCCACCGCTGCCACCATCAGGCGGTACTCCTCGCCCTCGCGCGCAATGTAGGCGACGCTGCGGCCGTCGCCTGAGAACACCGGCGCGCTGCCCTCGATCGCAGTGGACGTGCCGTCGGCGAGCGAGAGCAGACCGAAGCTCGCCGGGGCGCCGCCGGGTCCCCCCCGGCCGCCGCCACGACCCCCGCGCCCCGCGCCGGCCGCGCGAATCGGGTACAGCAGCGCGGTGCCGGTGGTGTTGATCGCGATCGGGCTCTTGTCGCCGGCGCCCGTCGTCACCGCCGCGGCGGGGCGTCCTTCGGCAATGCTGTAGATCTGGGTGCCGCCAGCGGCTGGCGTGCCGGCGAACAGCACGGAGCCATCGACCGCCATCTCGAGCGCGGTCTTCCGCAGGCCTTCCGTCTCGAACATCGTGTCGCGGCTTGTGGCGAGGTCGCGGACGACGATCTGCGACGAGGACGCCACGAGCTGATTCAGCGCCGCCTGGCGCTGCGCGCGCTCGGTGGGCGGCGCATCCTCCAGGGCTTTCTGCGCCATCGAGAGTTCCGGGCTCGACGGCAGTTTCAGATAGGCGATTTTCGACCCGTCGGGGGAGAACACGGCGTCGCGCCCTGGAAATTCAGCCGTCGGGCGCGTCGTGCCGGTGTCGGGCAGTATGCGGATCGTTCGCGCCTGCACCGGGCCCGTCTCGTACAGGAGTTGCTGTCCGTCGGGCGAGAACTGAGGAGCCGAGCCGTCGGCGGTCAGCTCGGTCGTATGGAAGAGTTCGCCGGTCTGCAGCGCGATCGTCTCGAGCGAGGCGTCGGCCTGCGGGGAATCGAGTACCTGCAGATACGTCGTGAGCGCCGCGACGTAGTCGCCGCGATCCCACGCGAGCGCTGCCGCCTGGAGCGGCGTGCTGGCCGCGCGCCCGGGCGTCGTCATCCACAAGGCCGCAACGATCGCGGCCGCAACAGCCATGGCTCTGGTCATGAGTCTTTCCTCGGGGAATGCGCGGAGCATAACACGGCCTTCGGGGCCCAGGCAGGGCTCAGGGCTCAGGGCGCGTTCGGGGCCCAGGCAGGGCTCAGGGCTCAAGGCTCAGGGCGGGCACAGCGGGCACGAACGGCCGGGCGTCTAGTCGCTGGCTGACAGGTCGTTGCGCGGACGCCATCCCTGGGCGCGGAGGACGGACTGTTCGTGGAGGTACCCCTCGATGAGGTCCGACGCGGACTCGCACCGGTGCGTCTCGGGAGGCCGGTCGCCCGGCGCCGTTTCGAATTCGTAGAGCCGTCCATCCGCCGAGCGGCGGATTCGCAAATCAGCAGGGCTGAATCGCGCTGAGAAACCAGATATGTGTGCGACTTCTGCGCTCCGGGACCGAAGGGCGCAACTATCCTGCCAGCGGGCGACCCGCGTCCACCGGACGTTTTCGGGTGCATGCGCGTGTGCGCGGGCGGGGGAGTGTGCGGACGCCGCCCGCGCCGCGCACGCGCGGACGGGGGTCAGCCCGGGATGATGTAGAAGGCGAGGCCCAGCACCACGTAGATGCCGAGCAGCTGGAGGCCTTCGAGCCGGCTGCTTTCGCCGTCGAGCGCGGCCAGCGCGACGGCCAGCACCGAGAGCCCGATGGCCGTGATTCCAAAGGCATCGAACCCGACGACATCGGGGCGCCGAACAACGGGGAGAGCAGCACGAGCACCGGGCCGACCATCAGGGCGATCTGCGCGCTGCTGCCGCCTGATCTCCAGCGCCAGTGTCATCTCTCCTGCCTGGCGGCGCGGACCGCGCTGTAGTGCTCGGCGGCGTTCCCGACGACGCCACGATGATGACGCCGGCGAAGAGCTCCGTCATGCCCAGGCCGTCGAGCGCGGGCTGGAGCGCCGAGACGAGCAGTTCCGCCCCGACTGCCGTGAAGACGGTTGCCAGGGCGAGCAGCGTCAGCGCCGGTCCCAGGCCGACCTCCGGACCGCGATCGTGCTCGGGGCTGGCGCGGAGGGGGTCGCGGTGCGCGCGGAACGAGAAGACCAGACCGGCGGCATACACCACCAGCAGCACGATGGACGTCCAGAAACTGAGCCGGTCGATGGCCTCCGGATGCGCCTCGAGCGACCCGTAGCTGACCAGATCGACGACCGCCGGCATGACGAGCGCCACGGTCGCGAGAAATAGCATGACGGCCGCCGAACTCGCCGCTGTCTTGTTGAACTTCTGCGGCCCGTGTTTCAAGCCCCCCGCGAAACAGGACAGGCCGAAGACGAGCAGCAGGTTCCCGATGATGCTGCCGGTGATCGAGGCCTTGACGATTTCCGGGTGGTGCGCCCGCAAGGCGGCGATGGCGATGATGAGCTCGGCGGCGTTGCCGAACGAGGCGTTGAGAAATCCGCCGAGCGTCGGACCGGCTCGCCGGGCGAGGCGCTCCGTGGCGGTGCCGATGAGGCCCGCGGCCGGCCCAGCGAGAGGCCGGCGGTGACGAAGACCCATCGAGCCCCGAACCGCGAGTCGAGCCACAAGCTGACCCGGCCCGCCAGCAGCCGGACGTGCAGCCAGCTCCCGGTGACCATGGTCCGGAGCTGGCCGGCTGGGGATTGCATCCGGCCATTATGTCCCGGGGACCGGCCGTGCTATAATCACCGTCCTACGCTTTCATGAGCCTGTCGCTCGACCCGACGTCCCGGGTATCTGCTCCAGACCTCACAAAGCTGTTACCCAGGGAAAACGGTTGGGCACGCGCCGTAGATGCGGCGGCCGCCAGAACGACCGCGTGGAAAACGTTCCGCGCGCGGCAGCGAACCGTCATATTCGCAACAGAGGAGATTCAGATGGCTTCCACGAACGGCACGATCAAGCGGCTGGTCAGCGACAAGGGCTTCGGCTTCGTTGCGGCGAGCGACGGCAACGATTAAATTCTTCCACCAGTCGGCGTGCAACGGCGTCCAGTTCGACAGCCTGCGCGAAGGCCAGGCGGTGACGTTTGACAAGGGGCAGGGCCCGAAGGGTCCGCGCGCCGAGAACGTCCGGCTCGCGTAAGCGGTCCGGCTCGGAATACAGGAAGAGCAGCGCCCGGCGCTGCTCTTTTTTTTGCCTGCGGGTCGGCCGCCGCGAGGGCCCGCCCGCTACGGCGCTCCCGGCGCCTGCCGGCGATGGCGGAGGAATTCGACCGCCATCGGGATCAGCGACACCGCGATGATGCCGAGCGCCACCAGCGAGAACTTCTCCTTCACGATCTGCACGTTCCCGAAGGTGTACCCCGCCCCGACGCACAGCGCTACCCACGCAACGCCGCCGGTCACGTTGTAGAGGACGAACGCCGAATAGCGCATCGCGCCGGCGCCGGCGACGAACGGCACGAAGGTGCGCACGATCGGCACGAACCGCGCGAGCACGATCGCCATGCCGCCGTGCCGCTCGAAGAAGGCGTGCGCCCGATCCAGGTGTTCGCGGTTGAGCAGCCGGTGCAGCGTGCCGGTTGTGTCCTCGGCCCGGAACACGCGGGGGCCGATGAAGCGCCCGACGCTGTAGTTCACCGCGTCCCCGCCGACCGCGGCGACGATCAGCAGCGCTACGACGACCCCGATGTCGAGCGCACCGGTCGCCGAGAGCGCCCCGGCGGCGAACAGGAGCGAGTCCCCGGGAAGAAACGGCGTGACCACGAGTCCGGTCTCCGCGAAGACTATCGCGAACAGCAGGCCGTAGACCCAGGCGCCATAGGTGACGACGAACTCGGCGAGATGTTTGTCGAGGTGGAGGAAGATATCGATAGGAGACTGCATGCATGTTCGCTGATGGTATCAGTCGCCGATGGCTGGTCGCCAGCGGTCACGCTCCGCGATGTCGATCTTCCCGGCCTGACGGCAGTTTACGAGGAAGGACTGAGGGCGGGCCTCAGCGTCGGGAGCAGCGCTTCGATCTCGGGGCGCGCGGGTTCGAGCCAGGGCGGCAGGACCAGCGACTCGCCGAGGTGGGCCGGGTCTTCGTCCACGGCGAAGCCCGGTCCGTCGGTGGCCAGTTCGAAGAGCACGCCGCCGGGCTCCTTGAAATACACCGACTGAAACCAGAAACGTCGATGACTGGCGTCGGCCGTGCTCCCGCCGATTCGATCTGCTGCCGCATCGCGAGCTGATGCGCGCCGTCGTCCACACGCCAGGCGACATGGTGAATCGCGCCGATGCCCCACGCTCCGCGGCGCGGGTCGGGCGACTCGCGCACGTCGATGACCCCGGCGGCGTGGGCGAACCCGAATCGCGTCCAGCCGTCCTCTTCCCCCAGCCGCTCGAAACCGAGCACGTCGGTCAAAACCGCGCCGTGGCGGCGGCATCCCGCTCCAGGACCTGTGCACCATACAGTCCGCGGATCTGCCGATCGGCGGGCACCGGACTGCCGCTCCACGGCGCGAACGTGCGCGTCGATCCGGCGGCGCCTCCACGAGCGCGACCCGCATGCCGTGGGGATCGCTCAGCGTATCGTGCGCGCGCCGAACCGCGTCCCGGTTCCTCGATGCGCGCGGCGTAGCGCTGCAGGCGTGTGCCCCAGAAGTCGAGCGAACCGGGCGGAATCTCGAGGCTCACTTCGGTCGCGAGGCCGTGGCCGGCCGCGGAGGCGCCATGTGCGCCCACGGGAAGAACGTGAGATCGCTGCCCGGATGCCCTTCCGCGTCGGCATAGAACAGGTGATAGGTCCCCGGGTCGTCCTGGTTGACGCTCTTCTTGACCAGCCGCATGCCGAGCACGCCCGCGTAGAAGTCCACGTTCTCCTGAGCGGGTCCCGATATCGCGGTGATGTGATGGAGGCCGTTAACGGATGGCATCTTCCTCTACTTTCGACGGGGCGGCCTTGCTGCCGGGAGGGCGACGGCAGCCACGCCTCGGCCCAGGCGGCGATGGCGCTGATGGGGTTCTCGAGCGCCCGGCCCTTCTCCGTCAGCGCGTACTCGACCCGAACCGGCGTCTCGGGGATGACCGATCGCGTGACGATGCCTTCGGATTCAAGCTCCCGGAGTCGTTCGGAGAGCATCCGATCGCTCAGGTCCGGAATGGCGGAACGGATCTCGTGGTAGCGCGCCGGGCCCGCCAGCAGGTCCGGAGAATCGAACCCGTCCATCGCCGTCCCACCAGCTCGACCGCGTGAAGGAAGCGAGGGCAGAACGAGGAGTGATCCACGGTCATAAGCTTATCATAATTTATCGCCTTGACAATAGTAAGTTACATGGGTATAGTCGCTATACAAACGTAACTTGCAAAGGAGATTCAAGCATGACCGCCACCGCAGTTTCCGCCACCCCGACAACGACCTGGGCCATCGACCCCGCACACTCGCTCGTCGAGTTCGGCGTCAAACACCTCATGATCTCGACCGTCAGGGGACGGTTCGGCGACGTGAAGGGCACCGTGACTACCGGCGATGACACGTTCCGCGACGCCGTGATCGACATCTCCATCGGCGTGGCGAGCATCGACACACGCCAGCCCGATCGCGACGCCCATCTCCGTTCGGCCGACTTTTTCGAGGTCGAGGCATTCCCGGCCATGACCTTCAAGAGCACCCGCGTCGAGCCGCTTGGGGGCGACTCCCTCCGGGTCGTCGGGCAGCTCACCATCCGTGACACGACGAGGGAAGTCGTGCTCAACGTGACGCCGGAAGGACGTGGGCCCGACCCCTGGGGCGGCGAACGCGCCGGCTTCAGCGCCACGGCGAAGATCAACCGGCGCGACTTCGGCCTCACCTGGAACCAGGTGCTCGAAACCGGCGGCTTCGTCGTCGGCGACGAGATCAAGATCTCAATCGACGTCGAACTCGTGAAGGGCTGACGACCGGCCACCCGGTGCCCTCCGGTGTCTAATCCGGAGGAGACGAGAGGTGGCCCGCATGTGCACGCTCGCGCGCTCGTACGCACTGTCTGCGATCATCGCCGCCGCCGTCGCCGTCGCCGTCCCGGCGACTGCGACGGCGCAGGTTCTCCAGGAAAGTACACAAGTCCCGCCACGCGATCGGATTTCGATTCCCGCCACGGGGACGGGAGTCATCCGCGGTCGTGTCGTGGATGGCGTCAGCGGCGCAGCCGTGCCGCGCGCTCGGGTTCGGGTGATGGGCGGCGGGCCGCAGCGGCCGAGCGTCACCACCGACGCGGACGGGCGATTCGAGTTCACGAAACTGCCGGCCGGGACGTTCACGCTCGCGGTCGAGAAGGCAACGTACATGCTCGGGCGGTATCCGGACGCCGGACGGACGCTCCGCACGATGGGCAGGCCGTTGCTGCTCCGGGCGGGGGAGTCGATCGACTCGATCGCGATCCCGCTCTTTCGTGGCGCCGCGATCAGCGGGCATGTGATGGATGCCAGCGGCGATCTGGTCGAGTCCGCACAGGTCGCGCTGATGCGGCTCTCGCCTGGCGGCCGTCCGACGATGCGCAACAGCACGTCGACGAACGATCTGGGGGAGTTAGGGCTTGGAAAACTCGAGCCGGGGAGTTACGTGCTGCTCGCAACCGCCCGGCGGTTCGGCCCGGGCGAACCGGTCCCGGTCGATGTTGAACCGCCTCCGCAACCGCTGCCGACGTACTGTCCGGCGTCGCCGCGATCGATCTGGCGCAGCCCGTCCGGGTGGCTCGCGGCCAGGCCGTCGGCGACACTGACATCACGCTCACTGAAAGCGTGCCGGCCGTTCTGGCGTACCGTGATCGGCGAAGACGGCCAGCCGTTGAAGACCGGCGGTTTCATCACGGTGCGCGCGATGATCAAGGACCTGCCATACCCGATCGACATGTTCGGAAGCTCACTCGGTCCGGACGGCACGTTCCGCCTCGCTGTCGCGCCCGGCGACTACGTCGTCGAGGCGCGCGCGATGTCCTCCGGCAGCGGAGTCGATCGGATGGGCCTGGAGCGCGTGAGCATCGCTGGAAACGTCGAGGGCCTCACGATTCAGATCGGACCCGCCGCGACGGCCTCGGGCCGCGTGATTTTCGAAGGGACGAGTCCGGTGCCGTCCGATCCGCAGCAGATGCGGTTTCAGTTGTTCGCCTCCGACGGCATGGCGTGCCGGCAGGGGCGCATGGCGATGTCGGCCGACTGGAGTTTCACGATCGAGGGGCTCGGCGGCAGGTGCGCGGTGACGTCGCAAAGCGGCTTCGGCCGCTGGATGCTGAAGACGCTGCAGATCAGCGGACAGGATGTCGATGGCCAGTCGTTTACGTTCGAGCCGGGTCAGCAGATCCGGAATCTGGAGGTGGTCTTCACCGATCGCCGGACGAGCGTCACATTCCGCGTCTCGGACGAAAGGGGACAGGCCACCCGCGAGTCGTCGCGCTGCTGTTTCCCGCAACCCGCGAGCGGATCGAGCCGTCGTCGGTGCACACCCTCGTTCCCCCGCCCGACGCATGGCTGGCCGCGGCTGCTGCGCTCACTCCCGCCCGCGCGCGGTCGGAGGTCCGTCGCGAGACGATGCCGGGTCTGCGGCCCGGCGAGTATTATGCCGTCGCGATCGACGACATCTCCACCGAAGACGTCCGCGATCCGTCCGTCCTGGCCCGCCTGGTTCCCGCGGCGACGCGGGTCACCGTCGGTGAAGGGGCCGACGTTCAGGTGGTGCTTCGCCGCCAGGCGCTGGCGGATATCCTCCGGCACTAATGCCTTGGTATACTGAACGCCTCTCCCTCCGTGCCGGAGTGGTGAAACTGGCAGACGCGCGGGACTCAAAATCCCGTTCCCTTCGGGGAGTGTGGGTTCGATTCCCACCTCCGGCACCACCGAGACGTGAACTGGTTCTGGCAGGGCGCTCGCGCGAGCTGCGACAGTTCCTCCGGTGCGAGGTGCCAATGCCGGCGCCTTCAGGCACGCGGATGCTGCCTCAGCCGCCCATCATCACGGTGTGCGAGAAGCTGGCGTCCAGACGGCCGTGACGATCGCATCAACGCGAGACGCGGACCATCGAGGCGTGAGGTCACGTATGCAGGGCAATTCGGCTGTGTTCAAAGCGCTGCTCATCAGCGCGCTGATAGCGGGCAGTGGTCAGGTCGGGTTCGGGCAGCTGCGCACGGTGTCAGGCGTCGCGCTGGATGTCGCATGCCAGCCGCTGCCGGGCGTGAGTATCGCGACCGACAGCCGCGAGCCAGTGGTGACGGACTGGCAAGGCCGCTTCGAGGTTACGGATATCGGCGCAGCCACGGTCACGCTGCATGCTGCGCTGGCCGGTTTCCGACGTGTGGAGCGCCTCTCGGAGCCCTGGTCTGCCGCACCGCGCGAGGCGCGCATCTTCATGTTGGTGGGAGCGCTCGACGAGGTCCAGCGGGTCATCAATCCCGGAACACCGCCGGAAAAGCCGCGGCTTCACGGCCGGGTCCGTGACCGGGACTGCCGCCCTCTCGCCGGCGCCACCGTGCGGTTGCCTGACGATGCCGATCTCACGAGGGTGACGGACCAGGACGGGCAGTTTTCCTTCGACTCGATTACGTCTGGCACCCACAACATCGAGATCGTCGCGCCGGGTTTCATCCGAACCGTCGTGCGCAAGTTCTCCATCGACGCACGCAATCCAGGTGAGCTCACCATCGCACTGGACCGCGGCGCCGTTCGCGAACAGGTCACGGTCTTTCCGGACTGAAGAAACCTCCGGCATCAATTCTTCGCAATCCGGATGTTCCCGATGAACATCCGGTCGTTCGCGGCGGTGCCCGACAGATCGAACGACATGGCGTCGAACTGGACGCCGGGAGGGACGCCCTTCTCGTACTCGGCGACCTTGGTCTGGCCGATGAACACCTGAAGCAGGTCGCCCTTCTTCGCGAGACGCACGGTGACGCGGTTGTTCACGGCATCGTTCGAGAAGCCCGGCGCGCCCGCATACTTCGTTCCGCTCATGTACCCCTGCGCACCGGGGAACTGGCCCTCGATGATGAGCTCGCCTTCTCTGCCGCCGAAACCAGGACGGATCCGCACGCTGAGGAACGATTCTCGACCTCCAGCCGTTCTTGACAGTCTGAAGGTCATGCCGTGAGCGCCCCACGTGTAGTTCTGCGCGGCGACCACGTCGTAGCTCACCTCGAAGTCCGCCGGCAGGGGTGTCTTCATCTGCGTGGGCGACAGGTGCATGCCGGACATCGACGCCCAGTGACCGTCCAGTCCCGTCAACTCCGTGACGATGCTGGAGGCGCCGGTGTTATCCAGGGTGCTTCGCCAGTTGAGTGGCTTCCTGCCCACGGCCCCCGAAGAAAAGTCGTCGAAGAAGAACACCGCGGGATCCGCAGCGCTCTTCGCGGCCGCCCCGGATGGCTTGGCGACGCTGGCCGCCTCGGTGAAAGACGGGGATCGGAGGGGCTTGTACGGCAACCCCTGCACTTTGCCGGGATCGAAGAAGTAGTCGTAGATGTACTGAACGTTCAGGTTGTTGAGGATGGCGTCGTGCAGGCTCCGGCTGACGGGTTGATTCAACTGCGCCGTCCAGGAGATGACGATCCACTGGGGCGCGTCGGACTTGCAGAGCTCGGCCAGCCGTGGATCGATCGTGTAGACGGGCAACCGCTTCTTCGTGCCGCCGTTGCCCTCGAACACATCGGGGTAGTTCTCGAGCATCACGTCGGGTTCCTGCGTCCAGATCTCGGCCGTCTCCTGCAGGCGAGTCCTGTACTTCTCCCGGTTCGTGGCGAGCACCGCCATCCGCTTTGCGGTTCGCGCATCGACGTCCTGCATTGCGAGGTCGATCCGCTTCTGATCGCCCTGCTCCGCCTGGGTGATCCGCGTCTTCTCCGCGTTCCGCTTGCGGCCGATGGCCACTTCCATGGCGTCGAGGTACTGCCCCTGGTGATCGTGACGAACGGGAGTCGATGGTCCCTGGACAGCAGGACGTACTTGCGGTTCCCGGTCGCGGAGTCCCGCACGAAGTACGCGGGAAACTGTCCCAGCACCGGATGGCCTGAGACGTCGGCCGCTTTCTCGAGGTCGTCCCGGCCGCCGGCGCCGTATCCCTGCTGCGCGAAGGTCGGCAGGGTGAAGTAGTAGTGCTGCGGCGTGCTGATGGCGTCGGCCGGAATCCCGTAGAAACCGTTGGCCTCGATGGTCCAGATCATGCGGCTGTTCGTCAGGGGTTCGATCTTCCTGTTCGCGCCGTATTTCAGTTCCGTGTAGAGCTTCGCGTATGCCCCGTAGCTCTGTGGCAACGCGGCCGTGTTCTGATTGTAGGGGTTCAGCTTTTCATTGCGGGTCTGAACCACGTCACCGAGAGCACCCGTCGGCAGATAGCTGGCCTGCATCCAGTTGGCAAAGAGCTGCGCGATGGAGAGCTGCGCGGGGGAGTAGACTCGCTCGTTCTCCTTCACCGGCAGCGTCGCGCCTTTGTAGTTGTAGATCTTGATCCACCCGAAGACCTGGTCCTCGACGGACTCCATGCGGATGGCCTGGGCCGAGGGGGCTGTGACGGACAGCACCCACGTAACGCCCAGCGAACCGATCAACGCGGCGCGTACTCTCATGGCGACCCTCTGAGGGCGGCGCCGAGCGTGACGGCCGGCCTGTGCGGAGAGCGTACGAGCAGGCGGGAGGTAAGTCAATCAACAGGAGACGTCCGAAGCGCGTCCGGAGCTGCGTTTTGAACCCGGGATCTCACCTTCGTCCGAGCAGCCGCCCGGCGCGCCCGAGGAGACCGACGATGGCCATTCGGATGAAGTGCGAGGCCGCGCGCAGCATCGAGAGCGGCCGGCTGCGCACTTCGACGCGGCCGGCCTTGATCGCGGCGCAGATGGCGTCCGGATCGGGTGCCGCGTCAACCAGGCTGAACGTCGTGCCGAGCTGCGCGAGCAGGTGGATGTCCCCGTTCCCGACGAGCGGCTTGCCGTGGACGCGGGCCCACGCCACGACCCGCCGGTTGAAATCGAGCCGCCGGGTGAACATCGCGTTGACCTCCACGGCGTCGAACAGATCCGCGTGACGCTCCAGCGCCGAAAGGCCCATGGCCGATCGCGTGGGAAAGAGCGCGTGCGGCGCGATGACGAGGCCCCGGGGATGCGCGCGTTTCAGCGCGGCGATGTCGTCGAAGGTCTCGACGTCCGCGCACTCGGCCGGGAAGTTGACGAGCAGGACGTGCGCATGACGGATGGTCCGCTCGACGCCTGCGAGAAGCACGAGCCCGCGTGCCTGCGCATACGCGGCGTCGAACGCCGGATCGAAGTAGCGATCGTGCGGAGTGATCGCGAGCGCGTGATACCCGAGTCCTCCGGCCCGATCGATCAACTCGCGCGTCGAATGCCTGACGGCGTCCAGCGGATCGATGTCCGCGTGGGCGTGCAGTTCGACTTTGAGCACGGAGTATTGTCCCTCAGGCGGCCGGAGCCATCGCCATCAGGCGGACACGTGCCCGTGCGCCCGAGGGCAGCCGCGTGAGCCGGCGGCTGTTCGCACCGCACGCTCGCGCATGCGAGCGCTGGCTGCCGCTCGCGTTCTTCGGCCTCCAGGACCGTCCTCGCTTCTGGCCTTCGGGTTGCTCGGCACGCGGCGAATCGGCGCCGATCGCCACGCTGCTCGTCATGCTCGGCACGGGCGGGGCAGCGCTCCTGGGCAGACAGCGCCGGCGCCGGGCGTCCGGGCGCTGATCGCTCAGAGCAGCTCCTCCAGCCCTGCGACGCGCAGGAGCCGCGCATACCTCGGATCCACCGCCAATACTCGATGGTCGTACAAATGGACCTCATCTCACACCACATGCGAGGAATCAGGCCGAAACGACGGATTTCTCAGTCCGGCGCGCCAGGCGCCCGAACCGACGCTGCTCGTCATGCTCGGCACGGGCGGGGCAGCGCTCCTGGGCAGACAGCGCCGGCGCCGGGCGTCCAGGCGCTGATCGCTCAGAGCAGTTCCTCCAGCCCTGCGACGCGCAGGAGCCGCGCATACCTGGGGTCCACCGCCAGTCCGCGATGGTCGTACGGGTGGTCCGTCAGCATCCGGCGCAGTCGGCCCGGGTGTCTGGCGTAGGCGCGCTCCACCCAGTCCATGGCCTTGTGCCACTCGCCCAGCTCGGCGTAGGCGATGACGATGCGGTCGGCGGCATTACGGCTGGAGAAGTACTCCGCGAAGGGATCGGCCGCCCCCGCCGCGTTCAGCAACGTCTCCAGGTCGCGCCGCACGTCGGCACGGCGGGCGGCTTCAGGGCCGCTGTCGAGCGTATCGCGTTCGATCGATTCAGCGCGCGCGACCTGCCCGCCAATCCGCAGCCGCGACAGCCGCAGGTCAATCGCCGTCTGCGCGTCTCCCAGGCGGACGTAGGCGAGTTCGAGACGCTCGAGTGCCGGCAGGTAACCGGACGTCAGCGCGATTGCGCGCTTCAGCGCATCGACCGCCTCGGCGTTCCGGCCCGCGGCCAGCAGCACGTCGCCGAGCGCGTTCCAGAACGTCGCGACATCGGGCGCGAGCGCCACCGCCTTGCGCGCGAACACCACCGCGGCGTCCGTGTGCGCAAGGATCTTCTCGACAATCGACTGAACACGCAGGACGCCGGCGACCGCTTCGTACAGCACGCACCCGAGACTGTACAGATCACTGCGGCCGTCGATCGGTCCCTCGCCCGAGGCCTGCTCGGGACTGATGTAGGCCAGTGTTCCCAGGACGAGGCCGCGCGTCGTGAGCGACGAGGTGACGGCGTCGGCGGAGTAGTCGGCCGAGACCTGCGCGATGCCGAAATCGCCGAGGATTGCGCGGCCGCCGGACGTGAAGATGTTCTCGGGCTTCACGTCGCGGTGGACGACGCCTGCGCCGTGGGCGTAGGCGAGCGCTTCGGCGACGTCGGCGCCGAGGGCGGCGATCTCGCGCGGCGCGATCCGGCCCTCGGCCAGCAGGCGCGCGCGAAGCGTGTCGCCCGCGACGAACGGCATCACGTAATAGATCCGGCCGTCGGTTTCGCCCGAATCGAACAGCGCCACGATGTTGGGGTGGACGAGGCGGGCGAGCACCGAGATCTCCCGGCCGAAGCGCTCCGCGTCCACTGCGCTCGAGAGATCGGCCGACAGCACCTTGATCGCGACCTGGCGCCCGAGGTGTTGATCGTGGGCGAGATAGACAACGGCCATTCCGCCGCGGCCGATTTCCCGATCGAGACGATAGCGCGCAGGGAAGATCACAGGACGGGCAGTATACCGGAGGGGCCTGCGCGATGCGGTCGCGCACCCCGGTGCCCAGGCCCGATCGAACAGCCCCGGGCGCGACCGGCAAGCCGGGGCTTGTCGTCCGTGCGCTACTTGCCCGAGGAACTCAACCGCCACCGCGCGGCCGAGGGTGCCGGCTGGCGGCTGGCAAGCGTCGTCCAGGTGACGTACACGCGATCTGGCGGCATGCGTGGGCCGCAGGTTCGCCTCGCCGCTGACTTCCTGGCGGTACTCGATGAAGTCCACGTCGCCCATGCGCGGGGCCGTGAAGCGAAGCAGGTGGCCGTCGGCCCGAAGGTGCAGCGTAACCGAGTGCGCGCCGCATTCGATCCGCTCGAGCAGGCCTTCCGTGCGCTGTTCGCCATGCCGCATGGCTCGGTAGACCGGGCGGGCGGCTGGCGCGGGGGGAGGAGGCGCCGGCAGCGGATCCAGCGGCCTGGTGGTTCTCATGGCCCTGCGTTCGGCCTGCTCCGCGGCCTGCCTCTCCGTCATGACGATCAACCTCATGACCGCCAGGGCATGTTCCCGTGTGGCCGGGGCTGCAGCGGGGGACATCAGCGGTCCCATCACGTCGCGGGCCTCGGCGAACCGGTTCAATCGCGCCAGGATCTGCGCTTCGAGGAACGCATAGTCGTCGCGGCCGGGCGCGCCCGCGCGAGCGCGGCGGATGTTGCTGAGAGCGGCTTCGAGATCGCCGTCCCCGCGGATCGCGACCTCGGCTCTGAGCTTGAACGCGTGCGGCAGATCCGGCCGTACGGCCTGGACGGCATCGAGCGCCCGGGTCGCCGCCGCCACCAGGCGTGTCCGCTCGTCGCCCGACGTGTCATCGATGTGCGGCGTCAGGCCGGCCGCGACGTAGTACTGCGTCAGCCAGTCCGGATCGCTCGATGCCGCGACGAGCGGCGCGATCGGGTCGCCGCTGTCCGGCCGGCTCGCGCGCGCGAGCCCGATCAGGGCCTGGGCGCGCCCCGACGCGGGCTGCAGCTTCAGAGCCCGTTCGAGCCTGACCTCGGCTTCGAGGGAAGGGGCAGCGGTCGACTGCAGCAGGTCACCGAAGACCGCCTCGATTTCCGACGGCATCACGCGCGCCGCGGTGCCGCCCGCCGTGTCGATGCCGGTCGAGAACCGGTAGATCAGCCCGCGCAGTTGCGCGCGACCGGCGTAGCGCCGAATTGCCGGGACGAGGTCGCCCGCGCCGAACACCTGCGTCCACGCCGCGACAGCGTCGGTCCCCGCCGCTACGAGCCGCAGGTAGCGCGAGAGATTCGCGCCCCTCGTTGGTTCTTCGAGCATCAGGTAGTGGACCAGGGCCCACGACTCGGCGTAGAACATTGAGCGCCGTTGCCCCTCGTTGTACAGCGGAGACGCGTGCGTGACGGCCAGCAGGTCGGCGAGCGGAATCGCAGGCGACGTGCCGAGCAGCTGCACGTGTGACGGGATCGGAATTCCAAGCGTCGCTCGCCGCCCATCGTCACTGACCAGGTAGGTGCTGTAGAACTCCGCCAGCCCTTCGCTGACCCAGGGAGGCAGTTCGGGAGCGATGTTCGCGATGGCCAGGTGGGTGTACTCGTGGAAGATCACCCGCATCGCGTCGACCCGGCTGTCGATAGTGAGGGCCACGATGTTCTCGAACTCCGACGCGCGAAAGTACCCGGCCACCTCTACCCGCTTTCCGTTGAAGATCGGACGGTAGGGTTCGAAGGACCTGGCCGTATTGAACACGACGACGACCGTCGGCACGGCGGCGCGTGTCGCCGCTCCCGGCAGGATGCGCCCAAGAGCTTCCCGGAACCGCTCGAACTGGCTCGCCACCTCGCGCGTCCGCTTCTCACCGGCCTCGCCATAGACGACGAAATTCGGGGTGTCGATCCGGACCCAATCCGCGGCGACCGCGGAGGTCGAGCCGAGCTCGATGAGCACGACCAGCGCGACAATCCAGCGCACGGCGCGAGCGTAACATGTTCATGGAATCCGTGAGGCGCTCCGCCCGCCAGGGCCAGCCCTGCCGTGCCGGAAATCCGGCAACACAGGGATGGTAGAGTCGTTTCTTCACTGTTTTCCAACCGGTACCGCCTTTGCCATACAGCTGGTATTCGTCAATGCCCGTCCACGTTTTCACATCCAGATACGTCCGCTGACAAGGCTTATGACCACCAACGATCTCCTCATTGGAATGGCCGGTGCCGGGGGTGATGGCATCATCTCCGCCGGTGACTCGCTGATAACGGCGGCAGCCCTCGAGGGCTACCACGGGATCATGACCAAGAGTTTCGGGCCGCAAATCCGCGGCGGCGAATCGTCGATCCGCCTGCGGGTGGCGAGCGGCCCGGTGTTCACCGTGAGCGGGACGCTCGACGTGGCCGTCGCGCTCAACTGGGACGACTTCCTTCGCTTCGGCGCGGAACTGCCCGTCGGGTCCCAGACGATCGTGATCTACGACGCGCAGTACCGACGTCGGCCCCACCGGCATCCCGATCGCGGGCGTGAAGCCAGCGGCGGTGATCGCGGTCCCCATCGCGCAGATTGCGCGCGACGTCGCCGGCACCGACAAGGCGAAGAACAACGTCGTGCTCGGGTTGCTGGCCGGCTGGTTCGGCTTTGCCCCGGAAGGGCTGCTGGCCGGGATCCGCAAGCGCCTGGGCAAGAAGGGCGGCGACGTCCTCGAAAAGAACGAGAAGGCGTTCGCGGCCGGGCAGAAGTACGCGGCTGCGAACCCGCTCGCGGCCGCGCGGCCGCTGGAAAAGGTACCGCCGCCCGACGCGCCGAAGCTCCTGGCGGACGGCAACGAGATGTGCGGCGCCGCGGCGCTCTTCGCCGGCTGCACCTTCTTCGGCGGCTACCCGATCACCCCCTCGACCGAGATCATGCACTACCTGGGCCGGGAGATGTGGAAGTACGGCGGCGTGGTGTTCCAGGCCGAGGATGAAATCGCGGGCGTCGGCGCGGTCGTCGGTGCGTCGTTCGCCGGGAAGAAAGCGATGACCGCCACCTCCGGGCCCGGCATGTCGCTCAAGACCGAGATGCTCGGGCTCGCGACCATTGCCGAACTGCCGCTCGTCTGCGTCAACGTCCAGCGCGGCGGACCGTCCACCGGCATTCCGACCAAGAGCGAGCAGTCGGACCTGTGGCAGGCCGTGTTCTCGGCGCACGGCGACGCCATCCGTCCGGTGCTCGCCCCGACGACGGTCGCCGACATCTTCCCGGTGACGGTCGAGGCCTTCAACATCGCCGAGCAGTACCAGACACCGGTCATCGTCCTGTCGGACGGCGATCTCGGGCAGCGCAAGGAAATCGTCGATCCGGTCGACACCGCGGCGATCAAGATCGTGAATCGCCGCAGGCCGACGACGCGCGAACTCGAGAACTACCACCGATTCCAGATCACCGAGTCTGGCGTCAGCCCGATCAGCGAGCCGGGCATGGCCGGGGGCAACTATCTCGCGTCGGGCATCGAACACAACGAGTCGGGCGCGCCCACGGCGGGCGGCGCGATGCACGCGACGATGAACGAAAAGCGGATCAGCAAGCTGAACCCGCTGAAAGGCCGCCGCGACCTGTTCGAGACCTACGGCGACCCGGACGCGCCGGTGGGCGTGATTGCCTGGGGCAGCGTGGCGGGCGTCGCCATAGAGGCGCTGCGCCGGTTCGAGCAGAACAGCGTGCAGGCGAAGCTGCTGGTGCCGCGGCTGCTCTTCCCGGTGGCGCAGCAGGTGTACGAGGAGTTCTTCGCCTCGCTGCGCGGCGGCGTCGTCGTCGAACAGTCGCACCAGGGACAGTTGTTCCGGCTGCTGCGGATGTATGTGGACCTGCCGAAGGGGATGCAGTCGTTCGCGCGCAGCGGATCGAACCCGTTCACGCCCGCGGAACTGGTCGAACGGATTCACGATATCGCGGTCGCGGTACAGCGCGCGAAGATGCCGGAACTCGAGACGCAGCTCGACTGAGTGAGGATGTGGAGACCAGAATGCCTACGTGCACCCCTGAAATGTTCCAGGCCAAGGACTACAAGAGCGATCTGAAGCCGATCTGGTGCCCCGGATGCGGCGACTTCGGCGTCGTTCAGGCGATCTACCGCGCGCTGGCGACGATTGGCCGCCCGCCGCACGAGATCGCGTTCGTGTCGGGGATCGGCTGCTCGAGCCGTATTCCCGGCTACACGACCACCTACGGGTTCAACAGCGTCCACGGCCGGGCGCTGCCGATTGCGCAGGGCATCAAGCTCGCGAAGCCGGACCTGCTGGTCCTCGCCGCGGGAGGCGACGGCGACGGCTTCTCGATCGGCGGCGGACATGTGGCGCACGCCATCCGCCGCAACATCGACATCACCTACATCGTGATGGACAACCAGATCTACGGGCTGACGAAGGGGCAGTTGTCCCCGACGTCGCCCCGCGGTCTCACGACCGCCTCGTCCACCTACGGCAGCCTGGAAGATCCGGTCAATCCTCTGGCCTACGTGCTGGGCTACGGGGCGCGCTTCGTCGCGCAGGGCACGCCGGCCGACATGGCGGGGCTTGCGACGATTATCGAGGAAGGCATCCGCTTCCCCGGCTTCGCCTTCATCAACGTCCAGTCGCCGTGCATCACCTTCGGGCAGCCGGACCAGCAGCTCAAGGCGCACAAGACCGGCATGGTCAGCCTCTCGGCGCAGGGGCACGATCCTGCCGACAAGCTGAAGGCCTTCGGCCTCGCGCAGGAGTACGGGCGCACGCTCTACACGGGCATTCTGTATCGCGACGACAGCCCGGATCCGACCTACGGTGAGGCGATCGCCGAGCGGCAGAAGGCGCTCGCCGGGCGCGCCGTCTCGCGCGATCGAATCCTCGACGGATTCATTCCGCGGTGAACCGCAGTCGGGCAGGGCGTCAGCCCTGAGGTGAGGTCAGGGCGTCAGCCCTGACCCACTGTATGATCGGGTCGATTGTTCGCCGCCCTTCGACACCGCGAGTTTCGGCTGCTCTGGTGGGGCCTGCTCCTCTCCTTCACCGGCACGTTCATGCAGACGGCGGCCGTGCTCTGGCACGTGTCGCTGCTCGTTCCCGAGGATCGCCGGGCGCTCGCGCTGGGCACGGTCGGCCTGGTGCGCATCGGCCCCATCCTCATGTTCTCGCTCATCAGCGGCGTCGCGGCTGACGCGTTCAACCGCCGGTCGCTGATGCTGATCACCCAGTCGGTCATGGCGCTGCTCGCCGCCGTGCTGGCGGTGCTGACGCTGCGCGGCCTGGCGTCGGTGTGGCCGATCTACGTGCTGGCCGCGTGCAGTTCGGCCGCGGGCGCGTTCGACCTTCCGGCGCGGCAGTCCCTCCTGCCCACGCTCGTGCCGCGCGACGTGCTGCCCAACGCCATCAGCCTCAATACGATTGCTATCCAGGTTGCCTCGGTGGCGGGCCCGGCCATTGGCGGGGTCGTGATCGCCACCGGGGGGGTGGGATGGGTGTATGCCATCAACACCCTGTCGTTCGGCTTCGTCATCGGCGCGCTCGTGCTGATGAAGGGGACGGGGGGCGCGCACCTCGAGACGCCGGCGGGGGAGCGCATCCTCCGGGGCGAGCGCGGCAATTTCACCGTCAGCGCCGCGCTCGACGGACTGCGGTTCGTATTCCGGGCACCGCTGATTCGCTCGACGATGCTCCTGGACTTCTTTGCGACGTTCTTCTCGTCGGCGACGGCGCTGCTGCCGATCTTCGCGCAGGACGTGCTGCGCGTCGGCGCCCGCGGCTACGGCTGGCTCTATGCGGCGCCGGCGGTCGGCGCCGTGCTGGCGAGTGCGGTCATGGTGCGCGCGGTGGACGGGATCGAACGGCGGGGAACGGTCCTGGTGGGCGCCGTGCTCGTGTACGGCGCCGCGACGGTGGCCTTCGGGCTATCGACGATCTTCTGGCTGACCTTCGCGTGCCTCGCTGCGACCGGCGCGGCCGACACCGTGAGCATGGTGTTCCGCAACCTGATCCGCCAGCTGGAAACGCCTGACTACCTGCGCGGGCGCATGACGGGCGTGAACATGATCTTCTTCATGGGGGGGCCGCAGCTGGGGGAGATGGAGGCCGGGCTCGTGGCCAACTGGCTGGGGCCGGTCGTCTCGGTGGTCACAGGAGGTGTAGGGTGCCTCATCGCGACCGCGTGGGTTGCGGCGACGACCCCGGCGTTGCGCGCCTATGCCCGCACCCCTCCCGACGTGAGCGCAGATCCCGGCGCACTCGTCCCCGATCCGCGCCCCGCAATCCAGCCAGGGCCGCCGGCAAGCGAGTAGGGCTCAGGGCAAGGCTCGGGGCTCAGGCTCAAGCCTGAAGCCTGAGCCCTGAAGCCCCTAGTTCCCCGCGGGCAGCGGCAGGTCCGAGCTCCAGGCGGTGTATTCCATGCGCCAGTTGCCGGCCATGTTGCGCATCACGATCAGGTACTTGCCCCGGTCGCGTGCCGCGGTCACCCGTCAGCGTGTAGCTGCCGCTCTGATAGGCGAGCGGGCCGTGGCCGGCCACGTCCTCGGGCTCCATCTTGAGCTGCGTCCACTTGCCGGCCAGACCGGTGTAGAACGATTTCAACGGCTCCCGCCCCCGCAGCAGCGGCGCATTGGGCGGCATGAAGACCGAATTGTCGGCATACAGCCCGAGGACCTTGTCCATCTCGTGCGCGTTGAACGCGGTGGTGAGATCGCTCGTGGTCTTGCGGATCGCTTCGGCGTCGTTCCGTGTGAATTCCTGTTCCTTCGGCCCGGCGCACGCCGCCAGCGACAGCGTGAGCGCGAGCAGGGCGGCGGATGTGACCGTGCGCATCTTGCTCCTCGGCGGTAATGAGTTCGTGAAGAGACGGAACTTAGATCTTCCGGTACCGGGACCCCGCTGTCAATCGCCGAGCGGAATTTTCTCGTCCCTGTCGTATAATCGGCACGGCTCATGAGCAAACTGAACGTCATCGTCCTGTACGATCGATGGGAAGAGGAAGAGGAGCCCGGGACCGCCACCGCCGAGAAGTCGCCCCTGACCCGCACGCTCGACAAGAAGGAAGTCGAAGACGAGGTCGCTGACGCGCTCGGCAAGCTTGGACACGACGCCACGCTGCACGTCCTCGATGGCAATGTGAAGAGTCTCCACGCCCTCGCGCGGATGGAGTGCGATCTCGTCTTCAACCTCGCCGAGTCCTTCGGCGGGCAACGACACCGCCGACTACTGCATCGCGGCCTATCTCGAGTTGATCGGCAAGCGCATCACCGGGTCCGGCTCGCACGGGCTGCTGTACGGCCAGGACAAAGCGGTCGCCAAGAAGATCCTCCAGTTTCACGGGATCGACACCCCCGTCTTCGCCCGGTCGTTTCGCGGCCGGCTGGACTTTTCGCACGACCTCGAATTCCCGGTCATCGTCAAGCCGGCGCGCGAGGACGGTTCGATCGGGATCGAGTTCAACAACGTCGTGTCATCGATCCGCGAGTTGATGGAGCGGATTGACTGGCTGCACGCCAACTTCGATTCTCCCGGTCCTCATCGAGGAGTACGTCGACGGACGCGAAATGTATGTCGGCGTGATCGGGAACGACAACCCAATCGCGCTTCCCGTCATCGAACTGGACCTGTCGAAGCTCCCGGAAGGCCGGCCCCGGATTGCCGGGGCCGAGGTGAAGTGGGGCCGCGGCACGCGAGCCTATCGCGACACGAAGTCGGCTGTGGCCGACGACCTTCCGGAAGAGACCGCCGCGCTCCTGCAGCAGACCGCCGTGGCGGTCTACCAGGCCCTCGAGCTGCGGGACTACGCGCGCATCGACATGCGCCTGCGTCCGGACGGCCGGGTTGCCGTCATCGAGGCGAATCCGAACCCCTGGCTGGCCTCGAAGGCCGAGTTCGTCATGGCGGCGCGCAAGGCGGGCCGCACCTATACCCAGCTCATCGAGGAAATCGTCGACCTCGCGCTGGCCCGCTACGCCTAGGCCGCTGGTCCTCGGGCATTCGGCCGTAACCCCTTTCACCGTCATTGGTTAGCCACTCGGGTGGGACGTGATTCGAGCCAGCTCAGCGGGTGGCGCTGCCTGTCCCCTGAACAGTGAAATCGCCAAAAACCGGCCAGTTTTGAAGGTTTCCGTTGCCTGACCGAGAACATTCGGCTATACTGTAAATAACTGCTCACCGGGCGCACACCTAGCATACTCACCTTAACTGTGGGGGACATGTGACATTCGAGGTTGGTGACAAGGTCATTTACCCAAACCACGGACTCGGAGTCGTTCAGGGCATCGAAACCAAAACCATCCTCGGCACGACCTGCGGGTTCTACCACCTCAGGATGGTCGCCAACGAAACGACGGTCCTTGTGCCAGTGGACAACGTGGACGGCGTTGGCTTGCGGCGGGCCATCAACGACGAAGAAATCGAACGGCTTTTCTCCCTCCTCGGCGACGGCAAAATCGACAATCATCAGAACTGGAAAGGGCGATTCAAGGACAATTCGGATCGGATGCGTACGGGCTCCATCTACGACGTGGTCGAAGTCCTGAAGAGCCTGACCTTCCTCGCGCGGTCGAAGAACCTCTCGTTCCGCGAGAAGCGCATGCTCGATCGCGCCAAGTTCCTCGTCGTCTCGGAAATCTCCGAGGTGTCGCACGAGATCACGGCAGCCATCGAAGACAAAGTGGATCGCGCACTCGAGCGTTGTTTCACGATGAAAAATCGCTCGATCGCGCGCGCCAAGGCCGCCAGGACCGTGCCCACCACGCGCGTCTCGGCCCGACGGACCGCGAAAGCGTCCTAGCCGGGGCGACGCCCTGAAGGCTGGATTCAGAAGGAAAGGCCAGGCGCCGCTCTCGGCTCCTGGCCTTTTTTCATGATCGCCGCCATTCGCTCGCTCGCCACCTACGCGGCCGTCGCGCTCTACGTGATCCTCGTCGGGCCGCCGGTCCTGCTGATTGCCCTCGTCTTCGGCCAGCGGCGGCTGCTCTATCGCGCAGGGCACCTCGGGGTGCGGCTTGGCCTGGCCGTGTCCGGGATCCAGGTCGGCGTCGAGGAGGCGCAGCACATCCAGCGCGCGCGCGCGGCGGTCTACGCCATCAACCACACCAGCAACGTCGAGCCGCCCATCATCTTCGACGTGCTCCACGAGCTGTTTCCCCGGCTGCGCGTGCTCTACAAGGCGGAACTGCGCAAGCTGCCGGTGCTCGTGCGCGCGTTCGACCTCGCCGGGTTCGTCCCGCTCGAACGCGCCAACCGCGATCAGAGCCTGCCGGCCATCGAACGGGCCGAGCCGCGACCTGCGCGAGGGCAACTCCTTCCTGATCTTCCCCGAAGGCACCCGCAGCCGGACCGGCGAGCTGCTGCCGTTCAAGAAGGGGGGGTTCATCATGGCCATCAAGGGGCAGGCCCCCATCGTGCCGGTCGCCATCAAGGGCGCGCGCGAGGCCATGCGGAAGGGCAGCTTCGTCATTCAACCGGTCCGGGTCCGCGTCCGATTTGGCGAGCCAGTCGAGACGAGCGGCCTGACGCTGGACGATCGGGACGCGCTCATGGCGACGGTCCGCGCCCGGGTCGAGGCGCTGCTCGCCGGGATGTAGTTCCGCCCGTTTTCGTGCTAGATCAGAACACGTGGACATGCTCGCCACGCTCGGCCGGACGATGGGCTTCTCGTTTGCGGCCGGACTGAACCTCTACGCGACGGTCGCCATCCTCGGCCTTGCCAGCCGTTACCAGTGGGTGAGGCTCCCGCAGCAATTCGCAGATCTTCGACAACGACATCGTCATCGGCGCGGCCATCGCGCTGTACCTGATTGAGTTCGTGGCCGACAAGATCCCGTGGTTCGACTCGATCTGGGACGCGGTCCACACGGTGATCCGGCCAATCGGCGGGGCGCTGATCGCGGTGGCCACGCTCGGCGACGCGAGTCCCGCCGTGCAGGGCCTGGTCGCCCTGCTGGGCGGGACGCTGGCGGCCGGCTCGCATTTCACGAAGGCCGGCACGCGCGCGCGTCGCCAACACCAGCCCCGAACCGTTCACGAACTGGATCCTGAGCCTGTCGGAGGACGCGCTCGTGGTCGGACTCGGCGTGCTGGCCTTGAAGTACCCGGTCGCGGCCGGCGGAGTCGTCGTATTGTGCGCCGCACTCATCGCCATCTTCGCGGCGTGGATCATGCGCGCGCGGTGCGGCGGACGGAGGGCTTGCAGGCTTCGGGCTCGGGCCTAGCGAGCGGGCTTGAGGCTTCAGGCTGCCGGGCTTCAGGGCACGACGCCAGGTCCGGGTGACCTCAAGCAAACGGGCCTCAAGCCCCTGAAGCCCGAGCCTCAAGCCCCTTATCCCCCCGTCGAGAACGACAGCGACCACGGTTGCAGCGGGGAGCCTCCCAGGGCGGTGATACCGTCCAGCAGGTCGATGGTCAGCGTCTGAAAGCGTTCCAGCGGCTGCGTGAAGCGGATCTCCAGCGAGCGATTGCCTTCGTCGTACCGCACCGACGAAAGGCGGCGGTGCCGGCAGGGACGTGCCGGGAGGCGTCGCGGCCGGTGTAGCGCGCGCGCACGTGGTCGCGGAACGTCCGGCCGTCCATGTCGCGCGAGAACTGAAGCCGCACCGGCGAGGCTGTCGGGACGTCGGTGTCGTCAGCAATCGGGGCGCTGAAGATCACCGTTGGCGGCGGCTCGATCAGGCCGTCGACGGGATCGACAGCTCAATGGGCGTGTCGGCCGGCGCGGTGGCCAGCTGAATCGCCTGGGCCTCGATCCAGACGAGCGCGCCCTTCGTGGCGGATCTGTGCCCTTCACCTCGACCCACTTGTCGGTGTCGGCGCGCGCTCCCGGATCCAGTTCGAAATTCCTGCCCCGCGGACGGATGCCGGTCACCCAGATCGCCGCATCGGCCGACTGCAGCACGAAGTCCCACTTCCCCTTGTTGAGGGCCTGCGGGATGTCGCCGTACAGGTTGCGGCCGTGGAAACGTCCGACGACCGTCACGCCGCGGTTCTCGAACTGCGCGGGGGCGAGCGCGATGGCGCGCAGCGACGTGTCGGTAGCGGGCGGACTGGCGATGATTGAGGCGCCGAGCAGGACGAAGACGCGATCGCGGCCCGGCCATCGGCCGTTGCTCGCGGCCGCCGTCACCTGCGAGAAAGTCGTAGGCCGTGAACCGCGGGTCGTTGTCTTCCATCCGCCCGAGGTCCCAGAACTCGCCGCGGATCTCTCCGTCGCTGCGCGAGGGCCGCTCGCGCCAGAAGATGAAGATGGGTTTGGTGGTTCCCGTCGACCTGCGAGAGTTCGCCCGTGTCGGTGACCGCGCCGCGCACGGCCACCTGCTTGCCGTGGAAGAAGACGGGAAACGCCACCAGCGCTTCGGCGGTGGTGGCGATGCGGGCGGGGCCCTGCGCGACGGCCCAGGCCGCCGCGCAGAGCACCAGCAGCGCGGGTACGGGTCCTACGCCAGCTTTTTCTGACCGATGCGGACGAGAACGAACGCCAGTGCGGCAAACAGCAACCCTCCCGCGACCATCCCGGCCGTCCCCTCGTGCAGGAACGGGATCAACCCGAGGTTGTCGCCGGCGTCAGCCTCGCCGACGATCCCTCTCCCGAACAGGACTCGCATACAGGATGCCGGCGATCGAGCCTCCCGCGATCAGGCCCGAGCTGAACAGCGTCCCGGAGCTGATCTCCGACTCTTCCTTCTCGCCGGTCTTGCGCTCGACCCACCAGCGCACGAGGCCGCCGACGAAGATCGGCGCCGTCGTGGCAATTGGCAGGTAGGAGCCGACCGCGAAGGACAACGAGTGGATGCCGCACAGTTCGAGCGTGATCGAGACGGCCATGCCTGACAGCACGAGCGCCCACGGCAGGTTCTGGCTCAGCAGTCCCTTGATGAGCGTGGCCATCAGCGTCGCCTGCGGCGCGGCGAGCGCCTCGGAGCCGATCACCATCACCTTGTGCAGGTACAGCGTCGTGTAGCCGATGATGAGCGCCGACGTCACCACGCCGATGACCAGGCCGATCTGCTGGTAGTACGGCGTGGCGCCGACGATGTAGCCCGTCTTCAGGTCCTGCGACGTTGCGCCGGCGTTTGCCGCCGCGATGCAGACGATGGCGCCGACGCACAGCGCAACCGGCCCATAGGCGTCACCGGTCCAGCCCAGCGCGACGAAGATCGTGCAGGTCAGGATCAGCGTCGCAATCGTCATGCCCGACACGGGGTTCGACGACGAGCCGATGAGGCCGACGATGCGGGACGAGACCGTCACGAAGAAGAACCCGAAGACGATCACGAGCACCGAGACGAGGATGTTGCCCTGCGTCGGCATCCGGGGCGCGAGCACGAGGAAGATCGCCAGCAGCAGCGTGCCGCCGAGCACGATCGTCATGGGGATGTCGCGCTCGGTGCGCACGCGCGCGCCGGCCGCGCCGCCGACGTCCTTCATGCTGTCGCGGAACGAGGCGACGATCGTCGGGATGGTCCGCGCGAGGGTGATGAGGCCGGCGGCCAGGACCGCGCCGGCGCCGATGTATCGGATGTAGCCGCGCCAGATCTGGCCGGCGTTCATCTCGCTGATGAGCATGGTGCCCGGGGGCAGCGGCACGGTCAGCATGTTGCCGAAGTACGTGAGCAGCGGCAGCAGCACCAGCCACGACAGCACGCCGCCGGCGAACATCACGCCGGCGATCTGCGGGCCGATGACGTAGCCGACGCCCATGTACTCGGGGGAGATGTCGATGTCGAGTGTGGCGTTCGGAGAAGAAGCTGGTCCGGGCCATCGAGTAGCCGATCGCCGTGCGGAAAATCTGCACGATCCACGAGACGCCCTTCCAGAGGACGCCGAGGCCCAGCCCCTGGAACACGAGCGTGGCCATCGTCCCGCCGCGTTCTCCCGCGACCAGAACGTCGGCGCAGGCCGTGCCTTCGGGATACGGGAGCACCCCGTGCTCCTTCACGATGAGGGCGCGCCGGAGCGGCACCATCATCAGCACGCCCAGGATTCCGCCGGCGAAGGCGAGCATCGTGATCTGCGGGTAGCTGAAGTAGGCGGGCCCGTCCGGCGTCAGGAAGATGAGCGCCGGAATCGTGAACACGACGCCAGCGGCCACCGACTCGCCGGCCGACCCGATCGTCTGGACGATGTTGTTCTCGAGGATGGTCGAGCCGCCGAGCCTCTTCAGGACGGAGATCGCGAGCACCGCGATCGGAATCGACGCGCTGACCGTCAGGCCCGCGCGCAGTCCGAGGTACACGGTGGATGCGCCGAACAGCAGGCCGAAGAAGATGCCGAGCAGGATGGCCTTGATCGTGAATTCCGCCGGCGACTGGCTCGCCGGCACGTATGGCCGGAACGTGCCGTGCGCCGGGGCGCCGGGCCCGGAGCTTTTGTTGTCTGTGCCATATGGCCCGGGATAATAGCAGATCGTCTGGTAGAATCGCGGGCTTGTGACCGACGGGTACCAGCGCCGGAAACCCGGCGCACGCACGCCGCGCCAGGTGCGCCCGGATGCCGCCCCCGCCGGGGCGCGCGGGGACAATCCGGATGCGATCTCGGAACTGACGACCAACCGGCTGTCGGTGTACTTGCGGTGCCTGAACACGCTCGATGCGGCGGGAATCCGCACGCGTGTCCTCGCAGGCGCTCGCCGACGAGTTTCACCTCAACGCCCCGCAGATCCGGAAGGACCTGGCCCATTTCGGCGAATTCGGCGTCCGCGGCGTCGGCTACTACGTCAAGGAACTGCGCCGGCACCTGCGCCAGATCCTGGGCCTCGATCGACACGTCGCCGTGGCGATCATGGGCGCCGGCAACCTCGGGCTCGCGCTCGCGGACTATCCGGGTTTTCGCGTCGAGGGCTTCGAGATCGCGGCGCTCTTCGACGCGAAGAGCGACAAGGTCGGCCGCCGCTCGAAGGGGGGCGTCCCCGTGTACGACGTGCGCGAGTGCCGGCGGATCGTCGAAGCGCGACGGCATCCGGATCGCCGTCATCGCGGTCCCGGCTCCCGCCGCCCAGTCGGTGGTGAACACGGTCGTCGCGGCCGGAGTCACGGCCATCCTGAACTTCTCACCCGGCACGCTGAAAGTGCCGCCGGGCGTGAAGCTGAAGAACATGGACCTGACCGTCTCGCTCGAGAGCCTCTCGTTCTTCCTCGCCCAATCGGGCGGTTCGTGAACCGCCCTGACGCGGGAACCGCCCCGGACCACCGTCCTGGCGCGGTAAACCCCCTACAATATGGCCATGCGCAAATCCGCAACGCATCCCGCGCCCCTTCTGTCCCACGTCGACGCGAGGGGCGACGTGCACATGGTGGACGTGAGCGGCAAAGCGGTGACGGCGCGGGAGGCGGTCGCGCGCGGGCGGATCACGATGTCGCGGGACGCGGTCCGGCAGATTCGCAGCGGCGCGGTGAAGAAGGGCGACCCGCTCCAGACCGCCCGGCTGGCAGGCATCCTCGCGGCCAAGCGCACGGCCGACCTGATTCCCCTCTGCCATCCGCTGGTCCTCACGCACGTCGATGTCTGACGCTCGAGGCCGAGGCGCGACGGCTACGCCATCGAGGCGCGCGTGCGCACGAGCGGACAGACCGGCGTCGAGATGGAAGCGCTCACCGCCGTGTCGGTGGCCGCGCTCACGATCTACGACATGCTCAAGGCGGTCGACAAGGCCATGGTCATCGGCGAGATCCGGCCTCGTACGCAAAACGGGCGGCAAATCGGGAACCTGGACGCGCACCCGCGGCTCGCGAACCGCGCTGGCGGCCGCGCGGTGAAGATCCTCGTCGCGGTCTACAGCGACCTCGGGTTCTGGACGCTCCCCGAGCCGCAGGTCGAACGGCTGCGGACCGATTTTCCAGAGCACGCGATCAGCGCTGCCGCCGGGGCGGAGCGCGTCCTCGAACTGATTCCCGAGGCGGACGTCGTGCTGGCGTCCACCCTGAGACCCGCGCAGTTCGCCGCGGCGCGGCGGCTGCGCTGGATCCACAGCCCGGCGGCCGGCGTCGGCGGGATGCTGTTCCCGGAGCTGGTCGCCTCGCCGGTCGTGCTGACCAATTCGCGCGGACTCGGTGCCACGACGATCGCCGAGCACGTGCTCGCGGTCACGCTGGCGATGTTCCGCGGGTTGCCGAGGCTCGTCGCGGATCAGCAGGCGAGGCGGTGGGCGCAGGCGGAGGCGTTCGGCCCGCCCGGGCCGAGGGCCGTCGCCGGCGCCCGCGTGCTGATCATCGGCCTGGGCGCCATCGGTGACGCCGCGGCGCGCCGTTTCGTGGCGCTGGACGCCGCCGTCACCGGGCATTCGCCGGCGCGGCCCGCGCGCGGACGACACGCCAGGCGTTCGGGTCGAAGGGCCCGACCGCCTGCTGCACCTCCTGCCCGGCGCCGACGTGGTCGTCATCGCGGCTCCGCAGACGCGCGAGACCCGCGGCCTGATTGGCGCGCGCGAGCTGGCGGCGATGCGGGCTGACGCGCTGCTCGTCAACGTCAGCCGCGGGAAGATCGTCAACGAGGCTGCGCTCGTCTCCGCGCTGACCGACGGCACGATCGGTGGCGCGGCGCTCGACGTCTTCGAGCACGAGCCGCTCGCGCCTGACAGCCCGCTCTGGGGAATGCCGAACGTCCTCATCACGCCGCACATGGCTGGTTTCCGCGCGAACCACTGGCCCGAGGTGATCGCGCTCTTCTCGGACAACCTGCGGAGGTTCTCGGACGGGCGCGACCTGCGCAACGTCGTCGACAAGAACGCCGGGTATTGATCCGCGACGCCGCGGGCTGCGCGAGGCCGCAGTCCCACCTATAATCCACTCCTGTGCTTCCCGACGCCGAGATCGAGCCCGACGTTCAGACGCTGGCGGACCTGCCGTTCCACATCATGGGCCGGCATCCAGGTCCGCTGTGCGTCGGGCGCTGCCGGGGTGACGAGGTCGTTGGCCTCTCGAGCCAGGAGCTTTTCGAGCGCGTGCGCGATCTGGCGCTCGGTCTCGGCGCGCTCGGCATGGCGCGCGGCGATCGGGTTGCGATCGTGTCCGAGAGCCGTCCCGAGTGGGTCCTGAGCGATCTCGCCGTCCTGGCCGGCGGCGGGGTGTCGGTGCCGATTTATCCCACGCTCTCGTCCGCGCAGGCCCGCTACATCCTTCAGGATTGCGGCGCGCGGCTCGCCATCGTGTCCGGCAGGCCGCTCCTCGAGAAGATCCAGGAAATCAGGCACCTGCTGCCGGCGCTCGAGGCGGTCGTCGTCATGGACACGGAGGCAGCGCACGCATCCGTCCTGTCGCTTGCTGACGTCGAAGCGCGCGGGCACGCGCGGATGACCGCCGAGTGGGGAGCCGCCAGGGCGTTCCGCGACAGCGCGCATGAGATCGGACCGGACGATCTGGCCACGATCATCTACACGTCGGGCACGACCGGCGAGCCGAAGGGCGTGATGCTGACGCACGCGAACCTCGTCTCGAATCTCCGCGCGGCGGCGCGCGTTCTCGACGTCGGCTACACGGACGTCGCGCTGTCGTTCCTGCCGCTCAGTCATGCCTTCGAGCGCATGGTCGGATTCGTCTACCTGCTGACGGGCGTCCGGATGATCTTCGCCGAGTCGCTCGACACCGTGGGCCGCGACGTCGCGATGGTGCGGCCGACGGTCCTCACGGGCGTGCCGCGGGTCTACGAGAAGATGCAGGCGCGCATCCTCGAGAAGGGCGAGTCGGGGTCGCCGGCGCAGGCGGTGCTCTTCCGGTGGGCGATGCGTGTGGCGGACGCGCGTGGCCGCGCAATGCTGACCGGCAGGTCTGTCGGCCGGCTGCTCGCCGCGCAGGTGGCAATCGCGGATCGGCTGGTCTTCGCGAGGATCCGGGCCGGCGTCGGCGGCCGCCTCCGCTTCGTTGTCTCAGGCAGCGCCCCGCTGCCTCCAGCCATCGCGCAGTTCTTCCAGGGGCTTGGCGTGCCGGTGATCGAGGGATACGGCCTCACCGAAACGGCGCCGATTCTCACGGTGAACCCGCCGCAGGCGCCCCGGCTCGGCACGGTCGGCAAGCCGCTGCCCGGCGTCGAGCTGCGCATTGCCGAGGACGGCGAGATCCTCGCCCGCGGGCCCGAACGTCATGAGCGGCTACTACAACCAGCCGGACGCCACCGCGGACGTCCTGCGCGACGGCTGGTTCCACACCGGCGACATCGGTACGCATCGACGCCGAGGGCTATCTGACCATCACGGATCGGAAGAAGGATCTGCTGGTGACCTCGGGCGGCAAGAAGATCGCACCTCAGCCGCTCGAGTCGATCCTGAAGCGCAGCCCGCTCGTCTCGGAGGTGATGGTGCTCGGCGACCGCCGCAAGTACGCCGCCGCGCTCATCGTCCCGGACTTTCCCACGCTCGAGCGGCGCCTGAAGGACCTCGGGCGCCCGCCCGGCGAACCCGCCGATCTCGTGACACGCGACGACGTCGTGGGGCTCTATCAGGAGATCGTCGATGCGCTGAACCACGAGTTGTCGCAGTTCGAACGCATCAAGCGCATCGCGCTCCTTCCGTCGGAGTTTTCGGTGGAATCAGGGGAGCTGACCCCCACCCTGAAAGTCAGGCGCAAGGTGGTCGAGGACAGGTGGCGCGAGCAGATCGAGCGGCTGTACCGCGACTGAGGGCTCAGGGATAAGGCTCAAGGGGCAGGGCTCAAGGCTCAGGGCTCAAGGTTGGGGGATGGTGTCGGGCGGTGGCTCCAGGTGGATGATCGCGTCGGCGATCTGCGGGTACCGGGCCATCAGCCGGTCCTTGACGACATGCGACAGCCGGTGAGCCTCGTAGAGCGTCATGTCGGCTGCGAACCAGACGTGCAGGTCGAGGAACGTGTGATCCGCCGACCCGCGCGATCGGATCTGATGGCACCCGGCAACCTCGGGCACGCTCATCACGACGCCGCGGATCTCGTCCTCGGCGAGCACGACCCGGTCCGAGAGGACCCGGGACGTGTCGCGCGCGATTTCCCAGCCCGTGCGCGCAATGAAGACCGCGATGACCAGCCCGCCGACCGGATCCAGTATCGGGTACCCCGAACGCACCGCGACGAGCGACACGATGACCGCGCACGACGTGAAGACGTCGCTCTTCGTGTGCATCGCGTCGGCGAGCAGCAGTTCGCTGTGCAGGGCGCGGCCGCGGCCGCTCTCGTACCGCACGACGAAGATGTTGATGGCGAGCGTCCCGATCATCACGACGAAACTCAACGTCCCGACTTCCGGGACGTGCCCGCCGCTCAGCCGATCGAACGCCGCGCGCGCGACCTCAATCACGACGAACAGCAGGAAGACGAAGATGCCTGCCGCAGCGAGCGTTTCGTACTTCCGGTGGCCGTACGGATGATCTTCGTCCGGCGGCTTGCGCGAGGCGCGCAGCCCGACCATGCCGATGATGTTCGAGGCCGAGTCCGTGAGCGAATGAAACCCGTCGGAAATGACGCTGACCGCCCCGGTCGCGTAGCCCAGCACCAGTTTGGCCAGCGCGACGGCGAGGTTGAGGAGCAGGACGCCGAAGAGGACGCGGAAAACGGCGCGGTATCGGTCGGTGGGCGGAAAGCCTGAGGTCATCGAATGTCCCGGGGAGACGAGGGCGCCTCCCCGAAGGTCCGATCCGGCTAGAACAGCCGCGCAGTCGCCAGCGGCCACCAGCGAAGCTGCACGCGGCCGATGATGTACTTCTTCGGGACGAATCCCCAGTGACGGCTGTCCGAGCTGTTGTTCCGATGGTCTCCCATCACGAAATAGTATCCCTCGGGGATGACCTGCGGGCCCCAGTCGTCGTGGCTGCGATACTCGGGCGACACGAACGAATCGTCCATCAGGACGTCATTGCGGTACACCTTGCCGTCCACCACCCGCACCTGGTCGCCCTCCGCGGCGATCACGCGCTTGACGAACGACTTGTCCGGATTCAGCGGGTAGTAGAGCATGACGATGTCGCCGATCTGCGGCTCGCCGATGCGGTAGGCGAGCTTGTTCACGATCAGGCGGTCCTGATCCTGGAGCGTCGGCGCCATGCTCTGCCCCTCGACGCGCGCCACCTGGAAGCCGAACGTGACGATGAGCGTGGCGTAGACGGCCGCCGACGCCAGCGTTTTCAGCCACGCCACGATCTCCTCGACGACCCGCTCCATGATTGCCCCGCGGTCCATGGCCATGCGGCCTTCAGGCGGCGGAGCCGGCAGGCCGCCGGCCAGGGCCGGCACTGGCTCTGTTGCCACCAGCGGCTCGGGCGCCCCCAGCCCGTCAGGCGCGGCGATGGGTTGGGGCGCCTGGAACGCTTCCACCGGAGTGACCGGCGAAGGCACCCGGTACGGGTCGTAGTTGGTGTCGCTCATAGCCTCAGGTACTCGCGGAGCCGCTTGGTCTGCGAGCGGCTCACCGGGATCTCGGTGCCCTTGCCGTCCTTCATCTTCAGGATGTAATTCCGGCTGAACCAGGGCACGATCTCCTTGATTTTGTTGATGTTCACCAGATGCGACCGGTGGACCCGCCAGAAGACCGCGGGGTCCAGCCGCGCCTGCAATTCATCCAGTGTCCGATAGTTGGACGTTCCAGACAAGCTGTTCGTTACAACCGTGATGACATCGTCCTCTACGGAGGCGTGAACCACCTCGTCGGCCTGGACCAGCAGAAACCGATCGGAGACCTTGACGGCCAGCTGCTCGCGATGTTCCTGCCGCTCGGCCAGGAGCTGCACGAGCCGCTCCATTTCCTCGCCCGGACGACCCGCGGGCCGGCGGGCGATCGGACAGTACCCGCTTGCGGGCGCGCTCGACCGCGGTCGCCAGGCGTCCGGGCTCCACCGGCTTGAGCAGGTAGTCCACCGCGTTGATCTCGAACGCTTCGATGGCGTGCTGGTCGTAGGCCGTCACGAACACGATTTGCGATTCCATCCCCGCGCGCACGAGCCGTCGTGCCACCTCGAACCCGCTCAGTCCGGGCATCTGCACGTCCAGCATGACGAGGTCGGGATTGTGCTCCTCGATGACGCGCAGCGCCTCGATGCCGTTGCCCGCCTGGCCGACGACCTCCACGCCTTCGACCTCGCCGAGGAGGAAGCACAGCTCTTCTCGCGCAAGCTGTTCGTCGTCCACGACGATAATGCGGAGCAAGTCGATCGGGTCCATCCAGGTCCTTACGCGATCCCCTTGGCCGGCACCAGAATCTCCGGGATGACGACGCGCGCGCAGGTGCCCTCGCCCGGAACGCTGTCGAGCTGCAGCTGGTAATTGGCGCCGTAGATGACGCGCAGGCGCTCGTTCACGTTGCGCAGCCCGATGCCCCCTTCATTGACGCGGTCCATGTGGTCGGAAGACACGCCGACGCCATTGTCGATGATGTCGATGATCGCGTGCCCGTCCTGGCGCGTGCTCCGGATCGTGATGCGGCCCTCGCCGATCTTCGACGAGAGCCCGTGTTTGATGGAGTTCTCGACGAGCGGCTGGAGCAGCATGCTCGGTACGATCACGTCGAGGCTGTCGGGGTCGATCGACTTCTCGACGCGCAGCTGGGGCCCGAAGCGGATGCACTCGATGTCGAGGTACTCGTCCACCGCCGCGAGCTCCTCGCGCAGCGTCACGAAGTGATCCTGGCTGCGGAGCAGCCGCCGGAGCAGTCCCGACAGCCGGACGATGAGGAGCCGCGCCGTTTCCGGCTGCGATCGGATCAGCGACGAGATCGAGGTCAGCGTATTGAACAGGAAGTGCGGGTTGATCTGGCTCGCGAGGGCTTCGACCCGGGCCGACATGAGCAGTTTCTCCTGCTCCTGCAGCCGGTGCTCGATGCGCGCGCTGTTCCAGATCTTGATCGGAATCGCCACCGACAGCACCGTCGCGAGAATGACCAGGACCGCCAGCCACGCGTGCGTGGGCGCCAGGTAGAACAACCGGCCTTCGCCGAACCGGTGACCGAGCGCCTGGCGGAGGATTTCGAGACCGATCGGCGCGGCCAGCAGGATCACGACCCAGTCGATCTGCAGCCGGCGCACGAGCCGCCACACGTTGCGGTGGATCTCGGTGAAAAACAGCGGCGAGAAGTGCCAGATCGCTTCCTTCGGGCACAGTTCCCGAAGGCCGCCGCCGGCAAACCCGCAGCCGACCGCGAACGGGAACGCAATCCACTCGCCCGCTACGACCGCGGGAATCCCGACCATGGCGCCAACGATGGCGCCCGCGTAGGGCCCGGCGAGCAGCCCGACCAGGAACGAGCCCGCGAGCGTCAGGTCCGCCGCGTCGTAGTTGATGAGCAGGCGCGCCACGACCCCGGCCGTCAGCGGAAAGCCGAGGCTGGCGACAAAGACGAGCCGCTCCGGCCAGTCGCGCTTTTCCGTCAGCAGGATGCGGCGGAACCACGGGAACCGGACCAGCATCGTGGACAGGACCGCGACGATCGCCAGTTTCACGACGAGCGTCGTCAGCAGGAACTGTTCGGCGGTGAGCTGCCTGGCTGCCTGCGGCATTGATCAGCGTAAGTATAGCATCCACCGTAACTTGGGCCGAGCCGTCGTCCGTTTCTCTTTTCCCTTTTCCCGAGTCCCTTGATATGATCACCGGATGATTCGTCCGTTCATCGTCGGCTTTGCGACCACGCTCAAGCACATCTTCAAGCGCCCGATCACGGTCAGCTATCCGGAGCAGAAGGTGCCGGTGTTCCCGAAATATCGGGGCAAACAGGTGCTGATGCGCGACGAGAACGGCCTCGAGAAGTGCGTGGCGTGCGGACTGTGCGCCGTCGCGTGCCCGGCCGACGCGATCTATCTCGAGCCGGCCGAGAACGACGGGTCGGTGCAGGCGGGCCCGCGCTACGCGAAGACCTACCAGATTCACAAGACGCGCTGCATCTTCTGCGGATTCTGCGAGGAGGCCTGCCCCGTGTCGGCGATCTTCATGGGGAAGGACTACGAGCTGGCGGTGTACAGCAACAAGGACTTCATCTGGGACAAGAAAGACCTGCTCGTCCCGGGCCAGACGACGTCACAGCCGTGACCGACGCTGGGTGTCTCACCCGTGCATTTCGGCGCCCTCGGTGACATCCACGGAGATTTCGCGAGCGTCGCGCGCATCCAGGCGGCGCATCCGGACGTGCCGGTCTGGGTCTCGGTCGGAGACGTGGCGAGCGATGCCGGGCGCTACGAGCCGTGCGCCGCGCCCGTGTACTGGATCAAGGGCAACAACGAAGACTTCGACCGGATCGCGGAGGGCGCGCTCCCCGCGAACCTGCACTACCTGCCGAACGGCCGGGTGCTGGATCTGGCCGTTGGATCAGGGGTCGTCAGTGTTGCCGGGCTCGGCGGCACGCTCGCGCCGTCGATGTACGACACGCCGGCCGGCGACCTGCCGCATCCGTCGAAGGGCAGCGCCCGTGCGACGGCGCTGGCCGACAAGCGCCGCCACTTCGTGCGCGAGGAGGTCGAGGCCTGCGGTGCGATGCGCGACGTGGACGTCTTCATGACGCACGAGGCGCCGCGGCCGTATCGCGTGCCGGGCGTGCGAATGGACATGGGGAAGACACCGATCAACGATGTGCTCGCGCGGATGCAGCCGCGGCTGCACCTCTTCGGCCATCATCATCGGTTCTCGGAGCAGGAGCGGCAGGGCGTCCGCTCGGTCGGACTCGACCTGGTGTCGCGCTCCTACCTGCTCATCGACGCCGAAGACGCTCGACTACCGGATCCTGACACCCTGATCATGCCGACGCTGCCGTTCCTCGACGCCATCGACCAGCGCGTGCTCGTCTGCGACGGCGCGATGGGCACCATGCTGTACGCGAAGGGGATCTTCCTGAACCGCTCGTTCGACGAGCTGAACCTCACGCAGCCGGATCTCGTCGCCGAGGTGCACCAGGCCTACGTCCGCTCGGGCGCGGACGTCATCGAAACCAACACCTTCGGCGCCAACCGGATCAAGCTCGGCGCGTTCGGCCTGGCGGATCGCGTGCACGCGATCAACCTCCAGGGCGCCCGGATCGCGCGGCACGCCGCGCGAGAGCAGGCGTACGTGGCCGGCGCCATCGGTCCGCTCGGGATCCGGATCGAGCCCTGGGGCAAGACCGGCGCCGACGAGGCGGAGCGCTATTTCGCCGAGCAGGCGCGCGCCCTGCTCGAAGGCGGCGTGGACCTCTTCATCCTCGAGACCTTCCGCGACGTCAACGAGATCGGCGCGGCGATCCGTGCCGTGCGCAGCGTCTGCGACCTGCCCATCGTCGCCCAGGTCACGACCGAAGACGACGGGAACAGCCTGGACGGGGCGGCGCCCGAGGCGTTCGTGCCGGCGCTCGAGCAGCTGGGCGCGCACGTCGTCGGGCTGAACTGCAGCGTCGGACCGGCCGCCATGCTCGACACCATCGAGCGGATGGCGGCAGTCGCGACGGTCAAGCTCTCCGCGCAGCCGAATGCCGGCCGTCCCAGGGAGATCGAGGGCCGCAACATCTATCTGTGCTCGCCGGAGTACATGGCGTCGTACGCGCGGCGCTTCATCAACAACGGCGTGCGGCTGGTCGGTGGCTGCTGCGGCACCACGCCGGAACACGTGCGGCACATCAGGAACGCCGTGCGTGCGCTGGCGCCGGTGCAGGGCCGCAGCCCCGCGCGTGGCGACAAGGCGCGAACGGCGGCCGCGGCGGTGACGCCGGTGCCTCGGGCCGAGAGATCACGCCTGGCGAACAGCCTGGCGCGTGGCGCGTTCGTGATCAGCGTGGAGCTGGTGCCGCCGCGCGGGTTTCGCGCCGAGGCGCTGATCGAATGCGCCCGGCAACTGCGGATCAACGGCGTCGACGTCGTGAACATTCCCGACGCGCCGCGCGCGACGGCGCGCATGAGCGCGGTGTCGGCGGCCGTGCTCGCGCAGCAGCAGGCGGGCGTCGAGTCGATCCTGCACTACGCCTGCCGCGATCGGAACCTCCTCGGCATGCAGTCCGATCTGCTCGGCGCGCACTCGATGGGCGTCCGCAACCTGATGATCGTCACCGGCGACCCGCCGCAGGTCGGCGACTATCCCGACGCCACCGCCGTCTACGACGTGGATTCGATCGGGCTGACGAACGTCGTCACCCGGCTGAACCACGGGCTCGACATCGGCGGCCAGGGAATTGGCCACCCGACCGCATTCCATATCGGCGTCGCCGCGAATCCAGGCGCCATCGATCTGGACGAGGAGATCCGGCGGTTCCGGTACAAGGTCGAGGCGGGCGCAGAGTTCGCCGTCACGCAGCCGGTGTTCGACGCCGCGGAGCTGGCGCGGTTTCTGGACCGCATCGGCGATTTTCGCATTCCCGTGCTCGCGGCCATCACCCCGCTCGAGAGCCTCCGGCACGCCGAGTTCATGGCGAACGAGGTGCCGGGCGTGCGGGTGCCGGACGTCGTCGTCGAACGGATGCGCCGGGCCGAGACGGCCGGGACGTCGGCCGCCGAGGGGCTCGCGATTGCCCGTGAGGTTGCCGCCGAGGTTCGCCCGCTCGTGCAGGGCTTTCAGATCGCCACGGCCTCGGGCACCGTCGAGAGCGCGCTCGCCGTCATCGAAGCGGCTTCGGTGTAGAGGACAGCTTCGCTGCCGCGCTTCGCGCGGCGAGTCGTCGCACTGCCTTCGCTGTCTCGGCGCTTCGCGCAGGAGAAACGGAGGGAGGGAGGAACGGAGAGGCCCGGACGCGGGGAGCAGGACGTGGCGGGTCGGGACCGCGCGAAGCGCGGTCGGATGGACGAGACACCCGCGTCCGCAAGCCGCCCCTTGACGCCGTGCGGCTTGCGGACGCGGCTGTCTCGTCCATCCGCACGCCGGCCTGCGGCCGGCGGCCCCGACCCGCCGCAGTTCGACAGCCTCCCTTTCTCCGTCCCTCCGTTTCTCCTCGCGCGAAGCGCCGAGACAAGCCGCCGCGCACCCACGGGCGGCGCAACCTTTTCGAACACCCCGTCGTCTAACTACGCGTTTGTAGAAGAAACATGGGAAAAGGGGAATTTCTCGGCGAATTCGAGCTCTACGTGATGCTGGCGCTGGTCCAGCTCGGTCCGGAGGCCTACGGCGTGACGATCCGGCAGGAGATCGAGCAGCGAACCGGGCGGGGCGTGGCCATTGGCGCCGTGTACGCGACGCTGTCGCGGCTCGAGGCGAAGGGGCTGGTCCGGCACGAGCTCTCGGCGCCGCAGCCGGTGCAGGGCGGGCGCGCCCGCAAGTGCTTCGTGCTGACGCGCGACGGCGAACAGGCGGTCTCGCACTCCACGGCGATGCTCGCGCGCATGATGCAGGGCTGGCGGCCCCGGACGGAGCCGCGGTAATGGCGGGCCCCGTTCCGGCCCTGGTGCGGTGGCTGCTCGAGCGGGCAGCGCCGGCCGCGCAGCGCGGCTGGCTGGTGGCGGACCTCGAGGAAGAGGCGGCGGCACGCGCGCGGAGGCACGGTGTGGCGGCGGCGCGGCGCTGGAGCTGGCGCCAGTTGTTGATGTCGATGGTCCCGCTGCTGGCGCAACGGCTCGAGGCGGCGGCGATGTCGGTCAGGAGGGCGCAGATGAGCATGTGGCGCGGATTGCGGTCGGACCTGCAGGTGTCGTGGCGGCGGCTCGTGGCGGCGCCCGGCTTCGCGATCGTGTGCGTGCTGACACTCGCGCTCGGCATCGGCGGCAACACGGCGGTCTTCACGCTGATCGACCGTGTGATTCTGCAGCCGCTTCCCGTCGCGCGTCCCGGCGAGTTGTATCGCGTCGGCGACGGCGACGACTGCTGCGTCAACAGCGGTCTTCAGGGATCGTTCTCGCTGTTTTCGTACGACTTGTATCGTCACCTGCGGGACGTCGTGCCGGAGTTCTCCGATTTGGCCGCCTTCCAGGCCAACACCCGCACGCTCGCGGTCGGGCCCCTGAATGCCGATGCGCTGCCCGGCACGCTCAGGAGCGCCTTCGTTTCCGGCAACTACTTCCGGATGCTCGGGCTGGCGCCGGCGGCCGGCCGGCTCCTGGCGCCGGACGACGATCGGGTGGGGGCGGCGCCGGTTGCGGTGATCAGCCATCGCGCCTGGCTCGAGCGCTACCATGGCGATCCCGGGATCCCGGGAACCGGGGTCGTGCTCAACGGCGTGTCCGCGACAATCGTCGGCGTGGCTCCGGAAGGTTTCTACGGAGAGACGCTGCGTCCGAACCCGGCCGACATCTGGGTGCCGCTGTCGACCGAGCCGGTACTTCAGCCGCAGGCGCGGCTCCTCGAGGCGAAGGGGTCGCACTGGCTGTACATCATCGGCCGGCTGACGCCCGGGGTGCGTCCCGCCTCGCTCGAGCCTCGACTGACGGCCGCGCTCCAGCAGTGGATTACGGGCACGCTCGATCTTGGCGCGGACGAACGGCCGCACGTTTCCGAACAGCACATCACGCTCGTGCCGGCCGCCGCCGGCATCCGCAGCATGCGCGACGAGGTGGCGCCGTCGCTGAAGCTGCTCCAGGCGATCGCGGCGACCGTCCTGCTCATCGCGTGCGCGAACCTGGCGAACCTGCTGCTCGCGCGCGGCCTGGGGCGGCGCACCGAGACCGCCGTCCGGATTGCGCTTGGCGCCCCGCGGGCCCGCCTCATCGCGCAGTTCCTCGTGGACAGCGTGCTCCTGGCCTGCCTCGGTGGCATCGCCGGGCTGGCCGTGTCGTTTGCCGGCGCCCGCGCGATCGTCGACATGACGTTCCGCGGCGCGTCGCAGGTTCCGCTGGATGCGACTCCCTCGCTGCTTGTCATCCTGTTCGCGTTCGCCGTGTCGCTCGCGACCGGTATCGCGTTCGGCGTCGTCCCGGCGGCGATCGCCTCGCGTTCCGATCCGATCGACGCGATGCGCGGCGCGGGGCGGACCAGCGGCGACCGCGGTTCGCGCGTGCGTCGGTCGCTCATCGCGCTGCAGATCGCGCTGTCGCTCGTCCTCCTCACGTGCGCGGGGCTGCTGGCGCGCTCGCTCTCGAGCCTGCAGGCGCAGGATTTCGGTTTCGCCATCGATCATCGCTACGTCGTCGACCTGATTCCGGCGTTCGGCGACGAGCAGGCAGGACAGCTCGAGTCCACGTATGCCCGGATCAGGGAGCGGCTGACGGACGTGCCGGGTGTGGCGAGCGCCGCGCTGTCGCTCTACAGCCCGATGTCGGGTGACAACTGGGCGTCGCTCATCACGGTCGAGGGGCACGAGTCCACCGAACGCCTCGTCGCCTCGTGGAACCGGGTGAGCCCCGGGTACTTCGAGACGATTGGCACGACGCTCGTGCGCGGCCGCCCGATCACGGACCGCGACCGACCCGGGTCGCCGCTCGTGACCGTCGTGAACACGACGTTTGCCGCGCGGTTCTTCGGCGATGCCGATCCGATCGGACGTCGCATCGGGTTCAACAACACGCGGGGGACCGGCAAGCTCGAGTTCGAAATCGTGGGCATCGTCGGCGACGCCAAGTACCAGGATCCCAAGGCGCCCGCATACGCGACCTTCTTCCTGCCGTTCCTCCAGTCGACCGAGGACAGCCGCGTCGACGGCGCGCCGGGCGTGCTGGATCGGTCGCACTATCCGAAGGCGCTCGAACTGCACCTCACGTCGCCGGTGCCCGACCTCGAGTCGCAGGTCCGGCGGGCGATTGCGGGCGTCGATCGCCGGCTCGCCGTCCAGGACGTGCGGACGATGGCCGAGCAGGTGTCGGGCAATTTCAACACGGAGCGTCTCATCGCCACCCTGACCGTGGCCTTCGGCGGCGTGGCGCTGCTGCTGGCGTGCCTGGGCCTCTACGGCGTGACGGCGTATTCGGTGGGCCGCCGGACGCGCGAGATCGGCATCCGCATCGCGGTCGGCGCGTCGCGCGGCGGGGTGCTCAGGACGATCCTGAACGGCGCGCTGGTGCAGCTGGCCGCGGGCCTTGCGTTCGGCGTGCCGGCCGCGCTCGCCGCCGGGCGACTGCTGGGGGCCAACCTGTTTGGTGTCAGCCCTTACGATCCTGTGACGCTCGCCGCCGCGGTGGCCGTCCTGGCAGCCTGCGCGATCGTCGCCGCCCTGATTCCGGCCCGCCGCGCCGCCGCGCTCGATCCGGTCCGGGCGCTGCGCATCGAGTGAGCGTGACGACAGGCGTTCATCAGGCCGCGCCGCGAAACGGCCGTCCGCGTCGCCAGGCCTGTCGCAACTGGCGTTTCCGACCCCTCCCGGAGCACGAAACGCCTCGCAACTGGCGAACAGACGGCCTGTCTGTTCGCTTGCCCCATCCATCCCGACGAGATATAGTCGCAGGACTGTCGACTTGTGCCTCGCGGTACCTGCCTTGCAAAGGCAAGCAGGACACGGGGTTGCCGTTCCCGTCAACGGTCCGAGAACAGTTCAGATGCCATTATTCGATAGAAAATCTCCCTCACACGACGAGGTCGTTTCGGGTTCTGACGCGGCGACCCGCGCCCTCTCGGTCACGGTGGTCGAGAACGATTTTGTCGAAGCCGTCTACGACAAGCTCGCGAAAGTCTACGACCTCACGTTCGGACCGACGCTGCATCCCGGCCGTCTGCAAGCCATCCAGCGGATGAACATGCAGCCCGGCGAACGGGTGCTCGAGGTCGGTGTCGGCACGGGCATCAACCTGTCGCTGTACCCGAAACAGTGCTCGGTGACGGGGATTGACTTCTCGGGACAGATGCTCGAAAAGGCGCGCGAGCGCGCGGCGCGCAAGGGCATCCGGAACATCAGGCTCCTCCAGATGGATGCCGCCGATCTCAAGTTCGCGGACGGTTCGTTCGACATCGTCTACGCGCCGTACGTGATCAGCGTGGTGCCCGACCCGGTGAAGGTCGCCCAGGAGATGCATCGGGTGTGCCGCGGCGGCGGACGCATCATCTTCCTGAACCACTTTCTCAGCCCGAACCCCATCCTGTCGCGGATCGAGCGCCTCATCTCGCCGTTCACGATCCACATCGGCTTCAAGGCCGATCTGGATCTGCCCGCCTTTCTCGCCCAGGCGGACGCTCAGCCGGTTTCGATCGAGAAGGTGAACATCCCGCGGCTATGGTCCCTCGTGACCTGCGTCAAGGACTGACCGGCTCTCTCTGGCTCGTACTGGCCGTCGCGCTTTTCTGCGTTCCGCTCTTCATCGGCCTCGGCCGGACGGATCTGGACAACGACGAGGCGATCTACTCGGTACGCGGTCGAGTCCATCCTGGATACCGGCGACTGGCTGTCGCCGCGCAGCAGCCCTAACCAGCAGATCGTCTTTCTCGAAAAACCGCCGCTGAAGTTCTGGATCGTCGCGGCGCCCATTCGCCTGGGACTCCTCCCGCGCAACGAATTCGGGTTCCGGTTCTGGGACGCGGTGTTCGGCAGCCTCGCGTTCATCTACGTGTTCCTGATCGGGCGGCGCCTGGCAGGTCCGCTGTGCGGCCTGGCAGCCGTACTGGTCCTCTTCGCGCACGCGCCGCTGCTGTTCGACCATGGGCTGCGCAGCAACAACATGGAAGCCGCCCTGCTGCTGGCCTACTGCGGCGGGATCTACCACTACCTCGAATGGTCGGACGGAGGCCGGCGGCGCGCCGCGCACATCGCGGCCTTCGGTGCGATGTTCTTCCTCGGCTTCATGACGAAGTTCGTGGCGGCGCTCTTTCTGCCGCTGATCGTCGCGCTGTCGGTCCTCGTGAGGTCCGCCGATCGGCGGCAGCTCCGGCAGGACTGGTGGCGGTGGGCAATCGCGGGTGTGGTGGTGGCGGCGGCCATCCTGCCGTGGTTCCTGTATCAATACAGCCGGAACGGGCGCCAGCTCTGGCTGGTGATGTTCGCCGAACATGTCTACACACGGTTCACGGTCTACGCGGATCCACGCCACGTGCATCCGTGGTACTTCTACATCACTGAAGCCTGGCGCGCGCTCGGGCTGGCGGACAGCGCGTGGTGGGTGGTCGCCGGCCTGATCCTGCTCGTCGCGAACCGTCTGCGCCAGCGCGTGCGCGACGCCGACGTGCTGTTGATCTGGCTGGTCGTGCCGGTGGCTCTCATCTCGTTCGGCACGTCCAAGCTCTATCACTATTTCTATCCCTACCTGCCGCCGCTCGCGATTGCCGCCGGCTACACGGTCGCCTGGCTCGCCGAACTCCTTCGGCGCGCCGTCGCTCCGCGGCGGGCGGCCATCGCCGCCTCCGTGCGGCGCTTGCCGCCGGGCGTCTGCCGCGCGCTCTGGGTGGTGGCAGCCGCCGGGCTGCTGGTTGCGCTGGCGACCGCAACGGTGGGATCGATTCACCTGCGCGCGGGCGGCTACCTGCTCTACCGAAACAGCACGGTCCTGCGGCCGCTGATCGTGTCCGTGATCTGTGTCGCGCTTGCCGGGCGGATCTTCGTGGCCGGGGGCGCCGCGCTGGTGCTGCTCGTCGCCCTGGTCCTGCCAACCCCGCTGACGGCCTACGGCGAGAACCTCGCGCGACTGCCGATCCGACATCACCCGCTGAAGGACCTCGCCGGGTGCCTCCAGGAAGTGGATGCGTCGCGGCGCGCGAGCGGCCTCAGCGCCCCAGGCGTCTACGCGCCCGTCTCGCCCGAGGCCTACCTGCACCCGTACTTCTTCTACCTGCGCGGGCAGGACTGGCATGCGCCTCGAGTGGATGACGATCTGCTGTACCGGTCGTTGTTCGTGCCTGCCGACGAGCGTCCTGTGGCGATCGACAAGACGCGCTATGCGGATTTCCTCGCGCGAACGCCGGCCGCGTCCGATTCCGTGCTCGCGGTCGATCAGCCGAACATCTACGTGCTGCTTCCGGGATCGTATGGCCGGTGCCGCGCCGCGGCGGCGCCCGAACGACGATAGGCCGAGCATGACCGCGCCTGATCTCACCGTGGTCGTTCCCGCATTCAACGAAGAATCACGCCTCGGCGACACGCTCACGCAACTGTCCGGCTACCTCGTCCAGCGCCCGTGGACCTGGGAGATCCTGGTCGTGGACGACGGCTCGACTGACCGGACCGCTGCGGTCGTGACCGACGCGGCGCGGCTGGAGCCGCGGATCCGCCTGCTGCGCGAACCGCACCGCGGCAAGGGCGGAGCGGTCCGCGCCGGGCTCCTCGCGTCGACGGCCGCGCATCGTTTCATCTGCGACGCGGATCTGTCGATGCCGGTCCACGAGATCGAGCGCTTCATGCCGCCGGCGCTGGGTGACGCGGACATCGCGATCGGCAGCCGGGAGGGGGCGGGCGCCCGTCGCGTCGGCGAGCCGATGATCCGGCACCTGTCTGGCCGCGCCTTCAACCTGGCCGTCCGTCTGCTGCTGCTCCCGGATGTGCAGGACACCCAGTGCGGCTTCAAGATGTTCACCGGCGCGGCGATTGAAGCCATCTTCCCGCACGTGACGGTCACCGGCTGGGCGTTCGACCTCGAGGTGCTCTACATCGCGCGGGTCCGCGGGCTGCGCGTACGGGAAGTCCCGATCGAGTGGCACTATCGCAGCGAGTCGCGCGTCCGGATGTTCCGCGACGGGGCAGGCATGTTCCTGGAGTTGTGGCGGATGCGCCGCCGGGCTGGCCTCGGCGGGTACGGGCGCGATCCCGGGCGGCCGACATGACGGGCGACGCCTCAACCCGCCGGCACTCGTGGACAGCGGTCGCTACAGCCATCACGCTCTATACGATGCTCGCGGCGGTCTACACGTGGCCGCTGCTCGCCCGCGGCCGAACCGCCATTGCCAGCGACCGCTACGATCCGGTCCTGAATGCGTCGATCCTGTGGTGGAACGCCACGACCGTTCCGTTCTCGAGCGGATGGTGGACGCCGCCGCACTATTTTCCGAGCGAGGGCATCGCCGCCTTCACCGAAAGCCTCGTGGGCGTGAGCGCGGTGGCGAGCCCGCTGTACTGGCTGACGGGCGATCCGCTCCTCACCTACAACCTCTCGTTTTTCCTGGGCTGGCCGCTCTGCGCATTCAGCGTGTACCTGCTGGTCTGGCGTCTCGTCGGCCGGCACGACGCCGCGTTCGTCGCGGGGCTGGCGTTCGGATTCGCGCCCTATCGCATCGCGCAGATAGCGCACCTGCAGGTACTGTCGTGCTATTGGCTGCCGCTGGCGCTGACCGGACTCCACGGCTTTCTGATCGATCGGCGCCGGCGCTGGCTGGTGCTCTTCGGTGGGGCGTGGCTCCTTCAGTCACTGGCCAACGGCTACTTCATGCTGTTCGGCGCGGTCCTGATTGCACTCTGGATCGCCTACTTCTGTTCGACCCGGGAGACGTCACGGCTGATCCTCCCAATCCTCGCCGCGTGGGCAGTCTCGACCCTCCCGCTCGTTCCCGTCCTGGCGACCTACCGCGCGATTCACACGCAGTTCGGGCTCGAGCGCAGCTTCGGCGAAATCGTCCTATATAGTGCCCGTCTCTCGGCCTGGTGGAGCACGCCGGACGTGATCTGGCTCTGGCGGGGGATTCTGCCCGATGCCGGCGGCGAGGGGAACCTGTTTGCCGGCCTCACCGTGTGCGTCATCGTTGCGGCGGAGTGCCTGCGACGGGCTCGCCGGTCGATCTTCATCCCGACGCCGGCTGGGCGGCCGCGATGGCATCGTCCAGCACGGGCGCTGTTAGCGCTGCTGCTGACGATCAGCAGTGCCGCCTTCGGGGCCTGGCTGATTGTCGGGCCTTTCCGGTTCGTCTTCCTCGGCATCGTCGTTCGTGTGGGCCATGTCGATCGGGCCGCCATCGTGGCTATCATCTCCGCGGCGGGCCTGCTCCTGCTCAGGCCGCCATCGTCCAGCCGGTCGCCCGGAAGAAGTGTGTGGGCGTTCTACGCCCTCGCGACCGTCGCGATCGCCGTGTTCTGCCTCGGCCCGGAGATCCGGGTGCCTTCAGGCGTGATTGCCGGACCCTATGGTGTGCTGCTCCATCTGCCCGGCTTTGCCGAGTTGCGGGTGCCGGCGCGCTTCTGGATGCTTGGCGCGCTATGCCTCTCGGTAGCCGCCGGAACGGGTTTCAGCCATCTGGTGGGGTCCCAGGCCCGCCTGCGACTCCCGGTGCTCCTGGTGGCCTCCCTTGGAATTCTTGCCGACGGGTGGCCTGCCGCGATGCCCATGGGCCGGGCGCCGGAGTTCTGGCCGCGCGTCGAACCCGCCGAGTCGGAGCGCGCCATCCTGGAACTGCCCCTGGGTCCGGAGTGGGACGCGGCAGCCACCTACCGTGCGGTCGGGCACAGGCGGCGCGTGGTGAATGGCGTCAGCGGATACGATCCGCCGCACTACGCGCTGCTCCAGCGCGGATTGAACGCCCGCGATTCGGACATGCTGCACGCGCTGGCGTCGCTCGGCGCGCTCGATGTTGTCGTGGACAGCTCGCAGGATCCCGACGGCTCGCTCGAGCGCTATGTCGCGGGTGCTGCGGGTGTGGAGCGCGTTGCCACCGACGGCGTCCGGACCGTGTATCGGTTGCCGGTGCGCGAGGCGGAGTCGGTGGCACGCGGCGAGGCGCTGCCGGTCGTGTCGGTTCGTGACGGCGACGGCGTCGAACAGCCGGCGCTGCTGGACGGCGACCTGAAAACCGCCTGGGCCCGGGCGCCGCAGTCGCCGCATCTGTGGATCCTGGCAGACCTCGGCGCGCCACGGGAAATCGGGTCGGTCGCGCTGTCGCTCGGTCGAAGCGTTGACGCGTACCCCCGTCACCTCGCCGTTGACGTGTCCGTCGATGGGGCAAGCTGGGAGACCGCCTGGACCGGCGGGGGCCTCGAGCCGGCGTTCCTCGCCGCCGTCCGCGAGCCGCGCGAGGTGGACATGCGGCTTCGATTCACGCCGGTCGGCGCGCGCTACGTCCGCCTGCGAACGCCGGTGGACGATCCGAGCGCCTGGGCCGTGGCGGAATTCCGCGTGTACGCGCCGGCGCCTCGATGACCCACGCCCCCGGCGTCACGGAACCATCCACGGGAACACGTAGGCCTGCAGCATCACGATCGCCGCCATGATCGTGGCGAGTGCCACGCTGTGCCAGAACACGAACCGGAGAATCTTCCCTTCCTGGCCCGTCTGGCCGGTAGCCGCGGTTGCCACGACGATGCTCTGCGCGTCGATCATCTTGCCCATCACGCCGCCGGTGCTGTTCGCCGTGGCGATCAGGATGGGGCTGAACCCGAGCTGCTGTGCCGTGATCTTCTGAAGGCTGCCAAAGAGCACGTTCGAGCTCGTGTCCGACCCGGTCAGGGCCACGCCGAGCCAGCCAAGGAACGTCGCGAAGAACGGATAGAGCCCGCCGGTTTGCGTGAACGCGATGCCCAGCGTGGCGTCCGTGCCGCCGTATCGCGTGACGAACCCCAGTGCGAGCATGAGCGAGATGGTCAGCAGCGACGCCCGCATGCGTCGAATCGTGCGGCGCGCGACCGCGGCGGCGACGGCGAGCGGGATGCGGAGGTAGACGATCGCGGCCAGCGAGGCCAGCAGGATCGCGGTCCCGGTCGCCGAGGCCCAGTTGAGCGTGAACACCGCGGCTTCGGCGCGCGCGTTGCGGTAGGCCGGCTCGTTCAGCCCGTACGCGATCGACCGGGGCCGGGTCCACCGGGTAGTCGCGGTAGACGCGCCGATGGAGCAGCGGCACGTTCCACTTCGGCGCCAGCGCCGCCTGCATCGATGGCGTGCTCCCGCCGTTCAACGCGGCCTTCACCGGCGCGAGGCCCCAGAGCATCACGGTGGCGCTCAGGAACACCCACGGCATCCAGGCCCGGGCGATCGCGGTCCGCGGCGCGGCCACGGTGGCGGCCGGCGCGCCGCCCGCGTCGGCCGGCCGCCACGCCCGGCAGAACAGCGTGAGCGCGACGATCGATGTCACCCCGCCGACGATGTCGACCAGTTCCGGGCCGACGAAGTTGCTCCAGAGGAACTGCGTGACGGCGAAGCTGCCGCCGCAGACGAGCACGGCGGGCCAGACGCCGCGCAGCCCGCGCCAGCCGCTCATCGTCACCACGATCCACGCCGGCACGATGAGCGAGACGAACGGGAGCTGACGGCCGGCCATCGCGCCGAGGGTGTGCGGGTCGAGTCCGGTGACGGCGCCGAGCGTGAGGATCGGCGTGCCGATCGCGCCGAAGGCCACCGGCGCCGTATTCGCGATGAGCGACAGGCCGGCGGCGTGCAGCGGCGTGAATCCCAGACCCATCAGGAGCGCCGAGCAGATCGCCACCGGCGTGCCGAAGCCCGCGGCCCCCTCGATGAACGCGCCGAACGAGAACGCGACGAGGAGTGCCTGAATGCGGCGATCGGACGAGAGATGTCCGACCGACTGCTTGACGACCTCGAACTGGCCGGCCTCAACGGTGAGGTTGTACAGGAACATCGCGTTGAGGACGATCCAGCCGATCGGGAGGAACCCGTAGGCGCCGCCGTAGAGCGCCGTCGCCGCGGCCGCCGACACCGGCATGCCGAAGACGATCGTGGACGTGGCGAGGGCCGCGATCAGCGCCGCGCCGGCCGCCGCGTGCGCGCGCCACTCGAACACCGCCAGTGCCACGAGCAGCAGGACGATCGGGAAGGCCGCGACGGCGGTACTGAGCCACAGGCTCCCGAGCGGATCGTAGTGCTGAATCCAGGTCAATAGCCGGACCCTCCCGACGCGTCGGCCCTTCGGAGTGACTCCGCGGGCGCGACCGCGTATTATGCTCCCGAAACAGCGCGCCCACCATGTCTAGCATTGCCCCCCATCGTGCCGTCAACATCGAGGACCTCCGGCTGGCCGCGAAGCGGCGGCTGCCGCGCGCGGTGTTCGACTACATCGATGGCGGAGCGGACGCGGAAATCACGCTTCGCGGCAACTGCCGGGCGTTCGCGGACGTGGCCTTTCGACCGCGCTCGGCCGTCGCGACCTCGTCATGCGATCTGCGCACCACGGTACTCGGCCACGCGCTTTCGCTGCCATTCCTGCTCGCCCCGGTCGGGAGCTGCCGCCTGTTCTACCCGCGCGGCGAGGAGGCGGCCGCCCGCGAGGCAGGGAAGGCCGGCACCGCGTACATTCTCTCGACGCTGTCGGGCAGCAGGCTCGAGGACGTGAAGGGAGCGTCGCCCGGGCCGGTGTTCTATCAGCTCTATCTCCTCGGCGGCCACGACGTCGCGCTGGCGGCGATCGACCGCGCCCGCCGCGCCGGCATGTCCGCGCTCGTCGTGACGATCGATACGCCCGTCTCCGGGATGCGCGAGCGCGATCTGCGCAACGGCATGAAACAGCTGACGGGATCGGCGTTCTGGCCGAAGTTGCCCTTCCTGCCGCAGTTCATGTCGAAGCCTCGCTGGGCGGCTGGGTTCCTGGCCGACGGCGGTCTGATGAATTTCCCGAATGTCGTCCTCGCCGGCGGCCCGATGCCGTATGCGGACGTCGGCACGGCGCTGGAACAGTCGATGACGTCGTGGCGGGATCTGAAGTGGATCCGCGACGCGTGGCAGGGACCGATCGTCGTCAAGGGCGTGCACACGGCCGATGATGCCCGCCGCGCCATGGACGAGGGGGCGGACGCCCTCGTCGTGTCCAACCATGGCGGCCGCCAGCTCGATGGCGTCAGGCCGACGCTCCAGGTGTTGCCGGAAGTGCTCGAGGCGGTGGCCGGACGCGCGGAGGTCCTGCTCGACGGGGGCATCCGCCGCGGCAGCGACATCGTCAAGGCGCTGTGCGTTGGCGCGCGCGCCGTGCTCATCGGGCGCGCCTACGCGTATGGCCTGGGCGCCGCCGGCGGTCCGGGCGTCGCGCGCGCGATCGAGATCCTCCGCGCCGACGTCGTCCGGACGATGAAGCTGCTCGGACGCGCGTCGGTCGCCGAGCTGGACGGATCCTGCATCGACGAGCGGTCGGCAGTCATGGCCGGCTTCCCGGAGCAGGAGTAACGCGACGATGTTCGCCGATGTCATCGCCGCGTGCCGGCGGCTGTGGCGTTCGCCGAGCTTCACCGTCGCCATCCTGCTGACGCTCGCGCTGACCGTCGGGGTCAACGCGGCCATCTTCAGCGTCGCCGACGCGGTGCTCTTCCGGCCGCTCCCGTACGACGACCCGGATGGCGTGTTCATCCTCCTCGGCGCTGACCCTCAGACCGGCCGCCGTTTCACCCGGGTGCCGTATCGCGCAGCTCGACGCAATCACGGAGCACGTGCGCGCCGTGACCGGGGTCGGCAGATCAGGGCACGTTCGACGTGATCGGCGTGCTGCCGGACGGTTTCGTGTTCCCCTCGCGATTTGCCGGCAGGCCAGCAGTCGTGACATTGCTGCCACCGCGCGGCGCCCGCGCGGACGGCGGCACGTTCCATCCGATCGTGCGCCTGGGGCCCGGCATCTGGCGCGCGGAGGCCCAGGCGGAGATCGACGCCGTGATCGGACGCGTCAGCCCGGGCACTGCGCGGCCCGGCGCGGGCGTCGCTCTGGAGGATGTGCGCACGGTCCTGTATCCCACGGGCCGTCCCGTCATGACGCTGCTCGTTGTCGCGGCGGCGCTCGTCCTGGCGATCGGCTGCATGCACCTGGGCATCATGCTCGCCGCGCGGGGCCGCCGGCTCGAACACGAAACGGCCGTTCGCGCGGCGCTCGGCGCGAGCCGCTGGCGGGTCGTGCGTCCGGTGCTCATCGAGGCGCTGCTCCTCGGCGTGGGTGGCGCTTCGCTGGCTCTCGCGACGACCTCCGCGGCCTTCGACGCGCTCGTGCGTCAAGTGCCGCAGGCGGCGATTGGCAACGCGCCCATTGGCGTGGATGCCCGCGTCGCCCTGTTCGCCTTCGCTCTTGGCGTCGCCGGCGGGCTGCTCGCCATCGCCGCACCGGCGTGGCGGATGGCCGCCGCCGACGTGCAGCCGCTGCTGCAGGGCGCCGCTGGCGGGCGCATCGGCCGGCGTCGTGGACCTGGTGCGCTGGTGCTTGCGGCCCAGGTGGCGGTCGCGATCGTGCTGGTCTTCGGGGCCGTCATCGTCGCGCGCGCGTTCGTCGCCCCCGCCACCCACGCCAGCCGGATCGATCCGCTCACCGCGCTGCGCGAACCGTAGCCAGCGGACAGCGGACAGCGGACAGCGGACAGCGGACAGCGGACGGAGCGGACACGACATGACCACACGCGCGAACGGCACCTTCACCGTCAAGCTCACCCCTCAGTTGCCGGACGGCGTAGAATGCCCGGTGATCGGTCTGGTGAGCCGCGCGTGCGGCGGCCCGTGTTCAAGGAGCCTCGAATGAACCGTCGTGCTTTTCTCTGGTGGTCGGCCGCGTGTGCGGCTCTGGTGAAGACTCCCGCTCTGCTGGTGGCCCAGCGCGGCGGGGGTCAGGCTGGGCCCGAGGGGCCGCTTCCGCCGTCGATCGCGGCGTTGACGTCGATGCGCGGCCAGGCGACGCCGATCACCAACGACGAGCGGCGCGCGCGGATCGAGAAGGCCCGACGCCTGATGGCCGAGGACAAAATCGACGCGCTCGTCCTGTCGGGCGGCACGTCGCTCGTGTATTTCACCAACATCCGGTGGGGCGGGGGCGAACGGCTCTTCGCCTGCGTCATTCCCGTCAAGGGGGAGCCGTTCTTCGTGTGCCCGGCGTTCGAGGAGGATCGCGCGCGCGAGCAGATCGCGCTCGGTCCGTTCGGCACCGGCGCCGCGGACGTGCGCACGTGGAACGAGGACGAGAGCCCGTACACGCTCGTGGCGAACGGGCTGAAGGACCGCGGGATCGCCAGCGGCCGGATCGGCGTGGACGAGACGATGAAGTTCGTCTGGGCCGACGGGATTGCCTCGGCGGGCCCCGCGATGAAGGTCGTGAGCGGCACGCCCATCACCGCGGGCTGCCGGATGATCAAGGACGCACACGAACTCGAGCTGATGCGCATCGCCTGTGAGGCGACGCTGAAAGTCTACGCCGCCGCCTTCCAGGCCATCCAGCCGGGGATGACGCAGAACCAGGTCTCGGGCCTCATCTCGGCGGGCTACCGTCGCGTCGGGTTCCCCGGGGGCGCGAGCGTGCAGGTGGGCGAGTACACGGCGCTCCCGCACGGGTCGATCCAGCCGCAGACGATCCGCGAAGGGACGATCATCATGATCGACGACGGCTGCACGGTCGAAGGCTACCAATCCGATCTCACGCGCACGTTCGTGCTCGGCAAGGCCACGCCGAAGATGAACGCCGTGTTCGACATCGTCAGGCACGCGCAGTCCGCCGCGCTCGCCGCCGCGAAGCCGGGCGTTCCACTCGAGTCCATCGACGCCGCCGCGCGCAAGGTGATCGTCGATGCCGGGTACGGCCCGGGGTTCAAGTACTTCTCGCACCGCCTCGGGCACGGGATGGGCATGGAAGGCCACGAATGGCCGTATCTCGTGAAGAACAACATGTTCGGGTGGGAGAGAGCGCTGACGGCTCAGCCCGGCATGGTCTTCAGCGATGAACCCGGCATCTACATCCGCGGCGAGTTCGGTGTGCGACTCGAGGACGACATGTACATCACCCCCGACGGCGCGAAGCTCTTCACGCCGCAGTCGCATTCGCTGGAACAGCCGTTCGCGACATAGGCGAGCGTCTCAGGGAGATGGCACGTGCGACCGTGGCTGACGCACGACCGGGCCGGTGCGCCCGGCGTCAGGCGTGGTCGAGTCGCGCCGCGATCATGCCCGCCGCGATCGCGGCGCCGTCGGTGCCGGGGTGTTCTGGTGGGGCAGGCTGCTGCAGGAGCCGGGTCAGTGATCCACGCCAGCGGCCCTCGATCAGGGCCGGCCGATCGATGAAGGCGCAGCGGAGCACGCGAGGCATGTGCGCGACCATCACGCTCGTACTCCCGGAACCGCCCGCGCGAGGTGTAGAGGATGGCCGTGTCGTTGGCGATGCACTCCGAGATGATGCCGTAGCCGGGCTTGGTCACGACCACGTCCACGGCGGCGACCAGATCTTCGTAGCGAAGGCCGGACTCGTAGATTCGGCGCTCGTCCACGAAATGGACGCCGCGCGGCAGCCAGCGCCGGCGTTTCGATGCCGGTGATCACCACGCCGACCGTCTCGAGGCAGTCGAGGCGCGACGGATCGAAATCCTTCAGTCCGTAGCCACCAAACGACGACAGTGCCAGCGGCGCGTCGGGCGGCAGCGACAGCGCCCCACGGACGTGCGCGCGATCGAATCGCGCGTGCCGCGCGACGTACGGCAGGTCGATGATGCGTGCGAACGGGGCGAACCCACCGTGCATCGGCAGGCGCCACGCCTCGGACGCATGACGATACGCGCCCTGGATCGAGGCGATGAGGTCGGGCGCGCCGGCGAGCATCTCGGGGTACCCTTCGTAAATCCAATCCCACGTGAAGTTCGCGAGCACGATGGAAGGGACTCTTACGGCCGCTGCCGCCGCGCAGCCGAGCGGCGGCGCGTCGGCGATGACGAGGTGGGCGTGGTGGGCGCGCAGGAGGGCGGCTTCGTCCACGACCCGGCGTGGCAGGTCTCGCTGGAACGTCGCGGCCTGCCGGATGGTGGCGGCCTCGTCGAGTGTCAGGCTGTCGAGCTGCACGACCCCCGTGTCGCACGCGCCCCCGAGCCACGTGAACCGCGACCGCGCGGTGGCGTCGAACAGCCAGCGGGCCGCTGACGTCCGGACGACGATCTCGTACCCCGGGATCAGCGGAGCCAGCGCGTTGATGACGGCGATCTCGCGCGACGCGTGGCCGAAGCCGTGGCCCGAGATGTAGAAGACCACGCTCTCGCGCGCGGCGGGCGTTGTGCTCACGCGCGCCGGGACGATAGGCCGTCGGATGCGGCCGCGGCGGCACCGGGCGCGCCGGCGGCGGTCGGCATCGCGCCGGCCTCGGCTGTGGCCACTCCCGGCAGCGCTACCTTGAGCACGTCCTCGAGCGTGCGCGCCGGCACGAAGGTCATGTCGCGGCGGACATCGGCCGGCAGTTCCGCCAGGTCCTGCTCGTTCATCTGCGGCAGCACGAACGTCTTGATGCCGTGCCTTCGGGCAGCCAGCACTTTTTCACGGATCCCCCCGACCGGCAGCACGAGGCCCGAGAGCGTGATCTCTCCCGTCATGGCGACGTCGGATCGGACCGGCTCGCCGCGGGCGGCCGACACAATCGCCGTCGCGATGGTCACCCCCGCCGAGGGGCCGTCTTTCGGGATGGCGCCGGCCGGCACGTGCACGTGCAGGTCCTGCTTCGCGAGCGTGTCAGACGAAATCCCCAGGGCCGCGGCCTGCTGGCGCACGTGGCTGAGCGCCGCCCGGGCGGATTCCTGCATGACGTTGCCGAGCTGACCCGTCAGGGTGAGGCGACCGCTGCCATCCGGGAGCAGCGCCGCTTCGATGAAGAGCACGTCGCCGCCCGCCTCCGTCCACGCGACGCCCGTCGCGACGCCGGGCTTCGACGTGCGGAACGCCGTCTCCGAGCGGATGTGCGACGGTCCGAGATACTCCGGCACCTGTTCGGCATCGACCGTGGCCGTGTGGCTGGCGTCGGTCGCGACGCGCGCCGCCACCTTGCGGGCGATCGTCCCGATCTGCCGCTCCAGCGTGCGCACCCCGGCCTCGCGCGTGTACTCGTTGATGATGCGGCGCAGTGCCGCATCGGTGAACGCGATCTGGTCGGGCAGGAGTCCGTTCTCGTCGCGCTGCCGCGGCACCAGGTACAGCTTTGCGATGTGCACCTTGTCGTCTTCGGTGTAGCCGCTCAGCGAAATGAGCTCCATGCGATCGAGCATGGCCGGGTAGATCGTCCCGAGCTGGTTCGCGGTGGCGATGAACAGCACCTTCGACAGGTCCATCTGGATCTCGAGGTAGTGATCGCGGAACGAGTGGTTCTGCGCCGGGTCGAGCACCTCGAGGAGCGCCGCGGCCGGGTCACCCTGGACGCCCACCGAAATCTTGTCGATCTCGTCGAGCATCAGGACGGGGTTCGACGATCCGGCCGACTTCAACGCCTGGACGATGCGCCCCGGCATCGATCCGATGTAGGTGCGCCGGTGGCCGCGGATTTCCGCTTCATCCCGCACGCCCCCGAGCGAGATCCGGACGAACTTGCGGTTCATCGCGCGCGCGATCGACTGGCCGAGCGACGTCTTGCCGACGCCGGGAGGTCCGACGAAGCAGAGGATGGGGCCCTTCATTCGCACGCCGGCGGTCGCCGTCCCGCCGGGCGGCTGCGCAGGGGCCCCGGCGCCGGCGTTCTGCCGCTGCCGCAGTTTCTGCACGGCAAGGTACTCGACGATGCGATCCTTGACCTTGTCGAGATCGTAGTGATCCTCGTCCAGCACGCGGCGGGCTTCGACCGGATCGAGCCGGTCCTCGGTCGGCTTGTCCCACGGCACGTCCAGCACCCAGTCGAGATAGGTGCGGATCATCTGATACTCGGGGGAGGCCGGCGTCATCCGTTCGAGGCGCTCGACTTCGCGCACGGCGATGGCCGCAACCATCTCCGGCAGGTGCGCATCCTCGACACGCTTGCGCAGCTCCTGTGACTCGCTGTCGCCCTCTCCGAGTTCGGTCTGGATGGCCTTCAACTGCTGGCGCAGCACGTATTGCCGCTGCGCGTCGGTCATTTCCTTCTCGGCCCTGGACTCGATCTGTCCCTTCAGCTCGAGCACCTCGATCTCGCGCGAGAGCGCCGTCGACACGCCGTCGAGCTTCACCGTGAGGTTGTTCTCCTCGAGCAGCAGCTGCTTGTCCTCGGGCTTCATGTCGAGCAGGCTCGCCAGCAGGTACGCGATCCGCAGCGGATCGTCCAGGCCCATGACGAGCGTCTTGATGTCCGGCGACAGGCCCGTGGCGAGCGACAGCGCGCGATCGACCAGCTCCTGCAGGCGGCGTACGCGCGCGTCGATCTCGATCGACCGCTCGGAGGGCTCGGGCAGCGGCTTCAGCAGCGCACTCAGGTACCCGCGCTCGGTCTGGAGGAACTCGGCCCGGGCCCGCGCGACGCCCTCGACCAGCACGCGCATGCCGCTGGGCGCCTTGGCCATCTGCCGGATGATGGCGACCGTTCCGACGCGGTGGAGGTCGTCGGCGGCCGGCTCGTCCGCGTCGCCCTTCTGCAGCAGGAGCAGGACCATGCGATCGGTCGCGAGCGCGTGGTTGACGGCCTCGACCGACATCGACCGGCTGACGCCGAGCGGCGCGATGGTCAGCGGCAGCACCACGGCGCCGCGCAGGGGCACCACGGGGAGCTCTGAGGGAAGCGCGGGGTTCTGTACCGTCTCAGCCATGAGTCACTTCGTCTCGCCCGGGCCCTCGAGGACGCGTGGCGCACCGCCACGATGAGCCGGCTCCGCCGCACACGAACTGTGATCATACCAACTCCGCGCCTCCACCTCCCAATCCTCGAACGGATCCCTCCACGCGACCGCGGTCGATCCGCCGCCGGGCCCACGACGGCCGGTCACCGTCGTCAGTAGATCCAGGGCAGCATGCGCCATCGAACACGGCGCTGGTACCGCCGATAGGCGTCGCCGAACGTCTCGATCAGGCCGCGTTCTTCCCACGGAATCGCGACCGCCAGGTAGCCGGTGCTGACAATCGCGAACACCGCGCGAGTCGCCGTCATCGCCGGCGCGCCGAACGTGAAGAGCGCCCAGCCGAAGTACACCGGGTGGCGCACCAGCCGGTACGCGCCCGTCGTCATCAACGGCACGCGCCCGATGGCTTTCGCGGACCTCGCGACGAGCAGCGGACGAATGCCGGCGAGATCCAGGACGTCGATCGCGCGCGAACCGGCAGCCGTGAGGAGGATGCCGGCGGCCTGCGCCGACAGGCCGGCCCACGCGGCCCACGCGGGGAGCACGTACAGCGTGCCGGGCACGGGACGCCATCCCCAGCAGGTCACCAGCAGGAGGACGCTGGCCACCCAGGTGTAGGACGAGCGCTCGAGCGTCGCCGGGATGAGTGGGCGCAGCCGGGCTTTGAGGCCGGTTCGGGCGAACAGGCTGTGGTGGAGCGCAAACGCTGAAAACAGCACGAAATCGACCAGGACGGGTTGCAGAACCGGGCCGGCTCCGGTCGAACGTCCGAAGCGCACGAGGTATGCATACACGAACGAGGCGAGCGCTCCGACGAAGAGCACGCCGCCCCCGCAGGCAAACGCGAGCGCGAGCGCGGGCGCGGCCGGCGGATCGGGCGGAGCCTCGGGAGGGATGGTCATCGATGCGCCACGGTCTGGTCCATGTGTCTCAACGGCGTTCCTCGCTGCCCGGCAGTCGGTTGTCGCGGCGCCCGCTATTATAGGGAATGGCTTCCGCCGTTGCTCCCCGCGTGGCGATTACCGGGATTGGGGTCGTGTCCCCGTTCGGGGTTGGCCGCGAGCGATTCTGGACCCACATCAGCCGCGGCTGCAGCGCCACGCGCGCGATCACCGACTTCGACGCCTCGCCCTATCCGTGCCGCGTCGCGGCGCCGGTCCCGCCGCTCTCGATCGACGATGCGGTCGTGCTGGAGCGGGTGGCCGACGGACGCGAGCCCGCGGGACGCGCCGACGCGCGGCGATATTCCAGGGCTTCGCTGATCGCCGTGGTCGCGGCGACCGAGGCGTGGGCCGACGCCGGGCTGCGGACCAACGAGCCGGGCGCGGGTGTGCTCGTCGGCAGCGGCGCCGGCGGCATCGACGTGGCGGAGCAGCAGTACTGCGAGTTCTTCACCGACGGACTGAAGCGTGTCACGCCCTACGCGATTCCGGTCTCGATCGTCGGCATGATCTCCAGCGAAATCTCGATCGCGCTCGAACTCCACGGCATCAGCCACGTCGTGTCCACGGGCTGCACGAGCTCCACGGATGCGATCTCGTACGCGGCCGCGTTGATCCGCGCGGGAGATGCCGAGGTGATCCTCGCCGGAGGGGCCGATGCCTGCGTCACGCCGGGCATGATTTTCGGCTTCGGACGGATGCGCGCCGTTTCCACGAAGTACAACGACACGCCGGCCGAGGCGTCCCGCCCGTTCGACCGCGGGCGCGACGGCTTCGTGCTCGGCGAGGGCGCCTGGATGGTTGTGCTCGAGCGCGAGGAGCGCGCGCGGGCCAGGGGGGCGACGGTGTACGCGACGGTCGATGGCTACGGATCGACGTGCGATGCCTACCACCGCGTGCAGATGTCGCCGGGCGGCGAGCAGATCGTGCGCGCGATGCGCCTGGCGATCGAACGCTCCGGCCGGGCGATCGAGGAGATCGGGTACATCAACTTCCACGGCACTTCGACGGTGCTGAACGACTGCGTCGAAGCGCAGTCGGTGCGCAAGGTCTTCGGCGCCCGCGCCGGTCTCGTGCCGGGCTCGTCGACCAAGTCGATGGTCGGGCATCCGCAGGGAGCGAGCGGCGCGGCCGGGATCGTCACCGCCGCGCTGGCGCTCAGCCGCGGGTTCCTGCCGCCGACGATCAACCAGGTCGACCCGGACCCCGACATCGACCTCGACGTCATCCCGAACCACGGAAGGGCGGCCGAGCCCGGGGCGGCGCTGTGCAACTGCCTGGGATTCGGATCGAAGAACAGCGCGCTGGTGCTGGGCAAGGCCTGACCCGTCCGGACAGGCGGGAACACGCTGCCATGAAGAGAGACGAAGCGGCCGATGCTCGACGCGATCGACTTTCGTCCATCCGTGCGATTCGTGGTCGTGAATCCGTGCAGACAGTGAGCCATGTTTGATGTCCTGATTGCCGGCGCGGGCCCGGCCGGCGCGGTGGCGGCGGCGGTGCTCGCACGGGCGGGGGCGCGGGTCCTGGTTCTGGATCGCGCACGATTCCCCCGACACAAACTCTGCGGAGACACGGTCAACCCCGGTGCGCTGGCGGTGCTCCGGCGGCTGGGGCTGGCGGGCGCCACGACGGGGGGCATTCCGATTGACGGGATGATCGTGACGGGCGCATCCGGCGTGCGGATCGAAGGCCGCTATGAAGGCGTGCAAGGGCGCGCCCTGCCGCGAGCCGATCTCGACGCCGCGCTCGCGTCCGCCGCCGCCAACGCGGGCGCCCGCATCGAGCACGGCGTGCTCGTGCAGGGGCCGCTCATGGACGAGTCGTCTCGCGTGCGCGGCCTCGTCATCAGCGGGCGCCACGATCGCGCGGTCCGCATTCGCGCACGCCTCGTGATTGCCGCCGACGGACGCCAGTCGCGCATCGCGCGCGCGCTGGGCCTCTCGCGATCGCCCGCACGGCCGCGGCGCTGGGCGGTCGGAGCGTACTTCCGCGACGTCGCCGGGCTCACCTCGTGCGGCGAGATGCACATCCGCGCCGGGCACTATATCGGGGTCGCGCCGATGCCCGGCGGGATCGCCAATGCGTGCGTCGTGACCGCCGACCGGACGGGGTTCGCCCAGCCCTCCGCCTTCCTGCTGCGCATGCTGCGGGCGGATCCGCAGTTGAAGGCGCGCTTCGACGCGGCACAGCCGGTCACCGAGGCGGTGTCGCTCGGGCCGCTCGCGGTGGACTGCCGCGCGGCCGGGGCGCCGGGCGTGCTCCTGGCCGGCGACGCATCGGGCTTCGTCGATCCGATGACCGGCGACGGCCTGCGCTTCGCCTTTCGCGGCGGGGAACTCGCCGCCCTCGAGGCCCTGCGCGCGCTCGAGCACGGGATCGACGCCGCACACCTCCGCCTGCTCGAGACGCGGCGGCGCGAGTTCGCGCGCAAGTGGCAGTTCAATCGCGGTCTTCGCGCGCTCGTGAGTTCCCCGGCAGCCGTGCGCGCCGCCGGCATCGGTGCGGCGCTGGCGCCGCGGATGCTCCGCCTCGTGATCGCCTATGCTGGCGACGTGCGGGTCGCGTGATGACGCTGATGCTCGTGCTGCTGGCGTCGGCATTCGTGCCGATGGTGCTCGAAGCGGGGCTGTCCGCGCGGCATGACCGCGTGCTCCGGGCGCGCGGCGCCGAGGAACCCGCCTCTGACGTGTACAGCGTCATGCAGGTCGTGTATCCGGCCTGTTTCGTCCTGATGGCCTGGGAGGGCTGGCTGCGCGGCGCGACCCTCGGAGCCCGGTGTGCGGCGGGCGCGGTCCTCTTCCTGGCAGCAAAGGCGCTCAAGTACTGGGCCATCGCGACGCTCGGCGACCGCTGGACCTTCAGGGTTCTCGTGCCGCCCGGCTCGGTGCTGGTGCGCCGCGGGCCCTATCGCTGGCTGCATCACCCGAACTACGTCGCCGTCGCCGCTGAACTGGTAGGTTTCGCCGTGATGATCGAGGCCCCTGTGACCGGCGCGCTCGGCCTGGTCGTCTTCCTGGTGCTGATGCTGGCCCGCATACGGGTCGAAGAGCGCGCCCTGGGGATCCGTGCAGAGTAGAATGGCCGGCCCGGCGTGACGGCGTGGGCGGACGCGTCGAGCGCCGTGCTGATGAGCCTCGCCGCGTGGATCGCCCTCACCGGCGGCGGCCGGTACCTGATCTTCGACCTCGTCGTCTCGTTTCGTTCGCCGCTTCTCTTCGTCTATGCCGCCGCGTCGGTCCAGATCGTCCGGCACATTCTCGTCCCTTCGCCCAGTGGCCTGACGCGCCTGGCGCGAGGGTATCGTCGGACGATGGCGCGGCCCGGCGTGGCCGCCGCGGTGCGGCCGTTCGTGGCAACGCGGCTGGCGGTCCTGCTTGCCGGCGTCTTCGCAGTGATCGCGATCGGCATACCGGTCACGCCAGGGTTCCGCGTGTCGAGCGATCCGGTGACGAATCTGCCCGCACGGTTCGACGCCGGGTGGTATGGCGAGATCGCCCTCGATGGCTACGACTGGGACAACCAGTTTCAGCGCCAGCGCAACATCGCCTTCTTTCCCGCCTTGCCGCTCCTGATGCGAGCGGCCGGCACGGTCCTGGGTGTGGGCGACGGCCTGGCTCCGCGGGAGCGGCGGATGCGGCAGGCGGTCTGGGGCGGCGTGATCGTGTCGCTGGCCGCCTTCCTGTGGGCCCTGTGGTATCTCGCGAGGGTAGGCGAGGACCTGCTCGGGCCGGAGCGGGCCGCGAACGCGGTGCTGCTGCTCGCGGCGTACCCGTTCTCCTTCTTCTACGGCGCGCCGTACACCGAGTCGATCTTCCTGCTCGGCGCGGTCGGGGCCTTCTATCACTTCCGCCGCGACGAGTGGGTGGCGGCGTCGCTGCTCGGACTGCTGGCGGGGCTCAGCCGGCCGAACGGCTGCCTAATGAGCGTCCCGCTCGGCATTCTCGCGTGCCAGCACGTCTGGCGCCTGATGTCATTACGTCGTGGAACGCTCGACGCGGCCACGGTGCGCGCCGGCGCCACGCGCCTGTGCGTCGCGGCGATGCCGGGCATCGGCATGCTGCTCTTTACCGCCTACTTGTACCGGTTGAGCGGGGTCTGGTTCGCCTGGGCGCGCAGCCACGAGGCCTGGGGACGCACGTTCGACGGACTGGGGCCGCTGATCGCATCGATAGACGCGCTGCGGGCCGAACCGCTGAGGCAGGTGGTGGCGCGTTCGCCGTTCACTACCCTCAACACGCTCGGGCTGTTGTTTGCCGTCACCCTGCTCGTCCCCGTGTTCCGGCGGATCGGGGCAGCCTGGGGCGTCTTCGTCGCGTTGAACCTGGCGCTGCCGCTGCTGGCGGGCGGAGTCCTGTCGGTCGGCCGGCTCACATCGACCCTGTTTCCACTCTTTCTGGCCCTGGCCGCCATCCTCCCGCCACGAAGCGTGCCGTCGTGGGCGGCGGCCTTCGGTACGATGCAGGGCCTGTGCGCGGCGTTGTTCTTCACCTGGCGCGAGCTGTTCTAGGGCGCGGCTCCGCCTCGGACCGTCGGGCCTCCGCTTCGCGAGGCGAAATTGAGTGCCGGCGCCGCGCTGGCGGGCAGCCGAAGCGCAAACCGCGACTCATCTGATCGCGTCTTACCCGAGGAGCTGTACCCGTGCTCTATAATCCCTCCAGCCCCATGCGACGCATCTGCCTTCTGGCGACGCTCCTCGTAGTCTGTGCCTTGGCGGCTGCCACCGTCTCGTCACATGTGCAGCAGCCGGCCGGCTCCGCGGCGCCCGACGGACTCGTGTTCCCAGCCTCGGCGTGGCGGGCAATTGCGCACGGCAAGCCGTCTGAGGCCGAGGCGGTCGCCAGGGCGCGATCCGGGGACGATGCCGATGCGGTTGCGATCCTCGGGCATCTGGCGATCGCGCGCGGCCGCTATCAGGAGGCACAGACGCTGCTTGGGCCGGCGGCGGCGAAGGCACCGCTGAGCGAGGCCGCCCTCGAGCTGGCGCTGCTCGATCAGCGGCTCGGGCAGTCCGCCGAGGCCGCGCGTCTGCTGACGGCGCTGTTCCGCGACGGCGGGGATGCAACGGACTCGGCCACGCTCGTCCGAGCCGGCCGCGCGGCGCGTGCCCTCGGGCGCGCGCGCGAGGCGAATTCGCTCTTTCGCGCGGCCTCGTCGTCCGGACCCAATCCGGCGATCGATACCGCCTGGGGCGCATTGTTCCTCGAAAAATACAACCGCCCGGAAGCCGTGAAGTCGTTCCAGCAGGCGATTGCGGCGGATCCCGCCTGGGCGCCGGCGCATGCGGGCCTGGCGCGCGCGCTCTCGGAAGACGACCCGCCCGCGGCGGCCGCTTCGGCGACGCGCGCGCTCGCCATCGATCCGAATCTGGCGGATGCCGAACTCCTGCTCGCGCAGCTCGATCTCGACAATTCGCAGTACGCCGCGGCGCGCGAGCGCGTCGCCAGCGTACTCGCCTACAATCCGTCGGACCTCGACGCACTGGCGCTCTCCGCGGCGATCGTCTACGTGCGCGACGGCCGCGCGCCGTTCGACGCGGAGGCGAAGCGGATACTGGCCATCAGCCCCGGCTTCGGCGAGGTCTACCGCGCGGCGGCGGAACTGGCCGCGCGCAACTACCGGTTCGACGAAGCGGTCAGCCTGGCGAAGGAAGCCGTGGCGCTCGACCCGACCAATGCGCGCGCGCACGCCGAGCTCGGCATGCACCTGATGCGGACGGGCGACGAAGTCGAGGCCCGCAAGTCGCTCGAGCGCGCATTCCGGGTCGATCCGTTCGACGTCGTCACCTACAACCTGCTGCAGCTGCTCGACACCCTGGACACCTTCGTCGTCGTGCGGCAGGGCGACATCGTCCTGAAGCTGAATCCGCAAGAAGCGCCCGTCATGCGCGAGTACGCGATGCCGCTGGCGCAGGACGCGCTGAAGACGCTTTCCGCGAAATACCGCTTCACGCCCAAAGGTCCGATCGTCGTCGAGATGTTTCCCGTGCACGACGACTTTGCGGTGCGGACGCTCGGGTTGCCCGGCATGCTCGGCGCGCTCGGCGCGTGTTTCGGCCGCGTGGTGACGCTCGACTCGCCCAAGGCGCGGCCGCCCGGCACCTATTCGTGGGAGGCCACGCTCTGGCACGAGATGGCGCACGTCATCACGCTGCAGATGTCCGAGCAGCGGGTGCCGCGATGGCTCACCGAGGGGATTTCGGTATACGAGGAGGGCCGCGAGCGTCCCGAGTGGGGGCGCGACATGGAGGTGCCGTTCGCCATGGCCCTCGAGAAGGGCAAGACGCTGCCGCTCGAGGATCTCGACGCCGGTTTCACGAACCCGCAGACGATCGCGCTCGCCTACTACGAGGCATCTCTGCTCGTGGGGCACATCGTCGATGTCTATGGCGAGCCGAAGCTCCGGGCACTCGTGGCGTCGTATGGCCAGGGACTCGAGGGCGAGGCGGCGATCGAAAAGACCGTCGGTGTGAAGCTCGCTCAGCTGCAGGTGTCTTTCGACAAGTCTCTCGCGACGAGGTTCGGGGCGATGCGGGCGGCGCTGCGCGACTCCGGGCTCAAGGCGCCGGGCGGCGATCTGGCGACGCTGCGTCTGGCCGCGGCGGCGCAGCCGGGCAGCTATGCCGCGCAACTGGCGCTCGGTCAGGCGCTGGCCGCCGCCGGGGATCGCGCGGCGTTCGACCCGCTCGAGAAGGCCGCGGCGCTCGTGCCCGTGGCGGTCGGCGACGACAGCCCGCACGCGATCATGGCTCGCCTGGCCGAGCAGCTGGGCGACGCGCCGCGCGCCATGCGTGAGTACGAGGCGCTGCTGGCCCAGGACCATACGACGGTCGAACCGGCCCGTCGTCTCGCAGCTCTGGCCGAGAAGGCCTCCGCGGTCGGGCCGCTCCGCCTGGCCTACGACCGGGTGGTCGACATCGACCCGTTCGACGCCCCGGCGCACACCGGGCTCGGTCGCATCTCGCTGAAGAGCCGTGATGCCGCGGTCGCGGTGCGGGAGTTCAAGGCGGCGCTGGCGATCGGTCCGCCCGATCGGGCGGCGGCGCACTGCGACCTAGGTGAGGCGTACCTCGAGGCGAACCAGCCGGCCGAGGCCAAGAAGGAGGCGCTCGCGGCGCTCGAGATTGCGCCCACGTTCGAACGCGCGCAGGAACTGCTCCTGCGCAGCATCAAGAGCGGACCCGCGGAGACCGGCAAGTGATCACCGGGCGGCGCCGGCGAGTCACGACGCGTGGGGTCGTGCCTGCCGCCATTGCGGGGGGGCTGGTGTGGCTGATGGCAGGGTGGTCGAGCGCGCAGGCGCCCTCGCAGCCGGATGCGCGCTTCGCCGGGCTGCAGTGGACGTTCGTCCGCATCCGTTACACCGCCTGGACGGTGCCGCCGGGCAGCGTGCCGAGCCCGGAAGACGAGCCGTGGTACATCGACGCGCCGGCCGCCGATCAGAACCTGTCGCGCCGCCTGCGCACCGCGACGGCGATCCAGGTCAACGATCCGCTGGTGCTCACGCTCGAGGATCCGGATCTCTGGGCCCACCCGTGGATCTACATGGTGGAGCCGGGCAACCTGCGGCTGAAGGACGCCGAAGTCCCGATCCTGCGCGAGTTCCTGCTCCGGGGCGGCACGCTGACGTTCGATGATTTCCATGGCCCGATCGAGTGGGCGAACCTCGAAGGCGAGCTGAAGCGCGTGTTTCCCGATCGCCCGATCGTCGATCTGCCGAAGAGCCATCCGATCTTCCACTGCTTCTACGATTTCGACGGGTTCCCGCAGACACCCGGGCTCGGATCGTTCCTCCAGGGGCGCACCTGGGAAAAGGGGGGCTACGTGGCGCACCTGCGCGCGATCCAGGATGACGCCGGGCGCGCGATGGTGCTGATCAACTGGAACGTCGACATGGGCGACGGGTGGGAGTGGTCCAACGCGGCCGACTATCCGGGCTACGTCAAGTACACGGCGCAGGCCTACCGGATGGAAATCAACGAAATCATCTATTCGCTGACGCACTGATGGATACGACGACGACCGACATTGCCGCAGTGGCCGAGCGCGTGGCGCTCGGCCGGGAGCGTATCCTGGCCGAGATCCGGAAGGTCATCGTCGGGCAGGACGAGGTGATCGACCAGGTCCTGATGGCGCTCTTCACCGGAGGGCACTGCCTCATCACGGGCGTGCCCGGGCTGGCCAAGACGCTGCTGATCAAGACGGTCGCGCAGATCCTCGACCTGTCGTTCAAGCGCATCCAGTTCACGCCGGACCTGATGCCGGCCGACATCACCGGCACCGAGGTCCTGGACGAGCAGGGCGGCCATCGGTCGCTCCGCTTCGTGAAGGGCCCGATCTTCGCGCAGATCCTGCTGGCGGACGAAATCAACCGGACGCCGCCGAAGACCCAGGCGGCGCTGCTCGAAGCGATGCAGGAATATCACGTCACGGCAGCCGGCCGGACCTATCCGCTCGAGCGTCCGTTCTTCGTGCTGGCGACGCAGAACCCGATCGAGCTCGAGGGGACGTACCCGCTGCCCGAGGCGCAGCTCGATCGCTTCATGTTCAACATCGTGATGACCTACCTGTCGGAGGACGAGGAGGTGAGGGTCGTCACCAATACCACGGGCGTCGAGACGCACGCGCCGTCGCGCGTCTTCACGGGCGCCGACATCCTGCAGATCCAGCAGCTCGTGCGGCAGGTCGTGGTCGCCGAGGAGGTGGCGCGCTATGCCGTGCGGCTCGTGGATGCGTCGCGCCCGGGGCGGCAGAGCGACCACCCGTTCATCCGCGACTGGGTGAAGTGGGGCGCCGGGCTGCGGGCCTCGCAGTCGCTGATTCTGGCCGGCAAGGCACGCGCGCTCATCAATGGCCGCTACCACGTGTCGGTCGCCGACATCCAGGCGCTGGCGCGCCCCGTGCTGCGCCATCGCGTGATCCCGAACTTCTACGCCGAGTCCGAGCGCATCACGGCCGACAACCTCGTCGAGCGCCTGCTCGACGCCGTGCCAACTCCGCGCAGCGGCATGTAGCCATGGCCCAGCCGTCCACCTCGCGCGATCTCCGCTTCCTGGACCCGGCCGTCATCGCGCGGCTCGGGACCGATGGAGCTGAAGGCGCGCACGGTGGTGGAGGGCTTTCTCTCGGGGCTGCATCGCAGCCCGTACAAGGGCTTCAGCGTCGAGTTCGCGGAGTACCGCCAATACCTTCCCGGCGACGATCTGTCCACGCTCGACTGGAAGGTGTTCGCGCGGACCGACCGGCACTACGTCAAGAAGTTCGAGGAGGAAACGAACCTCGAGTGTCACCTCCTGCTCGACGTGAGCGCCTCGATGGCGTATCGCGGCGCCGCGGCGATGACGAAGCTCGAGTACGGGTCGGTGCTGGCGGCGTCGCTCGCGTTCCTCATGAACCGGCAGCGCGACGGCACCGGCCTCATCGCGTTCGATGATCACATCGTCTTCCGGATGCCGGCCAGCGCGCGCTCGGGACACCTGCACGCCCTGCTGCTCGCGCTCGAGCGGCTGCAGCCGGGCACGCGATCCGACGTCGGGCGTCCGCTGCACCAGCTGGCCGAAGCGCTCGTGAAGCGCAGCCTCGTCGTGCTGGTCTCGGACCTGCTCGACGATCCAGAACCGGTGATCAAGGGTCTGAAGCACCTGAAGTTCAGGGGCACCGACGTGGTGGTGTTCCAGGTGCTGGACCCCGACGAACTGACGTTCCCGTTCCGGGGCTCGTCGCGATTCCGCGACCTCGAGAGCGCCGAGGAAGTCACCGCGGAGCCCACGGCGGTGCGTGCCGCGTACCTGCGCGAGCTGGCAGGGCTCACGCTCCGGTACGACCGCGAGCTCAGGGGCGCCGGAATCGACTACGTGCAGCTCGACACCTCACAGCCGCTCGACTTCGCGCTGCTCGCATACCTGTCGGCGAGGTCACGCAGGAAATGAACTTCCTGTTTCCCGCGTTCCTGCTCGGCGCGCTGGCAGTGGCGGTACCGATCGCGCTGCACCTGCTGCGCCGCGACGTCGCGCCCGAGGTGCCCTTCTCGGCCGTCCGGCTGCTCCAGCGCTCGCCGATCGAACGCTCGCGCAAGCGGCGCCTGCGGGATCTGCTGTTGCTTGCCGCGCGGATCGCGGCCCTGCTGCTGCTGGCGCTCGCCTTCGCGCGTCCGTACGTTGTCGGCGCCGCCGCCGGGACGTCGGAGCTTCGCCTCGTGGCTATCGACCGCTCCTTCAGCATGGACGCGCCGGGCCGGTTCGAGCGGGCCGCACAACTGGCTCGCGCGGCGATCGGCGAGGCGGCGCCGGGCGATCGCGTGGCCGTCCTGGCGTTCGACGATCGGGCCGATCTGATCGCGTCGCCCGGTTCGGCCGCGGCGGCCCGCGCGGCGCTCGACGGCGTGCGCGCCGGTGCCGGCGGGACGCGGTACGCCGCGGTCCTGGCGCGTGCGGTCGAGACCGCGGGAACCGCGCCCGCGCGTCTCGTGATCGTCAGCGACTTGCAGCGGTCCGGGTGGGAGGAGGATCGCCGGGCGGTCGTGCCGGCGTCACTCCGTGTCGAGCTGCGCGATGCCGGCGTGGCGCCGCCCAACGTCGCGGTCGCGGACGTGCGGCTCGAGACGGATCGGGTCGTGGCCGCCATTCGCAACAGCGGGCCGCCACGCACCGGCCAGGTCACCATCACACGCGACGGGCAGCGAGTGGCGGGTGCGGCCTATGCCGTCGGCCCCGATGGCGCTGTTGACGTTTCGATCCCGTATCGCGCGCCGCAGCACGGCTCGATCGCCGTCTCGGTGGACGACCCCGGCGGACTCGTGGCCGACAACACGCGGTACGTCCTGCTCGAACGCGCACCACGCACGTCGGTCGTCGTGGTGACGAGCACCGGCGCTGCCGATTCCGACTTCTATCTCGGCCGCGCGCTGTCGGCGGCGAGCGGGCAGGACCAGACCGATGCCGGCTTCGAGACGCGGACGGCGAGCGGCGCCAACCTCAGCGCGATGACGGGTGACGACCTGGCGCGCTGTTCGGCCGTCGTCCTCCTGTCCACGCGCGGCGTCGATCGGCGCGCGCGCGAAAACCTGCGCGCCATCGTCGAACGCGGCGGGGGCCTGCTCGTCGCGGCCGGGCCTGACGTCGAGCCGTCCGTTCTGTCGGCTGTGTTCGACTGGAAGCCAGCGTTGACGGGAATCGGGCAGGCGCAGCCGGGTGTGACGCTGGCTGTCACCGATCTGCGCCATCCGATCTTCCGGCCATTCGGATCGCTTGCGGCGAATCTCGGCCAGGTGCGGTTCGATCACGCGTGGCTGGTGAGGCCGGACGGCTGGGACGTCGCCGCGCGTTTCACCGATGGCAGCCCGGCGCTGCTCGAACGCGGGGCGGGCCGGGGGCGGGTCGTGCTGTTCGCCTCGGACGTCGATCGCCGCTGGAACGATTTTCCGTTGAACCCGGCATTCGTGCCCTTCGCGGTCGAAGCGGTGCGGTACGTGGCTGGCGCGCACGAAGCCGGCACCGACTACGTCGTGTCGCGTGCACCGGCAGGCGCGCCACCCGAGCCGGGTGTCCATCACGTGCGGCCCGGGAACCGCGCGATTGTCGTCAACGTGGACCCTCGCGAGAGCGATCCGGTGCGTCTGACGGCCGACGAGTTCGGCGCCATGCTGGATCGGGTCGAGGTGCCGGGCACCCGCACCGACGTCCGCGCGCGTGAGGTCGAAGGAACCCAGGGCTACTGGAGATACGGCCTCCTGCTGATGATGGCCGCGCTGGTCGCCGAGTCGGTGGTGGGGCGCGTATGACCGTGGATCGTTCCGCTTCGGGCGATCTGCGGGCGTTGCTGGCGGTCGTGCGGCGGCGATGGTTCCGCGCCGTGGCGCTGCGCACGGGCGCCAGGTCCGCCGGCGCCTGGGCGGCAGCGGTGCTTTTCGGCCTCGGCGTCGATCGGCTCGCGAAGCCGGAGGGGGCGCCGCTCGCGCTGCTCGCGCTGGTCACCGCGCTCGCTGCCGTCGTCGCGATGACGGTCGTGCTGCGGCGGATGCAGCGGCGGCCGAACGACCGCCAGGTCGCGCGCTTCGTCGAAGAACGCACCAGCACGGATGGCGGGCCGGCGATGGATGATGCCCTCGTCAGCGCCGTGGACGTGATCGAATCACCCGGGGCGCAATCGGAGTTCGGCGGCCTCATCGTCGGAGAAGCAGTGCGGCGGCTGCGCGCCGTCGAACCGGCCGCGCTGATCCCGGCGTCGGTCCTTCGACGGGCCGCTCTGGAGGCGGCCGCCGCCGGTCTGTTCCTCGCCGTCGCCATTGCGCTGTCGCCGTCCCCGTTATCGCGTGCGATCGGCGCGGCCCGTCTCCATTTCTTTCCAGGATCCGTTCAGATTCACGTGGAGCCCGGAAACGCCCGCGTGCCGGCCGGCAGCGCGCTCCATATCCGCGCGACGCTGCGCGATCGGCACGGGGCGCTCACGCTCGCCACGCCCGAGTTGACCGTCTCGTCGAATGGCGCGAGCCGCACGGTCGAGATGCGGCGCGACGGCGATGAATTCGAGTTCGCGTTCGACTCGGTGGATCGCAGCTTCACCTACACCGTCGCCGCTGGGGCCGCGCGCTCGTCGTCCTACACCGTGACCGCGCTCGTCGCGCCGCGGGTGCGGCAGATCGATCTCGACTATACCTATCCCGCGTTCACGGGATTGAAGCCGCGCACGGAAATGGATGGCGGAGACATCTACGCACCGGCCGGGACCCGCGTGCGGCTTCGCATCCGCACCGACAAGCCGGTCGCGGATGGCGAAATCGCGACCTCGTCCGCCGGCGTGGCGCTTCGCCGGGCTGGCGACTGCCTGCTCGAGGGAGACCTCGTTCTCACGAAAGACGACTCCTACCGGCTTCGCCTGCTGGACGACGATGGGCTGCGGACGAGCGGCGACACGGAATACTTCATCCGGCTGATGGACGACCGTCCGCCGAACGTGCGCATCCTGCGGCCGTCGGCCGACCAGCCGATCACGCCGCTCGAGGAAGTCGTCATCGAGGCTCGCGCGGACGACGACTATGGCATCGCCGCTTTCGATCTGGTCTACGCCGTGGCCGGTGGCCCGGCGCACACCGTGCGGTTCGATCCGACGACGGGCACCTCGGTCGAGAAGATCGGATCACGCCTCCTCCAGGCCGAAGACCTCGGCGTCCAGCCGGGCGACGTCATCACCTACTACGCACGCGTACGGGATGTGCCTCGCGGCAAGCGCTCCACGGAGACCCGCAGCGAGATCTTCTTCCTGGAAGTCAAGCCGTTCAACGAGGAGTTCGTCGCCGCGCAGAGCCAGGCGTCCTCCGGCGCGAGCAGCGCGGACCTCGAGGGCCTGGTTGCTGCGCAGAAGGAGATCATCAGCGCCACCTGGAACATCGAACGTCGCTCGGCCGCAGGGCGATCCGCGGACGATGTGTCGGCCGTGGCGAAAGCCCAGGCCGAGCTGAAGTCGCGCGCCGAGAGGATGACGCGCGGATCCGGACGCGGACCGGGCCGGGCACCGGCGCCCGAACGGGCCGCCGCGCCGCAGGTTGGCCGGGCGCGCCAGCCGGCCGCCAGCGCCGATCCGGTGGCGTCGGCCGTGGCGGCGATGGGGCGGGCCGTCGCTGAACTCGAGGCCCAGAAGACGCAGGATGCCATCCCGCACGAGATGGCGGCGCTCACGGGCCTGCTCAAGGCCCAGGCGGAAATCAAGCGCCGGGAGGTCTCGCAGGGGGCGAGCGGCAGCGGCAACAGCGGCAACCGGTCGAGTCAGGACCTCACGGCGCTGTTCGACAAGGAACTGCAGCGCCAGCAACGGACGAACTACGAGACACGGGCGTCGGTCGAGGACAAGCCGGGCCAGTCGAACCAGGATGCCGCGCTCGAACGCATTCGCGATCTGGCAAAGCGTCAGGAAGATCTGAGCCGGCGACAGCGCGAACTCGCCGACGCGGGCCTCACCGCGGAGGAAACGAAACGTCAGCTCGAGAAGCTGACGCGGGAACAAATGGAACTCCGGCGGCAGGCCGAGGAGCTGGCGAAACGTCAGCAGGCCGAGCGTGCGGGCGATAGCATGCAGGGGGCGGCCGACAGCATGCGCTCGGCCACGAGCGATCTCCGTCGCGACGATGCGAAGGGCGCCGCGGAAAACGGATCCCGCGCGGCCGAACAGTTGCGGCGTGCGGAGGGACAGCTGCGCGGCGGGCCCGGCGGGACCCCGGCGGCGCGCACTGGCGAGCTGCAGGCGGACGCCCAGCAAATCGAGCAGGAGCAGCGCCGCATCGCGTCCGACGCTGAACGGCTCGAGAGGAGCCAGGGCGTCGCCGCCGCCGACGCGCGCAGGCGCCTCGCGGACGACAAGGAACGGCTCGCCGGCCGCGTCGACGCGCTGCAGCAGTCCGCGGCCCGGCAGGGGCGCTCGCCGGACAAGAGCGGCGCCGATGACACGGCGGCCCGGGATGCGGCCGAGGCGCTCGCGCGCGAGCGGGTGGCGGACCAGATGCGCGAGTCGGCCCGGTCGATGCGCGACGGGCGGCCCGGCGCGGCGGCCCAGGAGCAGGCGATCGCGCGTAGCCTTGAACGGTCGCTCGGCGGACTCGGCGGCGGCGATTCCGCCGAGGCGCGCAAGCTCTCGGAGGAGCTGGAACGGACGCGCGACATCCGGGATCGGCTCAACCGTCTCGAACAGCAGATGCGTCAGGCCGAAGCCGGGCAACCGGACAATCGTGGCCCTGACGGCCGCCAGGGGCGCGGCGGCACGTCCGGCAATGGGAAACAGGCCGGCGATCTCCGGAAACTGCAGCAGGAGTACCAGCGCGAGCTGGAGCGCGCCCGCGACGCGCTCGGCCGGCTGGCCGAGGGGCAGCAGCGATCCGGCACGGAGATGTCGACTCCCGAGCAGGAGCAGGTCAGCCGCTCGGCGCCCGGGACCGAGGCGTTCAAGCAGGACCGGTCGGCCTGGGACTCGCTGCGCGAGGAGATCGACCTGTCGCTCGAGAAATACGAGGCGTCGCTGTCCGATCGGCTCGCGCGGCGCCCGCCGGCGGGCCGGCTGAATGGTGGCGGCAGCGATGGCGTCCCGGACAGCTATCGGGCATGGATCGGGCGCTACTACCAGTCGCTCGCGACCGTGAAGAAGTGACGTGACATTTGCCAACCCGATCCCGTGGTGGGCTTTCACGCTCGTCGCCGCCGCGGCGGTGGGGTTGTCATGGCTCGTCTACCGGCGGTTCGCCACCGCGCGGCATCGGAAGTACGTCCTGGCTGACGCTGCGATCCCTGACCCTCGTCTCGCTCGCGCTGTTCCTGATGCGCCCCGTGGTGCGGCGGCGGCGACAGCGACCTGCACGACGCGGTCGTGCCCATCCTGGTTGACAGCTCCCGCAGCATGAGCATCGAGGACGCGGATGGACGGCGCCGGATCGATGCGGCCCGCGACCTGCTCGAGCGCGAGCTGCTGCCAGCGCTCGGCAAGCGGTTCACCGTCGAAACGCTCGCCTTCGGCGATCACGTGTCGCCGTCAGGCGCGGCCGATCTGTCGGCGACGGGCCGGCGGAGCGATCTCGCCGAGGCCATCGCCACCGTTCGGGCGCGCTACCGCGGCCGTCCCGTCGCCGGTATCGTGCTGTTGTCGGACGGCGGCGACACGAGCGGCGACGGCGAACGGGAAGTCCAGGGCGACCCGACGCCGCCGGTGTTCGCGTTCGGCTTCGGTACCCGCACGGTGGGCCGCGACCGCGAGGTGTTGAGCCTCACGGCGGCCGAAGCCGTCCTGGATGATTCGCGGATCGATCTGGCGGTGTCGGCCGTCAGCCACGGACATGGCACCGAGCCGATCGAGCTGCGTCTGCTCGAAAACGGACGGCCGATCGAAGTGCGTCGTGTGAGCCCGGCCGCCGACGGCACGCCCGTGCGGGCGGTGTTCCACGTCGCCCCCGCCGGTGGCGCGGCGACCGTCTACACCGCCGAAATCCCCGCAGCGGCGCAGGAGCTGGTTCCGGAAAACAACAGCCGGAGCGTAGTCGTCCAGCCGCCGTCGCGCGGCCGCCGGGTGCTCTTCGTCGAGGGTGCCCCGGGCTTCGAGCACAGCTTCCTCGAACGGGCGTGGTCGGGCGATCGCGGCATCGAGGTGGATTCGGTCGTTCGCAAGGGGCGCAACGCCGAAGGCGGGGACACGTTCTACATCCAGGCGGCGAGCGACCGGGGCAGCGCCTTGACCGGCGGCTTCCCGTCGCGGCTGGACGACCTGTTCGCCTACGACGCGATCGTATTCGCGAACGTGGATGCCGCGCAGTTGACGCGGGCTCAGCTCGAGGCCACGCGGGCGTTCGTGTCCCGGCGAGGCGGCGGCGTGCTCGTCCTCGGCGCACGTTCGCTCGGGCGACAGGGGCTGCTCGAGAGCGCGCTCGCCGAGGCGCTGCCGCTCACATTCAGCGACCGGGGCGACGTCGCGCTGCCGGCGTCCAGCTCGCGCGGCCTCAACCGGGTGGCGCTCACCGGAGCCGGCCTCGAGCATCCCATCATGCAGTTCGGCTCGGCCGACGACACGCAGGCCCGCTGGGACGACGTGCCGCCGCTGGCCGCCATCACGCCCATCGGCGGCCCGCGTCCCGGGGCGTCGGTGCTTGCGGTCACCAACGGTCCCGGCGGCGCGACGCGTGCGCTCATTGCGGTGCAGCGCTACGGCGAAGGGCGCAGCATGGTCTTCACCGGGGAAGCGTCCTGGCGCTGGCGCATGCTCCTGCCGTCCACGGACCACTCGTACGACACGTTCTGGCGGCAGGCGCTGCGCTGGCTGTCGATCGGGGCCGCCGACCCGGTGGCCATCTCGGCGCCGCGGGACCTCTCGCCCGGTGACTCGCGTCCCCTGCGGGTCGCCGCGCGCAACGGCGCGTTCGAGCCCCAGCGGGGCGCCGCGGTCGAGGTGCGCGTGACGGCGCCAGACGGCCGGATCGACACGCTGCGGGCGCGCCCGATGGCGACGGGTTCGCCGTTCCCTTCCGGCCGGCCCAGGCGGGCATCTACAGGGTGACGGCCGAGGCGCACACCGCCGCCGGATCGCTCGGCACGGCGACGACGACCGTCCTGGTGGGGGGCAGCGATCTCGAAATGACGGACCCGCGCCTCAACGACCAGCTGCTCCAGCGTGTCGCGACGGCGTCGGGGGGGCGTCTGCTCGCTCGGGCCGGCGCGGCCACGCTTGCCGACGCGCTTGTGGCGGGAATCCCCGCCGCGCGCCGCGCCGTCGAGCGGGACGCATGGCACACGGGATGGTCGTTTGCCGCGATCCTCGTGCTGCTCGGCGCCGAGTGGGGCCTGCGCCGCCGATGGGGGCTGCGATGAGAGGCCGTGCGCGCCTGGTGGCCGCCGGTGTGCTGCTCCTCGCCGCCTGGTCAGCCCCGGCCGCGGCCCAGCACCGCTACGCCCTGATCGTGAGCGGCGCCAGCGGCGGCGCCGAGTACGCGCAGCAGTACGCGCAGTGGAGCGAGGCGCTCTCGAAGATGCTGACCGATCGCATGAGGCTCGACCCGGCGCACGTCACGGTCCTGACGGAAGGGGCGCCGCCCGCCTCGGTCGCCAGTGCCGAGAACGTGCGGCGGGTGCTCGTCGCGATGCGCGAAGCGGTCGCGCGGGAAGACCTGCTGTTCATCGTGCTCATCGGCCACGGCACGTTCGACGGGGCCGACGCGAAATTCAACCTCGTCGGACCTGATCTCGCGTCCACCGAGTGGGCCGCGCTCCTGCGGCCGATCGCCGGACGCGTCGTGTTCGTCAACACGACGTCCGGCAGCTTCCCGTTCCTCGAACACCTCACCGGTTCGCAGCGGATCGTGATTACCGCCACCGACGTGGCGGCCCAGCGTTTCGACACGGTCTTTCCCGGGTATTTCGCCGCCGCGTTCAGCGCGGAGGCGGCCGACCTCGACAAGAACGGGCGGATCTCGATCTGGGAGGCGTTCGCCGCGGCGAGCGCCGCGGTGCGCCGGCACTACCAGCAACGCGGCCAGCTGGCGACCGAACGCGCGCTGCTCGACGACAACGGCGACGGGGTCGGCAGCGACATGGTCAACCCCGGCGAGGACGGCTCGCTGGCCAGTCGCACCTACCTGGACGAGCCCTTGCCAGGCGCCCGCCCGACCGACGAAGTCCTCTTGAAGCTCCTGCAGCGGAAGGCCACGCTCGAAGCGGACGTGGACGACCTGAAGATCCGCCGGACCTTTCTGGCCCCCGACGAATACGCCCGGGAGTTCGAGCGCGTCATGATCGAACTGGCCCGCGTCTCCCACGACATCCGCGAGCGGAACGAAGACCTGACCGGGAGCGATTGGTCGCGCCGAGGGCCGCCGCGGCCGTCCTACGTCCGCCAGTAGCGGCGTTGCGACGCCTCGCGCACGCGCCACGCGAGGCCGATCGCCAGGCCGGTCACGAACCCCCCGACATGGGCCCAGAAGGCGACCCCGCCGCCAGCCGCCCCTGCGCCGAGCGAGCCGACACCGCTGAACAGCTGCATCAGGAACCAGATCCCGAGAAAGAAGATGGCGGGAATCTCCACGAGATCTATGAAGAAGATAAGGACCACCGCGGTCAGCACGCGCGAACGCGGGTAGAGCACGAAGTACGCGCCCATGACGCCGGCGATCGCGCCGCTCGCGCCGATCATCGGGACCATCGACTGCGGGTTGACGGCAACCTGCGCCAGAGCGGCCGCCGTGCCGCAGAACAGGTAGAAGAGCAGGAATCCGGCGTGCCCGAGCCGATCCTCGACGTTGTCGCCGAAGATCCACAGATAAAGCATGTTGCCCAGCATGTGCATCCAGCCCGAGTGCAGGAACATGCTCGTCGCAACCGTGGGCCACGCGAAGAACGCGGGCACGACGCCGAAGACCTGGGTGAAGACCTGGATTTCTGCGGGCCGCAGCTGCAGCTCGTACAGAAACGCGAGCGCGTTGGCGGCAATGAGCCCGACGGTGATGAACGGCGTCGTCCGCGACGGGATGACGTCGCTCACCGGAAACATGGACACTATTGTAGGGCGGGTTGCGGCTGGGCTGAAGTCCGCCCTCCGGCACCGCCATGTATAATTGCGACGACGATGGCCCCATGCGAGGCGGCTGGGCGCCGAGGCGCCGAGCCTGCACCTGAAGCTCGTCCTCGTGTTCTATGTGCTGGCGGCGGCGTTGCTGCCGCTCGGCCATCACGACATCGTCTGTCACCTCAAGTCTTCTACCCACTGCCCCACGTGTACGGCAGGATCGGCGGGCGAATTGAGCGCCGAGCCTGCGGTCTTCGGCTGTTTCACGTTGAGGGATGCCGGGGACGTTGCCCGCGAGGCGTCCCCGCGAATCCAGTCGACGCCACCTGTCTTGCGGACCGGCCGCGCGCCTCCCGCCAACGGTTGACACTCGTTTTCTTCCATAGATCTGTCCGGTAGGCGGCCGCTGGGCGTCGTCTATCTTGACCCGTCGTTCCGGGGCAGGAGGTGAGAGTGCCCGTGCCACGCAAGTCTCTGTCGCGCGCGCGGATGCGCGCGTTCGTGGTCGCGTTTTCAGTAGCGGCCGTGCCGGCGTTGGCGCAGTCGCCGCCGGCGCCATCGGCGGCGGTGCAGCAGGCGAGTCCGGCGCCGTCAGCCGACCCGCAGCAACTCCGGCAGGAGGTGGATCGCCTGCGGCAGGAGTTCGAGGCGATTCGCGACGCGTACGGAGCGCGGCTGGCCGCGCTCGAGGCCAAGCTCGCGGCGACTCCTGGCGAGGCGCCTGCGGCGGCGGAGCCGGTCCCCGCGCCGCCCCCGCAGCCGGCGGGCGCGCCGGCACCCGTTCCGCAGGGCGCGGCCGGCGCCGGCGGTCCGGAAGGCGCCCTGCCGGTGTATCGGCAACACCGCGTCGCTTTCGAAGGTGTTCAACCCCGACATCGCCGCCATCGGCAATTTCGTGGGAGCCGCCGGGCAGGAATGCGGTCGAGCCGCTGCCCGCGCTGAACATGCAGGAAGCCGAGCTGACCTTCCAGGCCATCGTCGATCCGTACGCGCGGGCGGACTTCTTCTTTTCGGCGACGCCGGATGGCATCGAGCTCGAGGAAGGGTTCCTGACGCTCACGAGCCTGCCTGGCGGCCTGCTGGCGAAGGTCGGGAAGTTCAAGGAGCAGTTCGGCAAGGTGAACACCATGCACCCGCACGTGCTGCCGTGGATCGATGAGCCGCTCGTGATGAAGAACCTGCTGGGCGGCGAGGAGGGACTCAACGACGCCGGCGTATCGGTGTCGAAACTGCTGCTGAATCCCTGGTTCTTCCTCGAGGCGACCGGCGAGCTGTACCAGGGCAACTCCGGTCCGTTCCAGTCGCACGAGCGCAGCGACGTGAGCTGGCTTGGCCGGCTGCGCGCCTATCGCGACATCACGGAAGGCACGAACCTCGATCTCGGCGCATCGTTCACGCGCGGCCACAACGACGTCGGATCCAGCCCGACGACGCGCCTCTTCGGCGTGGATGCGACGGTCCGGTATCGTCCGCTGCGACGCGCGATCTATCGCCGTTTCATCGGGCGTACGGAGCTGATGTGGTCGCACCGCGGGCAGGATGTGACCGACGTGTCCACGTTCGGCATGTACGCGAGCGGCGACTACCAGTTCGCGCGCCGCTGGTATGGCGGCCTTCGATACGATCGTTCAGACCGCGCCGACGATGCCTCGCTCACCGACACCGGAGGCTCGTTCGTGCTCACGTACTGGCCGAGCGAATTCAGCCAGGTGCGCGGGCAGTTCCGGCGGACACACTATGCGGACGGGCCGATTGCGAACGAGGTGCTCGTCCAGTTCCTGTTTTCCATTGGTGCGCATGGCGCGCACGTCTTCTGAGGCCCAGGCACATGACACGAATTCTGCTCACCGCCATCGCGGCGATTGCGCTCGTCGGCGGAACGGTTGACCGGGCGGCAGCTGCCACCAGGATCATCACGTCCACGGAGGACCTTGCCTCGATCGCCCGGGAGATCGGGGGCGACAAGGTGTCGGCCGAGGCGCTGGCGAAGGGGTATCAGGATCCCCATTTCGTCGAGGCGAAGCCGAGCTTCGTGCTGAAGCTCCATGCGGCCGACCTCCTGATCGTCGTCGGACGGGAACTCGAAATCGGCTGGCTGCCGCCGCTCATCACGCAGAGCCGCAACGCGAAGATCCAGCCCGGAGGGGCGGGCTATCTCGACGCCTCGCTGACGGCGAAGATCCTGGACATCCCGACCGGGCAAATCACCCGCGCCATGGGGGACGTGCATCCGCAGGGCAACCCGCACTACTGGCTCGAGACCGGTAACGGCCGGCGCATCGCGAAGGCCGTGCAGAACAAGCTGACGGAGATGGACAGCGCCAACGCGGCCTATTACGCGCAGCGGTACGCGGATTTCGACCGGCGGCTGACGGAGGCGGAGAAGCGCTGGAAGGCCGCCATGGCGCCGTATCAGGGGCTGAAGATCGTCACGTACCATCGCTCGTGGCCGAATTTCGCTGAGGAATTCGGACTCGACGTGATGGGGTACGTGGAACCCAAACCCGGCATTCCGCCGTCGCCCGCGCACACGCTGGCGCTGCAGCAGGCGATGAAGGCCCAGAACGTCAGGATCATTCTCGTCGAGCCGTATTTCGACCTGAAGACGCCGAACGCGATCGCGCGCGAGACGGGTGCGCGCGTCCTGGTGATGACCCCATCGGTCGGCGGCGTCAAGGAAGCGGTCGACTACTTCGCGCTCTTCGACTACGACGTGAACCTGCTGGTCACGGCGATCAAGGAAACAGGAGCGAAGTAGGTGGAAGGACTCACGATCGGGCAGATTCTCGACTTCCTGGCCGCACCGTTCGCCGCGAGCCTGATCCTCACCGGGATCCACTCGTACCTGGGCGTGCACGTGGTCGAGCGGGGCGTCATCTTCGTGGACCTGTCGCTCGCACAGATTGCCGCGCTCGGCGCCACCATCGCGATTCTGCTTCCGTTTTCCGGAGGGGATCCGCACGCCCCGTCGGTCTACTGGGTCAGCCTGCTGTTCACGTTCATCGGCGCGGCGATTTTCTCGATGATCAGGGGGCGGCGCGCGCGCATCCCGCAGGAGGCGATCATCGGCATCAGTTACGCGGTCGCGTCGGCGGCCGCGATCCTGGCCATGAGCAAGTCCACGTCGGAATCCGAGCACCTGAAGGAGATGCTCGTCGGCAACATCATCGCGGTGTCGTGGCCAGAGGTCTTCCAGGTGGCGGCGCTCTATGGCGCCATCGGGCTGTTTCACTACATCTTCCGGAAGCCCTTCCTCGCCATCTCGATGAACCATGACGCCGAGGAAGTCTCCGGACACAACGTGCGGCTCTGGGATTTCCTGTTCTACGCGTCGTTCGGCTTCGTCGTGACGTCCTCGGTGGCCATTGCCGGAGTGCTGCTGGTGTTCTGCTACCTCATCGTGCCGTCGGTGGCGGCCATGCTGTACGCCGAGACCATCGGCAAGCGGCTCGCGATCGGCTGGACGATGGGAACGGTGGTCTCGGCGCTGGGCGTGTATCTCTCGCTCGTGCTCGACCTGCCGACCGGCGCCACGATCGTCTGCACGTTCGGCCTGGTGCTGATTCTGATGGCCATCGTGCGCGTGTTGATTCCCGCGGGCGCCCGGGCCGGCGCGGCCCGCGTCACACCTTGAGCACGTCGTCTTTCCGGGCCACGAGGCTGTAGAGGACGGGCGCCAGGAAGATCGACAGCGCGAGGCGCGAGATCAGCCCGCCGACAATGACGATCGCGAACGGCTTCTGGGAGTCGCTCCCGATGCCCGTGGAGATGGCGGCCGGCAGCAGCCCGATGCAGGCCACCAGGGCCGTCATGAAGATCGGCCGCAGCCGCAGCAACGAGGCCTCGTGGGTGGCGATGATGATGTCCTTGCCCTCCAGCCTGAGCTTGTTGATGAACGAGTAGAGGATGACGCTGGTCTGCACGGCGACGCCCATCAGGGCGACGAATCCAAAGCCTGACGAGACGCTGAAGTGGGTGCCGGTGAGCTTCAGCGCGAGCAATCCGCCGACCGGCACGGTCACGAGCACGCTGAACACGATGATCACCGGGAACTTCAGGTTGCCGTACAGCGCGAACAGGATGAGCAGGATCAACACGATCGTCAGGGGGATGATGATCAGCATCTGCCCGCGCGCGGCCAGGTACTCCTTGTATTCGCCGCCCCAGTCGTAGGTGTAGCCGAGCGGCAGCGGAACGGCCGACGACACCTGCCGCCGCGCGTCCTGGACGGCGCTCGCCAGGTCGCGATCCTGCACGCTGAACTGGATGCCGATGAATCGCGAGTTACCCTCGCGGTAGATGAACGACGCGCCCTTGTCGATGCGGATGTCCGCGAACTGGCTGAGCGGCAGGTGCTGGCCGTCGGGCGTCGTGACGAGCAGGTTGCTGATGGCGTCCATGTTCTCGCGGAAGGGCTCCTGGAGCCGGACGACGAGGTCGAACTCGCGCTCGCCCTGGATCACCTGGGTTGCCGCCGTTCCGCCGATGGCCGTTTCGATCAGCGTGTTGATGTCCGAGACGTTCAGCCCGTACCGCGCCAGGCGCGCCCGGTTCGGTTCGATGATCAGGCTGGGCTGGCCGAGTTCCCGCACGAGGGTGATGCCGGTGATGCCCGGCACCGTCGCGAGCACCTTGCGCGCCGCGTCGGCCTTGCTTTCGAGCGTCGCCAGGTCGGCTCCGAAGATCTTGACGGCGAGCGAACTCTTCAGCCCGGTCTCCGCTTCGTCAACCGCGTCTTCGGCCGGCTGGGTGAAGTTGAAGATGATGCCGGGAAACGCGTCGAACTTCTGCTGGATGGCGGCGATGAGTTCGGGCTTCGTCCGGATAGGGCCGCGCCAGGCGGGGTCGTCGTACGGCTTGAGCCCGACGAAGTACTCGTCGTTGAAGAACCCAATCGGATCGGTGCCCTCGTCGTCGCGGCCCAGCTCGTTGGCCACCGTCGTAACCTGCGGGAAGCTGAGAAGGGTATCCCGCACCTGCGGCCCGAGCTTCGAAGCTTCCTCGAAGGAGATCGTGTAGGGCATCGTCGCGCGGACCCAGAGCGCGCCCTCGTCGAGATGCGGCATGAACTCGGCGCCGATGAACGGCACCAGCGACAGGGACGCCGCGAAGAGCAGCACACACACCGCGACGGTGAGGCCGCGCCGCCGCAGGCAGGCGTGCAGCATCCGATCGTAGGCGCGCTCGACCATCTTGTACAGCGGGACGTCGGGTTCCTTGACGTGCTTGCGGAGGAAGAACGCACAGAGCACCGGGAGCAGCGTCAGCGAGCAGAGCAGCGATCCGAGCAGCGCGAACGACATCGTGTCCGCCATCGGACGGAACAGGCGGCCCGACGGCCCGGTGAGCACGTAGATCGGCAGGTACCCGGCGATGATGACGGCGATGGCGTAGAAAATCGGCCGCTCGACGTCGCGGGCCGCGCGCCGGATGACCTCGGTCAGGTCGTAGTGTTTCCCGTGCCGTGCCGCCAGTTCCCGGAAGATGTTCTCCACCATGACGACGGCGCCGTCCACGATCATGCCGAAGTCGATCGCGCCGATCGAAAGCAGGTTCGCCGGGATGTTCGCCCAGTCGAGACAGATGAACGAGAAGAGCAGCGCGAACGGAATCGTCACCGCGACGATGAGCGCGGTACGGACACTGAACAGGAACAGCCCCAGCACCACGAGCACGAGGAGCATGCCCCGAACGAGGTTCCGCTCGACCGTGCGCGTCGTCTCGTGGATGAGTTCGGTGCGGTCGTAGTACGGGACGATCTTGACGTCCGGGGGCAGCACGCTCTGGTTGAGCGTGTCGGTCATCGCCTCGACCTTCTTCAGCACGTTCTGCGCCTGCTCGCCGACGCGCATGAGCACGACGCCTTCGACGGCGTCCGCCTGGTGCATGAAGCCGAACTGCCCGAGCCGCGGCGCGTGACCGATCGTGACCGTCGCAACGTCCTTTACGTACACCGGGATGCCGTCGTGCGTCGCGACGACGATGTTGCCGATGTCGGTCAGGTCCTTGACGAGGCCGAGGCCGCGCACGTAGAAGAACTGTCCGCCCTGGGAATAGAAGCCGCCGCCCGCGTTGGCGTTGTTGCTGGCGAGCTGGTCGGTGATCTGCTGCACGCTCACGCCGTAGGAGAACATCTTCGCGGGATCGACCAGCACCTGGTACTGCATCGTCGTGCCGCCCAGGCCCGCGAGGTCAGCCACGCCCTGGATCGAGCGGTACTTCCGGTTCAGGACCCAGTCCTGGATGATCTTCAGTTCCTGGGCCGAGCGATCGGGGCTCTGGAGCACGTAGCGGTAGATGAGGCCGCTCGGGGAGAAGAGGGGGGACATCTCCGGCGACACGCCGTCGGGGACGGCCGCGTTCGGGATCCGCTCGAACGCCTGCGCGCGCGCGAAGTAGGGGTCCGTGTCGTACTCGAAGTTCATCGTGACCGACGACAGCCCGTACAGCGAGATCGAGCGCAGCGCCTCGATCCTGGGGATGCCGTTCATTTCCACTTCGATCGGGATCGTGATCAACCGCTCGACTTCCTCGGCGGCGTGCCCGGGCCACTGGCTGACGATCTGCACGCGCGGCGGCGCCAGATCCGGATAGGCGTCGATCGGCAGGTTCGTGAAGGACACGATCCCCCAGATTCCCAGACAGATCATCGCCACCACGACAATGAACCGCTGGGAGAGCGCGAAGGAGACGAGACGATCGATCATGGCAGTCGGCTACCCTCGATAGCTGTTGGCGAATTGCAGGAACACGCTGCCCTGCGCGACGACGCGGTCGGCTTCCGCCAGGCCGCTGGCGACTTCCGTCTGATCGTTCCGCTGCTCGCCGAGCGTGATGGACCGCTGCGCGAACTTGCCGGGCTCGACCTGCACGTACACGAATGGCAGGTTCTCCGTGTCGTAGAGCACGGCCGACGTCGGGATCACCAGCGCGTCGTGCGTGGTCTTGTCGTGGAGGACGACGTCGACGAACTGGTCCTTCTTGAGCAGGCCGTGCGGATTGGCAGTCACGATCCGGACCGGGGTCGTCCGCGTCGCCGGATCGAGCATGCTGCCGATGTAGGTCACGCGGCCCTCGAAGGTCTCCGGGAACGACGCGCTCCGCACCGCCGCGGTATCGCCGACGTGGACGAGTCGCAGGTCCTTCTCGTAGACGTGCGCCTGCACCCAGACCGTGGTCACGTTGGAGATCACGAACCCTGTCGTCGCGCCGGCCTGGATCAGCTGTCCGGGCGTCACGAGCTTCTGGACCACGATGCCGGCGATCGGCGCGCGCATGGGCAGCTCCTGCCGCACGGCTGCGCCCTGGCGCTCGGCGTCCTGCACCTCGGACGCGGTGACCCCCAGGATGCGCAGCGACTGGAGTGCCGTGTCGACGTCGGTGTCCGCGTCGTTGTAGTCGGCCTGGACCTCATCGAGGTCGCGCTGGGCGATGGCCTTGTGTTCCAGCAGGTCGCGGCTGCGATCCAGATTGCGCTTCGCCAGGTCGAGCCGGTTGCGGGCCTTGCGGAACGTGGCAAACGCGTTGGCGATGTCGGGACTCGCCACGTACAGCAGCGGTTGACCCGCCGTCACCCGGTCGCCCGTGTCCACCAGGATCCGGGTGATGGGCCCGCTCACCTGACTGATGGCCTGGGTCGTGTGGTCGTTGTCCCAGTCCACGGTGCCGGTCATCTTCAGCTCGGTCGCGAACGACGCCTTCCGGACCTGCGCGACGGCGATGTGCGAGAGCTGCTCGGCCGGGACGGTGAAGTACGCCGCCGCGGCCGGCGACACTTCGGCGGGGGCGGCGGCTGCCGCCTTCGAGGCCGGGGTCGATTCCGGCGTGGGGCCTCCGCAGCCCGGGGCGAGCAGCGTCAACAGGAGCGGGACCGTGCGCAATGCGCTCTTCATGGGAACACCTGTCTTCCGACGGCGAAGTTGAGTTGTTCCACGCTGGTCATGTAATCCGCCAGCGCCTGGCGGTATCCGAACTGCGTGTCACGGTAGGTGCGTTCGGCGTCCAGAAGCTCCAGCAGGCTGCCGGCACCACGCTGGTAGACGTAACGGCTGATGTCGAGCGACTGCTGGGACTGGGCGAGATACCCCGACTCGGTACAGGGAAACGACCTGCTGGCTGGTCCGCCACGCGGCGTAGGCGTTGACCACGTCCGTGGTCACCAGGTACCGGGTGGCCAGCTCGGACTCGGTCGCCTGGCGCACGAGCACCTCGCTGCGCGCGATGTTGCCCTGATTGCGATCGCGCATCGGCAGGTCGAATGAAGCGGCGACGCCGACGGTGTTGTCCGGCCCGGTATGCGAATAGCCGATGTCGCCGGTGATGTCGCGCGCCCTGTTGCTGCGCTCGAGCGTGAGGGCGTTCTGCGCGAGCGTGACGTTGCTGCGCGCCGACTGGAGGTCGGGTCGCGACTCCAGCGCCTGTCGCTTCAGGTCCTCGAGATCGAGCGTCGCCCGGGTGTACGCGAGGTCTCCGACCGGCTCGAAGTCCTCCGTCACGGTGTCGAAGCCCAGCAGCTGCCGCAGCGAGGCGCGGGCCTGCAGGAGGCCGACCTGCGCCGCCGAGACATCCTGTTCGAATTGCAGTTTCTGCAGAGAAATCCGGTAGAACTCGGCTTCGGCGAGGTCGCCGGACGTCACGCGCTGACGGCTGAGCTCGACGACCTCCGTAAAGCTCGTCAGGTTCTGCTGGGCAAGGTCGAGCGTGGATTTCGTGAACAGCACGTTGACGAACGCCTGTGCGGTCTCGAAGCGCAGCTGTCGCTCGGCCTCCAGCACATCCTTGGACGTGACCTCGGTCGCTGTCCTCGCGACCGCGAGACGGTTGCTGCGTTTGCCACCCCGCTCGAACAGGTAGCTCGCCGAGCCGCCGTAGGTCGCGCTGTTCTTGAGGAAATCCCACGTCATCTGCCGCGGAGAGAACGGCGTCAGCCCGTCGGCGGTAAACGACACGCCGATGTTCGGTTTCAGGGCGGCGGTGATCTCATCCGCCCGTGCGGCGTCCACGGCCATTCGCTGTGCCTGGAGCGCCTGGTTGCGGTCGACCGCAAGGCGCACGGCCTCGGCGAGCGACAGCCGTGTGACGGGCGCGCGGGGTTGCGCGGCGACCGCCGCCGGCAGCGCCGCGGCAAGCGCGACGGCGATGGCCTGGCGCCCAACGGGAGAGAGTGCGCGCATCGGATCCTCTTCGTAGCGGGGAAGGGCCGTCCGCCACGCGGCGGCCGCCTGCGTTCCAGGTTGGATCGACGTCGCCAATCGCGGCGTCTCCCCGTCAGGGGCGGCGAGTCGTTCGCGCGATCAGGTTTGCGCGACAACGGCGCGGCGGCCGATCCGATGCCTGGACGGTGAAATCAGGAGAACAGCGAGACGGGCGGACCACGCAGGTCGGGCGTGAAAAGGGCGGGGCGAGCCGGGCACGGCGTGTCGAGCGGATTCGGGGCGTTCGCGAGCGCGACCACGGTTGGGCCGCTGGAGACGGACGGCTGCACGCCCATGCCGGCCTGTACCCAGAGGCAGACCGCGCACGCGGGGCTGGCCGGCAGGGAATGCTTCGGTCCCGGCACGGGGGCGGGCTGCGAGGCCGCGACCCGGGGAGTGCCGTTCATCAGCGGATGCAGGTGAACGAAGTCCACCAGCACCGACAGGAGCAGATACGGGAGGCAGGCCGCGACGAACGTCCGATGCCAGCGCCGGGAGCGCACCAGTATCATCAAGAGGTGGGATTGTACCGGCCGACGGGGTCCCGGCGCAAGTCAAACTGCCGGCGGTGCCCGCCCGGTCCGGCAGTACGATCATCGTCCGGCGGCACCCGTTCGTGCCGTTCGGCCTGGAATGGCGACGCATTCGCCGACATCAACGAGGGATCCTGGCGGGGCCCGCCGCGCTCCCGTTCGTCATCGGGGACTCATGATCTGCAGGCACTGCGGGACCGAAATCGCCGACAAGGCCATCGTGTGCTATCGCTGCGGGGCCGGAACGACCGATCCGGTCCGCAAGGCCGCTGAGCTGAAGCCGCGGCGCAGCCTGGTGTCGATCGTCGTGGCGGCCGTCATGCTCCTGCTGGCGCTTTACCTGGGGCAGGCGTCCCGGGCCGCGGCGAGTCCAGGGTCCCTGCAGACTGCCGCCGCGGTCCTCGTCGGGGCCGCCCTCCTGATCCTGATTGTTCGCGTCGTCCGACGGCGCTGAGTTACACTTCCGCCATGTCCGAGGCACGTCTCGAGGTCACCGACGCCCTGGGCCAGCGCGTCGTGCCCATCAGCAAACCGCAGTTCGAAATCGGGCGTCGTGAGACGAACGACCTGCGGCTGGCGGGCAGCGAAGTCTCGCGCGATCACGCCGAGATCGTCAACGAAGGCGGCCACTACGTCCTGCGGGATCGCACGTCCCGGTATGGCACGTACGTCAATGGCGAGCAGGTCACCGAACGCGCGATCGTGCACGGGGACAAGATCCGGCTCGGCCGTGCAGGCGGCGCCGAGATGGTGTTCCTGACCGCCGACGCCGATCCGCCGGTCGAGCGGTCCACCACGACGGCGATTGGCGATCTCCGACAGATTGCCGCGCTCCTCGAAGGCCTGCGCGCGCTCGGGTCAGGCCGTGTGCTGGACGACGTGCTGTCGCTGGTGCTCGACTCGGGCATCGACGTGAGCAGCGCCGAACGCGGCTTCATCATGCTGGCAAACAGCACCGGCGAACTGGAATTCAAGCTCGCGCGGGGCCGCGGTCACGTGACGCTGCCGGGCAGCACCTTCGCCACCAGCCGCAAGATTCCCGAGGAGGTCTTCCGCACCGGCGAACCGCGCCTGGTGGCCGACCTGCTCGACGGCGAATTCGCGAACGTGCACATGGGCACCGTCGCGCTCGGAATCCGGAACGTGCTCTGCGCGCCGCTGCGCCTCGTGCGGTACGTGGACAAGGCGGAGGCGGCCGGCGAGGACCGGCGCATCGGCGTCCTCTACCTCGACAGCCGCGAGAAGGGCTCGCTGCTGTCCAGTTCCACCCTCGCGGCGCTCGAAACGCTGGCGGCCGAGGCGGCGGTGGCCATCGAGAACGCGCGGCTCTATCGCGAGACGATGGAGAAGGCGCGGATGGAGCAGGAGATGCGGATCGCCGCCGAGATCCAGCAGGCGCTTCTGCCGAAGACGAACCGCGTGGGTGCGTTCTTCAGGGCCGCGGCGGCGTCGCTCCCGTGCCGGTCGATCGGCGGGGATTTCTACGACTACGTGGACCTGCCCGAGAAGGCGCTTGGCTTTGCGCTGGGCGACGTGGCCGGCAAGGGTCCGCCGGCCGCGCTGCTGTCCGCGATGATGCAGGGGATGTTCGCCGCGCAGGCGGCAAGCAGCGACTCGCCGTCGCAGGCGATCAGCCGCGTGAACATGGCGCTCTACCGCCGCGGGATCGAATCGCGCTTCGTCACGCTGATGTACGGCGCGCTGCGGCCCGACGGCCGGCTGACCTACTGCAACGCGGGGCACAACCCTCCGCTGATCGTGAGCCCGAACGGCGGCGGATTCAAGCGGCTCGAGACCGGCGGCCCGATTGTCGGCCTGTTCGAAGGCGCGAGCTTCGACGAGGAGACGATCTCGCTCGCGCCCGGCGACTGGGTCATCGTCTTCAGCGACGGCGTTTCGGAAGCGCTGTCGGCGGCCGGTGAGGAGTACGGAGAAGAGCGCATCGTGGCGTGCGTCGAGCGCCACGCGAAGCTCGCCCCGCCGGTGCTGCTCGAGTCGCTCTTCACCGACGTGCGCGAGTTCACGAAGGGAGCCGCGCAGAGCGACGACATCACCGCCATGGTGCTCCAGTACCGGAGGCTGACATGCGCCGGCTCGTTCGCGCGGAGCGACTCGCGGTGGCCCTCTGGCTGGGCGTGGGCCTCGTGGTCTGGAATGGCGTGTACGACCTGCTGCTGAGCCGCGGCATCAAGGAGTTCATGCTCCGCAATGCGCTGTACCACGCCGGCCGCGCGCCCCGCGTGTCGATCGCCGCTGTCATGGACGTGACGGTGTTCGACGCCGTCTGGGTCTCGACCATCTGGGCCACGCTGATCGTGCTGGCAGGACTCGTCACCATCAGGCTGCTGTCGCGAGAACCGGGAACGCGTGCATCCATGAACCCGTAGACTGTGCATCCGCTGATCTACGACTGGAACCGGACCGAAGCCCCGAAGCCGCCCCTCGTCATGCTGGACGACGAGACGCTGCGTGACGGGCTGCAATCCCCGTCGGTGCGCTGCCCGACCATCGAGGAGAAGCTCGAGATCCTCCACCTGATCGATCGGCTGGGCATCGACACGGCCGACATCGGCCTGCCGGGAGCCGGGCCGCACGTGGTGCGGGACGTCGAGCGGCTCGCGCGCGAGATTGCGGACCAGCGGCTGAAGGTCAAGGCGAACTGCGCGGCGCGCACCGTCATCGCGGACATCCGGCCGATCGCCCAGATCTCGCAGCGTGTCGGGATTCCCATCGAGGCCTGCACGTTCATCGGCTCGAGCCCGCTGCGGCAGTACGCCGAAGGCTGGACGATCGATCAGCTGCTGCGCCTGACCGAGGACGCGATCACCTTCGCGGTGGGGGAGGGGCTGCCCGTCATGTACGTGACGGAAGACACGACCCGCGCCGATCCGGACACCCTGCGGCGGCTGTACTCAACCGCCATCCGCGCAGGCGCCACGCGGGTGTGCGTGGCCGACACCGTCGGCCATGCCACGCCGGCGGGCGCCGCGGCCGTCGTCAGGTTCGTCGCGAGCGTGGTGGAGGAGTGCGGCGGCGGGGTCGGCATCGATTGGCACGGACACCGCGATCGGGACTGCGCGATTGGCAATACGCTCGCGGCGCTCGACGCCGGCGCCTCGCGCGTGCACGGCGCGGCGATCGGGATCGGCGAGCGCGTCGGCAATACGCCGATGGACATGCTGCTCGTGAACCTGGTGCTGATGGGCTACATCGAGCGGGACCTGTCGGCGCTCGTCGAGTACTGTCGTGTGGTGTCGGAGGCGACCGGCGTGCCGATTCCGGCCAACTACCCGGTCGTCGGGCGTGACGCGTTCCGGACGGCGACAGGCGTTCACGCGGCGGCCGTCATCAAGGCGTTCCGCAAGAAGGACGCCGAGCTCGTGGACGCGGTGTACTCGGGCGTGCCGGCCGGCATGGTCGGCCGCGATCAGGAAGTGGACGTCGGACCGATGTCGGGCAAGTCGAACGTCGTGTTCTGGCTGGAGCGCCGCGGGTTCGAGGCGTCCGAGGAACTGGTGGACCGGATTTTCGCCAGGGCGAAGGGCTCGCCGTCGGTGCTCACCGAGTCGGAGATCCTCGCGGAAATCGCCGAGCTCAAGGCGCAGGGCACCGGCAACGCCTGACGCGGCGCCGCGTCCGGGCTCGCGCCCCGGCGACAGCCACCTGTCACGGCCTCACAGGGAGGGACGGAGACACGGAGGAACAGAGGGTGGAGCCGGGTTGCTCCGGCGGTTTGGGTAGCCCCTCACGACAGCCGCCAGTCAGTGCCTCGCAGGGAGGGACAGAGGGCGAGAGGGCGGGCCTGGGTTGTGTAGGCGTTCGGAAAGTGGCGGCGCGAACTGCCTGAGGCGCCGAGCCGGGTACGGGTCGGGCCGCCGGCCGCAGGCCGGCGTGCGAATGGGCACCGGGCCGCGTCGGCAAACCGCCCGGATGTCGCTGCGGCTTGCCGACACGGCCCGGTACCCATTCGACCGCGCGAACGCGCGGTCCCGACCCTGCAGCGAGACAGCCTCCGTTCCTCCGTCTCTCCGTTCTCCCGTCACCCGTGGATCCCGTCGCAGCGGGACAGCCTCCGTGACCGGTGATCCGGTTCTGCCCCGCATCGTGTCCGGGCCGAACGGGCGGGTCGACTCGGCGTCCCGTGAATAGTGGGGCTACTGGTGCCGCTCGATCTCGGGCAGCGCCGCCACCAGCACCTCGCCGACCGCCTCCAGCGACTGCGCCGAGACATTCTCCAGCGTGTCGTCCTTCGTGTGCCATGCCATCGACCCGGAGCGGGTGTAGTACTCGAGATCGATCAGATCCACGGATGGCACGCCGGCCGCGAGGAATTCGAGGTGATCGTCCTCGATGTCGGTGGTTTCAGACGAGAACTCGGGCCGCTTCAGCCGCCTGGCCGCGGCCCAGATCGCGTTGGTGAGCCACGGCGTCGAGTTGCCCTCGCGCTTCACGACCAGGTCGCGGTCGCCGACCATGTCCACGAGGATCATCGCGTGGATGTCCTTCAGCGTGTTGTCCTTGCGCGCGGCGCTCACGTAGTAGCGGCTGCCGTAGGTGTGGTCGCTGCCGAGCCACTCGCCGGTCGCCTCCTCGCCATCCAGGAACAGCAGTTCCATCGGCCGCGCGTTGGCGCGCGCTTTCAGCACTCGGGCCAGTTCGATCAGGAACGCGGTGCTCGACCCGCCGTCGTTGGCGCCGACAAATGGAAACTCGTGGAAGATTTTCGTGTCGTAGTGGCCGGCGATGACGATGCGACCCTGGCCGGAGCCCGGGATGGTAGCGCGCAGGTTGACCATCTTCACGCGCCCGATCGGTGTCGCGGCCTCGAACGGCTGCTCTTCGGCTTTGATGCCGAGCGCCGCGAGCGACTTCGTGATGTAGGCGCGCGTCGCGGCGGCGCCCGGTGAGCCTGCCGGCCTGGGCCCGATCGAGACGATCTGCCGCAGGTGTTCATACGCGCGCCCACCGTCGAATGTGGGAGCGCCCGCCTGCGAGCCGTGCAGGCACGCGGCCGCCCCGATGAACAGACACGCACCGACAATGGCGAACGAATGCTTGTGTATCACTCGACCAGTTCCCTGTGCCGCGCGTGAACAGTGTCCCGACTTCTGGGCCGCCCGGCGCGCGGGTACACGCCGTCCGGCGTCGCAGCATACCATTCCCGACCGACGCGCACGGTCGAGGTTGGTCGCGGCGATCGTTCAGCGCCGCTTTTCTCGTGGCACGTAGTCGCGCGCGTCCGCGCCCACGTAGATCTGCCGCGGCCGGGCGATCTTCTGCTCCGGATCGGTCAGCATCTCTTCCCACTGCGCAATCCACCCGGCGGTGCGCGGGATGGCGAAGAGCACCGGGAACATCTCGACCGGGAAACCCATCGCCTGGTAGATCAGGCCGGAGTAGAAGTCCACGTTGGGATAGAGCTTGCGCGAGACGAAGTAGTCGTCCTCGAGCGCGATCCGTTCGAGTTCGAGCGCGATCTCGAGCAGCGGGTTCCTGCCCGTGACCTCGAACACGAGGTCGGCGATCCGCTTGATGATCGTCGCGCGCGGGTCGTAGGACTTGTAGACGCGGTGGCCGAACCCCATCAGCCGTCCCTCGCCGCCCTTCACGCGCTTGACGAAGGCCGGCACCTGCTGGATCGAGCCGATCTCGTTCAGCATCCGGAGCACCGCTTCGTTGGCGCCGCCGTGCAGCGGCCCGTAGAGCGCCGCGGCCGCCCCGGCAAGCGCCGAGTAGGGATCGACGTGCGAGCTGCCGATGCCGCGCATCGCGTGCGTGCTGCAGTTCTGCTCGTGATCGGCGTGCAGGATGAACAGCACGTCGAGCGCGCGTTCCAGCACGGGATTGGGCTTGTAGTTGGCCTCGGTCATCTTGAACAGCATGTTCAGGAAGTTGCCCGAGAAGCTCAGCTCGTTGTCCGGGAGCACGAACGGCGTGCCCATCGTGTGGCGGAAGGCGTAGGCGGCGATGCTCGGCACCTTCGCCACCAGCCGGGTCGTCTGCAGCTTGCGCGACGCCGGGTCGAAAATGTTCTTTGCGTCCGGGTAGAACGTGGACAGCGCGCCGACGGCGCTCAGGAACATCCCCATCGGGTGCGCGTCGTAGCGGAACCCTTCCACGAACTTCTTGATGTTCTCGTGCAGCATCGTGTGATGCGTCACGTCCCTCGTCCACTGATCGAGTTGCCCGGCGTTCGGCAGCTCACCGTTCAGGAGGAGGTAGGCGGTTTCGAGGAAGTCGCTGTGCTCGGCGAGCTGCTCGATCGGGTATCCGCGGTACATCAGGATGCCCTTGTCGCCGTCGATGAAGGTGATGCGGCTCCGGCACGCGGCCGTGTTGGTGAACGCCGGATCGTAGGTCATCAGGCCGAACTCGTCCGGCGTGACCTTGATCTGCCGCAGGTCGATCGCGCGGATCGTCCCGTCGGTGATCGGAAGCTCGTACTGAATGCCCGTGCGGTTGTCGGTGATCGTCAGCGTCTCGGCCATAGCTACTCAGCGTCTTCCTCGTCGGGAGGAACGTCCGGGCCAGGCACCCGGTAGTCGCCCGACAGCCACCGGCCGAGATCGGCCAGCTTGCACCGCTCGCTGCAGAACGGCCGCCAGGCCGGATCGGCCGGCCGGCGCCGGCAATACGGGCAGAGAAGCGTGGACGGCATACAGGGCCCGCGCGCATGCGCGCAACCCTCCTATTCTATCCAATCGCCGGCAGGAAAGGGCGGCGGCGTCAGGAAGAGGAGCTGTCGGCGAGGTGGTGCCGGACGTCCCGGGCCGACACCATGAAGATGACGTCCTCGGCGATGTTCGTGGCGTGATCGCCGATTCGCTCGAGATGACGCGAGACGAGAATCAGGTCGAGCGCCGGCTCGATCGTGGTCGGGTCCTGGAGCATGTACGTGAGGAGTTCGCGGAACACCTGCGTCTTGAGGGCGTCGAGGCGGTCGTCCTCGTTCAGGACCGCCTGCGCGAGCGCCGTGTCGCGCCCCACGTACGCGTCGAGGGCGTCCCGCAGCATCGCCTGCGCGATCGAGGCCATCCGGGGCAGGTCGATGAGCTGTTTCACCGGGGGGTGCCGCATGTAGCGCCGCGCGGCCTCCACGATGTTGATCGCGAGGTCGCCGACGCGTTCGAGGTCCGTGTTGATTTTCACCGCCGAGACGATCGCCCGCAGATCCACCGCCATGGGCTGGTGAAGGGCGAGCAGCTTGAAGCAGCGCTCGTCGATCTCGACGTGCAGCTGATTGATCGGCCCGTCGCCAGCCAGCACGCGGTCGACCTGCTCGGCGTTGCGCACGACGAGCGCCTCGACCGCCGATCGCACGCGCTCCTCGGCCAGACCGCCCATTTCGAGCAGACGCGCCTTGAGGAGATCGAGGTCCTGTTGAAAGTGCCTGATGTTGGTCTCGGCCATGTTGGGGTCTGTGCTATCGGCGTTCGGCGTTCGGCGTTCGGCGTTCGGCGTTCGGTGTTCGGCGTTCGGCGTTCGGCGCTCGGCGTTCGGTGTTCGGTGTTCGGGGCTCCACCGTAACGCAAAGCGCGAAGTCGGGCTAGCCGAATCTTCCTGTCACGTAATCTTCGGTCAGCTTCTCCGCCGGGTTCGTGAAAATCCGATCCGTTGGGGCGTACTCGACCAGGCGTCCGAGCCAGAAGAACGCCGTGCGATCCGACACCCGCGCGGCCTGCTGCATGTTGTGGGTGACGATGACGATCGTGTAGTCCGACTTCAGCTGGTAGACCAGTTCCTCGATCCGCTGCGTCGCGATCGGATCCAGCGCCGAGGCCGGTTCGTCCATCAGCAGGATCTCCGGCTTGACCGCCAGCGCCCGCGCGATGCACAGCCGCTGCTGCTGGCCGCCTGAGAGCGCCAGCGCCGACTCGTGCAGGCGGTCCTTCACTTCGTCCCAGATGGCCGCCGCCTTCAGGCTGTCTTCGACCCGGCCGTGCAGTTCCGACCGGCTCCCCGCCAGGCCGTTGATGCGTACGCCGTACGCGACGTTCTCGAAAATCGACTTCGGGAACGGGTTCGACTTCTGGAACACCATGCCGACGCGGCGCCTGAGCGCCACGACGTCGCTCTGCGGGGCGTAGATGTCGCGCCCGTCAATCATGACCTGCCCCTCGACCCGCGTGCCCGTGATGATGTCGTTCATCCGGTTCAGCGTCCGCAGGAAGGTGCTCTTGCCGCAGCCCGACGGTCCGATGAATGCGGTGACGACGTTGGGCTGGATCGCGAGGGTGATGTCCTCGAGCGCCCGCTTCGTGCCGTAGTAGAAGTTCAGACCGCGAACGTCGATGACGTCGGGCCGCGCCTGGGCTGGCGCATTCGCTGGATGCGTTCCCGGGGCGGGTGACGTCGGAGCCGGTGCCAGTGGCATGACCCACTCAGGCTAGAGCTTGCCAATTTCCGCCTAGTTTCCGGTATGTAAAATCCGCGTAAACACGCCCCGGGGGGCCTCACAGGGAGGAACGGAGACACGAGGATGGGGGCCGGATGGCGTCGGCGATCGTGCAGGTCACGGCGACAGCCGCGTGTCTGCCTCACAGGGACGGAGGAACGGAGACACGAGGGTGGGGCCGGACGGCGCCGGCGATCGTGCAGGTCACGGCGACAGCCGCATGTCTCGCTTCACAGGGCGGAACGGAGAAACGGAGCCATGGAGGTTGGGTCGTGCTGACGTCGGCGTCTCGGCCGCGCTATTGCGCCAGCCGCCGTCCACCATCTCACTGCCTGTTGCTCTGGGACGGCCTGCGGGCGGAGCAGCCACAGGACCACCCTCTATTCCTCCGTCCCTCCGTTTCTCCCGTGAGGCGGGGGAGGAAGGTTGTTCGTCCGCGGCGCGGCGGCCGCCCATCGACTCAGGGGCCGCCGTGCGGGGATGGCCGGTTCCCGAAGCAGCCACAGGCCCACCCTCTATTTCTCCGTCCCTTCTCCGTTACTCCTGTGAGGCAGGGGCGGCTGTCGCCGTGGCCGGCGCCGCTTCGGATTCGGCGAGGAATGCCCCGATCTGGCGCCGCAGCTCGTCCTGGATCACGTCGACCTTGCGCCTGGCGTCGAGGACGCGGAACCCGAACTCGTCGGACATCGACGCATACTCGCGCAGGAGCGACTTCTGATACGCGCGGAAGCTCTCGTAGATGTCGTCGCCGAGCTTCATGTCCATGCCCGATTCCCAGTAGTCCATCCCGCGCGACTGCAGCACCCGCCGGATCAGCGTCTTCTCGTCGATGCGCAGGTAGAAGACGAGGTGTGGCGCGATCGCGAACCCGTACAGGTTGCGGACCCACGCGCGTTCGACCCCGCGCACGCCCGCGCGCGCCATCGCGGTGAAGATGTAGCGGTCCGAGAGCACGATGAAGCCGGCCTTGAGCGCCGGGATGATCTCCTTTTCGAGGCGGTCCGCGAAGTCGGTCGCGTAGAGCAGCACGAAGGTGAGCTTGTTCAGCGTGTTGCTCGACTTGGCCAGCTCGATGGTCGGCTGCATGAGTTCGGACCGCGTCCAGCCGGTCTCGATGACGCCGTAACCCTGCACCTCGAGCCATTCCCGCAGCAGGCGGATCTGCGTCGAACGCCCCACGCCGTCGGTCCCTTCGATCGCGATGATCTTGCCGGGATAGCCCTCCATCGGGAGGTAGGGAATCCCGTTGCCGTAATACGCGCCGGGCCGGACGATTCCGCCTTCGCCGGATTCAGCCAAGCTGTTCATCGAGCTTCCCTCCGTCATCCTCTATCTCCAGGTGCTGCGAGACGAGCTTGCGGAAGCCCCGCTGCTGTTCGGTGATGCTGCCGGTGGCCGCCACGACGCTCAAGCCGAATTCGTCCACTATCCGATCGTACTCGTCGAGAACCTTGCCCTGGAAAATGCGGAAGCTCTCGAGCGCATTGGTGCTCCAGCCCATGTCCAGCCCGGCTTCGTAGAACTTCAGCTTCACCCGCCGCGCCATGAGGCGGTCGGTCGAGACCTCGATGGGCACGCGGAAGTAGACCGCCAAATCGGGCTGCACGGCGAAGCTGTACAGCTCGCGTACCCAGCGTCGGTCCACCCCGCGAGCCGCGTCACGCGCGAACGCGGTGTACGCATACCGATCCGCCAGGACGATCATCCCGGCCTTGAGCGGCGGAATGATGTTATAGAGCAGCCGGTCCGCGAAGTCGGTCGCGTGCAGCAGGCTGAAGGTCATCGGCGTCAGGGAGTTCTTCTTCTTCCCGGTCTTGGTGGCCGCTTTCACGAGCGCCGACGAATTCCATTCCGTCACGAAGACCGGGTGGCCCGCCGCGACGAGCCACTTAGCGAGCAGGGCCAGCTGCGTCGTCTTTCCCGACCCGTCGATGCCTTCGACCACGAACAGCTTTCCCGGATACTCGTGCGGTGTGGTCAACGTGTTGAGCATGTGCCGTCTTGTCCTTGTAATCGTTGCCGGCGACCTCGAAGCGGATGGGGCGATCGAGCACCTGCTCGAGCGGTCCCACGTGGCGGTGCGCGGCCCACATTTCGAGCTCGGCGTCCCCGGATGCCCGAAGCCTGGCGAGATAGTCGTCGCCCCTTGGATACAGATCAATCCCGGTCAGGGCCTGTGCGTGGCTCCGATCGAGACCTTCGGCGAGCCGGAGGATGGCCGCCAGCGTCCGGACGATGCGGCGCAGGGGTCCGGGGAGATCGCCATACCCCTCGTGCGACTTTTTCGGCGTGGCCTGCCGGTGATAACGGGCGACCAGCCCGATCACCTCGACTTCCTGCGGCTCGAATCCCCTGAGGTCGCCGTTCTTGATCAGGTAGTACGAATGCCGGTGGTGCCGCTCGTAGCTGATGTGCACGCCGATGTCGTGCAGCAGTGCCGCGTACTCGAGCCACTCGCGCTCACGATCCGTCAGCCCGTGCACGCTCCGGCTCTGGTCGAACACGCTCAGTGCGAGCCGCGCGACCTGCTGGGCGTGTTCCGACCAGTAGCCGCACCGCTCGCCCAGCTCGACGATGCTGCGGCGGCGGACGTCGGGGTAGCGCTCGATCTTCCGAATCCGCGCGCTGTTCCGGTGGATGTAGTCGAGCACGAGTCCTTCGCGCAGCGCCAGGTCGCACAAGGTGATTTCGCTGGCGCCAAGCCGCCGGATCACGGTGTCGAGCAGCACCGAGCCGGCGACGGCCAGGTCCACGCGCCGCGGATCGAGCCCCTGCAGCGCGAGCCGCTCTTCGATATCCGACGCGACCAGCCACTTGCGCAGCCTGTGCAGCGCCTTGGCGCTGACGCGCCGATTGCGCAGCTCGGCCGGCGGGGCGGCGCCGTCGTCGGCCAGCGCAAGCGCCCCCAGACTCAGGATGGTGCCGGACGTGCCGATGACACGTGCGTACCCGCGCGTCGTCAGCTGGGTCAGGTAGCTGCCCATTTCGCGGTTCACGTGCTTGACGAGCTTGCGTTCGTCGCGGGCGGCCAGCGGATCCGTTTTCACGAAGCGCTCGCTCAGTCGAATGGCGCCGGTCTTGAAGCTCCGCCCGAGCGTCAGCTGGGTCGCCGTGCCGAGCGTGACCTCCACGCTGCCGCCGCCTATGTCGATGACGACCGCCGTCGAGCCGCCCACGTCCACGCCGTAGCCTGCGGCGAGGTGAATCAGCCGCGCCTCCTCGGTGCCCGTGATGACCCGTACGCGGATGCCGGTCTGCCGCGTGATCTCCGCGATGAAATCGCCGCCGTTTTTCGCCTCGCGCGTGGCGCTCGTCGCGGCGCCCACGATCTCGTCCACGTTGTGTGACTCGGCCAGCCGCCGGAACTTGGTCAGCGTCTGGAGCGCGGCCGCGACCGCGGTCGGCGTCAGGCTGCGGCCGTCGAGCCCGCCCGCGCCGAGCCGTACCATGTCCTTTTCGCGGTCGATGACCTCGAACGACAGATCAGGACGGACCTGCACCACGATCATGTGGATGGAGTTCGTGCCGATGTCGATGGCGGCGATGCGCATGGCGGGTCGTCAGCTCAGCCGGGTGTTCCCTCTTGCCTGTTACATGCCAGAGATATACTCGACAGAGGAACGAGAGGACTCGGCTCGGCTGGCATCCTACCATGAAGACCCGCGACGAACGTGTAACGACCCGGCTACTGCACCGTAACGCGCGGGAGCTCAGAAAGCATTTGCCGTCAGCCATTTCGGGTGACGACCACGGCGTCCACCAGGCGCGTGTCGCGTCGCGGCGCCTGCGCGAGGCGGTCCCGGTCCTGACGACCGGACTGAAGGGCAGCAAGGCCGGGAAGGCGCGTGCCAAGATCCGGCGGCTCACTCGCGCGCTCGGGACCGTGCGGGAGCTGGACGTCACGCTCAGGCTGCTCGACGATCTCGCCATGGCTGACGGTGTTCCCAGGTCCGCGGTCGAAGCCGTCCGCGCGCGGGTCCTCGCCGAGCGTGACGCCGGGCGAACCGTCATGCTGAAGCGCCTCAATCGCGTGAAGGTGGACAAGCTGCACCGCCGCCTGGACTCGGTGGCCGCTGCGCTGCAGGCCGACGACGGCCACGGCTGGCGGGAGGCACTGGGCGCGCGCCTGCTGAAGCGGGCGGCCCACCTGACGACATCGATTGAGGGCGCGGGCCGGCTGTATGCGCCCGAGCAGCTGCACGCCGTCCGTATCGCGAGCAAGAAGCTGCGCTACGGCCTCGAGCTGGCCGGCGGCGTCGGCGCGCGCACCGCGGCGCCGCTGGTGCGCGCGCTCAAGCGCGCGCAGGATCTGCTGGGGCGCCTCCACGACTTGCAGGTGCTGCTCGTCCACGTCGCGGCGGTCCATGCCGCGCCGGAGCCCGGCAGCGGCGTGACCCGGCGGGGGCTCGACGCCCTGGCCCGGCACATCGAGGAGGAGTGCCGCCACCTGCACGGCCGGTATGTGGCAGCGTCAGTGTCGCTCGCCGACGTGCCGCGGCGGGTCGCCGCCGCGGTCGTCCCGGAGCTCGCGCGTCCCGCGCGACGTCGTCCACTGAAGATGGCGCTTGCGCGGGCCGCCGCGCCCGCGGCGTCGGGCAGGCGCTGACACCCGTATGGCCACCCTCGAGCTGTACCTGATCCGCCACGGCGAAGCCGCCGAGCGAGGCAAGGCATACCCGGACGATTCCAAGCGCCCACTCACCGGCAAGGGGCTGGCGCGGCTGCGAAAGGAAGCGCAGGCCCTCAACGCGCTGGATGTCGCGTTCGATGAGATCATCACGAGTCCGCTCGTCCGCACGCGGCAGACGGCCGACACGATTGCCGACGCGCTGAAGACGAAGCCCACCGTGAGCACGAGCGACGCGCTGGCCCCGGCGGGATCGTCCGCGTCAGTGATGCAGGAACTCGCCAGACACATGCGGACGGCGCGGATTGCGCTCGTCGGTCACGAGCCGAACATGGGCGAACTCGCCGCGCGGCTGATCGGAGCGCGCGAACCGATGGAGTTCAAGAAGGGCGCGATCTGCCGGATCGACTTCGAGGTCTTCCCGCCGAAGGGCGTCGGCCAGCTGCGCTGGTTCCTCACGCCCAGGATGCTGCGCAGGATCGTGTAGGACCGCGTCTGTCCGCCCCGCCGCTCACGACGGCGGCGTGCGCCGCAGGTCCCGCCAGGCGAGACGTGAGCGCATGAGCCCGGTCGCCACCAGCAACGCGCACCAGATCCAGGCAATCGGACCGATCCACGACGGCACGAAGGCCCAGAGCCCGTAGACGCACGTCGTTTCCCCGGCTTCCGCGAGTCCCCGCGTGAACTGATAGCCGCGGTTGGTCGCGCTCACCCGCCGCTGCTCCCGCTCCGCGGCGCTCGCCAGCGCCAGCGTAGACGTAATCGCGAGGACGTAGCCGGCCAGGACCGCGGCCCACGCCAGCCCGTGCGCCGGATGCAGAATCGCGAACCCCAGCACCATCGCGCTGTAGCCCGCCATGTCGAGGGTGATGTCGAGATACCCGCCGAAGGGGGATACCCGGCCCGACACCCTGGCGATCACGCCGTCGATGCCGTCACCCACGCGGCTGAGGAGCCAGACGGCGAACCCGAGGCGCGGCGCGCCGAAGGCCACGAGTCCGGCCGCGCACAGCGCAGCCATGAACGCCGCGGCGGTGACGGCATCGGGCGTCAGGCCGCGTCGAGCGAGGCCGCGCGCGACCGGGGTCGCGGCGCGTTCGAATCGTCTGCGAAAGGCTTCGTCGAACACCGGGCCTCCTCTGGCCGCGCTTTCGAAGGATACTCTGTGAGCGCCATGTTCGACGTCATCGGATTCGTCGCCGTCGTCGCCGTCATGATTCTCGTCGGGCTGCGACGGGTCCGCCGCGTGGAGAGCTACCTGGTCGCCGATCGACGCCTGCTGCTCTTTCCGCTGGTCGCCACGCTCGTGATGACGGAGTTCAACACCAGCACGCTGCTTGCGTTCAGCGCGGCCGGCTATCGCGCCGGTCCGATGGCGATCGCCCTCCCGTTCGTGTTCCTCGTCGGGCTCACGTTCTATACCGTCACCGTCGCGCGCGCCTGGAAGCGGTTCAACAGGCTGTCGGTCGCGGAATTGTTCTCGACCCGCTACTCTCCGGCACTCGGCCGGCTCGCGTCGGTCCTGCTGCTCGCCGCGATGACCGGCTTTGGCGCGACGTACGTGAAGTCGCTGACGCTCCTGTTCCAGCCGTCCGTTCCGGACGTGCCCTTCATGCTGTTGAGCGGGCTGCTCCTGCTCGTCGTGCTGGCCGTGGCGGTGCCGGGCGGACTCGAGTCGGTCGTCCGCACCGACGTTGTCACGTTCGTGTGCACGCTGGTCCTCCTGCCGGCGCTCCTGGTGCTCGGCATCTCGCGCGCCGCCGGTCTCGGCGGCCTGTCGGCGGTGTTTCCGCCCGATCAGCTCGTGTTCGACCCGGTAGCCCAGTGGAACCACCCGGCGCTGCCGTTCCGCTTCGTGTCGACGCTCATCGCCATCACCTGCGTGACCTACATCGCCGCGCCGTGGTACGGCCAGAAAATCTTCGCCGCGCGCGACGAACGGACGGCGTTCCGCGCGGTGGCGTGGTCGGCGGCGCTCGTCTTCGGGCTGTACGGCATGATGGTATTCGCGGCCGCGTACCTCCGGGTGAGTGATCCGTCGCTTCCCGATTCGCAGCTCGCCGTCCCGACGATGGTCTGGGCCTGGCTGCCAGCGGGCATCAGGGGCGCGGGATTTGCCGTGCTGTTCGCCGCCGCGCTCACGACGCTCTCGGGCGTGTGGACGGCGATGGCGGCGATGCTGGCGGCGGACTTCGGCTGGCGCCAGGCTCGCACGATTGCCGTCCAGCGGTGGATCATCGTCGCCTTCGCGACACTGCAGTGGCTCGGCGCCGTGTTCCTCGTCGACGACATCCTCAACCGGCTGATCCTCGCCAACGTGCCGATCGTCGCGCTCTCGTTCGCGCTGCTCGCCGGCTTCCACTGGCCGCGCGCGACGAGCGCGGGCGCGTGGGCCAGCGTGGTGGTCGGGGTCGTCTGGGGCACCGGGTGTTTTCTCGTCGTCGGCGAGGAGGGCGGATACACGTGGCCGTGGGCCATGTATGGCATTCCCCTCATTTTCGCCTCCGGCGTGATCGGATCGCTGCTGTCGGCGCCGCCCGTGGTGCGGAACGACGCGCTCGCGTCGGGCCCGCCGGCCACGGGCTAGAAGATCACCCGTGCGGAGAGCTGCACCTGACGCGCCGGTCCCGCCACGGTCGGCTGGAAGGCCAGCGTCCCGGCTTCGTCCGGCCGGACCCCGCTCGCGCCGAAGTTGAAGAAGCCCGAGTAGTTCACGGCGTTGAACAGGTTGAACACTTCGACCCGCGTGACGACGTGCGCCTGCCCGATGGCGAAGGTGCGCGAGACGCTGACGTCCACCTGCCGGTAGCCATCGGTCCGCGCGCTGTTGCGTCCGTAGCCGGCGGGCCGGTCGTTGTAGATCGTGTCGCCGTTGTCGTCGCGGCCCGTCGTGACGTTCAGTGGCTGGCCGCTCGAGACGAAGACGACCGGGGCGATGTCGATGCCGCCCGGCGCCCGCACCAGCGCGTTGATGGCCACGACGTGCAGCCGATCGTTCAGGCTCGGGCCGTACTCCGCGTCAGGGTTGCGCGAATCGACCGGCCGGAAGTTGATGTCGTCCGTATTGTTCCGGGCCTGCGAGATCGTCCAGGCCGCGTCGAACGCGAGCCGCCGCGAAAATCGCTTGCGCGCCGTCAGATACAGGCCGTGGAACTGGCTGCGTCCGCTCGACTGATCCTGTTCGATCAGCCGGAGCCCGCCGGCGACAGGAACGACCGGCCTCGTGGCGTCGGCCTCGGCCACGGATCGCGAGGTCCCCGGGGCCACCGACGCGGGCGCGTTCGTATCGATGCGCCGAATCATGTTCACCCCCCTGGCGTTGACGTAGTCGGCGCCGACACTGACGCCTCCCGGGAGTTGCCGCTGGTAGCCGATCGAGATCTGGCGTGTCCACGGGCTGCGCAGGTCGGGGTCGAAGACCTGGACGTTCCGAGGGGGGAGCGCGCCGAGATCCACCTGGGCGAACCGGTCGAGCGGGAACGCGTTCGGGAACACAGGCGGCTCGAACGACGATCCGGGCGCGAACGTCATGCCGAGCGCGCCTCCGTCGGGACGGTTGACGATCGTGTCCGAATAGACGGCAAACGGGATGCGTTCGTAGAACATCCCGACGCCTGCGTGAATTTCGTCGCGCGCGCTGCCGGCCGGCGCCCAGGTGACACCGACGCGGGGTCCGAGATTGTCGAGGTCGGGCCCGCCGACGGGCGTGTTCGTGACGGAATCGAACTCCCACCGCGCGCCGAGCGTCAACGTCATGTCCGGCCGAAGCCTGACGAGGTCTTCGGCAAACGCGCTGGCCAGGGTCTGCGACGCCACGACCCGCGGGTTCACGAACGACTGCGAGTAGCTGAGGACGTTCACGTCGCGCGGCAGGTCGGCGACGGTCAGGAAGTCGCCCGACACGGTCACGGGGCGTCCTTCGAGGTCGATGACGTAGGCGCCCCTGGCGCCGGGCCCCGACCGGATGTCGAAGCGGCCGCGCAGCACGTCACCGCCTGCGCGGACGGTCTGCCGTCCGGCGAACCACGTGTACACGCCGCGTCCCTGGATGTCGTTCTCCGTCCAGATGAAGTCGTCGCTGATCCCGCCGATCACCGCGAGCGTCGCGCCGCGATCGGTCACGGTGACGCGCGGCCCCGCGTCGCCGGTGTGCCAGTTGGACCGCAGGCGTCCTGCGAGCACGCCGGTCTCGAGCGCGCCGCGACCGACCACGCGCCGATCGCTCAGGCTGACGAAGTCGTTCTGGTAGCTCACTTTCAGGCCCGCTGACGGGAGCGTCAAGCCGCCGATGAACCCGACGTCGCCGTCGTGCACGTAGTGCGACCCCAGGTACCGCACCGTGGAGGTGCCGGTCGCGCCCGACCGGATGTCCAGCCGGCCGAAGCCGGTCAGCGCATCGAAGCGCGTCGGCGCCAGGCCGGCCGCGAGCGGCGACGTGAGGATCGCGTCCTGCCGTTCGTGCGTCGCTTCGGCGTTGGCGAATGCGAACAGGCGATCGTGTCTGACCGCGCCGCCGAGCGTGCCGCCCGCCTGGTGGCGGGTGAATCCGTCGTCGATGATCGCGCCGTGGCTGTCACGCGGCGCGAAGTGATTCGGGCTGTCGAACACCCGTCCTGGTCTCACCTCGTAGAACGCTTCCCCCGAGGTCTGGTTGCCGCCGCCGCGGGTCGTGACGGCGAACACGCCGTTGCCCGTGCGGCCGTATTCGGCGGTGTAGGAGTTCACCAGCACGTTGACGTTCTGGGTGGCGCCGATCGTCACGGGAACCTTCGGCCCTCCGAGGAACAGGTCGGTGTTGTCGAAGCCGTCGATCATGTAGTTCGTGACGAGCGACGAGGCGCCATTGATCGTGACCCGCGGCGCGAGGTTGTAGAACCCGCGGGCCGGCGCCACGCCCGGCAGGAGGTACGCCAGGCTCACGAGGTCCCGGCCGTTGACCGGCACCGCCTCGACCTGCGACTGGAGCAGCAGTCCCCCGAGTGCCGGGGTCGCCTCTTTCTCCATCGCCTCGCTGGCACTGACGCTGACCTGTTCGCTGATCCCGGCGACCCGCATGACGAGGTCGACGATCCGCCGGCCGCCGGCCGGGACGTCCCACACGACGACCTCGGTGTCGTCGAAACCCGCGCAGGAGGCTGCCAGCACGTAGCGCGACGACGGCGCGAGGCCGGCGAACTGGAAGTGACCGTTGCCGTCGGCGACCAGGCGGTGTTCGCTGCCGGTGGCCGGATCCGCCAGGCGGACGGCGACTGCCGCGAGCGGCTGGCCGCGCTGATCGCGGACGGTTCCTTCGAGCATCACGCCGACCTGTGCGCCGGCCGGGCTGGCCACGCCCGCCACGACGAGCAGCGCGAGCAGCCGTCGGCACGCGCCGGTTCGCCCCCTGGGGAGTCGGACACGGTCGACGAGGCCCGCGCAGACGTCAACGATTCGAGTGACTGTATCGTTCATGACCCCGTTCCTGTTCACCAGCCCATCGCCTTGTGGCAGCCGTCACACTCCGCGGGAAACGGCGCCCGCGCGAGCGCCTCACTGCGCACGCGGTCTGCCCGCTCGAGTGCCTCGAGCGCCGGGCAGCCCCAGGCGTCGCCGCTCGTGGCGTCGCTGAATTGCCGCTCCGCCTCGAGCCGGGCGGCGAACGGCGCGAAGAACGCGTGCCGCCGATCGAGCGCGGCGCCGAGCCCGTCGTCGGGCACGCGTCCCCAGACGGTCGGGTGAATCCGCGCGACGCCCGAGTCGTAATGACGGTCGATCGATCCCGCGACCGGCAGCAGCATGTTGATGCACGGACCGATTCGTCCGTCGGCCGCGACACACACGAAGCGTTGCGGGTCGAGGGCACAGACCAGCATCTCCTGCGCCTCGACAGCCGGTGGACGGAAGCCGATCCCGGCGCGCCGGGCCGCCGCGGCCGCCGCGTCCAGCGAGCGACGGAGACCCGGCCTCAGCGCGCCGCCGCTGAACGCCGCACGCGCGAGCAGCTCGCGCGTGGGTGTGCAGTCGACGTGCGTCACGTACACTTCGTCGGCGCCGGCTCGCGCGGCGTCGATGACGAGGGCCGGCAGGCCGTCGGCGCCGTCGCGCGTGAGCATGACCGACACCAGCAGGCGCGGCTTCCGATCTCGTCGCGCCGCCAGCTCCCGCATCGCCCGCCAGATCCGATCGAGCGGCGCGCCGGTCCGCTGTTCCCCGTGGAGTGCGGCACCCGCCGCCACCGACACGGCGACGCGGTCGACGCGCTCGGCCGCGATCCACTCGACGTGCGCCGCGAGATCCGCGCCGTTCGTCGTGAGCCCGACGGAACACCCGGCGCCGTGGATGTCGCGCACCCGTTCCCGCAGCCGCGTGTCCAGCAGCGGCTCGCCCCATCCCTGCAGATGGACGTCTTCCGTGAGCCGCAGGTCTTGGGCGATGCGCGCCCAGGCCGCGTCGGACAGGTCGGTCTCGGTCCATCCGCGCAGCGATCGTCGCGGGCAGAACCCGCAGGCCAGCGAACAGCGGGTGGTAACCTCCACCTGCAGCGAGCGAAGAGGACGCCGCGCGCGGAACATAGTGGTGCTGCGGCTCCTGCTCGCAACACACGCGCCAGCCTGCGAACCGGTAGGCGGTGCGGGGCACGACGCTTGCACCACGCGTCGATCAAATGCGCAAACGAGCGTCAGAGCGCGCGCGGGATAACTGCTGTTCCTGCCAGTACTTCCTCGATGATCCCGCGCAACTCGAACGCGAGCTGCCGGGCCTCACGATTCTGTCCTCGGCCTGGGGCTCCACGCGCGGAAATGCCGGACTTTGCTCACGATATGCCACCTGGCAGGACCCGGTGCGCGAGTGTCCGGAGTTCAAGCCACGGGTGGCGCCCGCGTTTCTGGAACGTGCTGCCCGCGTTACGGAACGGTGACATCCAAGCCGGAGCGATCGATGCCTGACGCTGCGATCCCGATTCTCGAACGGCCCTGGAAGGCGCCGGCTCCCGTGCCGCCCGCTCCCGCCGTGGCCCGGCTGGCTCGCGAGATTCTCGAACGCTGCCGCGTCGAAGGGCCCGCCAACTGCGTGGCCCGCTGTCCGCTGCACGTCGATGCGCGCGGGTATGTGCAGCTGACGAAGGAGGGGCGGTTCCGCGAGGCGCTGCAGCTCGTGCGCGAACAGCTGCCGTTCCCGGGCATCCTGGGCCGCGTGTGTGCGCATCCGTGCGAGCAGCACTGCAAGCGCATCGACGAGGACGATCCCGTCCGTATCCGCGACATCAAGCGATTCCTCGCCGAGTGGGAACCGGGTCCACCGGAGCACAGGCTCGACTGCGAACCGGCGCGGGCCGGGCGCGTTGCCGTAGTCGGCGCGGGTCCGGCCGGCCTGCTGGCGGCGCACGATCTCCGGCGGCGCGGCTACGCGGTGACGATTTTCGAGGGCCGCGATCGGCTCGGGGGCTGCCTGACTCACCAGATTCCTCCGACCCGTCTCCCCGAGCACGTCGTCGAACGGGATCTGTCGATCATCGACGCGCTGGGGATCGACGTGCGCCTGGGCGTGCACGTCGGCCGGGACGTGACGCTGGGGGTTCTCCGGCACGACTTCGACGCCGTGCTGCTGCTGCCCGGATACGCAGGCGCCGTGGAACTGCTCTTGAGCGCGCCGGAGCTGGGGCGCAGCCGTCGCGAGACGATCGCCATCGATCCGGTCACCGGTGAAACCGGTCTGCCTGGCGTTTTCGCGGCTGGCGACGCGGTCAGCGGACCCTCCACGGTTATTGATGCGCTGGCGCACGGTCGTCGTGCGGCCGAGTCCGCGCACCGGTTTCTGGCAGGCGGGGATGTGACGGCCGACCGCGAGCCGCTTCTGCCGCCGCCGCTGCTGTGGAAACTGGCCATCCCCGAGACGGAGCGCCGGCAGCGTCAGCGCACGGCGGGCATGCTCCAGCCCGGCGGGCCGCCGCTGGCGGAGACAGAGGCAACCGCGGAGGCGGGGCGCTGTCTCGATTGTCATTGCGGCCTGTGCGTCAAGGACTGCGAATTCCTGTCGAAGCACGGGACGCCGAAGGACCTGGCGCGCCGTGTCCTGGCCGGCGTGGAGCCCCTCGAGACCCGCACCACGGCCTATTCCTGCAACGTCTGCGAGTTGTGCGCCACGGTGTGTCCGGAAGGGCTCGACACGGGGCGCCTGATGCTGGAGGTCCGGCGCGAAGCCGTCCGGGCGGGCCTGGGGCCGCTGCCGCAGCACAAGCCGATCGTCGGCTACTGGAAGGCTGGCGTTTCCGGCGCCTTCACGCTCGCGATGGCCGAGCCGGGACGGCAACGGTCGCGCCGTCTGTTCTTCACCGGCTGCGCCCTGCCGGCCGTGGCGCCCGGGCACACGCTCACCGCCTACGATGCGCTGCGGCGGAATTACCCCGGCACCGGCGTGCTCATGTACTGCTGCGGCGCGCCGGCCGATCTTCTGGGGCTGGAGGCCGGCCTCGAAGCGACGCGCGCGGGCATTCTCCGCGCCGCCGAGCAGCTCGGCGCCGAGGAACTCATCGTCGCGTGTCCGGACTGCATCCACACGCTGAAGTCGGCCATTCCGGAGTTGACGATCACCACGCTGTGGGAACGGCTCGCGGGACACTGGTCGCCGCCCGTCAAGGACGACACGGTCGCCGTGTCGCTGCACGACTCGTGCAAGGCGCGCCACGAGGACGGGGTGCACGCCGCGGTGCGCCAGCTGCTGCGCGAGGGCGGCGGAGTCCTGGAAGACATCGAGTACAACCAGCACCTCGCGCGCTGCTGCGGACTCGGCGGGATGATCGCCCCGGTCGCGCCAGGCCTCTCCCGCGCGGTGACGATGCGACGCGCCGCCGAGTCGGAGCGTCCGATGGTCACCTACTGCGCCGGGTGCCGGATGGCCCTGAAGGGGTGCGGCAAGGAGAGCGTGCACATGCTCGACTTCCTCCTGTCGGACGACTGGCGGCGCGACGCCGCGCGCAAGCCCCCGGGCCCGCTGACGCGATATGCGAACCGCCTGCGCACCAAGTGGTCGTTCAAGCGCCTGCGGCCGCTCGCCGGTGGAGGACGCTGATCATGCCCAGCAACGATCTGATCCCGCTCAGCGTGGACGGACGCCAGGTGCAGGCGAAAGCCGGTGCGCGATTGCTGGACGTGCTCCGCGCGAACGGCGTGCGGGTCCCGACGCTGTGCGACGACGAGCGGCTGACGCCGTACGGCGGCTGCCGCCTGTGCGTGGTCGCCAGGCGTGACGGGCGCAGCGGGCTCATCCCCGCGTGCTCGACGCCCGTGCTGCCCGGAATGGTGATTGAGACCGCGTCGGCCGACGTCCTCGACTCACGGCGCCAGCAGCTGCTCCTGCTCACGCTGAATCATCGCGTCGAGTGTCCCTCGTGCGACCGGCACGGCGACTGCCGTTTCCAGGACCTCCTCTACGAGTACGGGGTGCCGAACCTGGCCCTGCCGTTCGACCTGGTCCGTGCCCCACGCGACGACCGGTCGCCGGTCATCGCGCGGGATCCCGAGAAGTGCATCCTCTGCGGCAAGTGCGTGCGGCTCTGTGACGAAGTGCAGGGCGTGGCCGCGATCGGCCTCGTCAACCGTGGATTGCAGGCGCGCGTGGCGACGCTGCTCGATCAGCCGCTCGATTGCGAATTCTGCGGCCAGTGCGTCAATGCGTGCCCGGTCGGCGCCCTGACAGCGGCTCCATACGTGTCCGGCGTTCCGGCCTGGCTCCGCGACGCGCACACGACAACCTGCTCGTTCTGTTCCTGCGGCTGTCAGCTCGACGTCGAGACCCACGGCGATCGGCTCGTGCGCGTCACGTCAGCCACCGACTGCGAGCCGAACAGCGGGAAGCTGTGCGTGAAGGGATGGCTCGGCCTCGACGCGATGCGGAGCGATGAACGCCTGACGGCCCCGCTCGTCCGGCGCGACGGACACCTGGTGGAGGCCTCCTGGGACGAGGCGCTGGCGGCCGTTGCCGACGCGGTGCGTTCCGCGCAGGCCTCGGGTGAGCGCATTGTCGGGATCGGCGGCTCGCGACTCTCCTGCGAAGCCACATACCTGATGCAGCGGCTCTTCCGGGCCGCCGGCACGGCGGATGTCGGGCTTGGACCGGCTGGGGGCGCGTCTGCGCTGTGCAACGGGATTGCGGCGCTGACAGATGCGCCGCGGTCGAGCGCCACCTTCGACGACCTGCGCCAAGCGGACGTCGTCTTCGTCCTGCGCGCCGACCCGACGCGTACCCATCCGCTCGTCAAGACCGAACTGGTGCAAGGCGTGAAACAGCGAGGGCAGAAGCTCGCGCTCGCCCATGCGCTCTCGGGTGGGCTCGAGCGGCACGCGACGGTGTACCTGCCACTGCAGCCGGAAGGCGAGGAAGCGCTGCTCAATGGACTGGCCGCGGCGCTCCTGGCCCGCGAAGAGGACGCGGCCGACGGCCTGCGCCGGCTGCCTGGCTACGACACCTGGGCCGCCAGCGTCATGGCGTATACCCCGGACACGCTGACCAGGACGGCCGGAGTCCGGCGCGAACGATTCGAGGCGCTCTGTTCACTGCTGTTCGGTGCGCGCCGGTGCGTCACCGTCGTCCTGACGGGTCTCGGCATTCCTGGCGACGAGGCACAGGTCACGCGCGCGGCGGTCGCCTTCGATGCGCTGCTTGGCGCGCGCGGCGGCGGCGTCCTGATTCTCGGCGAGAAGGCAAACCTGCAGGGCGCGATCGACACCGGCCTCCACCCGGACTGGCTGCCGGGCGGCCGCCGGGCGGGCGATGCGGACGCGCGCGCAACGCTGTCGCGTGCCTGGGGGCACGAGGTCGTGGCCCCCGGCGAGGGTGGACTCCTGCCGATCGACGACGGACGCCCCCTGGGGTTGTTGTATCTGGCGGGGCAGGATCCGCTGGGGCGCTGGCCGAACGGCGCCGGCGGCGCCGAGGCCGTGGGCCGCGCGCGCGCCATCATCGTCCAGGACGCGTTCCTGACGGAAACCGCCCGGCTGGCGCACGTCGTGCTGCCGGTGGCCATCCTCGCGGAGCGGCGCGGGAGCACCGTCGGCGCCGACGGCGTGCGGCGGGCGTTTCGGCGCGTGATGGCGCCGCCTGCCGGCCTGCCGCAGGACGAAGAGATTTTCCAGGCCGTCGCAGCCGGGCTGGGCGTCACGCTCCCCGCCGGACGGACCCTCGAGACGGAATTGGCGGCGGCGGTCGGCTGGCCGCTGCCGCGTGTGTCGGTCCGCCGTCTCCTGCCCGCGCGCGCTCCCGCGATTCGGGCACGCCGGCCGGGCATCCGGCTCGACGCGTCGCCGCAGCTGTTCGGCTCCGGGTCGATCACCGAACGGAGCCGCATCCTGCAGAACCTGGCGCCGTCGATCGCGCTGCGCATATCCCCGTCGGACGCCGCGCAGATCGGCGTGGGCAACGGCGATCCCGTCCGGCTCTCGTCGGGCGATCGGGAGGCGCTGCTGCGCGTCCGTCTCGATCGGACGGTGCGCGCCGGCACGGTGCTGGCGCACTGGGGGTCGCGCTGGGGCAACGCGACCGCGCTGATGATCCGCGACGGCGAAACGGCCGTCGTTGAAATACGGAGGTCCTGATGATCGAGCCACACGCGGCCGGATGCGTCGAGGACGTCGAGCCTGCGCCCGGTTTCTACGGCAGTGCCCAGGCGTTGACGCCCGGCGAGGTCGATGCGGCGGTTCTGGCGCAGATGGATCGCTACCTTGCCGACCACCCGGGCGGCGCCGACCGGCTGATTCCGGTGCTCCACCTCGTTCAGGAAGCGTTCGGCTGCGTGCCGTTCGCGCTCCAGGAACGCGTCGCCGAGCGCCTCGGACTGTCACCGATCGAAGTGTTCTCGGTTCTGAGCTTCTATCATTTCTTCACCCTGACGCCCCGCGGCTGCTTCCCGCTGAAAGTGTGCATGGGCACGGCCTGCTTCGTGCGCCATGCCGCGGGCCTCATCGAGACTCTCGAATCGTCCCTGAAGATCAAGTTGGGCGAGTGCACGGAGGATCACCTGTTCAGCCTCGAACGCGTGCGCTGTCTTGGCGCATGCGGCCTGGCTCCCGCGGTGATGGTGGGGCAGGACGTGTACGGGAACCTCGATCCGCAGCAGATGCGTCGCCTTGTCACGAAGCTGCGTGCCCAGGCGCGGCGCGAGGGGCCGGCCGTTGTCCGGGAGCCGGCCGATGTCTGACCTGGCGCCGCTCGCCGAGTCCCGGCCGCTCGCGGCGTCCGATCTCCATGCCATCCGGGAATTGCTGCGCCCGTCGGTCAGCGCGCGGCTGACCTCCGAACGTGCGGCCGCGCGCGCACGCCGGGACGTCCTCGTCTGCGCCGGCGGCGGCTGCATCTCGTGTCGGGCCGGCTCGATCGTCGAGGAACTGGAGCGGCTGATTCGCGAGGCCGGCCTCGAGTCGCAGGCCCGGGTCGTGCAGGTCGGCTGCATGGGGCTCTGTGAGGCCGGTCCGCTGGTCCTCGTCTCGCCCGACGGCGTGTACTACCCGAAGGTCGACCGCGCGCTGGCGGGACGCATCGTGGCCGAGCACCTGGTACAGGGCCGGCCGGTCGAGGATGCCGAGCTGTCCTGGCGCGGTGCCGACGGCGAGCTGCGGCGCAGCCGCGAGGTGCCGTTCTTCGCGCGGCAGTTGAAGATAGCCCTGCGCAACTGCGGGGTACTGGATCCGCTGCGGATCGAGGAGTACATCGCGCTCGACGGCTACCAGGCGCTGGCGAACGTCCTCGCGAGCGGGTCGCCGGACACGATGCTCGAGACGCTCAAGCGTTCGGGCTTGCGCGGGCGGGGCGGCGCCGGGTTCCCCGCCGGTCTCAAGTGGCAGCTCGTGCGCGAAACTCCGGGCGATGTAAAGTACGTCGTCTGCAACGGCGATGAAGGCGATCCGGGGGCGTTCATGGATCGCAGCATCCTCGAGGGCGACCCTCACTCGGTCATCGAAGGGATGGCGATTGCCGGGGCCACCATCGGCGCCCGCCACGGGTACGTGTACGTCCGCGCCGAGTATCCGCTCGCGATCGAGCGGCTGACGCGCGCGCTCGAGGCGGCGCGGGCGGCCGGCCTCCTGGGTCGTGGCATTCTCGGCTCGACCTTCGACTTCGACATCGAGATCCGCATCGGCGCGGGCGCGTTCGTCTGCGGCGAGGAGACCGCGCTGATGGCCTCGATCGAGGGCCGGCGCGGCATGCCGAGACCGCGCCCCCCATTTCCGGCGCAGCAGGGGCTCTGGGGCCAGCCCGACGCTCATCAACAACGTCGAGACGTGGGCCAACGTCCCGCCAATCGTGCTGCGCGGCGCCTCCTGGTTCTCGTCGATCGGCACCGAGGGCAGCAAGGGCACGAAAGTGTTCGCGCTGGCCGGCGACGTCCGCAATACCGGGCTGGTCGAAGTGCCCATGGGCATTTCGCTGCGCGAGGTCGTCGAGGAGATCGGCGGCGGCATCCGGACGGGGCTTCCGTTCAAGGCCGTCCAGGCCGGCGGGCCCTCTGGCGGCTGCGTCCCGGCGGCGGCAGCGGATGTGCCGGTAGACTACAAGTCGCTCCAGGCGCTCGGCGCCGTGATGGGCTCGGGCGGCCTGATCGTGCTGCACGAGGGCACGTGCATGGTGGAACTGGCGCGGTTCTTCCTGGAGTTCCTCGTCGATGAATCCTGCGGCAAGTGCCCGCCGTGCCGCATCGGGTTGAAGGTCCTGCTGAATCTCGTCGAGCGCATCACGAAAGGCGAGGGCACGGAGGCCGACATCGATACGCTCGAATCGCTCAGCCGGCACGTGCAGCAAAGCTCGCTCTGCGGACTGGGCCAGACCGCACCGAACGCGGTGCTCTCGACCCTCCAGCACTTTCGCCACGAGTACGAGGCACACGTGCGGGACCGCAGGTGCCCGGCGGGGCAGTGTCGCGCCCTGCTGACGTTCACGATCGACCCGGAGTTGTGCAACGGCTGCACGCTGTGCGCCAAGGCCTGTCCGGCCGGCGCCATCACCGGAACGCTCAAGCACGTGCACGCAATCGACCAGGCGACGTGCACCCACTGCGGGAGCTGTCTGACGGCGTGCAACCTCGAGGCGGTCCTCGCCAGGTAGGAGCAGGCATGGCAGCACGCAGGAAGACGGTCCTCGTCGTTGATGATGATGCGGTGTTCGTGGACGCGGTAAGTGCCGTGCTCGAGACGCGCTATCGCGTGGTGTCCGCTTCGAACGGCACGCAGGCGCGCGCGGCGATTGCGGCGAAGTCTCCTGACCTCGTCCTGCTCGACGTGATGATGGATCATCCCTCCGAGGGCTTCGACGTGGCGCGGGCGCTGCACGCCGACCCGGCGACGGCCGCGATCCCCGTGGTGATCCTGACGGGTGTCGATCAGGTGTACAACTATCGGATGGAGACCGACGAGGGCTGGGTGCCGTGCGCGCGGTTCCTGGAAAAGCCCGTCACCCCTGAGCAAATCCTGACGCACGTCGGCAGCCCTGATCGGGTGAGCCGTGGGATCCGGGCCGTTCGTGTCGGACACGCCCGTTCCGCCACGCGAGATCGCGCCTGAAGATTCCGCCGAGATGCTGGCGGCGGAGCTCGCCGATCGCCTGGCGTGGTTCCTGCGGCTGCGGTGGGCGGCCTGCGCGGCGCTCGCGATCGTATCGGCGATGGGCGTGGTTATCGCGTCCGGCGGGCCGTGGCGGGCGCTCCTCGCCCTCGGCGCCGGCATCGGCACCTACAACGTCGCCTGCTGGTGGAGGCTGTCGCGGCAGCCCTTCGCCCGGTTCTCCCGCCTGCGCGCCCATGCGCTGTCGCAAATCGGCCTGGACGTCGCGGCCCTCCTCATCGCGATTCACCTGACCGGCGGCCTCGCCAGCCCGCTCGTGCCCTTCCTGGGCTTCCATATGGTCATCGGCGCGATCCTCCTCGGGCCGGAGACGATGTACCTGGCCGCGGGCGTGAGCAGCCTGAGCGCGCTCGGCCTTCATTTCATCGAGGCGCGCCAGGCCGGACTCGCCGGCGCGGATCCCGCCTCGGCCGCCGCGCTGCTCGCGATCGTCGGCTTCCTGTTCGGCACCGTCTATCTCACGGGATCGGTGAGCGATCGGCTCAAGCAGCGCAACGGCGCGCTCCGCCTGATGACCGACGAGCTGCGCGAGCGCTCGACCGAGCTCCAGCGGGTCATCCGGGAGCTCGAAGAGCTGGAGCGGCGCAAGTCCCACTACATGCGCGTGTCGGCCCATCAGCTCCGGTCGCCGCTCGGCACCGTGCGCACGACCCTCGGCGTGATCGCCGGCGGCTACGTGGACCTGGCGTCCGCCCGCGGGCAACGGTTGATTCGCGGTGCGGCGGACCGGGTGGATGGGTTGATTCTGCTCGTCAACGGCCTGCTCGATCTGGCGAAGGTGCGTGAGGGGCGGCAGCACGCGCCGTGGACGCGAAACGTCAACATCAACCAGTTGCTCGCGGATCTGTTCGACTCGCTGACGCCCTTTTCGGAGGAGCGGGGCGTGCGGCTGACCCCCGATGTGGCCGATGTGGCCGTTCTGGACTGGGGCGTGCCGCCGGACCTGGTGCACGCGATCGAGAACCTCATTCACAACGCGATCAAGTACTCGCTGCCGGGCGGGGAAGTGATCGTGCAGTTGCGCGTCAGCGAGGACGTCGCCATCCTGCGCGTGCGGGACCAGGGCATCGGCGTGCCGGAGGAGTTCCGCGAGCAGCTCTTTCTGGAGTTCATGCGCGCGCCCAACGCCCGGACGCACGCTCCGGAGGGCACCGGGCTGGGGCTCGCGCTGGTCCGCGAGGTCGCCGAGGGCCACGGCGGGCGCGTGATCCTGGAACCCTCCGACGGAACCGGAGCCGTCTTTCGCCTGGAGTTGCCGCTCCGCATTGTCCCTCCGGCCGGGGCTGCCGCCGTTACCCGTCAGTAACCGCGCGAGTTACTGTCCGGACACGCCGTTCGGGGTCTCCCGGGAGCGGTCAAACCCGCGCGCACTCAAAGCACTGCAAAGGCACGACTTGGCGCTCCGGCGCGCGCCAGGACTCCGGGCACAGGCGTTGCTCGACAGACGGGGAAGGGCTCGGCGCGCCGCCCATCTCGCGGCGCGCTTTGCGGACCCGCGACACGGAGGTCAGTTCTCATGTTCATGTTGCATCGGGGTCGCCTCGCGGCGGGCGTCGTTCTCGCGGCTGCCGGCCTGCTGGTAGCGCCCGGCACTTTGTCGGCGGCGGACAACTACAAGGGGTACGAGCGCGGAGATGCGCTCATCACGGTCCAGGAGCTGAAACAGCTCATCGACGCGAAGGATCCCAAGCTCGTGATCCTCGCGGTGGCGAATGTCGCCGAATACCGGCTCCCCGGACACATTCCGGGGGCGTTCCGTACCTGGCGGCCCGACTACGAGATCCCGGAAGGGCAGAAGTACCCGTTCGAGGGCATGATGCTCGAACGCGCCGAGTTCCAGGCGTTCGCCCGCAAGCTCGGGATCAACAACGACACGAAGCTCGTCATCTATGACCACCAGTACCGACGCCACCCGCGTGTGGTGGGGCTTCATGCTGTACGGCAAGACCGCGCGCGTGCTCGACGGCGGGTTCCAGGCGTGGAAGGCTGCCGGCTACAACACCGACACGTTCGCGCCGTCCGATCCGACGCCCGGCACCTTTACCGCGACCGAGGCGAAGGCCGGCATGACGGCATTGATGGCCGACGTGGCCCGCGCCGAGAAGGACGCGAACGTCCAGCTCTGGGACAACCGCGAGACGGCCGAATGGACGGGCGCCGACCTGAAGAAGGGCGCATTCCGCAAGGGACGCATCCCCTGGGCCCAGTTCTTCAACTGGAAGGAACTGAAGAAGCCGGTGGCCGCGGGCGATCCGTTCACCGAGTTCAAGACGGCAGCCGAAGCCCAGGCGGCGCTCGCCAAGCACGGCGTCGACCGGAACAAGGAGCAGATCTTCTACTGCCAGTCCGGCGTGCGCACGACGACCTTCATCTTCACGATGTACATGCTCGGATGGGACATCACGCATCTGCGCAACTACGATGGATCCTGGATTGAGTGGAGCTATCACCAGGGCAATCCGATCGTGGCGGACACCTCGTCCAGCTGGTAGGCCTGCCGCGGCGCGGTGCCGGCCCGGAGCCGGCGCCGCGCCCGCGAAGCCGGGCCAGGGAGCACCATGACAATCGTCACCGAGGAACGGCAGGACACCGTTACCGCGAACGCAAGCCCCGCAGCTGGGCGCCGCTCGCCGGGGCCGCGGTTGTGCTCGTTGCCGGGGTGCTGACGGCCCGGCACTACGGTGTCTTCGACATGCTGACGATGGACAACGTCGAGCGCCTCGACGTGTGGTTCAGAGGCTTCGGCATCTGGGCTCCGGTGGTGTTCGTCGTCGCGTGGATCGTGTCGTGCGTGTTCTTCATGCCTGGCCTGCCGATCACCATCGTCGGGGCGCTCATTTTCGGTCCACTGAAGGGCACCGCCCTCAGTGCCGTCGGGGCCACGCTCGGCGCGACGGCCGCCTTCCTGGTCGGCCGCTATGCGGCACGCGGGATGGTCGAAGGGCTGCTCGCCAGCAACGAGAAACTGCGGCTGATCGACGACGGCGTCAAGACCCACGGCTGGCGGATGCTGATGATCACGCGCCTGGTGCCCGCTCTTTCCCTTCAACGCGCAGAACTACGTCTACGGCGTCACGCGCATTTCGCTCGGCACCTACGTGCTCGTGTCATTCCTGTGCATGCTGCCGGCGTGCCTGGCGTTCAATTTCGCCGCCGGCTCGGTGCGGGCGGGGCAGTTCGGGAAGTTCTTCCTCTACATGGCGCTGGCGGCCGTCCTGTTCGTGCTCCTGTCGCTGATTCCCGTCTGGATTCGAAAACGCTACGCCGACACGGCCGCGTTCAAGCAGTCGTAAGGAGCCCGCCGAGTGCACACACCTGTGACCGGGGTTAACGCGCCGTCCGAAGCCGGAAGCCGCGGTCCACTCACAGCTGACGCGGTGCAACGGCGGCTGCGATACATCGTCGAAAAGGACCGGCTGGTGCTCGATGACCTGCCGCGCCGGTTCCTCGAGGCCTTCGCCGCGATCCTGCGGCACACGAACTACCGCCAGACGATCGACAACTACGCGCGGATCACCGCGCGGTGCACCAACTGCGCGACGGCCTGCCAGATCTACCAGCAGACCGAAAGCCCGCGCGACGTGCCCTGCTACCGCTCCAACCTGCTGCTCGAGGTCTACCGCCGGTATTTCAGCCCCGGTGGCATCCTGCGGACCCGCGTCCTCGGGCGCGAGTACCCTGGACAACGACCGCATCCTCGAGATGGCCTCGTCCTACTACGACTGCACGGCGTGCCGGCGGTGCACGCTCGAATGTCCGCTCGGACTGGACCACGGGCTCGTCACGCATCTCGCGCGGTACGTGCTGTCCGAGGTCGGCCTGGTGCCGCGCGCGCTCGTCATTTCGGTCCGCGAGCAGCTCGAAGGAGCGACGCGGAACACGTCGGCGATCCCGCTGCCGGCCATCCTCGATTCGCTCGAGTTCCTGGCCGATGAAATCAAGGACGAGAAGGGCTGCCAGGTCAGCTTCCCCGTCGACCAGGAGGACCGCGAGTTCATCTTCTTTCCCGCGGTGAGCGATTACCTCATGGAAGCCGAGACGCTCATGGGGATTGCGGTCACGATGCACGCCTGTGGCGACCAGGACAACTGGACCATCGGCAGCCACTACCTCGACGGCATCAACTACGGCCTGTTCTACAGCGACTGGATCCTCGAGCGGACGCTCAAGGAAGAACTCGGCGAGGCGTCGCGCCTGCGCGCGCGCAAGATCCTGATTGGCGAGTGCGGCCACGCGTCCCGCTCGGCGAAGGCGTTCGCCCGGACGTTCGGCGGGCCGACCGCGCCGCCGGTCGTGCACATTCTCGAGTACACGTACCGGGCGTTCAAGGACGGCCGGCTGCGGCTCAAGCCGGGCGCCATCACCGACCGCGTGACCTACCACGATCCGTGCAACATCGCGCGTTCGAAGTGGATCATCGACGAGCCGCGCGAGATCCTGCGCGCCGTCTGCTCGGACTTCGTCGAGATGACGCCGCGAGGCTGCGACAACCTGTGCTGCGGCGGCGGCGGCGGCACGGTCTCGTGCGACGAGCTGCGCCCCTACCGGACGACGGTGGCCGGCGTGAAGAAAGCGGAACAGTTGAAGGCGACCGGCGCCAGCATCGTCGTGGCGCCGTGCGCGAACTGCAAGAAGCAGCTGCGCGAGCTGTGCGAGGACCAGGGGCTGGAGATGCAGGTGGTCGGCCTCCACGACCTGATTTACCGCGCGATCGATTTGGGTTGAATCATGCTGGATCGGCTGGATTGACTGGGCGTCGGGACCGCTGCTGAGGCTGGCGCTGCTCGTGATGGCACTCGGCCTCGCACGCGTGTTCGTGCTCCAGCTCGTCGAGCTGGGGATTGCGCGCGGCCGGGCAGGCGATCCGGCGGCCCCCTGGCGGCTGGTCGCGCGGCGGACGCTGGCGTGGGCGCTGCTGGGACGCGCACTGCGGCGGCGGGATCGGGTCGCCTACAACCTCGCGTCCATCCTGTTTCACGCGGGCATCATCGTCGTCCCGCTGTTTCTGTGGGGACACACCGCGCTCTGGCAGCGCGCGCTCGGAGTCGCGCTTCCGGCGTTGCCGCCGAGGCTGGCCGATACCCTGACGCTGGTCACGGTCGCTGCACTCGGGTGGCTGGTGATCTGGCGGGCCGTGATGCCGGCGATGCGGACGTTCAGCGGCGCGCAGGACTGGCTCCTGCCGATCCTCTGCGGCGGCGTGTTCCTCAGGGGTTCGCGGCGGCCCATCCGGCGTGGAGTCCGATCGGCGCGCGGGCCATGTACCTGACGCACATGCTCTCGGGCGAGGCGCTCCTGCTCGCCGTTCCGTTCTCGAAGCTGCAGCACATCGTCCTGTTCTGGACCACGCAGGCGTCCACCGAACTGGGATGGCGGTTTACGCCCGGCGCCGGTGAACGGGTTCGCGTCAGCCTGGGCAAGCAGGGGCAGGGCATATGATCCGGAATCCCGCGATTCTCAACGACGTCACGCGCTGCATCGGCTGCGAGGCGTGCGTCGACGCGTGCCAGCGCACTCACGGGCTGTCTGGCGACGAGCGGCCGCCGAGGGCCGGTCAGTCTCCCGACGGGCTGAGCGCGAACCGGTGGACGAGCGTGGTCAGGCTCGAAGGGGGAGCGAACGTCCGCAAGCAGTGCCGGCACTGCCTCGAGCCGGCGTGCGTCTCGGCGTGCCCGGTTGGCGCCCTCCAGCGGACACCGGAAGGGGCGGTCGTCTATGACAAGTCCATCTGCATGGGATGCCGCTATTGCATGATGGCGTGCCCGTTCGGGATCCCGCGCTACGAATGGGAGAGCGCGAACCCGTCGATTCGCAAGTGCGTGTTCTGCTATGAGGAAATGCGCTCGGGGAAGCTCGAGCAGCCGGCCTGCGTCAGCGCGTGTCCCTCGAAGGCCACGCTGTTCGGCGACCGCGACGAGCTCATCGCCGAGGCGAACCGCCGCATCGGCGCCCAGCCGACGATCTACCAGCCGAAAATCTGGGGTCTCCACGAAGTCGGCGGGACAAGGGTTCTCTATGTCTCTCACGTGGATCTCGGGTTCCTCGGCTGGCGCGATCCGGCCGCGCTCGGAACCGAGCCGCTGCCGGAGCGCACGTGGGCGGCACTCAGCAAGGTTCCGTTCGAGTTCGTCGGGATGGGGGGGCTGATGGCCGGGCTCTACTGGATCATCGAACGCCGTCAGCGACTCGCCGCTGAAGCGAAGCACGCGGAGCCGGAAGCATGAACGCTCGACTGCGGGTGGTGAAGACGACGCTCTGGATGCTGGCGGGCCTCGCAGCGGGCGTCACGGTCGTTCGGTTCACGCGCGGGCTCGGCGCCACCACTGCGCTCTCGGATGCGACCCCGTGGGGACTCTGGGTCGGGTTCGATGTGATGGGCGGCGTGGCCCTTGCGGCTGGCGGCTTCGTCGTCGCGGCCCTCGCGCACATCTTCCATCGCGAGCGGTACCACCACGCCGTGCGTCCGGCGGTCCTGACGGCGCTGCTCGGATACGGCGCCGTCGTCGTCGGCCTGCTCTACGATCTGGGCCTGCCGTGGAACATCTGGCACCTGACGATCTTCTGGAACCCGCACTCGCCGCTGTTCGAAGTCGGCTGGTGCGTCATGCTCTACCTGACGGTCCTGGTCCTGGAGTTCGCCCCGGTGCTGCTCGAACGGACGCCGTTCCAGCACCTGTACCGGACCCTCCTGCGGCTGCAGCTGCCCCTGATCGTGATCGGCATCGCTCTGTCGACACTGCACCAGTCGTCACTCGGCACGCTGATCCTCATCATGCCGTTCCGCGTGCCCGAGCTCTGGTACACGGCGTGGCTGCCGGAACTGTTCTTCGTGACGGCGATCTGCCTGGGCCTGTCGATGGCGATCTGCGAATCGCTGGTCACCTCGTGGCTCTACAAGCGTGAGCCCGAGCAGGACATGGTGGCGGGGTTCGCGCGGATCGCGGCCGTTGCGCTCGCGCTGCAACTGGTGTTCCGCCTGGGCGATCTGGCCGCGCGCGGCGTGCTGGCGCGCGCCTGGAGCGTCGGCCGCGAGGCCCGGCTGTTCCAGATCGAGCTGCTGCTCTCGTCGCTGCTGCCGCTGGCGCTGTTCTCGTCGCGCCGGATGCGCGCGCGCCCTGGCGCGATGTTCGTTGCCGCGAGCGCGTCGGTAGCCGGATTCCTCTTGTACCGCATCGACGCGTCCGGGCTGGCGCACGTGGCGTTCACCGGCAGCTCGTATTTTCCGTCGTGGACCGAGTTCGTCGTGAGCCTTGGCATCGTGGCTGGTGCCGGTCTGGTGTTCCTCGCCATCGAGGAGCGGTTCCCGGTCGATCCGGGTGCGTTCGACGGCGCGCGTTCGCTGCGCGGACTCCAGCTGTTCGAGTTGCCGCGGCTTGGCGGGCTGCGGGTCTGGGCGGGCGGGGAAGGGCTCGGCACGCGCCGTGCGTATTCGGTGGCCTTCACGCTGGCGCTCGCCGTGGCGCTGGCGTTCACGCCGTGGCAGCCCCGGCTCCAGGCGTCGCCCGTGACGCGCGCGCGGGGAGGCGATCTGCTGCGCGTCGGCTACCCGACCGGAACGGTGCGCTTCCCGCACGCCGCCCATGTCGAGCGGCTCGGGAAGACCGAGTGCGGTGTCTGCCATCATGCGAACAAGCCGGGGGACACCGGGACGCCCTGCAGCGAGTGCCATCGCGACCTGTATCTGCCGACGACCGTCTTCGAGCACGCGCCGCACGTGACGGCGCTCGGCGGCAACCGTGCCTGTGTGAACTGTCACCCGGCGGACCGGCCGATGACGGCAAAGGTCGAGCGTCCCTGTTCGGAGTGTCACCGCACGCCTGCGCCGGCATCCGCGGCGCTGACGCGATACGCGTCGCCGGAGGCGCCGGGCCTGCGCGTCGCTGCGCATCGCCTATGCATCGGGTGCCACGCGCGCGAGGCCGCGCGTCTTTCTCCCCCACGTCCCGATCTCCCGCGGTGCGCCACCTGCCACCGCACGCCCGTACCGCACGAACGGGCGGTCCGTCCTCCCGCGGCTGTTTCGGGCGGCGTTACGCCACGGTGACGTCGGCGCTGTAACGTCCGCGGGTGTCCGCGGAGTGATCCCGACAAAACCCGTTCTTTCAATCGGTTACCGAACGCCGCTTCAAGCGGCGCGAGTGGCGCACGCGTTGCTATAGGTGCAGACGATATCGGGAACTCAGAGGCCTCCGAGTTTCCGTCAGGAGGGTTTTCAACATGACGACGGTCTTGGAAAAGACGCCCGCGACGAGCCCGCCTCCCCCGGCGACGGGTTCCGAACTGCAAAAACTGTGGAAGACCGAGGACTGGTGGGCGGTCTGGCTCGGACTGTTCGTGGTCGTCGTGGCGTACTTCGCGTTCGCTGGCGGCTCCACGATCAAGACGTGGGCAGTGGTCCCCGGTTCCTGGACGAACGCCGCGGGGCTTTCGAAGGACTTCGGAGCGAACTTCGGCGGCTACCTCAACGTGTTCCTCCTGTTCGGCGTGGTCTTCACCCTGTCGATGGCCATCATGGGCCGCAAGGTCACCGAATTCGTGCCCGGCTTCATCCTGCTGTTCCTCGGGGCGACCGCGATGCTGTACCTGGCCGGCTGGCAGGTCATGAAGAACTACGACCTGGGCGCGCCGCTGCTCGCGCTGATCGTGGGGCTCGGGCTCGGGAACCTCGTGCGGATGCCCGAGTGGTTCAAGACCTCGCTCCGGACGGAGTACTACATCAAGACCGGCATCGTGCTGCTCGGCGCAACGCTGCCGATGACGATTATCTTCAGCGCCGGACCGGTGGCGTTCCTGCAGGCGACCATCGTGTCGGTCACCACGTGGCTCACGATCTACCTGGCCGCGACGCGCCTCTTCAAGCTCGAACCGCAGTTCGCGGCGGTGCTCGGTGCCGGCGGCGCGGTGTGCGGCGTCTCGGCGTCGATCGCGGTCGGCGGCGCGGTGAAGGCGAAGAAGGACCACATCGCCGTCGGGATCGCGGTCGTGTCGATCTGGGCGATCGTCATGATCTTCGCGCTGACGTTCATCACGAAGGCGATGATTCCCGCGTCGCTGTCGCCCGGCCAGGCGGGCGCGTGGGTCGGCACCTCCGAGTTCGCCGACGCGGCGGGCTTCGCGGTCGTGGCCGAGATCGCCAACCGGCACGGCGACGCCGCCATCAACGCGTTCACCCTCATGAAGGTGATCGGCCGCGACATCTGGATCGGCATCTGGTGCCTGGTCCTCTCGGTCGTCTCCATCACGATGTGGGAGCGCAAGGCCGGCTCCACGAGCCGCGTCGGTTCCAGCGTGATCTGGCAGCGTTTCCCGAAATTCGTAATCGGGTTCTTCGCGGCATCGGCGATCATGAGCTTCATCGCCGCGCGGCCGCCGGCCAGCTACGTCGGCACGGCCAAACTCGCCGACACGTACAAGAACTCGGCCGAGACCATCAAGTACAACGCCGATTTCACCGGGTTCCAGGCGCCCGCGGCAGTCGCCGGCCGGTTCGCGATCCACCAGTCCGCCGGGACGCTCACCTTCCAGGGAGAGATGAGCGCAGCCGACTACGAGGCGCTGCGCGCGGCGATCCCGGCTGACGATCCGGGACGCGCGGACAAGATCGGCGCGCTCAAGCAACTGCGCGTGAAGTCGAGCTGGTTCGACGCCAAGCTGACGCCCGATCTGATTTCGCCGATCAAGAAGCTGCGCGAGTGGGCATTCGTCATCTGCTTCCTCGGCATCGGTCTCTCGACGCGGTTTGGAGAGCTCGCCACGTTCGGGCTGCGGCCGTTCTGGGCCTTCACGATCGGCGTGATGGTCAACGTCCCGCTGGGCTACTTCCTCTCCACCGTCGTGTTCGGCGATTTCTGGTCGCGGCTGTAGCCGCAAAGGAGTGCATGTGAGCGAGAACAAGAGAAAGACGCCGCTCCTCGACGAGCTCGAGCAGGGTCCCTGGCCGAGTTTCGTGCGCGAGATCAAGAAGGAAGCCTCGCGCCCGATGGTCAACGATCTGCTCGGCGTCCTGGAGCGTTCATATGAAGAACGCGTGGGCCACTGGAAGCACGGCGGGCTGGTCGGGGTCATGGGGTATGGCGGCGGCGTCATCGGCCGCTACTCGGATCTCCCGGAGGAATTCCCCGAGGTCGCCGAGTTCCATACCTTCCGGGTCAACCAGCCGGCGGCCTGGTTCTACACCTCGGAAGCCCTGCGGACGCTGTGCGACATCTGGGATCGTCACGGGTCCGGTCTGACGAACATGCACGGATCGACCGGTGACGTGATCTTCCTCGGCGGCAAGACCTCCGAGATCGAGCCGGTGTTCGCAGAGCTCACCGCGAATGGCTGGGACCTCGGCGGCTCCGGATCCGACATGCGGACGCCGAGCTGCTGCGTCGGTCCGGCGCGCTGCGAGTGGGCCAACTACGACACGCTGAACGCGTGCACCGACGTGACGCAGAAGTACCAGGACGAAATGCACCGTCCGCCGTTCCCGTACAAGTTCAAGCTGAAGTTCGCCGGCTGCCCGAACGACTGTGTCGCGTCGATCGCCCGTTCGGACATGTCGATCATCGGGACCTGGAAGGACGACATCCGGATCGACCAGGACCAGGTGCGCGCGTGCGCGGCCAGGGGCACCGACATCGAGAAGGAAGTCGTCGCGATGTGTCCCGCCGACGCCATCTCGTGGAACGGCGAGAACCTGAAGATCGACAACCGCGAGTGCCTGAAGTGCATGCACTGCATCAACGTGATGCCGAAGGCCCTCAGACCCGGCCTCGAGCGTGGCGCCTCGATTCTCATCGGCGCCAAGGCGCCGATCGTGGGCGGGGCGCTCCTGAGCTCGATGCTCGTGCCGTTCATCGAGATGAAGCCGCCGTACGAAGACCTGCACGAACTGGTTCAGGCCATCTGGGACTTCTGGGGCGAACACGGGAAGAACCGGGAGCGTGTGGGTGAGTTCATCCAGCGCGTCGGACTCGGCACGTTCCTGGAGCAGATCGGCCTGGAGCCGATCCCCGAAATGATCGCGCATCCGCGCTCGAACCCGTACATTTTCTTCGACGACGAGATCGTCGCGGGCACCTCCGCGTAGCGGGGACCCTGGAGGACTGCATGGCACTCGCAGAAAGAAAGACCGACATCGGGCCGCCCCACTACGAGAACTTTCTCCCGCCGATCGTCAAGGCGAACTACGGGAAGTGGAAATATCACGAGATCCCCGAGCCTGGCGTGATGGTGCACGTCGGCGAGACGGGCGATCGCCTCTACACCGTGCGCGCCGCGACGCCGCGGCTGCTCAGCATCCAGACGCTGCGCCTGTTCGCCGACCTGGCCGACAAGTACTGCGACGGCTTCCTGCGGTTCACGAGCCGCAACAACGTCGAGTTCCTGTTGGTCGACCAGGCGAAGGTCCAGCCGCTGAAGGCGGAACTGACCGCGCTCGGCTACCCCGTCGGCGGCACGGGCAATTCGATCTCCTCGATCGTGCATACGCAGGGCTGGGTGCACTGCCACTCGGCGGCCTCCGACGCCTCCGGCGTCGTCAAGTCCCTGATGGACGCGCTCTATCCGCGTTTCGTCTCGATGGATCTGCCCGCGAAGCTGCGGGTAGCCTTCGCCTGCTGCCTCAACATGTGCGGCGCGGTGCACTGCTCCGACATCGCGGTGCTCGGCGTCCACACGCGGCCGCCTCGCATCGATCATTCGGATCTGCCGCGCATCTGCGAGGTGCCGACGCTCGTCTCGTCGTGCCCCACGGGCGCGATCCGTCCCGCGACGGTTGACGGCAAGGCGTCGGTCTCGGTCGAGGACGAGCAGTGCATGTATTGCGGCAACTGCTACACCGTCTGTCCCGCCATGAAGATCAACAGCCCGACGACCGACGGGATCTCCATCTGGGTCGGCGGCAAGGTGTCCAACGCCCGCCACGAGCCGATGTTCTCGAAGCTGGCGATTCCGTTCCTTCCGAACAACGCGCCGCGGTGGCCGGAGGTCGTGGACGCCGTGACGAACATCGTCAACGTGTACGCCGAGCACGGGCGCACGCACGAGCGGCTGGGCGAGTGGATTGAGCGAATCGGATGGCCGCGCTTCTTCCGCCTCACCGGCATTCCGTTCACGAAGTATCACATCGACGACTTCAGCCACGCGGGCGAGACCTTCAAGCGCTCCGCCCAGACGAGGTCGTGATGGCGGAGGGCAGCATGAGCACAGCGCCTACGGTCGATCAGGTTGCCGACGCGATGTTGGCGCTGGTGACCGCGAGTTACGGCAAGAAGAACCTGAAGCCCATGGACCTGACCAAGGCCATGGTGGAGAAGTTCGGTGCGGAGGCGTGCGACAAGGCCGCCTGCAAGCTGGCGATCCGGCAGCTCATCGACTCCGGCCGCTGCATCTACAGCTACGTCGGGGGCAGCTACGTCACGCTGCCGCCAACGGCCGTGTAACTGCGACGAAGCGCGGGGCGGCACGGCTGC
>CAWFPR010000014.1:0-277202 GCA_963817635.1 uncultured Acidobacteriota bacterium | reverse complement strand
CCATCACTTCGCCGAAGATATCGAGCTGGAGCTGGTTCTGGGCCGCGTTGCCCGTCCGCACCGGCCAGGAGTTCTCGTAGCCGGGCAGCCACGGCAGTTCCAGCTCGGTCAGCCGCCGCTCGCCGGCCAGACCGTACATGATCTTCAGTCTGCGGGATCGCCGGCCGCCGCACGCATCAGCCACTCACGCCAGGCGATGCCTCGTCCTGAAGCCGCCGACCAGCAGCGCATACAGCGTAAACGTCGCGTCACGCACCCAGCAGTAGCGGTAGTCCCAGTTGCGCACGCCGCCGATCTGCTCGGGCAGCGACGTCGTCGGCGCCGCGACGATGCCGCCCGTGGGGCGAAGTGAGGGCCTTGAGCGTGATCAGCGAACGCAGCACCTGCTCGCGCCATTCGCCGTGATAGGTGCATCGGCGGCACCAGCTCTCCCACCATGCGCCGTGTCTTCGACGGCACGTGCACGCCGATGGGCGTGAGCGTCTCGTGCGACGGGTGCCAGGCCAGCACGAACGGCACCCGCTCGCCCTCGCAGACGGTGAACTCGGCGGTCGTCAGGCCCTCGCCCTCGGTCTGAACCGGCGTGCAGAGTGCAGCGCGTCGGGGCCGGCGATCGCCCGGAGGCGCCGTCGGTGTTGCGCACCCACGGCACGATCGAGCCGTAGTCGAACCGGATAACCAGCTCCATCCGCATCGGCACCTCGCCGCTCACGCCTTCGACCATCCGCACGAGTCGGGCTCGGTGGTCCGCGGCGGCATGCAGTCCACGACGCGGACGTCGCCGTCGGGTGGTGAATTCGGTTTCGAGCACCAGCGAACGGCCGCGATAGCGCCGGCGGGTCGGTCCCCTCGGCGCGGCGCGAGCAGCCAGCGGCCATGTCTGGCGTCGCCCAGGAGGGCGGAGAAGCAGGCGGGCGAATCGAAGCGTGGCATGCACAGCCAGTCGATCGAACCGTTCCCCCGACGAGGGCTGCAGTCTGGGTGTCACCGATGAGGCCGTACTCTTCGATTCGCAGTCTGCTTCTCCGTCCTCCTTCTATCCTACTTTGCCGCGCGGCCGAGTGTCAGGAAGAAGCGGTCGCGCCGCGATGCACGAGCACCAGGGCCGGCCGGCTGCCGGTCGTGAGGGCCGAGCGCAGCGCGTCGGCGCTGGCGACCGCCTGGCCGTCCACCTTGGCAATCACGTCGCCGTTGCGCAATCCCGCTTCAGCGGCGCGTCCGCCGGGCTGCAGGTCTTCAATGACCACTCCCGTGCGAGTCTTGACGCCAAGCTGACTGGCCAGTTCGGCGTCAGCGGCGTCACGCTCATGCCGAACCCGCTGGAATCGTTGTTCTGCTGGCCACCTTCGTCGTCCGCCGCCGCCTGCTGCTTCAGTTCGGCGAGCTGCACGGTCACGGTCTCTTCCTTGCCGTCGCGCAGCAGCGTCAGCTTCGTCTCGGTGCCCGGCATCATCTGCGACACTTCGTTGCGCAGCGCGTTGCTGTCCTTGACGGTTTCGCCGTTGAGCGCCGTGATCACGTCTCCCTGACGAATGCCGGCCGCGTCGGCCGGGCCGCCCGCGTTGACGCTGTTCACGAGGGCTCCGCGGACGTCGCTCAGCCCGAGGCTCCGCGCGATGTCGGCCGTCACCGGCTGAATCGTGACGCCAATCATGCCGCGGCGTCCTGACCCGTGATCAATGAGCTGCGTCATGACGTTGCGCGCCATGTTCGACGGAATCGCAAAGCCGATGCCGATGTTGCCGCCGGTGGGGTCGGCGAAAAGATTTGCGAGTTGATGCCGATGAGTTCACCGCCGCGCTGACCAGCGCGCCGCCGAATTGCCCTGGTTGATCGGCGCATCGGTCTGGATGAAGTCCTCGTAGCCTTCGCCCGCGTCCGGCGTGGCGCGCCCCTTGGCGCTCACGATGCCCATCGTCACGGTCTGGCCCACACCCAGCGGGTTGCCGACCGCGAGCACGACATCGCCGACGCGGACGGCGTCGGAGTCGCCGAGCGAGAGCGTCTGGAGGTTGTTGCCGTCGATCTTCAGCACGGCGAGGTCGGTCGCGGTGTCCGCGCCGACGATTTTGGCTTTCAGGGTCCGCCCGTCGGTGAGTTCGACGGTCACCTGCTCGGCGCCGTCCACGACGTGGTTGTTGGTCAGGATGTAGCCGTCCGGCCGCACGACGACGCCAGACCCGAGCGCGCCTTCACGCTGGCTGGGCATCTCACGCTGGCCGAAGCGTTCACCGAAGAACTGGCGGAAGAGGGGATCGTCCGGCATTTGCTGGCTGATGCGCCTGGTCTGCCGCTCCGAACGGATGGTCACGACGGCGGGGGACACCTGCTCGACAACGCCGGCGTAGGAGTCCTTCGATGCGCCAATCGTCCGGTCCGTAGCGGTTGACGGGGCGGTCGACACGACGCGGGCCGATGACGCCGCCGCCGCGTTGCCGAAACCGTTCTCGGCCGCGGTCCATCCGGCGACCGACCCGATGAGCAGGAGCGCGCCTGCCGCCACGCCCACGCCCGCGCGCCGCGCCCGTCGCCGGGGTGTCGCGCTCGTTTCTCTGTAATCCATGGTCATCTCCTGTTGCCTGGGTTTTCGTCCCTGCAAGAGGATACGAATCAGGGATTACCCGTTCCTTACAGCTTCATTACAGCCGTGAAAGGTTTGGGGTCAGCTCGGCAGCCGCAGGTCGAAGCGGGCGCCCTGGCCGGGGGCCGAGTCGACAGCGACCGTGCCGCCGTGAGCCTCGATGATGGCTTTGACGAGCGTCAGGCCGAGCCCGAGACCCCGCTCGGATCGGCTCTTGTCGCCGCGGTAGAGCCGTTCCCAGATGCGAGGCAGCTCGTCGGCGGGAATGCCCGTTCCGGTGTCGGACACCGAGATGAGGGCGCCGGGGCCGTCGCGACGGGCCGCAATGTGAATCTCTCCGTCGGCGGGCGTGTACTTCACGGCGTTGTCGACGAGGTTGGCGAGCACCTGCCGCATCCGGTTGCGATCGACCGGCACCACGAGTCCTTCGTCGGCCGCGGCGGTCATCGTCAGGTGCTTGTCCTCGGCGAGGTCCTCGTACAAGTCCACCGTCTGCCGGACGAGTTCGCCCAGGTCCACCGGCTCCCGGCGGAGTGCCATCGTCCCCGTCTCGGCCTCGGAGATGTCCATCAGTGTGCTCAGCATCTCGATGACGCGGTCGGACTCCTCGAGGCAGGCGCCGAGCGCATCGCGCAGCACCGCGGGGTCCTCCGACGCGAGCGCGCCCTCGGCCATGCCGCGCAGCCGGGTCATCGGCGTGCGGAGATCGTGCGCCACGTTGTCGAGCGCGCCCCGCATGCCGGCCAGCACCGCGTCGATGCGGTCGAGCATCGCGTTGACGAGGACGCTCAGCTCGCCGAACGCGTCGCCGGTGTCGGGCGCGGGGACGCGGCAATCCGTGCGGCCGGTCCGCATGATGCCGCGCACGGTCTCGGCGAGTGTCCGTACCGGTCGCAGCGCCGACGCCGTCAGCACGGCGCCGCCGGCCAGACCGATGAGAATGATGGACACGAAATCGAGGAGCAGGACCCGACGGAACTGCGCGAGCACCTCCTCGCGCCGTTCGGTGCTGCGGCCGACCTGGAAGACGTGCCGTCGGGGAAGCGGAGGGACGCGACCTCGAGTACATCGCCGCCGTCGCCGGTCGAGAGCGTCGCCCAGCCCTGTTCGCCGCTCAGCGGCGGCGTGGCGAGCCTGGACAAATCGAAGCGCCGCCACGCTTCCGGGATGCTGAGAAAGATGACGTCGCGTTCGGCGCCAATCGTGCGGACGAAGAACGGGCCCGGCGCGGCACCCACGCGCGACGCGCGAATCTCCCGATCGAGCGCTTCGGCGCCGCCGCGCGCGTAGGCGCTGGCGTACTGCACGAGGGTGCCCTGGATCATCTCGCGATCGTAGCGGCGGAGGGAGGCGGCCAGCAGGATGTAGGTGAGGGCGATGAGCGCGGTCGAGCTCGCGACGAAGACGATGGCGTACCAGAGGGCGAGACGAAACGAGAGCGCGTGCCGCAGCCGCTCAGTCCACCGCGAGGACATAGCCAATTCCCCGGACCGTCTGGAGCATCTTGCGCTCGAAGCCCTTGTCGATCTTCTCGCGCAAACGGTGCACGAGGACGTCGACGACGTTGGTTCTCGGATCGAAGCTGTAGTCCCACACGTGCGAGAGAATCATGGTCTTCGAGACGACGCGCCCGGCGTTGCGCATCAGGTACTCGAGGAGCGCGAACTCCCGCGCCCGCAGGGGTTCGAGTTCCTGCCCCCCGCGCGAGGCGCGCCGCGTCATCAGGTCCAGCGCCAGTTCTCCCACCGTCAGCTCGGTGGCCGCCGGTGAGCCGGTCGAGCGGCGGATGAGGGCCTGCACGCGCGCAACCAGTTCGGCGAACGCGAACGGCTTGGTGAGGTAGTCGTCGCCGCCGCTCTCGAGGCCGCGCACCCGATCGTCCACCGTGTGGCGCGCGCTCAGGATCAGCACCGGCGTGGAGACGCGGCGCTGGCGTATCGCCCTGATCAACGACAGGCCGTCGAGTTTCGGGAGCATGACGTCGACGATGGCGACATCGTACGGCGCCTGGGTGGCCAGCTCGAGACCCGCCTCGCCGTCGGCGGCCCAGTCGATGACGAAGCCGGCCTCGCGCAGCCCCTTCGCCACGAATTCCGCAATCGTCGCATCGTCTTCGACTATCAGCGCGCGCATGGCACGAACGGTTCCTTCTGCAATCTACTCCGATTCGCCGGCGATGCGCACGAGATAGGCCCAGGCGGGCGGCGCCTGAACTGCACGGACGTAACGCCGGCGCTCGGCGAGCACCCGCTCCAGGTAGGCGTCGCCCTGTTCGTCGAGCGCGTGATCGATACCGCGGTGATACGCGCGAATCGCAAGGTCCACGTCGCCGCCGGCGCGGCCGAGTTCGCGCGCGAACCACACCGTGGCGATCCGGGTCGCGATGAACGGATTGAAATAGTCCGCCTCCGAGGGCGTGAACGCGATATCGCCGCGGGACGCCATCGCGAGCAGCTCGTCGCGGCAGTAGTCTGAGCACTGCGCCAGCCCGAGATCGCGATTGCCCCAGACATTTTCGTTCACCGCGCGGTGCTCGAACCAGGATTCCGCCATGACGATTGCCCCGATCGTCTGGGCGACCCGCCGGGGCTCGAGACCGAACGCCGCGCCGACCTGCTCATGAACCGCCCAGTACGACGTCATCCGCAGATAGGCGATGGCGCGAACCGGCTGCGGAATGAGATCCCAGTCTGCCACGCTCATGGTGCGCCATGCCGCGGGGCCGGACAGCGCGCGCCGGTACGCGTGGAGCATCGACGACAGCCCCCGCTCGCGGAGTGCCAGTGGCACCGTATCCCAGTCGCGGATGAACATCTCACGCCAGAGCGACTGGTCGTGCAATACGCGATCGGCGATCGTGGTCATCGGCAGTTGCTTCCACGCGAGGGTGGTGGTCAGCCTGACAGGTGTCATGTCGGTCAGGCTGACGAGGACGTTCGGCGACACCGGCGGAACGGGAGGACGGATGCGCGATCCCTCGACGGCGTCGAGCACGAAAGGGACGACCACGATCAGGACACGGAGAAGCAGGGCCGCGAAGGCGACGAGCAGCACGGCCCGCGCGGCGGCGGCCGCGTGGGTCCGCACCCGCAGGCCGAGCGGCGTCAGGTGCCAGCCATGCGCTCGCGTGGTCGCTGTTCGCACACCATGCGTCATGCAAGTGTCGGTCCGCAAGGGCCGGAACGGCAGGCCGCGTCCTCAGGAGGTGGGCGCACGCGCGAGGCAGACGGAAACCGGCATGCTCCAGATCGACAGGCGCTGCTCGCATTCGACCGAAAAGCCATTCTCTCTGAGCAAGGCCGGCAGGTCGATCGGCGCGCAGTCCACGAGGTGAGGGAAATGACGGTGCATCCACTTGTAGGCGCGCTCCGCGAATGTCTCCTCTTCGCCTGTCGTGAGCGCGCGCATCGACACGACACACAGACGGCCGGTCGGTTTCAGCGTCCGGCGTGTGTCGGACAGCACGAGCGGAATGGTGTCGGCGGGGAACAGTTCCAGTGTGAAGGACAGGAATGCGCAGTCGAACTGCCGATCCGGCCACGGCAGCGGGGGAATCGCGGCGACCGCGAGGCTGCAGCGCTCCTCGAGGCCGGAGGCCCGCAGGCGCTGCTCGGCGACCCGCCGCATGCCATCCGAGACGTCGACCCCGAACACGTGCCCCTGCGGCCCCACTGCCTCCGCGAGGCTGGCGAGCGCGTGCCCCGTCCCGTAGCCGATTTCGAGCACCTGCTCGCCTGGCTGAGCGTCCAGCAGGCGAAGGCCCGCCTCGCGCGCGGTGCGTTCGTCTGCGTCGGCGAGACGGTCGTAGACACGGCTGATCCGTGTGTAGAAGGCGCGCGCTCGATCGACGTCCTGTGACGATGCCCCCATGGCTCGATTGTAACGTGCGATGGTGGCCCGTGTTTCGCCGTGCTGCCCATGCGCGTCGTTGCGCTACAATTCGCTCATGGCGCATATCGCAGTTCTTGGGACAGGCCTGCTGGGCTCCGGCATAGTCGAGCGGCTGCTCGGTCGCGGTCACGCGGTGACCGTCTGGAACAGGACGGAATCGAAGGCGCGCAGGCTGGAACCGCTCGGGGCCACAGTCGCCGCGACACCTGAAGCGGCCGTGGTGGGGGCCGAACGCATCCACCTGGTCCTGCCCGACGACGAGGTGGTCGAGGCCATCCTCGATCGGGTCCAGGGGCACCTCGAGCCTGGCGCGATCGTCCTGGATCACACCACGACGCTGCCCGCCCGAACGCGGGAGCGGCTGCCGCGCCGGGCCGCGCAGGGCATGCACATGGTTCACGCCCCGGTGTTCATGTCGCCGCAGATGGCCCGCGACGGCGTGGGCATGATGCTGGTGTCTGGCGCGGCCGCGGACTTCGAAGCCGTCAAACCTGCGCTGGACGAAATGACCGGCCAGGTCCGATATCTCGGAGAGCGTCCGGATCTGGCTGCCGCCTACAAGCTGTTCGGCAACTCGATGCTCTTCGTGCTTGCCGGGGGAGTGGCGGACGTCATGGCGATCGCCCGGGGAGCCGATGTCGCGCCGGCGGACGCGGTCAAGCTGTTCGAGACGTTCCCCATCGGCAATATGCTGGCCGCGCGCGGGAGCAAGATGGTCTCCGGGGACTTCACCGCGAGCTTCGAGCTGACCATGGCACGCAAGGACATGCGGCTCATGCTCGAGACCGCCGCCGGATGCCCGCTGGCCGTCCTCCCGGGGGTCGCGGCCCGGATGGACGCCGCCATCGCCGAAGGGCACGGCCACGAGGACGTCGGCGTGATTGCCGCGCCCATGCTGAAATAGCACCCGCCTTTGCCTGCTCCGCCGCCACGTCAGCGTGGATCACCAGCGGTCGGGCGGGCTTCGGGCACGGCCCTGCAACACGGCCCTACAAGACGATACCCGGCCCGACGACGAACCACATGACGGCCGTGACCACGCCTGCCGCGAGCAGCCAGGGCCATCGACCCATTGCCGGCTTGGCGGCGTCGGTCGATGGGACCCTCCGAACCATGCGGGCGCTGCCATCAACGGCAGGAAGGAGCCCACCCCCGCCCCCAGGCCGAGGAGAATTCCGCGCGTCGTTCCCACAGGATTGGCCACGCTGCCGCCGAGAACCAGCACGGCGGCCGCGGCGGCTCCGACCAGCACGATGCGGCGGGCTTCCGCGACGCGCGTTCGAGGATCGCCCGGACGAACGAGCGTTGCGAGTGCGTCCGCCGAGCGCCGCGCAACCAGCAACGTGCCCGCGACGCCGAGCACCGCGAACAGACCACGGAGAAACGCCGCCGCCGGCAGGTGCCTGAGAATCGTCATCCAGTCGCCCCAGCCGAGGGCGGGCTCAAGGATTGTCGCGGTGCTCACCAGCATCCCGTTCACGGCGAAGAAGAACCAGGCGGCGAGCCGAAAGTCGGGGGTGACCGACTTGCGAGCCAGACCCCACCATCCCAGGCCGCAGAGCAGCAGATTGACGACAAACCCAGCGGAGCCAAGGGCCACGAATCCGGACGGGGAGAGGGCGTCGAAGTTGCCCTTGACCTCCGTCGCGGTCAGCAACGCCGGCGAGCCGCCGGCCATCCAGCCGGCAACCGCGTGCGCGGCTTCATGCGTCGTGAATGCGATCCCCACGGCGAGCACCGAGGCGGCGCAGATGGCGGCGATCCGATGACGCTCCATGCGACTCCTGTCTCCGAGCGAATCGTCCTTGGACTCGTGAACGGGCCGCCTGTCGGCCGTGGCGTCTTAGACGGACTCTGTGGAGGTACGGACCTGTTCAACGGCAGTAATTTACGCAGTGTCCTTGCGCATCGAACCGCGCGGGTGGTCGATTGACGTGTGAGACGAGGTTCGCGTGGAGATCGAGGAAGCTGGCTCGCCGAGCCGAAGCTCGCTCACGGATTGCGCGAGCGAAGGCTGGAGCGGGCTACGGGGATCGAAACCGATTAATCAGTTTATCGCGAGTAAAGCACGCCGGCTCGGTGAAGACGCCGCGCGATTCGAGGACGAAGTTGGGTGAACCCGCCGGCCGAATCTGCTGCGCCTATCAACGTGGACGACGCGAGTGGCAGCGTGGCCCACCGACCGATTCATGCCATAAACGGCGAGGGCCGTCATCGGACACGATTACCGCGGAATGACCGGCAGCACCACGTGCGTCGGGTGCGCCGCGTCGTGGTACAACGTCTGGTGCGCCACCACCCACGTCGTATCGCGTTCGTTGTTGCCGCCGGTGTTGAGGTTCCGGTCGTACTTCGGGAACAGCGCCGAGGCGATACTCACCCGGAGCCGGTGCCCCGGCTCGAACACCTTCGACGTGAACCACAGGTCGACATCGTAGCGATTGATCTGCCCGGGGACGAGCGGCACCTCCTTGTCCATGCCCTGGCGGAAGCGCGCCCGCACCAGCCCGTCTTGCACCCGTTCGGCATGGCCGTCGGGCCACACATCGAGCAGCATGATGGTCCAGTCGGTGTCCCGTGCATCGCTCGCCGCCCACAGCACGGCCGACATCTCACCTGTGATCTCGATGGGCCGGGTGAGCGGCTTCGAGGTGAACACCAACGCGTCCTGGCGGGTCGCGTTGAGTTCGGTGTAGTCCTCGTTGAGCGACTCTTCCAGCTCGCGCGAGTCGATGAGATACGGCGTCGGGTCACCAGGATCGTACGTAAACGTGTCGGTCGCCACGCCGGTGGGCGCCACAGTGTCGAGGACGCCGTCGCCGCTGCTGGTCTGCGCGTGGCCGCCGGACGACACATACCAGCTCGTCAACACCTGTCTGGCGAGCGGCCACTCGTTCTCGGTGCGCCACGTGTTGTCGCCCTGGACGAAGATGTCGAGGTGCGGCAGCGTGTCCACACCGTTGTTCCTGCCGAGCAGGTAGTGGTCGAACCAGCGCAGCTGGAGGTCGCGATACGCATAACGCGCGTCGGGGCCGAAATCGCCGGCCACGTAATCCACGCCCTTGTGTGCGCCCACGCCCATCACGAGGTGCCAGTTGGGATGGTCGGGCACCTTGAGCAGCGCATCGGTGTAGTCAGTCGGCCCGCGCGAATCGTCGTGCCACCCGGCCATGGACAGGACCGGCGCCTTCACGTTCTCGATGTAGGTGGTGGCCGCGTGCTGACGCCAGTAGGCGTCGAGCGTGGGATGCGCGATCCAGCGGTCCCACAGCGGCACATCGCCGCAACCCAGCCGCTGCGGCAGCGTGACCAGCGGCAGATGCGTGATCGCTTCCCCGATGTCCAGGTCAGCGGTGTGCGTGTCCATGGTGCGGTTCCGCATCAGGCACGCCCAGTCCACGTTGATGGGCCCGAACGCCATCGCGGCGTACGGGACGATCATCCACGGATCGGCAGTGGCCGCCGTGGGAGCGATGGCCGCCAGATGCGGCGGATTGCTGACCGCGGCGAACCACACCAACCGTCCCTCGTCGGAATGGCCGATCATGCCGACCTTGCCGTTGGCGTGCGGCAGCCGCGCCGCCCACTCCACCGCGTCGTAGCCGTCGTTGATGTCGGTGCTGTAGTCGCCGAACTCGGCGACGTCCCCGCTGGACTCCTCGCGGCCTCGCACGCTCTGCGCCACGAAGATGTACCCACGCGACGCCCACCACATGCCGGCCTCGTGGAGAATCCGGCGGTACGGCGTGCGCTGCAGCACCACGCCGAAGGGCCCCGGCCCCACCGGCTGCGCGATGTAGGTGGCCAGCCGTGCGCCATCGCGCGTGCGCATGAACACGAGGGTGTCTTCCGTGACCGCGTACCGGGCGTCTGACGCCGGCATCTTCCAGACCTGGTAGTCCTGCTCGACGACGCCGGGCGTGCTGCGGCGCACCAGCCGGAACCGGCGGTCCATCACCTCGCCGCGGACGTACTGGAGTCCCACGAGCGTGTCACCCTGCCAGGCCGCCCGCATCACGACCTGCGAGTCCTGGGTCAGCACCACGTCGTCGCCGTTCACGGCAACCTGGTTCACGGTCAGCATGGGCTGGCCGGTACGCCGCTTCAGGAAACCGACGTTGCCCGCATCCGTGCCGGCGAAGTGCGCGAATCCCATCCGGCGCCAGCCCTCGAAGCCAAACTTGGGCTGGGCGCTGAGCGCGACATACACGTCCCAATCGCCGGCCAGCGCGTGGTCGGTACGTCGGGCGCACCCGGCGAGGAGCGCGCACGCAAGAGCGGCGACGACGAGTGACTTGGGCATGTTACGCTCCCGTTTGGCAACGAGTTTGGACCGGCGGCGGCCGGCAATCAGGACTCCCGGCCCCACCAGGTCCAGCAGCACGATCACCGAAGACATCTTGAGCGCGAACGACTCCACGCTCGTGACCCGGATGACAGTAACAATCGACAGCACAATGGATGAGCAGCGTCATCACGAGGCCAGACCACGCCGCGGCCTGGAGCCACGGCGCGGCGGCCGCGGCATCACGCTCCTGAGGCCGATCAGCGGGATCGCGAACATCGTCGCGTGGGTCAGCCCGTGGAAGATGCCGCCCGGCGTTGAACACGATCTGGAACGCTTCGGCTGGGCCGACGAGGCTGTGCACGGACATCGCGAAGAAGAATATAGCCACAACCGCAACCGAGTTGACCGGGGGCCGGGATTTGCCGTGCAGGCGGCTGAACCAGGCGGGCAGCAGCCGGTCCCGGGCCGGCCATCGTCCCGGTCGCCAGACCATGACGTACGGAGCGGCGCCATCGATCACGTCGCCGTACATGTCGAAAGACATCGGCTGCCTCTGTTACATGGTAATGAACCTGGACACTTCGCTTCCAGTGCATCCTGCGTCATCGTTCTGTTCGCACCTGGCGATGAAGGGGGCGCCTGCACGGGCCATCCAGGAACTGGCCGGCCACGCGGACCTGTCAACGACGCGCCGCTACGTGCCCCTGAGCCCGGCGGCAACGGAAGACGCGATCCGGTTGCTCGACGGACGACAATCCGGGCTCGAACCGCTCGACAAGTTTGGAGAGATTTTGGACACACGGGAGGCGGCGAAGCCAAGAAATTACGTCTACCTTCGCGCTAAAGCGCTACGGTGGACGTAATTTCGCGTGATGACGGGAGCGCGAAAGTTGGAGCGGGCTACGGGGATCGAACCCGTCTGACTGGCTTGGGAAGCCAGGACATTACCACTATGCTAAGCCCGCTCAGGGGTCGATTTTAGCACAGCCTACGATCGGATGAACCTCAGCACTTCGTCGCGCTTTTCCTCCATTTCGCGCGCCGTCGTCGCTTCGAGGTTCAGCCGGAGCATGGGCTCGGTGTTCGACGCCCGGACGTTGAAGTGCCAGTCGTCGAATTCCGCCGAGACACCGTCGAGCGAGTACACCCGGCCGGCCGTGTACTTCGCCGCCAGGCCGTCGATCTTCGCCTGCACGGTGTGCATGTCGGACACGCGCGTGTTGACCTCGCCCGAGATGAAGTACTTCTCGCGCAGCGGCGCGAGGAGTTCCGCGAGCGTCTGGCCCTTGCGCGACATCAACTCGAGGATGAGCAGCGCCGGGATGAAGCCGTTGTCGGCGAAGAAGTTGTCGCGGAAGTAGTAGTGCCCCGTGACCTCGCCGCCGAAGATCGCCCCTTCCTCCCGCATCCGCCGTTTGAAGAAGGCGTGGCCGACGCGGTTCATCAGGGCCGTCCCGCCGTACTTCGCCACGATGTCCTTCACGGCGTAGCTCGCGCGCACGTCGTACACGACCTTCGCCCCCGGGTGCTTCAGCAGGAAGGCTTCCGACAGCAGCGCGGTGATGAAATCGCCGGCGATGAACTCGCCGTTCCCGTCGATGAAGAAACAGCGGTCGGCGTCCCCGTCCCACGCGATGCCGATGTCCGCCTTGTCCGCCACCACGCGCTCGACGATGTCGCGGCGGTTTTCCTCGATGAGGGGATTGGCTTCGTGGTTCGGAAACGTGCCGTCCACCTCGAAGCAGAGCGCCGTGACGCGGCAGGGGAGTTTCTCGAACAGCCGCGGCGCGACCATGCCGGCAATGCCGCTGCCGGCGTCGAGCACGACGTTGAACGGCTTGACGACCGCCGGGTCGATGAACGACATCACGTGCTTTACGTAGTCGTCGATCACGTCCATCGTCGAGAGCGATCCGCGCGTGGCCGCCTCCGGAGGGAGCTGGCCCGACGCAATCATGTCGCGGATGTCGCCGATCCCGGCGTCGCCGCTGAGCGGGAACGCCTCCCGGCGCACGAGCTTGATGCCGTTGTACTCCTTCGGATTGTGCGACGCCGTGATCTGCGCGCCGCCGTCGTGGCCGTCGCGCGCGACGGCGAAGTACATCATGTCGGTGCCCATCATGCCGTAGTCGACCACGTCGGCGCCCTGCGCGCGGGCGCCGTCGATGAACGCGGCGGCGACCGCCGGCGACGACAGGCGCATGTCGCGCGACACGGCGATGCGCCTGGCCTGGAGATAGCTGACGAACCCGCGGCCGATCAGCCGCGCGGCGTCCTCGTTGATCTCGGACGGGTAGAGGCCCCGCACGTCATAGGCTTTGAAGATCGACGGGTTGATGCTCATAGTTTGCTGTAGTCGGTGATGACGGTCTTGTCGCCCAGCACGACCGGCGACTCGACGGCCGCGCTGCGGCCGATGTGGCAGTTGCGTCCGAGGATCGAACCGCGGACGAGGGCGTCGGCGCCGATCCAGCCGTTGGGCCAGACGATCGATCCGTCGACGACCGCGCGTTCCTCGACGTGGGTCTGCCGCCCGATGACCGAGTACGGCAGGATCCGGGCGCCGGCCTTGACCACGGCGCCTTCGTCGATGAAGCACGGCGCGTGCAGTTCGGCGCCGGCTTCGACCTTGGCCTCAGGCGACACCCAGGACACGGCCTCGGGCGCGCCGTTGAACGGCGGCGCCGAATAGCGGCCATCCATGATGTCGCGGTGAACCTGCAGGTACTTGGCCGGCGTCCCGATGTCGATCCAGTAGCCGTCGTAGACGTACGCCACGAAGGTCTCCCGCCGGTCGATGAGCGACGGAAAGAAGCTGCGTTCGATGGACCACGCGGTATCCTTCGGGATGCGATCGAAGGTGTCCGGTTCGAGCACGTAGATGCCGGCGTTGATCGTGTTGCACGTGATCTCGTCGTCGCCCGGCTTTTCGAGGAAGCGGAGAATGTTGCCCTGCGCGTCGGTCTCGACGAGGCCGTAGGCCCGCGGGTTTTCGACGGGGGTCAGGACGATGGTGGCCTTGGCCTTGCGCTCGCGGTGCAGCCGCAGCACGGCACCGAGATCCACCTGCGTGAGGACGTCGCCGTTGAAGACGACGACCGATTCGGTCAGCGAGTCGCCGGCATACCGGACGGCGCCGCCGGTGCCGAGCGGCATCGGCTCCACGACGTAGCGCACCCGGAGGCCGAGGCCTTCACCTTCCCCGAAAATCTCCTCGATCCGCCGGGGCTGGTAGTTGAGGCTCAGGATGACCTCGTCGATTTCCGGCACTTGCCGCAGCAGGTCGATCTGATAGTAGAGGAAGGGGCGATCGAGAATCGGCACGATCGGCTTCGGGGTGTGGACGGTCAGCGGGCGCAGGCGCGTGCCCTTGCCTCCGGCGAGCAGGATGGCCTTCATAGCAATCAGTCATCATAAGCCACGCTCAACGGGTCGCACAAACCCGACGTGCGGTGGACACCCCGGCCTACGCTACAATGCCGCTGGCGCCCGATGAATCTTCCGAATGCCCTGACGCTTGGCCGCATTTTTCTCGTCCCGCTCCTGGTCGTGGTGCTGCTGACGAAATTCGAGGGTCGGCTGATTCTCGGCGTCCCGAAGGAGCTCGTGGGGGCGGCGATCTTCGGGATCGCGTCGCTGACCGACTGGCTCGATGGCTACCTGGCGCGGCGGCGCCAGCAGGTCACCACGCTCGGGCAGTTGATGGACCCGCTGGCCGACAAGCTGCTGATCACCGCGGCGCTCGTCTCGCTGGTGCAGATGGAGCTCGCGCCGGCATGGATGGTGGCGGTGATTCTCGGCCGGGAGTTCGCGGTGACGGTCCTGCGCAGCATCGCGCACGCGCGGGGGGTCATCATCCCCGCCTCGCCGCTCGGCAAGTTCAAGATGGTGTCGCAGGTCGTCGCGATTCTCGCGCTCATCCTGGGCCGGGAGCATCTGCACGAGTTCTTCGCGCTGGGCCGGATCGCCCTCTGGGTCGCCGTCATCACCGCGGTAGGGTCCGCCCTGGACTATTATCGCCGGTTCAACCACGTGCTCGGTCGGGTCGTGTAGGCCGGGCGCCGCCCTGCCGGGCGCGGGAGCGGCCTCACTTGTCGCTGTTCGCCTTCTTGTCCAGCTGGGCCTTCAGGTCGGCGATGTCCTTCTGCGCCTTCGCGAGGTATTCGCTCTGCTCGAATTCCTTCACGAGGCGGTCGAGGTAGGGGAGCGCCTCGGCCAGCCGGTTGACCCGCATCAGCGACTGCGCGAGGTAATAGTACACCGCGTCGCGATTCGAGTATTCGGGGTCGCGCTTGAGGACGTCGGCGAATCGATCGATCGCCCCCGGGTACCACTTGGAGCGGAAGTAGAAGAACCCGACGCGATAGGAGGAATCGCTCAGGCGATCGTGCGCTTCGCGCAGGTGCTTCCTGGCCTCGGGCACGAGTTCGCTGTTCGAGTACCGGGCCAGGAACGTCGTCAGCTCGCTGATGGCTTCCTGCGTTTCGGTCTGGTCGCGTTCGGGCCCGTGCATCTGGTAGAAGTGCGCCATGCCGAGCTTGTACTGGGCGTAGTCCGCCCTGCTGTGCGTCGGGTAATAGGACAGGAACTCACGGAACTCGTTGATCGCGAGCACGTTGGACTCGAGCGAGCCCTCACCGAGGTAGGTATCGCCGATGCCCAGCTTCGCGTCGGCGCGAAACGTGCTCTGCGGATAGCTGTCCACGAGCTGCCGGAAGTACTCGCGCGCCGTCAGCCACCGTTTCTGGTTGAGCGCTTCGGTGCCGCGCTCGAACAGGAATTTGTCCGGCTCCAGCGTGCCGACGGGCGGCTTCTTGGGCCCCGAGGCGCAGGCCGCGGCGGCGACGAGCAACAGCGCGACGGCCGCGCGCGCAAACGAACGAGCGAGCGGCGGCGCCATCAGGCGAGCGCCGGAGTTGTCGAAAGCCATCGATATTCCGCCTCAATCCCTTCTTCGAGCGAGACCATCGGCAGGAAGCCGAGGTCGGCGCGCGCACGCGTCGTATCCGCGTAGGTGTCGCGCATGTCGCCCTTCTGCGCCGGTTCCCGCCGGACGCCAAGCGGACGGCCATGCAATCGGCCGATGATGTCGATGACCTGGTTCATCGACACACGCGACCCGCCGCCGATGTTGTAGGCGCGGCCGGCGACGCCGCGGTCGCCAGCCGCGATGGTCGCCGCGACGGCGTCGCCCACGAACGTGAAGTCGCGCGTCTGTTCGCCGTCGCCGTACAGCGTGATCGGCTCGTTCGCGATCGCCGCCCGGATGAACCGGTTGAATGCCATGTCAGGACGCTGCCGCGGCCCGTACACCGTGAAGTACCGGAGTGCGGTCGTCGGGACCTGGTGATTCACGCAGTACAGGTAGCACAGCTGCTCGGCCGCGAGCTTCGTGACGCCGTACGGCGAGACGGGCTGCGGCAGCGCGTCTTCCCGCATCGGAATCGTCGCGTTGTCGCCGTAAAGCGATGAGCTCGACGCGTAGACGAACCGCTCGATCGGCCGTCCCACGCACGCCTCGAGCAGCTGCTGGGAGGCGTCCACGTTGTTGTCCGTGTAGGTCCGGAAGTCGCGGCCCCAGCTCTTGCGCACGCCGGCCTGCGCGGCCAGGTGGAACACGTGCGTGACTTCCTGGAGCAGCGCCACCAGGTCCGCATCCTGGATCCGGGCTTCCACGAACCGGAATCGCGGGTGCGCCCGGTAGTGATCGAGATTGCGCTCCTTGATGGCGCGGGCGTAGTAGTCGGTGAAACAGTCGAGCCCGACGACCTCGGCGCCGCGATCGAGCAGCGCGCCCGTGAGCGTGGAACCGATGAAGCCGGCCGCGCCGGTGACGAGCGCCTTCATGCGAACACCCGGCGGATGCGGTCCGGAAGCCGGCAGGGTTTTCCGGTTCGATCCAGCGCGGCGTGAACGGTCCGACCCGAGGCCACCGTGATGGTGTCTTCAGGCCGCACGACCTGATACGTGAATTCCATCCGCACTGGCGACAACATGCGTCCTTCGGCCCTCACTTCGAGCTCGTCGTCGTATTTCGCCGAACGGTGATACTGGCAGTGCGCCTCGATCACCGGCAGCGAGACGCCGGCCTCTTCCATCTCCCGGTAGCTCCACCCGAGCGCCCGCAGCACGTCGGCGCGCGCCACCTCGAACCAGACGAAGTAGTTCGCGTAGTAGACGACCCCCATCTTGTCGGTCTCGGCATACCGGACCCGGACGCGCGACACCGGCCGATCGCCGACCGTCATATCTGACGCGCCGCCGCGGTCGGAGGCCGCCGCGCGCAGCTCGCGCGTGGCCCTGGCCGGGTCGCCGGTGCCGAAGATCGAATGGCCGGCGACCAGGATGCTGGCGCCAGCCCGGACGATCCGCGCCGCGTTGTCCTGGTCGATCCCGCCGTCGACCTCGATGGGCGCATCGTTGCCATGCCGGTCCAGCAGCGCCCGGATCGCCCTGACCTTAGACTCGCTGCGCGGGATGAAGGTCTGCCCTCCGAATCCCGGGTTCACCGACATCACGAGGACGTGGTCGAGATCGGGCGCGATTTCGTCGAGCGCGACAACCGGCGTGGACGGGTTGATCGCGGCACCCGCCCGCGCCCCCAGGCTCTTGATCAGGTGGATGGTCCGGTGCAGGTGCGGCAACACCTCCACGTGGACCGAAATCATGGCCGCCCCGGCCCGGACGAAGTCCTCGATGAACCGATCCGGTTCCTCGATCATCAGGTGCACGTCGAGCGGAACGGTCGCCACCTTCTTCAGCGAGCGGACGACGGGCGGTCCCATGCTCAGGTTGGGCACGAAGTGACCGTCCATCACGTCCACGTGAATCAGGTCCGCCCCGCCGCGCTCGACCGCGGCGATCTCCGCGCCCAGCTCGGCGAAGTTCGCCGCCAGGATTGACGGTGCCATCAGCAGTGGACGGCTCAACGACTGACCTCCAGCGAAATGGGTTCCCCGGGCGCAATCTGAAATCCGGCCTGCGGATTCTGCCGGATGACGACCCCGCCAGGCACGCCCGGATACGGATGATCGCCCACCATCGCGACCCGAAAACCGCGACGGCGCAGCAGATCGGCGGCGCGATCGCCGTTGACGCCGATGAGGTCCGGCATCACGTAGGTGGCGCCGACCTCCCCGCGATTCACGAGCAGCGCGACGCGCGCCGAGTTGCTCTTCGGACCCGGCGTCTGGGCGATGATCGCGCCGGCGGGGTAGTCCGCCGATCGGACCTCCGCGGTGTCGGCCAGGTCGAGCCCGTCTTCCTGCACGCGGAGCTGGGCGGTACGCTCCGATTCACCGACGAGCGCCGGCACGATCGTCGCGCGCGGCCCCGACGATACCCACACCTTCACGCTGCGCTGCCGGCGTGTCCGCATCCCCGCCTGGGGCTCCTGCGCCAGGATTTGACCGGCCGGCACCTTCGGATCGACACGCCGGCCTTCCTCGACCTTCAGGTTCAACCCGACGTCGGCCAGCGTGGTGGTCGCTTCGTTGACGGTCTTCCCGGCGAGCGCCGGCACTTCGACTTCACGCGTCTTCAGCGCGACGCGCATCGCCGCGGCCGCGAAGAGGACGTAGGTGAGGAGCAGGGCGCTGCCGAGCAGGAGCAGCTTACCCGCACTCCAGACGCGCGTCGTAAGTGCCATAAAAGGAAAATGTTACTGCAAGTCCTTAGTTTTCACCAGCATGGCGGCAAAGAAGGCCTCCAGGCGATCGCGGAAGGGCCATGTCCGCAACGCTCCGCCCTCCCCGAGGAAACGGCTGGAGGAGCGCCGGAAGCGTGCCGGGGTCGGCGCGGGAAAAGTCGGACCGCCGTTCGAGGAAGCGTGCAACCACCAGTTCGTTTTCCTCCGGCTCGCTCGAGCACGTCGAATAGACGAGCCGTCCGCGCGGCCGCACCGCCGACGCCGCCTGCATCAGCATGGCGAGCTGCGCATCGGCCAGGGCCGGCAGGTCGGCCTCCGTGCGGCGCCAGCGGATGTCCGGATCGCGACGCAGCGTGCCGAGGCCGGAGCATGGCGCGTCGAGCAGCACCAGGTCGAACACGGCCGGGAAGGGAAGGCCTGCCGCCGCGTCGGCGCGGACGATCCGTACGCGGCCCGCCCCGGTGGTCCGGACGGTATGGGCCAGCAGGTCGATGCGACGGCCTCGCAGGTCCGACGCGACGACCAGGCCGCCGGCCGACTTCGGCGGCGAGCTGCGTCGTCTTTCCGCCGGGGGAGGCGCACGCATCGAGGACGCGCTCCCCGGGATGCGCGCCGGCGAACACGCCGACCAGTTGTGACGCTTCGTCCTGGATCACGAAGCATCCGTCGCCGGCAATCGGCGTGAGCAGCGGGTTGCCGGCGCGGACGATCAGGCCGTGAGGGGCGAAGCGGGCCGGCTCGGTCTCGACACCGTGCGCCCGCAGCGCCTCCGCCAGCGCGTCCCGGCTGCGTCCGCCAGGTAATGGCGCGCAGCGTCAGCGGCGCCGGCGCGTTGTCGAAGCGCGTCCATGCTTCGGTGGCCTCGAATCCGTACCGCGCCAGCCAGCGATCCACGAGCCACGTCCGGATGAGACAACGCGACCGACAGGTACGCGCGCGCCGCTTCGAGCCCGTCCCCGGCTTCGGGGCGTCGGGGCAGCGGGAGCTGCTTCCGTTCACGGCTGACCCGGCGAAGCACGGCGTTGACGAGCCCAGACGCGCTCGTCTTGCCGGCCCTGCGCGCGAGCTGCACGGCGTCGTTGACGGCCGCTGACGCTGGAACGCGATCCAGGTGGAGGAGCTGGAAGATCGTCAGCCGCAGGATGTCCAGCACCTCGGGATCGAGCCTGGACGGGGCCCGCTTCGCGAACGGCGGTGATGACAGCGTCGTACGCGCCCTGCCACCGCAGCGTACCGGTGGCAATCTCCCCGGCCAGGGCGCGATCGCGCTCGTCTGCCAGCCCGGTGCGCACGCGGGCGAGAGCTGTCGGGAGATCGGCGCGGCCGCCACCGACGGCGCGCAGCACGTCGTAGGCCGCGATCCGGGCCGGTGCGATCATGCCGCGTCCAGGCGGCTGCCCGGCGCGAGGGCGTGACCGGACAGGAACTCCCGCACACCCATCGCGCGGCGCCCCTCCGGCTGGATCTGCAGGACGCGCAGGAGGCGATGATCGCCGGCGGCGATCGTCAGGACATCGCCCGCCGCGGACACGACCGTGCCAGGCGCGGCGGCGGTCGGGTCGTCCAGCACCTCGGTCCGGTGCAGCAGGTATCGCGCGCCGCCGGCGCGCACCGACACGAGTGGCCACGGCTGGAGTCCGCGGACGCGGTTGTGGATCTCGCGCGCCGGCAGATGCCAGTCCACGTTGCCTTCGGCCTTCACGATCTTGGGTGCATGGGTCGCGAGGGCGTCGTCCTGCGGCGTCTCGGTCGCCTGCCCGGCGGCCAGTTGATCGACCACCTCGAGGAGCAGCGCCGCGCCGCGCTCCGCGAGATCGCGCTCGACCTCCGGGCTGGTGTCGTCCGGACCGATCGGGCGCCGCACGACGGCCATCATGGCGCCGGCGTCGAGGTCGTGAACGACCCGCATGATGGTGACGCCGGTTTCCGGCTCTCCGGCCATCACCGCCCGATGCACCGGCGCGGCGCCGCGGTATCGCGGCAGCAGCGACGCATGTACGTTGATCATGCCCAGCCGCGGAATTTCGAGGAGCGCATCGGGAAGCAGGCGGCCGTACGCCGCGACGACGCCGAGATCGGCGTGGAGCGCGCGGATGTCGTCGAGGAAGCCATCGTCTCGCAGCCGGACCGGCTGCATGACGCGGATGCCGCAGAGCGTCGCCATCGCCTTCGTCGGCGTCGCGGCCAGGCGGTGCCCGCGCCCCTTCGGGCGATCCGGCTGCGAGACGACCGCCACGACGGCGTGCCGTGACTTGATCAGCGCGGCGAGCGTGGGCACGGCGAACTCCGGCGTGCCGAAGAAGACGATGCGCAGCGACGGTGCGGTCACCATCGTCCGGTCCGCTTCAGTTTGTGGATCTTCCGGACGATGAGGTCCTTCTTGATCCCGCGGAGTCGATCGACGAACACCGTGCCCTCGAGATGGTCCATCTCGTGCTGGAACGCGCGGGCCAGCAGCTCCCGGCCTTCGATGCTTCGCTCGTGGCCGTGGCGATCGAAGCCGCGCAGGACGGCGCGCGCGGGCCGGACCACCGTGGCGTTGAACCCCGGCACGCTGAGGCAGCCCTCTTCCTCGAGCTGGACGCCGTCGCGCTCGACGAATTCCGGGTTCACCATGACGACCAGGTCCGACGCGTTGCGGCCGACCGAGATGTCCGCCACGAAGACTCGCAGCGCGACGCCGATCTGCGGCGCCGCGAGCCCGACGCCCGGCGCGGCGTACATCGTTTCGATCATGTCGTCGATGAGCGTCTGCAGCTCGGGACCGAACGAGGTCACCGGGGCGGCCGGTGCGTGGAGCGCCGGTGCGCCGTAACGGAGAATGGGCCTGATCATCGGCCGAACCGGGCCCTGACGCTGGCGTCCCACGCGGCGGCGGCGGCCTCGAGGTCGGCGACGGAATCGCCGCCGAACTTCTCCGTGACCGCATCGGCGAGCACCAGCGCGACCATCGCCTCGCCGACGACGGCCGCCGCCGGCACCGCGCAGACGTCGCTGCGTTCGATGGCGGCGGGCGCTTCGGTCATGGTCGTCGAGATCGACCGAACGCAGCGGCTTCATGAGCGTCGAGATCGGCTTCATCCACGCGGAGACGCGCAGGTCCTCGCCGTTGGTGACGCCGCCCTCGAGTCCGCCGGCGTTGTTCGTCGGACGCGCCAGCGAGGTCGCCCTGAGGCGCGCGCCGTCCGGGACGATTTCGTCGTGCACCCGCGAGCCGGGCCGCGACGCCGCGAGCGGTCCGAGGCCAACGCCCACCGCCTTGATGGCGGGGATCGACATCAGCGCCTGCGCGATGCCGGCCGTCGAGCTTCCGATCCCACTGCGCGTAGCTGCCCAGGCCGATGGGCACGCCGGTCGCGATCACCTCGAAGGCGCCGCCGAGGGTGTCGCCGGCCTCTCTCGCCCGGTCGATCGCCGCGATCATCCGCTCCTCGACGTCCGGGTCCACGCACCGAAGCGGCGCGTCGGCTGCGAGTGCAGCAGCGCGGCCGAATGGGACGCTGGCGTCATGGGGCAGTCCCACGTCGCCGATCGAGCACACGTGACTGGTCAGGCGGAGGCCAATCGTCAGCAGCAGCTGGCGGGCCACCGCGCCGGCAGCGACCCGGGCGGCGGTTTCGCGGGCGCTCGCACGCTCGAGGACGTCACGAACGTCGTCGCGCCCGTACTTGGCGACGCCGGCGAGATCCGCATGACCCGGACGGGGCCTGGTGACGGGGGCGCGATGCGCGCCGCCGGCGTCGGGAGCGGCCTCGACGCTCGTCCGCATCGTGAACTGCCAGTTCGGCCAGTCCTTGTTCTCGATCAGCATGGCGATCGGCCCGCCGATCGTCTGGCCGGCCCGCACGCCCGAGACGATGTCGGCGCGATCGGATTCGATCGCCATCCGCCGTCCGCGGCCGTAGCCGCCCTGCCGCCGCCGCAGCTCCGCGGTGATCGCATCGAGGTCGAGCGGAAGGCCGGCGGGAATGCCTTCGAGAATCACGACGAGCGCACGCCCGTGAGACTCTCCGGCGGTCAGAAAACGCACCATTTGCCCACGATTGTATACGAACTTTCTGCACCGTTCCGGCGCGCGGCGCGCGGTTTTCCGTGCGAAACCGCGCGGATGCGCTCTTGCAGCACGGCGCACCATGACCGGCCTCGTCGCCGACCGCTTTCTCGCTTCGGGCCATCAGTGGATCGATGTGGCGACCGGCGCGGCCGTGTCGCTGCACATCGAACGGGCCGGGTGCCGGGAAGATCAATTCATCTGGAGCCAGCGGTGCGAGACGCTGGCGAACCTGCGCCACGACGTGCTCAACCCGCTGCTGGACTTCGGCGCAATCGATGGCGAGCGGCGCTTCGAGGCGTACGCGCAGCACGGAGCGGTGCGCGCGCCCGGCCGGGCGCGCGCACTCATCCGGGAGCACGGCGCGCGTTTCCTGCGCGCGCACGACATCGCGATCGCGCCGCCCGGCGCGGGGCTCGCCGTGCGGTCCGTCATGGCGGGGCCCGCTCTGCGCAGTCGTCCACTTGGTCTCGTGCTGCAGCGCCGTGAAGCGTACGGCGCACTGGTCGAGACACTCGACATGGCGCAGCCGGCAGGCGTGACGCGCGTCGTGGTGGCAGGGCCGCCGCACTCGGGGCTTCGCACGCTGCGCCTGTTCGTCGCGCGCGCGGCGCGCCTCCAGGGATATGTGCCGGTCGCCGCGGTGATTCTCGGGGCGCTGCCGCGCGTCGCCGACCTGCTGCTCGAGCGGCACGTGTGCATTCTCGCCGATGGACGGGCTTCCGGCGTGGTGGCGGGCTTCCTCGCGCGTATCGGCGCGGCGAGTTCGCGGCGTCACCTGCTGATCGAGTTCACCCCACGGAGCGACGGACGGATTCTGCAGATGGATCGAATGGGAGTGGCAGCCATGACAGCGATGGTCTACGTGGACGACGAGTGCGGACCGGCCCCTGATGCGATCTTCGATGCGGCGCGGCTGGCCGAAGGCCGGCCCGGCCTGTTTGCGGCACGGCTGGCGGGCCGGGTGCCCGGCGAGTCACACCCGTCGATTTTGGTGGCGAGAGAAACCGCGCCGGCCTATGGCGCAGACCGGGCAGGACCGCCTCAGTCGCCGGGCCGCATCAGCGACGTGCTGATCAGGACCGCTGCGCGAGCCGAGCTCCTGGCGCGAAGGGGCCGGCATGCCGCTGCTGCGCGGGCCCTCTCCCGGGCGTCGCGGGTGTTCGCCGCGCGAGGGGCGCGCGACCAGGCCGCCGACTGCGCGCTGCGGCTCGGCCGCCTGGCGCTCGACCGCGGGCTTTCCGGGCGGGCGGTACAGGTCTTCGCCGACGCGCGCGAGCTTGCCACCTCGACCGCGGCCCGCATCTCCGCCACGGTCGGCACCGGCGAGGCGCGCCTGCTCGAACGACGATTCGCCGACGCCGAGGCCGCGTTGCGCAGCGCCGTAGCCGCCGCGCGCGGGGCGCAGGAGCCGGCCGTCCACGCGATGGCGGCCGCGAAGCTCGCCGACTGCCTCTGCCGTCAGGCGCGACACGACGAAGCCGATCTCGTCCTCTTGGAGCTGCCTGCCGGCACCGCCCCCGTCGCGCAACTCGCGGCGGTGCGGGCCAGTATTCATCTGGCGCGCGGATCAACCGCGGAGGCCATGCTCGCGGCGGCTCGTGCGCTCGACGCCGCGCGCCTCGGCCGGGATCCGAGGGCGCTGCTGGCCGCGCACGAGGTGGCGGCCCGCTGCCATGCCGCCGCCGGGGATCTCGACGCGACCCACTCGTCGCTCGACGCTGCCCTGCGTGAAGCCAGGCAGGCGCACCTGTCGGTCGACGCGCTGCGCGTGCGGCTGCTGCGCGTCGAACTGCTGCGGTCGGCTCCGCGCGGGCTGCCGCGGGCCCACGGCCTGCCGCCGCTGCTTCAGGCGGACCTCGAACGGCTGCGCAGCCGGAGCGCGGCCGGCCGGAATGAGAGCACGGGCGAACTCGAGGCGATGCTCCTCATCGCGCAAAGCGCAGACGACGACAAGACGGCGGTCGAGCAGAATCTGCGAGTCGCTGCTGCGACAGAGCGGCGCGCGGAGTGTTCTCGTAGTGGGCCGTCCCCCCGACTCGCGCCAGCTGGCGCTCGCCGGAAAGCCGTGGCCGGGCGAGCCGACCGCGGCGCTGCGCGTCATGGCCGGGGAGACCCGGGTACTGGCCGACCCGTCGGCGGAGCCTTGCCAGGCGGCCGAGCCGATCCGTTACGGCGGGGACCTGGCGGCCGCGCTGACGTGCCGGTTCGCGGCCGGCACGCCCGTCCATCCCGCACGAATTGCGGCGCTGCTTCGCGCCGCCGCCCTGGCCGCGGCGCCGAGCGTGCGCGGGTTGCTGGATCGCGCCGCTGCCCAGCCGGCCGACGCCGCACCGGGAGATCTGCTTGGCGACGCCGCCGCGATGCGCGAGTTGCGGGAGGCCGTCGCGCGCGCGGCGCGCGCGCCGTTCCCGGTGCTGGTGCAGGGCGAGAGCGGCAGCGGCAAGGAGCTCGTGGCACGCGCCATCCACCGCCTTGGTCCGCGACGCGAGCGGCGGTTCTGCGCGGTGAACTGCGCAGCGCTATCGGACGATCTGCTCGAAGCGGAACTCTTCGGGCACGCGCGCGGAGCGTTCACCGGAGCCGTGGGCGAGCGGGCCGGGCTGTTCGAGGAGGCCGATGGCGGCACGCTCTTTCTCGACGAAGTCGGTGAACTGTCTCCGCGGGCGCAGGCGAAGCTGCTCCGTGTCCTGCAGGACGGCGAAGTCAGGCGGGTGGGGGAGAACGTCCCCCGTCGTGTTGACGTCCGCATCGTCGCGGCCACGAACCGGCGGCTCGAAGCCGAGGTGCCGGCCGGCCGTTTTCGCGCGGACCTCCGGTTCCGCCTCGATGTTGTCCGGCTGGAAGTGCCGCCGCTGCGCGATCGAGCGGAGGATGTTCCCCATCTGGCGACGCGGTTCTGGTCGGACGCCATCCGCCGGGTCGGGTCGCAGGCGACCCTCGCGCCCGACACCCTGGCCGCGCTCGCGCGCTACGACTGGCCCGGCAACGTGCGCGAGTTGCAGAACGTCGTGGCGTGGATTGCCGTGCATGCCCCCCGCCGCGGGCGCGTCGGGCCTTCGGCGCTGCCGGCCCATCTGGCCGGCATGGCGGCGCGAACGGCGACCTCGTTCGAGGCGGCGCGTGAGGAGTTCGAACGGCGATTCGTCCGGGCGGCGCTCGCGTCGGCGAACGGTCAGCGCGGCCGCGCCGCGGCGGCGATGGGCGTCACGCGCCAGGGGCTCGCAAAAATGCTGCGGCGCCTGCGCATCGAAGGGCCGTAAGGGTCCTGAGCACCGCCCGCCCGACGGCGGCACCACTGCTCGACCGCGAGGGGTACGTCGAAAGGCCGCGCCTCGAGCGCCGACTATCGAATGCGTCGCTGCAGCTGGCGGGCGGCGACATTGGCGGGGTCCTTCTCGAGTGCCTGTTCGAGCGTGGCACGCGCCCCGTCAACATCGCCCGTTTTCGACTGCGCATCGGCGAGATGCACGAGCTGTGACGCATCGAGAGGGTTCAGGGCTGCCGCACGCCGGAACCAGGTGACGGCCGCGGCGGCGTCCGGGACCTCGAGCGACAGGTCCGCGATCCTGATGCCGAGGGCCGCGCGCCGCCGGCCGTCGAGGTCGTCACCCTCGAGCGCCTCGTAGTCGAGCAGCGCGCGCCGCGCCACGTCGGGGTGCCCGCGTCGGGCGCTGACGTCCGCGTAGTAGTAGAACGCCATCGGATCGACGGGGAACTTCTCGGTCGCCTTCTGAAGCATGCGCTCGGCCAGCTCGTGCTCGCCCGAGAGCAGCAAGGCGCGCCCCAGCAGCATCTGGGCCTCGCTGCTTTCGTCGCTCCCCACGGCTTCCTGGAGCGCTCCCAGCGCCTTGCTGAGGGCGATCCGGTCGTGAGTGGATTCGGCGGTTTCGAGCCACACGCGTCCGAGGGCGACGTAGGCGTACGGATGGTCGGGAAAGCGCTCGGCTGCCTCGCTCAGAATCAGGACCGCGCGGTTCGTGTTGCCAGCCCGGTGATAGGCGAGTCCGAGCGCGACCGCGCGCGACGGGCCGGGATCGAGGACCGACAGCGCTTCGAGCTGGGCGAGCCGCTCGCGGGTCTTTCCCATCTGCCCGTAGATCTCGCCCAGCGATTCGCGCGTGCTGACCATCGCCGGCGCCAGCACGCGGGCCCGCTCGAACGCGGCGAGGGCCTCGGGGAGCCTGTTCAGGTCGCGCAGGCACACGCCGAGCAGGTAATGGGCCTCGGCAAACGTGTCGTCGAGCGCGACGGCCTTGCGCAGCGCGTCGACCGCCGGCGCCGGCTGCCCCGCGCCCTGCTCGGCGAGCGCGAGCTTGTACAGGACCTGCGGCGACCGGTCGTCGAGACGGACGTAGCTCTGGTAGAGCGCAGCGGCGTGCCGGAACCGCTCGAGCGCCAGGGTCACGTCGGTCCGCTCGAGCCGGCCCATGGCGTAGTGCACGTCGCCGCGGAGCTCGAGCGGCCGGGGCGCGAGGGGATTGAGCGTCGAGGCATGACGAAGGTCCCGAAGGGCGGCGTCGGTACTCGTTGCGCCGCCGGTAGACTTCTCCTCGCTTGAGGTACCCGAGCATCGAGCCCGGCTTGAGCGTGATGGCCCCGGAGAAGGCATCAGCCGCGGCGGACGTATCGTCGCGCGCGAGCGCCGCTTCGCCCTGCTGGATGAGCAGCCGGTAGTTCCGTTCGCGCCGGGTTTCGACGAACCCGTACACCGCCGCCAGGACGACGCCGAGCAGGACCACTGCGGCCAGTGCGCGTCTCACATCGCCCATGTTAGTCGAACGGGAACCTCCGGGCGCCAATGGGTTCTAAACTCACAGGACGGAGAGCCGGTCAACGGCAGGGGTGGTAAGATGGCACAAGGTCTAACCGTGAAGCCAGTTCCATCCATTACCTGGGCTGATGTCGACGGACGGGAAGCTGCGCTCATCGAGCGCTGCGCGGCCCGGGACGAGGTTGCCTGCGCCGAGCTGGTCACCGAGCATCAGCGGATGGTCTACCAGCTCTCGCTGAATCTGCTGGGCGACCACAACGAGGCGCTCGACCTGTCGCAGGAGGTCTTCCTGCGCATTTTCCGGACAATTCACGGGTTCCGTGGGCAGTCCGCTCTCCGGACGTGGATTTATCGGATCGTGGTCAATCAGGCGCGAAACCGCCAGCGATGGTGGCGGCGACGGCACCGCGCGCTGCAGGTGTCGCTCGACGAGCATGTTCGCGACCATGGGGACCTTCCGGACCCGGGCAACCGGGAGGCGCCGGATCGGCTGTTCGGGCAGAAGCAGCTCGCCGAACGCCTGCGCCTGGCGCTTGAACGGCTGCCTTTCGATCAGAAAACGGCCATCGTGCTGCGAGAAATCGACGGCTTGAGCTACGAGGAAATCGGGTTTTCCCTGGGGATCGCCGTTGGCACGGTGAAATCGCGGCTGGCCCGCGCGCGCGAAGCGCTGCGCGGCCAATTGAGGGACGTATGACGCTCTTGACCTGCGCGGCAGTGCGGCGGCGTCTCCAGGCCTTCTACGATCGCGAATTGCCCGTGCCGGAGCAAATCGCGGTCGAGAGCCACCTGCACGACTGCCCACCGTGTGCCCGAGACCTGTCGGACGTTCAGGAGGTCGGGGATGCGCTGCGGCTTGCCGCGGCGCCTGGCCCGGCAGACGACTGGACCGGGCTCCAGCCGGGTGTGATCAGCCGGATGCGCGCCGAAGCCCACGAGTCGTGGACCGCGCGCACGGCGCGTGCCTTCGACGATCTGCACCTGGTCTGGATTGCCCTGGCCTCGACGGCGGCGACCTTCATGTGCGCCGCCACCGTGTTGAGCATGCTGCACTTCGCATCGCCTGAACGCGGCGATTCGCTGGCAGCCATGATCACGGTGATGGCTGCTCCCTCGGGGTCGGATCTGAACCCGGCGCGGCTCGATCGCTATATCCGCGTGCCGAGCGTACCGGAAAACGGCGTCGTCTACGCGACGCTGCAGAACCGGCTGCTCGACGAGCGCGACCTGATTCTGGCGATGTCGGCGGTCGTGACGAAGGAAGGGCGGGTGTCGGGCCTCGAACTGCTGAACGACGAGCACGACGGCGGCTCCGAGGTCATGGACATCGTCAACGCGCTGTCGGACAGCCGCCTCGAGCCGGCGCAGTACGGCAACACGCCCGTCGCGGTGAACCTCGTGTGGCTGGTCGCCCACACGACCGTGAAACCGAAGGGCCGATCCTAGGAGGCCGCGCGCCAGCGTGGCCCAGCGTGGCCCAGCGTGGCATTCGTCAAGAGATGTCACCTAGCGCGTGATTTCGGCGACGGCGGTCGCGACGTTGTTCATCACGTCGGTTGCGCGGATGATCACGGCGCGACCCGCCTCCGCGTCGCTGAGCGTCACCTCGAATTCCTCCCGCCTCGAATCCGGAATGCCGTCCTTCGGATAGACCACCCGCCAGCGGCTCGCGTCGAGAGAATACTCCACGCGCTGCACGGGCGACTGCGCATCCACCACGGCGAAACCGACCGTCGTCCGCCCGCCCACGCGGACCGGCGCGCGCAGCTCGATCCGGGGCGGCGTGTTGTCGATATCGAAGCTGACGCTCTCGAGCTCTCCGACGAGGGCGGCGCCCGGCGCGTTGGATGGCGCGTCGGACGCGGCGATTTTCACGAGGTAGGTTCCGTCCGGGACCGACGTCGTGTCCCACACGAAAATCGGATCCCACAGCCCGCTGTGAAGCAGCTTCCAGGTCGTCTCGCCCTCGCGGCGGTAGAGCACGTCGTACTGGAGCTTGTCGTCGTTGTCGTCCTCGGCCTTCCACACGAACGTCTGGAGCCCCTTCTGGTAGATGCGCCGGCCGAGGGCAGGCGCCGGGCCCTGCTGCGCGCCGGCCGCCGCCTGGCTCGCGGGCCGGCCGTCCGATGTGTTCTCCTCGAACCCGGCGATTTCGGTCTCACCGGTCGAGAACGGACGCTGGAACACCGTGCCGGCCGGGTGCACCGTGATGGAGGTGACTTCCGGGCGGACGTTGCGGGGCAGGTAGGACGTCGTCACCGATGTCAGCACGGGGCCGCTCGTCGTGTCCGTCGTCAGGACGACCCGCCACTGAAGGTAGCGGGCGTTCGGGCTCGTGATCTGCTCGCCGCCGGCGTCGGTGTAGGCACTGGACCATCGGCTCCAGGTATCGTCGGGGGTCGCCGTGTTGCCGCTGCGGGTGAATACTTCCACCCGGCCGCCGTTGGTCGCGGCGCGCCACCGGATGACACCCCACGTGGCCACGTTGCCGGCGTCGCGTACGTCCGAATCGTAGGCGCCGCGCTTCGCAGGGCCAGGCGACAGTGCGAACAGCTTCCCGGGATTGCTGGTCACGCCGACGACGCGTCCGGTCGGCTCCCGCAGGAGGGCGGTGACCTGCTTGGCGCTCGCGCGAGCCAGGAGGGTTGCGCGAGCCGGCTCGCCGCTGACGCGGAAGATCTTCCCCTCCGTGCCCGTTCCGACGAGCAGGCTGTTGTCCGGCTCGATCACGAGATCGTACGGCGCGTCGTCGCCCGAGTCCCACAGCGCATCCCACAACCCGTCGGGCCGGATGCGGTAGATGGCGCCCCTGCCCTGACGGCGCGTGGGATGGGCCTGCGTCGATGCGCCGGTGACGCCGCTGTCCACGACGGAAATCGTGGTGATCTCGGTCGATACCGATGGAACCGGAGGACGGGCCGCTTCCTGCGCGGGCTGCGCCGGCTGGTCGGTCGCCCGGCTGTCGCCGCCCTGGCCGCCGTTGACCGCGACCGCGTAGATCGTTCCGTCGGCGGCCAGCCGCACGGCGTGGATCTCGCGGAACGGCGAATCGAGGAGCACGAAGGCGTTGCCGGCCGGATTGATGCGGAAAACGCGCCCGGGTGATTCGGTTCCCGCCACGAGATCGCCGTTCGGGGCGAAGGCGAGCGAGACGACGTTGCCGGCGTTCGTCTTGTAGAAAGGCGCACCCTTTCCGTCAGGCGTGATCTTGTAGATGATTCCCTTGTCGCCCGTGGCGGCGAACACGTTCCCGCCGGCGTCGACCGCCAGTGCCCAGATGTACCGGTCCTCGGGATCGAACAGCGTCGTCGACGACCCATCGGCCGACACGTGGTAGATCTTCCCGTCCGGCGACGTGCCGACATACAGGCCGCCGCGGGGAGCCGCGGCGAGCGCGTGCACCTCGAGCTCGGGGGCGTCGAAGAACGTGGTCACTTTGCCGTCGCCCGCGATCCTGAGGACCTGGCCTTCGTTGCCGCTCCCGGCCCAGAGCACGCCGTTCTGGCCAGCCGTGACGGTCCAGAGAAACGGCGCCGCGGTTTCGGCGACGAGCGACGCCGTGGGCCCCAGGAACAGACGGCCGTCGCTGTCGATCGACAGATCCTCGACGTCGCCCTTGAGGAAGTCGGGTTGTGTCGATACGGTCCAGAACGTCGGCACCGCAGCCGAAGCCCCGGCCCAGCAGGCGCCGGCAATGGCGACGGCGATCGCCGCGCGAGACAGACCGGAACGGCGCCGCCGGACGCTGGCCCGGACCGTGACCAAGAAATTTGCGCATGAGGTGAACGTTAGCAGAAAGGCGTGGCAAAGACACCGCTCAGCGGCCGCCGCCGGAGGGCGCGCGTGCCTCGACGTCGATTGCCAGGACGCGCGACCCGGTGACCGCGGAGTCCATCGGCAGATCCCATTCGCCGACCGGCGCGCTGCGAATCGGCGTGAAGCTTCCGCCGTTGCTCCCGGACTCCAGCACGGCGAGCACCGAGGGGGGCAGGGCCGTCATCGCCTCGCCGTTGACGACGGCGCCCGGCGTCCCGCTCAGGAGGCGCACGTAGATGCGGTTGCTGCGATGGGTGTCGTTCAGCACGCGAATCATCTGCGAGACGCTCTGCGGCTGGACCGAGCGCTGGAGGTCGCGCTGTTCGATTGCGTTCAACTGCCGGCCGTCGGTCACGAGCAGCGTCAGGGGGCCGGACACGTTCGCGGGAATCGCGATGGGAACCGTCGAGATTGTCTCTTCGCCGCGGTAGCTGCGGGTCAGAATCTTGAGCGGCACGGTGCGCCCCGCACGCGGGCGGACCTCGTCGAGCCAGACGCGCTCGATCCGCACGGTACGGGCAGTCTCGCTCGTCGAAATCGTGACGTCCATGGAGTCGATCGTGATCGGTTCGAGATCGTTGGCGAGCAGCATCGTAAGGGGTCCGGCGATGGCGGTCGCCGCCGTGATGCTGGCATTCTCCCCGGTGAAGACATCCTCGAGGGTCAGGTCGTCGTGCCCCTTGATGTGGGCGCGGCTCGCGATCGCGAACGTGGCATCGCCGAACTGCCGCTCGTAGGCGGTCAGCGTGTTGGCGAGCGCGACGTAGGCGATGAGGGGAGTGAAGACCTGATCGTTGGCGACGGAGAGCTTGAAACTGCGATTCGCCGACGCCCCGTCGGCGCGCGTCGATTGCAGGGTGACGTTCATCGGAATCACGCGCGGATCCTTGCCGAGCGTTCCCGCGATTGCCGTGGCCCGATCCTGCTGCATCGTCCCGATGACCTCACCCATGCTCGAGATCTTGAACGACGAGGAGAGGCTCGGGAGCATTGCGTAGACGTAGGCCCGCGTCATCGGCAGTTCGGTCGGGCCCAGGCTGAAGAACGGGTGGCCGAAGGCGTAGATCCGTTCGCCGTCGATGTGCGTGATGGTGCCGGTCGCCCCCATCTCGAGGTCGCCGCCGACGAGCGACACACCTATGGCATCGCCCTCACGCAGCGGCCCCGCCATCCTGGCGACCTCGGCCGCCGCCTGGCCTCCGGCGCCGCCGAGCACCGGCTGGAACCCCGCCTCGCGGAAGGCCTCCGACAGGAAGTCGAGCGTGCCGGGCTCGAATCCGCTCATTACGAGCGGCGTCGCGATCGGCCGCAGCATCGCGCCGAGCTGGGACCCGTACGACGCCGTCATCCCGGTCACCTGCACGTCGGACGGGCGCGCCGCGAATGGAGCTACGCGCGCGTAGGCCGCGCTGAGCGCGGCGGCCAGCCCGTCGCGCGTGATCGGCAGCGCGATGCGTGCCTGGCGGGTCGATGTGCGTCTGGACATCTCGGTCGCGTCGATCATCTCGCCGATCGGCGTGATCCCGGCGATGGCCTCCTTCGGGAACGAGCCGATCGAGTACGACACGGCCCCGACGAGGCGCCCGTCGATGTAGACGGGACTGCCGCTCATTCCGGCGGCGACGCCCGTATCGGCCAGCGGCCCACCCTCGAGACGGGCAAGAATCAGGTTGCGTCGCGGCCCCTGTACGTTCCGGAGGACCCCCAGGATATGAGCCGTGAATTCCTGGAGTTCCGTGCCTTCGAACACCGTCCGTCCGACGCCGGTCATCCCCGGCTTCACCTCCTCGACGGGCATCAGCCTCGTGGTGGCCGGCAGGGGGGCAAACCACAGGACAACCACGGCCAGCGCCGCGCAGGCCGCGACTGAAGCAGACGGACGGACGTGGCGGATGGACGGGGTCATGATCTGTTTATAAGAGCTAACTGCTTGCGGGTCAAGGAGAACGCGAGAGAATATCGACTGGGAAATTGACACCCTGCCGGCGGCTCTGTTATTGTCACATCTGTTTTGACGTTGCACCTTCAGCGCCAGTCGTATCGCCCGTTTGGGGCCTCGGCCTCTTATTGGTGGTGGTACGTGCGCGCTGAGGGGGCAATCCGCTAACCGCATCAACCCGCGGGAACGAGGATTCTGAAAGCCTTCTCAGCCAACGCTGAGGAGGCTTTTCTATTTTCATGATGCGCGATCCGCAACTTTGTGTCGCTGTCACGGCGCCGACCATGGAGGCGCTCCGGCGGGCTCGCGATACCGCGGCCCTCCAGGCGGATCTGGTCGAATTGCGGCTCGATTCGGTCGATTGCTCCCGATCCCCTCGGCGCGATCGAAGGCCGCCGGCGGCCTGTGGTCGTCACCTGTCGGGCCGCATGGGAGGGAGGCGGCTTCCGGGGCACCGAGGAGGAGCGCGAGCGGATTCTTGCGGCCGCCCTCGATGCCGGTGCGGAGTTCGTCGATGTCGAGCACCGCGCGGCATTCGCGCCAGCCCTGCTGAAGCGCCGCGGCGGCCGGGGCGTCGTCGTGTCGATGCATGCCTACGGACCCGTTCCGGCCGACCTGGCTCAGCAGGCCCGCGAGATGCGCGCAACGGGAGCCGAGATCGTCAAGATCGCGATCGAAGCCCGCCGGCTGTCGGACATGGTTCCGCTGCTCGCGATTTCGCAATGCCCGGACTTCTCGGCCCCCGGCGACGAGAACGGGCACGTCCTGGTGGCGATGGGGGATCCCGGCGTCGCCTCGCGAGTGCTCGCCGCGCGTTTCGGCAACCGATGGACGTACGCCGGCGACGGGGTGGCGCCGGGCCAGCTCCCCGCCGAACGGCTGCTGAGCGAGTTCCGGTTCCGGAGAATCAAGGGCGACGCCGCCATCTTCGGCGTCGTCGGATCGCCCGTGATGCACTCGCTCTCGCCCCTCATGCACAATGCCGCGTTCGCGGCGCTGGGTTTGAACGCGGTCTACGTCCCCCTCCAGGCAACCGACGTCGACGACTTCGTCACCTTCGCGCGCGCGATCGGGCTGCACGGGGCGAGCATTACAGCGCCGTTCAAGGTCGATCTGCTCGCCAGGGTGCAGGAGGCCGATCCCCTGGCGCGACGCGTCGGGGCGATCAACACCCTCGTCGTTCGGGAAGGACGCTGGCTCGGCGCGAACACCGACGTCGCGGGATTTCTGGCGCCGCTGGCAGGCCGGCTGACGCTGAAAGGCACGCGCGCGACGGTGCTCGGCACGGGCGGCGCGGCGCGGGCGGTCGTGGTGGCGCTCGGTAGCGAGGGCGCGTCGGTGACCGTGTCGGCGCGACGGCCGGAAGCGGCCGCCGAAACCGCCAGGCTCGCCGATGGACGCGTGGGGACCTGGCCGCCGCGGCCAGGCAGTTGGGACGTGCTCGTCAACGCGACGCCGGCAACCGAGGGCCTCGAGGTCGATCGGCTCGACCTCGACGGCGAGATCGTGTTCGACCTGGTGTACCTGCCGGAACACACGCCGCTGCTGCGCGCCGCCAGGGAGGCCGGGTGTCTGGCGATCGGCGGGATCGAGATGCTCGTGGCGCAGGCCGAGCGCCAGTTCGAGCTCTGGACGGGTCAGCGGCCACCCGTCGGGCTGATGCGCGCCGCGGCCGCCCGCGCGGCGGGTCACGAGATACCGGGTGCTGAAAGCAGGGGAGAACGGTGAAACAAACGACGTTCGAGGAATTCGTCGATCTGGCACGGCGCGGCACGTTCGTGCCGGTCGTGAAGGAGATCATCGCCGACTTGCTCACGCCGGTTTCGGCCTTTCTGAAGATCGCGGAGCATTCCGACTACGCGTTCCTCTTCGAGAGCGTCGAAGGCGGCGAGCGGGTGGCGCGGTACTCCTTCCTGGGAAAGGACCCCTTCCTCGTGCTGCGCCAGCGCCAAGGGCGCACCATCGTCGATCGCTCCGGCGTCACGACCGCGAGCGACGAGCCGTTCGTCCCGGCGCTTCGCAAGCTGATGGCCGAATTCCAGTCGCCTTTCGTGCCCGGATTGCCGCGGTTCACCGGCGGCGCGGTCGGCTTCCTCGCCTACGACGCCTCGCCGGTCTTCGAATCGGCCTTGGAGGCAACCTGGCAGCGGGCAACGTGGAACGCCGCGCCGGAGAGCGCGGAGGACGAGGCCGCGTTCATGCTGTTCGACACGGTCCTCGCCTTCGATCACGTCAAGCACCGCATCCTGATCATCGCCAACGCCCGGGTGACGGCCGACGACGATCTGCAGGCGCTCTACCAGTTCGCCTGCGCGAAGATCCAGTTCCTCGAGCGCGAACTCGAACGGGGACTTTCGCACGCCGACGCCGGAACCGGCGGCGCCCCCGACTTCGTCTCGAACATGCCCCGCGAGCAGTTCGAGTCGGGCGTCCGGACGATCAAGGAGCACATCGCCGCGGGGGACATCTACCAGGCCGTCCTCTCACAGCGGTTCGAGGCCGACGTCCGCGCCGACCCGTTCACGGTCTACCGGGCCCTGCGACACGTCAACCCGTCGCCGTACATGTACTTCATGCGCATCGGCGGGCTGTCCATCGTGGGCTCGTCGCCAGAAATGCTCGTGCGCGTCGAAGGCCCGCACGTCGAAACCCATCCGATCGCCGGGACGCGTCCGCGCGGCACGAGCGAGGAGGATGACCTGCGCATGGCCGAGGAGCTGAAGCGCAGCGAAAAGGAGCGCGCCGAGCACGTCATGCTCGTGGACCTCGGGCGCAACGACCTCGGGCGGGTGTGCGAGTTCGGATCCGTGCGCGTGCCGCAGTACATGGCCCTGGAGCGCTACTCGCACGTCATGCACCTGGTCTCGACCGTCGATGGGCGCCTCGCCGGCGATCGGGATCACCTCGATGCCCTCGTCGCCTGCTTTCCGGCCGGCACGGTCTCGGGCGCGCCGAAGATCCGCGCCATGGAGATCCTGTCGCAGCTGGAGCCGACCCGCCGCGACATCTACGCCGGCGCGGTCGGCTACATCGACTTCGCCGGCAACCTGGATTTCTGCATCGCGATCCGGACCATCACGATTCGCAACGGTCGCGCGCGGGTGCAGGCAGGCGCCGGCATCGTCTCGGATTCGAACCCCGCAGCGGAATACGAGGAAACGCGCGACAAGGCGAAGGCGCTCCTGCAGGCGCTCGCCATGGCCGAGTCGGGACTGTGATCCTGATCATCGACAACTACGACTCGTTCACCTATAACCTCGCCCAGTACCTGGGCGAGCTGGGAGCGGCGCCGCTCGTGCGGCGCAACGACGCGATCACCCTGGACGAGATCGAGGCGCTCGGACCAGACCGGATCGTGATCTCGCCGGGACCGGGGCGCCCGGAGGACGCCGGCGTCACCGTGGCGGTCATCACGCGGTTCGGGCCGCGGGTGCCGCTGCTCGGCGTCTGTCTCGGGCACCAGGGCATTGGCGTGGCCTTCGGTGGAACGGTGGTCCGGGCGGCCGAACTGATGCACGGCAAGGTGTCGTCGGTCCATCACGACGGCCGCGGCGTCTTCCGCGGCGTCTCGCAGCCGTTCACGGCGGGCCGGTACCACTCGCTGGTCGTGGCCGAGCCGATTCCCGAGGCGCTGGAGATCGCCGCCCGCACCGACGACGGCACGATCATGGGCCTCCGGCATCGGCACTTTCCGGTGCACGGCGTCCAGTTCCACCCTGAATCGGTGCTCACCGGTGAAGGGCGGCAGGTGTTGCGGAATTTCCTGGAGCTGTGATGTTTTCCGAGCTGATCGAGAAACTGCAGCGGCGCGAGGACCTCACGACCGACGAGGCCGCATCCGCCATGACCGCCATCATGGAGGGGCGCGCCGAGCCGGCGCCCATTGCGGGGCTGCTCATCGCGCTGGCGATGAAGGGAGAGCGGCCGGCGGAAATCGTCGGCTTCGCGCGGACGATGCGCGAGCGCGCCACGAAGCTCGCGCGGACGCACGCCCCGCTCTTCGACACGTGCGGCACGGGCGGCGACCGCGCGCATACGTTCAACGTCTCCACGATCGCGGCGCTCGTGCTGGCGGCCTGTGACGTCCGGGTGGCCAAGCACGGCAACCGCTCGGTCTCGAGCCGCTGCGGCAGCGCCGATCTGTTCGAGGCGCTCGGCGTCAACGTGACCGCGAATCCGGACGTCGTCGAGCACTGTCTCGAGGACGCGGGGATCGCGTTCTTCTTCGCGCCGACGTTTCACCCCTCGATGCGCCACGCGGCGCCGACACGGAAGGCGCTCGGGGTCCGCACGGCGTTCAACCTGCTCGGCCCGCTGACCAATCCCGCCGGCGCCGCTCGACAGCTCGTCGGCGTGCCGCGTCCTGAACTGACGGAACTCGTCGCCCGTTCGCTCGCGCTCCTGGGTTCGGAACGCGCATGGGTGGTACACGGGGCGGACGGCCTCGACGAGATTTCGACGACGGGGTATACGAAGGTCTCGGAGGCGCGCGGCGGGGCGGTGAACACGTTCTACGTGCACCCGTCGGATTTCGGCGTCCCGAAGTCGGCGCCGGCGGCGCTCGCCGGCGGCGAGGCGGTCGAGAACGCGGCGATTGCGCGCGCGGTCCTGGCGGGCGAGCGCGGCGCCGCCCGCGACATCGTGCTGCTCAACGCGGGGGCGTCGCTGCTGATCGCCGGGCGCGCCGACACGGTCGAGGACGGCATCGCGCAGGCGTCACGCGCGATCGACGAGGGACGCGCCGCCGCGCGCCTGGAGCGGCTGATCGACGTCTCACACGCGGATCGGGCGGCCGCGATGTCATGACGACGACGAATCCGGATCTCCTGGCCACCATCGTCGCGGCTACCCGGCGGATCAACGAGGTGCGCCAGTCGGAGCGGCCCGCGTCCCGCCTGGCGCGCGAGCAGTCGCGGGAGCCGCGCGGCGCGGCATTCGCCGACGCGCTTCGCACCGCTCCCGCGCCGCGCGTCATCGCCGAGTGCAAGCGGCGCTCGCCGTCGCGCGGCATCCTGCGTGAGGACTATCGCCCGGCCGAGCATGCCGTCGCGTACGCCGCGGGCGGGGGCGGCGGCCATCTCGGTGCTGACCGAACCGACGTTCTTCGACGGTGCGCCCGGGCATCTCGCCGCGGTCCGCGCCGCGGTGGACCTGCCGATCATCCGCAAGGACTTCATCCTCTCCGAGTATCAGCTGCTCGAGGCCGCGGTGCTCGGCGCGGATGCCGTGCTGCTGATCGTCGGGGCGCTCCAGCCCGCCGAGCTGGTCGATCTCCTCCGCGCCGCGCGCGCGATGCGCCTCGCCGCACTCGTCGAGGTGCACGACCTGCCCGAATTGCAGGTCGCGCTCGACGCGGGGGCGGACATCGTGGGCGTCAACAGCCGCAACCTGCGAACCCTCGAGGTGAACATCTCCGTGCTGGACCGCGTGGCCGAGACGTTGCCCCGCGACGTGACGGCTGTCGCCGAGAGCGGCATCAGGCAGCCGGCCGATCTTCGCCGTCTCGAGGCGGCCGGCTACCATGCATTCCTGGTCGGCGAGCGCCTCATCGCCGCGCCCGATCCTGGCGCGGCCCTTCGGGAGCTGCGACAGGTATGAATCTTCGCGTGAAGATCTGCGGCGTCCGGCGCATCGAGGACGCGCTGCTCGCGGCCGATCTCGGGGCCGCCGCGATCGGGTTCGTGTTCTGGCCCGACAGCCCGCGGTTCATCGATCCGTTTCGCGCCCGGCGGATTGCGGCGGCGCTCCCGCCCTTTGTTGCGACGGTCGGTGTGTTCGTCGACCAGCCGGCCGGCGCACGTCAACAGCGTCGCGCGCCTGCTCGATCTGACGGCCGTCCAGCTGCACGGCGACGAAGACCCGCGCGACTTCCTGCGGATCGGCCGGCGCGTCATCAAGGGGGTCGGCGTCGCGGAGTCCTTCGACGAGGACGCGCTGCGACGGATGCCGGCGCCGGTCACGATCCTCCTGGATGCCCACGACCCGACCCGGCGCGGCGGCACGGGCCGGACGATCGACTGGGCCACGGCCGCCCGCGTGTCCGCCGCGCGCCGCACGATTCTGTCCGGAGGATTGACCCCGGCCAACGTGGCCGCGGCGGTCGCCGAGGTGCGGCCGTACGCCATCGACGTCTCGTCCGGTGTAGAGTCCGCGCCGGGCGTCAAGGACCACGACATGCTCCGGGCCTTCTTCCATGCCCTGGAAGGCGCGACGACGTCCGGTGCCCGGACCGTCCGGCGCGCCGTCTCCCATTTCCCATTTTCCATTTCCCATCCCATGATTTCACTCCCCAGCTTCGGCCGGCGCGATCCCGACGCGCGAGGCTACTACGGCGCCTACGGCGGCCGGTTCGTCCCCGAGACGCTCGTCGCGCCCGTCGAGGAACTGGAGCGCGCCTACTTCGAGGCGCGGAAGGACGCCGCCTTCACGGGTTCGCTGGTGCGACTGCTCACGGACTACGTGGGCCGTCCCACGCCGCTCTACGAGGCCCGGCGGCTCTCGGCGTCGCTCGGCGGGGCGCGGGTCTTCCTCAAGCGCGAAGATCTGGCCCACACCGGCGCGCACAAGATCAACAACGCGCTCGGCCAGGCGCTGCTCGCGGTGCGGATGGGGAAGCGGCGGGTGATTGCCGAAACGGGCGCAGGGCAGCACGGTGTCGCGACCGCCACCGCCTGCGCGCTGCTCGGCCTCGAGTGCGACGTCTACATGGGTGCGGCCGACATGGAGCGCCAGGCGCTGAACGTCTTCCGGATGCAGCTGCTCGGCGCGACGGTGCGGCGGGTCGATGCCGGCAGCCGCACGCTGAAGGACGCCATCAACGAGGCGATGCGCGACTGGGTCGCCAGCGTCGCCGACAGCTACTACCTGCTCGGGTCGGTGCTGGGGCCGCATCCGTACCCGCTGATGGTCCGCGAGTTCCAGTCGGTGATCGGCGCCGAGGCGCGCGCGCAGTGCCTCGATGCGATCGGCCGCCTTCCTGACGCCATCGTCGCCTGCGTCGGCGGGGGCAGCAACGCCATGGGACTCTTCGACGCGTTCATCGACGATCGCGGCGTCCGCCTGATCGGGGTCGAGGCCGGCGGCCGCGGTATCGAGCCGGGCCAGCATGCCGCGCGTTTTTCCGGCGGCAGCTCGGGCGTGCTGCAGGGCACGCGCAGCTACGTCCTCCAGGACGAGCACGGCAACATCGAGGCGACCCACTCGGTGTCGGCCGGCCTCGACTATGCCGCGGTCGGGCCCGAGCACGCATGGCTGCACGATTCGAAGCGTGCCGAGTACACCTGGATCGGCGACGACGACGCGCTCACGGCGTTTCAGCGGCTCGCGCGCGAAGAGGGCATCCTCCCCGCACTCGAGTCGTCGCACGCGGTCGCCTGCGCCTGCCGGATCGCGCCGGAGATGGGGCGCGATCAGGCGCTGCTCGTCAACATCTCCGGCCGCGGCGACAAGGACGTGACGAGCGTCCAGCAGATCCTTGCGCAGGAGGGCCGACGCTGATGGGGCGCCTCGAAGCGGACGTTCGCGGCGCTGAGGGCGGAGAGGCGCGGCGGCCTGGTGACCTTCGTCACCGCCGGGGACCCCGACCGGGACATGTCGGTGGACATCCTGCTGGCACTGGCGCGCGCCGGAGCCGACGTCCTGGAAGTCGGCGTGCCGTTCTCCGATCCGCTGGCGGATGGTCCGGTGATTCAGCGCGCGACGGAGCGTGCGCTGGCGCGAGGCATGACGCTCAGGGGCACGCTCGATGTCGTGCGGCGCGTCCGGGCCGAGGTCGACACGCCGATCGTGCTCTTCACCTACGCCAATCCGGTCCTGCGCATGGCTCCCGAGGTGTTCGCCAGGGCGGCCGCCGATGCCGGTGTGGACGGCGTCCTCATTCTGGACTACCCGGTCGAGGAAGCGGAGCCGCTGCGGGCGCCGCTCGTCGAAGCCGGGCTCGACCCGATCCTCCTCATCAGTCCTACGACGAGCGACGAGCGCATCCGGCGGTCAGGAGAGCTTGGCCGCGGATTCCTGTACCTCATCTCCCGCCTGGGAGTGACCGGAGCGCGAGACCAGCTCGCCCCCGATGTCGAGGGCCTCGTCGGCCGCGTCCGCGCGCAGACGCCGCTGCCGGTGGCGCTCGGCTTCGGCATCTCGCGTCCCGAACACGTCGCCGCGGTGTGCCGTTCGGCCGACGCCGCGGTCGTCGGCAGCGCGCTCGTCAGCCTGATCGCCGAGCACGGGGCGGCGCCGGATGTCGCCGAACGTGCGGGCCGCTACGTGCGCTGGCTCAAGGGGGCGGCCCCGTGAGCCAGCTCCTGAGTCGTATGGACGAGCTCCGTCGCCAGATTGACGCGCTCGACGAACAGCTCGTGGCGCTGCTGAGCGCGCGGGCCGAGTGCGCGCTGGCGATCGGCCGGGAAAAAAAGGCCGCGGGGCTCGAGGTCTACCAGCCGTCCCGCGAGGCTGAGGTGCTGGCGCATGTCCAGCAGGTCAACCCCGGTCCGCTCGACGACGCGGCGGTGAGGCGGCTGTTCGAGCGCATCATCGACGAAGCCCGGCGCCTGGAGCGTCTGGCCGACGGGGTACAATAATGGGTTTCCGGTGCCCGGAGTATCCGGGTCAGCGAATGAGAGTCACACCATGGTTGTCGTGATGCAGGAACGCGCGACTGACGAGCAGGTCCAGCACGTCATCGCGCACTTGATCGAGATGGGCTTTGACATTCACCGGTCGAGCGGCGTGCTGCGAACGGTGATCGGCGCCGTGGGCGGCCACCGTCAGGGCGATCCCGCGCTGATCGAGGTGCTGGACGGCGTGCACGAGGTGATTCGCATCACCGAGCCGTACAAGCTGGCCAGCCGCACGTTTCGCCAGGAGAACACCGTCATCACCGTCGGCGACGTGCGGATCGGCGGCGATGAGGTCATCGTCATGGCGGGCCCCTGTTCGGCGGAAACCGAGGAGCAGGTCGAGGCGACGACCGCGGCGGTCAAGCGCGCGGGGGCAAAGGTCCTGCGCGGCGGCGCCTACAAACCGCGCAGCTCTCCGTACAGCTTCCAGGGGCTCGGCGAAGAGGGCCTGCGGCTGCTGCGAAGCGCCGCGGACCGGCACAACCTGAAGCTGGTGTCGGAGATCATGGACATCAGCCAGCTCGAGACGATCGGCCGCTACGCCGACATCCTGCAGGTCGGCGCGCGCAACATGCAGAACTTCACGCTGTTGCGCGAGCTCGGGCGGTCGCGTTTGCCGATCCTGCTCAAGCGCGGCATCTCGGCGACGATCGAAGAGTGGCTGCTCTCGGCCGAATACATCCTGGCCGGCGGCAACACGAACGTGATGCTGTGCGAGCGCGGCATCCGCACCTTCGAGAGCTACACGCGCAACACGCTCGACATTTCGGCCATCCCGGTAGTCCATCAGCTCAGCCACCTTCCCGTGCTCGCGGATCCCAGTCACGGCACCGGGCGGAGGGACAAGGTGGCGCCCATGGCGCGCGCCGCCGTCGCGGCGGGCGCCGACGGCCTCCTCATCGAGGTGCACAGCGACCCGGATCACGCGCGCAGCGATGGCGCGCAGTCGCTGTATCCCGCGCAGTACGACCGGCTGATGGCCGAGCTGCGCATCATCGCCCCCGCGATCGGGAGGAGCATCTGCGTCGAGCCGGTGACCCGCAGGGGGTGGGGCACATAGGCATTGCAGATTGCAGATTGCAGATTGCAGATTGAATGGTGCCGATTGCGCGATTGCGGATTGCAGATTGAACGGTGCCGATTGCAGATTGAAGATTGATTGAATGACTCGATTGCCCATGGCGGTTGACGCGGCGCCGCCGTTCGCGCACGTGGCCATCGTCGGCTATGGGCTCGTCGGCGCTTCGCTCGGGATGGCCATCAGGGAACGCTGGCCGGGAGCGATGCTCATCGCGATCGACCGCAAGCATGTGATCGAGACCGCGATGCGCATGCAGGCGGCCGACGTGGGGGGCGACGACCTCGTGCTCGCGGCCGGCGCTGACCTGATCGTGCTGGCGGCCCCTGTCCTTGCCAATATCGAGCTGCTGTCGCGGCTGGCCGACGTCGTGCCGGATGCGGCGGTGGTGACCGATGTCGGCAGCACCAAGCGCGACACCGTCGCCGCCGCGCGCGCGCTGCCGGCGCGGCTCCGGTTCGTTGGCGGCCATCCCCTCGCGGGCGCAGCCGTCGGGGGCATCGAACACGCGAGGCCGGACCTGTTCGCGGGACGTCCCTGGTTCCTCACCCCCGAAGGCGAACAGGACGACTCGGTGCTGGCCGACTTCCTGCGCCAGCTGGGAGCGGACGTTCGCGTCACGACGCCCGAAGCGCACGACGCGTTGCTGGCCTACATCAGTCATCTTCCGCAGCTCGCGACGAGCGCGCTCATGGCGGTGGTCGGCGCGACGGCGGGGGAGGACGGGCTGGCGGTCGCGGGTCGCGGCCTCCGCGAAACCACACGCCTCGCGTCGAGTCCGTCGGACATCTGGCAGGACATCGCCGGCACCAACAGCGACCACCTCGCGCGGGCGCTGGACGACCTGCTTGCCGTGCTGGGCAGGCTCAGGGCAAACCTGACAGCAGGATCCGTCGGTGCTCGCGGAGGTGTTCGCCGCCGCAGCCGGCTGGAAGCGGGTCCTCGAGGAGCGCTCCAGGCAGCGATGATCACCGTGTCCCGCACCCGTCTCGAGATGCGCGATGCGCGTCAGCTCAGGCCGGCGGCCATGCCTGCCGGCGACGTCTCGGTCGAGCGCGCCTCGCCGACGCCGTCCGAATGGCGGGACCTGTACATGGGCGTCGGAGGACCGCATCACTGGGTCGATCGCCTGGCCTGGTCCGATCGGGACATTGCCGCTTACCTGTCCGATCCGGCGGTGGCGTTCTGGATGATCACGGTGGAAGGCAGAGCGGCCGGGTATTTCGAGCTGCGGCGCGGGGAAGACGCGAGCGTGGAAATCGCCTATTTCGGCCTGCTGCCTGAGTTCCAGGGGCGGGGCCTGGGCGGCTACCTGCTCACGATCGCGGCCGAACAGGCGTGGGCGATCGCGGCGCAGCGGGTCTGGCTCCACACCTGTACGCTGGACCATGCCGCCGCCCTCCCGAACTATCTGAAGCGCGGTTTTGTCGTCGTGAAGGTCGAGCAGTACATCGTCGCGGCCGGGAAGGGACCCGAATCGCTATAATCCGGGGCATGCACGAGGAACAGCCGCTGTGGGTGCCTTCTCCGGGCCGTGTCGCCGGCGCGCGGATCACGGCGTTTTCCCGCCAGGTGGCGAAACAGTTCGCCGCCGACACCAGCACGTACGAGGACCTGTGGCGCTTCTCGGTCGAGCGTCCGGAGGCGTTCTGGCGTTCGGTCTGGACGTTCTGCGGCATCCGCGGGCACATGGGTGAGCGGATCCTCGCGGATCCGGACCGGATGCCCGGCGCCGGGTTTTTTCCGGATGCCCGCCTCAACTTCGCCGAGAACCTGCTGCGGCGGCGCGATACGACCCCGGCAATCGTCTTCAACAGCGAAGGACAACTGCGGCGATCGCTCAGTCACGGCGAGCTGTTCGCCGAAGTCGTGCGCTTCGCCGCCGCGCTCAGGAGGGCCGGCATCGGCTCCGGGTGACCGGGTCGCCGGATACCTGCCGAACATCCCTGAGGCGGTGATCGCGGCGCTGGCCGCCGCGTCCATCGGCGCCGTCTGGTCGTCGTGCTCGCCGGATTTCGGCGTCCAGGGGGTGATCGACCGTTTCGGGCAAATCGAACCCCGCATCCTGATTGCCGTCGACGGGTACTACTACGCGGGCAGGCGCCACTCGCTCCTCGAGCGAACCGCCGAGATCGCGCGCCTCCTGCCGAGCGTCGAACACACCATCGTGTACGGCTTCTTCGATTCGGCGCCGAGCGTGCAGGACATTCCCCACGGGATCGCCTGGAGCGACTTCATCGCGGCCGGCGACGATGCGGAGCCGGCGTTCGAGCCGCTGCCGTTCGACCATCCGCTCTACATCATGTATTCGTCGGGCACGACCGGCGTGCTCCCAAGTGCATCGTGCACGGCGCCGGCGGCACGCTCATCCAGCATCTGAAAGAGCACCAGCTCCACTGCGACATCCAGCACGACGACCGCGTCTTCTACTTCACGACGTGCGGATGGATGATGTGGAACTGGCTCGTCTCGGCGCTGGCATCCGAAGCCACCTTGCTGCTCTTCGACGGTTCGCCCCTGCACCCTGACGGCACCGTGCTGTTCGACTTTGCCGACGAATCCGGCATGACGCTCTTCGGCACCTCCGCGAAGTTCATCGACGCGATCCGCAAGTCGGCGGTCCGCCCGCGGGCGACACACAGTCTCGGCCGTCTCAGGACCATGACGTCGACAGGGTCGCCGCTTTCGCCGGAGAGCTTCGACTTCGTGTACGAACACATCAAGCCGGATATCCACCTGGCGTCGATTTCCGGCGGCACCGACATCATCAGCTGTTTCGTCGGCGGCAACCCGGCGGGCCCAGTCTGGCGCGGCGAAATCCAGGTGCGCGCACTCGGGATGAAGGTCGAGGTCTTCGACGAAACCGGCACGCCGGTCGTAGGCCAGAAGGGGGAGCTGGTCTGCACGAAGCCGTTTCCCTCGATGCCCGTCGGGTTCTGGAACGATCCGGACGGCCGCAAGTACCGCGCAGCCTACTTCGAGCGCTACCCGGGCGTGTGGCGCCATGGCGACTACGTGGAGTTGACGCCGCACGGCGGGGTCATCATCTACGGCCGCTCCGACGCGGTGCTGAACCCCGGCGGCGTCCGGATCGGCACCGCGGAGATCTACCGCCAGGTCGAGGAGCTCGATGAAATCGTCGAGAGCCTGGTCGTTGGACAGCAGTGGAAGGGGGACGAACGGATCGTTCTCTTCGTGCGGCTGCGCGAGGGGCAGACGCTGGACGCCGCGCTCGAGGAGCGGATCAGGAACCGCGTGCGGGCCAACGCCACCCCGCGCCACGTGCCGGAGCGCATCGTGCAGGTCAGCGAGATCCCGCGGACGAAGAGCGGCAAGATCGTAGAGCTCGCCGTGCGCGACGTGGTGCACGGCCGCGGCGTCAACAACCGGGAAGCGCTCGCGAATCCGGACGCGCTCGATCAGTTCAGGAACCGGCCCGAGTTGCAGGTTAACTTGACTAGAGGAGGAATCGTGAGCGATGCGGTCATTCTGAGCGCGTGCCGGACGCCCATCGGGTCGTTCGGCGGCGTGTTCAAGGATCTGATCAGCCGCCGATCTCGGCGCCGTCGTCATCCGCGAGGCGGTCGTCCGCGCAGGCGTCGAGGGGAAGGACATCGGCGACGTGATCATGGGGTGCGTGCTCCAGGCTGGCGCCGGCATGAACGTCGCCCGCCAGGCGGCCATCAAGGCGGGCATACCGGTCGAGGTGCCCGCCGAGACCGTGAACCGCGTGTGCGGGTCGGGTCTTCAGGCCGTCATCCACGCGGTCGAAGCGATCAAGTCCGGATCCATCGAGATCGCCGTGGCTGGCGGTACCGAGTCGATGAGCAACGCGCCGTATATCCTTCGCGGCGCCCGCTGGGGCTATCGCATGGGCAACGGCGAGCTGGTCGATTCGATGCTGCTCGAAGGGCTGACGTGCGCGATCAACGCCTGCCACATGGGCGCGACGGCCGAAGAGGTTGCCCGGCGGTACAACGTCGGGCGCGCGGACCAGGACGAGTTCGCGGCCGCCAGCCAGCGGCGTGCGGAAGCTGCCATCAATGCCGGCGCGTTCGACCGCGAAATCGTCGCCGTCGAGGTTCCGCAGCGCAAGGGCGCGCCGATCAGGGTCACCAGGGACGAGTACCCGCGTGCGGGCACGACGGCCGCAAAGCTCGGCGCCCTCAGGGCCGCCTTCAGCCGGGAGGGAAGTGTCACGGCTGGAAACGCGTCCGGCATCAACGATGGCGCCGCCGCGCTCGTCGTCGCCAGCGAAGAGCAAGCGAGTGGACCGGGCAGACAGCCGCTGGCGCGCATCCTCTGGTACTGCACGGTGGGCGTGGACCCGATGATCATGGGCATGGGGCCGGTCGAGGCGATGCGCCGTGCGGTGGCGCGGGCCGGCCTCTCGCTCGACGGACTCGACCTCATCGAGCTGAACGAGGCCTTTGCCAGCCAGTCGCTGGCCGTGGTGCGCGAACTGGGCCTGGACCCGGTGAAGGTCAACGTGCACGGCGGCGCCATCGCGCTCGGCCATCCTATCGGCGCGAGCGGCGCACGTGTGCTCACGACCCTGGTGCACGCGCTGCGCGCGCGCGGCGGTGGACTCGGCGCGGCCGCGCTCTGCATCGGCGGCGGCATGGGTATCGCGATGGTGATCGAAGCGCTGGGATGACGACCACGCGGAAGGTCATCGACGACATCGTCCGCCACGCGTACGAGGCATTGCCGGATGAATGCTGCGGGCTCCTGCTGGGGGCCGGCTCGAACATCGACGAGGCGGTCAGGACGCCAAACCTCCGGGCGAGTCCATCGGCGTACCTGATTGACCCGGCCGCGCACTTCGCGACAGTGCGGAGGGTCAGGACCGAGGGGCGGCAGATCCTCGGCGCCTATCACTCGCACACGCACTCGCCGGCGGTGCCGTCGGCAACCGACGTGCGCGAGTCACACTGCCCGGCGTTCGTGCACCTGATCGTGTCGCTCAGCGACAGCGTGCCCAGCGTGCGGGTGTACACGATCGGCGGCGACCGGTACGAAGAACGGCCCCTGACGATCGCCTAGCCCGGACTATTCATGAACGAGCGAATAGTCCACCCTCCGGGCTTCGACTCAGGCCCGCTTCTCGGGCCTTCGCTCAGGGCCAGCCCGGGCTAGCGTTCCTCGCCGCCGCCGCCGTCCCTGAGGCCGGGCCGGACGGTGACGGTCACGCTGCCGCGTGCGACGACCTTGTCCTTCTGCTTGAGGCGGAGCTGCACCTTCCAGGCACCCGGCAGCTCGAACGAGTGATCGACGACGTAGCGTCGCTTGATTTCGCTCGTGCCAGGCTCGAACGGATCGCAATCGGTCTTGGTTTCCGACTTCGTGTCATCGCCCCAGTCCCACTCGACGGCCGGGCAATAGAGCGACGTCTGATCCCCGCCTTTTATTTCGGCGACGAACACCATCCGGACCGGGGCGAACCCGATCAACGGCGTCACTTTCACGGAAATCGAGGGTCTTGGCACCTTGTCCGCGCCGGCCGCGGACACGACCGCCGCGATGGCAACTGCAGAGGCTAGCGTGAGCAGAACGTGGCGGCGAGCGGCGGCGATCAGTCGCATGCAGCCTCCTTCAAGGTGGGCATTTTTCATTGTAGCAGACAGTCCCACTATAATTCTCCGATGTCGCCGCCTCTTGTGTCGCCAGCACTCTCGGTGTCCATGCTGCCGTTCCCGGACGTCGCCGTCGATCTCATCGTTCTTCCGATGTTCGAGGCCGACCCGCTGGCTGGCGCCGCAAAGGAGGCCGACGCTGCGGCAGGCGGGGCGATCGCGCGGGCGATCGCCGCCGGCGAACTCAGAGGTCGCGCCTACGAGTTCTTCATCACCCCCGTCACATCAGGCTGGAAGGCGGCGCGCATCGCGACCATCGGCGGCGGAAAACGTGCCGAGTGCGACACGGAACGCCTCCGCCGGATGGCCGCGGCGGCGGCGCTCCAGGCGCGGCAGCGACGCGTGGCCACGATGGCGTGGCTCGACACGACGGATCTGGATCCGGTCCACGCGACACAGGCCGCGGCCGAGGGGCTCATGCTTGCCGCCTTCAGTGGCGACGTCTACAAGACCGGAGAGCGCCTCGGCCTTCCGCCCGAGCGCTGCATCATCGCTGCGCCTGGCGGCGACGGTCGCATCGTGGCGGCCGCCGAGCGGGGACGAATCCTCGGGGAAAGCTGCAATCTCGCGCGCGACCTGTGCAACGAGCCGTCGAACGTGCTGACGCCGGTGGCCTTCGCTGAGCGTGCGACGGCCATTGGCCGCGACGCGGGCCTCCGTGTGGACGTCCTCGACGAGGACGGCATCGGCCAGCTCGGCATGGGGTTGCTCCTTGGCGTCGCGCGCGGCAGCGCCGAGCAGCCGCGTGTCATCGTCCTGCGCCACGAGCCGCCCGGGGCACCCGGCGCTCCGGTTCTTGGACTGGTCGGCAAGGGCATCACGTTCGACGCGGGAGGCATCTCCATCAAGCCGGCCGAAGGCATGGACCGCATGAAGGACGACATGGCCGGCGGGGCAGCCGTCATCTGCGCGATGCGGGCGCTGGCGCTGCTCGGCGCGCCGATCAAGGTCGTCGGCGTCGTCCCGACAACCGAGAACATGCCGGGCGGGCGCGCCGTGAAACCTGGCGACGTGCTGAAATCGGCGAGCGGCAGGACCGTCGAGGTCATCAACACCGACGCCGAAGGCCGCCTGGTCCTCGGTGATGGCCTCTGGTACGCGCAGAAGCTCGGCGCGACCCACCTGGTGGATATCGCGACGCTCACCGGCGCCTGCGTCGTGGCGCTCGGCAAGGTGGCGTCCGCAATCTTCGGGCAGCCGCAGCCGTGGGTGGAGCGCGTGCGCCGGACGGCGCTTGCCGCCGGCGATCGCTGCTGGCCCATGCCGCTCTACGATGAATATGCCGAACAGATGCACAGCGACATCGCGGATCTGGTCAACACGGGCGGCCGTCCGGCGGGCGCGTGCACGGCGGCGAGCTTCCTGAAGGAATTCAGCGGCGGCCTGCCGTGGGTCCATCTCGATGTGGCGGGCACGGCATGGGCCGACGAAGCAAAGCCCTGGCAGCCGAAGGGGTCGACTGGCGTCGGCGTGCGAACGCTCGCGGAACTGGCCTTTACCAGCGTAGACTGGTAACAGGCGTCAGGGCGGCACCGACCCGCCTGACGCCGTGCCGGACACCGAGTGACGAGCCCGACCATGCAGCCATCGCCGCCCATCATGGTCCATGTCGTTCAGCAGCCCGTGAAATCCACGACGCTGTCCGACGTGCTGATCGGCTCTTTCGGATTGACCGGCGCGCTGCTGATCGTAGCGCTGCTCGCGGGCCTGGTGCTCGGTGGCCTGCTGATCGGCTTCCGGCGTCTACGCGGCCGCAACAAGCCATTCCAGGATCCGGGCGCCGAAATCCACATTTCGCCCTGGGCCTAGAAATAGACCCCGGTACCTGCCTTCGTGACGACGGCCTTCCGCTTCTTGAGCGATTCCTGGTAGCGCAGCACCGCGTCGAGCAGCGCTTCCGCGATCTGCTGCCGGTAGGCGCTGGTCTTGAGGAGCACCGAGTCCTGCCTGTTGGTCACGAAGGAGATTTCAGCCAGGACGCTCGGCATCACCGCGCCAATCAGGACCACGAACGGCGCCTGCTTCACGCCCAGGTCTCTCAGCGCCTTGTTGCGCGCCGACAGCTTGCGCACCATGGAGCGCTGCACGATGTCGGCGAAGTCCCGCGACTCATCGAGCTTGTTGTTGAGGGCGATGGCCCGCACGATGTCCGGCAGGTTGTGCATCGCCTGCCCCGAGGCGGAGTTCTCGCGCGCGGCGACGGCTTCGGCTTCCGGGTTCGACGCGAAGTTCAGGAAGTAGGTCTCGACGCCACTCGCCCTGGTATTGCGCGCCGCGTTGGCGTGGATCGACAGGAACAGGTCAGCGCCTTCGCGGTTGGCGATCGCGGTTCGCTCCTCGAGCGGGATGAAGACGTCGCTGTCGCGGGTCATGACCACTTCGATCCCCTGCCTGGTCGCCAGCGCGTTCAGGCGCTGCGCGACGTCGAGCACGAGCTCCGCCTCACGGATACCCCAGGCTTGCGCGCCGGGGTCGTGACCGCCGTGCCCCGCGTCGATGACGATTCGCGAGATGCCGAGCCCGAGCTGCCGGGAGAGCGAGAACTTGCCGTTGCCGTTCGACGCCGGCACGGCCGGCGGCGTCAGGGGCGCGATCGAAACCACCGGACGCGACGCCAGGGGCGGGCTCGCTGCCTTCGCATCGGCGACGGCCGGGGTTGCGGCAGGCGGATCGGCCTCGAGCGGTGCGGATGTCGGCACCGTGCTGGCCGCGGTAGCGACGCTCGGACGGGGAAGTGTCGCCTTGAAGTCGACGACGAGACGATACGGGTTATAGAGCCTGAAGACGCTGTAGCTGTCCGCCCCCTCCATGTCGATGACGACCCGCGTCGTGTTCTGCGGGTGCCGGCCCAGACGAATCTCCCGGACGATGTCCGAATCGAACGTCAGCGTGGCGTCCAGCAGCGACGCAACGGGCCGCACTCCCTTGAGGTCGAAGAAGACCCGGCGCGGATGTTCGAGCCGCTCGGCGTGATAGTTCGACTCCGCCTCCAGTTCGATGCTGACGCGCATGCCCTCCGGCAGGGCGGTGCGCGTGATGTCCCGCAGCGCGATGGGCGCTCCGGCGGCGGATGGCGCGGGGGACTCGCCGGAACTGCCGGTCGGCACGTCTGCCGCATCCTCTGCGGCGGCAGTCGCCGGAGCCGCCGGGGCCGCGGGCGCAGGTTGCGCCGCGTGGGTCGTTTCGGCGAGGCGGATTGAATCGTCCACCCGCGCGACGAGGGAGCTCGAGGGGTACTCTCGCTTGAGGCTCGTCAGCAGCCGGATTGCCCTGTCGCGATCGGCAGTCTTGCCGAAGCGCTCGAACGCGAGAATCGCCAGATTGCCGGCCTGCCAGAGCGCGTTGTCGCAATAGCCGCTGCGCGGATACTGACGCACGATCGCCTCGTACGAGCCGACCACGCCCCGGATCTGCTTCAAGGTCGCGGGCTGCGCGGCCAGACGCAGCGCGCGCTCGCGGCCGAGGGCCTGCGAATACAACGCGGCGGCGTCCGGCGCTGCCGCGACACCCTCTGACGGCCAGATGGTCAGGGCGAGCACGAGGCTCGCAGCAATCCTGAAGGTCATCGTCACCCTCATCTCAGTTGCGCATCGACTTCGTCGAAGTAATCGCCCTTGACGAGCACCTCGCGGGCTTTCCCGCCCGCCGCGCCGGACACCAGGCCTTCCGCCTCCATCATGTCCACCAGCCGGGCGGCGCGGCTGAATCCGACGCGCAGCCGCCGCTGGAGATACGAGATCGACGCCTGTCCGCTCGAGACCACGATCCGCGCGGCCTCGTCGTACAGATCGTCCTTTTCGAATTCCATTTCGCCGGATGACTTCTTGTCGTCTTCCGTGATGCTGTGGTCGTAGTTCGGCTTGCCCTGCTTGCGCAGGAAGCTGGCGAGCCGGGCGCTCTCCTGTTCGGAGATGTACGGCCCGTGCAGCCGCACGAATCGCGAAGAGGCCGGCGGGAGATAGAGCATGTCCCCCTTGCCGAGCAGTTGCTCGGCGCCGTTGCCGTCGAGAATCGTGCGCGAGTCGATCTTCGACGACACGCGGAAGGAGATGCGCGCCGGCAGGTTCGCCTTGATGAGGCCGGTAATGACATCCACCGAGGGCCGCTGGGTGGCGAGAATCAGGTGGATCCCGACCGCCCGCGCCATCTGCGCCAGCCGGCAGATGGACTCTTCGACCTCGTTGCCCGCGACCATCATCAGGTCGGCCAGCTCGTCGATCAGGACCACGATGAACGGGAGCGCCTTGACCTCGTTGCCGGCGTCATCGGTGACCGGCCCCTTCTTTTCAGCCTGGGCGAGCTTCAGGTTCCGGTTGTACTGCTCGATGTTGCGGACGCCGACCGCGGCGAGCGTCTTGTAGCGTTCTTCCATTTCGCGGACCGCCCACCGCAAAGCGTTCGCCGCGAGCTTCGGATCGACGACGACCGGCGTCAGCAGGTGCGGAATGCCTTCGTACATGCCCAGCTCGAGCCGCTTCGGGTCGACCATGATGAGGCGGACCTCGTCCGGACTCGACCGGAACAGGATGCTGGAGAGCATCGCGTTCACGCTGACCGACTTGCCGGTGCCGGTCGATCCGGCGATCAGCAGATGCGGCATGGACGCCAGGTCGCTGACGAACGGCTCCCCATGGATGGTCTTCCCGAGTGCAAGTGTCAGGCGCGAGGCCGACCGCATGTAGGCGTCAGACTCGAGCAGCTCGCGCATCGAAATCAATTCCCGATTCGGGTTGGGAATCTGGATGCCCACGGTTGACTTGCCGGGAATCCGATCGATCAGGACAGACTCGGCCTGCATCGCCAGGCACAGATCGTCGGCGAGGCCCGTGATCTTGCTGTACTTCACGCCGGCGTCCGGCTTGAACTCGTAGGTCGTGACCACCGGCCCCGGGTGGATCTGGGCCACCGCCCCCTCGACACCGAACTCGCCGCACTTCTCTTCGAGCTGGCGCGCGCCGTCCATCAGTTCGCGCTCGTCGATCTTGCGTTGCCCCTTCGGCGCATCGAGAAGCGCCAGTGGCGGAGGCACGTAGGCGCCCTTGCGGCGCTCGGCCGGCGCCCGGTCGGGCTCGGCCAGCGGCAGCGGTGTTTCGACCGGGGGACGCCTGATGGCCGGCGCCGGCGTCGGCCGCGACGAGGCGGCTTTCAGCGCCGCGGTCGCGGCGCCCATCATCGCGGCCGTGCGCGAGGGCTTCTTCGCCTCTACGGTCGAGGCCGCCGAGGCCTGCGACGCCCGCGCGACGGCCGGTTCAGCCACCGGAATGGCTGGCGCGATCGTCGGCCGGCTCTCGGTTGGCGCCTTGTCTCCGAGGTGCTTCTTCAGGACGTCCTGCCGCTGTTTTTCGCGGCGTTTCTCTTCACGCCGGCGGCTGATTGCGCCGCGGGCAGCGGACCAGCGATCGCGGATCATCACGCCGATGGCCGCAAAGAGCCGACCGAACGAAAACTGCGTGGACAGGATGATCGCAAGGAACAGCAGCGTCAGAATCAGGATGATCGAGCCGGTGCGGTTCAGGTACGCGGACAGGAGGCCCGCCAGCCACTCGCCGGCGTACCCGCCCGTCCGGAACGACGTGCCGGCCGGCGCGATCGTGCCGAACGCCAGCGCCAGCAACGCGGCAGAGCACCCGAGCAGCAGCCCCGCGCCGACGAGCTTCGTATACGCGGCGTCGAGCACCCGGCACCAGAAATAGTGCCATCCGACGACGACCAGGACGATTGGAATCAGGTAGGCGGAGTACCCGAGCAACTGGTAGGACAGCTCCGCCATGAACGCGCCGATTCGCCCGGCGAAATTTGCCGGCGGCAGATCCGCGCCGGTGTTGAAGAACCACACCGGATCGGACGCACTGTAGCTGGCGAGCGCGATGAGCCAGATCACGGCGAGCGCGAAGAGCGCCACGCCGATGAACTCGCTGAGCCGCCGTGAAAGGGTGGAACCGGCCACGTCAGATCTCCATGATGACCGGCAGCACCAGCGGCCGGAGCCCCGAACGTTTGCGAAAGAACCGCTGCAGATCCACGCGAATCTTCTCCTTGATCAGGCCCGGATCGGTCCGCTCTTCGAGGCTGGCCCCGTCGATGGTCGCGGCCAGCAGCCCGGGAATCTCTTTCAGGAGCGCCTCCGTGCGGCTGTCGAGCACGAACCCCCGTGTGATCACGTCCGGCGTTTCCTCGACCGTCCCCGATTGCTTCCCGATCGCCACGACCGGCACGACCAGTCCGTCGCCCGACAGGTGGCGGCGATCGCGGAGGACCTCGTCCCCGACTTCGCCGCTGCGGGTTCCGTCAATCAGGATTCGTCCGGCCGGCACCTTGCCGGCGATCCGCCCCCCCTCGTCGTCGAAGCGCAGGAGATCGCCGTTTTCCACGAGCAGCACGCCGGTTTCCGGCACAACCCGGGCAGCAATCCGGGCGTGGCGGGCCAACTGCCGGTACTCACCATGTATCGGCACGAAGAACTTCGGCCTGACCAGGGACAGGACGAGCTTGAGCTCCTCCGCGCTTCCGTGCCCCGAGACGTGGACGTGCTTGATGCCGTCGTACACCACCTCAGCCTTACGGCGCGCGATGTGATTCATCACCCGCCCGATGGCCTTCTCGTTCCCCGGGATTTCGCGCGCCGAAAACACCACCACGTCGTCCTGGTCGAGCTTGACGTGCCGGTGGCCGTCAATCGCGATCCGGGGCAGGGCCGCCTGCGGCTCCCCCTGCGAGCCGGTGCAGATGCAGACGACGTCCTGTGACGGATAGCTGCGCACGTCAGTGTCGCGGATCAGCATCCCGGCCGGCACGCGCAGGTGCCCCAGCCGCTGCGCGATTTCCGAGTTCTCCAGCACGCCGCGCCCGACGAATGCGACATGCCGTTCGAACTGTGCCGCGAGATCCACGATGATCTGCATCCGGTAGATGCTCGACGCGAACATCGCGACGACGATCTTGCCGGCCGCGCTCGTGAAGATTTCCTCGAATCCGTCCGTGACATCGAGCTCGGAACCGGTGAACCCGCGACGATCGACGTTCGTGCTGTCGGAGAGGAGCGCCAGCACGCCGGCCGATCCCAGTTCGGCCAGCCGATGGAAGTCGAAGTGCTCGCCGTCGAGCGGCGTCTGATCGATCTTGAAGTCGCCCGTGTGAATGACCACGCCGCGCGGCGTCTGGATCGCAACGGCGACGCAGTCCGGAATGCTATGCGTCACGCGGAGAAATTCGATCGTGAACGATCCCACCTGCACGCGATCGCGCGGGCGGACCCTGACGAGGCGGCTGCGCGCTGGCTCTCCGAGTTCCTCGAGCTTCGGCTCTACGAAGGCGAGCGTCAGTGCCGTGCCGTACACCGGGCCATCGACGTACGGCAGGACGTGGGCCACGGCGCCGATATGGTCCTCGTGCCCGTGGGTCAGGACGAGCGCGGAGATCTTGTACTGCTGGAGCTGGCGCAGGTCCGGAATGATGAGATCCACGCCGAGCAGTTCCGGCTCGGGGAACATCACGCCGGCATCGATCAGGATGGCGGTGTCGCCACAGGCGACGACCATCATGTTCATGCCGAATTCGCCCAGCCCGCCCAGCGGAATGAGCTCGAGCGGAGGCGCAGGCACGCCTGACGCGTCAGTCATAAAATCGGCCGAATCCGTACTTGTGGCGGTGGCTCGCGATCCACCAGAACGGCGAAAATCGCCGCGATCGACAGTCGGAGGATACGTCGCGAAAGGCCCGAAACCCTGGCGGGCTCGGCCTGACGGGAAGCGGCTGGGCGCCGCGGTCGTTATCCACCTGGCCCGCCGCTGGGACGGTCCGGCCAGGGACTGTAGCAAAACCGTGCAAACTATAGCACAGGTCGGGCTGGCGGCGAAGTGAAACAGTCCGCAAGCCGTGCCAATTCTGAGAGTTGCAGTGTCTCGGCCCGCCGGCCCGGGTCGATGTCCGCCTGCCGCAAGGCAGCCCCAGCGGTCCAGCCGTGGGCTTCCGCATACGAGCGCAACGCATTGTGGAGGATCTTGCGCCGCTGGGTGAACACGGCCCGGACCATCCCCTCGAACGTCGCTTCGTCGCGCAGCTCGACGGCAGGCGGTCGAAACCGCAGGCGCAGCACCGCCGATCGCACCTTCGGCGGCGGCCGAAATGCGCCCGGGGGAAGCGACAGCACGTGCGCCACGTCGGCATGGAGCTGGACCAGGATCGACAGCACGCCGTAGTCCTTCGTGCCCGGTGACGCGGCGATTCGCGCCGCCACTTCCGCCTGAACCATCACGGTCGCGTCCACGATCCCTCCGTGCTTCCGGTGGGCGTCGATCAACCGGAACAGAATGGGGGACGAGACGTTGTAGGGGAGGTTGCCGGCCACCCTGATCGGGCCCTCGCCCGTCGATCGCCCAAGGTCGTAGTCGAGAAAATCGGCCTCGACGAGCGTCACATTGTGTGGGAGCCGAGGCGTCAGGCCCTCAATCATCTCGCGATCGAGTTCGACGGCGGTGATGTGCGAGACGCGGGGGGCGAGCCGGAGCGTCAGCGCGCCGGGGCCTGGTCCGATCTCGAGGAAGCGATCGCCGGCGTCCGGTTCGATGGCCGCCACGAGCCTGTCCGCCCAGACCCCCTGCAGGAAGTGCTGCCCGAAGTGCTTCTTCGCCCGCATGGTCACGGCCACGCGCTCACACGTCGTCCAGCGGTTCCCCGCGCCAGTACCTGTCCTCGATGAGTTCGATTTCTTCCTCGCTCAGCCCGAAATAGTGACCGATCTCGTGAATCAGCGTTTCTGCGATGCAGACGACGACGTCTTCGTGGTCTTCCGAGGCGTCCTCGATCGTCCTGCGATAGAGCGAGATGCGGTCGGGCAGCACGTTGCCGTGCGACCAGCTGCGCTCCGGCAGGGGAATGCCCTGATAGAGGCCGAACAGGGAATCTGGTGGCTCGATCTCGAGTTCCGCGAGGAGTTCCGGCGACGGCTCGTCGTCGACGACAATGGCGATGTTCTGCATGGCGTCGCGAAAGCGGCGGGGAATGTCGCGGAGCGCCTCTTCGACGAGCAGCTCGAACTGCTGGCGGGTCATTTCTTACTTTGTCGTGGGGCCCCACCCCCACGACCTGTCCCTCGCGCCTTTGGCGCTCGGCGCTCATCCACCAGCGATCCGGTCAGGGGACGTTCGGTCTGTGCCCCACCCCCACGACCTGTACCTCGCGCGGGGTGCTTCCTGGGTTGCGCCCGTGCGCCGAGGGTGCGGAAGTAGTCGCACTCCTTGCGCACAACGCAGCGGTCGCAGCGCGGCTTCGGCTTGCAGATGCGCCGTCCGTGGAGAATGAGCGTGTCGGACGTGCGAGTCCAGTCCTCCGGCGGCATGGCGCGACCGAGCTGCTCTTCGACGATCTCGGGATCGTCCGAACGTGCGATACCGATCCGGTTTGCGACGCGCAGCACGTGGCGATCGACCGGCAGTCCCGGCACGCCGAGCGCGTGCCCGAGCACCACGTTCGCGGTCTTGCGCCCGACGCCCGGCAGGGCCACCAGGCCAGCCATCGTCGTCGGAATCTCCCCGCCGTGCTCGCGCACAACCGCGGCGGCCATGCCGGCCAGTGACCGCGATTTCGCGCGGAAGAAACCGGTGGACTGAATCTGGGGTTCGAGCTCGTCGGTCGTGGCCTTCGCCAGCGCGCGTGCGTCCGGATAGCGCGCGAACAAGGCGGGGGTCACCTGGTTCACGCGCTGGTCGGTGCACTGCGCGGACAGAATCGTGGCCACGAGCAGTTCATACGCATCGCGAAAACGCAGCTCCGTGTCCGCATTGGGATGCTGCGTGGCGAGCTTCGCGACGATGCGGCGGGTCTCCGCGGCGGTTTTCGACGGCGAGGGAATCGCGGGGGCCTGGCGCTTCGCCATGGCCCCATTCTAACGGACCGACGTTCCTTTCGGGGGCACGGCGGTCAGGAGGGCAATCAGTGCCTTGTCGCCCTTTGTTCTCGACGTGCCGACGACGACGGTTTCACCGACGTCCATGCGGAAGCTCGCGTCGATCACCGCGCTCGAACCCGCTGTGCTGCCAACGCGCTGCCCGAAACCGACGTCGGGGTGGTTCCTGGCGAGCTGTGACTGGCGAATCTCGTTCTGGGTGCGGGCCATCTGCCGCTCGAGTTCCAGCATCTCCTTCTGGGCTATCGACCGGTCGGCAGGGCTTGCCTCGCGGATCCGCTGCGCCATCTCTGCCTGCTGGCGCTGAAGCTGGGTCAATTGCACGGCCAGCTCGCCCGCCTTCGCGTTGATCTCCCCGGCCATCTGAGCTTCCCTGGCCGCGGCTTCGAGCGCACCGGCAGGCGATCCCGCTTCCCGCAGCAGGAACCGCACACTGATCTCCCCGTTCCTGATGTTGGTCGTCTGCAGCATCAGCTCGTATTCCTGCTCGTCCGGTCCCTTGAGGTGCCCGCTGAGCGGAGCGCTGCCGCAGCACAGCGTCCACTGCGTGTCCAGCAGTCGATATCCCTTGTAGGGCAGGAAGTCCTTCATGTCGGTCAGGGCCTTGCGCGCGGCCGCGGGTACGTTGTCGGCCGCCGAGTTTGCCTGCATGTCGCCGAGCACGAGCACGACACTGAAGGCCTGCGGCGCGGATTGATCGGTCACAGCCTCCGCGATCGCCGGCCTCGGTGTCTGTCCCCGCAGCGCAGGTGATGGGCGTTCAACCGGTGGGCGCCCCGCCGCCGCCTGCGCCGTTGGCGTGGGAGGTGCCACGTCCTGGGCAGCCGCGGACCCCGGAAAAACGAGCACCGCGAGGATAGCCAGCAGGCGCAGGGATGTCGTCGTCATCGTTGTCATGGAATGGACTCGTTGAGATTGAAGGCCGAGTTGAACGTCCAGATGATCCGCGTGCCGCCCGGTGTGGCGAACTGGAGTTGTCGCATTTCGGGCGTCTCGGTCGCCACGGCCGTGTCCTGTGCCGATCCCCCAGCCGGTTCGACGCTGGCGTGCCGCCCGGCGGCCGCTCCGGTGACAATCATCAGCGCGACGGTCGCCGCCAGAAGGAGCGGCTGGACCCACATCCGTCCGTCGGAGCCCACACGCGCGGGGAGGGCAGCCAGCACCGCGCGCCGCATCGCCTGCGCATCATCGTTCGACAGCTGCGCGTGGGCCCCGGGATCCGTTTCGCGCAACGCCGCTCTCCAGTCCGTCATGGCTTGCCTCCGAGCGCTCTCGCCATCTCGCGACGGCCGATCGACAGGTGCCACCGGACCGTCACCGGCGTCACGCCGAGCAGCTGCGCAATCGCGGGGATGGCGGCGCCTTCGAGCTCGTACAGAATCAGAATCGCGCGGCGGCGGGGCGGCAGCGCGTCGAGCGCCTGCCAGACCATCGCCCGGGCGAGCAGGCCGGCTTCCGGACTCGACGCCGCCGCGGCGCGCAGATGTCCTTGCGCAACGGCGCGCGTGCGGACGGCCGCGTGGCGCCAGCGGTCCCGGCAGATGTTGATCAGCACCCGGACCAGCCAGGCTTCCTCGTTGGGCGAGCCGTGCGGGACGGAGTCCGGCGATCGCGCGGCGCGCAGGAATGTCTCCTGCACGACATCCCGCGCATCGTCTGCGCTCCTCGCCAGACGCCGGGCCAGCCGGAACAGGCGCTGGTGGTGGGCGTCGAACAGGGCGCCAATCCGGCAGATCGGCTCTTCGTGCGGCTGGTCCATGGCCGCGGGCATCGCGATCGCTTGCCCGTTCATGCCTTTGAAGACGGTCATGGGTTGAAGAGTGTTGGCGGCCGCCGCCTGCGGGCGGCAGGCCGGCCTCGGCCGGACGTCACGGTCGCGCGATCAGTGCACCGGGCCCTTGTCCCAGCTGGTTCCCGTCGATTCCGAGTACACCCGCATATGTTCCTGGAGCGCCGCGATCAGATTGGGCACGACCTGGAGCGGAACCACGACCTTGGCGCGCACGGGCGCCCGCACTACGTGGTTGGCTTCGGCGGCCTGGATGTCGCGCTCCGAGAGCGGCAGGACCTCGCAGAACGCCAGGGTGAAGTCGAAGGGGGTATGTGAAATTGCGCAGAAATTGGCGTAGGTTCGCGGGAGGTCCTGGTCGTCGGCCGGTACGATGGTGAAGTTGATTTGCTTGCGCGGCTCGTTGCTCATGGCCGGAACCATAGCATAGAGCGCGCAGGGCGGATCGTGCGGGACGCGCCCGCTCAGTACTTCCTCATCACGCCCACCACGACCCCCTGGACCTGGACCTGGTCCGGCGCCGCGAGAATGGGCTGCATCGCGGGATTGGCCGGCTGGAGACGGATGCGGCCATTCTCGCGGAACAGCTTCTTCAGCGTGACGTCGGCGCCGTTGAGCAGCGCGATCACCATCTCGCCGTTGTCAGCCGTCCGGCGATCCTCCACAATGACGAAGTCGCCGTCGCGGATCTGCTCGTCGATCATCGAGTCCCCCTTGACCTTGAGGACGTAGGTGTCGCGTTTGCCGACGAGATCCTCGGGAACCGCGATGGTCTCGCTGCCGGCGACGGCTTCGATCGGCGACCCGGCGGCGACGTACCCGAGCATGGGCAGTTCAACGGCGCGCCCGCCGGCGCGCGCCGACACCATCTCGACCGACCGGCTGCGATTCCACGCGCGCTTGATGAAGCCTTTTTCCTGGAGATTCGTGAGGTGCTTGTGCACCGTGGCGAGCGACGAGAGTCCAAAGCGGCGGCCGATCTCCTCCAGGCTCGGAGCGTAGCCGTGCTGCTGGATGAAGTCGTTCAGGAAATCGAGAATCTCCCGCTGGCGCTTGGTCAATGGCAGCATGCGGGCACTATACGCAAAAGAAAAGCGAAAGTCAACGAACGGTCGCGCTGGCGGGTTTACCTTCGATGGCTGCGCGCGGTCTAACCGGATGAGTGGCGATTGACCCATGGCCGGAGCAGACGTGGAGCGGCGTGCCGCCTGATTGGACGGTGAAGCTGGCAGGCGAACGGGCCGAGCCTCACATGGCCCAACTGGCGGGTGCCGACGACGCCGCGCTCGTCGAGGCCTGCCTCGCGGGCCGCCGGGAGGCCTTCGACCTCATCGTCCACCGGCACCAGCGCCAGGTGTACCAGGTGTGTTTCCGTTTCCTCGGCAACCATGAGGACGCGAGCGATCTGGCGCAGGACGTCTTCGTTCGGGCCTATCGCGGGCTGCGCGGGTTCAAGGGACGGGCGGCCCTCCCGACCTGGCTGTATCGGATTGCGGTCAACGTCTGCCTGAATCGCGTCGGCACGAAGGCGCCGCGGTTCGAGCCGCTGGATCGCGTGGAACGCGTCGAGACCCGCAGCGAATCCGCCGACGCTGCCGTGCTGCGTGAGGAACGGGCGGCGCGGGTTCGGGCCGCGATCGCGCGGCTGCCGAAGAAGCAGCGCGCCACGTTGATTCTGCGGACCTACCACGACCTGCCGCACGACGAGATCGCCACGATCCTGGGGAGTTCGGTTGGCGCGGTGAAGGCGAACTTCTTTCACGCGCTGGCAAATCTGAAGAAGCTGCTGGAAGGCCAATCATGAGGCACCTGGAGGACACGGAAATCGTCGACCTGATGGACGGGGCACTTGCGCCGTCGCTGGCCGAACACGTGGACGAATGCGATGCGTGCCGCGAACGCCTCGCGGCGCTGCGCGGGACGCTTGGCGAGGTCGGCCTCGACCAGGCGCACGAGCCGTCGCCGCTCTTCTGGAACCACTTCGCGGCCCGGGTGTCCGAGGCTGTTGACCGCGAGCCGCCGGTCGCGGCGGCACCGGCCGGGATGCAGTGGATGCGCAATCCGGCGGCGGCGTGGGCCGCGAGTGCGTCCATCGCCGTGCTGCTGATGGTGACCGCACTCTGGCGCGCGACGCTGCACGCACCGGTACCCGACCCGGTTCGCGTGCCGACTGCCGCGGTCGCGACGGTTCCGGATAACCTGGAAACGGACCGTGCCTGGGCGGTCGTGAGGACGGCCACCGACGACCTGGCATGGGAGGATGTCGTCGCGGCCGGCATCGCCCCGCGACCGGGATCGGTCGAGGGCGCGGTGCCGGACCTGACCGTGGACGAACGAGCGGAACTGGCGCGGCTGATTGAATCGGAGATGAAGCGGAGCGGCCTGTCCTAGCCGGTGAGACGGCCCGCGGACAGCGGATCGCGGAGAGCGGATCGCGGAGAGTCGAGAAAATGAAGCGAGCACTGATCATCGGACTTCTCGGATGCGCCGGCCTGGGCCTGGCGATCGACGCCGCGGCCCAGAACCCGCGCGGCGCCGCCCAGGCGCGCCCGAACAGGCCGGCCGGACAACTGACGCCGGCCGAAGTCGTCGGCATGCTCGACGCCTATGCGGTCGTGCAGGCGCAGGACGCGCTGCGCCTCACCGATGCGCAGTACGGGCCATTCGTCACCCGGCTCCGGAAGCTCCAGGAAACCCGGCGCCGCAACCAGCAGGCACGCAACCAGATCATCCAGGATCTCCGGCAGCTCGCTGGCGCCGCGGTCTCGCCTCCCTTCGACGAGGCGGCCATCAAGGACCGCCTGAAGGCGCTGCGCGAGCACGACGATCAGGCTGCGGCTGAGCTGAAACGCGCCTACGACGCGCTGGATGAGGTGATCGATGTGGCCCAGCAGGCGCGTTTTCGCATCTTCGAGGAGACGATTGAGCGACGCAAGCTCGACCTGCTGATTCGTGCCCGCCAGGGCGCGCGGCGGGGAGGGGGGTAGGAATGGAAAATGGAAAATGGTAAAATGGTAAAGGGAAGATGGTAAGGCCTGGGTAAAAGGGTAAAGAGGCGCGCCGGCACCTGCTAGAATCCTCCAATGCCTCTCCGAGCTGCTGTGATCATCGCCACTGCCCTGTGCCTGGCGCCGCTCGCCGCTCAGGGTCGGCTGTCCAGAGAAGACGCTGAACGGTTCCAGACCAAGCTCCATCGGATCGTCGAGTACGGCAACACTCCCGGTCTGCGCGCGGCGCCGGCGCGCACCACCTCGATGACCGATGTCGAGGTCAACTCCTACCTGAAATTCCTGTCCAGCGACATTCCGGCCGGCATCGTCGAACCCGCGCTGAGCGCGCTCGGCGGCGGGCGCGTGTCCGGCCGCGCGATCGTCGATCTCGATGCCGTGCGCAAGCAGCGGGAACGCGGCTGGCTGGACCCGGCAGGCTATCTGACCGGGCGGATGCCTGTGACCGTCGCGGGACGCCTCACGGCGAAGGACGGCATCGGGACGTTCCAGCTCGAGTCCGCGGAGATCTCCGGCGTGTCGATACCGAAGGCCGTGCTGCAGGAGCTCCTGACGTACTATTCGCGCACGCCCGGGCAGCCGTCCGGGATCGATCTCGACGCGCCGTTCGAGCTTCCGGCCCGGATTCGCGAAATCCGGGTTGGCGCCGGCACCGCGACCGTGGTGCAGTAGTGATCCCGCTCGACACGCCGCTGCAATTCCTCAAGGGGGTCGGGCCGCGCCGCGCCGCCGACCTCCAGCGCGTGGGGCTCCAGACGGTCGAAGATCTCCTGTATCGCTTCCCGGTCCGCTACGAGGACCGCGGCAACTTCCAGTCGATTGCCTCCCTGAGGCCGGGTATTGCCGCGTCGGTCGTCGGCGAGGTCGTCAGCTGCGGCATCAGGCCGACGCGGCGTCCGCGGTTCAGGATCTTCGAGATGCTCGTGCGCGACGCCTCCGGTTCGCTGCGGGCGATCTTCTTCAATCAGCCGTTCCTCGGCGACGTCTTCCACCCGCATCAGCGCGTCATCCTTTTCGGCAAGCTCGAGCTCACGTCGCACGGGTTGCAGCTCCAGAACCCGCAATACGAAATCCTGAAACAGGACAGCAACGAGGAGGCCACCGACGAGTCCGCCGAGGACACCCTCCACACGGGCCGCATCGTCCCGGTGTACGAAAAGACCGGCACGCTGACGACGAAGATGCAGCGCGCGATCGTGCATCAGGCGCTCAGCCAGCTGCCGGCCGACGTGGTGGATCCCGTTCCGCCGGACGTACGGTCGCGCGAGGGGCTCGTTGATCGCCGGCAGGCGCTGATGGACGTGCATTTTCCACCGGCCGGCGCGGCGGTCGCCGAACTGAACGGGTTCCGGTCACCGGCGCAGCGTCGCCTCATTTTCGAAGAGTTCTTCCTTTTTCAACTGGGGCTCGTGCTTCGTCGCCGCTCGGCGGATGCCGAACGGAAGGCCCGGGCTGTCGTCATCACCGACGACATTCGGGAGGCGGCGCGCCGTGTGCTGCCGTTCAGGCTGACGCGGGACCAGAAGACGGTGATCGCCGAGATCATCGGCGACATGAAGCGCCCGCACCCGATGAACCGTCTGTTGCAGGGCGACGTCGGGTCCGGCAAGACGATTGTCGCCCTGATTGCCGCCGTCGTCGCGATGGAGAACGGCTTCCAGGTGGCGTTCATGGCGCCGACGGAGATCCTCGCGGAGCAGCACTTCATCACCATCCGCAAGCTGCTCGAGGCCTCGCGGTTCCGCCTGGCGCTCCTCACGGGCGCGACGCCGGCGCGCAGGCGCCGCGAACTCCAGGCGGAGCTCACCGGCGGCTCGGTCCACATGGTCGTCGGCACCCACGCGCTCGTGCAGGATCCCGTCGCCTTCCACGAGCTCGGACTGGTCATCATCGATGAGCAGCACCGGTTCGGGGTGCTGCAGCGGGCGACGCTGCGGTCCAAGGGGCTGCACCCCGACGTGCTGGTGATGACCGCCACGCCGATTCCCCGCACGCTCGCGCTGACCACATACGGCGATCTGGATGTCTCGATCATGCGCGACATGCCGCCCGGGCGCGTGCCGATCAGGACGACCGCGAGGCCGGAGTCGCGGCGCGACGAGATCTACGAGTTCGTGCGGCGCCAGGTGGACGAGGGCCGGCAGGTGTACGTGATCTACCCGCTGGTGGAGGAATCGGAGAAGATCGACCTCCGCGCGGCGACCGAGATGGCCGACCATCTCGCACACGACATCTTTCCGGACCTGCGGGTGGCGCTCCTGCACGGGCGCCTGAAACCCGACGAGAAGGAACGCGTCATGGGCGCGTTCGCGCGCGGCGACAATCAGATCCTCGTCTCCACGACCGTCGTCGAAGTGGGCGTTGACGTGCCGAACGCGTCGGTGATGCTCGTCGAGCACGCCGAGCGTTTCGGCCTCTCGCAGCTGCACCAGCTGCGCGGGCGCGTCGGGCGCGGTCCGCACCAGTCGGTACTGCGTCCTGCTGTACCAGGAACCCCTCACCGAGGGCGGACGCGATCGGCTCAAGGCGCTGACCGACACCACGGATGGATTCGTGATCGCCGAGCGCGATCTCGAACTGCGCGGCCCGGGCGACTTCTTCGGGACGCGCCAGTCGGGCATGCCGACCCTGCGTGTCGGAGACCTCGTCCGCGATCACCAGCTGATGGAGGCCGCGCGCCGCGAGGCCGTGTCAGCGCTCGATGACGAGCGCACGGCCGCGACGCTGGCCACCTTCGTGCGAACGAGCTGGGAACAGCGGTTCGGTCTCGTGGGGATTGGCTAGCGCGTGCGGGTCATCGCGGGGACGCTCCGGGGACGCGCGCTCGAAACGCCCGACTGGGCCGGGCTTCGACCGACATCCGACAGGCTGCGCGAAACACTCTTCAACATTCTCGGGCCGGCCGTGCGCGACGCACGCGTGCTCGACGGCTACGCGGGAACCGGCGCGGTGGGCATCGAAGCGCTCAGCCGGGGCGCCGCGCACGTCATGTTCGTCGAGCGGGATCCGCGCGCGGTTCGCCTGATCGAGTCGAACCTGGCGCGGTGCGGCCTCGCATTGCCGGACGACCCCTCGCCTCGGATGCGCGGTGGACGCACGCAGGTGGCTCCCGGGGCCGGGCAGCCTCAACGCCGCTATGCTATCATCCGCGCCTGGTCCGCACGCGCGGGCCGGCTCGCGGGCGAAACCGATTTCGACATTGTCTTTCTCGATCCGCCGTACGGCGCGGCCGGCCTCGTCGAGGCGCTCTCGGTTGCCGCACCGCTCGTCGGCGACGCGACGGTGCTCGTCATCGAGCACGCGAAGCGCGACGCGGCGCCGGAACGGTTCGAGCGGCTGGCGCGCACGCGGGTCGTCACGTCGGGCGACAGCGCACTCGCGTTCTTCCGTCGGGCGACGGGCGAAGATGACCAGCAGTAACCACGGGGGCGAGTCATGAGAGATGTCGTCGCACTTTACCCGGGCTCGTTCGACCCGTTGACCAACGGCCACGTCGACATCATTCACCGCGGCGCGCGGCTGTTCGACCGGATCGTGATCGCCGTCCTCATCAATCTCGAGAAGGCGCCGCTCTTCACCGTGCCCGAGCGCGTCGACATTGCCCGCGATGCGTTCAAGGAATGGACCAATGTCGAAGTGGACACCTTCGACGGGCTGCTCGTCGACTACGCTCGCAAGAGGAAAGCCAGTGTCATCGTGCGCGGGTTGCGCGCGATCTCCGATTTCGAGTTCGAGATGCAGATGGCGTTGATGAACCGCCGGCTGAACGGCGAGGTGGAAACCGTGTTCATGATGCCCGCCGAACCGTACACGTATGTCAGTTCCCGTCTGGTCAAGGAGGTCGTGGCACTCGGCGGATCCGTGCACGGGCTCGTGCCCGACAGCGTCGAAGCGCGTCTTCGCGAGAAGAAGCTGGCACGCGAAACCCTGAGGGCCTAGTCGCATGCTCGCGGAGCGAACCAGACGAATCAGCGTCTCACCGACCATGAAGGTCGCAGCCGACGCGCTGCGGCTGAAGGCGCAGGGCGTCGACATCGTCGATCTGGGGGCAGGCGAACCGGACTTCCCGACTCCGGAGCACGTCGCCAGCGCGGCGCATGCGGCCATCGACGCGCACTTCACGAAGTACACGACCAATTCCGGAACCGACGAGCTGAAGCTCGCGGTCTGCGCACGCTACCTCGAGGACTACGGCGTCGAGTACTCGCCCGTCGAGACGATCATCACCGCCGGCGGCAAACAGGCGCTTTTCAACGCGACGATGTGCCTGTTCGGCGCTTGCGACGAGGTCATCACGCACATGCCGGGCTGGCCGACGCTCGTCGAGCAGATCAAGCTCGCCGAGGCCACACCCGTGGTGGTGCGGACGCACGCGGAGGACGGCTTCGCCCTGCGCGGCGAGGCCATCGTCGCCGCCATCACGCCGCGCACGCGCGGCATCGTCATCAATTCGCCCGGCAATCCCACCGGCGCGCTGATTGCCGAGCACGACCTGGCTCTCGTCGCGGACGCGGCTGCCGCGCGCGGGATCTGGATCCTGCTCGATCTCTGCTACGAGAAGCTGATCTACGGCGACACGCCGCACAACCTGCCGCGTGTGCTCGGCCGGATGCGCGACCATGCGGTGCTCTGCGGGTCGGCGTCCAAGGCCTACGCGATGACCGGCTGGCGCTGTGGCTGGGCGCTCGCGCCCGCGCCGCTCGTGAGCGCGTGCAATGCGCTCCAGAGCCACTCGACGTCGAACGTCTGCTCGATCACGCAGAAGGCGGTGGTCGCCGCGCTGACGGGACCGCAGGAGTGCGTGACCGACATGCTCGACGAATACCGCCGCCGGCGCGATCAGATGGTCGAGTGGCTGTCGGCCGATCCGCGGATTGGCCTGCGGACGCCCGACGGAGCGTTCTATCTCTTCGCCGACATTTCCGGGCTCCTGTCGCCGGACGGCATCCGCACGTCCGCGGCGTTCGCCCAGGGCCTGCTGGACCGCGCGCACGTGGCCGTCACGCCGGGCGAGGCGTTCGACGCGCCGGGCTTCATCCGCATCTCGTACGCAGCCTCGCTGGACCAGCTCCACCGTGGCGTCGAGCGCATTCTCGAGTTCTGCCGCTGACATGTCTTCGCTGACCGACGCCCTGGTGGCGGCCGTAGGTGCGACCTACGTCCTGACAGACGACGAGTCGCGGACCGTCTATGGCGTTGACGCGCTCAAGCGCGGATCACCGCCCGACGTGGTGGTGCTGCCGGCCGACGTCGCCGAGGTGGCCGCCGTCGTGAAGATCTGCGCAGCCGGACGGGTGCCGATCGTTCCTCGAGGCGCCGGAACCGGCTACACCGGTGGCGCCGTGCCGCTGCGGGGCGGCGTCGTCCTGTCGCTCGAACGGATGAACCGCATCCTCGAGATCGACGAAGCCAATCTCGTCGCCGTCGTCGAGCCGTGCGTGATCACCGGCAGGCTGCAGGAAGCGGTCGAGAAGCTCGGCCTGTTCTACCCGCCGGATCCGGCCTCACTCGACAAGTCGAGCATCGGCGGCAACGTCGCCGAGTGTGCCGGCGGCCCGCGGGCGTTCAAGTACGGCACGACGAAGAAGTACGTGCTCGGGCTCGAGGCGGTGTTGCCGACGGGGGAGATCGTCGAGACCGGCGGGAAGACCGTCAAGAACGTGGTCGGCTACGACCTGACGCAGCTGCTCGTCGGATCCGAGGGCACGCTCGCGATCATCACGAAGATCCTCCTGAGGCTCATTCCGAAGCCGGCCGCGCAGGCCACGCTGCGCGCGAGCTTCACCGACGTCGATGCGGCCGCGCAGGCGGTCAACAACATCATCCGCGCGCGTGTGGTCCCGGCGGCGCTCGAACTGATCGACGGCGAGTCGCTCGAGGCCGTGGCCCAGTACCTTCAGGTGCGCTCGCTGGCGCCCGCCGGCACCGGCGCGATCCTCCTGCTCGAGGTGGACGGGATGGCCGAGGCCATCGCGCAGGAGGCGGAACTCGTCGCGCGCGCCTGTGTCGAGGCGGGCGCCACCGAGATCCTCCGCGCGCGCGACGAGACCGAGCGCCAGGAACTGTGGCGGGTGCGGCGCGAACTGTCCTATGCGCTGAAGACGATCACGCCGCTCAAGTTCAACCACGACGTCGTGGTGCCGAAGGGGCGGATCCCCGAGCTCTTCGCGCTCGTCCGGCAAATCAAGAACGACTACCGGCTGCGCATTCCGCTCTTCGGCCACGCCGGCGACGGCAACATTCACGTCAATATCATGGTGCGCCCGGACGACGAGGCGGAAATCGCCCGCGCGCACGAGGCCGAACCGGTGCTCTTCCGCGGAGTCATCGCGCTCGAGGGATCGATCAGCGGCGAGCATGGCATCGGGTTCTCGAAGATGCCGTTCATTCCACTCGAACTGTCGGCCGACGAAGTGGCGCTGATGAAGCGGGTCAAGGCGGCGTTCGATCCCCTGGGTATTCTCAACCCCGGAAAGATGTTCCCATGAACGCCTGGCTGACGGTCATGGACGTCGTCCGGGCGATTCAGATGGCGCCGGCACGGCCGCCCGATCGCGATCCGCGCGGCGCGCCGCGACCGCTGAGCGCGTTGCCGGGCGGCCGGGCAGCGGCAGGCCTCGACCGCCAATGGTAGAATCGAGATCATGATTGCCAGACTCGCCGTCGTCAGTGTCGTGGCGCTGCTGTCCCTCTCGCCGCCGCAGAGCCAGAGTGACGAAATCGCCGCCTTGAAGCGCGAGGTGGCGGAACTGAAGGCGCAGCAGGCCGCCATGCAGCGCGATCTCCAGGCGATCAAGGCTTTTCTCCAGAACGCGCTCCAGCCGCGGCAGCCGGCCGCGGCAGGCGAGGAACTGCCGGGCCTCATCGGACAGACGGTTCCGCTCGCCGGAATGGAATCGCTGGGCAGCGCCTCCGCGCGGCTGACGCTCGTCGAGGTCTCCGACTATCACTGTCCGTTCTGCCGGCGCAATGCCACGCAGACCTTCCCGCAGGTCAACGCCGACTACATCGCGACCGGCAAGGCGCGGTACGTGTTCATCGACTATCCGATCGCACAGCTGCATCCCGACGCCTTCAAGTCGCACGTCGCGGCGGATTGTGCCGGGGAACAGGGCAAGTACTGGCAGATGCACACGGCGCTTTTCGCCGGCGCGCCCGCGAAGGACGCGGCGGCACTGGCCGAACGCGCCCAGTCGATCGGCCTCGACGCCGCGAAGTTTTCCGCCTGCCTTTCGAGCGGCAGGCACGACGCGGCCATCACCGAGAGCATCGCGCGGGTAGAGAAGCTCGGGATCGGCGGGACTCCGGCGACGCTCATCGGCCTGACGCCCCGCGGGAACGAACCGATGAAGATCATCGGCTACGTGTACGGCGCCCGCCCGTTTGCCGACTTCAAGGCGCAAATCGACGCCGCGCTGGCGAAGGCACAGTAAGTCACGCCGAGCGCCGCCCCGCCGGGATTGGCCCAGATTGGCGCGGCCGTGGTCTGCGGGACCAGCGGGATCGCCCGACACTCGTCCCGAGTGATGAGCTTACGCCCCGGCGTTACGACACGCTCACCAAAGACCGCTCAGGCGCTCAGGTGTCCGACGTTTGTGTCGGCCGACGACCGTCAACTGGCGGCCGCGAAAGCCACCGGCTTCAAATTCGTGGATGTCAAGGATCGGGCGCGACGCGAGAAATCGTGATGGGATGTTCCCCTTTTCTTGCCCTTTGGGCGGCGGGTTTACCCGGTTCCGGTGCGCCACATGCGGCCTGGACCGGCTCGTCCCGTTCTCGTGCAAGGGGCGCAGCTTCTGTTCGAGTTGCGGCGGCCGTCACGTGGCCGCACGGCCGTGACAGAGGACCAATCCACTCCAGACTCTAGAATCGCCGATTGCCTTCGCACACAGCGCGTGAGCGCAGGTTTGTGAAGCACGTCCCGGCGCGGCGACGCACGGCGGCAGCGCGCATGGCTCCATCACGTGCGCAGCCGCCGGGTTCCGGGAATGAACGGGGAGTGCGCCGTCTGTCCGTCGAATGCCCGTGCCCAGCGGCCGGGGATCGTCGTTGCGCAGCCGGGACAGGCGCCCTCCGGCGTGAGGCGGTAGTCCTTGATGAAATAGCCGTAGCGCTCGACCAGCAGGGCACCGCACTGGTGGCAGCGGGTGTTTTCGAGATCGCCCACACGGCCCGGCAGGTTGCCCGCGTAGATGTAGCGCAGGCCGTTGCGCCGCCCGGCGTCGGCCGCGGCCATGAGCATCTCGGGCGTCGTATTCCCGGGCTCGTTCATCCGGTAGTCCTTGTGGAACGCCGTCACATGCCACGGGATGTCTGGCGACACGCCCGCGATGAACGAGGTCAGGCGGTCGATCTCGTCCGTTGAGTCGTTGAAGCCCGGGATCACGAGCGTGACGATCTCGATCCAGATGCCCATCTCGTGCAGCGCGCGAATCGTGCGCAGGATGGGTTCGATGCGGCCGCCGAGCTGACGGTAGTGCCGATCGTCGAAGCTCTTGAGATCGACCTTGTAGAGATCGACCCACGGCCGGAGATATTCGAGCACGCGGGGCGTGCCGTTGCCGTTCGACACGTAGGCCGTGAGCAGGCCGGCCCGGCGCGCCTCGCGGAAGATCGCCACGCTCCACTCGCTCGTGATCAGCGGTTCGTTGTAGGTGCTGACGACGATCCGCGCGTGCGAACGGCGGGCCTCGTCCACCAGCGCTTCGGGGGAGGCGTCGAGCGGGGGAGCGATCGCCTGCGGGTCGCGGAGCGCCTGCGACGTCACCCAGTTCTGGCAGTACGAACAGTGCAGGTCACACCCGAGCATCCCGAAGCTGAACGCGAGCGCCCCCGGGTACGCGTGGAAGAACGGCTTCTTTTCCACCGGGTCGCACTGGACCCCGCCGACGTAGCCGAACGGAACGCGCAGCACGCCCCCCCGGTTGAACCGCACGCGGCAGACGCCGACCGCGCCCTCCGGGATGGGGCACTCGTGTCCGCATGCGTAGCACCGGAGACGGTCCTTCGAGATGGCCTCGACCAGCTCGGGCGCCGCCTCGGCCGTTCGCCGCTCGAGTGTCTCGGCCAGCGTGGCCATGGATCAATTGTACGACTCTACGACGCAGCGTGACGTCCGGCGGAATCGCGAGTCTACGGGCGCTCGACGAGCTGCGCGTACAATGAACATCATGTCCAGGACCGTCGCCGTCATCGGCGCTTCCCGCAATCGCGAGAAATTCGGCAACAAGGCGCTGCGTGCCTTCGCGCGGCAGGGCTACCGGGTGATCCCGATTCACCCCGCTGGCAGGCGAGGTCGAAGGACTTCAGGCGTACCGGTCCGTGCTCGAGGTTCCCGAGGCGATCGACATGGCGACCGTGTACGTGCCGGCGCGGATCGGCCTGCGTGTGGTGGAGGAACTCGCGAAGAAAGGGGTGGGTGAGGTGTGGCTCAATCCCGGTGCGGACGAGCCCGAGGTCGTGGAGCGGGCCCGGGCGCTCGGCCTCAACATCGTCCAGGCGTGCAGCATCATCGGCATCGGAGACACCCCGGCTCGCTACTAGCCCGGGCTGGCGGCCGGCCCCCGCGCGTTGCTCGGTTGGGCGAGAGCACCTTCGGGAGCGTCTCGAACCGGGTCGGATTCACCGGGCGGGGTTGCCCGTTGACAGCCCAGCCGGGCGTGCCTATACTGCCAAAATAGCATCACTGCACAGGGCAATCCTGATTTCCTCTGAACCCGCGGGGCTCTTGCGTCACCGCTCATCATTGACAGAGACGTCACAGACTCGCGCACCGCGCTGAACGCGGGCCGACGCTGCCCCGCCAGGCACTGAAACACCGTTCGACTAACAACAACAACCCTTCAACCGACCGACACCGGCAGTAGCCTCATGTCACCGAACAACAAACGCACGTCAGGGCGCCAGCCCGCCGACCGAACCGCCACCGTGGACGCTCCCGCACCCGCCTCCGAGCAGACGCAACAGACCGACCCACAGGCACAGGAGCAGTCCCAGCCCCAGTCCCAGCCTCAGTCCCGCCAGCCGGGCGACGCGCCGCCGCGGGAAGAGGGCCGCCGGGGCAAGGGACTCAACATCACCGAGCTGAAGGACATGCCGATCCCGAAGCTCACGCAGGTGGCCAAGGACCTCAACGTGGCCGGCGCGACCGGCATGCGCAAGCAGGAGCTGATCTTCCAGATCCTCAAGGCGCAGACCGAGCAGAGCGGGTTCATCTTCTCGGAAGGCGTCCTCGAGGTCCTGCCCGACGGCTTCGGCTTCCTGCGGGCGCCGGACTACAACTACCTGCCCGGCCCGGACGACATCTACGTATCGCCGTCCCAGATCCGCAAGTTCGACCTCCAGACCGGCGACACGGTCTCGGGGCAGATCCGGCCGCCGAAGGAAGGGGAGCGGTACTTCGCGCTCATCAAGGTCGAGGCCGTCAATTTCGAGTCGCCCGAGCAGGCGCGCGACAAGCTGTTCTTCGAGAACCTGACGCCGCTCTACCCGCAGGAGCGTTTCGTTCTCGAGACCACGCCCGACAACCTCGCCGGCCGCGTGCTGGATTTGATGGCGCCCATCGGGAAGGGCCAGCGCGGGCTGATCGTCGCGCCGCCGCGCACCGGCAAGACGATGCTCCTCCAGAGCATCGCGCAGTCGGTCGCCAAGAACCACCCCGAGGTGTTCCTCATCGTCCTGCTCATCGACGAGCGGCCGGAGGAAGTCACCGACATGCAGCGGTCGGTCAACGGCGAGGTGATCTCGTCCACGTTCGACGAGCCGGCGCAGCGCCACGTGCAGGTCGCCGAGATGGTCATCGAAAAGGCCAAGCGCCTCGTCGAGCACCGGAAGGACGTGCTGATCCTGCTCGACTCGATCACGCGCCTCGCGCGCGCCTACAACTCGGTGATCCCGCCGTCCGGCAAGGTGCTCTCGGGCGGCCTCGACTCGAACGCGCTGCAGAAGCCGAAGCGGTTCTTCGGCGCCGCGCGCAACATCGAGGAAGGGGGCTCGCTCACGATCATCGCGACCGCGCTCATCGACACGGGCTCGCGCATGGACGACGTCATCTTCGAAGAGTTCAAGGGGACGGGCAACATGGAAATCCACCTTGACCGGAAGCTGACCGACAAGCGCGTGTTCCCGTCGATCGACATGCTCAAGAGCGGCACGCGCAAGGAGGAGCTGCTCCTCCCGCGTGAAGATCTGAACCGCGTCTGGGTGCTGCGGAAGGTGCTCAACCCGCTGTCCGCCGTCGAAGCCATGGAGCTGCTGCTCGATCGCGTGGGGAAGACCAAGTCGAACCAGGACTTCCTCGCCTCGATGCAGAAGATGGGCTAAGAGAATTGCAGATTGGCGATTGCAGGTTGTCGATTGACGGATTGAGGATTGTCGATTGCTGATTGGGGCTCCGATCCCCAATCGTCAATCCCGATCGTCAATCCCCAATCGTCAATCCGTCAATCGGCAATCCCCAATCGGCAATCCGTCAATCGGCACTCTGCAATCGGCAGTCTGCAATCCGTGGATCCGTGGACGCTCAACGCTCGTCTGGCAGCCTGACGACCTGCAGCTCCACCGTGCGCCGGTCGCCCTCGCCGAGCACCACGCGCTCAGCCACCTTCGAGAGACGCTCGAAGAACGCTGCGTCGGGGAACGCCGGCGCCTCGTCCGCACTCAGGACGGCGATCAGGTATTCGCCCGCTCTCTGCGCCGGGAATCCGAATCGGCCGGTCGCCGAGGGAGACACGGGTCGCAGCGGCGGCACCGTGCGCCACTTGTTCCGGTCGGCGGGGAAGAGCAGCACGCGCGTTTCGGCGGCCGGCATGCCCGCATCGTTCCTGACGGTACCGGTCACCGTCCCTCCGCGGCGTGTCAGGAGAATCTCGAGCGCGGCGGCATCGTCCTCATCGGTGAACGTCGCGGCAGCATCCACGATTTCGCGACCCTTGTATTTGATGCTCTGGACGACCCACCCGACCGGGAGATTCAGCATGTACAGAGCCGACGGGCTCTCGATGCCGCCGAGTTCGAACGTCAGGTCGCGCCCGACGATCGTGTGCGTCCCCGCGTTCGGAATCCCGATGACGTCCGGCGTCACGGCCGCCACCCAGAAGCCGGATCCCACGGCAGACGGCGCCTCGGCGGCGTTGTCGAATATCAGCCGGCCGCGTACGCGAGCGGTCCGCACCAGCGGGAGGACCAACCCGTCGACATCCTCCGGCCCGACCGTGATACGGGCATGCGCGCGCGCGGTCGCGTACCGCATCTCGTCCGGTTCCTGAACCTCGGCCGCGACGACGTACTCGCGCGGCAGGAGACCGTCGAGAACGAATCGGCCGTCCGGCGTAAGCGACGTGCCACTCGAACCGCTGCTCGTCTCCGACCACTCGATCAGGTTGACGAAGGCTCGCGCGAGCGGAGCTCCTGGCGCGCCGACGACCGTGCCCGAGACCTTGAACGTCCTGCGGCGGACCACCTGAATCTCCACCCCATCGACATCGGTCCGCCCGACCTGGACGCGGAGCGCGTCCCGTTCGGCGGTCGCTGACGGAAAGCAGGTGGGGACCGAACGCGAGCGAGCCGGGGGCCCGAGCAATTGCTGGCGCTGGCCCGGTCCGGGATCGGTGCACACGAAGTACCGGCCGGGTTCGAGGCCGAACACGCGGAAGATCCCGCGGTCGTCGGTCGCGCGGCCGAGGAACATCGCCCGAGCGGGGAACCGTGTGCTTGCGCCCACGGACACCCCGGCAACGGGCTGCCCCCATTCGTCCACAACGCGGCCGCTGATCGCGACGCTTCTCGCGAGCGCGATGTCTACCCGGGATCGCACTTCACCGGCCTGCAGCACGATGGCCCCCCGGTCCTTCGGACGCGAAGAGTCGTAAAAGGACGCGGACACGTAGGTCGCGCGGAACTCGGGAGGCTCCGCGCTGACGCGATAGGTCCCGGACGCCAGGTTCGTGAACGCGTACCGGCCGTTCTCGTCGGCGCGCACGGCGGCCTGGTTGCCGGATTCCGGCTGCAGGGTCACGACCGCTCCGGCAATCGGGGCCCCTGTGCCCGCGTCCGTGATCCGCCCGCGGATGGCCGCGGCCGGCTCGGGAGCCGGCGCCTGTATGCCAATTGCGAGGATGAGCAGCGGGATGATACGCATGGGACCGTCACCGCTTGATCGGCAGGGAAGAGAGCGGAAGGTCCAGGACCCGGTGCTCGCCGGTTTCGAGGATCATCTGCCGGAGCAACGGCCCGAATTCGTCGATTGCCGCGCGATCCCCCCAGAGCCGGCTACACTCCCAGCTTGGAACCGCCGCAACGCCATATCGGCCCGCCGGCAGGTCGGCGAAACGATACCTGGTGCCATCCCAAGAGGCCACTGCGAATGACGTCGTCTGTTGAGAACCCGGCGCATCCGACGATACGGCGACAACGCATGGCACGACCGCACGCGCGTCAGATCCATCGAGCACCGTGCCGGTCAGTTCGGCGACCTTGCTCGTCAACTGAACATCGAGCGCCCGCGGATCCGGATCGCTTTCGAAGCGGACCGACATGTTGCGAATGTCGCGCCCGCGGTACCGGATGGCCTTGAGTCCCCAGCCCGCCGGCAGGCGGGCGACCACGATCCTCGACGGAAGAAAGAGATCGGCCAGTTCGAACGACAGCCGATCGTCTACGTGTGCCGTGACCGCGGACCACTGCAGCCGGGATGGGGCATCGGCTGCGGCCTGCACCTGAATTTCGAAGGAGCCAGCGCGCGGCGCCGGTCCGTCGAGGAACGTCACGCGCCCCCTTACGGCCGCGCCCCGCGCCACCTGCACGGTCAGTGCCGCGACATCGCCGCTCTCCACGGTGACGGGCAGGTAGCCGGCCACCGCCTCTCCCTTGCGGAGCCGACCGGGCCGACCCGGTGTGTACGCTTGGAGCAGATAGTTCCCCGGCGTGACGCCCTCGATGGTGAACCGTCCGGTGGAATCGACGACTGCCGGTGAACCCCTGCTCCTCGCCGCCGATGTGCGTGATCGACACCCCTGCGTCGGATACCAGCGCCCCGGCAGCATCGACGACTGAGCCCGATACCGTGAACGCGGCGTACGCCCGAACCGCAACCTAGACGTGCGGCGCCGAGGGGCCGCTCACCACGACCGGTTGTCCGTTACCGTCCTCAGGGACGCAGGTCTTGACGAGGCGTTCTGTCCGGTCGGTCAGCAGATGTGCGTCCATGCCGCCGCGTCTCGGATCCGCGCACAGGCGGTAGGCTGCCGCGGGCAGCCCATACAAGCGGAACATCCCTCTGTCGTCCGTGGTGCCAGACACCGGCTGCCAGACCGACCTGTCCATCGCCGACGCGGTCACTTCGACGCCAGCCATCGGTTCGCCGTCGGGATCGACCACGCGACCGTCTATCGCGAGCGCACGAACGAGCGAGATATCGACGTCGTTCCGAATCTCGCCGTCGTTCAGCACGAACGTCTTGCCGACCAGAGCCTGCGCCGCCTCGATGGGTCTCGGATCTCCGAATACGTGCGTCAGGTGGGTCGCGCGCTCGAAGCCGCCGGTGGCTGCGACGAAGTAGCTGCCCCCCGGCAGCGCCGTGAACTCGTACCGGCCATCCGCGCCGGCGATGATCGTCTGTGAGTCGCCGCCCCGGCGCAGCGCAACGAGCGCGCCCGGTATCGGCTGACCGGAGTCTCTATCGGTGATGCGGCCGCGGATACTGCCCGTCGCCGGCCTGGACGACGCGGCGTCGCGCGGCGGCAGCTGCGCGGACTGGCCGAGAAGGACCGCAATCAAGAGGAACAGCATGGTGCCCTGGGAGGGAACAGACCATTCTACAGCCCGCCGCGCGCATCACAACGGTGCCGGGACGTTCGTCCTGTGGTCCCGCCGTTACTTCGTTACTTGTTCTCCGTACTCCGTCGCTCCGTTACTCCAGCTGTCGCAAGGGTGAGGCCGACCGCTGAAGCCACCCCGCTCCACCCTCCGTTTCTCCGTTTCTCCGTCGCTCCTGTGAGGCGTAGACGGCTGCCGCCGTGGCGAGCCCGACCGCTGACGCCATCCGGAACCCACCCTCCGTGTCTCTGTCCCTCCGTTCCTCCTGTGAAGCGTACAGGTGGCTGTCGTCGCGGCTGTCGCCGGGCCTCTACACAGTGGGGACGTCGGGCGACGGCACGGACGGGGGCACGGTCCCCTCGGGGTCCTTCGGCGGAACGGTTCCGAGCAGCTCGCGCAGCTCGTCGCCTTCGATGACCTCCCGCTCGAGGAGCCGCTTCGCCAGTTCGTCGAGGCTCTCCCGACGCTCGCCCAGCACGCGCCGCGCTTCGTCGTGCGCGTCGGCGAGGATCCGCTTGACCTCGGCGTCGATCTGCCGTGCCGTGTCCTCGGAGTGGGTGCCGCGCTCCTGCGCGAAGGGGTTCTCGAGGAACTTGGCGCTCCGCTCGTGGTCGTAGGTCACGGCGCCCATGCTCTCGCTCATCCCGAACTGCGTCACCATCCTCCGCGCGACGTCGGTCGCGCGCTGGAGATCGTTGCTGGCGCCGGTCGAGATCTCGTTGAACGCGATCTCCTCGGCGCTCCGTCCGCCGAGCAGGACCGCCAGCTCCGCTTTCAGGTCGGTGCGGCTCATGAGGTAGCGGTCCTCGAGAGGCAGCTGCATCGTGTAACCGAGCGCGCCGAATCCCCGTCCGATGATCGAAATCTTGTGCACCGGGTCGAGGCCAGGCAGCACGCTGGCGACGATCGCGTGGCCGGACTCGTGGTACGCGATGATGCGCCGTTCCTTGTCGCTGATCGCGCGCTTCTTCTCCAGGCCCGCCACGATGCGGTCGATGGCTTCGTCGAAGTCCTTGCGATCGACAGCCGACTTGTCCTTGCGCGCGGCGTGCAGCGCCGCTTCGTTCACGAGGTTCGCCAGGTCCGCGCCGGCAAAGCCGGCGGTGCGCGCGGCGACCACCTTGAGGTCCACGTCCTCCGCCATCTTCACGGTCTTGACGTGGATCCGCAGGATGTCCTCGCGGCCGCGCACGTCGGGCTTGTCCACGAGCACGTGCCGGTCGAACCGGCCCGGACGCATGAGCGCGGGATCGAGCACCTCGGGACGGTTCGTCGCGCCCATGATGATGATGCCCTTGCGCCCGTCGAAGCCGTCCATCTCGGCGAGGAGCTGGTTGAGCGTCTGCTCGCGCTCCTCGTGGCCGCCCATCGGCGACTGCATGCGCACCTTGCCGAGCGCGTCGAGCTCGTCGATGAAGACGATGCACGGGGCCTTGACCTCTGCCTGGGCGAACAGATCCCGCACGCGCGCGGCGCCCACGCCGACGAACATCTCGACGAACTCCGATCCGCTCAGGCTGAAGAAGGGCACGCCGGCCTCGCCGGCGACGGCACGCGCGAGCAGCGTCTTGCCGGTGCCCGGCGGCCCGACGAGCAGGACGCCCTTCGGGATGCGCCCGCCGATGCTCGGTGTACTTCTTCGGCGTCTTCAGGAACTCGACGATCTCGCGCAGTTCGTTTTCCGCTTCGTCCACCCCCGCCACGTCCCCGAAGCGCACCTTCACGTCGTCGTCTGCGTAGATCTTGGCCTTGCTGCGGGCGAACGACATGACGCCGCCTTCGGCGCCGCCCATGCGGCGGAAGAAGAAGCTCCAGAGCGCCACGATGAAGATCAGGGGGATGATCCAGCCGAGGACCTCGCCGATCCAGCGGCTCGGAACCTCGCCGGTGTATTTCACACCGCTGGCTGTCAGATCTTCGATGAGCTTTGGATCCTCGATTCGGACCGCCGTGAAGCCCGTGCCGTCCTTCCCCGTGGACTCCTTCAGGGTGCCGCGCACGCGGTCTTCGGCGACGGTGACTTCCTGCACCTTGCCGTCCCGCACCAGCGCCTTGAAATCGCTGTACGAGATCGTGTTGCCGGTCTGCATCGAGTAGAAGAACGCCTGTCCCAGTGCGAGCAGCAGGATGAACCCGAGGACGGCCCACGTGGCCGGTCCGGGCCCCGGACGCGCCGGCGTCCGGCGCTCTCCAGCGCGTCGCCCTTTGGTGGGCGGCCTATTCGTCGTCTGTTCAGGCATGCACCTGTTCCGTTCCTTCCGACTTGATGAAGTCGAGCTCGCCGCGCGGCGCATCGATCCGCACGGTGTCGCCTTCGTGGAATGTTCCCTGGAGGACGCGCATGGCCAGCGGATCGAGGATCCGCCGCTGGATCGTGCGCTTCAGCGGCCGCGCGCCATAGATCGGATCGTACGCCTCCGCGATGAGCAGGTCCTTGGCCTTGCCGCTCAGTTCGACACGGATCTTGCGATCTTCGAGCCGCTTCATGAGGCCGCGCAGCTGGATGTCGATGATGGACCGCATCTGCTCGCGTGACAGCGCGTGGAACACGATCACTTCATCGATCCGGTTGATGAACTCGGGACGGAACTGCGCACGCAGCGTGTCGATGACCTGTCGCTTGACGTTCTCGTCCACGGTGCCGCCCGCGCGAAGCGCCTCCTCGGCAATGTAGTGGCTGCCGATGTTCGACGTCATGATGACGACGGTGTTCTTGAAGTCCACCGTGCGGCCCTTGCCGTCGGTCAGTCGCCCGTCGTCGAGCATCTGGAGCATGACGTTGAGGACTTCCGGGTGCGCCTTCTCGATTTCGTCGAACAGCACGACGGCATACGGGCGCCGGCGGACCGCCTCGGTCAGCTGGCCGGACTCCTCGTAGCCCACGTACCCGGGTGGCGCACCGATCAGGCGGGACACGGTGTGCTTCTCCTGGTACTCGGACATGTCGATGCGGATCATCGCCTGCTCGTCGTCGAACAGGAACTCTGCCAGCGCTCTGGCGAGCTCGGTCTTGCCGACGCCGGTGGGGCCCAGGAAGATGAAGCTGCCGAGCGGCCGGTCGGGATCCTGCAGGCCCGCCCGCGCGCGGCGCATCGCATTGGCGACGGCCGTGATCGCCTCCTCCTGCCCGACCACGCGGTCGTGCAGGCGCTCTTCCATCTGGAGCAGCTTCTGCACCTCACCTTCCATCAGCCGGCTGACCGGAATGTGCGTCCAGCGGCTGACGACGCCCGCGATGTCCTCCTCGTCGACTTCCTCCTTCAGCATCCGCTGGTCCTTCTGGAGCGACGCCAGGCGTTCCTCTTCCTCCTTGATGCGCCGCTCCATCTCGGGCAGCCGTCCGTATTGCAGCTCGGAGGCCTTCGCATAGTCGCCGGCCTGCTGGGCGCGCTGCATGTCGAGGCGCACCTGCTCGAGCTCCTCCTTGATCGTGCGCGATCGCTGGATGATTTCCTTCTCCTGGTTCCAGTGCGTGGCAAGGCGCGCCCTCTCTTCCTTCAGATCCGCCAGCTCCTTCTCGATCTTCTGCAGGCGTTCCTTCGACGCCTTGTCGGTTTCCTTGCGCAGCGCCTGCCGCTCGATCTCGAGCTGCATGATCCGGCGTTCGACCTCGTCGAGCTCCGCCGGCATCGAGTCGATCTCCATCCGAAGCCGCGACGCGGCTTCGTCCACCAGGTCGATCGCCTTGTCCGGCAGGAACCGATCGGCGATGTAACGGTGCGACAGCACCGCCGCGGCCACGAGCGCCGAGTCCTTGATCCGCACGCCGTGGTGAATCTCGTAGCGTTCGCGCAGGCCGCGCAGGATGCTGATCGTGTCCTCGACGGTCGGCTCGGTGACCAGCACCGGCTGGAACCGCCGCTCGAGCGCCGCGTCCTTCTCGATGTGCTTGCGGTATTCATCGAGCGTGGTCGCGCCAATCATGTGCAGTTCGCCGCGGGCGAGCATCGGCTTCAGCATGTTGGCCGCGTCCATCGCCCCCTCGGCCGCGCCCGCGCCGACGACGGTGTGGAGCTCGTCGATGAAGAGAATGACCTGGCCGGCCGCGTCGGTGACTTCCTTCAGCACCGCCTTCAGCCGCTCTTCGAATTCGCCCCGGTACTTCGCCCCGGCGACGAGCGCGCCCATGTCGAGCGCCACGATGCGCTTGGTCTTGAGCCCCTCCGGCACGTCCTGCCGCACGATGCGCTGCGCGAGTCCTTCGACGACCGCGGTTTTGCCGACGCCGGGTTCGCCGATGAGCACCGGGTTGTTCTTCGTGCGCCGCGACAGCACCTGGATCACGCGCCGGATCTCGTCGTCGCGCCCGATCACGGGGTCGAGCTTGCCCTTGCGCGCCAGCTCGGTCAGGTCGCGGCCGTAGCGCTCGAGCGACTGGTAGGTGCTTTCGGGGTTCTGGCTCGTGACGCGCTGCGTCCCGCGCACGGCGGTCATCGCCTGGAGCACCGTGTCGCGCGTGATCCCGCGGGGTTCGAGGAGCCGCGCGGCGGGCGACTGGCCTCCCTCTGAGGCGATCGCGAGGAACAGGTGCTCGGTGCTGACGTAGTCGTCCTTCAGCCGCTCGGCCTCCTGCTCGGCCGCGTTCGTGATCGCGCGAAGCCGCGCGGAGAGCGATGGCTGCGACCCGCCGTGGGCGCGCGGTCGCCGGTTCAGCTCGTCACGCACGGCGGAGGCGAGCGCCACCGGGTCCGCGTTCATCTTTCGGACGATCTCGGGGACGATGCCCTCGCGCTGCTCGACGAGCGTGAGCAGCAGGTGCTCCGGCAGAATCTCCGGGTGTCCTTCGCGATCGGCGAGGTTCTGCGCGCCGACGATCGCCTCCTGGGCCTTCTCCGTGTATTTGTTCATGTTCATAGGCGTTTCCCTGGCGCTATCGGTCCAGCTTCGCCAGGGCCTCCCACTGCCGGCGCTGTTCCGGCGTCAGTGAGCGGGGGAGCTGAATCTCCACCGTCGCGTACAGGTCGCCGCGGTCGTCCGGCTTGCCGACCGCCGGCATCCCATGTCCTTTCAGTCGGAACACCTGGCCGCTCTGCGTCGTTTCGGGAATCTTGAGCCGGACGCTGCCGGTGACCGTCGGCACGTTCGCTTCGCCGCCGAGGACCGCGGTGGCCACCGGCACGGCGACCTTCGCGTAGAGGTCGGAGCCTTTTCTTTCGAACACGGGATGCGGCCGGAGCCGCACGCGCAGGTAGAGGTCGCCCGGACGCGCCTCCGTTGGCGCCGGATTCCCCTTCGCCGGCCGCCCGCACGCGCGAGCCGTCCTTCACGCCGACCGGGATGCGGACGTCGACGCTGCGCGCGTGTCCGCCCTGCTTGATCGAGATGCGGCGCGTTGCGCCGTGGTACGCCTCTTCCAGGGTCAACTCGACTTCGTGCTCGATGTCGCGCCCCTTGGCCGAGCGCGGGCCGCGCCCCTGCCGTGTGCGGCCTCCCTCGCGGGGGCCGCCGCCGCCGAAGAACGTCTTGAAGAAGTCGGAAAACGGATCCTCGTTGCCGAAGAGTTCGTGCATCTCCTCTTCGGACATGGTGCGGTAGCCGCCAGGTCCGCCGCCCATGTTGATCGTCCAGGCGCCGCCGCCCCCGGGCTGCCCGCCGGCCGGGCCGCCGCCGGGCCACGGCTGACCCTGCTGCTGGGCCTGCTCGTACATCCGCCAGTTGGCGCCCAGCTCGTCGTACTTGCGGCGCTTGTCGGGATCGCCCAGCACCTCGTACGCCTCGTTGATCTCCTTGAAGCGCGCCTCGGCCGACTTGTCGCCCGGATTGACGTCCGGATGGTGCTTGCGGGCGAGCTTCCGATACGCCTGCTTCAACTCCTTGTCGGAGGCTGTCTTGGCGACGCCGAGCGTCTGGTAGTAGTCCTTGAATTCCACGATCAGAGCCCGACCATCTCGGCAATGCGCTTGATTTCGTGAGCCATCCGCCGCCGCGCGTCCGGGCGCGACGCCTCCTCGTTCATGAGCGGCCGGATCCGCCGCACCGACTCGGCGATCGTCAGCAGGCGCTGCACGCCCGCCAGGTTCACGCCCGCCTCGTCCACCAGGTATTTGATGAGCCTGAGGCGCTCCAGCTCGTCCTCGGAGTAGACGCGCATACTCCCCATCGTCCGGGTCGGCCGCACCAGCCCGAGGCGCTCGTATTTTCGCAGCGTCTGCGGGTGCATATCCAGCAGCCGCGCCGCCATGCTGATAAAGTAGAGATGACGGTCGATGGCCATAGGTTGCGTCGATCCAAAGATAGGCCTTGACACGATGCGTGTCAAGTCTGAGGCCGGGTCGGCATGGACGTTCACGTCACAGACTTCATCACCATCGGCGTGCTCGGTACTGCTCGAAGGACTGCTGAGCGCCGATAACGCGCTGGTGCTCGCGATCCTCGTCCTGGGCCTCCCGCGCCGCCAGCAGCGCAAGGCACTCCGCTACGGCATCCTCGGCGCCTTCGCGTTCAGGATCCTTGCCATCCTCGCCGCCGTCCACCTGATGGCCTTCGCGTGGGTCAAACTCCTCGGCGGGGCCGTATCTCATGTACCTGTCGTACAGCCATTTCTTCGGCGGGGGAGGGGCGGACGAGCGGCGGGCCATCAAGCCCGCGACGGCGTTGCTTGGATTGAGCGTGTTCTGGACGACCGTCGTGAGGGTGGAACTGACCGACGTGGTCTTCGCGGTGGATTCAATCCTGGTCGCGGTCGCGATGTCGCCGAAGACCTGGGTGGTGATCACCGGCGGCATCCTGGGGATCATCATGATGCGCATGGTGATCGGCCAGCTGCTGCGCGTCGTCCGGCGCTATCCGGCGCTGGTGGACGCGGCGTTCGTCATCATCGCGTGGGTCGCGGCCAAGCTGCTCATCGAGTACCTGAACGCCATCGGATACCTGGCGCTGCACGTGAACCGCTGGTTCTCGTTCGGCCTGATCCTGGCGATCTTCGGCGCCGGCTACCTCTACGCCAGGAGACAGGGCCCCGTCGAGGACGACGAAGACGACCCGTCGCAGATGCTGGGCGAGTGATCGCCTGCCGGCGCGGCAGCGGTCTGCCGGGCCCTACCGCTCGACCTTGAGATTGATTGTCTTCGTCTCTCCCTCGTCGAGATCGAGGTGGGTGGCCCTCGTCTTCAGGCGGTCGAGCAGCTCGGGGTCGCCCCATTCGCCCTGGGCGATGTAGTCCACCGCGACGGCGTAGTACCCGCCGGGTGGCAGCCCCTTGACGAGGAAACGCCCGTCGGTGTCGGGCCGTACGCCGGAGATGTAGCGTCCCTGCGGCGCGGTCCACTTCTGCGGGTCGTCTGAAAAGAGGACGACTGTATAGTCCTTCACCGTTTTGCCGCCCGAGTCGCTCACGGCTCCGCTGACCTGCGTCGTCTTCGACGTGACGGCAATCTCGAGCCCGGTGACGGCTTCGCCGCCCTTGAACTCGACCCCGTGATCGGTGACATCCTGGCCGTTCAGCGTGACGCTCTTGATCGACCAGCCCTGCGGCAGCCCGACAGCCCTGAACCCGCGGGTCCCCGTGAGTCCCTTCAGTTCGAACGACCCATCCTCCGGCTTCACGACGCCCGCGCCGCCGCCGCCGAACACCGGGCCGTCGCCCGTGTCGAGCGGCATCGCCAGGATGCGCACGTTGCCGGAGTTGGACGGCCTGACGCCGCCATCGAACGTCAGGTGTCCGCTGATCGTCGCGCCCTTGGTCGTGATGATGATCACGTTCGAGACGTCCTCACCGCTGACGGTGACCGGCACCGACCCCGACTCCGCGTCGCTGGCGCCCGGTCCGTCGGGGCCGACCACGCGTGTCATCGTGAACACCATGCCGTTGCCGCCGTCGGTCGATGTCATGATCTGCACCGCGCGGGTCTGCAGCGTGTAGTCGCCCGGCGTCACGTTCGAGAGCGTGAAATTGCCGTTCTTGTCGGTTCGGGCCGAGCTGCCGGGGCCGAAGGCGATGTCGCCGCCCGTGCGGGGCACGGCGCTGACCATGGCGCCCTCTGTCGGCTTCCCGTCCGAGCTGACCACCGTACCGGCTGATCTTCGCGAAGCGCACCGGCAGGAGGGAGAAGTCCGTGCCCTGCGCTTCCTGGCCCACCGCCGACCGTGATGCGCTGCGCCTCGGCGCCGCTGGTGGTCCCTGGGAAGTAGGTCGGGGCATAGCCGGAGGTCGGCGTCGAACCCGACGGCCCGCCCCCAGCCCCAGCGGTGATCATCGCCATCTCCATGATGGCCATGTCGGCGCCGCGGTAGGTTGCGCTGACGTAGTACTCACCGGGCGCCAGGCCGAACAGGCGGTACTGGCCGAGGTCGTTGGTCTGCGAGTTGCGGCCGGTCTGCTGCAGCCGGCGCTTGCCGTTGCTCCAGACCGAGCGCATCGCGCTCACCGACGCATCGGCGACGGGATCGCCGAACTCGTCGACGATGCGGCCCGCTATCACCGAGCCGCGCGGCATCGCGATCTCGGCCTTGTCCACCATCTGGCCCTCGGCCAGCTCGATCGATTTCCCGGATTCGAACGGACGGGTCTGCCCGTACTGCACCGTCATGTATCCGGATTTCTGCGCCATCAGGCTGAAGCGGCCCGCGGGAAGGTCACGGAACTCGTACCGGCCGTCAGCGTCGGTGAGGGCGCTCTTCGCGCCGATGTCGTTGCCGCTGATGCGTACCTGCGCCCGGCGGACCGCGGCGCCCGTCTCGGCCGCGACGACGCGGCCCAGGATCCGTCCGGTGCCGGTCTTCACCTGTCCCCTGGGCATGCCGGGCATCTGGGGCAGGTCCATCCGGCTTCCGTTGATGACAATCTGCGCACGGCCGTCGGCCGCGAACATCGCAAGGGCTGTCACGAAGCACAGGGCAAATCGCGCGGTTCGCATGCAGATCCTCGAGAGCAAGAAGGTAAACTCGTGCGATCTTGGCACGAGATCGGTGTTAAGGATGTAAAACTGCGTCAGCGGCCGGCGACGACCTGCAGTGGGCGCCCGCCGCGGTACCGGTCCATCGTCCGGACGACCGCATCGGCCAACGTTTCGATGAATTTCGGATGATCGTTGACCGCCGAGGCGCGCGCCAGCGAGACGCCCAGCCCCCGAGCGACGGCGGCCGCCTCGACATCCAGATTGTACAGCACTTCGACGTGGTCGCACACGAACCCGACGGGGCAGAGGACCGCGGCCTTCAGGCCACGGGCCGCCTCCGTCCGGAGATAGTCGCAGATGTCCGGCCCAAGCCAGGGATCCTCGGGCCGCCCGCTGCGGCTCTGGAACGCGAGGTCGTACGCGGGCCGGCCGGCCTGCGCCGCAATCGCATCCGCCGATTCCCGCAGTTGCCGCTCGTACGGGAACCGCTCGGCCATCGACACCGGGATGCTGTGGGCCGTGAAGACCAGGCGCGGATCCAGCGCCGGGTCGAGCGTGTCGAACGCCGCGGTCACGTGTGCCGCGTTCGCGGCCACGAACCCGGGGTGGACGTGCCAGTCCGACACGTAGGTGATCTCGACGTCCGCCAGCCCGGACGCGCCGAGCGCCGCCCGGGCGGCCTCGACGTTCTCGCGGTACTGGGTGCAGCTCGAATAACTGCGGTGCGCCGCGGCCACGACGCCGACCGCGCGGCGGATGCCGGCGCGCGACATCTCCGCCAGCGTGTCGCTCAGGTAGGGCGCCCAGTTGCGCATGCCGACGTACACCGGCAGCGGCCGGCCGAGTTCGCGGAGGCGGGTCCGTAACCCCTCAGCTTGCCGCAGGGTCAGCGCCGTCAGGGGAGAGACGCCGTCGAAGAGTTCGTAGTGATGCGCGACCTCTTCGATGCGCTCGGGCGCGACCCGGCGTCCGCGCAGGACGTTGGCGAGGAACGGACGGATATCGGCCGGCCCCTGGGGGCCGCCGAACGCGATGACGAGCACGCCGTCGAATGCGTGAGGCAACTCCGGTGATTATAGCGGTATAGTGAACGCCACCATGGCGCCCCAGCCGGTGACCACGACGGCGCGAACGGCCGTCTCCGCTCACGCGACCTCCACGCGGCTCGTCTCGCTCGACGTCTTCCGCGGCGCCACCATGGCCGCGATGGTGATCGTCAACAACCCGGGGGACTGGGGCACCATCTACTGGCCGCTCGAGCACGCGGAGTGGAACGGCTGGACGCCGACCGATCTCATCTTCCCGTTCTTCCTGTTCATCGTCGGTGTGTCGATCACGCTGTCGAGGAAGAGTTCGAGCTGGATCGGCCATCCTCCGGCGTTCGGCACTCATCGTCGGCGTTGGCCTCTTCCTCGCCGGCTATCCGCGATTCGATGTCACGCGGTGGCGCATCCCCGGAGTGCTGCAGCGCATCGGCGTGTGCTACCTGGCCGCCGCGTCGTTCTTTCACGTGACGCGCGGCGATCGCCGGCGCCAGGGAGCCATCGCGCTGTCGCTCGGACTCGCGCTGGCGATCGCCTACTGGCTCGTCATGACGCTCGTGCCGCCGCCCGGCGGCGTCCGCCGGCGATCTGTCGCCCGAGGGCAACCTCGGCCGCCTACGTCGATCGCGCGCTCATGCTCGGGCATCTGTGGAAGCCGCGGTGGGATCCGGAAGGCCTGCTCAGCACGATTCCCGCGATCTCGACGACGCTCTTCGGGATCGTCGCGGGGCTGTGGCTCGGCTCGAGCGTCACGCGCGAGCGAAAGGCCGCGGGCCTTGCGGCGGCCGGCGCCGCGGGCATCATTGCCGGCGAGATCTGGAATGTCGCGTTTCCGATCAACAAGAACCTCTGGACGAGTTCCTACGCCGTGTTCATGGCCGGCGCCGCCTGCCTGCTCCTCGCGGTCTGCTACTGGGCGATCGACGTCCGGGGCTGGCGTGGCTGGACCAGGCCCTTCGTGATCCTCGGAACCAATGCCATCACGCTCTTCGCCGCCTCGGCGCTGCTCGTGAAGACCATGGCGCTCGTCAAGGTCGCCGGACCGGACGGGACGCCAATCGCGATCAGCCGCTACGCGTATCTGCATTACTTCGCCCCCATCGCGGCGCCGAAGAACGCGTCCCTGCTGTACGCGGTCGTCAACCTCGTGGTGCTCTTCGGGCTCCTCGCCTGGATGTACCGCCGCCGGATCTTCCTCCGCCTGTGACGGGGCCGTCTTCCGCCGAAATGCCGGTGTCCGTGGACCCTGCGCCGCGCTCCAGCCCGATCGATTCGGGCTCACGCGTCCGGTGTGGCTGCTTGGCTGGGTCAGTTTCTTCACCGACATGGCGTCGGAGATGGTGTACCCGCTGCTGCCGCTGTTCCTCACACAGGTGATTGGCGCGGGCGCGATGTCGCTGGGGGTCATCGAAGGGGCGGCCGAGGCGGCCAACAGCGTGCTGAAGGTCGTTTCGGGCTGGCTCTCCGATCGCTGGGGCACGCCGAAGAAACTGGTGCTCGGCGGCTACGGACTGTCGTCCGCCGTGCGCCCGCTGATTTCGATCGCTACGTCGTGGCCCCAGGTGCTCGCGATTCGGTTTTCCGATCGCCTCGGCAAGGGCATCCGGGGGGCCCCGCGCGACGCGATGCTCGCGGATTTCGCCACCGCGAGTTCCCGCGGCCGTGTGTACGGATTCCAACGCGCGATGGATCACGCGGGCGCCGTCGCCGGACCGCTCATCGCTTCGGCGTATCTCTATTTCCACCCAGGCGACTACCGCACGCTCTTCACCCTGACGATCGTTCCGGGGCTCATCGTCATCCTCGTGATCCTCAGGCTGCCCGAACGCGCTCGCCCGCGGCCCGGCGCGCACAGCCAGGCGAAGCCGGCCCCGGCAGACGGACGCGTCCGGCTGGGCCGGCCCTTCTACAAGGCGATGGCCGTCATCCTGCTGTTCTCGCTGGGGAATGCGAGCGACGCGTTTCTCCTGCTGCGCCTGAGCGATCTGGGGATTGCCACCGTCTGGATACCGCTCCTCTGGTCGGCGCTGCACGTCGTCAAGGTGGCTTCGTCCCTCGCGGGCGGCGTGTTGTCGGACAGGCTTGGCCGGCGGACCATGATTGGCGCCGGCTGGGTCGTCTACGCGCTTGTATATGCGGGATTCGGCGTCTTCGACGCCCGCGGGGCAGTGGTGGCCATCTTCCTCTCGTATGGCCTGTACTTCGGGCTGACGGAAGGGGTGGAGAAGGCCTGGGTGGCCGACCTCGCGCCGGCCGCCGTTCGCGGCACCGCCTTCGGCATCTACAACGGCGTGCTCGGGGCCGGGAGTCTTGCGGCGAGTCTCCTGTTCGGCCTGATCTGGACCCTGGTGTCGCCGCACGCCGCGTTCATGACCGGCGGCGGCCTGGCGCTGCTTGCCACGATCCTGCTCGCGACGCTCTCCTGGTCCAGCTCAGCCGAAAGTCGCCGCGCGTAAACATGCGCGGACCGGTGTGAAACCGAGTAAACTGCATGCACACATGACACCCAAACAGACGCCCGCTCAGCCTCGTCGCGTGTCGACCGCTCTGGCCTCCAAGGCGTGGCCTGACCGAGAGCTTTGCACCCGGTGCGGACGCTATTCGTCCCGCATCTTCGGGCGTTCCGAGTCGCTTCCCATCGTGTACCTGCGCTGCGACGCCTGTAACCGAACGGCGGTCGCCCCCGCGTAGCACGCCCCCCTCCGCGCGCCATTCGGGCCGGAGGTGTGCCCGCTGGTATACTTGTGGTTCGGAAGGGGCTCAAGCCTCAGGGCTCAAGGCGCAGGGACCTCAGAGCTCACGCCTCCCCAATTCCCGCGCCCACTGAATGAACAAGAAGATTCTGGTTACGAACGACGACGGCGTACGGTCTGACGGGATTCACGTGCTGGCCGACGCCCTGCGCCGTCTCGGTGACGTCATCGTCGTCGCGCCGAACATCGAGGCGAGCGCCATCGGCCATGCGCTGACGCTGCGGCGGCCGCTCCGGATGGAGATGATCAACGACGGCGTGTACGAGGTGGACGGCACGCCGACCGACTGCGTCAACATCGCCATCTCGCAGCTCTACTCCGGACTGCCCGACCTTGTCGTGTCGGGGATCAACAAGGGGCACAACCTCGGCGACGACGTCACGTACTCCGGGACCGTCGCGGGTGCGATGGAAGGTGCGCTGCTCGGTATTCCCGCCATCGCCGTGTCGCTGGCGCGCACGCGCGGCACGTACAACTTCGAGCATGCGGCGGCGGCGGCGGCGGCCGTGGCCCTGGGCGTGCTCGCCGGCGGGCTGCCGTCGCGCGTGTTCCTCAACATCAACGTGCCGGAAGGACGGCCGCAAGGGCCTCGGGCGACAGTGCAGGCCAAGCGCAATCACGTCACCGTGGTGGACGAGCGCATCGATCCGCGGCACCGGCCGTACTACTGGATCGAGGAAGGGGAGAACGACTGGGAGCCGCACGACCAGTCGGACTACCAGGCGATCAGGGACGGGTACGTCTCGGTCACGCCGCTGCAACCGGACCTGACGGCGCACGACGCGATGTCGGCCGTCGAAGCCATCACGAGCGGCGCCGGCGCGTTTCCGGCCCCCGCCAGCCGCTGATCGTCCCCGATCCCGCCGGCCTCGTACCGCCGGATTGGATTTGCCGGCGGCGGTCGCCGAGACTACGGCGATGATGCGCACACCCCTGTTCGCCGCGCTTGCCGTGCTTGCCGGCTCGCACGCCCCGTCTGCCCAGGAACCGCGAATGGCGTTTCCTCCGCCGGCCGCGGGTATCACAGTCAGCACGGACGTGCAGTACGGCTCTTCGGACGGCGCGCGACTCGCAATGGACATTTACAGGCCGGCGGCCCGCACGCCCGGGATGCCCGCGCTCGTGTTCTTCAATCGCGCAACGGGGCCCGATCGCAGCCAGCCGTTCTATGCCGGCTGGGCGCGGACAGCGGCGTCAAACGGCATCGTCGGGATCCTGCCGGACCTTCGCGACGGGCACGAGGCAGATGATGCGAGAGTCCTCATCGCGCACCTCTCGCAGCACACCGCCGAACTCGGCATCGGGGCCATCGCGGTGTATGCCGGATCCGGGAACGTGTACGCGGCGTTGCCGTTCGTCGAGGACCCGGCGCAGACCGCTGTCAAGGCGGCCGTCATGTACTACGGCAGCGCGCCGGTCGAGCGCTTCCGGCTCGACCTGCCGGTCCTGTACGTGCGAGCGGGGCTCGATTGCCCGGCCGTCAACGAGCTCATTGCGTCGCTCGCCGCGGTGGCGGTCTCGCAGAACGCGCCGTTCACGCTGTTGAACCATGCAGGCGGCCATCATGCGTTCGAGATGATCGACGACGACGAGGCGACCCGGCGGGTGATTGCGGAGACGCTCGCGTTCGTCAAGCGCGCGACGTCCGACAAGTACCAGGCGTCGCTCCACGCGTCGCTGCCGGAGGCGGCGGCTGCCGGGCACGTGCAGACGCACGAATTCGGGGAGGCGGTCAAGGCCTACGCGCAGGTGCTCGCCGCCAGGCCGGACGACCCGCGCCTGCGCCTGGCGTATGGCGAGGCGCTCCTGGGTGACGGCCAGTACGCGAAGGCGTGCGCGGAGTTCGACGCGCTGAAGGATAAGGGGCTCGGCTACCGCGACCTCGGCCTGCCGGCGGCCCGCGCGTGCCTCCTCAAGGGCGATTCCGACGCGGCTGTCGCGTGGCTGGCCTCAATCCCCGCTCGCTTCCGTCCGGCTCAGCTCCGGGACGATCCCGCCTTCGCGCCGCTGCGTGAGCGGGCGGATTTCAAGGCGCTCTTCGAGCCGCGCTGATCGCCTCGTCGGTTGCCGGGAATCGGGGCGGCGGGATTGTTTTCGTGCGGATTGGCTGAGTTGGGGTAACATTATTGCTCACGCTTGTGTCGGGGCGTGGCTCAGTCTGGTAGAGCACTCGGTTCGGGACCGAGGGGTCGGAGGTTCGAATCCTCTCGCCCCGACCACTTTTCAAAACCATTCACGGCCCGCCAGCCATGGCGGGCCGTCACTGTGTACGAGGGGCCTGGCTCGGCGGTCTCGATCCGCCCGGATGACGGCGGCCTCAGGGCGTCGAGTACCTCACGGTGCCGGAGAGTCCCTTCGCGGGGCCGTCGACCGGCTCGAAGAACAGGCTGAACGAGCGGGTGTCGCGCTTCATCCGCGTCTGCATGCTGAAATCGGCGGGCTCGGACGGGGTGATCAGGACGAACTGCTGACGAGAGAGGTCCTGGTAGGTCAGGCGCAGCGTGCCGCTGCTCACGTGCAACGCGACGCGCACGTGCGCCACCTGGTTCCTGGACTCGGTGTCGAACGTCAGGCTCGAGGCGCGGCCGACGACGTCCCCGGTTACGGTGCAGGACCACTCGTCGGCGGTCGAGAGAAGGACACTCTCGCACGAACTCCGCGCGATGTCCTTCGGCGCGCAGCCGGTCAGCAGAATCAACGCCGCCGCTAATCCGAGGGCCCGCACCCCTCCACCTTACGCCCGGTTGCCCCTGCCGCGGCCGGAAACCGCCATGCACGAAAACCAGACGAATTCCGGAGTCGGTTCTGCGGCACAATCTGACGTGATCGCAGCCCTCGTCGTCCTGAGGTAGTACGGAGAGGCCGGTGCTCCATTTCATGAGACAGCTGTCAGCCTTCCTGACCCTTGCCCTCGTCCTGCAACTGCCCGCGGTACCATCGCGCGCGGCGCTGGACACATTCCTCGGCGCGCACGTGGCCGCCGGCGACGCGCCTGCGGTCGTCGCCGTGGTCGTCACGCCCGACTCGACATTCTACAGGGCGCCTTCGGAAAGGCGGACGTAGCCACGAACCGGCCGGTCACGCCTGACAGCATCTTCCGCATCGCCTCGATGACCAAGCCGATCACGTCGGCCGCCGCCATGATGCTGTACGAGGAGGGCAGGCTCCGCCTCGACGAGCCTGTCACGACCTACCTGCCGGAGTTCGCGAGAGTCCGCGTGATGACCGCCTGGCACGAGGCGGACGGCACGTACGAGTCCCGCCCGCCGTCGCGGGCGATCACCGTCCGCGATCTCTTGACCCATACCTCGGGGATGGTCTACTCGTTCGAGGACAGCCGCCTGTCGAAGCTTGATGACGGCCGCCGCACAGAGCTCGACCTGCCGCTGCTCCAGGATCCCGGCCGGAGGTTCTCTTACGGGCCGAGCACGGCAGTGATCGGACGAATCGTCGAGCGGCTCTCAGGAACATCGCTCGAGGTCTTCTTCAAGACGCGTATCTTCGATCCGCTGGGCATGCACGACACAAGCTTCGTCGTCCCGCCGGACAAGCGGGAGCGGGTCGTCACGTTGCACAATCGGACGGCTGACGGGTCGCTGGTCGAGGTCCCGAATGAGAGCACGCTCCAGTCGCCCGCGCGCGGCGACGGCGGCCTGTTTTCAACCGCTCCGGACTACGCGCGGTTCATGCAGTTGATCCTGAATCGCGGGCGCGCCGGCGCGGCACGGTTGCTCCGCGAACAGACCGTTGCGATGATGACGACCAACCAGATCGGTGCGCTGACCATATCGGAACAGCCGAGCGTCAGTCCTGATCTCCTGCGTCCCTTCCCGTCAGGCGCGGGCAAGGACACGTTCGGCTTCGGATTCCAGATCGAAGAGCCCCCGGCGTTGCCGGGCATGCGGTCGGCCGGCAGCCTCAGCTGGGGCGGCGTCTTCAACACGCATTTCTGGATCGACCCCCATCGCATGGTTGGGGCAGTGGTGCTGATGCAGGTCCTGCCCTACTACGACCCGCGGGCGATGGCCATCGTGCGCGGGTTCGAACGCCTCACCTACGAGCACCTCCGGCCGCGATGACGCTCAGTCGCTGACCTTGCGTCACCGCCCCGGACAAGACGGTCGCGCTGGGTTCGAGCGCCGTGCTCGCCGCGACGCTCAGTCGTCCAGATCGAACCGCACGCTGACCGTCATCACCACTTCGACCGGCTCGCCATTCAGGAGGGTCGGAGTGAAACGCCACTGCCGGACGGCATCCGCGGCGGCGATCGCGAAATCCGGATGCACCTGCGCGCTCAGCACCCGGACCGACGTCACCGTGCCGTCGCGCCCGATGATCGCCTCGATCGGCACGACGCCCGTGAGGCCGGCCGCGCGCATCGCCGCGGGATAGGCCGGACGGACGTTCACTTCACTTTCCGCGGCGCTCGAACGTTGCCGCCGACGCGAACCGGCTGCTGCGCGGCCCCGGTACGCGTGCAACTGCTTCGGCAGGATCGCGCGGCTCTCCCGAACCGTGACCGATTCCTTCAGCTCGCCGAGCTGAAGCGTCACGGCGCGATCCCAGTCGCGCGCGTCGCGCAGCTCGAACTCGTGTCGCAGCGCTCGAAAGCCGGGGAGCGCGAACTTCAGCGTGTACTTGCCCGGACCGACAGTCGGGAACTCGAAGCGCCCGCTCGCGTTGGAATTCACTTCCCAGGCGATCTCATTCGCATCCACGAGCGTCACCTCCACGCCAGGCAGCACGCGCCAGTGGTGTCGTAGATTGTTCCGGACTGAGCGGCGCCGGCCCTGCCTGGCGCGCGCGTAGACGACGCGGCCGGGAGCGCGACGAGCAAGAGTACGACGGCGAGCACGGCCATGACGCGCCGCGAAGGCGCCCGGCGGTCGAGTTGCGGATTCAACATGGCGGCAATCCTGTTTTCCAGAGTTGACGGGTGAGCCATCGGCATGGCCGAGGCCCACGTCCTGCCCGACGGCCGGCACTGCCGGGCAAGGTCGAGCAGCTGGATGGCATACGCACGTCCATCCACACCCGCGCCGAGGACCTCGTCGTCGCAGGCCTGCTCGCTCTCGCGCCGGAGGCGCCGGCAGGCGATCCACACGAGCGGATTGAACCAGAGCATCGCGCGCAGCGCCTCGGCGCCCATCTGCACGAGCCAGTCGTGACGACGGATGTGCGCCAGCTCGTGGCAGAGGACGACGTGCACGCGCTCCAGCGTCCAGTCGCGTGCGTGGTGCGGCAGGAGCACCTGCGGCCGCAGGATCCCCCACGTGGCGAGCAGGTCCACGGAATCGGTCCGGGCCAGCGAGATGGGGCGCTTCAGCCCGTAGCGCCCGGCGACCGTGTCGAGCACCTCGATCCATCCGCTGTCCTCGATGCGCGTCGCGCGTGCGGCCGCCCGGCTGACCCACACCAGGCCCGAGATCAGCGCGGCGGCGGAGACAGAGTACTCCGGCGAGCCAGAGGACAGCGATGGGGGAGATGACGTCCCGTGCCGGTGGCCCTGCTGCCACCGTCGTCGATCGCGTCACCGCTTCCGCAGGACGTGCGGCCGCGATCGTCGGACTCACGTGTGCAGCGCGAGCAGGCAGCGTGACATTCCACTCCGGCAGCACCAGGCTGAAGGGAAGAACGAGCGCGGCAGCCAGCAGCGCGGCAGCGATCACGCGGTGCCGCAGGGCAGCCGAGCGTTTCGCGAGACACGCGCTGATCAGCAGGCCGCCGGCCAGCAGGACGGAGGATCGCATCGCCAGGCCGATGAGCGGCGTCACCGCCGTGCACTCCTGGCGTTCTTCGCGATCTCCCCGATGCGCGCGTTCTTCACCAGATCCTCGATGCGCGCCAGTTCCTCCTCCGAGAGGCGGGACGCCTCTCCGCCGAGCAGCGCCGCGACAGCCTTCGAGGTCGAGCCATCGAAGAACGTGTCCACCAGGTGCCTCAGCGCCGATCGGCGGGCGGAATGCCTCGGGACCGTCGGCATGTAGACGTAGCGCAGGCCTTCTTCCTCGTGCCGCGCGTGGCCCTTGCGCTCGAGGACGCGGAGCTGCGTCCGGACGGTCGAGTAGCCGGGCGCGCCGTCGAGACGCTTCATCACCTCCGCGGCGGTCGCCCGGCCGAGTCGGTACAGGACGTCCATGATCTGCCGTTCGCGTTTGGTGAGCATTGCCGGGGCGCGCGTGCCAGACATGCGATTTTTATAACACCTCTGCGACTTTTGTAGCACCTCCGGTGCCGGGTGTCAACACCGGACGCCGGCAGCGGCGCATCCCGTTACTCGTTCAGCACACGGTGGACGAACGCGACCGCGATGGATCCCTCGCCGACCGCCGATGCGACGCGCTTGACGTTGCCGCCCCGGACGTCGCCCACGGCGAAGACGCCCGGCAGGCTCGTCTCGAGCAGGTACGGCCCGCGCGCAAGCGGCCACCGGGCGCCGGCCAGATCGTCGGGCGACAGGTCGGATCCGGTCTTGATGAACCCTCGGGAGTCGAGCGCCACGCAGCCGTTCAGCCAGGCGGTGGCTGGCGAGGCGCCCGTCATCACGAACATGTGCCTGATGTCGCGCGTCTCCACGTCGCCGGCCGGCCGCCGGCGCCACCGGACGCGTTCGAGTTCCCGCCCCCCTTCGAGCGCGACCACTTCCGTCCGGGTGAGCAGCGTAATCGCGGGATTGTCCTCGATGCGTCGAATCAGGTACCGGGACATCGTGCTGGCGAGCCCCTCAGCCCGGACGAGCATGTAGACGTGCTTCGCGGACTGGGCCAGGAAGACCGCCGCCTGCCCCGCGGAGTTCCCGCCGCCCACGACGACGACCTCGCTGTCGCGGCACAACTGCGCCTCGATGAACGTCGCGCCGTAGTACACGCCGGCGCCCTCGAACTGCGACAGGTTCGGGAGGTCGAGCCGGCGGTACGCCGCACCGGTCGCGATCACCACCGCGCGCGCCGGCACGCGCAGGTCGTCGTCTATCTGCAGGGCGTACGGACGGCGCGCGCACGCCAGCTCACGCGCGCCCCTCGCGATGATGATCTGCGCGCCGAACTTCTGCGCCTGCGCGTAGGCGCGGCCGGCGAGATCCTGGCCCGAGATGCCGGTGGGAAAGCCGAGATAGTTCTCGATCTTCGAGCTGGCGCCCGCCTGACCGCCGGGCGCGTTCGTTTCGACGACCAGCACGTCGAGCCCTTCCGACGCGCCGTACACCGCCGCTGCAAGACCCGACGGCCCGGCGCCGACGATGACGAGGTCGCGGATCTTCGTGTCGTCGATGGACTCGTTGAACCCGAGACAATCCGCGATCTGGCGATTGCTGGGATTGCGCAGGATGACTTCGCCTCGGCAGATCAGGACCGGCACGTCGGCGGCGGTGACGTGGAAGCGATCGAGCATCGCCTGCACGCCGTCGTCGTGGTCCAGGTCGATGGAGGTGAAGGGATGGCCGTTGCGCGTCAGGAACTCCTTGACGCGAAGGGTGCCGGCGCAGTGCGCCGATCCGACCAGCACCACATCGCCCAGCCCGTTCGCGATCAGCCGCGCGCGCCGCAGGATGAACGCCCGCATGATGATGTCGCCGAGTTCGCTGTCCGTTTGCACGAGCGAGAGCAGCCGCTCGCGATCCAGTTCGATCACCTCTCCGGCCTCGATCGCCCGGCCGCGGACGAGCGCGGGGCGGCCCTGGAGCATGCTGACTTCGCCGGTGAATTGACCGCGCCCGTGCAAGGTGACCACGGCGTCGATCGCGACAGCGGGCCGGACAATCTCGATCTGCCCAGTGGTGATCACGAAGAACGGGAGGACGGTCTGGCCGGCCTCGAAGAGGATCTCTCCCGGCTCGACGTGCCTCGCGTGTCCGTGCTGGGCGACGCGCGCGATCTGCGCGGGGGAGAGCGCCGGGAACATCTGCTCGGTCCGGTCTGGCCGGCCTGCTGGAAACGTGACCGTGTCAGTCATCTCTCTCGTGGCCTCAGCGTCGGGAATGCATCACGGCACATTATCCTCGACTCCCGCCACCCGACCAACTCAGCCGCCGGTCGGTTGAGTCGGCACGTCGGGATTTCGAGATCGTATCCGCCCTGGCAGCTCGAGGAGGCTCGCGCGATGGTGCGCGAAGACGGCTTCGAATTCTACGGTTCCCGATGCTCGCAAACCGACATGGCCGGCCGGGTGCCGGTCATGTCGTTGTACCGAACCTGCTTCTCTTCAGAGTTTGCGCAAATACGCCAGAAGCGCCGCACGTTCCTCGGGCGTCGGACGCCGATCGAAGTGCACGCCATCCGTGCTCGCAATTGGCGGGATCACACCAGGCGCCGCATTTACCTGCACCCGTTTGAAGAACTCGATGTAGTGGTCGACCACCTCTTCGAGCGTGGCGGCGCTGTTGTTGTGAAAGTACGGAGCGGTCTTGCTGATGCCGCGCAGTCCGGGCATGTCGAGCTTGTTCCAGTCGTCCTGGGCGGGCACGCCGCCAACGACGCCGGTCAACAGGGCACGACCGGGATCGGAGCTCGTCCGACGGGTCTTCGTACCGTTGGCCAACGTAATCTCGTATGTCCGGGCGTTTCGAGCGAGCTGCGCCGTGCACGGCGCGAATGAAAAGCGAGCGGGCGTCGCCGTGTCAACCGGGCGTGGGCATTGGCTCGCGATGTCGTGAAAGCGCACGACCGGCGCCTGTGCGGTCGACTGTCCCGGACCGCCATGACATTGGCTGCAGGCGCGCTCGAAGACCAGTTTCCCTGCCTGCTCGATCTCGTTGAGCCGGGGATCGGGATCGGGCAAGGGCACGTCGCCCGTTCTGACCGCGTCGGCCAACGCGCGAACACGATGGTTGGTGAACAGGACGCGCTGAAACGAGGACAGATCGTCGAGCAGCTGCTGCGGCGGCGCGTGCTGAATCTCGGCATGATTCATCAGGGCACCGAACGCCTGCTCTTGCAGCGTCGCCATTCGAGCGTCCAACTGATATCCACCAAAGGCGTTCGGCCCGCGCGTCCAGGGATTGACGTCGTCAGGCCCGGTGAGGGCGACGTCGTTGACGGTCGGAACGCTCCGCCAGACGTCCACGAACGTCTCAGCCGACGGCGCGTTGGTCAGTGGATCGATCAGCCTGATGTTCGCGGGCAGCGGGAAGGTAATCCTGACCAGGCCGTTTTGTCGCAGATTGCTGAAATCAACGGCGTTGTCGCCATTGGTCCGGAAATCATCCGCGTCGATGGGCCGAAACAGCGGATCGTCGGCATCCGTGTCCCGCCCGCGCCGCCACTGGAGGCGCTGGAACCTCTCTTCGACGTCGGCTGGCGAGAGCTGGAAGTGATCCGTCGCCATGTGGCAGTCGGCGCATGCGCGCCCGTTGGACCCGAGGCGCCGGTCGAAGAACGCGCGGAAACCGCGCGCGACAGCGTTGCAGGGCTCGCCGCCGCAGCGCGCATCCTCACGGACCGGCCCAGGGGCGCTGGCGGCGATCAGCATCGACGACAGCAGCACGAGCCCGCCGGCAATCAGACATGTTGGTGCTTTCACATTCGCCCCCCTGAATGGTGTTGACCTTCCTCAGCTAAGGCGTCGGAAGCTTCCGAAACCTGCAGATTGTGCGCGCGGCTCGCGCCTTTACCAGTGACGACCGGATGATTGAGTCTGCTGCTAGACTGGGCTCGAGTTCCATGAGCGCGGGACCAGCTCGACCGGACTGCGGCGAGATCACGCAGTTGCTCCGCGCGTGGAGCAACGGTGACGATCAGGCATTCGACCGCGTACTGCCGCTCGTCTACGAGGAACTGCATCGCATGGCGGCCCGCTATCTGGTCGGCGAACGATCGACCGTGAGCCTTCAAACCACGGTGCTGGTCAACGAGTTGTGCGTGCGCCTGCTCGGCTGGGATCTGGTCCGCTGGCAGAATCGCGGGCATTTCTACGGCGTCTCGGCCGGCATGATGCGGCGTGTGCTCGTGGATATCGCCCGGCGCCGGCGCGCCAAGAGGCGTGGAGGCCCCGGCGCCATTCGAGTCCCGCTCGACGGGATCGACGTGGCCGCGAGCGAACCGGCCGCGGACGTCCTCGCCGTCGACATGGCCCTTCAGATGCTGGCGCTGGAGGATCCACGCAAGGCACAGGTGGTGGAACTTCGCTTCTTTGGCGGTCTCTCCGTGGAGGAAACGGCGGAAGCGCTCCAGGTATCGGTCCGGACGGTTCACACGGACTGGGCGTTGGCGCGGGCGTGGCTGTACCGAACGCTGAGCGCCGTCGATGCCCAGTGAGCGCTGGCGTCGTCTCGAACAGATCTTCACTCAGGCCGTTGAGCAGCCTGACGGCATGCGCCTGGATTTCCTGGACCGCGAGTGCGGCTCGGACGCCGGCCTGCGGGAGGAGGTTCGGTCACTCCTGACGGCCGCGGATCAATCGGGCGACTTTCTCAGCGCGCCGGCGCTCGACGTCTTCGCGCGTCAGATCGTCCGCGAAGGGTTGGAGCGTACAGCCCGGCGACCGCATCGGCTCTTACACGGTCGAGCGACGCCTGGGCGCCGGCGCCATGGGCGAGGTATGGCGCGCGCGCGACGAGCGGCTGGCGCGAGAGGTGGCGATCAAGCTGCTGCTGCCGCATCCAGCGGGCGGCGAGCGGGCGCGCGCTTTTGAGCACGAGGCTCGCGCGGCCGGCACCCTCAATCACCCCAACGTGCTGACGGTCTACGACGTCGGGGATTATGGCGGCGCTGCGTTCCTGGTAACGGAGTGTCTTGACGGCGAGTCGCTGCGCGCGCGGCTCAGCGCAGGCGCGCTGCCGGTAGACGCGGCCCTCGACGTGGCGCGCCAGGTTGCTGCGAGGCCTCGGCGCCGCGCACGACCGCGGCATCGTGCATCGCGACCTGAAGCCGGAGAACATCTTCCTCGCGCGCGACGGCCGTGTAAAGATCCTCGATTTCGGTCTCGCGACACTCCTCGACCTCGGCGTCGGCAGTGCGTGTGCGCTCGTCGCAGGCACGGCGGGCTACATGCCCCCGGAGCAGGCGCTCGGCGGGGACGTCGATCGACGTGCCGACATCTTCGCGCTCGGCGCCGTGCTCTACGAAATGCTCTCCGGATGCCGGCCCTTCAAGGGGAGCAGCGCACTCGAAACTCTGGACGCGTCCTTGACGCTCCGAGCCCCGCGAGCTCTCGGAGGCGATTCCAGGAATTTCGCCGCGGTTGGCGCACATCGTCCGCCGATGCCTCGCCAAGTCCGCCAGACGACCGCTTTGCGACGGTCGCCGATGTCGAGTCCGCCCTGGACTCGGTCATCCGGGAGCGGAATCCCCGCGCCCTCACCCAACGTTCTTGCGCTCGTCCGCCGGCCGGCTGTGATGGTGGCCATGGCGGCGGTCACCCTTGCGACGGGTGTCGCGGGCTGGCAATGGCAAGTGTCGGCGTCCCGCGCCCGATGGGCGCGCACCGTTGCGGCGCCGGAGATTCAGCGGCTCTCGAATCGTGGTGAGTATGCGGAAGCGTTCCTCCTCGCGCATCAGGCGCTGGACGCGGTTCCAGACGATCCGCACCTGCGGCAGTTGTGGCTGGACGTATCCGTCCCGGCGGTCGTGAACACCGACCCGGAAGGGGCCGACGTCGCCCTCGCCTCGTACCGGGCGCCCGACGGGCTGGTTTTTCGCTCGGCCGGACGCCGCTCAATGGCGTCCGCATTCCCCGGACGCTCGTCCGGCTGCGGGTGTCGAAGGACGGCTTTCAGCCGATCGAGGGATCAGGATCCCCGGGCGCGGTGAACCGCTACCGGCTGGATCCGGTGGACGTCGTGCCGGCCGGGATGGTGCGCGTCGTCGGAGGCCGCGATGCCGTCCGTTTCGGCGTGGTCGGCGACCTCGACGATTTCTGGATCGATCGATTCGAGGTCACGAACCGCGCCTTCAAAGTGTTCGTCGATCGGGGCGGCTACGCCAGGCGCGAGTATTGGCGCCAGCCGTTCGTCGACGGTGGCCGATCTGTATCGTGGCAAGAGGCCGTCGACAGGTTTCGCGATACCACCGGACTCCCCGGACCCGCGACATGGACGTCTGGAACGTATCCCGCCGGCCAGGCCGAATTTCCGGTAGGGCGGCGTGAGCTGGTACGAGGCCGCGGCGTACGCCGAATTCGTGGGCAAGAGCCTGCCGACGATCTACCACTGGTATCGTGCGGCGGACCTCGGACGCTTCGCCGACATCCTGACGGTCAGCAACTTCAATGGCAATGGCCCCGCGCCGGTTGGCCACTATCAAGGAGTCGGCCCGTTCGGCACGTTCGACATGGCGGGCAACGTCAAGGAATGGTGCTGGAATGAAACCGGCCATGACCGGTTCCTTCTGGGCGGGGCGTGGAACGAGCCCATGTACATGTTTGCCGACGACGATGCCAAGGGGCCGTTCGATCGAGCGCCGGGCTACGGCTTCCGTCTCGCGAAGTACACCAGTCCGCTGCCCGCGGCCGTGAGCGCACCGGTGCCGATCGAGACGCTCGGTCGTGACTCCAGCAAGTACAAACCGGTCGGCGATGAGATCTTCGCCGTGTATCGGCGGCAGTACGCCTATGACCGCTCGCCCTTGAATGCCGTCGTCGAGGCGACTGAAGAGACGGGCATCTGGCGCAGGCACACCGTGGCATTCGACGCAGCCTACGGCGGCGAACGGATGCGCGCGTATCTCTTCATGCCCAAGACCGGGCCGCCGCCGTACCAGACCGTTATCTTCTTTCCCGGCTACGACGCTTTTCAATTGCGATCCAGCCGCGACATGTCTCTGGCCTCTGTGGACTTCATCGTCCGGAGCGGACGAGCGTTCCTCTACCCGATTTACAAGGGCACGTACGAGCGGGGCACGCGGACCGAGACGGGCCCGAACGAAGAACGCGAGCTCACAGTCGCGTGGTCGAGAGATCTCGGACGCGCGATCGACTATCTCGAGACGCGACCGGACATCGATCGGGCCCGCCTTGCATTCTACGGCGTGAGCGCTGGCGCCGACGCCGGCGTCATACTGACCGCACTCGAACCGCGCTTGAAGACGAGCGTGCTTCAGGGAACCGGTATCGGAGACAACAGGACGCCGGAGATCGACCTGGTGAACTATGCGCCGCGCATACGCATCCCGACGTTGATGTTGAATGGCCGGTACGACTTCGGCTCGCCAGTCGATACGCAGCAACGTCCGCTGTTCGATCTGTTAGGGTCTCCTCCTGGCCAGAAGCGGCATGCGGTCTTCGAGGCCGGGCACGCATTGCCGATCGAGCAGGTGAGCCGCGAAATCCTGCCCTGGCTGGACCGCTACCTTGGCCAGGTCCGCGCGTCAGAGTCGTCAGCGAGCCGCTGATCGAGAGCCCCTCCGGGTGAGGTGAGCGTGCTGGCTGCCATCAGCGAGCAGCGCACCACTTGTATCGATGCACACCTCGGCGGCCCGGTGAAGGAACGCGGTGGCGTCGGGCGTGCTGGAAAGACGGAGGCCGGTCGGCGAGGACCGGCCTTTCCCTTGGTGCCGCCGCTGGTGTCCGCCCGGTCGGGCCTGTGCGAGACTATGGCCTGCGCGGAGAACTGCCCGGACTCATGGGCTTGAGGCCCTGCGCAACAGCCGCGGGAGCCGGCGCGGCTGGAGCATCGCCGCCGGCGAATCCGTCGCACGAGACGCCCGGGTGCCAGTTCACGAACGACCCGTTCGGGTTGTCCTTCCACGCCCACACGTGGAGTGTGTAGAACGCCGGCAGCCCGAAGCGGTTCGGCGCCTCGAACAGGTGCATGAGCTGTCCCATGATTTCGGGGGGCGCCGCGTGCTTGGCGTCCCAGACGTCCTTGAACACGAGAAAGTCCGCGCCGATCAGCCGCAGCCGGCCGCCCGACATGGGTTCGTAGATCACGATCTCGGGACGCATCGGATCCAGCACGTCGTCGCCGACGAGCGCGCCGTTGACGAAGTGCATGCCCATCGCCCCGGAGTCGGATCCGCTGACGCAGCCGAACTGGAGCGCGTAGCCCTCAGCCTCCGCCGCCGTCACGTCGCGGAAGCGCTCGGTCGCCTCACGCACGATTTTCACCAGAGCGTTCAACTGTTTCTTCTGTTCCGGAGTCTGCGCGTGCTCCTGCGGCGCCGACATGTGCATGTCGTGCTCCTGGGCCCGAGCCTGGGATGGCACGAACGTGATGAGCGCGGACGCAAGTACGAACGACGATCCAACCGCGAAGAACTGTCTGACTGTCATGACTGGAGCCTCCTGAGCGATATCCCGTGGGTGCCTTGAGAGGCGGACGAACTGCCGGACCTCCCGCTTCAAGCCGCGCGACGGTGACGTCGTGACGCGGCTCTCAGGGGGAAACGAAAAGGCGGGGAAAAAGACGACAGGGGAGGTGAGCCGCGCCCGTCCGTGTGAGGCGGACGCGCGCGGCACGTGGGAAGCCGGACAGGAGCGCTACTGAGCCGGAGGCGCCGCGAAGTTCTTCATGAAGTCGTCCGTCCGCTGCTTCATCTCCTCCGGCGTGAGATCTTCCTTGTGCGTCGCGATCGTCCAGCGATAGCCCTGCGGATCGGTGAACGTTCCGGTTCGATCGCCCCAGAACTGGTCCGTGATCTGTCCCATCGGACCGGGAGCGACGTGCGCACCTGCCCCGACCGCCCGGTTGAACAGGGCGTCGCAATCATCAACGTAGACCCAGAGGGACGCCGGCGAACCTCCCATGGCTTTCGGTCCCCTGCTTCCGCCCATTGCGTCGTTGAGCATGATGAGCGAATCGCCGATGCGGATTTCCGCGTGCATGATCTTCCCGTCCGGCCCTTCCGCGCGCGTGACCTCCTGCGCGCCCAGGGCTTTCTTGTACCATTCGATCGCCTGCGCCGCATCGTTCATCGTGAGCTGCGGCGTCACCGTGTGGTGTCCTTCGGGCACTGCCTTCTTCGCCTTTGCCATACCGACCTCCTTCGCTCGAAACCAGCGAGCTCTGCATTCTGGTGCGGCGATCGAGCCTCCGGCAAGCTGAAGCAGCCCGGCTCATCCGTCGAGCGATCGCCGTCCAGAGACTGGTCGAACGAAGGGCGAGAGAATCGACATGCCGGCGCGCGGCGCGGCCCATCAGGTCCGATTTGATCACCGCTCGAGTTGGAAGGTACCGGCCGGCAATGGGCGATGCTGCAGTCTCAGGCGCCCTCTGGAGCCGGCAGGCGCCTCTGCCGGTCGAGCATTGCCGCCGTCGCGAGGGCGCGGGCAAGCAGCGTCTTGGGCGCGCCGTGCAGCCGCAGAAGCGCGATTGCGTTTCGCGTCGTCGCCGGGCCGGCGCGCAGCCGGTAGTCGAACTCGAGCCCGTCCGACCCGACGGAATCGCCGAAGTGGTACGGAGCGAACCGGTCGCGAAGCAGATCGACGAGCTCGGCGTCATGGGTCGCGGCGAGCGCCACGTGCCGCCTGACTTCCGAGCCCTCGCCCACGAGCTGCTCCAGCACCGCCTGGCCGGCCGCGATCCGCTCGACGGCATTCGTGCCGCGAAACAGTTCGTCGAGCAGGAAGAGGCAGGGGGCCGATTCCTGGCTCGCACGAACCAGTGACAGCAGCGACTCCACCTCCGCGATGTAATAGCTCTTGCCCGAGAGCAGGTCGTCCGAACGCCCGATCGCACTGAGTACGTGGAACACCGGCGCCTCGTACTCGCGCGCGAGGCACGTGTGAATCGTCTGCGCCAGCACGGCGTTGGCGCCGACGGTACGGAGCAGCGTGGTCTTGCCCGACATGTTCGAGCCGGTGACGAGCAGGCCCGCGCCTGCCTCGAGGGTGACCGAGTTCGCAACGGCCTGTACGATGAGCGGGTGGCGCAGATCGTCGAAGCGCGCGGGCGCGCCTGGTGGGACGAAGCGCGGACGCGTCCAGTCCTGCCGTGACGCGCGGTACGAGGCCACGCCGATAGCCGCATCCACGTCGCCAGCGGCGGCGACCACCTGCAGGAACGAGCCTCGTCTCGTGGCGAGATCCGTGACCGCCAGATACGCGCCGGTCGCATCGAGCAGGAACGCCAGGTTCAGGTACTCGTAGACGACGTTCACGATCTCCGTCAGCAGCACGGCCAGGGGCTGCGCGCTGACCGACAGCATGAACGGATCGCCGTTGACCCAGCGCGACACGAGCTTCAACCGTGCGAGCCGCGGCGTCAACTCGCGGAGCGGCGCCACGATGGGATCGATCTCGACACCGCTCAGAAAGCCGAGCGCTTCAGCGGTGGCGATGAGCGGCGCGAACTGGCGGACGCTGCGCGCCACCGCGCCGACACGCGCATCGGTCGCGTAGCGCACCAGGATGTTGAGCAGGACGAGCGCCACGAACAGGGCCCAGCCAGGCGCCCAGAACAGGCTCACCGCCAGCGCGGCGGCCGGGAGGATCGTCAGGAGCGGAAAGACGCGGTACCACGCATGGGACTCGACCGCGTCGGGACTCGCCAGCCACCAGACGTCGTAGCCGTGCGGGTCCTGGAGTCTCGAGAGCGCGAGCTGCGCCCGTTCGCGCGCGGCCTCGTCATCGGTCATCCGGTTGACGAGCGCCTCGAAGGCGTCGAGCCGGTCGCCGAGCGGCGACGTGCGGAGGCGATGATAGAGCGCGTGCTGCCCGAGCGTGCTCCCGGTGCGGTCGATGGCGGCAAACACGTCGTCCAGGTTCAGGTCGGCCCAGGAGCGGTCGTCGAGGGAACACCGGTCCGGCGACCCTGCAATGCGGGAGAGGTGGGAGGCGGCGATCGCCTCGATGCGCCGGGTGCGGACGACGGGCTCACCCCAGGCGGCGCGAAGGCGATTCAAGCGGTGCGCGCGTGCCCCGCGCGCGACGGCGACCCCGACGACCAGGAGTGCGGCCAGGAGCAGGCCCCAGAAAGGACTCATCCAGCCGCCACTGTACCAGAGCGCCGGGGCCGGCGGAGGCCGCGCGGGCTACCACCCGAGGCGAATGGCCCACCACAGCGCGACGCCGATTGCGACGCCGACTCCGACGAGCCACGGCACCGTGTCGAAGAAATAGGGATAGACGAGCAGGGCCAGCCCCGCGGCGAGCTGCGGCCAGCGGTCCTGCTTCTTGCCGTAGACGAACAGGACGAACCCGATGCCGCTCGGGATCAGGGAGAGGAACAGCCAGGTTGGATCGATGTTCATGCGCTTCGGAGACGGATCTCAGGTTCCAAGATATCCCGGACGCTTTCAACCGGAGTGCCTCCTGGAATTGTGCCACGGCTTCGTCGGACCGGCCAGTGTTCGCCAGCGCGGCACCGAAGTCGTGAAGGAGCTGCGGCGAGGCCGGATCGCACGCACCGGAACGACGCCGGCCGGAAACAGGTATCCGACGGCGGCCTCAGGGCCGGCGGCAGCACCGCCGTCACCAGGAACGCGAGGACACCGGCCCGGACACCGTGCTCATCTGCTGCGCCATTTCCGAAGTGGATGGCTCGTGCAGACGAAATACTGGCATTGGGGTCGGGATGGGCTAGAATTAGCAGGATCGATGACCGAGACGGGATCGACCCCGTAACTGCGCCAGACTCGCCGGGCCGGTCGTGGGCAGACCGGCCTTCTTGCTGTACGGCGCGCGCTGCGCGCTTCTGATAGAGGAGCCAACCATGGCCAATCGCACCAAAGTTACGCAGCAGAAGCGGGCGCGTGAACGCGCCAAGCAGGAACGCCAGCAGGAAAAGAGCCGCCGTCGCGAAGAGAACCGATCGAAAAAGTCTACCGAGCCGAACAGCACCGGCGGCGAGGATCCGGATATCGCCGGCATCGTGCCGGGCCCGCAGCCGAGTCCCTGGAATGACGAGGATCTGCTCCCCGTCGAGGAGCCGGAGGCCGACTGAGCACGGCTCGTCGGTCTCGCGCCGGCATCGACGGACCTCCTCCCGGCGCGACCCGCTTTCTCTGACAGGCGGATCGCGCTGACCCCACACACGCCATCAGCTTCATCAAATCATCCGCCGGGTCTCCTCCGTTCAGGTTGCGTGACGTCCGGCTGAGGCCGGCAGGCAGGAACGAACCGATGGTGCCGGGGCTCAGTTCCCTTCGGGCGGCGTCGGTGTGTGGGGGAGTGGGGATTGGATGGGGGAGAAACGGCAGCCAGTAGACAGCAGGACGAGAAATCCCGCCAGGCCAGCGCTGCAAGCTGAGGAGGGGGCACCGATCCGGAGGAGATCGAGGCCGCAATGCCTGACGCCTGCTGTCTACTGTCTGCCGCGAACCGGATGGCCGGCTCGCGATCGAACTCAGGCCTTCTGTACCAACCGACCCCAGCGATACGCGTAGAGATATTCGCTGCGGCAGTTGGGACACATGAACGACCCCAGCCACGTGCCGGAGCGGCGATTCTGCTCGACGCATTCGAGCGGGTACTCGCAGTGGCCACAGTGCAGCTGGGGGCTGCGCAGATTGCTGTCCGCCTGCAGCCCCGTCGAGGCGAAGTCGAACTCGCCCGGTTGCTCTGACGCTTGCGCTCTCGGCATCGTGTCGAATCTCCGGATGCTTGGCCGAGCAATGGGCGTGCCGCAGCTCGACCTTCGTGGTCAGGAGAAATTGCCAATGAATTTTGAAAGACTATGCCGGGATACGCCGGAGCGAGCAGCCAACCGGTTGGCCACCGGCCAATCCATTGGCCGCCCGCTCCGGATGAGGTTCGGGCGCCAACTGTCTTGTTCAAGGGTCGCCCAGTCGATTAGCATGAGCGGACTTCAACCCACCCGCAATTCGAGGAGATGAGTGCAATGCGCAACGTGAACGCCCGCGCCGCCGTCGGCGCACTCGCCCTGTCGATCGCGCTCGCCATCGGGACCGTGATCGAGCGAGCGCCGCACCTGCATGCGCAGGGGCAGGCGGCGACCGCGTCGAACTCCGGAATGGATCCCGCGCTGTTTGGCGGGGTGCGCTGGCGCTCCATCGGGCCAGCCAGGGGAGGGCGCTCGCAGGCGGCTGCCGGCAGCGCCGCGCGGCCCCGGGAATACTATTTCGGCGCCGCGGGCGGCGGGCTCTGGAAGACGACCGACGGAGGACTCACGTGGCGCCCCGTCTCCGATCGCTTCTTCAAGACATCCTCGGTGGGCGCCGTCGCCGTATCGGAGTCGAATCCGGACATCGTCTACGTCGGGATGGGTGAGACCGAACTGCGCGGCAATGTGATCCAGGGAGACGGCATCTACAAGACGACCGATGGCGGCAAGACGTGGTCCCACGTCGGCCTCGACAAGACCATGACGATCGCGCGCATTCGCATCAGTCCGACGAACCCGGACGTCGCGTTTGTCGCCGCCCTCGGCGATCCCTACGGCCCCAATCCCGAACGCGGCGTCTTCAAGACGACCGATGGCGGCAAGACCTGGACAAAGGTGTTGTTTCGCGACGAGAAGACCGGCGCCGTCGACCTCTCGATGGACCCGAAGAACCCCGACACCCTGTATGCCGGCTTCTGGGAAGTGTTCCGCACCCCGTATTCGCTCTCGAGCGGCGGCCCCGGCAGCGGCCTGTTCAAGACGACCGACGGCGGCGCGACGTGGACGGAACTGACCGGGAACGCCGGTCTGCCCAAGCCGATCTGGGGCAAGATCGGCGTGTCGGTCTCGGGCGCCGATCCGAACCGGGTCTACGCCATCATCGAGGCGGCCGAGGGCGGAGTCTTCCTGTCCGACGATGCAGGCGTCACGTGGAAGCCCGTCAACGAAGATCGCCGGATCCGCCAGCGCGCGTTCTACTACACGCGCATCTACGCCGATCCGAAGACGAAGGACACCGTCTACATCCTCAATACCGGCGTCTATCGCTCGACCGACGCAGGCAAGACGCTGCGCAGCATCCGTGTGCCGCATGGGGACAACCACGATCTCTGGATTGCTCCCGACGACCCCGCGCGGATGATCAACACCAACGACGGCGGCGCCAACGTCTCGACCAACACCGGCGAGACGTGGACGGGCCAGGACTATCCGACCGCGCAGTTCTACAACGTCTTCACCACCACGCACGTGCCGTATCACGTCTGCGGCGCGCAGCAGGACAACAGCACCGCGTGCGTCTCCAGCACCGGGCAGGGCGATCTCTACCAGGTCGGCGGCGGCGAGAGCGGCTACATCGCGCCCGATCCGCTCGACCCGGACGTGTTCTACGCGGGCAGCTACGGCGGGCTGCTGAGCCGCATCAATCGACGGACGGGCGAAAGCCGGATGGTCAACGTCTGGCCCGACAATCCGATGGGCTTTTCTTCGGGCGACATCACCGAACGCTTCCAGTGGACGTATCCCATCGTCTTCGCCCCCACCGATCCGAAGACGCTGTACGTCACGTCGCAGCACGTCTGGAAGACCACGAACGAGGGACAGAGCTGGCAGCGCATCAGCCCGGATCTCACACGGCACGATCCGTCCACCCTGGGGCCGTCCGGCGGACCGATTACGCTCGATCAGACCGGAGTGGAAACGTATGCCGTCATCTTCACGCTCGCGCCAAGCGCGGTGGACGGCAAGGTGATCTGGGCCGGCTCCGACGACGGCCTGGTGCACGTCACGCGCGACGGCGGGGCCACGTGGACGAAGGTCACGCCGCCGGACCTGCCGGAGTTCACGCGCATCAGCCTCATCGAGGCGTCGCCTCACGATGCCGGGCACGGCGTATCTCGCCGGCAACCGGTATCAGCGCGCCGATCGCGCGCCGTACGTCTACAGGACGAGCGACTACGGCCAGACCTGGACGAAGATCGTCAATGGCATTCCCGGCGACGATTTCGCCCGCACGATTCGCGAGGACACGCAGCGCAAGGGCCTGCTGTTCCTCGGCACCGAAACCGGCATCTACGTCACGTTCGATGACGGCGCCCACTGGCAGTCGCTGCGGCTCGATCTGCCGGTCACGCCCGTGCACGGCATCGAGATCAAGGGCAACGATCTCGTCATCGGAACGCACGGCCGCTCGTTCTACATCATGGACAACATCTCGGTCCTCCGTCAGTTGACCCGCGAAACGACCAACGAACCGGTTGTCCTGTTCGATCCGGCCGACGCCACCCGCTCGGTCACGCGCGGCGTGGCGATCGACTACTACCTCAAGTCCGCCGCCGACACGGTCACCATCGAGATCCAGGACGCGCAGGGCATGTCCGTCCGCACCTTCACCGGGACGCCGCCGAAGGCCGGAGCCGCGGCGGATCGCGCGGGACGCCCGGCCGACGACGAAGAGGGCAACTTCCGCCAGCCGGTCGCGCGCGTCGCGGTCAAGCAGGGGATGAACCGCTTCACGTGGGACATGCGCTATCCCGGCGCGCGCGATTTCCCCGGGCTCATCATGTGGGCCGGCAGCACGCGCGGGCCGCAGGCGCCTCCGGGACGCTACACGGTGAAGCTCACGGCCAACGGCGTCACGAAGAGCCAGGACTTCGAGATCCACCGCAATGAAGCGGTGAAGACCGTGACCGATGCCGATCTGCAGGAACAGTTCAAGCTCGCGCGGCAGATCAACGAGAAGGTCACTGTCGCCAACGAGGCGGTGCTGCGTATCCGCAGCCTGAAGGACCAGATCGCCGATCGGCTCGGCAAGACGACCGACCCGAAGATCACGGCCGCGGGACGGGCGCTCACCGACAAGCTGACGGCAATCGAAGGGGAGATTTACCAGTATCGGAATCGCAGCAGCCAGGATCCGCTGAACTTCCCGATCCGGTTGAACAACAAGCTGGCCGCCCTGCAGGGCGTCGTCGAGAGCGGCGACAACAGGCCGACCGATCAGTCCTACGCCGTGTTCAAAGAGCTCAGCGGCCGGCTGGACGCGCAGCTCGCCGCGCTCGATTCGCTGGTCAAGGCGGAACTGGCGCCGTTCAACAAGTCACTGACGGGGAAGAAGCTCGAACCAATCAAGGACGGCGTGCCGCCCGCGACAACTGAGTCGTAGCGTTCGTTCACCGCGTGGGGGCAGTCAGGGGGGCAGACCCCGGTCACAGCGCTCAGGCATCGCGCTCGACGGTGACCTCCACGATGCCGAGGGGTTCCTCGACGGCGATGAACAGGTCGTCGGGATTCTCCATGCCGGCGCTGAAGAGGTCGGCCGGGCGATACGGACGCTCGTGCAGCGCGAGGGCGATGTCGGCGATTTCCTGGTACGTGGCGAGCACCACGTCCGCCATGGCGTACAGCGTGTGCTGCACCGAGCGGCGCGCGTGCCACGCGAAGGTCTCGATGATCGCGGCGCGCACGCCCTGGCGGAACGGCCGGAACGTGACGTCCGGTGTCGTGTACGTCCATCGCGCCGTCAGCGTGCCCACCAGCAGCCGCTGCAGCCCGTCGTCGGTTCCGTCCTCGTCGGCCAGGCGCGAGTCCGGCGCGAAGCCGGCGGTGCGCATGAGGGCGAGGCCCTCGATGCCGGCCACGACCGACGTCTTCTCGCCGTTGCTCGTGATGACGGCGGTCTTGTGCTCGGGCGTGCCGGTCGTGAAGGCCTGCCCCTGCGACTTGCCGCCGGCGTCGAGGCGGGCCCAGGTCGACTCGGTGAGCTCGACTCGCGCGCGGGTGATCTCGCGATGCGCCGTCAGCACGCGCTCGCAGAGGGCCAGGCCGAACGATTCGATCTCGGCGGCGCCCATTTCCCGCGCGGTCCGGTGGACGATGTTCTTCAACGCCTCGCCGGGCGGCAGCCCGTCGGCCCGCCCTTCGCGGAACGCCGCGCCGAAATCCCCCTCGAACCGGAACGAGACGGTCAGTTCCTTCGGATCGTGCCGGTCACCCCGGCGCATGATGCGCAGCATGCGCATGCGCGACTCGCCATGACTGCTCGCGCCGATTCTGAGCATGGCCCAAGACTCTATCGCTGTTGTCGTCGAACTGCCAGCGACTGTCGCACCTGCTTGACTTCGCGCCCTTTGCCGAATGCCGCAGGCGCGATGCAGCGTGACAGTTCGACGCCGTGTCGGCTCGACCGCAATCAGCGACGCGCCGCTATTGTTTATATAATGCACCTTCACATGATCGTGCGACGTCGCTTCCAGATCGGCGGGCGCGTGCAGGGCGTGGGCTTCCGCCTGTTCATCGAGGCGCGCGCGGCCGCTGAAGGGGTGCACGGGTACGTGCGGAACCTGCCGGACGGCGAGGTCGAGGCAGTCGTCGAAGGAGACGAAGAGGCCGTCGACCGCATGGAGATTGCGCTGGGACGCGGGCCGAGCCTCGCGCGTGTGGACTCGTTCATCGTCGAACCGATCGAGCCGACGAGGCGCGCGACCGGCTTCGCGATTCGCTGAAGGAGATCGATGGAAGACCTGAAGTCGAGGATTCGCCACGTGCCGGACTTCCCCAAGCCCGGCATCCTGTTCTACGACGTGACGACGCTGCTGCGCGATCCGGACGGGTTCCGCATGGCGATTGACGACATGGCACTGCCGTACAGGGACCGCGACGTCGGCCTCGTCGTCGGGATCGAAAGCCGCGGCTTCATCCTGGGGGCGGCGGTCGCCGATCGGATCGGCGCCGGGTTCGTGCCCGTCCGGAAGGCCGGCAAGCTGCCCGCCCCGACGGTGCGCGCGACCTACGACCTGGAATACGGCACCGACAGTCTGGAGATGCACCGCGACGCCATCGAGCCGGGGCAGCGCGTACTGGTCGTGGACGACCTGCTGGCCACGGGAGGCACAGCGCATGCGACCGTCGGCCTGGTCAAGGAACTCGGGGGCGTCGTCGAAGGCGTGGCGTTCCTCATCGAACTCGTTGCCCTCAACGGGCGCGCGAGGCTTCCGGGCGAAAACCTCCACGTGGTGTTGCAGTACCTGAGCCGGTTCGACGGCGGCGATTCCCGGGCGGTGCGGCGCCCGCAGGGGTCCGTTCCGGGGCCAGCCGGGTGCGGAGGCGGCCAACCTGCGTTAGAATGGACTGTTTTCCCGCGCCCGTAGCTCAGAAGGATAGAGCATCGGTTTCCTAAACCGGGGGTCGCAGGTTCGAGACCTGCCGGGCGCGCCATCCGCCTTCGCCCGCCCTCTGTCGCAGATGGGCTACGGCGAGATGGCGCTCGAGTGTTCTTGGCGCGCCGAAGCTCGAAGAGCGGAGGCGGGCCGGGCGCGCCATGCTCTTGCGACGGGATGTTTGAAGTCTGACGTATGAAAAGTACAGAACGGCACAAGCTCAAAGAGAACGAATTCGCCCGATCGGTCGCCCGTGCCCGCGAGGTGATGGAAACCCGCGGCCGCGACCTCGGCGTGATCGCTGTCGTGGTCGTGGCCGCCCTCGTCCTCATCGGCGGCTACGCATGGTGGCGCCAGGCCCGGGCGGCGAAGGCCAACACCGCCTTCGCCGCGGCGCTGGCGGTTTACGAATCCCCGGTCGTGCCGTTGGCGGCCCCGGCTCCAGGCAGCCCCGTGCCGGTCCCTCAGCCCGGGACCTTCCAGACCGAGCAGGCAAAGCTCGATGCGGCGCTGCCGAAGTTCGTGAGCGCCGCGGACGAATTCCCCAGCACCGGCGCCGGCATTGCGGCGCGCTACCACGCGGCCGGCATCCTCGCCTCGCTCGGGCGCTTCGGCGAAGCCGAGCAGCGCTACCAGGAAGTCATCGACAGGGCGGGGAGCAGCATCTACGGGCGGACGGCGCGGCTGGGGCTGGCGGACGTCCAGGTTGCCGAGGGCAAGTTCGATCCCGCGATCAAAATCTATCAGGAGCTGTCCACCGACGCGAGCTCGCAGTTGCCGGTCGACGGCGTGCTGATGCAGCTCGGACGCGCGTTTGCCAAAGCCGGGAGGAAGAGCGAAGCAGTTCAGGCCTTCAACCGCGTGGTGGAAGAGTTCCCGCAGTCGGTGTACGCGGCCGACGCCCGCCGGGAACTCGAAGAGGCGAAGAAGGGCTAGGCGACCTCGCTCCTGGCCTCGCGGCTCGCCGACGCCTCGAGGCAGCACGCGGGCGGCAGGCCGATGACGTCGATGCGGAGCACGGCCCCGGGCGGCACGAACACCAGGTCGCCTGACGCGAGGATGGCGGACTCGCCGTCAAGCGTGATCTTGATCAGACCCTCGACAACCGCAAGAATCCGTTCGCACGGCTCGGGCTGCGCCGGTGCAGGCACGGCGCCGGCCTCGTAGACACAGGACGCAGCCTCGTACCCAAGCCACTGGAGGCGCCGCGCCAGCGAGGCTTCGCTGAGGGGGCCGTCGCGGAGCGCGTCCCAGCGATTGATCCGGGTCAGGAACCGTGCCCGGGCCCTCGCCGCCGCGGCAGCCTCCGCGAGCGACCGGGGCACGATCGCAAGGGAGGGGGTCATGCCGTCAATGTCCTCCCGGCTTCCCAGGTGGTCTCGGTCCGATCGACGTTGCCCCGGCGCTCCGGCTCGACGAGCAGGCGCAGGGCGTACTCGGTAGGCGCACCGGTCACATCGCTGCACGGCCCGACGCGAAAGACCGCGGACAGTCACGCTCTGCTGCCGCAGGCTCGGCGGCAGGTCGGTGCGGCTGCGCGCGCCGCGGTCGACCTGGAAGTAGACCAGCCGATACAGCGGAATGGGCGTGCCGCCGAGGCAATCGACACTGACCCCGTGCTCGCTGACATCGCGCGTGACCACCGAGGCCATCCGCGTCGTGCCACGCGCATCCTTCCACACGATTTGTCCGGGCACTGCGATGCGATGCCGGTCTCCGTCCCGCTTCTCGTATCGGCTGCCACCCTGAACCAATCGAAGTCGCTGTTCCATGTCCTACGTCCTCCGAGCTAGTGAACCCGGCTGTCCTTCCTTCAATTCGCGAACCGTGTTCGGAGGGGGAAGCGTGTCGCCCGCTAAAATTGTGTAACTGATTGATAACGCGACGGTTGGCGCCACCGATGGTCTGTCGTTGGAAAATCTGGCACTGGATACAACGTAACCAGCTCACAAGTTAGCGCATACGTTGTATCCACTTATCCGGTCCGGACGGTGACACCCAGGCGGTCCATCTTGAGGTACAACCCACGACGCGTGAGGCCGAGGGTACGCGCACTCCGGGAAATATTGCCGCCCGCCTGCTCGAGCGCCCCCTGAATCATCTCGCGCTCGAGTTTTTCGACGGCCCCGGCCAGTGACGTCCGGCGCAGGCTCGATTTCGGGAGGTTGGGGACGGCGCCGGACGCGCCGAGAACCGGCGACAGCAGGTCGGGCGTGATGAGACCGGCCGGCGGGGCCATTGCAACCGCCCGCTGCACTTCGTTGCGCAGCTGGCGGACGTTCCCTGGCCAGCTGAATGTATCGAAGATATCCAGCGTCTCGGCGCTCAGCCGCACGCCCGGCTTGGAAAACCGCTCGCACGTGTCGCGCAGGAAGAACGTGCTCAGGTGCGGGATCTCCTCCCGCCGTTCGCGCAGCGGCGGCACGTGGATTCGGATGACGCTCAGGCGATAGAACAGGTCCTCGCGGAACTTGCCGTCCGCGACGCGCTGCTCGAGGTCCGCGTTGGTCGCCGCCACGACGCGCACGTCCACGCGCTGGGGTCGCGTGTCGCCGACGGGCAGCACCTCCCCCTGTTCGAGAAACCGCAGCAGCTTCGGCTGCACGTCGAGCGGCAGGTCGCCGATTTCGTCGAGGAACAGCGTGCCACCCACGGCCGTTCGCAGGACGCCCGGCTGGTCGGCCAGCGCGCCGGTGAAACTCCCGCGACGGTGACCGAAGAGCTGACTGTCGGCCAGCTCCCTCGTCGCGCTCGTGCAGTTGTAGGGCAGGAACATACTGTCGCGACGCGACGACCCGGCATGAATCGCGCGCGCCACCAGGTCCTTGCCCGTCCCGCTCTCGCCGGTGATGAGGACGTTCAGATCGTTGCCCTGCAGGCGGTGAATCAGCGCGGCCACGCGCTGCATCGCCGCGCTGGCGCAGATGAAACCGGGCAGGAGCGGTTCGAGCTGCAGGTCGATCGCGCCGGGCGCTGCTTCCGGCTGCCGCTCGCGAGCCTGGCAGAGGTCGAACCCCTGGCGCAGCACCGCACACAACGTCCGCAGGCGCTGCAGCGTGGGGAGGCTGAACGGGCGCGCACTCGACATGACCACGAAGCGCGGTCCTTCCGGCGCGCGCCCGATGCCCTCGGTAATCAGCAGCACCGCGCTGGCCCCGCGAATCGACGCCTGGGCCATCGAGCGGGCGCCGTCCGCATCGGTGCCTGCCGCCGAGAGGACGCGCACCTTGCCGGCGGCGAGCTGCACGAAGAGCACCGCCGCCTGGGCATCGCAGGCCTCGAGCACGGTCGTGACGCCTTCCCGCGCCAGCAGCTCCGGCATCACCGACGCATCCACGATCCGCCGGACGAGCGCATCGTCGCCGTCGATTTGCACGCCGACGAACCCGCCGGTCGCGGCGAGCGGCATCTCATCGAGCGCCGAACGCGCGGCAACGACATCGGGTGTGGCGCCGAGCGATTCGAACAGGGCGATCGCATCCGACAGGTAGCGCGTCGCCCGGGACCGCGCGCCGGCGGTGGCCGACAGCCGCCCGAGCTCGAAATTGCTGAGCGCGGCCTGATAGCGCTCGCCGAGCAGCTCGAAGACGCTGACGCTCTGGCCGAAGTCGTGGTACGCCTCGGTGGCGCGGCCGGCGACGGCATGCAGCCGCCCGCGAATGCGAAGGAACTCACCCCAGGTGCCACTCATCGCGGCCGGCTCAATGTGCGACGACAGCACGTCGAGGCGTTGCTGCGCCTCGTCGCTGCGGTCGAGCGCCAGGAGCGCCTCGATCGTGATCAGTTCGGCCTGGAGGGCATACCCGGCCGGCACGTCATCGGAGCGCGTCACGTCGCTCGCCAGGTGCTGCGCGCGCGCGGCGTTGCCGCGGCGCAGCGCCAGGCGGGCATCCAGGACCCGCACCGACCACTGGTACCAGCGGCTGGCGAGCGTCTCCCCGTACGCGTCGCGGGCCCTGGCGAGCGACCGGCTGGCCGCGTCATGCTCCCCGCGAATCAGGTGGATTTGCGCCAGCGTGTCGAAGACGGCGCCCGTCGTTTCGCGCATGAACTGCAGCGGGCTGCGCACGTCGAGCGCGCGATTGAGCGCCTCTTCCGCCCGCGTCAGGTTCCCCATCCGGACGCAAATCTGCCCGAGCGACGCGAGCGCGACTCCCAGGCCGTGGGGCGTGCCCGCCTGCTCCTGGAGTTCCACGCTCCGCTCCGCCAGCGTCAGCGCCTGCTCGTGACGGTGGAGCATCAGGGCGACATTCGCTTCGTTCCCGCAGACCGTCGCCAGGACATCGCCGGCCTCGACCGTCAGGGCCAGCCGCTCGGCGTGCCGAAGGGCCACCATCGCCTCGTCCAGGCGCCCTTCCTGGGCGAGCGTAATCCCCGAGAGGGAGTGCACCATCGCGACATGCCGGCGATCGCCGGCCGCGTTGAGCGCCGAGGCCGCCTTGGAGATGTGCTCGCGGACGATCGCGATATCGCCGACCTGGCGATAGCAGAGGCCAAGCTCGTAGTGGGCCAGCCCGATTGCCCGCGAATCGTGCGCGCGTTCGGCCTGTTTGAGGGCCTTCGCCAGCAGGGCAATGCCGCGCGACGGCTCGCCGCTCGCAATGGCCAGCCGGCCGTGCATCCGCCAGAGATCGGACAGCCGGGCGGGATCGAGCCGCTCGCGGCCTTCCGGGGGTGGTCCCAGCGCGTCAGCCGCCTGACGCATGTCGTCCTGCAGGAGCCAGGCCTCGGCGAGCGCGCATCGGATCTGAACCAGATCGTCGCGCCCGAGCCCGGGCTGCTTGAGAGCCCGGGACAGCAACGTCGCCGCGTCGGCCCCGTGGCCACGGTTGAGCGCCTGGACCGCCTGTGGATAGAGATCGGGTGCCGCCACGTGCGACAGTATACCTTGTATACAGTCCGAGCGCTATCGAAACCAAGCCTGGCGCCCGGCCGCGTCCGGCGCGCGTTGCGCGCGCGTCCGGCTGTGAGCGGTCCTGGGTCTACCCCTTCAGCCCGTACTTGTAGGTCAGCATCTTGTAAACCAGCCTGGCGCACAGGAAGTTCGGTGCGGCCACGCCGGCGAGCGGGCTCAGTTCCACGACGTCGCACGCGACCACGTTTCTGCGGGTGAAGGTGGCGCGGAGCAGGGCGAGCAGCTCGTACCAGCCCAGCCCGCCAGGCTCGGGCGTGCCGGTCGCCGGCATGATCGCCGGGTCGAGGCCATCCACGTCGATCGTGATGTACACCGGGTCCTTCAACGTCTCGACGACGGCATCCACCCACCTCGGGTCCCGCCGCATCGTCGCGTCGTAGAAGATCGTCGTGTCGAGCGACGGCGCGACCTGCGCCTCTTCGGCCGACATGCTGCGGACCGCAACCTGGGTCAGCGGCGCGAACGCGAGCGAGCGGCGCATCGCGCACGCATGATTGTGGGGCGTGCCCATGTAGGAGTCGCGCAGGTCCGCGTGCGCGTCGATCTGGAGCACGGACATGCCCGGATGCCGCGCCGCCGCGGCCTCGACGAGCGGCGGCGTGATCGAATGTTCGCCGCCAAGCGCGACGAGGAACTTGTCGCGGGTCAGAATTTCGGACGCCACACGGGTGATCTCCGCCATGACCGGCGCGAGCTCACCGAAGGGCAGTTCCATCTCCGGCAGGGTGAAGATTCCGACGCCGTGCACGTCGGCGCCGACCTCCTCGTCCCACAGCTCCATGTGCGAGGACGCCTGGAGGATTTCGTGGGGGCCGCTGCGCGTGCCGCCGACATACGACGTCGTGCGATCCACCGGCACCGGGAGAATGACGACGCGCGAGTCGTCGAACGACTTCATGACCGGCATGGCGCCGCCGAACTGGAGCGGTGCGCCGTGGTCGGTACTCGAAGGGGAACCTCATCGCCCTATCTTATTAGAACGCGCGGCCGATGCGGGCGAACCCGACGACGTCGCGGCGGCCGGCGACCGGGTCGCTGCGCCACGCGGCGCCGGTGGTGAACGTGACCGGCAGCACGTAGCCGAGCACGACGTCGAACGACAGCTCGCCGCCGACGGACTTGCGCAGATCGGACGCGCGAAACACGTCGTCCCAGCCGTTGCCAACGTCGGCGAAGAACGCGCCGTGGATGGTCCGGAGGAAGAGCGGCAGGGTGCCTGCGCCACGCTCGATGCGGGCGAGCGGCAGGCGGTAGTCGACGTTCAACACGGCCGCGTGCGCGCCGGCCACCTGGTCCTCGCCATAGCCGCGCAACAACCCGACCGCGTCCGTGCCGAAGCCGAAGCCCACGGACTGCGGACCGCTGCCGCCCGCGCTGAACACGCGCGGCGAGCGCTGGTCGCCCGTGGACCATGCGCCGGCCGCGCGTGCCGCGAGCACGGCATGACGCGGCCAGAGAGGGGCGTACTGGCGCAGATCGACCGTCGTCGCGGTCGCGTTGCCGTCGGCGCCGAAGGCCCGGCGGGTGATTTCGGCCGTCGCGCTGAGGGTGGTCCCCGCCTCGGCGCTGATGGAGTAGCCGTACGTCTTTGCGGTGCTGACGAGCCACCCGGTGCGAACCGCCTGGCGCCGGATCGTGGTGTCGATCGCCGGCGTGCAGGCCGCGCACGTGAACGCATCGGCCGACGCGTGCCACCCGGCGAGCACCGCCTGTCGCCATCGGACGTGCTGGACGGGGAACACCACGCCGGCGTTCGCCTCGCGGCTGCGGAGCTCTCCGTCCCGCCACGGATCGGTGTCGTCAGAATAATCCGCGTAGAGTGTCGGCCACCACCGATCGTAGAGGTAGGCGATCTCCCAGTCGGGCCGCGCGCGGGAGGCGGACCAGCCGGCGCCGGCGTAGTACGCGTGGCGGCCGAGCGCGTCGGACCCGCTGGTCGACGCGCCGGCGACGAACTCCCCCGAATCCGAAGCGGCCAGCGGCGTCCAGAACCTCGGCGCCAGCGTGGGCCACGGACGATACGGCGTCGAGGGGGGACCCGTTTCCGTTCCGGCGGCGTCGGTCGAGTGCGTGGGCGGCGTGGGAGCTGACGCGGGCGCCGGCTCCCACGACGCGGCCCCCAGAGCCATCGAGAACAAATCGTAGCCGTCGGGCGTGTAGCCCACGAACGCGAGCGTGCGGCCGTCCGGAGAGAGCGTGGGATATTGCGCCGCGTCGCCCGTGCCGGCCAGCCGCTGTTCGTCGTGCGTCGCGATGTCGATCTGGTGGATGCGGAACCCGGCGCCGCCGCTGTCGGTCGCGAAGAGTACGCGGCGACCGTCGGGGCTCCAGGCAGGCGTGATGGTCCGGCCGCGAGGCGAGGCGACCAGCGATTGAACCGCCCGGGCCTGCGGGTCCACGAGCACGAGTTCGGAGGATCCGCCGAGGCGGCGCCGCTCCGCGACGATCGTGCGGCCGTCGGGCGACCACCGCGGCGACGAGAACTCCGTGTCGGCCTCGGACACCAGCGTGGACGGAGTCGCAACCGCCCCCGGACCCGGCAGTTCGAAGGTCGCGAGCAGCCGGCGCCCTGTCTCCTGCACCACGCAGACGATCGTCCGTCCGTCAGGCGCGACGTCGGGATCCGCGGCACGCGCCTCCCGCGTCAGCCTCCGCGGCGCCGTTCCGTCCACCGAGACCGCGTAGATGTCGGACTGGAGGCCCACGTTTCTCACGAGCTCGAACTGGTCGAACACCACGAGATCGCCGGTGACACTCGTGTGATTGCCGAGATACCGCGACGCCACGCGCCGCGGCTCCGCCCGGGCCCCGTCGAGACGGAACAGGGCAGGGAAGCCGTGCGGATTCGCGGCGAGGTAGTAGAGGCGCCCGGCCGCATCGTAGGCGGGCGCCGACACCTCGAATCCCTGGTGCGTCAGTCGCGTGACCGCCCCTGACGAAGCCTCGTGATTGCGTGCTCGCGTGTCGCTCTCGAAATCGTTCCAGAGCTGGCCGAGCGAACGGCCGTACACCTGACGGAATGCCCGCGTGCCCAGGTACGGGAGTCGCCGCGCGGTTTCGTCCGCGAGCGCCGACAACGTCTCCGACCCGTATTTCCCGGCGAGGAACTCGTGGAAATACGCGCCATACAGATAGGCCGCGGTCCCGCCCGGCCAGTCGATCAGGCCGCCGCTCGCCCGATCCAGCGGGAGGAACCGGCCGCCGGCGGCGGCGCGCGTGAGCAGCACCCGGAAGTCGCCGGCCTCGACACGCCCGCGTCCCGTGAGCGCGCTCTCCTCGTAGGTGGCGAGGCCCTCGATCTGCCACTGCGGCAGGAACAGGTTGGGAAAGAGAACCGGCTGGCGGCCGAAGACGCGCCGCAGTCCACCGATCCAGCCTCGCGAGCGATCGAGGTGGACGACGTGCGTGTACTCGTGAGTGAAGACGAGCCGGAGCCAGTCGTCCGTGTTGCCGAGCAGGCTTTCGGCGCGCGGCGGCACCGCCTGAATCTCAATCAGGTCGTAGGGCACCGGCGTCGCCCACCCGTTCGTCAGATCTCCCTGGTCGACGAGGATCACCCGCACGCGGCTCGCCGGCCGGCCGAATGCCGGCTCCAGCGCGCGCGAGACATCCTCGACGACGCGCGCCAGGCGCGCGGCCAGCGCGGCTTCGCCCTGGTGAAAATAGATGTCGAAATGGGGAGTGCGGAGCGTGCGGAATCGCAGCCGCGGATCGTAGCGCTCGGCCGCCGCCCCCGGGCGGGCCGCCACCACCACGAGCACGATCGCCGTCAGTGCTCGAAGCAGGGCCCGGAGCGGCGGTCGCCGCCGGCCGCGCCCCGGCTCTGACCGCCATCCGTCGCTGGTGCCGCGCGGAAGGGAACGCCCGAGCCCGTTTTCCGCGCGACGCTCACTCATCGATCTCGCGCTTCAACTCGGCAATGAGTGTCAGCGCCTGCATCGGCGTGAGGTGATCGACGTCGACCTCGCGCAGCCGGCGGTGCACGGGATCGTCCACCGCCTGGGGCGCCTGGAACAGCCCGAGCTGGCGCTGGACGCTGCCGTCGCCGCTCAGCGACGGCCGCCCGCCGCGCGTCAGCTCGTCGCGCTCGAGGCCGTTCAGGATTTCGCGGGCGCGCGCGACCACGGCCGGCGGGAGTCCGGCGAGCCGGGCGACCTGGATCCCGTAGCTGCGGTCCGACCGGCCGGGCACGACCTTCCGGAGGAACACGATGTCGTCCTTCCACTCGCGGACGACGACGTGAAAATTCGCGACGCTCGGCAGGGCATCGGCCAGGTCCGTCAGCTCGTGGTAGTGGGTGGCGAAGATCGTCTTCGGCCGCGCGCGCGGGTTCGAGGCCAGGTGCTCGGCGACCGCCCACGCGAGGCTGAGCCCGTCGAAGGTCGCCGTGCCGCGGCCGATCTCGTCGAGAATCACCAGGCTGCGCGACGTCGCCGCGTGCAGGATGTTGGCCGTCTCCTGCATCTCGACCATGAAGGTGGACTGCCCGCGCGCGATGTTGTCCGAGGCGCCCACGCGCGCGAACAGGCGATCGACGATCGGGAGCTTCGCGGCCCGCGCCGGCACGAACGATCCCGCCTGCGCCATCAGGCACAGGAGCGCGGTCTGCCGCAGGTAGGTGGACTTGCCGCCCATGTTGGGGCCCGTCAGGATGACGAGCTGGTGCCCGGCGGCGTCGAGGGTCACGTCGTTGGGCACGAACGCGTCGGCCACATGGCGTTCGACCACCGCGTGGCGCGCATCGCTCGCGACGAGCTCGTCGCCGCCGTGTACCTGCGGCTTCGTGTAGTTGCCGACCGCGGCCGTTTCGGCGAGCGCCGACAGCACGTCGAGCGAGGCCAGGCCGCGCGCCGTGTCCTGGATGCGCGGCGCTTCGGCGGCCACGGTCTGCCGGAGCGCGTCGAACAGCTCGATCTCGCGCGCGGTGATGCGCTCGTCGGCGCCCAGGACCTTTTCCTCGTACTCCTTCAACGCCGGCGTGATGTAGCGCTCGCCCCCCGCGATCGTCTGCTTGCGGTGGTAGTCGGGCGGCACGCTTCCGAGGTTCGACCTGGAGATCTCGATGTAGTACCCGAAGACGCGGTTGTAGCGGATCTTGAGGTTGGTGATGCCGGTGCGGGCGCGCTCGGCCTCTTCCATCTCGGCGATCCGCTGCTTGCCGGACCGGCTGATGTTCCGCAGATCGTCCAGCTCCGGATCGACGCCGTCGCGGACCGCGCCGCCGTCCCGGGCGATGGCCGGCGGCTCGTCGACGAGCGTGCGCTCGATTTCGTCGCGCAGGTCCGCCAGATCGTCGAGTTCGGCGATCAGGCTCTTCACGAGCGGCGCCTGCAACTCCGAGAGCAGCATGCGGACGCGCGGAACGGCCGCAATCGACTGGCGCAGCGACACGAGATCGCGCGGTCCGGCGGTACCGAGCGCGGCGCGGGCGACGAGCCGTTCGATGTCGTGGACGGCCTTGAGCGTCTCGCGCACCTTCGCGCGCTCGGTGCTGCGGAACGCGAACTCCTCGACCGCATCGAGGCGATCCTGGATCCGCTCGAGGGCCACCAGCGGCCGCAGCAGCCAGCCGCGCAGCAGCCGCCCGCCCATCGGCGTGATCGTGCGGTCGATTTCGTGCAGGAGCGATCCGGTGCGCCCGCCGTCGGCGGCCTCCACGACCTCGAGATTCCGCAGCGTGGTCGGATCGATCAGCAGACAGTCGGCCCCCGTGCGGAACGCGATGTCGCGGACGTGGGCGAGGTCCGCCTTCTGCGTCTCGCGCAGATACTGAACGAGGGCGCCGGCCGCGCAGGTGGCCGCCCGGCGATCTTCGAGGCCGAAGCCCTGCAGACTGTGCGCCTGCAACTGCGCCAGGAGGGCGCCGCGCGCCGATTCGAACTCGAACGTCCAGTCGTCCACGCTCGTGACGCGCGTCGGCAGGCGCAGGGCTTCGACGAGCGCCGCCGGCTCGGTGAACGCCCGCGGCGTCACGATCTCGCGCGGGCGCAGGACGGAGAGTTCGTCGGCGAGCGCCTGACGCGCGTCGCCCCCGCTGAACTCCGCGGCGGTGAATTCACCCGTCGACAGATCCAGCAGCGCGACGCCGTAGCCCGGCCCCGGCTGCGCCGGCGCGATGCCGGCCAGAAACGCCGGCTCGCGTGCGTCTAGGTACGCGGCGTCGGTCAACGTCCCGGGGGAGACCACGCGCACGACTTCGCGGCGGACCAGTCCCTTCGCCTTCTTCGGGTCCTCCATCTGCTCGCAGACGGCGACCCGGAAACCCTTCTTCACGAGGCGGGCGATGTACCCGTCGGCCGCGTGGTGCGGAACCCCGCACATCGGAATGGCGCCGCCGGTCGAGTCCTTCGATCGGGAGGTGAGCGTCAGCTCGAGGGCGCGCGCGGCGGTCAGCGCGTCCTCATAGAACATCTCGTAGAAATCCCCCATGCGGAAGAAGACGATGGCATCGCGGTACTGCCGTTTCGCCTCGAAGAACTGCCGCATGGCCGGCGTGGCGCCGGCGGGTTCGGAAGACACAGGGGGGGACGCCATTTCAGGGAGCTGGTGCGGGTGAGTATAACATTGGCGTATTGATCATCCTCTCGCTCGACACGACCACGCGCGCCGGGAGCGCCGCCGTCCTGCGCGGTGACGACGTGCTGGCCCAGCTCGTCGGCGATCCAGCGTCGCCGCACGGCCAGCGCCTGCCGGGCGACCTGGGTCGCGTGCTCGACCTGGCCGGTGTCGCGCTGCGCGACGTCGAGCTGTTCGCCGTCGCGGCCGGGCCGGGATCGTTCACCGGACTGCGCGTCGGCATCGCGACCATGCAGGGTCTCGCCATGGCGTCGGGGGCGCGTGTGGCTCCGGTCTCCACACTCGACGCGCTGGCCCGCGCCGGGACGAACGCGACCCGGCTCGTCGGCGCATGGATGGACGCTCAGCGCGGCGAGGTATACGCCGCGCTGTACGCGCCGGACGGAGAGGAGGTCAGGCTGGAGGCCGTCGCCGCCAGGCCGCAGGTCGTCCTGGACGCGTGGGCCGGAGCCCTGGCTTCGCGGGAAGTCGTCTTCATCGGCGACGGCGCGATGCGGTACTCCGCGCTCATCGGCCAGACGCCTGCCGCGCGGCGCGACGGTGGTGGCGCCGCCGGCGCTCGCCGGTCCCATCGGCCAGATCGCGGCCCGCGATCCTTCGCGTGCGGTTCTGCCCCACGCGGTCGTCCCGATTTACGTGCGCAAATCCGACGCGGAACTGGCGCGCGACCGTCGTACCGGCGCCTGAGGCGCCGCTCTCGTATGGCTGACCCCGCCTGGACGATCGAACGCCTGACCTCGGAAGCGGATCTCGACGCGGTGGCCGCGCTCGAGGCCGAGAGCTTCGCCAACCCGTGGACACGCGACATGCTGGCGCGCGAGCTTGGCCAGTCGGACGTGGCCCGCGTGTACGTCCTCCGGATGACGGACGCACGCCTGGCGGCGTTCTGCGCGTGCTGGCTGGTGTTCGACGAGCTCCACGTCAACACGGTGGCGGTTACCCCGTCGTGGAGGCGCCGCGGCCTGGCCACCGCGCTCATGCAGCATGTGCTCGCGGATGCCGCGCGGGATGGGGCGGAGCAGGCGACCCTCGAAGTGCGAAGGTCGAACGAGCCCGCGCTCGAGCTGTACCGGCGGCTCGGCTTCGCCGTCGAGGCCGTCCGGCCGCGCTACTACACCAGCCCCGAAGAGGACGCCCTGATCCTCTGGCGCCGGGACCTGCGCCAGGCCAGATTCCACTCTTGATGCTGGTCGCGAAGGTATGGTACCGTGCCTATTGTATGAATGCCTTGTGCGACTGAGGGTCTTCTCCAAAGGAGGCGGAGATGCCGACAGACTTCGATGAGCTGAAGCGTAAACTGCTGCGAGACAATGAGCAATTCCGGCAGCTGGCCACGCAGCATCACGATCTCGACGAAAAGATACACAACCTCACGACTCGCCCGCATCTCTCCGAACCCGAACAGCTCGAAGAAGTCACACTCAAGAAACGCAAGCTGCAGTTGAAGGATCAGATGGAAAGCATCCTGCGACGGCACAGCGGCAGTGTCGCTGCGCACGCGCAGGGCTGAAATCCGTCCCAACCACCGCTCTCCCGGGCCAGCCTCCGCACCGCCGGCACGACGCCGGCCGGTGGCTGCGAAGGCTGCCCCGTGTGACACCCCGCGTCAGGCACCCTCTTTTCATGAAGATCGATCGCGCCGGTTACCCGTTCATCGCGGCCGCCGCCCTGCCCGCAGCCGCGCTGGCGCTGGCACGGCGCCCCGCGCTGGCCGCCTCATGTGCGGCCGTGGCCGGGTTTCTGACCTATTTCTTCCGGGATCCCGAGCGTGACGTCCCGCAGCAGCCCGGGGCGGTGGTCTCTCCAGCCGACGGCAGGGTGATGATCGCGGGGCCAGGCGACAGCCGATGGGCGCCGCCGGGGGAATGGCAGCAGGTCACGATCTTCCTGTCCCCCATGGACGTCCACATCAACCGGACGCCGGTCGCGGGCCGCGTGACCCGCGTCGAGTACCGGCCGGGGAAATTCCTGCCGGTGTACGACGCAGGTTCGAACGACAACGAGTTGAACGAGGTCTGGCTGGACCATGGGGGCCGTCCAGTGGTGTTCCGGCAGGTGGTCGGCATCCTGGCCAGGCGGATTGTCTGCCGGGTGCGCGAGGGCGACGTGCTCGAGCGCGGACAGCGCGTCGGGCTGATGAAGTTCGGGTCGCGCATGGACGTCTTCCTGCCAGCCGACGCGGAGCTGCACGCCGAAGTGGGGCAGCGCGTGGTCGGCGGGGTGACGGTCCTGGCGACTCTTCGGGCCGGTGATGCTCGATAGGCTGCCGCTCGGACGCCGGCGCAGCGATCGCCCGAAGCGGTTTCGCCGCGGCGTCTACCTCATTCCGTCCCTTTTCACCGTGGCCAACCTGTTCTGCGGCTACGCCTGCGTCGTGTATGCCACACGCTCCGATTTCGACACGGCCGCGCTGTTCATCGGCGTGGCCATGATCCTCGACACGCTGGACGGGTTCTTCGCACGTCTGACGAATTCGTCGACGGCCTTCGGCGTTGAGCTGGATTCGCTGGCCGACGTCGTCTCGTTCGGCCTCGCGCCGGCGATCCTGGCCTTCACGTGGGGGCTCTGGCCGCTGAAGCGCATCGGATGGGCGGCCGGGTTCCTCTTCGTGGCTGCCGCCGCCATGCGCCTCGCGCGATTCAACGTGCAGAGCACGACCGCGGTCGTCAGCGACAAGCGCTACTTCGTCGGGATGCCCAGTCCGGCGGCCGCAGCGGTCATCGCGGCAACGGTGTATCTCTACCCGTACGGACTCCAGGATCGGCAGACCGCGCTGCCGGCGCTCGCCATGGTGCTCGTGCCGGCGTTCCTGATGGTGAGCACGGTGCGGTTCCGCAGCATCAAGGCCATCGACGTGGGGTGGCACCGGTCGTACTTCGCGCTGTTCGTGGGCGCCGTCGCGCTGGCGCTGATTGCCGCCCATCCCCGCCTGGCGCTCGTCATCCTCTCCTACTCATACATCGCCGGCGCGCTCGGCGCCTGGGCGTTCCAGCGGCTCCGGCGGCGGCCGGCCGACGGGCAGTAGGTGCGGTGCGTGCGGTCCGCACGCGGCAGGCGTGGTTGCCCGGCGCGTTCGTGCTCCTCACGCTCGCGGCCTGCGATCCGGCCTGGCACGGCAGCGTCCTGTGGGACGACGATCCCCACATCACGGCGGCCGCCTGCAGTCAGCCGGCTGTCGCGGTGAGGGCCGCTCAGGCCGCCGGAGACAGCAGGGGCAGCCGCAGGATGACGGTGGTCCCGCGGCCACGCGCGCTCTCCACGTCGATGGATCCCCCGTTCAGCTCGATGTTCCGCCTGGCGATCGGCAGGCCCAGGCCGGTGCCGGTGGTCTTGGTCGAGAAGTACGGCTCGAACACCCGTTGCAGCGCGTCTTCGTCCATGCCCACTCCTGTGTCGCTCGCGCGGATCGTGACGAACGCGCCGTCGTGCGACGCCGTCAGGCGGAGCGTCCCCTCGCCCGGCATGGCATGGAGCGCGTTTTCGACGATGTTGGCGAAGGCGCGCGCCACCAGGGTGCGATCCACGAAGACGCGCGGCAGCGGTGCGTTGACCTCGTTCCGGATGGCGATGCGTCCGGCGAGCCCCGTGCGGTAGGGATCGAGCACGTCGGCGACGAGGTCCGGCACGTCCACCGCCGCGGGCCGCGCGGTGGGCGACGAGGCGAAGCTGGAGAACTCCGCGGAAATCTGCCGCAGCAGCTTCACCTGCCCGAGAATCGTCTCGACGCAACTGTTGAGCACGGGGCCCATCGGCTCGCCCCGGTCGGCATGCACCCGCTGGAGGTGTTCGGCCGACAGCTGAATGGGCGTCAACGGGTTCTTGATTTCGTGCGCCACCTGCCGGGCCATCTCCGCCCAGGCTTCCAGGCGGTGCGTGCGTTCGAGCTGAGCGCGCTGCGCCTTGAGTTCGCCCGCCATGCTGTTGAACGCGTCGACCAGTCGCCGGAGCTCGTCGGCGGACCGGACGGCGATGTGGGCGTCGAAGTCGCCGCGGGCGATCCGCTGCGTTGCCCGCGTCAGCCGCCGCACCGGATCGGCGATGCGCTCGGCCATCGACAGGCCGATCGCCGCCCCGAGCAGGATGAAGCAGAGCGACGCGAGGTGCACGCCGCGGTCGAGATCGTCGATCTCGCGTTCGATGTCGCGCTGGCGGTTGGCGAGCGGCACGGTCAGGATGGCGTTGTGCCCGCCGGCGCGCACGGGCGCTGCCGCGACGATGAAGGGGACCGTGCCGATCTGATCTTCACCGACGAAGCTCGGGAGGCGCTGCAGCACGATCGCCCGGTACACTTCGTCCGGGGTGCGCGTCGGCAGCAGGCCCGACTCGAACAGGTCGCGCTCGCTGGTCGCCACGAGCTGCGCGCCCTCGAAGATGTTCACATCCTGGTCGATCACCTGGCTGACCCATACCATCAGGTCGTCCGGCGCGGCGGCGTCGGAGGCGCGGCGCTGGAGCGCGTCGGACTGTTCGATGACGCGCTGAGCGACCGCGGTCGTTCGCGTGGCCTCCGCCTCGACGTCGGCGCGAAGCTGCGTGGCGAAGTACGCGCGAATCACCACGGCCAGCGTCAGGACCGGGATGATCGACGCGAGGACGAACGCGAGGAACAGCTTGCGATAGAAGCTCGCGCGGATTTCCCGCAGCAGTGCGCGCCCGAGGCGCGCGCGCTCGCGCGCGATGCGAGTGAAAATCGCCGTGCCGAGGAGCACGAGTACATACGCCGCCCCCGACATCGTCACCAGCTCGGCGAGATGGACGAGATGATCGAATACCGACAGCGCCGGGTAGCCGATGGCGAAGATCGCGAATCGCGTGTTGGAGAAGTACACCTCGTACCGATCGTCGCCGCGGCGGATCGTCGTCCAGAACGGCGTGCGTGACGGCACGTAGATCTTCGAGAAGATGTCGTCGGTAATCGGCCATGCCACGCGGCGTGAGGTGTAGATGGGGCCGAGGCCCCACCCGTAGATGACGACGTCCACGTCGCTGCCGGCCGCGCCTTCGCGGCTGGCTGTCGCGCCCGCGGGACGGAAGACCTCGAAGTACGGAATCTGCGATGTGATGAACGGCAGGGTGCGGTAGTCGAGGCCGACGTGCACGACGATCGTCCCGATCGAGTGGGGCGGCTGCCCGGGCCCGTCCGACACGCAGATGTGGCGCTGCGCGAGCAGCAGGCGCCGCTCTTCGGACCCGAACGGCGCCACTTCCGCGAAGTTGTCCCACGTGCAGCCGGTCGTCGTCGTGGGCGCCTGCATCGTGCCGGTGTACTCCGGGAAGTTCAAGGCGAACCGGCTCACGAGCGCATTCGAACGGTCGTAGAGTTCGATCGCCGACGTCAGCCGGTTGCGCGCGAGCGCGGTCTGGCTCCAGACGAGGAACGCACTGTCGGTGCGAGGTGTCGGCAGCGGCGCGCCGTCCGTCGCGACGAGGTCCGGCAGGATCGTCATCGCGTCGATCTCGCGCTGCGCTTCCGACATGCGGTCCTGAAGGACCTGCTCGTGCGTCTGGGCTTCAACGGCGTAGCGCGTCTCGATCAGATCGCGCATCGCGGCTTCGGCGAAGAAGTTGACGGATGGATAGAGCAGCAGGGCGGGCAGCACGAACGCGACGAAGAGCGCCAGGATCCGCGCCGCGAGCGTGGCGTGCCGATACCAGGCCATCAGCGGCCGGCTGAGGAGGGCCGCCAGCGCGCAGGCACTCGCCGACAGGAGGACACCGGCCGGCGGGATGGCCCATCCGAACCAGTCCGCCAGCCCGACGAGCCCGACCGGCGGCAGCAGCCACAGCAGGAAGATCGGGACGCGCGAAAACACTCCCGGCGGCAGCCGCCACCGCGCGAGCGCCGCCGTCAGCACCAGCGTGCTGAACCACAGCGCCGCGGTGTGCGCCGCGAGAATGCCGAGCAGGGTGGCGAGACGCGCCGCATTCCATGGGTGGAACGAAAAGTGCCGCAGGTCGATCGCCGAAGGAATGACGCCACGGCCCAGCAACCGCATGAACAGGGCGAGCACGAGCGTGACGACGACTCCGGCTCCCAGGAGCAACAGGGTGAAACGCACCGGCGAGTCGCCCGGAGCCGAGCGGCGGCCGCGGCAGGCGATGCGCAGGCGCAGCAGCGGCCCCGCAACCAGCGCGACGGCCGCCGCCGCTGTGCTCGACCCGAGCAGCAACCGGACCGACAGTCCGGGCGGACCTCCCTCGAAAAGCGCAACGGCGCTCCACAGTCCGATCGAGCCGAGCGCGAGCAGCGCCGTCGCGGCGACGGTCGTCCAGGCGACGTCCGCGACGCCGCGACCGACCGCGCGGCGATCGAGGAGGGATCCGATCAGCAGGAATACGGTGACGGCGACGAGCGCAATCACCAGCGCGATCACTCCATGGCGCCACCCCTGCCGCGCGCGATCGAGATCCTCGGGGTGCACCGAGGCTTCGACGAGCGGCTCGCCGTCGGGCGCACGCACGACGACGGCGTTGGGACGGGGCTGGTCGCCGGCGCCTTCATACCGCATGCGCAGCGATACCGGCCCGAGCGTTGTGGGAAGGATCCAGTCGGTCGCCGTGAGTCGCGATGCCGCCGGCGCCGGCGACAGCACGTGTTCGGCGGCGACGGTGCCGACGCGCGTGCCATCCGGCGCCAGGATCGCCGCCACGTGCACGAGCCGCAGGCCGAGCGGCGAGGGTGTGACGAAGAAGTCCGCCGCGCCCGCGGCCCGGATATCGGACGGCCGGCCCATCCAGGCGCGCTCGAGCCCGCGGTTGTCGTAAATCGTGACGGCGAGCTGGTCAGGCTGGACGGCAGCCCCGGCTGCGCGCCGATCGAGGACGTCGAAGAGGGTGCGCTGCGCATCCGCACCGGCCACCAGCGCCTGGGCGGCTGCCGGATCTCCGGCAACATCGGCGGCCACCCGCGACAGAACCCCGGTCATCCGCGCGAAATCGTCCTGCACCCGCGCCTCGACGCGGCGGGCGGTCGCGTCCGTGTCGACCCCGAATCGCCACAGTTCGAGCCCGGCGCCGATCGCACCGCACGCTGCCGCACCCAGCAGTCCGGCGAACAACAGCCGGCGCCAGGAGACGCGGCGCTGGCGGTCCGCCAGGAGGCCTGATGCTGGAGAAGACACGATGAGCAGCAGGATACCGCAAAGGGTAGACTAAGAAGAGCCTGGCCGATGTCCCAACCGCCCTCGCTGAAAGCCGCGCTCAAGCGCGGCGCGCTCGTCGCCGCCGCGAACTGGCCGCTCGTCGTCGTGCAGTTCGTCGCGGAAGGCACGCTGAAGCTGCTGCTGGCGGTGCCGGTCGTGGGTGGCGTGTTCCTGGTCGTGCTCCTGCTCGGCGCCGATGTCGAGGACGTGCTCGGCGGAAGCGTGCAGCAGATCGTCGGCGCGGTGTTCGGCGCGCTCGCCGCCAACCCCGTGGCGCTCGCCACCTTCGTGCTGGCGTTCCTGCTCGTGCTCGTCGGCGGATCGGCGCTCACGTTCGTGGCCAAGGGCGGAACGGTGTCGATCCTGGCGCACGCCGAGGGGCAGGCTGGATCGATCGAGCGCCCCCCGCTTCGGCTCGACGCGATCCGGCGGGCGAGCTTCACGAACATCGATCCGTTCCTGGATGGCTGCCGCCGGCTTTCTCGGCGATACGTCCGGCTGGGCGGCTGCCTGTTGCTGACCTACGCCGTGACGGCCGGCCTGTATCTTGCGTTCGTCCTGGGCGGCTATCGCCTCGCCGGCAGCCTGGGCCTCATCCTGGGATGGACCGTGGCGGCGGCGATTGCGTCGAGCGTGCTCGTGGTCTGGATCACGCTCGTGAACTTCCTCTATCTCCTGACGCAGATGGTCATGGCGGTGGAGGACATCGGTGTGCGCAAGGCGGTCGTGCAGGTCATCGCGTTCATCCGGACCAGCCTGCGCGAAATCGCCGGCATCTTCGGCGTCGTCCTGCTGCTGGTCGTGGTGGCGACGGTCGCGTCGGTGCTGGCGACCGCGGGCCTCAGCCTCATCGCGTTCGTTCCCCTCGCCGGGCTTGCAGTCCTGCCGCTGCAGGTCGCCGCGTGGCTCATTCGTGGTTTCGTGTTCCAGTATCTGGCGCTGACGGCGCTCGGCGCCTATCTGACGCAGTATCGCCATTATCAACGCGGCCTCGCGGCCGCTTCAGGAAGGGACGCGGCGCTCGACGTCCCGGGTATACGGTCCGCATGATCAACTACGACGCGTTCCTGTCGCGCGCGGGCGAACAGATGCAGGGGTCGGCCATCCGCAAGATGGGCACCGTGCTCGCGCAGAACCGCGACATTATTTCCTTCGCGCCGGGCTACCCGGCGCCCGAGACGTTTCCCTGGCTCGACTTCCAGGACATCGCCCACGACCTGCTCTCCGGCACCGACGGCACGGTGCTCCAATACGGTCCGACTCGCGGACACCGTCCGCTGCTCGAACAGATCGTCGGCATCATGGCGGCGCGCGGCGTCACCAGCGCCATCGAGCGCCTCCTCGTCACGACCGGATCGCAGCAGGGTCTCGATCTCATCGCGCGCGTGCTGCTCGATCCCGGCGATGTCGTGCTCGTGGAGCTGCCGACCTACACCGGCGCGATCACGGCGTTCCGCAACGTGCAGGCCCACATGGAAGGCGTGCGACAGGGCCCGGACGGCATCGACCTGGAGGCGCTCGACGAAACCTACCTGAGGCTGACGGCGTCCGGCCGCCGCGTGCGCCTCGTGTACGTCGTGCCGAACTTCCAGAATCCCACCGGACTGCTCATCGGCCTGGAGAAGCGGCGCCTGCTGCTCGAGTGGGCGAACCGGCGCGACATGCTGATCGTCGAGGACGACCCGTATCGCGAGCTGTACTTCGAGGACTCGGCCACCGAAGCCGACGTCCGGCCGATGAAAGCCGACGATACCGACGGCCGGGTGATCTATCTGAGCAGTTTCTCGAAGACCCTCGCGCCCGGGTTTCGCGTCGCCTGGATCGACGCGCCGGCCCCGCTCGCCTCCAGGTTCGAAACGGCCAAGCAGGCCGAGGACCTCTGCACGGGCGGATTCGACCAGCGCATGGTGTACGAGGCGTCGGTACGCGGTGTCCTGCGGCGCCAGATTCCGGTCCTGCGCGCCCATTACCGCGCGAAGCGGGACGTCATGGTCAGCGCGCTCACCGAGGCGTTCGGCGGTGACGTGACCTGGCCGTCGCCGCGCGGGGGGTTCTTCCTGTGGGCGACGCTCCCGCCCGAGATCGACACGGAGACGATGGTCGCGCGGGCCGTCCATCACGGGGTCATCTACGTCGCCGGCGAAGCCTTCTTCGTCAACGGCAGCGGACGCCACATCATTCGCCTGTCGTTCTCGCAGCCGACACCCGACCAGATTCGCGAGGGCGTCGCGCGCCTGGCCGCGGCCGTGCGGGAGGAACTGGCGGGTGTCAGCCTGGCGGCTGCGGGCTCGGAAGCAGCAGGCCGGGTAACGCGGTAAGCGGCTCGACCGCAATCGACGGCCTCGGCAGGATAGCGAGCACGAGGGTCCACTGCTGCTCGAGGGTACCGGTGAGGGCGGCGATCCGGGCCACGCCGGACTGGTCGCTGTACGCCGGCAGCGTCAGCAGCGGCTGCGGGAGGACGAGTTCCCCGGCGGCCCGGCCGGTCTTCGCATCGAACCCGCGGATCTGGTTCGTCGTCCCGGCGACGACAATCGTCTGTCCAATGACGACCGGCCCCGTGGTCGGCCGGAACGGCAACCCGCGAGGCGACCACCGCAGCGCGCCGTTGCTCCGATCGAAGGCTCTCAACAGGTTGTCGAGGGCGACGACGTACACGCGGGAGGCATCCGCCGCGGGCCGGCCACGCACGACCGCGCCGATCTGCTGCCGCCACGCGACCTGACCATCGCGCGCGTCGAGGCAATAGAACGACTTGTCGGCCGACCCCACGTACAGACGATCGGGGAGCGCCAGCACCGCCGTCGGCGTGCCGGACAGGCGGCGCGCCCACCGCTCCGTACCGGTGGCCAGTTCGAGCGCGAGCACGCGGCCATCCGCCAGCGGGAGATACAGGTTGTCGCCCTCGATGGACGGCTGCTCGCTGACCCGCTCGAGCGTGCGCCGCCAGACGACGGATCCATCGGTTGCGCGCAGCGCCGAGACGTTGTCGGTCGCGGCGGCAATGACCCAGCCGTCCATCGCGAGGATCGGTGCCGTGAGTGTGCCGACGGCGGCCTGCCACGCGGATGACCCGTCAGCGTTCAGCGCCACGATGGCCGCTCCCGAGACCGCGAATACGCGGCCGCCATCGGCGGCCAGCGGCATCGTGGTCGGCAGGTCGCGGCGCCAGAGCTCGCGTCCGTCAGACACTCCGTGCGCCGCCACGATGCCGGACTCGAGCGCGACATACACCCGATCGCCGTCGATGACGGGAGGAGCCGCGGGGGACGCCGACAGCGGCACGGACCAGGCGACGCTGGTCGGCCATTGCGGCGAGCCGAGCCGGGGCTCGCCCGCGGTGACCGTGGCGGCCGCGAGCGCCGTCGCCACGGCGATCAACTTCGCGGCGCGTGCACAAGATATGGTGGTGCGTACCGGAGGCACACCCTTATAATAAGGTCCTGGCGACCTTTGCACGCATGCCAACGTGCGTGGATCAGCTGAGACAACCTCTCCCAGTGAAACACCAGACACTTGTCGTCCTGGACTTCGGCTCGCAATTCACCCAGCTGATTGCCCGCCGGCTGCGGGAGCTGTCCGTCTATTGCGAAATCCTGCCGTTCGACACGCCGCTCTCGACGATCGCCGGCCTCGAGCCGGCCGGCATCATCCTGTCGGGCGGGCCGACGAGCGTGTCGGATCCCGCGGCGCCGCACTGTGACTACGGCGTGTTCGACGCCTCGGTGCCGGTCCTGGGCATCTGCTACGGCATGCAGCTGATGACGCACGCGCTCGGCGGGACGGTCGCGCCGGCCCCGCACCGCGAGTTCGGCCATGCGACGATTCACGTCGAACCGGGCGCGCCGCTTTTCGCGTCGGCGCCGGCCGAGCTGCGCGTGTGGGCCAGCCATGGCGATCTCGTCGCCTCGGCGCCGCCGGGATTCGCGGTCACCGCGACGAGCGCGAACGCGCCGGTGGCCGCAATGGCCTGCCGGGATCGGCGGCTCTTCGCGCTGCTGTTTCATCCCGAAGTCGCCCATACCGACCACGGGCTCGACATCCTCAGGAGCTTTGCGTACAGACGTCTGCGGGTGCACCGGCGACTGGACGATGTCGTCGTTCGTGCAGGAGGCGATCCAACGGATTCGCGCACAGGTGGGGGAGGGCCGGGTCGTCTGCGGGCTGAGCGGCGGCGTGGATTCGACCGTGGCGGCCGTGCTGATTCACCGCGCCGTGGGCGACAGGCTGACCTGCATCTTCGTGGACAACGGCGTCATGCGCCAGGACGAAGCCGGCCAGATCCGGGCGCGCTTCGAGCGCCTGCACCTGCCGCTCGTCTTCACCGATGCGTCGGCGCTGTTCCTCGACCGGCTCACCGGCGTCACGGAACCGGAGCAGAAGCGGAAGATCATCGGCGCCACGTTCATCGACGTGTTCGAGGCCGAGGCCGGAAAGCTCGGGCATTTCGACTACCTGGCGCAGGGCACGCTCTATCCGGACGTCATCGAAAGCGTGTCGGTCATCGGGCCCTCACACGTCATCAAGAGCCATCACAACGTCGGCGGGCTGCCCGAACGCATGCGGTTCACCCTGGTCGAGCCCCTGCGGCAGCTCTTCAAGGACGAAGTGCGGCTGGTCGGCAAGGAACTGGGGCTGGACGACGAGTTCGTCTGGCGGCAGCCGTTCCCGGGCCCGGGGCTCGCCGTGCGGATCCTGGGCGAGGTCACCGCCTCGCGGTTGAACCTGGTGCGGCGCGCCGACGAGATCGTGGGCGCGGAGATCAAGCGCGCCGGCTACTACCGCAAGGTCTGGCAGGCGTTCGCGGTCCTGCTGCCGATTCAGAGCGTCGGCGTCATGGGAGACGCGCGGACGTACGAATACACGGTCGCGATCCGCGCGGTCGAGAGCAAGGACGGCATGACCGCCGACTGGTCCCGCCTTCCGCACGACCTGCTCGGCGCGATCTCCTCCCGGATCATCAACGAAGTCCGCGGCATCAACCGTGTCGTGTACGACATCAGTTCAAAACCGCCGGCGACGATTGAATGGGAATAAACCATTGCAGATTGCAGATTGCAGATTGAAGATTGACGGAGTGCCGATTGGGGATTGCCGATTGACGGATTGTGGACTGGCGGATTGGGGAGTAACGGCCGCCCGAGTGGCGACCTCGCACAGGCGTCGCCCAGTCGGCAATCCCCGAATCGGCAATTTTTCAATCGGCAATCTCCGATCGCCAATCCGTCATTCGCCAGTCGGCAATCGGCAATCCGTTAACCGGCAATCTGCAGTCTGCAGTCTGCAATGAGTGATTTCGTCCACCTTCACCTTCATTCAGAGTACTCCCTTCTCGACGGCGCGTGCCGCATCGAGGAACTGCTGGACAAGTGCGTCGAGCTGGGCATGCCGGCGGCGGCGATTACGGAACATGGGAACATGTTCTCGTCGGTCATCTTCCACGACCAGGCGCGCAAGCGCGGGATCAATCCGGTGCTCGGGTGCGAAGTCTACGTGGCGCCGGGCGATCGGCGGACGAAGAGCGGGGTCCCCGGCGAAACGGCGAACCACCTCGTGCTGCTGGCGGAAACGCTCGAGGGGTATCACAACCTGATCAAGCTCGTCTCCTCCGGGTACACGGAGGGGTTCTACTACAAGCCGCGGATCGACAAGGAACTGCTGGCGCAGCACGCCTCGGGCCTCATCGGCCTGAGCAGCTGTCTCAAGGGGGAAGTCGCCACCGGCATCCGGACCGAGAAGCTGCAGCGGGCCATCGACGCGGCGGCCGCCTACCGTGACATCCTCGGGCCGGACAATTTCTTCCTCGAGATGCAGTACCAGGGCATCGACGATCAGCGCATCGTCAATATCGGTCTCCAGCCGATCGCGAAAGACCTGGGCCTGCCGCTCGTCGTGACCAACGACGTCCACTATCTGAAGAACTCGGACTACAGGCCGCACGACGTGCTGCTGTGCATCGGCACCGGGAAGTCCGTGAACGATGCCGAGCGCCTGCGCTACCACGGCGACCAGTTCTACCTGAAGACCGCCGAAGAAATGGCCCAGGTGTTCGCCGATTTTCCGGACGCGCTTGCCAACACGGTGCGCATCGCGGAGCGGTGTCACGTCGATCTGTCCGGCACCGTGCACAAGCTGCCGAACTTCGATGTGCCCGCGGGCTTCACGCTCGACGAGTACTTCGAGCACATCGTCCGGGACGGCTTCACGGCGCGGCTGCCGCGCCTGCGGGCACTCGCCGCGCGCGGCGTGCTCAAGCACCCGATCGACGACTACGAGCGGCGGCTGAACTACGAAATCGACATGATCAAGCAGATGAAGTACCCGGGTACTTCCTGATCACGTGGGATTTCATCCGCCATGCGCGCGAACAGGGCATCCCGGTCGGGCCGGGCCGCGGATCGGCGGCGGGCAGCTTCGTGGCCTACTGTCTCTGGATCACCGACGTCGATCCGATCGAGTACGACCTCATCTTCGAGCGGTTCCTCAATCCGGAGCGCGTGTCGCTGCCTGACATCGACATCGACTTCTGCGAGCGCCGCCGCGGCGAGGTCATCGAGTACGTGACCCACAAGTACGGGCGCGAGAACGTCGCGCAGATCATCACCTTCGGAACGATGAAGGCCCGCGCGGTCGTCCGCGACGTGGCACGGGTGATGGACATTCCGTACGCCGACGCCGACCGGGTCGCCAAGGCGGTGCCGCCGGCGCTCGACATGACGCTCGAGAAGGCCCTGGCCGAGAGCCCCGCGCTCAAGGACATGGAGCAGAAGGACGAGCGGGTCCGCGAGCTGCTCGGCGTCGCCCGGCGGCTCGAAGGCATGACCCGGCACGCCTCGGTGCACGCCGCAGGCGTCGTGATCGCGCCGCGGCCGCTGACCGAGTTCGTGCCGCTTTACAAGACGCAGAAGGACGAAATCGTCACGCAGTGGGCGATGAAGGAGATCGAGCGGGTCGGCCTCCTGAAGATGGATTTTCTCGGCCTGAGCACGCTCACGCTCATCCGCGACGCGCTCGACGAAATCAAGCGCACCGAGGGGATCGACCTCGACATCGACGCCATTCCGCTCAACGACGAGAAGACGTTCCGGCTCTTCGCCGAAGGGCAGACCTACGGTGTCTTCCAGTTCGAGAGCTCGGGCATGCGCGAACTGCTGCGCAAGGCAAAGCCGGAGCGGCTCGACGACCTCATCGCGCTGAACGCGCTCTACCGGCCGGGCCCGCTCAAGAGCGGCATGGTGGACGACTACATCGCCCGCAAGCAGGGGCGGACCGAGGTGAAATACGACCTGCCGCAGCTGGCGCCGATCCTGGGCGACACCTACGGCGTCATCGCCTACCAGGAACAGGTGATGCGGATCGCCGTGGTGGTCGCCGGGTTCTCGATGGGGCAGTCCGACGTGCTCCGCAAGGCCATGGGCAAGAAGGACCCCAGGGTCATGGCGAAGCAGCGCGAGGCCTTCATGGAGGGGGCCGCGAAGAACCACGTCAACGAGAAGAAGGCGAAGAAGATCTTCGACCTGATGGAGTTCTTCGCGGGGTACGGCTTCAACAAGTCGCACTCGACGACCTACGCCTGGGTGGCCTATCAGACGGCGTACCTCAAGGCCAACTATCCCTGGCATTTCATGGCGGCGCTGCTGACGATTGAAGCGGCCAACACCGAGAAGCTCGCGATGTATCTCGGGGAGTGCCGGGACCTCGGCATCCCGATCCTTCCGCCGGACATCAACACGAGCGAACTGCGGTTCACCGTCGAGAAGGCCGGCGTGCGATTCGGCCTCACGGCGGTGAAGAACGTGGGTGAGGGGGCGATTCTGTCGATGCTCGGCGTGCGCCACGCCAAGGGACGGATCGACTCGCTCTTCCGGCTGTGCGAGGACGTGGATCAGCGCCTCGTCAACAAGCGGCCGCTCGAGAGCCTCGTCAAGGCTGGCGCCTTCGACACGTTCGCCGATGGGCCCATCCCGCTGCGACGCGCGCGCCTGTTCGCGGCCGTGGACAAGGCGATCGAGCACGGCAGCCGCTTCCAGCGGAACCGGCAGGACGGCACGGTGTCGTTCTTCGACCTCGACGACGACGGCCTGACGCCCGAGGCCATCCCGCTGCCGGACGCGCCGGCCTGGACCGAGACCCAGCAGCTCTCCGGCGAGAAGGAAGCGCTCGGGCTCTACATGAGCGGCCATCCGCTCGATCGCTACACGGACGCGCTGAAGACGTTTGGCGCGCGCCGGGTCGTCGAGCTGACCGAATCGTCGCCCGACCTCTGGGCCGCCGGCATCGTCTCGGGCCTGCGTCCCCTGAAGACGAAGAAAGGGGACCGGATGGCGGTCTTCATGCTCGACGACGTCGCGGGCAGCGTCGAGGTCGTCGTCTTTCCGGAGACCTTCGGAAAGCACGGCACCCTGGTCGAGGCCGACGCCATGGTCCTGGTGCGCGGGAAATTCGAAAGAGACGACGAGTCGGCGCGCATCGTCGCGACCGAACTGCTGCCGCTCTCCGCGCTCAAGGAGCGGACGACGCGCGAGGTGGTCATTCACCTGCACGGGTCGACGCGGAACACGCTCGAGGCGCTCGCCGATCTGCTGGCGCGACACCGGGGCGACCGGCGCGTGCTCCTGGAACTCGACGTCCGCAGTCAGCCGACGTCACTGCGCGTCCGGTCGGAAGCGGCGCTGCGGGTGCGGCCGACCGAACGGCTGGTGGACGAGGTCGAACAACTGTGCGGCGCGGGCAGCGTGGAGCTTCGCTGACCGTGGATTCGCGACCCCCGGCCTGCCCGTGCCATCCCTTCATTCAGAGATCCGTTCATGCCCACTGACCTGCTGGAATTCGAAGAACCGATCGGCGTCCTGCTGAAAGAGATCGAGGCGCTCAGCATGATGCCCCGGACGCCCGAGCGCGAGCGGTCGATCGAAACACTGCGCAAGCGGGCCGACGAGATCCGCGGCGAGCTGTACCAGAACCTGACCGCCTGGCAGCGCGTGCTCGTCGCGCGCCACACGAACCGCCCGAACACGCTCGACTACGTGGAACGTCTGTTCACCGGCTGGGACGAGCTCCACGGCGACCGGCGCTTCGCCGACGACCACGCGATCATCGCCGGCCTGGCGGAGTACCGGGGGCAGCCGGTCGCGATCATCGGCCACCAGAAGGGTCGCGACACCAAGCAGAAGATCTTCCGCAATTTCGGCTACGCCCGGCCCGAAGGGTATCGCAAGGCATTGCGCGTCATGGAGCTCGCCCAGAAGTTCGGCCGTCCGATCGTCGTGTTCATCGACACGCCGGCGGCGTATCCGGGCGTCGAGTCGGAGGAACGCGGCGTGGCCGAAGCGATCGCCTTCAACCTGCGCGAGATGATGATGCTCGAGGTGCCGATTATCGTGCTGGTCTGCGGAGAGGGCGGCAGCGGCGGCGCGCTCGGGATTGCGATCGGCGACCGCGTGCTGATGCAGGAATTCTCGGTCTACAGCGTCATTCCCGCCCGAGGGCTGCGCGGCCATCCTGTGGCGCGACGCCAACCGCAAGGTCGAGGCGGCCGAAGCCCTCAAGATCACGGCGCCCGACCTGCTGGCGCTCGGGCTCATCGACGCGATCGTCCCCGAACCGGTCGGCGGCGCCCACAACGACCACGATGCGGCCACGGCGCTGGTGGATCAGGCGCTGCATGCCGCGCTCCTCGACGTCTCGGCGCTCTCGGTCGAGGCGCGGCTCGCCGCGCGCTACGAAAAGTTCCGGAAGATGGGAGAAGAAGGCGTCGGGTTCATCGACACGGAGAAGGCTCCAGCCGAGGGCGCATGACGTCGCTCGTCTGGAATCACCTTCCCTGTGACGATCGGCAGTCGGCCGCGCTGGCCGCGGCCCTCGGCGTCCATCCGATGGTCGCCCGCCTGCTGTGCCTGCGTGGCCTCGGCGATCCCGAGCAGGCAGCGCGCTTCCTCAGCCCGGCCATCGAGGATCTCCACGATCCGTTCGGGCTCGCGGACATGGACCGCGCGGTGCCGCGCCTGGAACGCGCCGTGGCGACCCGCGAACGCATCGCGATTCATGGCGACTACGACGTGGACGGCATCACGTCCACCGTCATTCTCAGGCGGGCGCTGGAACTGCTCGGCGGCGACGTCGTGCACTTCATCCCTGAGCGGCTGCGCGACGGATACGGCCTCCAGCCGGCGGCGATCGAGCGACTGCACGCCGAAGGCGTCCGGCTCGTCGTGTCGGTCGACTGCGGCATCCGTGGCACCGAAGCGGCGCTGCGCGCGAGGGAGCTGGGCGTCGATCTGATCATCACCGACCATCACGAGCCGGACGGCACGCTGCCGCCCGCGCTGGCGGTGATCAACCCGAAGCGTCATGACTGTACGTATCCGGACAAGAACCTCGCCGGCGTCGGCGTCGCCCTGAAGGTCGTGCAGGCGCTGTGCGCCCGCGCCGGGAAAGACAAGTGGCTGCCGGCCTTCGTGAAGATTGCGGCGATCGGGACGCTGGCCGACGTCGTGCCGCTGGTCGGCGAGAACCGCATCATTGCGCGCCACGGGCTCGCGTCGCTCAGCCGCGGACCGCATACAGTGGGACTCCGCGCGCTGCTGGAGGCGTCGGGCCTGCTGGGCAAGACGATCGACAGCTACCAGGTCGGCTTCATCCTCGCGCCGCGGGTGAACGCCGCCGGCCGCATGAGCACGCCCGACATCGCGACGCGACTGCTGCTCGCGACCGACGAGTCCATGGGTGACGAGGCGCGGGCGCTGGCCCAGCAGCTCAATGACGAGAACCTCCGCCGCCAGCAGGAGGAAGCGGACCTGGTCCTGCACGCGAAGAAGGCGATCGAGACCGATCCGGCCGTCGGCGCCCACAACGTGCTCGTCGTCGGCGGCGACGGCTGGCACCGCGGCGTCATCGGCATCGCGGCGTCGAAGCTGGTGGACGCGTACCACAAGCCCGCCATCGTCCTGTCGATCGACGGCGGGATCGCGCACGGATCCTGCCGCAGCATTCCCGACTTCGACATGCTCGGGGCGCTCGAGCGATGCTCGGATCTGTTCCTCAAGTTCGGCGGCCACAAACAGGCTGCCGGGCTCACGATGGAAGCGGACCGGGTGCCGGAGTTCCGCGCGCGCATCAACGCGCACGCCGACGAGGTGCTCGAGCCGGACCAGCTGCGCCCGCGACTGCGCATCGACGGTCCGCTGAGCCTGCGCGGCATCACGCCCGAGCTGATGCAGGGCCTGGATCAGATGGGACCGTTCGGCCTCGCCAACCCACGGCCTGTCTTCCACGCGACGGGGGTCGAGCTGGTCGACGGCCCTCGCACCCTCAAGGAACGCCACCTGAAGATGACCTTCGCGCAGGAGGGCCGCCGGTTCCGCGCGATCGCCTGGCGCGCGGCCGAACGCGCGGACTTTCTCACCCGCAACCGGGCTGCCGTCAATCTCGCCTTTTCGCTCGAGCGCAACGACTTTCAAGGCGAGACATACCTCGAGCTCAACGTCTGCGACTTCAAGAGTCCGGACGGGTTAGACTAGATCGACAAGTCATGTCCTGGCAGAAGAAGGCGCGGCTCGGCATCGCCGTGTTCGTGGTCGTGTTCGTCGTCGTGGTCGCCTTGGCGATGCGACAGCGCAAGGCCGTCGCGCCGAAGACGCCGCTCCCGGCGCGCGTCGATGCGGGGAGTCTCGCCGAGACACACGGCGGTGGGCATTTCGAGAGCGCGAACAAGGAAGGCAAGATCGCGTACGCCATCGATTTCAAGTCGCAGATCGTCTATCCCGATGGGCGCACGGTTCAGCGTGGCTCGACGCTGACGCTTCCGGACAAGAGCAGATCGAACGATCGTCGTCACGGCTGACGAGCTGGAGCAGCAGTCGAAGGAGGGGCAGCGGATCGGCCTCGTGCATCTCAAGGGCGATGTGCACCTCGAGACGACCGACGGCATCGAGATCAGGGCGGACGAGGCCTCGTACGACGACGCGGCGGGCCTGCTGACCGTTCCAGGGAAAGTGACCTTCACCCGCGGGCGGATGAAGGGTGACGGCATCGGCGCCACTTACGATCGCGACAGGTCCGTCCTCTGGCTGAACGAGCAGGCGCGCATCACGGTGGCGCCCGATCCGGCGGGGCAGGGCGGGATGCAGGGGAGCGCCAGGTCGATCGGCATGGCGCGGGCCGACCACTACGTCCGGCTCAGGGCAACGCGCATGTCGACGCCGACGGACGCCTGATTGACGCCGACGACATCACGATCCGGCTGACTCCGGATGACGAGCGTGTCCAGGTGCTCGAGCTGCGCGCCAACAGCCGCATCACCGGCGGCGGCAGCCCCGGCTCGCCCCAGACGATGTCGGCGCGCGACATCGACCTGGCCTACGCCGAGAACGGCCGCACCCTCCAGCACGCGAAGCTGATCGACAACGCCGTCGTCCAGTTACCGGGCGAGGCCGAGGGGCCTGGCAAACGCGTGTCGGGCCGGACCATCGATATCACGATGGCGGCCGACGGATTGACCGTCACCGGTCTCGACGCGGCCGGCAACGTCCAGGTGGACCTGCCGGCCGACGGGGACCTCCCCGCCAAGCGCATCCGTTCGGCGACTCTCGCGGCCGGCGGCGGCGATCAGGGGCTGCAGAACGCCACCTTCGGGGGTGGCGCCGACTACCGGGAAACCCGCGCGGCGAAGCGCAATCTCGCGGCAGTCAATCGCGTGGCGCGCTCGACGACGCTGGTCGTCAACACGAAGCCCGGGTTCGGCGCGCTCGAGCAGGCGGAATTCTCGGGGAACGTGCACATCACCGACGGCGCCGACGTCACCGCCGAGGCGCCCCACGCCGTGTATCACGTCACTCGCGACCAGATGGATCTGTCGCCGGGCAACGCCGAGCCGGGCCCGGCCCCCCACGTGCGGGACACGAGGGTGAGCGTCGATGCGCGGACGATCAGCTTCACGCTGGGCACGCGCAGGCTGAACGCCGAAACGCGCGTCCGGAGCTCCATGCGGCCGGAACCGGCCGCGCAGGCGCCGGCGCGTGGAACCGCGCCCGCCCCCGTCGTCGATCACGCGCATGTCCCGTCGCTGCTCGCCCAGGATCAGCCCGTCAACGTCACGTCCAATCGTCTCGAATACGACGGCGCCGCCGGACACGCAACCTACAGCGGCAGCGCCCGGCTCTGGCAGGCCGACACGTCGGTGAGCGCCGACACGATTGTCGTGGACGATGCAACCGGCAATCTGGAGGCCCGGGGCAGCGTGCGCACGACGATGGTGCTCGACGAGACCGATTCGAAGACCGGCGCGCAGACGCCGGCGACGACGGTCGGCAACTCCGATGCCTTCCTGTACGACGACGCGAAGCGGCTCGCCACGTACACGAACCACGCCCACATCGCCGGCACCGAGCGCGACGTCACGGGCGACAGAATCGAGCTGTTCCTCGAGGCCGGGCAGAACGCGCTCCAGCGGGCTGAGGCGTACGGCGAGGTCCGAGTGAAGGAACTGGACACCGATCGCACGGCCACCGGCAGCCGCCTGACCTACACGACGGCCACACAGGAGTACTTCATGACGGGCACGCCCGTGGTCGTCATCCAGAAGAGCCCGACGGATTGCAAGCAGACGACCGCCTCGTCCGTGAAGTTCCGCCAGGCCATCGACACGGTGGATGCCGGGGGCGTCGGGCCGCTGCCGCTCAAGACCACCAGATGCGCTGGCACGGGGACCCGCTGAGCGCATGGCCACGCTGGCGACCCGGGATCTCACCAAATCGTTCGGCGGCCGTACGGTCGTCCGTGGCATCAACCTCGAGATTGCGTCGGGCGAGGTGGTCGGGCTGCTCGGCCCGAACGGCGCCGGCAAGACCACGACGTTCTCGATGGTCGTCGGGTTGACGGCGCCGGATGCCGGCCGGGTCCTGCTGGACGGCGCGGACGTGACCGATGACCCGATGTACGTCCGCGCCCGCAAGGGCATCGGCTACCTGCCGCAGGAAGCCTCCATCTTCCGCGGCCTGACGGTCGAGCAGAACATCACCGCGATCCTCGAGACGCTGAGCCTGGACGGCGCAGCGCGCAGGACGAAGTTGCGCGAACTGCTCGCCGAGCTTGGTCTCACGCCGCTGGCGAAGTCCCCCGCCTACACGCTCTCGGGCGGGGAACGGCGCCGTGTCGAAATCACCCGGGCCCTCGTCATCTCGCCGCTCTTCATCCTGCTGGATGAACCGTTTGCCGGCATCGATCCGATCGCCGTCACCGACATCCAGAAGATCATCTTTCACCTGAAGGCGCGCGGCATCGGGGTGCTCATCACCGACCACAACGTCCGGGAGACCCTTCGCATCACCGACCGCGCCTATATCGTGCACGACGGCGTCATTTTCCGCAGCGGCACGCCCGATGGCCTGGCCGCCGACGAGGAGGTGAAGCGGATTTACCTCGGCACTGACTTCCGATTGGACTAAGATTGAAGGGTCGATAACGGCTCAACGGATCCATGGCGATTCAGCAAAAACTCCATACAAAGCTCGTACAAAAGCTCATCCTGACGCCTTCGCTGCAGCAGGCCATCAAGCTGCTGCCGATGTCGACGCTCGAGCTGGCCGACCTGCTGAACCAGGAGATGGTGGAGAACCCGCTGCTCGAAGAGGTCCCGACCGAGGAGCTGCAGCCCGCCGAGCAACAGCCGCAGCCGGAGAAGACGGCCGACCAGCCCGCACCCGAAAAAGGGGACACGTGGGACGACGCCGACTACGAGTATTTCTTCGGCGACTACCTGGACGACGGCTACCGATCGCGCCAGCCCTCTGAGGTCAAGGAGCTCCCGCCGATCGAAAACACGCTCTCGACGGCCGCCTCGCTCGCCGATCATCTGCTCTGGCAGCTGTCCCTTCAGACCGACGACGGCATGCTCAAGGATATCGGCGGGGCAATCGTCGGCAACCTGGACGACGACGGGTATCTCGTGGCCTCGGTGGAAGAAATCGCGGCGATGGGGGAATGGCCCGTGGCGGACGTCGAGCGGGCCCTCCAGCACGTCCAGACGTTCGATCCAATCGGCGTGGCGGCGCGCGACCTGCAGGAATGCCTCTGGCTGCAGCTCCGGCACCTGGGGCTCGAGGGCACCCCCACCGAGAAGATCGTCACCGAGCATCTGCGGCTCCTCCAGAACCACCAGGTTCCGGAGATCGCGCGCAAGCTCGGGATGACGATCGAGGACCTCAAGGAACACGTCGAGATCATCCGCAATCTGGATCCGAAGCCGGGAAGCCGCTACAACCCGTCGCAGTCGCAGTACGTGATTCCCGACGTCTACGTGGTGAAGGTCGAGGACCAGTACGTCGCGGCCCTGAACGAGGAAGGACTGCCGCAGCTGCGAATCAGTCCGGTCTATCGACGCCTGCTCGACAAGGCCGGCGCCGGGCAGGAACAGAACGACGAGACGCGCGCGTACGTGAAGGACAAGTTCCGTTCGGCGCTGTGGCTCATCAAGTCGGTCGACCAGCGCCAGAAGACCATCCACAAGGTCGCCACGAGCATCATCAACTTCCAGCGCGAGTTCCTGGACCAGGGCATCGAATACCTGCGGCCCCTCGTGCTGCGGGACGTCGCCAACGACATCGGCATGCACGAGTCCACGGTCAGCCGGGTCGTGAACAACAAGTACATGCACACGCCGCAGGGCGTGTTCGAGCTGAAATACTTCTTCCACAGCGGCATCAGCAGCTCCTACGGCGAAAGCGTCTCGTCGGTCACCATCAAGCAGCGCATCCGCAAGATCATCGAGAACGAAGACCCCCGCAAGCCCTTGAGCGATTCCAAGATCGTCAGCATTCTGCAGAAGGAAGGACTGATGCTGGCGCGGCGGACGATCGCGAAGTACCGCGAGGAGCTGAAGATCCCGACATCCAACCAGCGCAAGGTCCTGTTCTAGAAGACAGCGCCGCGCGCCGGAGCGCCTCCTATGCGAGTCGATATCACTGCCCGACACATGGAGCTGAACGCATCCCTGCGCCAGCTCGTCACCAAGCGGCTGGCGCGCCTGGACCGCGTCCTGAACGACGCCGCGGTCTCCGCTGTCGTGATCCTGACGCAGGAGAAGTACCGGCACCGGACGGAGATCGCCGTGCACACGCGGGGCGACCACCAGCTGCGCGGCAAGGGCGAGGCCAACGCGTGGCCGCTGTCCATCCGCGACGCGGTCGAGCGGATCGAGCAGCAGGCCGCGACGCTGAAGGGCAAGTGGGACGGCCGGAGGCGCAAGAGCGCCGGCACGCGCGTCGTCCGCCCGCCGGCGGCCGAAAGCAGCCCGCCGGCGCGGCGCATCATCCGCGCGAGGCGGTATCCGGTCAAGCCGATGTCGGCCGACGACGCGGCGCTGCAGCTCGAGTCGGGCTCGGAAACGTTCGTGGTGTTCCGCAATTCCGAGACAGACGCCGTGAGTATCGTCTATCGCCGCAAGGACGGTCACCTCGGCCTGATCGAACCGGAGTAGGGTGGGAGAGACCGCTCCGTTGCCGGGCGTGTCCGTCGCCACCGTGCTTGGCGATCTGGCAGACTCGCGGGCGCTCGATCTCGACGTGCTCGCGGGCACCGCGGGACTCGAGCGACGCATCACGATTCCGCACACCCAGAAGACCGGACTGGCGGTAGCCGGCTACGACGCGTACCTGCGCGGCGGGCGCGTGCTCGTCTTCGGCGAAAGCGAAGTGCGGTATCTCGAATCGCTCAGCCCGGACGAGCGGAGCGCGACGATGGCGCGCGTGTTCGGCCGCGATCTCCCGTGCCTGTTGCTGACGGGCGGCGTCGCGGCCCCTCCCGAGATCGCCGCCGAAGCGGATCGCGCCGGCGTGCCGCTGCTGAGCACACGCGCGGCGACCGCCGAAGTGATGGCGCGCATGTCCCTCGTGCTCGACAGCTACCTGGCCGCCCGTGGCGTCGTGCACGGCGTGCTGATGGACATCCTCGGCCTCGGCGTGCTGATCGTGGGAGAGAGCGGCATCGGCAAGAGCGAATGCGCGCTCGATCTGGTCGTCCGCGGTCACCGCCTCGTTGCCGACGATGCGGTGGACCTGCGATGCCGGGCGCAGAGCTTCATCATCGGCACCTGTCCCGAGCTGACCCGGCATCACATGGAGATTCGCGGGCTCGGCCTCATCAACGTGCAGGACATGTTCGGCGTGGCGTCGACGCGATCGTCCAAGCGGGTGGAGCTGGTGGTGCAGCTCGAGCGGTGGGAGCACGGGCGCGAGTACCGATCGGCTCGGCGTGGACGACAACTTCTACGAGACGCTCGGCATCCGGGTGCCGATGATCCGCATGCCGGTGGCGCCGGGCCGCAACGTCGCGATCCTGGTGGAGGTCGCCGCGCGCAACCAGCTGCTGCGCACCCGGGGCCACCACGCGGCACGCCGCCTGGTCGACCGCCTGCACCGGCAGCTCGAGGCCGCCGGACGGCCTCAGGAACACGACCCGGACCAGGGAGAGGACCTCTGATGCGCGAGCAGCGCCACACCGCCCGCCGTGCCGCGCGCACCGCGGTTACGTCCCGTTTCGTGGTCCTTACAGGGCTCTCGGGCTCGGGCAAATCGCAGGCGATCCGCGCGCTGGAGGATCTCGGGTACTTCTGCGTCGACAACCTGCCGGTCGGGCTGCTGCCGATGCTCGCCGAGCTCACGCTCCGCGCCGGCAGCGAAATCTCGCGTGCGGCGGTGGTGGTGGACGTGCGCGAAGGCAAGATGCTGAAGGAGTTTCCGGGCGTCTACCGGAAGCTCGTGAAGCGGCAGGGCCTCAACCCGGTGCTGATCTTCCTCGAGGCGAAAGAGCCGGCCCTCGTGCGGCGCTTCAGCGAGACGCGCCGCCCGCACCCGCTCGCGCCGGACCGGTCGGCGCTCGAGGGCATCCGCGAGGAGCGCACGGCGATGCGTGCCATCCGGCACATCGCCGATCACGTCGTCGATACGTCGGAAATGACGGTGCACGAGCTGCGGCACGCGTTCACGGGCGTGGCGGCGGGATCGCCGCCGGGCGCGGAGCTGGTCGTCACGATTCTGAGCTTCGGATTCAAGCACGGCATTCCGGTCGATTCGGACCTGCTGTTCGACGTGCGGTTCCTCCCGAACCCGCATTTCGTACCCCGCCTGCGGCCCCATACGGGCCGGAACGCCGACGTCGTGCGGTACCTCGAGCGGTCGGACGCGACCCGCGAATTCCTGGAGCACACGTTGAACCTCCTGAGGTTCCTCGTGCCGCAATACGTGCACGAAGGAAAGACCTACCTCACCATTGGCATCGGCTGCACCGGCGGGCGCCACCGCTCGGTGGCGATTGCGGAGGCGCTCAAGAAAGGGCTGACCGGCATCCCGGGGGCCCGCCTGCGGGTGAAGCACCGGGATATCGCGAATGAGTGAATGGAAGAAGTAAATGGTAAAAGGTAAAAGGTAGAAGGTAAAAGGTATGAAGGTAAAGGGACGCGGGATGAAGCTGGGCGTCGTGGTGGTCACGCACGGTCAGCTGGCCACCGAGCTGGTCAATTCGGCCGAGATGATCGTCGGCGATCTGCCGCAATTCGCGGCGGTGTCGATCGGCTGGCACGAAGAGGTCGATCACGCGCGCGAGGACATCGGGCGCGCGATTGCCCGGGTACAGGCCACGGCCGCCGGCCCGGACGGAGACCCGGCCTGTGTGCTGGTGCTCACCGACATGTTCGGCGGCACGCCGGCCAACCTGGCCGTCACGTACGTCAGCCCGCAGGTGGAGGTGATCACCGGAGTCAACCTGCCGATGCTGATCAAGCTGGCGCGGCCGCAGGGCGCCCCCGATCTGCTGGCGCTCGCGCGCGAGATGCGCGAGCACGGGCGGCATGCCATCTGGGTCGCGTCCGACCTGCTCAGGGGAGACGGCGGGTGACCTCCTGCGCCGTCCTGGTCACCAACCCGCTCGGCCTGCACGCGCGGGCGGCGGCGAAATTCGTTCACACGGCGAGCGCCTTCCAGGCATCGATTCGCGTCGGCCGGGAGGGCCGCGAGACCGACGGCAAGAGCATCATGGGCATCCTGCTGCTGTCCGCCTCGCAGGGCACCAGCATCGTGATCACGGCGAACGGCATCGACGAGATCGATGCGGTGGCGTCGCTTCGCGCGCTGGTCGAGCGCGGCTTCGACGAAGCGCCCCTCAGCCAGGCCCGGGGCGAGCCATGCGCCTGACCGGTCTCGGCGTCTCGCCCGGCATCGGCATCGGCAAGGCGCTGGTCCTTCGTCGCGGGGCGCGCGACATCGGCTTCCGCATCTCGGCGGCGCAGGTCGAGCGCGAACTGGCGCGGCTGCACGACGCGCGCACCCGTTCGCGCACCCAGCTCCAGCAGATCAAGTCCCGCATCGCGCAGTCGGCCGGCGCCGAGCACGCCTACCTGTTCGACGCGCAGCTGCTGATGCTGGACGACGCGATGCTGATCGAACGGGCAGGCGAGATCATCCGCGGCGAGCGGCTGAATGCCGCCGCCGCGCTGCGGCGCGCGCTCGAGGAAATCGGCGCGCTCTTCGACAAGGCCGACGACCCGTATCTCCGCGAGCGCAAGGGCGACGTCAGCGACGTCGTCGGCCGGCTGTCGATGAACCTGCGGGCGGACGCCCCGGCCGACATCTTCAAAGACCTCGAGGGCCCGCTCGTCCTCGTGGCCGACGAGCTGACGCCGTCGCTGGTCGCGCAGCTCGACTGGCAGCGCCTCGCCGCGCTCGTCACCGACGCCGGCAGCTGGACCTATCACACCGCCATCCTCGCGCGCTCGATTCGCATCCCGGCGGTCGCCGGGCTGCACAACGCCAGCTCGCTGTTCGCGCCGGGCGCGCTCGTCGCCGTCGATGGCAGCACCGGCGAGGTGTACGTCGAACCGGACCCCGACACGCTGGAGCAGGTGCGCAATCGCCAGCAGCGGCGCGTCGCGTACGAACGATCGCTCGAGGAATACCGCACGCTCGCGCCGGTCACGCTCGACGGCGTCGAGATGCGCTTCGAAGCGAACATCGAATCGATCGCCGACGCGGTGCGGGCGCGCGAACACGGGGCGGGCGGCATCGGGCTCTTCCGCTCGGAGTTCCTCCTCGTCGGCGGCGGCCAGAGCGCGCTCACCGAGGAGGTGCAGTACGAGGCGTACCGCCGCCTGGTCGAGAGCACCGCGCCCGGATGCGTGACGGTGCGGACGTTCGACATCAGCGACGCACAGCTCAGGATCGACTCGGCGGCCATCGATGGCGATCGCGCGCCGCTCGGACTGCGCGGGATCCGCCTCGGCCTGGCGCGCGAGGACGTCTTCCTCGCGCAATTGCGGGCGCTGCTGCGCGCCGCCGCCCATGGCCCGCTGCGGATCCTGTTCCCGTTCGTCTCGGGCCTCGAGGAACTGCGCGAGGCGCGCGCCGTGGTCGAGCGCGCGGCCGAATCGCTCCGCGCGCGCGGGATTGGCGTCCCGAAGGTGCCGATTGGCGTGATGATCGAGGTGCCGTCGGCGGCCATCACGGCCGACATCCTCGCCGACGAAGCGGATTTCTTCAGTCTCGGCACCAACGATCTGATCCAGTACACGCTGGCAGTGGACCGGACCGACGATCGCGTCTCGCACCTCTACGAACCGCTGCACCCGGCCATGCTGCGCATGCTGCGGATCGTCGCGCGCACGGGCAGGCGTCGCGGACTTCCGGTGTCGGTCTGCGGAGAGATGGCGTCGGACCCCGTGCTGCTGACCCTGCTCGTCGGCCTCGGACTGACCGAGTTCAGCATGGCGCTGACGGCAATCCCGCTCGCCAAGCAAGTCGTGCGCGGGCTCGATGCCGGCCGCGCGAGACAGGTCGTGGCCGGCGCCCTCCGCGCCCGTACCGCCGCGGACGTCGAACGCGCGCTGATTCAGTTCCTCGCACCGCTGGAAATCAAACACGGGTAGAATGACGATTCCGAATTTCCCGAACGCGCGTCCCGAGCGGCGCGCCGTGGCTGCAGCAGCCGCGTGACGGTCCGGCCAGCACCGGGGGGAGCGGGACGCCGGGGCGCAGACACGCGAAGGAGCCAATTGTGGCGGATCAGGTGACACGGGTAGACAAGCCATGGGGCTACGAGCTCCACTGGGCGAAAACCGACAGGTACGTCGGCAAGCTGATTCACGTCGACGCGGGACACGCGTTGAGCCTCCAGTACCACAATCAGAAGGACGAGACGATCTATCTGGCCTCGGGCCGCATGCTGTTCGAGATCAAAGAGCAGGACGAACTCGTGAAACGCGAGATGGCGCCCGGCGAAGCGGTGCACGTGACGCCGAAAACCGTCCACCGCATGACCGCCATCACCGACTGCGACATCTTCGAAGTGTCGACGCCTGAACTCCATGACGTCGTGCGGCTCGAAGATCGCTACGGCCGGACGACGTAAGGCCGCCACGGCACTCATCAGGCCGGCAGATGGTTGCAGACGCTGCGTACGTCGGCGCCAGCCGCTGCAGGAAACCCTTCAAAACAGCCCGGCGCCGGGTTTGAATGAGGGTGAAGAGCGGCCCCGCGCACGAGCACGAGAAAGAAGCGCCTGCGGCCTGAGCGAGGCGACGGAGTGACGCCGGCCGGAGGCCGGCCGCCGAGCGAAAGCGCGCGGGGGTGGGGCCCCGCGCGCAGTGAGAAAGGATTCGACAGATGGGAAGCGTGAACAAGGTCATCCTGGTTGGAAACCTCGGCCGCGACGCCGAGCTGCGCTACACGCCCGGCGGCTCGCCCGTCGCCACGCTCAACCTGGCAACGACCGAGATGTGGAACGACAAGGCCGGCCAGCGCCAGGAGAAGACCGAGTGGCACCGCGTGGTGCTGTGGGGAAAGACCGCCGAGTCGTTGAACGAGTACCTGACGAAGGGCAAGCAGATCTACGTCGAGGGAAGACTGCAGACCCGGCAGTGGGACGACAAGGACGGCAACAAGCGCTACACGACGGAAATTCGCGGCGACCGCATCGTCCTGCTCGGCGGAGGCGGGGGCGGCGGCGCCCGCCAGCAGACGCGATCCACCAGCGCTGCACCTGGTGCCGAAGACCCGATTGGCGAGCCGGTCAGCGAACTGACGGACGACGACATCCCGTTCTAAGACACGGATCGCACGGATTTACGGGATTACACCCGGGACGCGGTGATCGCGCCGGGCTCCGTGATGCGAGCCTGTGTATCCGTGCGTGATCTGTGTGATCCTGCGATCCGTGGTTAGGGCCCTTAGTTCGGCGATTCAGGTTGTCCAGCCGCTGCTTCGCCAGGATCGCCTCGTAGGCCGTCGGGTATTTTTCGATGACGGTCTCGTACGCCTTCTTCGCGGGATCCGTCTGCTTGAGCGCCTCGTACGTCAGCCCGAGCTTGTAGTAGGCAACCGGCACGCTGTCCGAATCCGGGTACTCGCTGATCACCCTCTGGTAGGCGGCGACCGCTTCCTGCCGTTTTCCGGCGCCGTACAGCGAATTGCCGATGTTCAACTGGGCGTCGTCCGTCTTGTCGGTGCGCGGGAACAGCCGGATGTAGGACTGGAATCCCTCCACCGCCAGGTCCCACTGGCCGGCCGTATAGTCGGCGAACGACGCCTCGTACATCTTCGACGACGAGACATTCGCGGTGTTGGCGGGCGGATTCGAGACCGACGGCGGCTGCTGGACCGGCGAGCCGCCGGGCGGCGTGACCGGCGGCGTCACCGCCCGCCGGCGCGTCGCCGGCAATGGCCGGAGGCGCCGGAGGCGGCATCGAGGCGATCGTCTGGCGCATGTCCTCGATGGCCTGCGTCATCGACGACAGACGCACGTTGGTGTCGTCGGCCTTCTCCCGCAGGATCCGGACGCCCTCGCCGACGTTGTCCACCAGCAGCTTCTGATCGGCGAACCCCTTGCGGACGCCGGCGGTCTGGTCGTCCAGCTTCGACGTCACCACCTTCAGCGTGTCGGCGAGCGAGCCGAGCATCTGCTGGAGCTGCTGCTGCTGTTCCTGCAGCATCCGGATTTCCGCCATCAGCTGCTGGTGGGTCTTGTCGGCCGCCGCGGCGCCACCCGGCGCCATGAGCACGGCCATCGTCATCGCCACGGCCACGCGTCGTGCTGTTGTCATCGTCGTTCCTTCAGTCTGACGTCCGCCTCACCAGGCGTCCGGGGCGCAACGAGCCCTCACTTACTAGTTACCACGAAGTGCGCCCGGCGGTTCTTCGACCACGCGGCCTCGTCGTGGCCCGGGTCGAACGGGAACTCCTTGCCGTAGCTGACCGTCCGCAGCCGATCGGCGGGAATCCCGAGCGACACGAGATAGTTGCGCGCCGCGAGGGCCCGCCGCTCCCCAAGAGCGAGGTTGTACTCCGCCGTCCCTCGTTCGTCGGCGTGTCCTTCAATCGTGATCACCCAGGTCGGGTATTGGCGCAGGATGTCGGCGTTGGCATTCAGCACCTGCTGGGCCCCGGCATCGAGCTCGGCCATGTCGAAGCCGAAGAAGACCGGCTGGAACGGCGAGTTCTTGTTGATGTCGTCGATATCGCGCGCCGACAGCGAATCTTCGGCCGGCACGGGCTCGGGCGGCATCGGCTGCGGCTCCGTGACAGGCTCGGGCGGGGCCGGCGGCCGCGAGGCGGTCGTCGAATTCGCCGGCGGGGGAGCCGTCGGCCTGGCCACCGGCGGCGTCTTCTTCGCACACGCGCCCACGCCCGCCACCAGCACGAGCGCCGCGCCTATCATCAGGGATCTTCGCATCTGCATACTATCTGTCCTTCTCTCGACCCGCTCTCGTCCATCGACTAGCGACCGACTGGCGACTAGCGACCGACTGGCGACTAGCGACTGACTGGCGACTAGCGACTGACTGGCGACTACCGACTAGCGACTCGACCAGTGACTCGCGACTAGCGACGAGCGACCCTATTGCGGATAGTTCGACCAGTTCGGGTACCGGTTCACGCCTTCTCTCGTGATCTGCCGAAGGTCCCTGCCGTCCCGCTGGATCGTGAAGATCTGCTCCTTGCCGGCGCGGGTGGACGTGAACGCGATGTGGCGCCCGTTGGGCGAGAATGCCGGGCTCTCGTTGCTGCCGATGCCGTTGGTGAGCTGGACGGTCGCCCCGGTCGCGAAGCTGTAGACGCGGATGTCGAAGCCGCCGCCCGATCGCGACGCATACGCGATCTCGTTGAACGGCGCAGGCGACCACGTCGGGCGGTCGCACCAGGATTCGCTCGTGATCTTCTTCACCCCTGACCCGTCGGCATTCATGATGTAGATCTGCGGGCTGCCGCCCCGGTCCGACGTGAACGCGAGCTGGTTTCCCGTCGGCGACCAGGTCGGCGTCACGTCGATGGCGGGATGATTGGTCAGTCGCCGCAGCCCCGTGCCGTCACGATTGACGCTGTAGATTTCGTCGTTGCCGTCGCGGTTCGACATGAAGGCGAGCTTCGTGCCGTCCGGCGACCACGCGGGCAGGTAGTTCTGGTTTTCCGGGCTCCCGGCGGCGGGCTTGGTGTTTCGCCCCTCGTAGATGTACTGCACGATGATGTCCGGGAAACTGGTCCGGTACGACGTGTAGGCGATCGCCCTGCCGTCGGGTGACCAGGCCGGCGTGATGTCGAGCGACCGGCTGACCGTGACGCGCCTGGTGTTCGCGCCGTCGTAGTCCGCGTAGTAGATGTTCGAAATGCCGCGGTCGGCGATCGGCCCCTTCATCCGCTCGCCGGCGCGATCCGAGGTGAACGCGATCTTCGTGCGCGCCACCCCCCTGAGGCCTCGCTGCTGGAGGTGAATCTCGTCCGAGATCGTGTGGGCGTAGATCCGTGGGTTGCCGATCGACCCGCTGTATTCCTTCGCGAACGCCGACCGGCCCGTCGTCACCTCCAGGAGGCGCGCCTGCACGATGATGCCGGTCGCGGTTTTCCGCACGGTGCCCACCAGCACACCGTCGGCGCCGAGTTCGCGCCACCGATCGACGGGCACGCGATCGAGAGAGGCCGGCTGCGGAATCGACCGGTACGTGTCCCTGGGGATCAGGTAGAACTCGTGCTCGTAGTTCAGGTCGTCCCAGAGCACCTGGCCGATCGTCTTCGCGGCGGCGGCGGTTTCCGCATCCGGCGAGAGCGCGATGAAGTCGGGTACGGCGTACTTCGGCGGCAGCCCCGGCCCACCGGTGATCGTGATCGTCACCTCGCTCTGCTGCGACTGCGGCGGCTGCTGGGGGCTCTCCGCGCCGACGACGAGGGTCGCGCAGGCGGCGAGGGCGGCGGCGGAAACGAGTCGGATGTGTCTCATCGGCGCTGGTATTCAAAAATCAGGTGAACGGTGAGCGTGCTGTCAGGGAACTCGCGCGGCAGCGGCGGCAACTGGCGCGTGTTGAGCAGGGCCCGCTGCGACTCGAGATCGAGCATCGCGATGTTACTCGGCTTCTCGACCTCCACGCCGCTGATCGCGCCGCTCCGGGCGATCGTGAACTTCATCTGCACGGTGCCGGACGCGCCCTGGTTCCGGTTCCAGTTCAGCTGAATCAGGTTCGTCATCTGGCGCAGATAGTCGGGACAACAGAAGTTGGCGACATCCACGGTCGCGCCGCCGGTGCCGCCGCCCCCCGTCGTCAGGCCTCCGAACGGCACAGCGGCGCCGCCGGTCGCGACGTTGGCCGACCCGGACTTGATTTCCGTGCCGGTCGCCGGTTTCTTCGCCGTGGACTTCGCGGCCGGCTTCTCCACGCGTTCGGGCTTTTTCGGCGCCGGCTTTGCCGCCGGCGACGGCGCGACCATTTCCGGCGCCTTCGCCGCAGCCGGCATCTCGATCTTCGGCTTCGCGCCGGGCGCCGCGATCGCCTGCGTCGCCCGATCCGCGATCGTCGTCAGTCCGCCGCTCTCGGGCCCCGGCGCGCCGCCGAGCGTGATCATCATCGGGGTGGTGTCCGGGGCGACGTGCGGCGATCGCCAGTTCTCGGGCATCACGACGATCGCGGAAATCAGGACGATGTGCGCGGCCAGCGACAACGCGACCATCCGCGACATGCCTTCGGCATCTCGCGCCCGTTCGTTCAGGATGTCGCTCACCGCTTCGTGCATGTGCGCGCCCGCCGCCTCGGTTTCGTTACCTGGTGGTCGGCGGAGTCGTCATGACCCCGACCTTCTCGACCCCGGCCGCTTTCAACCTGTCGCACACCGTGACGATGTCCTGCAGGCGCGCGTCGGCGTCGGCGCGGATGAACACGGACTTGTCGTCGCGCGAGAGCAGCGCCTGACGGACGCGCTCCTCGAGCACGTCGATGCGCATCGACTCCTTGTCGAGCTGCACGGTGCGCGTACGGCTGAAGTCGGCCGGCACCGTCACGTAAATCGGCTGGGCCGTCACGGGCGAAGCGCGCCGCGACTGCGGCAGGTTCACCTGGAGTCCCTGCTGCATCATCGGCGCCGTCACCATGAAAATGATGAGCAGCACGAGCATCACGTCCACCAGCGGGACCACGTTGATCTCGGACAGCGAGGAGGCGACATGCGCCGACCGCCCGCGCCGGCTGCCGCCACCGCCCCCGAGCGGCTGCACTTTCGGCATTATGTGAAATTCCGTTCCGAGATGTTCAGGAACTCGAGCGAGAAGTCGTCCATTTCCGCCGCGAAGTGCTTCAGCTGCTGCGTGAAATGGTTGTAGAAGTACACGGCCGGAATCGCCGCGAAGAGCCCGAACGCCGTGGCGATGAGCGCTTCCGCGATGCCGGGAGCCACCACCCCGAGGCTGGACGAGCCAGCGGCGCCGATGCCCTGGAACGAGCTCATGATGCCCCAGACGGTGCCGAAGAGTCCGATGAACGGCGTGATGCTCGCGGTCGTCGCGAGAAACGGCACGCGATGTTCGAGCTTGGTCATCTCGACGACCGTCGCCCGCAGGAGCGCACGATCGACCGCGTCAAGGCTCCTGAGAGTTGGACGTCCGGCGGCGGGGGACGGCTTTGCGGGATCGGCGTTGCCGGTGCGCAGCTGCGAATTCAGCTCCGCGTAGCCTGATTGGAAAATGCCGACCAGCGGGCTGGCTGAGAGCGTGCGGCAGACGGCCGCCACCTCCGAGAACTTGGCGCTCTTGCGGAACACCTCGAGAAACGTGGACGACTGACGCCGCACGCGCCCGAACTGCCAGACCTTGTAGAAAACCACGCCCCAGGAAACGGCCGAGAAAATCAGCAGGATGACCAGCACCACTTTCGCGGCGGCGCTGGCATGGGTGATGAGCGTGATGATGTCGGTATCGACTTGACCGGACCCAGCCTCCGGCTGACCCGAGCCCTGCGCGTACAGAGCAAGGGCGTACAATCCAAGCGTGCGCAAACGGCCCTCCGCAACATAGTGTGGTGCGCCGCTGGGACAGCGCAGTTCCCAACAGCCTAACATCGCCTCCTGTAGGCTGTCAAATATCTGATAAGATGGTACTTCGCGTCACGACCCGAGAACGGAAACGGACCCCTTGCTGCGATTCCTGAGCATCCGGCACCTTGCCGTCATCGACTCCCTGGAACTCGAGTTCGAGCCCGGACTGAATGTGCTGACCGGCGAAACCGGCGCCGGCAAGTCCATTCTCGTGGGCGCCGTGGGTCTGCTCGTCGGCGGACGCGCCTCGGCCGAACTCGTCAGGACGGGCGAGGACAGCGCGACCGTCGAGGCGATTTTCGATGCGCCGGACGGGCGGGAACTGATCGTGCGACGCGAGATCTCCTCCCAGGGCCGCAGCCGTGCCTCAGTCGATGGCGCATTGACCACGAGCACGGCCCTGCGGGAGCTGTGCGGCGGACTGGTCGATCTCCACGGTCAGCACGAGCACCAGATGCTGCTCGATCCGGCCGCGCATCTCGATCTCCTCGACGAATTCGCGGCGGTTCCGGCCGAGCGCGCGGATGTCGCCGAGGCGTTCGCGGTGTGGCAGGGGCTCCGGGCGGAGCGCGAACGCCTGATGACCGGTGAACGCGAGAAGGCCGCCCGCGCCGAGTTTCTTGCGTTCCAGCTCGCGGAGATCGAACGCGTGGATCCGCAGCCTGCCGAAGACGACGCACTCGCCGCGACGCGTACCGTGCTCGCCAACGCGGACAAGCTCCAGCGGCTCTGCGCCGACGCCTACGACGCGCTGTACGAAGGCGACCAGGCCGCGCTGACGGCGCTCGGCGTGGTCTGGCGCCGGCTCGCAGACCTCGCGTCGCTCGACGCCCGCTTCGGCGCCTACCTCGATGGCCGCGACAGCGTCAAGTCGCAGCTCGAGGATCTCGCGTACTTCCTGCGTTCGTATTCCGCCACCATCGACGCGTCGCCCGCCCGGCTTCAGGAGATCGAGGATCGGCTCGCCTTGCTGGAGCGGCTCAAGAAGAAGCACGGCCCGGCGCTGGCCGACGTGATCGGACGCCGCGAACACCTGCGGCGCGAGCTGCACGAGATCGAGCACGCCACCGAACGGGTGGCCGAGCTCGACCGCGACCTCGACCAGGCTCGCGTCAGCTACCTGGGGGCCGCCGCGCGCCTCACGCGAAAGCGCGAAGCCGCCGCCGTGGAGTTCAGCCACGCGCTCGAGAAGTCGCTGGGCGACCTGGCGATGACGCGCACGCGCTGCGAGGTCCGCTTCTGCGGCGCCGCAAGCGAGGCGCAGTGGACCGAGCGGGGCGTCGAAACGGGGGAGTTCTACATTTCCCCCAATCCGGGCGAGGACCTCAAACCGCTGGCGCGCATCGCGTCGGGCGGCGAGCTGTCGCGTATCATGCTCGCGCTGAAGACCCTCGCGTCGACCGACGCCCCGGGCAAGACCCTCATCTTCGACGAGGTCGATTCCGGTATCGGCGGCGCGGTCGCGGACGTCGTCGGAAACAGGCTGGAGCGGCTGGGCGGACGGTTTCAGGTCCTCTGCATCACGCACCTCCCGCAGATTGCCGCGTACGGCCGGACCCACTTCCGCATCGAGAAGCAGGTCCAGCGGGGGCGGACGATCACGAGGGTCGCGCACCTGGACGGCGTCGGCCGGGAACAGGAAGTGGCCCGCATGATCGCCGGGAGCGACACGTCCGCCGCGGTGCTGGCGAGCGCTCGCGAAATGCTGAAGTCGAGGGAGCGAAGGGCGGGGAAGCAGGCGAAAGGCGAATAAAAAGCGAAAGGCGAAAGCGAAAGTTGGCGTACAGGTACCTCATCGAGACGCACGGCTGCCAGATGAACTTCCATGACTCGGAGCGCATGGCGGGACTGCTCGAGCAGGCCGGCTACGAAGCGACAGACGACGACCGGGATGCCGATGTCGTGGTGCTGAACACCTGCAGCGTCCGCGAGCGGGCCGAGGAAATGCTCTTCACCCGCTTGGGCGAGTTCCGGCAGATGGCCATCGAGGATGGTCACCGACCGATCGTGGCCGTGGCCGGGTGCGTGGCGCAGCAGGAGGGCGGGCGGATCCTGAAACGCTCGCCGGCGGTCGATGTGATCATCGGCACGCAGAACCTGAAGCGCCTGCCGATGCTCGTCAACCAGGCCGTCGAGCGAGGCCCCGGGGGCCGGGCCACCATCGATCTCGACCCGATGGAGGACATCTCGTTTCCTCTGGGCATCGCGCGGCGGGGGGACCCGCTGAAGGCGTACGTCACCATCATCGAGGGCTGCAACGAGTTCTGCGCCTTCTGCGTCGTCCCCTATACGCGCGGAAAGGAGCGCATGCGCCCGGTCGCCGACATCCTGGCCGACGCGGAGCACGCCGTGTCCACGGGCGCCAGGGAAATCCAGCTCCTCGGCCAGATCGTCAATCACTACCAGGCGCCGGACGATCCCTCGTGCGACTTCGCGGCGCTCCTCGAACGCCTCGACGCGATCGAAGGCCTCGAGCGAATCCGGTTTGCCAGCCCGCACCCGCGCCACGTGACGCCGCGGATGATTGCCGCGATGCGCGACCTTCCCAGGGTCTGCCGGCACCTGCACCTGCCGGTGCAGTCCGGCTCCACGCGCATGCTGGAGGCGATGCGCCGCCGCCACACGCGCGAGGACTACCTCGAGCTCGTCGCGCGCCTGCGGGATGCCATGCCTGACCTGGCGCTTTCGACCGATATGATCGTCGGGTTCCCCGGGGAGACCCTCGAGGACTTCGAAGCGACGCTGACACTGACCGCCGCGGTGCGCTATCACAGCATGTTCTCGTTCAAGTACTCGCAGCGCCCGAACACGCTCGCGCTGAAGCGCATGCCCGAGGATGTGGACGACGACGAGAAGACCCGGAGGATAGTCGCGCTGCAGTCGCTTCAGAAGACGATTCAGGGAGAGCTGTACGCCGCGTCGGTGGGCCGCACGCTCGACGTCCTGGTGGATTCGAGGAGCCGCCGGCGCGACTGGGAACTGTCGGGACGGACGAGCGGCAACACGGTGGTCAATCTTGCCGGGCCGTCGTCCTGGATCGGCCGGACGATCCCCGTGCGGATCACCGGCGCGAACCCGAACAGCCTGCGCGGCGAGGCCGCGCTTGACGCAGGCGCGCCATGCGCCTAACGTGAGCTGAGGCCTGTAGTCACGTGAGCGCCTCCGGCTCCCGTGCCGGCAGGGAAGCGTCGGTATTGTCGGGCCAGGTTCGGATGCGGCGGGGACGCCGGAAGCCAAAGAGGGCGCATGCAGATTGAGATGACGATCAAGGGTCTGATGGTGGATCCGATCACCAACATGCCCATCATCATCCTCCGCGACACGGAGGGCCAGCGCGTGCTGCCGATCTGGGTGGGAGTCTTCGAGGCCAACGCCATCGCCCTCCAGATTGAGAACGTCACCACGCCCAGGCCGATGACGCACGACCTGCTCCGCAACGTCATTCACGACCTGAAGGGCAACATCCAGAAGATCGTCGTCTCGGATCTGAAGGAGAACACGTTCTACGCGCTGATTTACCTGACCGTGAACGGCGAAGCCATGGCGATCGACGCCCGGCCGAGCGATGCGATTGCGCTGGCGCTTCGCGCGCAGGCGCCGATCTTCGTGGAAGACAGCGTCATCGACCACGCCAAGACCGTCGACTTCGCGCCCGAGAAGGGCGATTCGGAGCGGCTCCAGAAGTGGCTCGAGAGCCTCGATCCCGACGACATGGGCAAGTACAAGATGTGAGAATGGAAAAAGGAAAATGGAAAAAATAGAAGAATTTTCCATTTTCCATTTTCCATTTCCCATTTTCCACTCAACTCCCTACAATTGGCGTCGCCCTGTGACATACGCTCCCATCAGCCACACATGATCGTTGCGATCGCCAATCAGAAGGGTGGCGTGGGCAAGACCACGACCGCCATCAATCTCGCCGCGGCGCTTTCGCTGCGCGGCAAGCCGACGCTCCTCGTCGATCTCGATCCCCAGGCCAACAGCACGATGTCGTATCTCGACGTCACGACGATCACGCGCAGCGTCTACGACGCGATCGCCGAGCCGAACTGCACGTTCCAGGATGTCATCCAGCAGTCCACGCAGCCGAATCTCTGGGTGGCGCCGTCGCGTATCGCGCTGGCGAAGCTCGAGTCCAAGCTGGTGGGGGAGATCGACGCGCATTACCGGCTGAAGGATCGACTCGAACCGGTGCGCGAGGCCTATCCGAACATCGTCATCGACTGCCCTCCGACGCTGGGGTTGTTGACGGTCAATGCGCTGGTCGCGGCGACCCACCTCCTGATCCCGATTCAGTCGTCCTATTTCGCGCTCGAGGGCACCGACGACCTGCTCGAGACGATCGAGAAGGTCCGCGCCCGGGCGAATCCCGGGCTCCGCATCCTCGGCGTCGTCATCACGATGCACGACAAGCGGACGGCGCTGGCGCGCGACATCCGCTCCCAGATCGACAAGGTGTTTGGCAGCAAGGTGTTCAAGACCGTCATCACCAAGAGCGTGCGACTCGAGGAGAGCCCGGCCTACAAGGAGTCGATTTTTTCCTTCGCGCCGGAGTCGAGCGGCGCCACCGAGTACTACCGCCTGTGTGAGGAGGTCATGGACCGTGCCTAGAAAAGGACTGCCGGAGACAGTGCGGATGCGCCACGACGAGCACTATGTCGAAGCGCTCACGAGTTCCGCAGGGTCGCCGATCGGACGCATGGTCCCGATCGACCAGATCGACCCGAACCCGAATCAGCCGACGGCAGGTCATGGGCGACCTCTCGGAGCTGATGGCGTCGATCGCCGAAAAAGGCATCATCGAGCCGATCGTCGTCCGCCAGCGCGGTACGCGATTCCAGATCGTCGCCGGCGAGCGGCGGTACCAGGCTGCAGTCCAGGTCGGCTTGCGCGAGATCCCGATAGTCATCCGCGAGGTGGATGACGACGAGATCATCGAGATCGCCCTGATTGAGAATATCCAGCGCAAGGACCTGACCGCGTTCGAAGAGGCCGAAGCGCTGCACTCACTGGCCACGCGATGTTCGTACACCCACGAAGACATGGCCCGCCGGCTGGGGAAGTCGCGGACCGCCATTACCGAGTCTCTGGCGCTGAACAACATGCCGGAGGAAGTGAAGAACCTGTGTCGGCTGGCCGACATTCACTCTAAATCATTACTTTTGCAGGTAGTTAGGCAGGGAGACCCTCAGAAAATGGTCGCCCTGGTCGAGAAGATCTCACGGGATGGCGGCGCAACCCGTGAGGCCGTCCGCAAGGAAACCGCCAAGCCGAAGCCCGGCCGCCCGAAGGCGTATACGTTCAATTACAAGGCGCCTTCAAAGACCTTCAACTTGAGCCTCCGATTCGCCAAGGCCCGCGTCGAGCGGGACGAAGTCATCTCGGCGCTCGAAGCGATCATCAAAGAACTGCGCGCGCAGACCGGCCGCTAGCCATAGCGGCGCGCGGCGTCCGGAGTGGCGCTCGGGCCGCCGCGCAGCCGGAGCCCGCCGTTCCGCACCTCTGCGCGCGCCGCCCGAGTCGTGCGCCGCGCGCCGAACGGTCAGAGGCCGGCTCGACCGGGCGGGCGCCCCCGAAAGGGCCTAGGAGGCCCGGAACAGGCGGACGCCGGCCGAATCAGTGCCTGTCTGGGTTGTTAGTTAACATAACACTCATTATCAGACCCAGCCAATACGGCCAATAAAACCCGCCTGTGCAAGACCTGCGGAACCTCCGGACGGGCCCATGCCCTAACCCGAGCGCCAACCACCGAGCCGCCGACCCCCTTCGAGCGCCGAGCGCCGACCGCCGAACGCCCGTCAGTGATATCGTTGTCTCTCCGAGCCCCCATGCTGCGAACGCTGGATCGCTACGTCATCCGCGAGGTCGTCCCGCCGTTCCTGCTGTCCCTGCTGGTCTTCACGTTCATCCTCGAGGTGCCGCCCGTGATGCAGCAGCTCGAGACGCTCGTGTCGAAGGGCGTGTCGTGGGAAATCGCGGGTCAGATCATCCTGCTGCTGATTCCGCAGGGGCTTGGCCTCACCATCCCGATGGCGCTCCTGACCGGGCTGCTGATCGGGCTCGGCCGCCTCTCGTCGGACCGTGAAACCGTCGCCCTCCTGGCCTGCGGCGTGTCGCCGTACCGGCTGCTGCGGCCCGTGCTCGTGATGGCCACCATCGCCGCCGGCGCCACCTTCTACGTCATGGTCGAGGCCATTCCCGACGCCAACCAGCGCTTCCGGGAAATCACCTTCGACCTGGTCACCAAGCGCGTCGAGAACGACATCCACCCGCGTGTCTTTTTCGAGGACTTCCCCGGCTGGGTGCTCTACGCGCGCGACGAGGCGCCGGGCGGCGGCTGGAAGGACGTCATGGTCGCCGATACCCACAATCCCGACGCCACCAGCCTGTACATGTCGGCCGGCGGCCACCTGGTGCTCGACCGCGCGAATCGAAGCGTCTACCTGATTCTCGTCAACGGCACTCAGTATTCGACGTCGAAGGAGGGGGAAGCCGATACGTTCCGCTTCGCCGAGCAGATCATGACGCTGAACGCCGACACCGTGTTCGGGCGCATGGAACTGCCGCGGGGCGTCAGCGAAAAGACGATTCCGCAGCTCGAGGAGACCATCACCCAGAAGCGGCTGAACAACATCTCGCCGCACCCCGAGATCATGGGGATTCAGGTCAAGTTCTCCATCCCGGTCGCCTGCTTCGTCTTCGCCCTGATCGGCCTGGCGCTCGGCCTGACCGTGGCGCGCGACGGCAAACTCGCGGGGTTCGTTCTCGGGATCGCCGTCATCTTCGCCTACTACGTCGTGATGTTTCTGGCCGAGTCGTTCACCAAGGGCCTCTACGCCTCGCCGGGTCCCGACGATCGGTTCCTCTTCGCCTACGCGGCACGGTGGATCCCCAACGTCGTGCTCGGCGTGTTCGGCATCGGCGCCCTCATCTGGCGGGCCCGCTTCGCCGAACGCAGGTTCCCGCTGACCATTCCGATCCGCGTGCCGCGCCTGCCCGCACGCGCCCGCGCCCGGACGTCCGGAGCGGCCGGCAGCCCGCCCGTTGCGTCGAACAACCCGGCGCCTGGCACGAGACCCGGGCGGGTGGTCATCGTCCTGAGGATTCCAAGGGTACGCGTGCCGGGGCCCGGCCTGCTCGACCGGTACGTCAGCCGCATCTATGGACGCACCGTCGGACTGGCGTTCTTCGCGTTGATGGGCCTCTTCTATATCGCGACCTTCATCGACAAGTCGGACAAGCTGTTCAAGGGCTCCGCGTCCACCGGCACCGTCCTGCAGCTGCTCGGCTACTCGACGCCGCAGTTCGTCTACTACGTGATCCCGATTGCCGCCCTCCTGAGCGTTCTCGTGACGTTCGGGATTCTCTCGCGAACGAGCGAGCTGACGGTCATGAAGGCGTGCGGCGTCAGCCTGTACCGGGTCGCGCTGCCCATCGTCGCGCTGTCGCTGATCTGGAGCGCGGCGCTGTTCGGTCTCGAGCAGGAGATTCTCGCGCGCGCGAACCGGCGGGCCACCGCGCTGGACGCCACGATCCGCGGCCTGCCGCCCAAGACGCTCAACCCGCTCAGCCGCCACTGGGTCATCGGTCGCGATGGCAGCATCTACCACTACGGCTATTTCGATCCGAATCAGCGAGTGCTCACAGGACTCTCGATCTTTACGCCGGCGCCTGGCGCCTGGCGGCTCGCCCGGCGCACGTACGCCACGACAGCGCAATACGTGAACGGCTGGGTCGGCACGAACGGGTGGAAGCAGGACCTCACCGCGCGGACCCCCACGTGGCAGCCTTTCAAGCGCGCGGCGCTCCAGGTCGAGCCGCCCGAGTACTTCGAGACCGAACAGACCGACGCCGACACCATGACCGTCGCCCAGCTGCGCCGCTACGTCGCCGAACTGTCCGCCAGCGGCTTCGACGTCATCGGCCTGTCGGTCGAACTGCAGCGGAAGTTCGCGTTTCCGTTCGTGACCTTCGTCATGACGCTCCTGGCCGTCCCGTTCGGCGTCAGCAGCGGCCGGCGCGGCACGCTCTACGGCATCGGTCTGGGGGTCGTGATCGCCCTGTCGTACTGGTTCCTGATGAGCGTGTTCATCGCGATTGGAAAAGCAGGGCTGCTCTCCCCTGCGCTCGCCGCCTGGACCCCCAACGTCATCGTCGTCGCCGCGGCGGTGTACATGCTGCTCACCGCCAAGACATAGGGGGCTCTCGCGCTCCGCGCTCCGCTCTCCGCGCTCCGCTCTCCGCTCTCCGCTCTCCGCTCTCCGCGCTCCGCGCTCCGCTCTCCGCGCTCCGCTCTCCGCTCTCCGCTCTCAGGGCTATCACTACTAGTACACTATTACACTAGTGTGCTAGAATACTAAGTGTGCTGATCGACATCGATGCCGACGATCCCAGGCCCGTGTTCCGCCAGATCGCGGATGAGGTTCGCCGGGCGGTGGCCGTCGGGCAGCTGAAGCCGGACGCTCCCCTGCCCGCCGTGCGCAAGCTCGCGGACGAGCTGCGGGTGAACGCGAACACGGTCCAGCACGCCTATCGCACGCTCGAAGGCGACGGCGTGGTGTACGTCCGGCGCGGCACGGGGACGTTCGTCTCCCCCACTGTCAGGCAAGATAGCCGGGAGCGGCGCGCCGCCGTTGCGCGTCAGATCGCCGGGCGAGCGATGCGCGAGGGGTTCCGGCACGGGCTGCTGGCGAGCGACATCATTACTGCGCTGCAGGACATCGCGCCGCAGGCTTCCCGGGCTGGGGATGGCGACGCGCGAGAGGCGCGGACCGTCCTCAGCGCGCGAGCGAGACGTGTGAGACGCTGAAGGTGCCGCTCGACCCCGGCAGGGCGTTCACCAGGTCCACCACGAAGATGAGCGAGCGCGCCTGGACGATCGGCGGCGGTCCTCCCGCCTGCTGATCGACCGGCACCATCTCGTCGAGCGGGATGACGATGTGGCGGGACGTCCTGTCCAGATAGACCGAGTGCGCCCACCGCGCGTCGCCGCCATCAACCGGGTACCTGAGCTGGACGGACACGCGCATCGGCCGCGATGCCCATCCCTCGAAGGCCAGCACGCTGCCCGGCTGGCGCGGCTGGCGGAAATCGCCGGCCAGCGCCACGAACTGGCTGGCCCTCTCCCCTGCCCGCAAGCGGTAGTCAATCGCGATCTCCTGTTCGCTGCCGGCGAGGTCCCCGTCGGAGCCCAGCGACTTCTCGACGTGCCAGCTGAAATCGGCCGGCACATACGATCGCGGCGCTGGCGGGGGCGGTGGCGGCTCCGCGTCGAGAAAATACAGGGGATTGCCGACGAGCCAGGGGATCGGCGGGTCGCCAGGCGCGCGAGCGAGCCGCACTTCGACCCGGTAGGCCCCGGATGCCCGGGTCCAGTCCACGCTGGCCGCGTCCACCTCTTCTCCGTTGTGCAGCAGGACGACCTGCGCTCCGGGGGGCGTGGAGGCCGTCAGTTCGACCGCCCCTCTGTCGGTTCGACGAAAGTCGAGGAATCCGGGCCCCGCCAGCGCGTCGATCGTGGTGAAGACGTTGCCCGCGCGGATGGCCGCCAGCACGGCGCTCGCGTCGGCCGCCGCGTCACCCCGTAGCGGCTGGTCGAGGACGACGCGCGTCGTGAACGCCCGGAAGCTCGCGTCGTAAGACGGCACCCCGCCGATGCGGCGCCTGGCGCCATCTTCCGCCGTCGTGCCCACACCGCCATGCGCATCGTGCCCGGCCAGCGCGACGACGCGACGCCGTGTCGTCAGGGCGTCCCACCGCGCGAGCGTCGAGGTTGGCCGATCGAGCACCGAGGCCATCGCCGGCCCCGGGCGGAACAGATAGTCGAACAGCACCCGCGCCAGCCGGACGCGCGACTCGTTGCGCCATTCGCTGTCCGCGTTCATCCATTCGATGCCGTCGAACGGCACGCTCCAATCCGACCAGGCCAGCGAGGCTTTCGGCGAGTCCGGATGGGCGATGACGCCGAAGCCGCCGAGCCGCGCGACGTCCTCGACCACCGCCGACGGCTCGCCGCCGAGCGGGTACGGCGCCCTCGCCATGCCGAGCGCGACGTAGTGGCCGCCGTTCGTGCTGATCTCCGCTCCGTCGATGCACAGGATCCCGTCGAGGTAGGCAGGCGCCTCCATCGCCATGCCGGTGCCGTGATCCGTGATGATCACGAACTGGAGCCCGGCGCGACGCGCGGCGGACGCGACCGCCGCCCGATCGCCGGCGCCGTCCGAGCGGGAGGTGTGCACGTGATAGGCGCCCACCACCGTGCGCGCCGGGATGGATGGGTCGCCCGTCCACGCCACCTGGACAGGATTCGACGGGAGGGTCGCGAGCAGGAAAACGACAACGGCGGCCATCAGGGCCGCCGTTGTCATGATGAGTCTGCGCATGCTCTGGCAGCGTACCCGACTTCCGGCTGAAGCCGGAAGCTGCGGCCGGCCTTCAGGGTGATGCTGACCGGTAGGCGGGCGCTACTTGACTCCCGCGTCGGCGCGAAGGGCGTTAGCCTTGTCGGTGCGCTCCCAGGTGAATTCCGGCTCGGTGCGGCCGAAGTGCCCGAACGCGGCGGTCTTCTTGTAGATCGGGCGGCGCAGGTCGAGGGCCTCGATGATGCCGCGCGGCGTCAGCTTGAAGTGCGCGCGGACGATGTCGCTGATCTTGTCGTCCGGCACGACGCCGGTCTCGAACGTGTCGATCAGCACCGACACCGGCTCGGCCACGCCAATCGCGTAGGCGAGCTGGACCATGCAGCGTTCCGCGAGGCCGGCCGCCACGACGTTCTTGGCGACGTAGCGCGCCATGTAGCAGGCCGAGCGGTCCACCTTCGTCGGGTCCTTGCCGGAGAAGGCGCCACCGCCGTGCGGTGCCGATCCGCCGTAGGTGTCGACGATGATCTTGCGGCCGGTGACGCCCGCGTCGCCGTGCGGACCGCCGACGACGAACCGGCCCGTGGGATTGATCAGGACGCGCGTCTTCGCATCCATCATCTCGGCGGGAATCACGCGGCTGACGATCTTGTCGATGATGTCCTCGCGCAGCGTGTCGTTGGACACGAGCGAGCTGTGCTGGGTGGACACGACGACCGTGTCGACGCGCACCGGCTTGTGGCCGTCGTACTCGACCGACACCTGCGACTTGCCGTCGGGACGGAGATACTCCAGCACGCCGTCGCGCCGTGCGCACGACAGCCCCTTGACGAGCTTGTGCGCGAGCATGATCGGCATCGGCATGAGCTCCTCGGTCTCGGTGCACGCGTAGCCGAACATCAGCCCCTGGTCGCCGGCGCCGCCCGGATCCACGCCCTGCGCGATGTCGGGTGACTGCTCGTGAATCGACGACAGCACGGCGCAGGTCTCGGAGTCGAAGCCGAATTTTGCGCGGGTGTAGCCCACATCCTTGATGGTCTCGCGCACGATCTTCGGGAAATCGACGTAGCAGCTCGTCGTGATTTCACCGGCGATGATCGCGAGCCCGGTGGTCACCAGGGTCTCGCAGGCCACGCGGCCCACGGGATCCTGTGTGAGGATGGCATCGAGAATGGAGTCGGAAATCTGGTCGGCGATCTTGTCGGGATGGCCCTCGGTCACCGACTCGGACGTGAAGAGGTAACGGCCCTTGCGGCTCATGCGTGTCGAGCTCCTTGTGCCCGCGCGGGCACGCTCCGGCCATCCGGCTCCGGCCTCAGCGCGGCGACGTTAGAACTTGCTCGGATTGTCCGAGGAAGCAGGCGCCCCACCCGGGCGGCGGGGCGCACCAAACCGCTAAGGGTAGCAGTTTTGAGAGGATCTGGGCAACAGTGAAACGCCTCAGGCGGCGATCAGGGTTGGAAGGTCCGACCGAACATAGAGGCCCGCGGCGCTGTGCCGAAGGAAACCCTCCGATGTGAGGCCGTCGAGCACCGCCGCGCACGTGGCGCAGTCGGTTGCCCAAAGCCGCTGTGCCTGCTGAAGTGTCAGGCACAACCCTGGCATCTCGTTGAACTCTCCGCGAACGCGCACCGCAATCGCTGACTGAACCGGCGGCGGCTGGGGGGCCATGACGACCTGACTTTCCGGGCCTTCACTGCTCCGGAACGTCCGGAACGACTTTCTCCACTTCGATACTGCACTCGGTCAGCACCGCTGTCAAGCCGCCAATGGCGGCGGCCACCGGCGCCAGCACCACGCCGATGATGCCGGCCGTCAGCGGGAACTCGGCGACGGTCTGCCCGTGGTGCTTGACCACGATGCGCCGGACATTGCCCTCGGCGACCAGCTTCTTGATCTGCGCCAGGATCTGGTCGGTCGTGCCTTCGATCTTCTCCCACAACGTGCGTTCCATCGGTGCCTCACATCTGGATGACGGCGCGAACTGCGCCTCTGCTACCTAAGACGAGCGAACGGCCTGAGAGTTTCTCTCGCCCGGCGCCCGGTGCTGGCGACGATTCTACCGGCGCGGATGGAACTTGTCGTACACCGTTCGCAGGCGCGCTTCCAGGACATGCGTGTAGATCTGCGTGGTCGAGAGGTCGGCATGCCCCAGCATCACCTGAATCATGCGGAGATCGGCACCCCGGTCGAGCAGGTGCGTCGCGAAGGAATGGCGCAGGACGTGCGGGCTGATCGGACGCGAAATGCCGGCCTGGACGCCATACGCCTTCAGGACCTTCCAGAAGCCGATCCGCGAAAGCGGCCCTCCGTCCCGCGCGTTCACGAACAGCCACGGCGAGGTTCGCCGTCGCACGAGGTGCGGCCGGCCCTCCAGCAGGTAGCGGCGGACGCAGTCGGCCGCCTCGTGACCGAGCGGCACCATCCGTTCCTTGTCTCCCTTGCCGATGCAGGTCAGGTAGCCGTCCTCCAGGTTGAGATCGCCGGCGCGCAGCGCGACGAGCTCCGACACCCGCAGCCCGGTCGCGTAGAGCACCTCGATCAGCGCCTTGTCTCGCAGGCCGCGCGGCGTGGATGTATCGGGCTGGCCGAGCAGCCGATCCACTTCGTCGAGGCTGAGAAACTTCGGCAGCGCCGGCCACGCCCTGGGCGGATGGAGGTCATCGGCGGGGCTGTGGTCCTGCCGCCGTTCCTGGGCGACGAACTTGTAGAACCCGCGCACGCAGGCGACCGCTCGCGCCACCGACCGCGGCGCGAGCCCGGAGGTCATCATCTGCCGGACGAAGGCCTCGAGATCCTTGCGGTCGAGCGCCTGCGGCTCACGCCCGCGCGCGTCGGCGAACACGCCGAGCGCAGCCAGATCGCGCGCATAACTCTCCACGGTGTTCCCGGACATGCGGCGCACGTCGCGCAGGTAGGTCAGATACTGATCGATCACGCGCCCCTAGCGTAACCCCTTTCGGCGGCGCAGGGCCCACTCGCCGCACGAGCGCGCCGGCAAATGGAAGGATCCACCAGCCGGAGCGCATCGGGTACACCTGCACGAGTTCGGCAGGTCGCGGGAGTGCGCGAATGGCGGCCTCGACCTCGTGGGTGTCCGAGGCGTTCACCGCGAGGCCGCCACTTGCCCGCGCGAGCCACCCGAGGGCCGGCGCGAGACGGCGCGTGCGCGCCCCGGCGGCAACGACCAGCGGGACATCCGCCACCGCTCCGGCCTCGCTCGACACGCGCACATCGTACCGACCGGCCGACGGCGCTTCGATCGAGCCTGCATACTCGCCCGCGCCCGCGCCGGGCCACAGGCGAAGCGCCGTCGCCCGTCCGTCCGCCGCCACGATTTCGGCCCGCACGGCAGGAACGCGTGTCGTCTCCCCCGCCGTCACCAGTTCGGTCGCGCGATACCTGGCACGGACGGTCAGGGGATCCCCAGGTGCGGCGTACGGCGGATCGACCGAGGCGGACAGGGGCGGCGGCGACTGGCCCGCGAGTTCCGCGACGAGCGCGGTCCAGAACGACGCGAAGCCCCCGCCGGGATCGCCCCGAAAGCGCCACGCGTCCAGGGCGCCCGAAAACACCACGAGGCCGGCGCCTCTCGTCCAGGACACGACAGCCGGGCGCGCCTGGCCTCCCTGCGCAACCGTGGCGACGGCAGCGCCGTGCACGGGCGTGCCGGACGGCAGCGCGAACTCCGAGGCGCGGAATCCGGCACCGCCGGCTGCCGTGAGCGACGCGGCCTGTGCCAGCAGCATTTCGTCGAACCGCGTCTGCGGCAGGAGCGATCGATAGGCGCCCGACGGCGGCCGGTCGGGCAGGAACACCGCCGCGCCACCCCGGTCGCGGACGAACGTGTCGAGCGCCTCGACCTCGCGTCGAATCCAGTTCCTCCGGCGCGCCGGCGATCACGATGTCGAACGGCGCGAGGGCGTCCGCGGTCAGCCTGGCCGGGGCCGTGCCCGAGCGCGTCTCGAGGCCGCGGGAGCTTCGCGTCAGCGCCGAGACGTCGAACGCGGCATCCGCCTCGAGCGCCCTCCGCACGAAGGCCACGGTCCATGAGGGACGCGGCGCCCACGTCAGCACGCGCCACGCGCGGGCAACGACGCGCACGCCGACGTCGGCCACGTTGTCGTCCTCGGTCGTCTCCCCGCGCACAGGCAGCGCGCGCACGCGAAGCACCGACAGTCCCGATTCGGCGGGCGCGTACGTCAGCTGCACGGCCCCGCGCTCATCATCGGTACTCCACGCATGTACCGCCCGCGCGATCTCCACGCCGTCCTGCTCGAGCACGACGACCGAACGTTCGCCCCCCACCGCGTCGCCCTGGAGCGTCACGGCGACGACGGCGGGCCGGCCCGCCGTCACGAGTGCCGTCGTCTTCGCCTCGACAATCCGCACATTGCGGCCTCGCGGGCTCGACTGAGATGACGGAAATCGGCACACCGTCGGCGACCTCGCCAGGACGCAACCCGCCGCCGATGGCGATCACCGCGCGCGCACGCCGGGCATCGGGCACGATCGCGGACCCCAACCGATGGATCACCGCCTCGCGGACCCGTGCCGCGTGTGTCCCGTCCGGATCGGACGGAGACCGCCCGATGCGCACATCGATCGGAAGCGGCTGGCGGCGTGGCACCGACACGCGCGGATCGACAAGTGCCGCGAGCGCGATCGCGACGGCGACCAGTCGCAGGGCCCTCATCATCGATTCGCCGCCTCCGCCCATGCCCGCTCGAGCGGGGACGGTGTCCCGGGGACAATCGGGCCGTGGCGCCCCGCCAGGGACGCCGCCACGGCTGGCCTGACGGCCTCGCTCAGAAGATTGAGCAAATCCCGTTGCGTCGGTCGCTTCGCGGACGGCTCGCCAAGCTTCGACAGGCGCGCGGCGGTCTGCTGCCACTCGCTCTCGGCCGGATCGATCGCCAGCGCCTGTTCGGCCAGGCGCGCGAACCACCGATCTTCAGGCGGATCGCCGGACGAGATCCGCTTCGCGGCGGCGAACACCGCGGACAGGAATGTCCCAATCCGGCTGAGCCTCGCATCCGGTTCGGCGCGATGCACCTCCCGGCGCCAGCTCGACGCCAGCGACAGGCTCCCCGACAGCCGGCGGCTGGGATCGATCTCCGCCCGCGACGGCGGCGTGCGCAGGATGTACCGGTTCCGCCCGAAGGCCCGCTGCAGGGCCTCCACCGCCGACCTGGCCGGCGGAAGCGCCGTCGCCGTGCTCGTCGCCATGAGCCCCTGCTCGGCCCGCGTCATCAGGTGGACCGCCGACGAGATCTCGCGCCGCGCGGTGTTCTCGAGCCGCCCTTCCTGGATGTCGCTCGACTGCGCCGCTTCCACCTCTTCGTCCTCGACGTGGCCACCCATCAGGAAGATGAAGTAGGCGCGCACCGCGCGCTGCTCCGCCGCGATCGCCAGCGCCGCCTCGCGGAGGGCGTCGCGCGACAGCGCCCGCTCGCGCGCGCGGAGCCGCTCGATTTTCAGGACGACCATCTGCTGCGAGAGCGCGTAGCGTGCCTGGTCGGGCGGCAGATCGAACCCCTCCAGCGCGATCTGCCCCGGGCCGGCGATTTCGATGAAGAACGTGTCGGACGAGGCTTCGCCCTGGGTTCCCGGCCGCCGGTCCCGGGCAACCGCCCGGTACACGAGCGAATCGCCGGGCTCGAGGTCGAGCGACGACAGCCCGATGCTGGCGGTCGCCTTCCAGTTCCGATCGCTCTCGCGCGTCAGCGCGATCGGCAGGCTGCCTTCCACGAACTCGAAATCCTCGCCCGTGCCCGATACCTTCGTGTAGCGCAGGTCCACCGATCCCAGCGCCAGATCGTCTGACGCCGCGGCGCTGATGCCAATCGTGCGCCGCGCATCGGGCACGATCAGATCGCGCCCGGGCGCGTCGATATGCACGACGGGCGCGCGATCGGGCTCCACGCCAACGGGCACCAGTCGTGGCGCCGCGCCGGCGGCGAGGGGCTCCAGCGCGAAGTACCCGCTCTCCGTCAACGTCATCACCGCGGTCCCACCTGCCGACCACGTCAGCGCACGCCCGCCGAAGCGGATTCGCCACTGGCCCGGATCGGCGTCGATGGCGAGTTGCACGGTGCTGCCGGCCAATGCGTCCACGCGATCCGGGTTGACGACGCGAACGGCGGGGCGGCCGGAGTAGGCCGGGGGATTGACGGTGACGTGGAGCGACACCCCGCCCGGATCGTGCCCAGGCGTGCCCGGCGTCACGCCGGGCGCACCGCTCGCGGGTCCCGGCTGCACGCGGGAGACGGCCATCACGGTCGCGAGGGCCGCCAGGCAGACGAGCACGGGTCTGCCGAGCGGGCGCGCGGACGCCGCGCGCGCCATTCCGGCGAACCGGTCCGCATCGCCAAGCACGCGCGCCCGCACCGGCGCGTTCGCGCGGTCGGGATAGGCGAGCAGTTCTTCCGCGGTGATGATGGCGTTCCGGCTCTCGGGGACTGCGCGCTCGAGCAGGACCGCCGCGTGGCGCCGCGTGCGCACGCGCCGGGTCGCGACCATCACCGCCGCGACTGCGGCGACAGCCCCCCAGTCGGCCAGACGCACCGCGCCTGTGGCGCGCACCAAACCCGCCACGGCGAGCCCGGCGGCTGCGCCGTACAGCATGTGAGCGATCCACCCGCGCCAGACGACACGCGCCAGCGCACGCCGGAACGACACGGCGTCAGGCCGCATCGGCTCGTACCTCACGCTCGCGGCTCCGCTGCCGGCGAACGACCGCTTCAATCGCCAGCATCAGGAGCACGAGCGCCCAGGCCCATCGCGCGTCGGATCCCGCATGCCGCCACGTGTCCGCCGACTCGCTCGGTGCTCTCGCCTCGCGCGTCCACGTGACAAGGCGCTCGTGCGGCACCGAAAGGACTTCCTGATCCCGCAGGGCCTCCGCACGGGGCGCCACGAGCAGGACGGCGCGAAGCGTCGCGGCGGCGAGGAAGTCGGTCGGTCCGGCGGCTACGTCGATGACGAGCCGTTCGCCCGACGCCGCTGCGCGCACGATGGCTTGCCCCTGCCCATTCCGAAGGATGGGCATCCACGTCCCGTCCGCGTCTTCCGCCGCGGGCGGCTCACCGGTCGCCAGCAGTTCGTCGTTCTCCCGCATCGACCAGACCGACCGGAGCATCCAGGCTCGGGTCACAGGCTGCGCGGGCGCGGGGAGTGTTCCTCCTCGGAGGACGAGCGCAATCGGCTCGGCCGCCAGCGGCGCCGGAGTGCCTGCCGCGGCCACGATTCCGCGCAGCGCGCGCACGGCGTCCGCCGATCCGGAGGGTCCGAGAATCTCCAACCCGGGTCCGGCATCAGGGCCACGCCGGAACTCGACCGACGTCGCGCCTCCGTCAAAACGGACGCGCGGCACCTTCACGGCCCCTTCGTCGCCGTCCAGCAGCGGCGCGCCTGCGAAGGTGCGCTCGTCCGGCAGCGAACCGACCTCGAGAAAGCGCAGGCCGATCCCTTCTGGCACGCTCTCGCGGTCCGACGCGTCGAGCGTCCCCTGCTGAAAGTCCGAGACGACGGCAATCTCGCGGCGCGCCGGGGGGGCCGACGCGAGCCACGTCACCGCCTCCTGCATACCGCGGCCGAGGTCGTCGCTGTCGATCCGCACCGACGCGACGGTCCCCACCGCCTGCGCGCGTGCCGCCTCGGCCGCCGCGGCACGCAGCGCGCGCATGCTGTCGCTCGTGTCCACAACGATCGCGCGCGCAACGCGCGCGTCCCACGCCCGCGTCCGCGCGCCCGTGGTGAGCAGCGGCTGGGCGAGCGCCAGCGCCGCCGCGGTCAGAACGGCCACCCGCACGGCGAGCAGCGCGGCGTCGGTGGGCCTGCGCATCCGCACGGCCGACGTGAACGACGGCTGCACGAAGCGGAGGCTCGGAAACGGGACCCGTCTCGCTCGCTCGCGAAACAGCAGATGAACGGCAATCGCCCCCAGCGCCGCGGCCACTCCCCACAGCGCCGGCGCGTTGAGCCACGCGATCATCGGGCGCCTGCCCGCGCCCGCTCGAGCAGGAACCCGCGCAGAGCGAGATTGAGCGGCGCGTCGGTCGTGACCGTCGTGTAGGCGAATCCGTGCGACGCACACCGCGTCCGCCAGCGCGCCAGGAACGCCGCGAAGGCCTCGCGATACGCCGCTCGCGTGCCGAGGCCGACCATCGCGGTCCGGCGCGATTCCAGCTCCTCGAGTTCCACGTCGGCGTCCAGCGGGAACTCGAGTTCCTCGCGCGTGAGCACGTGAAAGACCGCGACTTCGTGGCCGATTCGCGCGGCCCGGTTCAGTTCGGCCTCGATGCGCTCGTCTTCATCGTACAGATCGGACACGAGCACCAGGAGCCCGCGCCGGCGCATGAGATCGATCGCGCGGCGCAGCGGCGCGGCCACGGCCGTACCGCCCGATGCGCGGAGCGACGACAGCGCGAGCAGCACCGCGCGCAGGTGCGAGGCTCCGGCTCGCGCGGGCAGGAACGTGCGGAGCTGCTCGTCGAACGCAGCCACACCGACCGCGTCTCCCTGTCCCGAGACGAGGTAGGCCAGCGCCGCCGTCAGCAGGCGCGCGCAGTCGATCTTCGAGACGCCGGCACGCCCCGTGTAGCTCATCGACGCGCTCGCATCGACCGCGAACTGGGCCACCATGTTGGTGGTTTCACGGTACTGCTTCGTGTACAGGCGATCGGTTCGCGCGAAGAGCTTCCAGTCGACGTACTTCAGATCGTCGCCCGCCCGATAGTGGCGGTACTGGCTGAACTCGGCGCTGTAGCCGTGAAAGGGGCTCCGATGGAGCCCGGCGATCGTGCCTTCGACCGTCACGCGCGCCACGAGTTCGAGGTCCGCGATGGCGGCGAGCACGCGCGGATCCAGCCGCGCGGCGGCGTTCACCGCGGCCTCACGGCTCCAAGCAGCCGGCCGACGACGTCGTCGGCCGCGATGCCGTCGGCTTCGGCCTGGAAGTTGAGCAGAATGCGGTGGCGCAGGACCGGCAGCGCCACGGCCTCGATGTCGTCGAGCGCCACGACAGAGCGCCCCTCGAGCAGCGCGCGGGCTTTGGCGCCGAGCAGCAGCGACTGTCCGGCGCGAGGCCCGGCGCCCCACCGCACCCACTGGCGGACGAAATCGGGAACGCCGTCGGCCGGGTCCCCCGCCGGACGCGACGCCCGCACGAGCCGCGCGGCGAAATCCACCGCGTTCTCCGCCGCAGGCACCTCGCGCACGAGCGCGTGCAGCTGCTCGATTTCGGCGCCCGACGCGACCACCGAGATCGCCGCGTCGGCAGTTCCCGTGGTCAGCGACAGGATCCGGCGTTCCTCGTCCGCGCTCGGGTAGTCGATGACGACGTTGAACATGAACCGATCGAGCTGCGCCTCGGGCAGCGGATAGGTGCCTTCCTGTTCGATCGGATTCTGCGTGGCCAGGACGAAGAGCGGCCGCTCGAGCCCGAAACGCACGCCACTGACCGTGACCTGGTATTCCTGCATCGCCTCGAGCAGCGCGGCCTGCGTCTTCGGCGGCGTGCGGTTGATCTCGTCGGCCAGGATGATGTTCGCGAAGATCGGCCCGTGAATGAAGCGGATCACGCGCTTCCCGGTCGCCCGGTCCTCCTCGATGACCTCCGCGCCGATGATGTCGGACGGCATCAGGTCCGGCGTGAACTGGATCCGGTTGAACCGCAGGTCCACCGCCTCCGCGAGCTTCTTGATGATCAGGGTCTTGGCCAGGCCGGGCACGCCGCGCAGCAGGCAGTGGCCGCCGGCGAGAAAGGCGATCAGGATCTCGCGGATGACCCGCTGCTGACCGACGATGGCCTTGCCCAGCTCGCGTTCGAGCCTCGCGGCGACCTCGGCGGCGTGCGCCACGGCGACCGGCGAGGCGGGCGGCCCACTGGCCGGCGGCGTCGGAACTCCTCGTCGTCATCGTGGATCATGGATGCGGAAGTCTACTATGGCGGCCGGGTCCGGCAAAAAGACCCGAGCGTCTCGCCGCCCTGGCCTGATTGACACCCCTGTCACTGAAGAGTAATGTACGCGGTTGCGCCTCATCACTCGGGGCAACGCAGGGAAACCGGACGGATATTCTTCATGCCGACGCAATCGAAGTGGCAGTCGCTCCCCACCGAAGCCATCAATCCCGTCAGCCTCGCCGTCGATAAAGCGCCCGTTCCCGAGATCATCGAGATGATCATGAGCGAGGATCGCAAGGTGATCGTGGCGGTTCAGAAGGAAAAAGAGCGCATCGCGCACGGGATCGAGATCATCACGCACGCGCTCCGCAAGGGCGGGCGCCTGATTTTCGTCGGCGCCGGCACGAGCGGGCGGCTGGGCGTGGTCGAAGCGGCCGAAATGCCGCCCACCTTCAGCACCCCCCCGACGCTGGTGCAGGCCGTCATGGCCGGGGGCCGCGAGGCCGTGTTCCGGGCGAAGGAAGGCGTGGAGGACAACTTCGAGGAGGGCGCGCGGAGCATCGGGCGGCTGCGGCTCGGCAGCAAGGACGTCGTCATCGGCGTCTCGGCGAGCGGGATGACTCCGTTCGTGCGCGGCGGGCTCACCCGCGCGCGCAAGAACGGCGCGAAGATCATCTTCGTGACGTGCTGGCCCGGGTCGGAGCTCCAGAACTTCGTGGACCTGCAGATTGCCCCGTCGGTCGGTCCCGAAATCATCGCGGGATCGACGCGGCTCAAGGCCGGGACGGCGACCAAGATGGTCCTCAACATGCTCACGACCATCTCGATGATCAAGTTCGGGAAGACCTACGGGAACCTGATGGTGGACGTGAAGAGCGGATCCGAGAAACTCAAGGATCGCGCGCGCCGCATCATCACGATGGTGACGGGCATCGAGTACAACGAAGCCGACGCGCTGCTCAAGCGCGCCAAGTGGAACGTCAAGGCGGCCATCGTCATGCAGAAGGCGGGCCTGACCCTTCCACAGGCGATCAAGCGGCTCAAGAAGTCGGACGACTCGGTCCGCGACGCCATCGGCGAGGACATCGAACCCCGCCTGCGGGCGCTGCTCCGCGCCTGAATCAGTCCGTCGCCTCCAGCTTCCCCGCCGCCGCCTGATCCAGCATCAGCTCGGCGTCGGCGTGCAGCTGCAGGAACGACGCCGGCAGGTCCGTCGTGATCGGCCCGTTGACCACGCGCTCGACGCACGACGCCTTCGACTTCCCCGTCGCGAGCAGCACGATGGACCGCGCGTGCAGAATCGTCGCCATGCCCATCGACAACGCCTCGGCCGGCACGCGCGCGGCGTCGCCGCCGAACAGCGCGGCGTTGCTGCGCCGGGTTTCGGGCCGGAGCGTCACCCGGTGGGTGTACGACTGGAGCGCGCCCGCCGGCTCGTTGAAGCCGATATGGCCGTTGGTCCCGATGCCCAGGATCTGCAGATCGATGCCCCCCGCCTCGGCAATCGCCTGCTCGTAGCGCCGGCACTCCGCCGCGGGATCGGCTGTTCCCCCGTCGAGAAAGTGCACGCGCTCGGTCGAGATGTTCACGCGACTGAACAGATGGCGCTGCATGTAGGTGCGATAACTCCCCGGATCCGACGGCGGCACGCCCAGGAATTCATCGAGATTGAAGGTCGTCACCCGGGAGAAGTCGATCCGGCCCTCCATATGCAGCAGCGCGAGCTCGCGGTACAGCAGGACGGGCGTCCGTCCCGTCGGCAGGCCGACGACGAGGCGGGGCTTCAGCCCGATGGCGACGGCCAGGCGCTCGGCGAGCGCGCGCGCCACCCCGCGTTCGTTCGCGAACGTGCTGACCCGCGGACTTCGGGAGAAGGGCATCAATCCAGTTTATACGCCGGGATCACCGCGCCGCCGCGCACCTCCTGGAGCGCCAGCGCTACGGCGCCGGCCGCCGGCTCGCGATCGAGCAACCGCACGCGCCCCTGGGGCGACGATACCGGCAGGCGCCGTTCGAGTTCCTGCTCGAGCCAGGGCACGGCCCGGAAGATGCCGCCGGCAAGGATGTACGGAAACGACTGGCCGACCATCTCGAGGCGGCGTGCCACGGACAGCGCGGAGCCTTCGAGCTCGTCGGCGGCGCCACGCAGGATCCCGATGGCGACACCATCCCCCTGAGTGAACGCCGACTGGACGCACTGCGCCAGCGCCCCGATGGCCGACGGCCTGAGGTTCGCGTGGTAGACCTCGTGAATCAGCTCCTGTGCGCGCTGAATCCCGAAATGCTCCAACAGCAGCGTCGAGAGGACCGTCTCCGGTCCGCGGTGATCCGACTGGCGCAACACGGCGCGCAGCGCCGCCCGGCCGATCCAGTAGCCGCTGCCCTCGTCGCCGAGCACGTAGCCCCAGCCGCCGGATCGCGCGGCTTCGCCACTGGCGTTCCGTCCGTACCGAGATAGACCCGGTCCCGGAGATCACCACGACGCCAGGCTGGCCCGGTGCGCCGGCTTCGAGAGCCACCAGCGCATCGTTGACGACCAGCACGCGCGCCTTGTAGCCAATGCGCTTCATGATCGCCTGCACCACCGCCGCATCGTCGCGTCGATCGACGCCGGCGATGCCGAGGCAGACGGCCACCGGCCGGACATCGCGGTCGCCGATGGCCTCCTCCATGACCTCGTGAAGGACCTTCTCGACTTCGAGCTCACCGACCGCCTGGAGATTCGCGCCGCCGCGGCGTGATTCGGCGATGATCGTGCCGTGCGCGTCGGCGAGCAGGCACACGGTTTTCGTACCGCCAGCGTCTATGCCGAGAACGTGGAACATAGTCGACTCTGCGCGCGAGTCCGTCGCCACCGGGTGGGCCCCCACGCCGCGTGCGCGACGCGAGAAAAAAGCCGGCGGGAACCTGCCCCGCCGGCCTTCGGTTGGATCCGCGCCGACTGTCAGCTTACCAGTACAGCTTCAGGCTCAGCTGAATCTCGCGCGGGTTGCGTGTCGAGGTGATCGTCCCGAACGTGTCGCCGGCAACCACGCAGGTCGTCAGGCTCACGCCGCACGCGTTGTCCACCGCCAGCCACTGCGTGTGGTTGAAGGCGTTGAGGAAGTCCGCACGGAACTGCACGCGCCTGGTGAAGGCGTAGAAGTTCTTCGAAAGCGCCAGGTCGGTCTGGTTGCGTCCTGGCAGCCGGAAGATGGCTCGCTTCGAGTTCCCGTAGCTGCCGTCGGCCGCCGGCGCGAAGGCCGCCGGGTCGAACCAGTACGGAAACGGCATCTGGCCGGCCTTCGGATCCCCGACCTGGTCCACGTATCTCCCGCGCTTGTCGCCGTTCATATTGGCCGTGATACGCGAGACGGGCGGACCGGATTGCAGGGTGGTATAGCCGGACAGTTGCCATCCGCCCAGCGCTTCCCTCAGCAGGACGTTCGTCGAATCCTTGAAGAACGGGATCTCGATGATATAGGTCGCATTGAAGATGTGGCGGCGGTCGGTCCGCGCATCCGCGTACTCGGCCGACAGGTCCTGCGCGTTCTGCGGCAGATCGACCGAATCACGGTCGTTGGTCGCCGTCGTGCGGCTTCGGCTGAGGGTGTAGTTCAGCGTGTAGGTTCCCGCGCGTCCACCCTCGTGGCGGAACTGCGTCAGGATGCCCCAGTAGTTGCTGTAGGCCGTCGTCTGGCGCATGTTGATGCCCGCCCCGGTGACCGAGGTGGACACCGTGTAGCCTGGGAACAGGGACGCCGCCGTGGCGCTCCCGGCGGCGACGACGGCTGCCGGATCCGGCCGGTTGATATCGACCGGCTGGATCAGGTGATCGCCGTGCGACCCGACATAGCCCACATCGATCGAACCGCGCGTGTAGAGCTGGCGCTGATAGCCGACGTTCCACTGCTGCGACCGCGGTGTGTCGAACGGCGTGCTCGTCGCAATCAGCGTGCGCAGCCCGGTCGTTCCGGGGGCGGTTCCGCTGGCCGGGTTGACCAGCGATGCATTCTGGAGGCTCACCGTATTGACGTAGGGCGGATTCGTGAAGGCGTTCTGTTCGAAGATCCCGACGAGCGGCTGGTCGTAGTAGAGACCGTAGCCGCCGCGCACGATCGACCGGCCGTCACCCATCGGGTCCCACGAGAACCCGACGCGAGGCTGGAAGTTATTCTTGTCGGTCGGGTAGATCGCGTCGCCCCACGGCGAGTTCACACCGGCCACGATCAGGCCGTTGAGCGGATCGCCCGTCCCCGGCACGAGCGTGGAGCAGGCCGCGTTCGCGCAGGTCGGCGCCTTCGACGGATCGTACCGGGACGGGTCGAACGTGGACAGGATGTTGTTCTTGTCCGTCAGGGCCGGGAACAGCGAGTAGCGGACACCGTAGTCCAGCGTCAGGCCCGACCCGAGGCGCCACGTGTCCTGGGCGAAGGCCTCATAGCGATTGAAACGCAGGTGATTCGTCACGTCGATCTGGGCTTCGGCGTAGGTGCACGTCGGGCCGCAGAGGCCGTCGGCGTTCCCCATCAGGAAGTTCTGGAACCCGGTGCGGCCGATCCCGCTCACGGTCGGGAAGCTGAACGACCCCTGGGTCTGGTTGTTGGCGTTCTCGTTCTTCCGCTCGAACGCCAGCAGCACACCCATCTTGTAGGAGTGGTTCCCGCGCTGATACGTGAAGTTGTCGGTCACGGTGCTGTTGAAGTACTCGATGTTGAACGCCTGGATCGTCGTGATCCCCGACAGCCCCGTGACGGACAGTGACGGCAGGCGGCCGGCGTTGTTCTCCGGGAACAACTCCGGGATGCTCACACCAAGGGCACTGCGCGTGTTGACGTTGGCCGGATCGTCGGTCGTGTGAATGCGGTTGCTCGAGAACTGGTACTTCAGTTCGTTGAGGCCCCGCCCGAAGCTGCGGCGCAGTTCGAAGGCCGCCACCTGTCCCGGGACGTCGGTGTGGGTCGACGACACGTTCGGCACCACGATGCCGGTGAACAGACCGCCGGGCTCCACCGTCTGGCTCAGGTCGTGCGTGTAGCGCCCCACCAGTTTCCACTTGCTCGACAGGTCGTAGTCGACCCGAATGACCTCCTGCCGCGTGTTGTTGATGTTGGGATTGGTGTTCACGAATTGCGCCGTTCCGTTGGCGCTGTAGGTATTCGGCGCCGGCCAGAGCGCGAGCAGCTTGACGGCGTTCGGGTCCCGCAGTGCCGGAGCCACGTAGTTCGGGTTGGTCGGGTCGGTCAGCCACAGCGGGTTGACGACGTTGGCCGTGGATGACGCGGGCGCACGCTTGATACGCCGCCATTCCTCGGACCAGAAGAAGAAGGCCTTCTCGCGGCTCGGCAGGATCGGGCCACCGATGGTGTAGCCAGGGTTGTTGTAGCGCAACTGCGGCGGAGCGCTGTTCAGATCCGGATTCGAGCTGCGATTGCGGAAGAACGAGTTCGCGTTCAGCTTGTCGTTGCGGAAGAACTCGTAGGCGCTCCCGGAGAACTTCTGCGATCCGCCTCGCGTCACGATGTTGACAACGCCCCCGCCGCTGCGGGGCCATTCGGCGGAGTAGCTGCTGGTGATGATCTTGAATTCCTGGATCGATTCGAGGGTCGGGGTCGAGAGCAGCGTGATGTTCGACCCGACGTCGACGTTCGAGACGCCGTCAACCAGCCAGTTCACCGCGTTGCGGCGGCCGCCGTTGATCGAGATGCTGACCGTGCTCGTGAGCCCGATGCCGACTTCGTCCGACAGGTCGCTCGACACGCCTGGCACGAGCGTCGCCAGCTGCACGAAGTTGCGGTTGTTGAGCGGCAGTTCCTGGACCTGCGTCGGGCCCATGAGGTTCTGTACCGACGGCGACGGCTGCACGAACTGCGTGGCCGCGCTGACCTGCACCGTCTCGCTGACGCCTCCGACACCGAGCTTACCGTTGATCTCGAGCCGGTCGTTGACGTGCAGCTCGATGCCCTTGACGGTCATCGGCTGGAAACCGGAGAGCGTGAAGGTGATTTCGTAGCTGCCGGGCTGCAGCAGCGTGGCGGTGTAGCGCCCGTCCTCGTTGGCGACCTGCTCGACGACTCGGCCTGTCTGCAGGTGCTTGATCTGGATGGTGGTCCCGGGCAGCACGCCGCCCGTTTGATCGGTGACGGCACCCACGATGGTGCCGGTGGTCTCCTGGGCTGCGGCCGGCAGCGCGATGGCAGCCAGCAATACGGCGCACAGCAGCACCGGTCGTGCAACCAACTTTGCCATTTTCCCCCCAGTACCAAACTATGGCCTTTCAGCCATAGCGGACGAGAGAGCATAACATTATAATGAATGCAGCGTGACTCCATTTTTCGGGCGTGGCACGGCCATTCCCAGCCTGAATCGGCGTCTGCCCACTCCGCTCTATCAGCAGCTGAAGGCCCTGATTCTCCAGGAAATCGGGGCCGGACGCTGGAAGCCGGATCAGCAGCTGCCAACAGAGGAGCAGTTCGCTGCGCGCTTCCGCGTCAGCAAGATCACGGTCCGCCAGGCCCTGCGCGAGCTGGCCTCGCTCGGTTGCGTCCGGCGGGAACAGGGGCGCGGCACGTTCGTGCAGAGGCCGGCGCTCGAAGAAGGTCCGCGCAAGCTGACCAGCTTCACCGGCGAGATGCGCGACCACGGCCTGCGCGCCACTTCCCAGGTCCTGGGCAATGACGTGATCGCCGCGCCGGCCGACGTCGCCGCCCGCCTGCTGATTCAGCCCGGCGACCCGTTGTTCCGGCTGCGCCGGCTGCGTCTGGCCGACGACCTGCCCATGGGGTGGCAGACGTCGTATCTGCCGCTGGCGCTCGTACCGGGCATCGATCAGATCGACTTCACGAACGCCTCGCTCTATGAAGTACTGCGCACCCGATACGCGCTCCGGCCCCGCAGCGCGAAGGAAACCCTGATTGCGGTCGTGCTCACCCACGAGGATGCCGCGTTGTTGCGCGTGCCGCTGGGCGCCGCGGCACTGGCTGCCGAGCGCCTCACGTACCGCGGCGCGGGCCAGCCGTTCGAGTACGCGCAGTCGATCATGCGCGGCGATCGGTACAAGGTGGTCCTCGATCTCACCCATCAGCCCTTCGCCAGGTGACGCGTCGCTGATCCGGCGTTGACAGTACACGCCGCAAGCTGTTACATTCGAGTGTTTTATGAGCTTCGTCGGCCCTCTCGTCACCAGGCGGGCGCTGTTCGCGCTCGCCCTTGCTGCGGCGCTGTGCGTTCCGGCGGAAACGTCACGCCCTCTCGCCGCGCAGGCCGCGCCGCTCCCGGCGGCGCCCGCGGCGGTGGAAGAAACCCGCGCGCTCTGGGTCCTGCGCACGTCGATGACCTCGCCCGAGAGCATCTCGACGCTCGTGCACGCGGCACGCGATCACGGCTTCAACACGCTGTTCGTGCAGGTGCGCGGCCGCGGCGATTCGTACTTCCGCGGCGGCATCGAACCGCGCCCGGCGGATCTCGCGCGCCAGCCGGAACGGTTCGACCCGCTTTCGACGGTGCTCGAGGAAGCGCACGCGGCGGGCCTGCAGGTCCACGCCTGGATCAACGTCAACCTGGTCTCGAGCGCCGCGGATCTGCCGGCCGCACGCGAGCACCTCGTCTATCGGCATCCGCTCTGGCTCATGGTGCCGCGCGACATCGCGCAGGAGATGGCGACGATCGATCCGGACAGCCCCGCGTACGTGGGCACGCTCGCGCGCTGGACGCGCGCGCAGTCGGCGGAAATCGAAGGCCTCTACGCCTCGCCGATCCTGCCTGACGCGGCGCAGTACACGGAGGCGGTGGTCACCGACATCGCGCGGCGCTATCCGCTCGACGGCGTGCATTTCGACTACGCGCGCTACCCCACCGATCGCTTCGACTACAGCGCCGGCGCGATTGCCGAGTTCCGCGCATCGGTGCGCCCCGGGCTGAGCGCCGCGACCCGGCGTGCGCTCGACACCGAGGCAACGGTCGATCTCTTCGCGTATCCCGACGCCATGCCGGCCGAGTGGCGCGTGTTTCGTGTCGAGCGCCTGACGGCCCTGATGTCGCGGCTGCACGACGCCGTCAAGCGCGTGCGTCCCGAGGCCGTCGTCTCGGTCGCCGCCGCCCCCGACCAGCACGACGCCCTCGATCGCCGCCTCCAGGACTGGGCCACCTGGCTCAAGCGCGGAATCGTCGACGTCCTGTGCCCGATGGCCTACACCCCGGAGCCCGCGCGGTTCGCCGAGCAGATCGCCGCGGCGCGCGAGGCGGCCGGCGATCGCCCCGTGTGGGCGGGGATTGGCGCCTACCGCCTGTCCCCCGCGCAGACGATCGAGAACATCCAGACGGCGCGGCGCCTCGGCGCCGCCGGCGTCATCCTGTTCTCCTACGACAGCCTCACGAACCCGCGGCAGACCGCGCCGGACTATCTCGCGCTTGTCGGCCGGGGCGCCTTCACCACGAGCGCCAACGCCGCCGGCTCACGCTGACGCCGTGCACCCACTCGACCTGGCCGTCCTCGTCACGTACATGGCCGGCATCGTGGCCTTTGGCGCGTACTTCTCGAAGTCGCACCACACGATCCAGGACTACTTCGTATCGGGCAAGACTATTCCCTGGTGGGCGATCATGGGGTCCATCGTCGCGACCGAGACCAGCACGGTCACGTTCATCAGCGTGCCGGGCTACGCCTACACCGGCAACCTGACGTTCCTCCAGCTCGTAATGGGCTACATGATCGGCCGCATCGCGGTGTCGATCCTGTTCATCCCGGCGTACTTCAAGGGACAGCTCCTCACCGTTTACCAGCTGCTCGGCGAGCGCTTCGGCGGCCCGGTCAAGCGTCTGGCCTCGGCGGTGTTCATCCTCACGCGCAGTTTTGCCGACGGCTTCCGGCTGTTCGCCACGGGGCTCGTCCTCGCGGCCGTGCTGCGCGCGATGCCGCGGATGGACGACCTGTCGCGCGCGTGGTTTCCGGCGGCGGATCCCACGTACGTGATCCTGATCGTCTCGGTCGCCGTGATTGGCGTCGCGACCATGATCTACACGTACCACGGCGGGATGACGGCGGTCATCTGGACGGACGTCGTCCAGCTGGTCGTGTATCTCATCGGCGCGGTGATTGCCGCGGTCATCCTGCTGCGCGAGATTCCCGGCGGCTGGTCGGAGGTCCGGGCGATCGCGGGCCCCGCGGGCAAGTTCAGGATCTTCGACTTCACCGTCAGCCTCACGAAGAACTACACGTTCTGGTCAGGCGTCATCGGCGGCGCATTCCTGACGACCGCCACGCACGGCACGGATCAGCTCATGGTGCAGCGCTACTTCTGCGCCAGCAACGAACACGAGGCGCGCAAGGCGCTGCTCTGGAGCGGCGTCGTCGTATTCGCGCAGTTCGTGCTGTTCCTCCTGATCGGAACGATGCTGTTCGTCTACTACACCCGGTATGCGCCGGGCGAGATCGGGGCCTTCATGCAGGACGGGCGGATCCAGGGGGATCGCATCTTCCCCTACTACATCGTCCGCCACCTGCCGCCAGGGGTCGTCGGGCTCGTGCTCGCGGCCATCTTCGCCGCGGCGATGTCGACGCTGTCCTCGTCGCTCAACTCGTCGTCGGCGGCGGCGGTCAACGATTTCTACGTCCCGGCGACCGGCGGCCGGCGCGGCGATCGGCACTACCTGAACACGTCGCGCGTGCTGACGGCGGTGTTCGGCGCGATCCAGATCGCCGTCGCGGTCGTGGCGATCTCGCTGTCGAAGCGCGTGGTTGACGAGGTGCTCGGCATCGCGTCGTTCACCAACGGCGTCATTCTCGGCGTGTTCTTCCTGGGCACGCTCAGCACCGTCGGCCAGCGTTCCGCGTTTGCCGGGATCCTGGGCGGGTCGGCGATCATGCTCGCGATCAAGCTGGGTACCGCGGTCACCTGGCAGTGGTACGTGCTCATCGGATCGATTTCCACGTTCACCATCGGCTGGCTGGCCGCGCGCCTCACAGCAGACCAGTCCAGGGAGAGGTCGGCGCTCAGATCGTGAGTACTTTCGCCGGCGCCGCGGCCATCCTTGCCGCCGGTCTGGCGGATCGAGCCTTCCCCGCGGCGTCGGTGGAAGTCGGCCGGCGATCCGGACCGCTCTGGCGACAGTCGTTCGGCACGCTCACCTACGCGCCCGACTCGCCGCCCGCGACCGAATCGACCGTCTTCGATCTCGCGTCGCTCACCAAGGTGATCGCCACGACCACGCTCGCGATGCGCGCCGTCGACGACGGCCTGTTCAACCTGGATGAGGCGATCGCGTCGCGGCTTCACGACTGGCGTGGGCGCGACCGCGAGCGTGTCACGATTCGCGACCTCCTGGAACACACCGCCGGGCTGCCCGCCTACCTCCCCTTCTTCCGCGATCACACCGGCCGCGCGGAGTTCGAGCCCGCCATCTGCCAGACACCGCTCGAATATCCGCCGCGCTCGCGTTCGACGTACAGCGATCTCGGCTTCATCCTGCTCGGCTTCATCATCGAAGACGCGCGCAGCGGCCGCCCGCGCCGGGGGGCGTTCGATCCATCGGCTTCGCTGGCCGCACAGTTCCGGCTTTTGGCAGCGCTGCTGAGCCCCGACCCCATGACGTTCAACCCGGCACGGTCGCTGCGGCCGCGCACGGCGCCCACGGAATTCGAGGAGTGGCGAGGGCGAACGCTCGTCGGCGAAGTGCACGACGAGAATGCCTGGGCGCTCGGCGGCGCCGCCGGGCACGCGGGGCTGTTCGGCACCGCACCGGCGGTCGGCGCTTTCGCGCGGGCCATGCTGCACACGATTGCCGGCGAGCCGATGCTGGCACACCCGCCGACCGCGCGCGCGTTCATCCGCCGCGGCGACGTCCCCGGGAGTTCGCGGGCGCTCGGCTGGGACACGATGCTTCCGACCTCCTCGTGCGGCACCCGGATGTCGCCGACCGCGATCGGTCACACCGGCTTCACCGGCACGTCGCTGTGGATCGACTGGCAGCGTGATTTCTATGTGGTGCTCCTGACCAACCGGGTGCACCCCACGAGAGCGAACAACGCGCTGCGAGCGCTGCGGCCGGCGTTCCACGACGCGGTGGTGGCTGAACTCGAGGGACAGCAACCGGCGGGCTGAGATACGTCGCCGCGCCGCCCTCCACCCCTACGGGATCCGCGGTGGGCACGGGTCCGCGTGACGGCGCTGTCGCTGATTGTTTTCATGCAACAATGCCCGCGTCATGACGCTCACCACGCTCGATTGGACCATCATCGCGGCGTATTTCCTCCTCTCCCTGGCAATTGGCCTCTTCTACTACCGGCGGGCGGGCGAAAGTACGGGCGAGTATTTCATGGCGGGCCGCAATCTGCCGTGGTGGCTGGCCGGAACCTCCATGGTCGCGACCACGTTTGCCGCCGACACGCCGCTGGCGGTGACCGAAATGGTGTCGCGCAACGGCGTCGCGGGCAACTGGCTGTGGTGGTCGATGCTGCCGAGCGGCATGCTCACGGTGTTCTTCTTCGCGCGACTCTGGCGCCGCGCCGAAGTGATGACCGACGTCGAGTTCGTCGAGCTGCGCTACTCGGGCAGGCCCGCGGCCTTCCTGCGCGCCTTTCGCTCGCTCTACCTGGGGCTCGCCATCAACCTGATCATCATGGGCTGGGTGAATCTCGGGATGGCCAAGATCCTGAGCGGCACCCTCGGCCTGCAGAAATGGCAGGCGCTCGGCTTCTGCCTCGGCATCACCTTCCTCTATTCGATCCTCTCCGGCCTCTGGGGTGTCGTCGTGACCGACGCCATTCAGTTCGTGATTGCGATGGCGGGCTCGATCGCGCTCGCGTATTTCGGCGTGCGCGCCGTCGGCGGCCTGGATGCCCTGCGAAACGGGATCGCCCTTGTGACGCCGGCGGGCGGCACTGAACCGTTCGGGCCAGGCGCGTTGTCGTTCTGGCCCGACGGTTCCGCCGTGTGGATGCTGCCGTTCGTCACCCTCGTGACCTATCTCGGCGTGAACTGGTGGGCCTCCTGGTATCCCGGCGCCGAACCCGGCGGCGGCGGGTACATCGCCCAGCGCATCTTCTCGGCACGAAACGAGAGACAAGGCGTGCTGGCGACGCTCTGGTTCAACGTCGCGCACTACTCGCTCCGGCCGTGGCCGTGGATCATCGTCGCGCTCTGTTCGCTGGTGCTGTACAAGGGCGGCGTCGTGAATCCGGCGACCGGCCTCGTCGATCCGGCATTCGGCTACGTGCAGGTGATGAACGACTACCTGCCGGTCGGATTCCGCGGGCTGCTCCTGGCATCGTTCGCCGCAGCCTACATGAGCACGATCGCCACGCAGATGAACTGGGGCTCCAGCTACATCGTCAACGACTTCTACCGCAGGTTCGTGCGGACAGATGCCAGCGAGGCTCATTACGTCATGGCGTCGCGCGTGGCGACGTTCATCACGATGCTGCTGTCGATCGTCGTGACGTACTTCATGAACCGGATCACCGGCGGATGGGAGCTCGTGCTCACCCTCGGCGCCGGCACCGGGCTCGTCTACATCCTGCGGTGGTACTGGTGGCGCATCAACGCCTGGTCGGAAATCTCGGCGATGTCATCGGCGCTCGTCGTGTCGCTGGGGCTGATGTGGGCCGGCGTGTTCGAGGCGGGAACCGCGCGGGGCTTCGCGCAGACAATCCTGACGACCGTCGGTATCACCACGGCCGTGTGGCTCATCGCCACGTTCACCACCGGGCCGGAGCCCGAAGCGAAGCTGATCGACTTCTACCGGCGGGTACGGCCCGCGGGCCCGGGCTGGACGGCAATCGCCGCGCGCTCGGGTCCTGGCGTCGGGCCCGCCAGCGTCAGGCTCGGCCCGGGCTTCATCAACTGGATCCTCGGGATCGCGGTCGTCTATTCGACGCTGTTCGCGCTCGGAAGCGTGCTGTTCGGGAATTCGACGAAAGGCCTGGTGTTCGGCGTGGCCGCGCTCGCGTGCGCGTTCGCGCTGGCGCAGCGACTCGACGAATGACGACGAAAATTTATGTCGCCTTTCCCATCGTTCGGGCTGTCATATCCGGGTGGACCTGCTAGCCCCCGCCACGCCGCCCTGGAAAACCTCCCGGACCGGTGCCACGCCCGGGACCGGTTCCCGGTCCGCGACCACCGGGGCCGCGCCCGCCTGGTCCTCGTCCGCCGCCGGGACCCCGTCCGCCACCGGGCCCGCCGATGCCGCCCGGACCACCCGGCCGTCCGCGTCCCGGCTGGCCGCCGTTGATGCCGCCAGGACCGCCGCCCCGGGCTCCTTGCGATGCGCCGGCCCGCGACCGCGCTCCCGAAAACAGGAACTGCCACTCGTTGTGGTGGGTCGCCTGGTGGTATTCGACGATGGCGGTGCCCTTGTCCTTGAGCGTCACGCCCATGATGCCGGCGACCTGACTCGGCTGCGGGAGTCCCGGCTGCGCCTGGCCTGCGCGACCGCCTTGCTGCTGCGGTTGATTCGCCAGTCCGCCGATCGGCACCCACTCGCCGTCCTCGGCGAACGGATCCTTGTATTTCCTGCGAAGATACCGTTGCTGGACCAGCAGATCGATGCTCGACGGAAAGTTGCCGGCGTTCTTTTCGCGATACATCGCGACGGCGCGGGCAATCTGCTCCCCGCGGAAGATCGTTTCGATTTCCTTTTCCCGCTGCGATTCATGCCGCCACACTGGCATCGCGGCCGTCATCAGGACGGCCATGACGCCGATTGCCACCAGCAGCGCCGCCATCGCGTATCCGCGCTGGCCGTCTTGACCCTCTAAATACATGAGAGTATTATCCTTAGCGTCACTTATGGTAACACACACCCAGCCGCGCGGCCTGCGGTCCGCGCTCACCGTCTGTACCGCTTTCGCGGCCGTGCTGGCGTTGGCGTTTTCGTCTGCCTGCGACAAGGTGCCGCTGACGGCGCCGACCGGCAGCGTCATTACGCTCATCGCCGCCAACAGCACCGTGCCGTTGAACGGTGAGGTCGAGATTGTCGCGACCGTCATCGAAAACGGCACGACCTCAACCGGAACGGGAACCGGGACGGGCACGGGCACCACTACTTCGACGACCGCCGGCGCCGGAACGCCGGTACAAAATGGCACCCTCGTGTCGTTCACGAGCACGCTGGGCACGATCGATCCAAGCGAAGCGCGCACGAACAACGGACAGGTCCGCGTCAAATTCAGGTCGAACGGCCAGAGCGGCACGGCGACGATCACGGCGTTTTCAGGCGGCGCGTCAGGCAAGCTCGAGAATCTCAAGGTCGGCGCCGCTGCGGCCGAGCGCGTGCTGGTCAGCGCAAATCCCCAGACCCTTGGCGCCTCCGGCGGAACCGCGACCATCACCGCGCGGGTCGAAGACGTGTCGGGCAGCGGCCTGTCCGGCGTTCCCGTAACCTTCACCACCGACGCCGGCACGCTGACAGCAACGACTTCGTCGACCGATCAGAACGGCGTAGCGACGACGACGCTGACCACAACCAAGCAGGCCATCGTCACCGCGAACGTGGCAGGCAAGACGGCGACCGTCACCGTCGGGCTCAATCCGCGGACCGGCATCAGCCTGACCGCTCCGGCAACGACCATCTCGGCCGGCGTGCCGGCAACGTTCACAGTCGGGATCTCCAACACGGCCAATATCAGGGATGTCACCATCCAGTTCGGCGACGGCGCGCAGCAGTCGCTGGGCGCGATCAGCGGCTCGACGACGATTCAGCACACCTACACGGCGGAGGGAACCTACCAGGTGAGGGCCGTGGCTACCGATGCCACGGGCTTCTCCGAGACCGTGTCCACGGCTGTGACCATCCTGCCGGGCCAGCCGCCCGCGGTGACCATCACGGCGTCGAACAACAACCCGAGCGTTGGAGAAATCGTGCTCCTGACCGCGAACGTGTCGGGCGCGACATCGACCATTCTGCGCTACGAGTGGGACTTCGGCGGCGCCTCGGCCGTTCCGGCGACCGCGACTACCACGGGCAATCGCGCCACGGTCAGCTGGACCGGAGTCGGCACCAAGGTCATCACCGTCCGAGTCGTCCCGGCGGCCGGGCCGAGCGGCGAAGGCCAGACCGCGGTGGTCGTCAAGCCGTAGCGGGACGGCGCACAGCCGAAAGACGAAAGGGGGAGCCGCGAAATGCGACTCCCCCTTCGTTTGTTACGCACTCGCGAGTGCCAGACGCGCAACCAGCCGAGAGAGATCCGTGTAATCCGTGTGATCTGTGGTCGAAGGGGCACCCGGTGAAACTCTGCGACCGTACGGAGCGCGGACCTTCAGGTCCGCGTCAGAGTCCGCGTCAGAGCGGCCGATCGACAGCTGAAATGCGAGATGACGAATAGATTCGCGATTTCAGAGGGATGGGGGGCGGTCTGGCGCGGACCTGAAGGTCCGCGCTCCGTACGGTCGCAGCGAGAATCAGGAGCAATTGCGCTTCAGCGTCTCGTGGTACCTGGAGAACACGTACGGGTAGTCCTCGGGGCGCTGAACCAACCCTGCGCGCACCGGATTCTGGACGATGTAGTCGGCCACGGCCACAACATCCTCATCGCGCCGGAGCACGCGATCCCAATACCCATCCTGCCAAAGCGACGGCATCGCTACGAGTGGCCGGACCGCCACCGTCGACCGCATGCGCGCCGCCTTCATGGTTGACTTGAGATCCGCGGTCCGCGATACCCCCTCCAACAGCAGGTGCATGTGATCCGGCATGAAGACGTACGCAAGCTCTTCGAAGTCGCGCTCATGGAGAGTATGCAGAATCGCCGATCGCGCGGCAACGACAACGTCGGCGCGGAGAAAGCACGCGTGCCGCTCAAACGTGCACGACGTGAGGCTGTAGCGATATCTGCCGCGGTAGTCGAACCTGGCAAGACGAGGCGGACGCCTGTAATTCATGCCCGCGTCGTGGCAAGGGGTGTACCGTCTGCGACTGGCGCCCGTACGGAGCGCGGACCTTCAGGTCCGCGCCCGGTCTGGCGCGGACCTAAAGGTCCGCGCTCCGTACATCTCCTACCAGTCAGCGTAGGTCGAACCGTCGAGCGACTGGCCCTGGGCCCCGCTCTTGACGTCGTAGATGCCCGGCTGCGCGCTGGTATTGCCTGGCTCCGGTTCGGCGGGCACGGTCTGCCACGTGTCGGCGGACTGCGTCATCGGATCTTCGGGGATCTTGCGGAGGTACCCGGCCGTCACGAGTTCGTCGAGCGAGGACGGGTACTTGTTCTTGTCGGCGTAGTACTGGTCGATCGCGTCGCGCATCCGGAACAGGTCCGTCTTGAGCACGCTCTCCTGGGCCCGCTGGATCGAGTTGCGGTACTGAACGACGGCCATCGATGCCAGCAGCGAGATGAGCGCCAGCACGACGAGCAGTTCGATGAGCGTGAAGCCGCGCTCCCCGTGCGGGCGCGCGACGCAACGCCCGCGCGAAATCCACGCTCGAGCGGGTCTGCGCAACGCCGGAAGTTCAGCCTTCACAGGTCACCCCTACCAGTCTTTGTACTTGGTGCCATCGAGCGCGGTGCCGTCCGACTTCGAGTAGACATCGTAGACGTTGCTCCCGCCCCACGAGGTGGAATCCGGTCTGTCGCCGTACGCGCGGAGCCCCCACTCGGTCGAGTTCGTCATCGGGTCCAGGGGAATCCGCCGAAGGAACTTCAACTTGCGTCCTGTCGCATCGTTGGCGACCGACACGCCTTCCACCAGCGTCTCGAGCTCCGGCGGATAGCCTTCGCTCCCGACCTTCACGTCCAGGTTGCTGATGAGCCCGTTGTCCACCGCGTCCTTGTACTTGTCGATGGCCGTGCGCATCTCGCGCAGCGACCGGCGCAGCTCCGCCTCCCGCTGGCGCTGCATCGTGACCTTCGCCAGCGGCATCACCGCCGAGGCGAGGATCAGGAGCAGGGTCGTCACCACCAGGAGCTCGATGAACGTGAACCCACGCGCATTCCGGAGCCGCACGTCGCTAGCCCTCACCCTTTACCATCTACCCTTCGCCCTTTTCCATTTTCCATCCGTCACCGCACCGTCACGGTGACGGGACTGAAGGCGAGCGGAATGGGCGTGCCTTCCGGCGTATTCGCCACGCCGCTGACCTGAATGACGGAACCGCCCGGGCCCACGGCGTCGAAGATCAGCGCGGCCAGCAAGCCGGCGCCCGATGCGCCCGTCTGGTCCGGCGTGCGCGCGACGACGATGTCAACGCGGCCGGCGGATGCGTCGATGCGCGGCGTGAAAGTGGCCACCACCCCGCCCTGGCGCATGAACGTCCCGTCCTGCACCGTCCGCACGCGCAGCACGTTCGGGTTGTAGGTCACGGTCAGCGTCAGCGTCGAGATACGCGAGGCGTTGTTGACCGAGACCGGCACGGTATAGGGCCCGCCGGCGATCCGGAACTCGGTGCCCGGCGGCGTGACGATCACCTGCGCCGGCGTCCCCGGCGGGGTCCCCGCGGGAGCCGCCGGAGGCTCCGCCGTCACGTCGCGCGGCGGCGTGACCGCCGGGGGCGTCGTCGCTGGAGGCGGCGTCGCGGGCAGCGCGGCGGGCGGCGCCGGCAGCGGGCTGACGAGCGTCGGCACAGGCGACGTCCCTGGCGGCACCGGCGGATTGGTCGGCGGCACGCCTCCCGGTGGATTCGCCGTTCCGCCGGCCGGCGCGGGCGTCGCGCCGGGGGCGCCGCCGCGGCGGCGCCTCGGGCGGCGGGGCGATGAGCGGCGGCGGCCCGCCAAGTCCGATGTTGGTCTGCGTGCCGATGTAGATCGGCGCGAGATCCTCGGTGGTCAGCTCGTGCGTCCGCACGATGTGCGGCGTCAGCAGCATCACGATGTCGGACTGGTTCACTTCGTCGCTGGTCGAGCCGAACAGCGACCGCAGAATCGGCACGCGCATGACGCCGGGGAACCCGGTCAGGATCTTCCGCTGCTCGTCGCGGAGCAGTCCGGCCAGGAGCGTCGACTCCCCCTCCCGCAGCCGCAGTTTAGTCGTGACCTTCCGCGAGCTGAACGACGGGACGCTCTGTCCGGCGACGCTGATGTCGGGGCCGAGCGCGCTGCTCTCGACCGAGAAGCCGTCGAGGATGATGTCCCCCTCGTAGGTCACGCGCGGCGTCATCTCGATGTTGACGCCGACGTCCTTGTAGTTGAACGACGACTGCGGGACGCTGGCGACGCCCCCGGCTGCGGCGACGCCGAAGACGGTCGAGAGCACCGGGATCTGATCGCCGAGATTCAGCGTGAGCTTCGTGCCCTCCGCGCCGCGCAGCTGCGGCTTGGCAATCAGCTTCGTGTGCGAATCCTGCTCCAGGAAGCGGACGATGGCGGCCGGGACGCTCAGATAGAAGTCCGCCGTGCTGACGCCCTGGCTGATCGTGTTCAGGTTGAACGGAGGCGGATTGGTGACGCCGATATCACCCGCCACCGCCCGCCGGTGTTGGGCGGCGCCACTTCCGGCGAGAACGTCAGCCCGAGCGAGTAGCTGTTCAGGTTCAGCCCGAGCTGCTTGGTCCGTTTCCTGTTCACTTCGAGGATCTGCACGTCGATGATCACTTCCGCGCGCGGCTTGTCGTTGGCGCGGATGACGCGCTCGATGACGTCCATGACCTGCGAGGTCGCGCGCACGGTAATCGTGTTGGCCGTCTTGTTCGGCAGCAGCGTCGGCTGGACCGGCATCGTCGAGAGTCGCATGACGGTATTGAGGGTCTGCGCGAGCTCGGCAACGTCCGCGTGCGAGATGTAGAACACCTGGATGACCATCTCGTCGTACTCTCTGGTGCATCGCCGCCGTGTCGTCCGCGACGAGAATCGTCTTCGGATTGACGACCTTGTAGAAGGACTGGTTCGCCGACAGGATCTGCTGGAGCGCCTCCTCGAGCGTCACGCCTTCGAGCGTGACCGTGTAGGCCTTGTCGCGCCAGAGCGGGTCGTACGTGATGTTGATGCCGCTCTGGGTACCCAGGAAGTTGAGGATGTCCTTCAGGCTCGCGTTGTTGAAATTGAGCTTGATGGGCTGCCGCGACGCCGGATTCAGCAAGCGGCATCGCCTGCGCGCGCGCGTCCGCGCGCATCTTCTCGATGGCCGGGCGCGGACGCGACGCCTCGATGCGGTCGCGGATCGTCTTTTCGAGCTCGGCGACCTTCGACGCGGCGAGACGATTCGTCGCGTCGAGCTCGACCGCGCGCTTGTACCTGGAGAAGCGCCCCATCGAGCTGATCGGTCAGCTCCAGTTCGTGCGCCTTGACGATGTGTTCGCGCGAGGCGTTCTGCGTCGCGCGCTCGAGCGAGATCCGGAACTCGGCCCGGGTGGGATCTTCCTGCACGGCCCGGGTGAATTCGGCCACGGCGGTATCGAAGTCGCCCACCCGCTCCGCTTCCTGTCCCTTGCGGAACGCGCGGCCCGCGGCGCAACCCGACACCATCACACTCAGCACGACGAACACGATCAGCCTGTGCTTCAACACGGGCACTCCATTCAGAGGGACGAGCGTCCGGCCTCGAGCCGGCGCACGGTCAACGCTATCTCGAGACGCATTCCTGGCCGTTCAGCCGAATCGTCGTCCGGCCGCGGCCATCCAGGTACTCCATGACGATCGACTCGACCCCGATCCGCACGAGGCGATAGCGGCCGTCGACAATGTCGCCCTCGCGTCCACGAAACGTGTAGCGGCAGTCGCTGAGCGCGGCGACCCGGTCGCCAGGGGTCGGCTCCACCGTCCCGATGAACTTCAGCGGGATGGGCGGAGGCGGCGGGGGCCCGGTCGGCACCGGGGGCGCCACGACCTGCGGCACGGGCCGCGCCACGGGCGGCGGTGCCGGCGGCGGTTTCGGCTGGAACCGGAAAGGATTCCGCCCGGAACCAGCCAGCCACGGGCCGCGGCTCACTCAACGCATCCAGACGCACGACCAGATCGGACGGATCGATCCCGTCGGGCCCTGTCTTCGCGGCGCGCCCGGCGCTCGAGCGTCCGGCCGCGGGGGCGGGCGGCTCGGCGGGCCACAGCTTCACCGCGGCCGCGAAGGCCACCACGAGCGCGAGCGCAACCAGCAGCGAGGTACGGGGCCGGTTCGCCGGCCGGGCGGGCGTGTCAGTTTCCATTGCCCCCCGTCCGGTAGTAGGTCGCAATCTGTACGTTGACGTCCAGCCCCTGCCCCGTCTCGCCCTGCGCCAGCTCGACGCCCTCGAGGACCAGGAACTCCGGCGCCGTTTCAATCGCGTGAATGAAGCGCCGGATGTCGCGATACTCGCCCGAGAGTGACGCGGAGTAGGTGACCTTCACGAGGCTGCTGTCACGCGTCGGCTTCTGCGTGGTGTTCTCGCGATCGAGGCGCAGATCGCACGCGCGGGCGAGCTGATCGATACGCAGGAACGTGATTCGCCGGGCGCCGCTCATGTCAGGCGGCAGCACGTTGGCGTAGAACTTCTGCAGTTCGGCATCCGCCTGGCCCTTACCCACGACGGTGGCGCGCGCGGCGGCGATGTCGCCCCGCGCGGCCGCGAGGGCCGCGGCCGAGGCCTGCGCGTCCTGCTCGCCGTTGGCGACCTTCCGCGACAGCGGGTACACGACGAACGCGAAGAGCGCCACGTTCAGCAGCAGCACGATGACGATCGGCCAGATGAGCCGCCGCTCTTCATGGAGGATGCGTCCGGCGGGCATCATTGCCGCCCTCCTGGCCGGGCCGGCTTCGCGGATCCCTGGCGCCGCGCTGGGCCGCCGGCACCGCGGCCTCGGGTCTTTCGTCGGCTGACGGCGCGTAGACGCTGTCGACCAGCACCCGGTAGAGTCCCGCTTCCGTCCTTTCGGTCACCGACGGCGTGACCTGGTCGAAGGCGCCGGTCGCCTCGAGCTTTTCCATCAGCTCGTCGACGTCCTCGGCCCGCCGCGCAAGCAGCGTCATCGCCACGCGCGTCTGGCCGTCCTTCACCGAGGGGCGCACGGACGTCAACATCACGTCGGGCGGCAGCGTGCCTTCGAGGTGGTTGAAGAACGCCGTCCAGGAGAACGTCCGCTGATCGATGAGCGCGTTGGCCTCGCGGGCCTCGGCGACCACCGCGTTCAGCCCGTCGCGGTCGATGGTCTTGCGCACGGCCGCCGCTTCCCTGGTCAGCCGGGCCGCTTCGGCGTGCTCGCTTCCCGTGCGCGACGTCAACTCCGTGTTGTGGCGCGAGAGTGACACGACGCGCACGACGTTGAGCACCGTGAGCGCCAGCACGAGGACGGCGGCCAGCGCCATGGCCACGTGGACGGCGCGTTCGTTGTAGAAGGGCCGGGTGGCGAGGTTGGTGCGCAGCACTAGGCCACCTGCTCCCGGAGGATGACGCCAACGCCCGGCGCGACCGCGTCGAGCAGGTCGGGTGCCACTGAAATGCGGTCGCGAAGCGTCACGGCGCCGCGTATGTCCAGCGCCTCGACCCGCGCGCCGAGGCGGTCTTCGACGCTCCGCCGGAGCATGTCGGCGTGCTCGGCGCCACGCGACGAGGCGCCCGCGAGGACGACCCGCGCAAACGCGCCGCCGCCGAGCCGGTCTTCGTGGTACATCGCGGTCTGGTGTACGAGCGCCGCGAGATCTTCGTCGGCGTCCGCGGCGCGGTTCCGGAAGAAGATCAGCTCCCGTTCGCGCACGACCGCCAGCGTCGCGTAGTCGGCCGCGACGTGCACGAGGAGCCAGTCCCCGGACGGCGCCGAGGCGGCAATCACCGCGTTGACGAGGTTGAGCGTCGCCATGTCGACGATCCCGGCGTGCGCGCCGGCCGATGCGCAGGCGCGCTCGTAGCTTTCGATGATGTCCCGCCGCGCGGCCGTCACCACGAACTCCCGCCCACCCTCCGGCAGACGCGCGCCCGGAAACCACGCCAGTTGCGCGTCCTCGATCTTGAACGGCGTGGCCTTGCGCATCTGCCACCGGATCAGCTGCTCGAGATCCTGCGCCTTGGGGGCGACCTTGTCGAACCGGAGGAGCGACAGCTTGGCGACGGTGTCGGGCAGGACGAGCGCCACGCGCCGGGGGCGTGGCGACAGCGCGTCGAGCACCGTGCGCACCGCCGCGGTCAGCGCCGCGCCGTCGTGCACGTTCGGCGCGTTGAGCGCCGGCTCCACGGCACCGGCCGGCAGCGCCGCGGTGGCATGGCCGGAGAGCACCCGCGAAGGGCCGCGGCCCGCGAGGGAGACCGCCGTGACCCGGCGCGCATCGATTTCGAGCGCGGCCGAGGGCGGCTGGCTCGCCAGCCATCGTGTGAACACGGAAGACTGCATGGCCCCGCTCATTCGACGAACGTCACCTTGTTGATTTCGCGCAGCGTCGTCACGCCGTTGAGCACCTGCTCGACGGCCGACTCGCGGAGGAAACGCATCCCCTCCTCGCGCGCGGCCTTCTTGATCTCGGAGGTCGGCCGCCGCGCGAGAATCAGCTCGCGGATGTTGTCGCTGAGGTCCAGCAGCTCGCAGATGGCGGTCCGGCCGCGGTAGCCCGTCCCGCCGCACTCGATACAGCCGGCCCCTTCGAAGAACAGCCCGCTGTGCCGGAGCGATGGGTCGAGCGCCGACTCGACGAGCTGCGCTTCGGACACGACCGCGGGCCGCTTGCAGTGGGCGCAGATGTTCCGCACCAGGCGCTGCGCGAGCACGCAGTTCAGCGCCGAGACGAACTGGTAGGGCTCGACCCCCATGTTCAGGAAACGGCCGAGCACGTCGAGCACGTTGTTCGCGTGAACCGTCGTGAAGACCAGGTGTCCGGTCAGCGCCGAGTTGATCGCGATCTGGGCGGTCTCGGCGTCGCGGATTTCGCCGACCATGATCTTGTCGGGATCGTGGCGCAGGATGGAACGCAGCCCCCGCGCGAACGTCAGCCCCTTCTTCTCGTTGATCGGAATCTGGGTGATGCCGCGGAGCTGGTATTCGACCGGGTCCTCGATCGTGATGATCTTGTCTTCGATCGACTTGATTTCCGACAGCGCGGCATAGAGCGTTGTCGTCTTGCCGCTGCCGGTCGGTCCCGTCACGAGCACCATGCCGTACGGTTCGGCGATGTACTTGCGGAAGCGCCGCAGCTCGTCGTCCGGAAACCCGAGGATGTCGAGGCGGAGTTCGTGGAACTGTTCGCTGATCGATTCCTTGTCGAGGATGCGGATGACTGCGTCCTCGCCGTGCACGCTCGGCATGATCGACACGCGGAAGTCGATGCTCTTCCCGCCGAGCCGAACCTTGAAGCGGCCGTCCTGCGGCACACGCTTCTCGGCGATGTCGAGCTCGGCCATGACCTTCACGCGCGAGATGATCGTGCTGTGAAACCGCTTGTCGATCGGCCGCATGGCGGCCTGGAGGACGCCGTCGATGCGGTACTTCACGTGGACCGCGTCCTCCTGGGTCTCGATGTGGATGTCGCTCGCGCGCCGCTGGATCGCGCTGTACAGGGTCGTGTCGACGAGGCGGATGACGGGGCTCGAATCCGCCGTCAGCTTGTCGACGGTGAGCGCCTCGTCGCCGACTTCCTCGTCACGCAGAATCTGCAGCTGGAAGCTCTCGGTGGCCTCCTCGAGCACACGCTGCGAGCTCTCGCTCTTCTTCAGGATCGCCTCGATGGCTGAAGGCGTCCCCACCGTGATCCTGATTGGCGTCGCCAGCAGCAGCGCCAGTTCGTCGATCATCGGCAGATCGGTCGGATCCGACACGACAATCACGAGCGACGCCCCTTCCCGGCGGTACGGCACGAAGCTGTACCGGAGCATCAGGTCGGCCGGGATCGCCCGGAACAGCTCGTGATCGATGCTGAACTGGCCCAGATCGACGAAGTCCAGCCGGTAGCGATCGGCGAGCCGCCGCGCATGGGCCGTTTCGGCGGCGTGATCGACGACGCTCGCGTCGGCCCCGGGGACGTAGAGGTCCGCCTCGGCCTGGCCGTTGGCGACCGATGTGCTGGGTTTTCCGTTCATCAATAACCCTGAACCCTGGAACGCGCCTGTCTCACGACATCGCCGACGACAACTGGAAGAGCGGCATGTAGAGCGACAACAGCAGCCCGGCGATGATGATCCCCATGATGACGAGCAGCGTCGGTTCCACCATCGTGATGAACCGGCTGAGGCTCGTGTCGATTTCCTCGTCGTAGAAGTCCGCGAGGCTGTTCAGCATCTCCTGCAGCGCCCCGGTCTGCTCGCCGACTTCCACCATCTTGATGGCCACGTCCGGAAAGACGCCGCTGTCGGCCAGCGACGCCGCGAGCGCCCGTCCTTCCCGGACGTGCTGCCCGGCAATCTCGAGCTCGTGCGCCATGTACCGATTCTGAATCGATCGCACCGACACGTCGATGGCATTCACGAGCGGAATCCCGCCGCCGAGCAGCGTCGCCAGCGTCCGCGCCGCCTGGGACGTCGAGAACTTCAGCGCGATATCCCCCAGCATCGGAATGCCGAGTATCCACCGGTCGAATCGGCGCTGATGACCGGGCCGCCCGAGCCAGGCCCAGAACGTCGCGACCAGCGCGGCGAGGCCCAGCACCAGCAGCAGGAAATACGCACCCGCGAACTCGGAGACCGCGACGATGATCCGCGTCGAGAGCGGCAGTTCACGGCCGAACTGCTTGTAGAACGCGCCGAACTCAGGGACCACCCGCAGGACGATGATGCCAACGACCACACAGGAAAGGCAGAGCAGGATGGCCGGATAGACCAGGGCCGACACCGTCTTCCGCTTGACCCCGCTCACGACCTTGACGTACGCCACGTAGCGCCGGATGACCTGCTCGAGACTGCCGCTCTTCTCCCCCGCCATGAGCGACGCCGTGTAGATGCCGGGGAACAGCGCGCCGTGCGCCTCGAACGCCTCGGACAGCGAACTGCCCGCGCGGACGCGCTCGTAGACGTCGTCCAGGACGTTCTTGAAGAGCGGGTTGATGATGCGCCGGCGCAGGATGTCGAGCGACTGGACCAGAGGCATGCCGGCCTTGAGCAGCGTCGCCAGCTCCTGGTTGAAGACAAGGAACTCCCGCGTCCGGATCTTCACCCGGCGCGGCAGCGCGAACGATCCCAGCGCGAGGCGCCCGGCCCGCTGGAGCGCGAGCACGTACAGGCCCTTTTCCTCGAATTCGCGGCGGAGCCGCGCCTCGCTCTCGGCGACGTACACGCCTTCGATGATTTCGCCGCCCGGCGTACCGAGACGGCATCGGAATTCCATGCCTTAGCCAAACCCCGCCGTGTCGGCGCAAGATCTTGTCTTTGTGGACATTATCGGCCGTTCAATCCGCGAATTATATAACAAGCCCTGCCGCCCAACCTTACGGGTCGCATGAACTTAGACAGGGGAATCCAGCAGCCGGACGGGAATAGACCGGATTTCCGGTCCGATTGCCGCCGGACGCCGCCAGCGGCTCAGGTCGGCCGGGCACACCATGAAGAGACGGCCTTTTCGGGGGATCCAGGCGGAATCAGGGACTGGTCGGAGGCGCGGGCGTCAGCGAAGCCCCGCGAGGGCGAGTATTTTCGTCACGTAGTTGCGGGTCTCGCGGTACGGCGGGATCCCTTTGAACTTCTCGACCGCCCCTTCCCCCGCGTTGTAGGCCGCCAGGGCGAGATCGAGACCGTCGAACCGGTCGATGAGCGCTTTGAGATGCTTGATGCCCGCTTCGATGTTCGCCTTGGGCTCGAAGGGGTTTCGAACCTTGTATTCCCGGGCCGTCGCGGGCATCAGCTGCATGAGCCCCATGGCTCCCTTGCGGGAACGCGCCTTCGGACGGTAGCCCGATTCGACCTGGATGACCGCGCGGACCAGCAGGGGGTTGACGCCGTGCGTCTCCGACAGGCTCGCGATGATCTCGCCGTACGGCGTGGAGTCGAGGACCGAGAGATCCGGGTCCGGGACGCCGGCAGCCTCGGCGGGCGCAGGCGGTTCGGGATACGGCACCTCGTCGGGCTCGATCTTGTCCACCAGGGACCGATCGCAGGTGACTTCCCCGCCGCTTCGGAGCGACAGGACAATCGAATCCCCGTCCAGGCGATGGCTCTTCACGGAGAGCGTTCGACCGGAGGTCAGGACGATGATTTCGGCGGACGCCGGCGCCGCCGTCGCGGCCAGGGCAAGAATCACCGCGAAAAGACAGACTCGAACTCGTAAAAGCATTGGGAAGCCGTTAGTCTACCATCCGGAGCGACGGCTGTCCAGAATCGCTACAGAACAGGTAGCTCGTCGCGCCCCGGCGGCGTCCCGGCCGCCACCGCCGTGGCCGGCCGGGCGGGCAGGTCGTCTACCTGGGCTCGATGAAGGCGTGAAATACGCGAATCCCGAGCTCGCGCGTGTCCGCGCCGCCGGGCGTGAAGGTGCGGTCCACGTCGATGACCAGCTCCGTCATGTCCGCCGGCCCCAGCTGGGCCGTCGAGATCGGAAACGTCAGGAGCTTCGGGTTCTTCGAATCGGCCGCGAACGCGCCGACCGTCTGGCCGCCGATGCGGAGCGTGACCTGCTGCGGCGGCGTGAAGAGATCGACCCGGGCATCCCACTCCAGATAGAACGTCACGTCCTTCCTGGGATTCCTGAACGAAAGCGTGGCCGTCTTCCTGGTCCACTGCCACTCGGCCGCCGGGTCGCTGGCCGGCACCTCGGCCGGGTGCCAGCCGTCCTTGTAGATGAGGAACACGTTTTCCGACTGGGGCAGCAGCTGGAACTTCGTAACGACGTATTCCTTGCGCCCGGCGTCCTCGCCGGTGAGCGCCAGGCGCTTGCCGGTCGACGGCTGATAGAGGCCGAGGCGGACGATGGCCTCGCCGATATACGGGTAGTTCGGCACGAACCTCGTGCGGGTGTATTCAATCGTCTGCCCGGGTTTCCACTGCGAGGTCGGGGTGGGCGGATCGTGGTCGTCGGTCCAGAGCTGCTCTCCGTCGGGGTCGAGGACGTGGACGAAGACCGTGTAGTCGCCGTCGATCGCGCCGTTCGGGGCCACGACGAACTTGTAGGCGAGCGAGACCGGACTGCCAATGGCGACCCGGTCCTTGTTCAGGGACAGCGACGCGGTCGCAACCGGCGGCTCGGTGGACTTCTTCCCGCCGCACGCCGCCGCCGCGAGGGCGAGCGCGCACGCGAGAACAGAGAGACTGCGCATTTTCATGTCTGCTGTGAACGAAATCGCGGAATTCTTCCGGATGATGCCAGGCGTCCGGCCGTGGCCGGACCCGACGGTGCACGCTGAAACCGCGCGAATGGTACCGCAGTTGTCGGGCGTACTGCAATATGCTAGCGTCAACGCGCATCGGCCCGATTCCGGCCATCATGAAGGTCCCCGGAACCAGCCGGAATGCAGTCAACGGAAACGGTCGAAGCTTCCGGTCCGGACCGGGCGCAGACGTACGGTAGAGGTCGAATGTCACTCGAAGCTCTTGGGATGGTCGAAACGAAGGGGCTGATTGGCGCCATCGAGGCGGCCGACGCCATGGTGAAGGCCGCCAACGTCGTGCTGGTCGGCAAGGAATACATCGGCGCGGGCTACGTGACGGTGTTCGTCCGCGGCGATGTCGGCGCGGTCAAGGCGGCGACAGACTCCGGCGCAGCCGCGGCGCGGCGCGTCGGCGAACTGGTGTCCGTCCACGTCATTCCGCGCCCCCACACCGAGGTCGAGAAGATCCTGCCCAAGGTGAAGGACGCCAAGGCGTCGTAACGCTTCTGCCGGCCACTGATGGCTCAGCCCACGGCCCAGACCGATCGCGACCTGGCGTCGATCAGCGAAGCGCGGACCCTCGCGCGCCGCGCCAGGGCCGCCGCACCCGCGCTCGCCGAGTTCTCCCAGGAGCGCATCGACGCCATCGTCGACGCGATGGCGGCCGCCGCCACGCCGGAAGCCGAAACGCTCGCCCGCCTGGCGTGCGAAGAGACGGGCTACGGCGTCGTCGCCGACAAGATCCAGAAGAACCTCTTCGCCTCCGAGCGAATCTACCGGTTCATCCGCCCCATGAAGACGGTGGGGGTCGTCGCCCGGATTGAGGATCGCAAGATCGTCGAAATCGCCGAGCCGTTCGGCGTTGTCGCCGCAATCATTCCCACCACGAACCCGACATCCACGGCGCTCTACAAGATCCTGATTGCGATCAAGGCGCGGTGCCCCATCGTCCTCAGTCCGCATCCCTCGGCGGTTCGCTGCATCACCCGCGCGGCCGAAATCATGTGGGAGGCGGCCCGGCGCGCCGGCGCGCCCGACGGCTCGATCAACTGGATGACGACGGTCACCCTGGAGGGCACGCAGGAACTGATGAAGGCGCGCGAGGTTGCCGTGATCCTCGCCACGGGCGGGCTGGGCCTCGTCCGGGCGGCCTACAGCGCCGGCAAGCCCGCCTACGGCGTCGGCCCCGGAAACGCCCCGGCCTACATCGAACGGAGCGCGGACGTCGTCAAGGCGGTGCGCGACATCGTGACCGGCAAGACGTTCGACAACGGCCTGCTCTGTTCGTCCGAGAATTCCGTCGTGGTCGATGCGCCGCTCGTCGACGAGGTGAAGCGGCAGTTCGTCGTCAACGGCGCGCACTTCCTGTCGGCGCCGGAGATCGACCTGCTCGGCCGCGCGCTCGTGACGCCGCAGCGGCTCCCGAACCCGGCGTTCGTCGGCAAGCTGGCGACCTACATCGCCGAACAGGTCGGCATCAGCGTCGCACCCGGCACGCGCGTCCTCATCGCGGAACTGGCCGGCGTGGGACGCGACTACCCGCTTTCGATCGAGAAGCTCTGCCCCGTCCTGTCGTTCTACGTCGTGCAGGACTGGAAGGAAGGCTGCGAGCGGTGCAAACAGATCCTGCGGTACGGCGGGATGGGGCACACGCTGGGCATCCATTCGCGCAACGAAGAGGTCATCCTTCAGTTCGGTCTCCAGAAACCGGCTTCGCGGATCGTGGTCAACACGCCGACGACGCTCGGCTCAATCGGGCTGACCACGAGTCTGGACCCGGCCATGACCCTCGGATGCGGCGGCTGGGGCGGCAACATCACCTCGGACAACATCTCACCGCGCCATCTGCTGAACATCAAGCGGTTGGCGTATGAAACGCACCCGGTCGCCGTGCGCCGGGACCTGCCGGCGGCAACGGCCGCCGCCCCACTGCCGCAGGCCCCTGCACAGGCGCGGATGCCGGGTGGCATTCCGGCGGCGTCGCTGGCCCGTCGCATCGACGATTTCCTGGCCGCTCGCGGCTACGCGCCCCCGGCGGCTTCGAGTGGGCCGGCGGCATCAGCAGCCGGCACCCGACCCGCGGATGGCGACCGAGGTGCCGGACCAGCATCCGGCCCGGGGCAGGTCGAGAAACCGGCGGAATTCGTCTGTGAAGACGACGTGCGGCAGGCGGTGCGGCAGGAACACAAAATTGTAATTGGAGAGCGAACCATCGTGACTCCGGCGGCGCGCGACCTCGGCGAGCAGCATCGGATTTTCGTGCAGTCCGGCTGGCCGCGGTGAGGGATTTTCGGCAGCCGTTTCCCGTTGACGGCGCTGGGCTTAGGGGTTGAACTGCCGGCGCGGCCGGTGGTATGCTGACAACCTCCCAGCAAGCGTTCGGATTTCGCGACAATCGAACAGGATACCCCGGTCTGCGAGCGCGCCGCCGCACGCGCCGGATTACGCATAACGGTCACCCCCGCGGGACGGTGACCTCAAGGGGGCATTCGGCTTGCAGTGCTAGGCACATGCGTTCGCCGACTGCTCCTGCGGGAGTACCCAGCATGAGGACTCGTGCGTGGCTGCCGGCACTGGCGGCTATCAGTCTCGCGGTGGCCGCCTGCGGCTCGAACCCCAGGCCGCAGGTGCCGGTCGTCCCGCCGGCCCCGCCCGCGCCGCCTGTCGTCGTCCCGGCGCCGGAGCCGCCTGTCGATCCCATCGCCGCCCTCATCAGCGCCTCACAGAAGCACTTCGAATCCGGCGAGCGTGAGCTGAAGATGGGCCACCTCGAGCGCGCGCGCAGCGACTTCGATCGGGCGGTGGACGTGCTGCTCGAATCGCCCTACGGGGCCCGGACCGATGCGCGGCTGAGGGAGCATTTCGATCGGCTGGTCGATCGGATCAACGCCTTCGAAGTGCTGGCCCTCGCGCAGGGCGACGGCTTCGTCGAAAAGAAGTACGAACCCGCGGCAATCGACGAGCTGCTGAAGATCGCGACCTTCCCCAGGCCGGCCGCCGACAAGACGACCACCGAGGCGGTCAGGGAAGATCTCGCCGCCAACCTCCACGACATTCCGATTCCGGAAAACGAGCGGGTGCTCTCCTATGTCGAGCTGTTCCGGGGACGCCTGCGCGACTACATCACCGAGAGCCTTACACGGGGCACGAAGTATCTCCCGATGATCCAGGACGTGTTCCGCGCGGAAGGGCTGCCGCTCGATCTCGCGTACATTCCGATTATCGAGAGCGGCTTCAAGACCAACGCGGTGTCCAAGGCGAGCGCCAAGGGTCCGTGGCAGTTCATGAAGGCCACCGCCATTGAAAACGGCCTGAAACACGACTGGTTCATCGATGAGCGATCGGATCCGGAAAAAGCCACCGTCGCGGCCGCCAAATACCTGAAGACGCTGCACAAGATGTTCAACGGCGACTGGAACCTCGTGCTCGCCGCGTACAACGGCGGCCTCGGGCGCCTCCAACGAGCGATGAAGAAGTCCGACACCGACGATTTCTGGGAGATGTCGCGCAACGCGAAGTACCTGCCGAAGGAGACTCGCGAGTACGTGCCGCTGATTCTCGCCGCGATTATCGTCGCGCGGAACCCGGTTCAGTACCGGCTTCGATATCACCTCGCAGGATCCCATCACCTACGACAAGGTGCCGGTGCCGCGCGCCGTCGATCTCCGGCGGGTCGCCGAGTGGACCGGGACGTCCATCGACGACATCCAGGCGCTCAATCCCGAGCTGCGCCGGTGGACCACGCCGATCAAGTATCCCGAGTTCCAGCTCAAGGTTCCCCCTGGCACGGGCCCCGTGCTCCAGTCCCACCTTGCGGAGGCCTCGCCGGCCGATTTCACGGCCCTGAAGTGGCACACGGTGCGCAGGGGCGAAACGCTCCTCAGCATCGCCCGCAAGTTGAAGGTGAGCCGCGTGGACCTCGCGGAAGCCAACAGCCTGTCCACCCGGTCGCGCGTCAGAGCCGGCCAGGAGTTGATCATTCCGAGGCCGCCGGCGCTTCTGCTGGCCACGAACACCGAACGCGCCGTTCCGGCCGAGGTCGCGTCGCGTTCGCTGAGCGGCACGGCGACCGTCCCGTCGCCGGCGCGGTCCGGGCCGCGGATCATCACCTACCAGGTGAAGCGAGGCGACACGCTCTCGAGGATCGCGCGCCTCTTCAACACGACGGTCGCCGAGATCACGAGCTGGAACAAGCTGCGCAGCAGCGCACTGAGCATCGGCGCGCGGCTGAAGATCCACCAGTAGGCGGGCTGACGGCGCCCCCAAGGGCGCGAAGAACACATATTCTTCAGAACCAGTCCTGTTCCCGTGTTGCTGTTTCTGCCACATTTGTCCCTGGCCCCGCTGAAATCCCAATAGATCCGACCGCACCGCGGCTTGCACGTCCCGCACGCATGCTCGCGTGCGTCCGCACCGCGGCCGTGTTCGGGATCGAGGCCTGTCCCGTCCAGGTCGAAGTGGACGTCTCCTTCGGGATTCCCGCTTTCAACATGGTCGGCCTCCCCGACGCGAGCGTGCGCGAGAGCCGCGACCGGGTTCGCAGCGCCATCCGCAATTCGGGGTTCGAGTTTCCGGCGGAACGGATCACCGTCAACCTTGCGCCCGCCGACCTGCGCAAGGCGGGTGCCTCATTCGACCTGCCGATTGCACTGGGCGTGCTCGCCGCCTCTGGCCTGATTGCGCGGCGGCAGGTGGACGACGTCCTGCTGCTCGGAGAGTTGTCGCTCGATGGAGGGATCCAGGCGGCCCGGGGGGTGCTGCCGATTGCCGCGGCCGCGCGCCGGCAGCTGTGCACCGCACTCCTGCTGCCGCGGGCGAACCGCGCCGAGGCGGCGGTCGTCGAAGGGCTCCGCCTGTTCGCGGTGCGCTCGCTCACGGAGGCGATCGGCGCACTGAACGATCCGGCGGCCTTCGAGGCGAACGAGGAGGTCGAGCCTGCCCCGGCGCCGCCGCCGGCGCCGCACGCGGGCGACTTTGGCGACGTGCACGGCCAGGCGCTGGCGCGCCGCGCGCTGGAGATCGCGGCGGCTGGGGGCCACAACGCCCTGATGGTCGGCCCCCCCGGGTCGGGGAAGACCATGATGGCGCGCCGGGTGGCTGGTGTGCTGCCGCCGCTGACCTTCGACGAGGCGCTGGAGGTCACGTCGATTCACTCGGTCGCCGGCCTCTTGTCGAGCGGTGCCGGCCTGGTGCTTGACCGCCCGTTCCGGGCGCCCCATCACACCATTTCTGACGTGGCGCTCGTCGGCGGCGGGACATCGCCGCGGCCGGGAGAAATCAGCCTCGCGCATCACGGCGTGCTCTTTCTCGACGAAATGGCTGAATTCAGCCGTCACGTGCTGGAGGTGCTGCGGCAACCGCTCGAGGAGGGCACGGTCCGCATCGCGCGGGCGATGCGGACGGTCGCCTTCCCCGCCCGCTTCATGCTGATCGGCGCGATGAACCCGTGCCCGTGCGGCTTCCTGGGGGACGCCGTGCGGCCGTGCCGCTGTTCGCCCCTGCAGGTCGCGCGCTACGCCGCTCGCCTGTCCGGGCCGCTGCGGGACCGCATGGATCTGACGGTCGGTGTGACGGCCCTCCCCGCGCGCGATCTGATCCACTCGTCGGGCGGCGAGTCATCCGACGCCGTACGCGCCCGCGTGATCGCGGCCCGCACGCGCCAGATGGCGCGGGACGGCACGCTCAACGCACGACTGCAGGGGCGGCGGCTTCGCGCGCGGACCGCGCTCGACGCCCCGGCCCGCCGGATGTTCGATGCGGCGCTCGCCAGGCTGGCGCTCAGCGCGCGCGGCCACGATCGGGTGCTCCGGGTCGCCCGGACGATTGCGGATCTCGAGGGCGCAGAAACGGTCCACGGCGATCATCTTGCCGAAGCGCTCCAGTTCAGGGGCGACTGACGGAGCGTCCGGCGTCAGCGGCCTTCCGGATTGGCCTCACCGCACTACGTCGGACGGGAACGTGCACACCTGCTCGCCGCGTCGCGCCGCCGGTCGCCACCTCGCTGCGCTCAGGGACCAGCGCCCCGCGCGGTGCCAGCGCTTGTCCGGACCGGGCCAGCCCAGCCGGCGCCCGGCCAGGGGTTCTGTCCGGACGTTTCCTGTGGTAGAGTCCCATGATCCGGCAGAACGAACGTATGGCAGGGCTCCCCGGGGATCCGGGAAGGTATAGGAGGGGCTTGGCTTCGAAGCGGTACTCCATCGTTGTCGCTGACCGGTCCACCGGTGTCGTTCGCCGTTTCACCCTCTCGGTGAAGCCGACGCTGGCGGTGGTGGCGTTTCTCTTCGCCCTGCCGGTCCTCATGGGGCTCGGCGCGCGCTGGAGTGCGCAGAGCGCGATCGACGAGCTCGGACGGTCGACTGCCGTGCTCGAGATGGAGAACGCCAGCTACAAGGAAGCCACCAGTCAGCTCACCGGGCAGATTTCCGCACTCGAGTCGGCGGTTGACGAGCTCGGCGTGCGTTCGGCGGTCGATCCGGAGGTCAGCCGTGCGATGGACAAGCTGCCCGCCATCGTCAAGTCGCGCGCCATGGGCGGCGGAGACGGCGAATCGGTGGCCGTGCCGGTGCTGGGGGGTGCGTTCGGGTCACCCGACAATGCATTCGGCGTGCTGCGCGACCTCCTCGGAGTGATTGAAGAGCGGCTCAACAGCGTTCGACGCGGCGTCGAGAAGCGTCAGGCGCTGGCCGCGGCCACGCCGTCCATCTGGCCCGTGGCGGGCTGGCTGTCCTCACCGTTCGGCAATCGGCGGGATCCGTTCAACGGCGAAACCGATTTTCATCCCGGGCTCGACATCTCGGCCGACTATGGCCAGCCGGTCCATGCGACGGCCGACGGCACCGTCACCAGCGCCGGCGTGAACGGCGGCTACGGCAAGCTGGTGGTCATCGACCACGGCTACGGCATCGCGACACGCTACGGACACCTGTCGCGCTTCGCGGTGATGAGCGGTCAGCAGGTTCACCGCGGCGATGTCATCGGCTACGTAGGCTCGACCGGCCGTTCGACCAGCCCGCACCTGCACTACGAGATCCTGGTCAACCAGCATCTGACCAATCCACTCAGGCTTCTCGCCGGCCGCAACCCCTGAAGGGGCTTGGGGCTTCGGACTTGGGGCCTGAGGCAGCGCCCCGAGCGCCCCCAAGCCTGAAGCCTCGAGCCCCCGAGCCCCAAGCCTGAAGCCCCGAAGCCCCTTGTAGTAAACTTACTGGATATCCTGATTCGATCAGTGCCCGATGATTGTTGATACGCTCCTGGCGAAAGTAATCGGCACGCAGAACGAGCGTGACCTGAAGAAGCTGCGGCCGGTCGTCGCCGAAATCAATTCCAAGGAAGCCGACATCCAGCGGCTGTCCGACGACCAGCTCCGCGACAAGACCGCCGAGTTCCGGACCCGCCTCGCCAACGGCGAGACGCTCGACGATCTCCTGCCCGATGCGTTTGCCGTGGTGCGGGAGGCTGGCCTCCGCACGCTGAACATGCGGCACTTCGACGTGCAGCTCATCGGCGGCATCGTGCTCCACCGCGGGAAGATCGCCGAGATGAAGACGGGCGAAGGCAAGACGCTCGTCGCCACCCTGCCTGTCTATCTCAACGCCCTCGAAGGCAAGGGCGTCCACGTCGTCACGGTGAACGACTATCTGGCGCGGCGCGACTCGGAATGGATGGGCCGGATCTACCGGTTCCTGGGCATGACCGTCGGCGTCATCCAGCACGACCTCAACGACCAGGAGCGTCAGGTCGCCTACGGCGCCGACATCACCTACGGGACGAACAACGAGTTCGGCTTCGACTACCTGCGCGACAACATGAAGTTCGATCTCGCGCACTACGTGCAGCGCGGGCACAACTTCGCGGTGGTGGACGAGGTCGACAGCATCCTGATCGACGAAGCGCGGACGCCGCTGATCATTTCGGGGCCGGCGGAGGAATCGACCGAGCTGTACAACGAGGTCGATCGCATCATCCCGCGGCTCACGCCCGGCGCCGTGACGCGCGGCGACGTCAAGGCCGAGGAGCGCGAGGAGCTCGAGAAGACCGGCGACTACATCGTCGACGAGAAGCACAAGACCGTCACGCTGACGGAAAGCGGCATGGCGAAGTCCGAGCAGATGCTCGCGCATCGCCTCCAGCCGGGCGGCCTGTACGACCCGGTCAACATGCCGCTGCTCCACCACATCAACCAGGCGCTGCGGGCCCACACGCTCTTCAAGCTCGACGTCGACTACATGATCAAGGACGGCGGCGTCGTGATCGTGGACGAGTTCACCGGCCGGCTCATGCCGGGGCGCCGGTGGAGCGACGGCCTGCACCAGGCGGTCGAAGCGAAGGAACGCGTCAAGATCGAGCGCGAGAACCAGACGCTCGCGACCGTCACCTTCCAGAACTACTTCCGCAAGTACAAGAAGCTGTCCGGCATGACCGGCACGGCGGACACCGAGGCGGAGGAGTTCGGCAAGATCTACAACCTCGACGTGATGGTCATCCCGACCAACCGCGTCCTGCGGCGCATCGAGGAGCCCGACACCGTCTACCGGACCGAGCGCGAGAAGTTCGAGGCGATCGTCGGCGACATCATCGAGCAGCAGAGCGCAGGGCCGCCCGGTCCTCGTCGGCACGGTCTCGATTGAGAAGTCGGAGCGGCTCTCGAAGCTGCTCAAGCTGCGCGGCATCAAGCACGTGGTCCTCAACGCCAAGTACCACGCGCAGGAAGCCGAGATCGTCGCGCAGGCGGGTCGCAAGGCGACGGTCACGATCGCCACCAACATGGCCGGCCGCGGGACCGACATCCTCCTCGGCGGCAACCCCGAGTTCATGGCGCGCCAGCAGACCCTCGGCGACGAGATCGCGCAGAAACTGCCGAAAGCCGAAGCGAAGTTCGTCGACGACGACGAGTTCGTCTACTTCTATCACCTCGACAACTTCTATCGCGTGCCGCGCCAGGAGTACGAGCGCATCTTCAACGCGCTCAAGGCCCAGACCGACGCCGAGCACAACGACGTCGTGGGCGTCGGCGGCCTGCACATCATCGCGACCGAGCGCCACGAGGCGCGCCGCATCGACAACCAGCTGCGCGGCCGCGCCGGCCGCCAGGGGGACCCGGGCTCGTCGCGCTTCTACCTGTCGCTCGAAGACGATCTGATGCGCATCTTCGGCTCGGATCGCATCGCCGGCCTGATGCAGCGGCTCGGCATGGAAGAAGGCGTGCCGATCGAGCACAAGATGGTCACCAAGGCCATCGAGCGCGCCCAGAAGCAGGTCGAGGCGCAGAACTTCAGCGTCCGCAAGCACCTCCTCGAATACGACGACGTGATGAACAAGCAGCGCGAGAGCGTGTACGCGCTGCGCCGCGAGGTGCTCGAAGGCAAGATCCACATCACCGAGGAGGAGGAAGTCGACAGCCGCGAGTACCTGATCACCATCGCGGAGGAGCTGCTCGACAGCACGGTCGACATCTACGCCGGGCCCGACATCGACGTCGAAGAACGCGACTACGGCGCGTTGAAGACGGCCGTCGCGGAAATCTACGGACTCGACGTCGCGGATCTCGACTCGACCCAGCTCGAAGGTCTCAAGGCCGACGAGATCGCCGACGCGCTGTGGGTGCCGATCATCCACAAGTACGAGGCCAAGGAACAGACTGATCGACGATCGAGATCCTCCGCCGGGTCGAGCGCGACATCATGCTCCAGATCGTCGACGCACAGTGGAAAGACCACCTGTACAGCCTCGACCATCTGAAGGAAGGCATCGGCCTGCGCGGCTACGGCCAGCGCGACCCGCTCGTCGAGTACAAGAAGGAGAGCTTCGAGCTGTTCTCCGCGATGAAGGACCGGATCGAAGAGGAGATCGTCCGGTACCTGTGGCGGCTGACGCCGGTGGTGACCGAGGGCGGCCAGGCGCTGGCCCCGGCCCGGCACGGTGGCCCCGCGACGCCCCCTGCAGCTCACGCTCAGCGGCCCGTCGTCGGCCCCGCCGCCCTCACCCTTCGGCGCCATGCGCGGCGGCGGCTCGGGCAACGGCGAGGCTCCCGCGGCCGGCCCGCAGCGGCGGCGACGACGTGGTGCGGCAGGTGAAACGAGACGAGCCGAAGGTCGGGCGCAACGACCCGTGCCCCTGCGGCAGCGGCAAGAAGTACAAGAAGTGCCATGGCGCATAACGGTGCGTACCGGGCAGCGGGCACTCACCAGGAGCAAGGACGCGCGGGGCAGCAGAACGTTTTGCTGCCCTTTTCATTTGAGGACGACCCTAGCATGGACTCTCCAACCGGCGTACTGACGACTGACCAGATCGGAGTGGGGCTCTCCACGGCGCTGACCTTCGACGACATCCTGCTGGTGCCGCAGCATTCCGACGTGCTGCCGAGCGCCGTGGACGTGACGTCATGGGTCACGCGCAACATCCGGGTCAACGTGCCGCTGCTCAGCGCGGCGATGGACACCGTCACCGAGTCCAGGCTGGCGATCGCGATGGCGCAGCAGGGCGGCATCGGCATCATCCACAAGAACCTCTCCGTCGAGGAGCAGGCGTCGGAAGTGGACCGGGTCAAGCGCTCGGAGAGCGGGATGATCGTCAACCCGATCACGCTCTCGCCCACCAACCGGATCTACGAAGCGCTCGACCTGATGAAGAAGTACCGGATTTCAGGCGTGCCCATCACGGAAGACGGCAGCAAGGAAGGCAAGCTCGTCGGGATCCTGACCAACCGCGACCTCCGTTTCGAGACGACGCTCGACCGGCCGATCGCGGACATCATGACCCGCGACCCGCTCTTTACCGTGCCGGTCGGCACGACGCTCGAGCAGGCGCGCGCGATCCTGCACCGCCACAAGGTCGAAAAGCTGCTCGTCGTCGACGAGCACTACCGGCTGAAGGGGCTCATCACGGTCAAGGACATCCAGAAGCTGGTGAAATACCCGAGCGCCTGCAAGGACTCCCTCGGCCGCCTGCGGGTCGGCGCGGCGATTGGCGTCGGCAAGGACGCGCTCGCGCGCGCCGAGGCGCTCGTCGGGGCGCACGTCGATGTGCTGGTCATCGACACCGCGCACGGACACTCCCAGGGCGTGCTCGACATGGTCCGCCGCATTCGCCGCGAGTACGCGGACGTCGACCTGATTGCAGGCAACATCGCGACCGCCGAAGCGGCCGAGGCCCTGATCGACCTCGGCGTCGATGGCGTCAAGGTCGGCATCGGCGCCGGGTCGATCTGCACCACGCGCGTCGTCGCCGGCATTGGCGTGCCGATGATCACGGCCGTCGCCAACTGCGCGCGCGCGGCCGCACGTCACAAGCGTGCCCGTGATTGCCGACGGTGGCATCCGGTACTCCGGCGACATCAGCAAGGCCATCGCGGTCGGCGCCAGCACGTGCATGATCGGCAGCCTCTTCGCCGGCACCGACGAGAGCCCGGGCGAGATGATTCTGTACCAGGGGCGCAGCTTCAAGGAATACCGCGGGATGGGCTCGCTGGGCGCGATGCGCCGCGGCAGCCGCGACCGCTACTTCCAGGACGAATTCGACCTCGACGCGAACCCGGACGCGGCCGAAAAGCTCGTGCCGGAGGGGATCGAAGGACGCGTCGCGCACAAGGGATCGGTCGCGGCGATGATTCACCAGCTCGTCGGCGGCCTGCGCGCCGGCATGGGCTACTGCGGCAGCCCCGACATCCCGTCGCTCCAGCGCGACGCGAAGATGATCCGCGTGACCACCGCCGGCCACCGCGAGGGCCACGTCCACGACGTCATCATCACGAAGGAAGCGCCGAACTACCGAGTCGAGTAGGATGGCGGCGAGATTCTGATCCGGCGACGCTCGTCGCCGATGTCCTCGAGCCGGACTTCGACCACATCGTCCGGACGGCCGCGCCAGCGATCCGCCCACTCGATCGCCACGACGCCGTCGCCGCAGACCAGCTCCTCGAGGCCAAGGTCGTCAATCTCGGGAGGGTCCAACCGGTAGAGATCCACGTGATACAGCATGACGCGGCCCCGGTATTCCTGGATCAGCGTGAAGGTAGGGCTGGATACGTCCTCCACGTCGGCGCCGAGGCCGCGGGCCAGGCCCCGCACGAACGCCGTCTTGCCGGCGCCAAGCTCGCCGTAGAGCAGGACGACGTCGCCGGGGCCAAGGCGCGCCGCCAGGCGCTCCCCCGCTGCCGAGGTCTCGTCCTCCGCCGACGTCACGATGTCTTCCGTCACGACTCGCGCTTGACGCGGCGGCGGGCGGTGAGTTCGAGCACGGCGTCGCCGAGACGGTCCGCCATCGCGCCGGCCGTCATCGCGACCTCCCCTTCGTCCGCCTCGGCCAAATCCCCGGCCGTGCCGTGCAGGTAGACGGCGAGCTTGCACGCCGCCTCCGCATCGAGGAGCTGCGCGAACCACGCCGCGACCATGCCCGTCAGCAGGTCGCCGGTGCCGCCGGTCGCCATGCCGGCGTTGCCGGTCAGGTTCACGAACGCGCGGTTGTCCGGTCCCGCGACGACGGTCCGGTGTCCTTTCAGGATCACATGCAGGCGATGTGCGGCGGCGAACTCCGTCGCATGCCGGAGCCGATCGCGCTGGATGTCCTCGATGCTCGTGTTGAGGAGCCGGGCCATCTCGCCGGGATGGGGCGTGATGATGACGTTGACGCCGTCGCGCCCCGTCAGCCGTTCCACGTCGCCCGAGAATGCGTTCAGGCCGTCGGCGTCCAGCACGAGCGGCACGCCGGCGCGCTCGACAACGGCCTGCACGAACGCGGCGGTCGAGGGATCCTGTCCCAGCCCCGGTCCGATCGCGATCACGTCTGCCTTCATGTCCAGCACGTGGTCCACGGCGCCGTAGTCGATGGCGCCGCCCGACGTTTCCTCGAGCGGCTCGGTCATGTACTCCGCGCCCATGGACGCCACGATCGGCAGGCACGAGCGTGGCGTCGCGATGGTCACCAGCCCCGCACCCGATCGCAGCGCTCCCGTGGCGGCCAGATGCGCCGCGCCCGTCTTTCCCATCGATCCAGCGACGATCAGCACGCGCCCGAAATCTCCCTTGTGCGAATCAGCCGCGCGCGCCGGCACGATCTCGCGCATGCGCTCGCGCGTGAGGATCTCGACGTACGGGCCTTCGATGTCGTCGAGGATTGGCAAAGGTATGCCGATGTCGGCAATCACCAGGTCGCCGCAGTGCGTGTCGGCCGGCGGCAGGACCAGAGGGATCTTCGGGGCCGCGAGCGTGACGGTCATCGACGCCTCGATGGCCTCGCCTTCGATCTCGTGGCTGTCGGCGGACAAGCCTGTCGGCAAGTCGATCGCGACCACGGGAACGCCGAGTCCGTTCACGTCGGCAACCACCGTCTCGAGCATGCCGCTCAACTGGCCGCGGAAGCCGGTCCCGAGTATCGCGTCGACGATCAGCTCGCACTCGGAAATCTCGCTGAAGTGCAGCTCCCACTCCTGCCCGTTGGTGATTTCCACGATCGTCAGGCCGATGCGGCCCAGCACTTCCAGATTCGTGCGGGCATCGCCCCGCACGTCGGCGACGCTCCCGAGCAGGAACACGGACGTCTCGACGCCGCGCTGGATCAGGGTGCGCGCGATGACAAAGCCGTCGCCGCCGTTATTGCCGCGTCCACATAACACGGCGACGTGGCTGGACAACAGGTCTTCGAACGCCGCTTCCATCGCGGCAACCGCCTGGCGTCCGGCGTTTTCCATCAGCACGATCGACGGGATACCGACGTCCTCGATCGTTCGCCGGTCGGCCTCGCGCATCTGCTGTGTGTTGAGCACCCGCATGGGAAATTCGAGCGTACTGCTTGTGCTAGACTGCCGTCAAACTCCACGGAGTACACGGATTGCACGGATTTCGATCGTGACCACGGATTACACGGATCTTTCCCTGCCACGGATCGCACGAACTCCACGGTTCCGGGCGACCACGGAGTACGCGGGTTGACGACGGCGGGGCTGCATCCGGGATAGAGCTCAACGGACTTTCCTATGGCTATTCGAGGGGCGGTTTACGTCAACGGGAAGATCATGCCGGCGGCCGAGGCTGTCGTGCCCGTGTACGACCACGGCTTCCTCTATGGCGACGGCGTGTACGAGGTCGTTCGCACCTACAACGGCGTCATCTTTCTCTACGACTATCACATGCAGCGGCTGCGCCGTTCGGCAGGCCACATAGGCCTGGACGTGCCGTTCGACGATGCCACACTGCTGGAGTGGATCGAGCAGACCAGGGCAGCCGCGGGCGAGATGAAGGAAGCCTACGTTCGCATTCTGCTCACGCGCGGCATCGGCGAGACGAGCTACGATCCGGCCGCGACGCCGGCCCCATCCCTCATCATCATCGTCAAGCCGACCGAGAATCCGCCGGAGCGCGTCGATCGCGACGGCATCAGGATTTGCACCGTCTCGATTCTGCGCAATCACCCGCAGTCGGTGAATCCGATCATCAAGTCGAACAACCTGCTGAACAACGCGCTCGCGATGCAGGAGGCGCTGCGCAAGGGTGGGGAGGAGGCGCTGCTTTGCAACTACCGGGGCGAGATCTCGGAATGTTCCCAGGCGAACTTCTTCATCGTCCGCGACGGCGTCGCGCTGACTCCGAAGCGCGAAGCCGGGTTGCTCGAGGGGATTACGCGAGGGTTTCTTTTCGACGTGGCTGATGAGGCGGGCATCGACATGCGCCGCGATACGCTGTTCCCGAAGGATCTCGAAACCGCTGATGAGGCGTTCATCACGAGCACGACGCGCGAAATCAGCCCGGTGGTCCGGATCGACGATCGCGTGATCGGCACCGGCAAGCCGGGACCCGTCACGCTCAAGCTGCTGGACGGATACCGGAAGCGCGCCCACGCCCTGACGCTCGGCGCGCGCGTGTAGGCAGCCCCTCTCGCTACTTCACCGACTCCGCGTACGCCTCGGTCGGCGGGCACGCGCAAATCAAATTGCGGTCCCCGTACGGATTGTCGATACGCGACACGGCCGGCCAGAACTTCGCCGCGCGCACGAACGGCAGCGGGAACGCGGCCTGTTCGCGCGTGTAGGGATGGGTCCACTGGTCCGACGTGACCTCCTCGGCCGAGTGCGGCGCGTTCTTCAGCACGTTGTCCTTCGGATCGGCCTTCCCGTCCACGACGGCCTGGATCTCCTTGCGAATCGCGATCAGCGCATCGCAGAAGCGATCGAGTTCGTCTTTCGGCTCGCTTTCCGTCGGCTCGATCATCATCGTCCCCGCCACCGGAAACGAGACGGTCGGCGCGTGGAAGCCGTAGTCCATCAGGCGCTTGGCGACGTCGGTCTCGTCCACCGGGTTCGCCGCGTGCTTGAACGGGCGCAGGTCGAAAATCATCTCGTGCGCGACCCGTCCGTTGTGGTTCGCGTAGAGCACGTCGTAGTGCCCCTGGAGGCGCGCCTTGATGTAGTTCGCATTCAGGATCGCGTAGCGGGTCGCCTCGGTCATGCCTTCCGCACCGAGCATGCGGATGTACCCGTAGGAGATGAGCAGAATGCTCGCGCTGCCCCATGGCGCCGCCGAGATCGCCGGGTTCGCCTTCTCGCCGCCGATGTGGACGACCGGATGGCCGGGCAGATACGGCACGAGGTGCCTCGCGACCGCGATCGGCCCCATGCCGGGGCCCCCGCCGCCGTGCGGGATGGCGAACGTCTTGTGCAGGTTGAGGTGGCAGACGTCGGCGCCAATCGCCGCCGGGCTCGTCAGCCCCACCTGCGCGTTCATGTTCGCGCCATCCATGTAGACCTGCCCGCCGTGCTCGTGCACGATGGCGCAGATCTCCCTGATCTCCTCCTCGAAGACGCCGTGGGTCGAGGGATACGTAACCATCAGCGCCGCCAGCGCGTCCTTGTGCTGCGCCGCCTTCGCACGCAGATCCGTGAGTTCCACGTTGCCGCGCGCATCGCACGCAACGACGACCACTTTCAGCCCCGCCATCGTGGCGCTCGCGGGATTCGTGCCGTGTGCGGACGACGGGATCAGGACGACGTTGCGTTTCGCGTCACCGCGGTCGCGGTGGTACGCGCGGATCGTCATGAGGCCGGCGAACTCGCCCTGCGCGCCGGAATTGGGCTGCAGCGAGACAGCCGCCAGCCCCGTGATCCGGCACAGGGCGTGTTCGGTCTCCTCGAAAATCTGCGTGTATCCGGCTGCCTGATCGCGCGGCGCGAACGGATGCAGGCTGGCGAACTCCGGCCACGACACCGGGATCATCTCCGAGGCGGCGTTCAGCTTCATCGTGCACGAGCCGAGCGGGATCATCGACGTGTCGAGGCCGACGTCCTTCTTCTCGAGGCTCCGGATGTACCGCATCATCTTCGTTTCGGAGTGATACGTGTTGAACACCGGATGCGTGAGGTAGGCGCTCGTCCGCGCAAGCGCGGCTGGCGCCTTGAGCACGAACGGAGCGTCCGCCTTGATGACGGCCACACCCTTGACCTTCCGGGCGCAGGCGAACGCGGCGACGATGTCGACGATGTCCTCACGGGTCGTCGTTTCGTCAACCGAGATTCCGATTGCGGTGCCGTCGTAGCGGAAGTTCAGCCCGCTGGACTCCGCGGCCGAGCGCACCGCGGCCACGTCGGCGCCCTCGATCCGGAGCGTGTCGAAGTACGCCGTGTTGACCTGCCTGAAGTCGAGCGTCGTCAATGCCGTGTCGATCGTCCGCGCCGCGCCGTGGACCCGCTCGGCGATCGCGCGAAGTCCCTTCGGGCCGTGGAACACCGCGTACATCGCGGCGATGTTGGCCAGGAGCGCCTGGGCCGTGCAGATGTTCGACGTCGCCTTCTCGCGCCGGATGTGCTGCTCACGGGTCTGGAGCGCCATGCGATACGCCTGGTGACCCCGCGCATCCACCGAGAGGCCGATGATCCGGCCCGGCGCCTGGCGGACGTACGCGTCGCGCGTCGCGAAGAACGCCGCGTGCGGCCCGCCGTAGCCGAGCGGCACGCCGAACCGCTGCGAGCTGCCAACGACGACGTCCGCGCCCATCTCACCGGGAGGGGTCAGCAGGGTCAGGGCGAGCAGGTCGCTCGCAACCGCCACCAGCACGCCGGCGGCATGCGCCTTCGCGATGATCGGACCGAGGTCCGCGACTTCGCCGTGATCGTCGGGGTACTGGAGCAGCAGCCCGAACGCCGTGTCCATCGGGAGCGCGTCGGGCTTGCCGACCTCGACCCTGATGTTCAGAGGCTCGGCGCGCCCGCGCAGGACGTCGATGGTCTGCGGGAAGCATCGCTCCGACACGAGGAAGACGCTCTCCTGCCCCGCCGGCGCCCTTTTCGTCTGCAGCCGGTGGAACATCGTCATCGCTTCGGCGGCCGCCGTCCCCTCGTCCAGGAGCGAGGCCGTCGAGATGTCCATGCCGGTGAGATCCCTGACGACGGTCTGGAAGTTCAGGAGCGACTCCAGGCGTCCCTGCGCGATCTCGGCCTGGTACGGCGTGTAGGGCGTGTACCAGCCGGGATTCTCGAACACGTTCCGCAGGATCACGCTCGGCGTGTGGCAGTCGTAGTAGCCCATGCCGATGTACGACCTGGTGATCCGGTTGCGCGACGCGATCCCGCGCAGCCGCCGGAGGTACGCCTGCTCGCTGTCGCCCGGAGGCAGGTCGAGCGCCGCGGGGGTGCGAATGCCCGGCGGAATCGTCTGATCGATCAAGGCATCGAGGGAGGGAACGCCGATGGCGCGCAGCATTTCGTCGCGCGCTGCAGCATCCGGGCCGATGTGACGGCTCTGGAACGAACCCAATGTGTCGGATTTCATATGTGTGTGCGCCGGGCGCGACAGTGGCCGGCCCGGCGATCCTGCGGAGCGTCTATTTCGTGAGATCCGTGTACTGCGCCGCGTCGAGCAGCTCCTTCGCGTCGGCTTCGTCGGTCACCTTCACGGCGATCATCCACGAGCCGTGCGGATCCGAGTTCACGGCTTCGGGCTTCTCGGCCAGCTTCGTGTTGACCTCGGTGACTTCCCCGCTGACCGGGCAATACAGCTCGGAGACCGCCTTCACGGACTCCACGGTGCCGAAGACGTCGCCCCTGGCGAACGTCCGCCCCACCTCCGGCAGCTCCAGGTAGACGATGTCGCCGAGGGACTTCGCGGCGTAGTCGGTGATGCCGATGTGCGCCTGCGCTCCGTCGAGACGGACCCACTCGTGGTCTTTCGTGTATTTCAGATCTGCTGGATACATGCTGGCTCCGCGTAATTGGCGTAATTGGTGCGGCTGAAGCCCCGCCCTACGCCTTCTGCCTCTTGTAGAACGGCAGGGGCACCACGTGCGCCTTCGCCCGCCTGCCGCGGATTTCGATGTCGAATTCGCTGCCGGGCGCCGTGTGGCTCGCCGGAAGATACGCCATGCCGATCGCCTTCTTCAGGAACGGCGTCTGCGTGCCGCTCGTCACGACGCCCGCCTTGTGGCCATCGACGTACACGTCGTACCCGTGACGGCCGATCGCGCGGTCGATCATTTCGAAGCCGACCAGCTTGCGCCCGGCGCCCTCCGCCTTCTGTTTCTGGAGCACATCCTGCCCGAGGAACTCGGCCTTCTTCCATCCGACAATCCACCCGAGGTCGGCTTCCACCACGGTGGTCGTTTCGTCCATGTCGTTGCCGTAGAGGCGCATCGCCGCCTCGAGCCGCAGCGTATCGCGCGCGCCGAGTCCCGCGGGAATGACGCCGTGCGACCTGCCGGCCTGGAGAATCGCATCCCAGACGCGTTCAGCCTGGGCGGGCGGCACGAACACCTCGAAGCCGTCTTCGCCGGTGTAGCCGGTGCGCGAGATCGTGCACATCACCGAAGCGACCTCGCCCGTCGTGAACCAGTAGTACTTCACGTCCGACAGATTCGCCCCCGTGAGCGTCTGGAGGACGTCGCGCGCGGCCGGTCCCTGAAGCGCCATGAGCGCGTAGCGCGAGCTGGTGTTGACCGCGACCGCGTCGCCGAGGCCCTTGAGCTGCTCGGTGATCCAGTTGAAGTCCTTGATGATGTTCGACGCGTTGACGACGAGCATGAAGTGCTCGTCCGACAACTTGTACGTCAGGACGTCGTCGACGAACGTGCCCTTCGGCGTCGTCAGCGCCGAGTACCTGGATCTGGGTGTTGGCGAGCTTGCCGGCGTCGTTGCTGGTGATGTGCTGGACCGCTTTGAGCGCGTCCTTGCCGGCGATTTCGATCTCACCCATGTGGCTGACGTCGAAAAGGCCGGCGCGCGTGCGGACCGCCATGTGCTCGTCGGCGAGGCCGGAATATTCGACGGGCATGTCCCACCCGCCAAACTCCACCATTCGGGCACCGAGGGAACGATGACGGGCGTTGAGCGGGGTCTTCTTGAGCGGGCCGGGCGCGGACTGGGACATCGGTGTGGAACCGGATTGGACTGTGGGGAACACGATCGGCCGGATGGCCGCACACAGCGACCCCGAACGCACGATCAGTACCGTCAAAAGGTACTATGCGTCTCGGCCGCGGGTCAAGGAATCTGCGGAAAATGGTGGCAGTCGCTCGGCAGCTCTGTCGGGAATCCGGCGGCGCGCCGGCGGCGATCGCCAGGCCGCGTCTGCCTGCCGGACGTATGCGCCCGCGCAGAGACCGGCTCGATGGGATGCAGCATTGCATGGCTGGAGCGCGAAGCCGATTCAACCCAGCCGGAGGGTCCGTTCATGCAGGTGTTTCAGTATCACGTCTTCGTGTGCGACCAGCAGAAAGCGGAAGGGGTGCCGAGCTGCGCCACCCGCGGAGGCGCGGCCGTCATCGACGCGCTTCGCGCCGAGATCGGCCGTCAGGGGCTTGGCACGGCCGTGCAGGTCACGATGAGCGGGTCGCTCGGGCTGTGCGAGCGCGGGCCGAACATGGTCGTCTATCCCGAAGGCACCTGGTATTCCGGCGTGCAGCCCGGGGACGTCGCCGAACTGGTCGAGAGTCACTTCGTGCGGGGCCAGGTCGTCGAGCGGCTCGTCAACCGCGACCCCGACGCCGTTCGCGCCGAGATCGGCGCCAACCGCGCACGGTTCATGAGCAGCGTGCGCGAGAAAGACGCGTCCGGCACGCTGCCCGACCCGCTCCAGCAGACGATACGCGGCTTCCAGGAAAGCCGGGCGATCCTCACGGCCATCGAGCTCGACGTCTTCACCGCGGTCAACGATGGCGCGACGGCGCCGGTGGTAGCACGCGCGATTGGCGCGGATCCCCGCGCCACCGGAATGCTGCTCAATGCGCTGGCGGCAATGCGGCTGCTCGACAAGCGCGGCGAGACCTATAGCAACACGCCGATGACGGCGCGGTATCTGGCGGCCGGCGGCCAGGACGACTCACGCGCGGCCGTCATGCACACCGTGCACCTGTGGGACACCTGGGCGCAGCTGACCGACGCCGTCCTTGCCGGCACCGCCGCGACACATGCCGACAGCGCCAGCCAGGGGGTGCCCTGGACCGAGGCCTTCATCGCGGCCATGCACAAGAACGCGGGCGGGCGCGCTCCGGCGGTCGTCCGCGCCGCGGCGCTCGAGAGCCAGCAGGAAGATGCTGGACGTCGGAGGCGGCTCCGGCGCGTATGCGATCGCGTTCGCGCAGGCGAACCCGGCCCTGCAGGTCGACATCATCGACGTGCCGGCCGTCACGCCTATCGCCGAACGGCATATCGCGGCGGCGCACCTCAGCGATCGCGTCCGCGCGCGCAATGGCGACCTGAGAAGTGCCTGGCTCGGTGAGGACTACGACATCATCCTGCTGTCGGCAATCTGCCACATGCTCAGCGTCGAGGACAATCGCGACCTGTTCTCGCGGTGCTTTGCCGCGACGTCGCCAGGCGGCCGCGTGGTGATTCAGGATTTCATTCTCGACCCGTCGAAGACGGCGCCGAAATCCGGCGCGCTCTTCGCGCTCAACATGCTCGTCGGCACGCGCGCCGGCAGCTCGTACTCGGAGCAGGAGTACGGAGAGTGGCTGCGGGAAGCGGGGTTCGCCGACGTCGAGCACGTGCGGCTGCCCGGACCGACCGGGCTCATGATCGGAACCAGACGTTGACGCGCTGATGTCTCCCCTTCGGTTGCTCGCGGTGTGCGTGGCCGCCGTGCTCGGCGGCATGGTGAACTCGATTGCGGGCGGCGGCACGCTGCTGACGTTTCCCGCGCTCGTCGGGCTTGGCGTGCCGCCCATCATCGCGAATGCCACGAGCACGGTCGCGTTGTGGCCCGGAGCCGTCAGCAGCATGGTCGGCTATCGTGGGCGGCTCCAGGGCCTCCATCGCTGGGCGCTGGTGTTCGCCGTCCCGAGCCTGGCCGGCGGCCTCGTCGGCGCCTGGCTGCTGCTCCGAACGCCCGCGGCGCGCTTCGAGATGATCGTGCCGTGGCTCGTCTTCGGTGCCACGCTGCTCTTCGCGCTGCAGGGCCCGCTGACGCGGAGACTTCGACCGGGCGGCGCCGCGACAGACGATGGGGGGTTGCACCGCGACACGGTGCCGCGGCGCTCGCGTGCCAGTTCCTCGTCGGCATCTACGGCGGGTACTTCGGCGCCGGCATCGGCATCCTGATGCTCGCCGTGCTGGGCTTCATGGGATTTTCGGACATTCACCGGATGAACGGCCTCAAGAACTGGGGCGGGCTCTGTATGAACTTCGTCGCGGCCGCGATGTTCGCGGCGTCCGGGATCGTGGACTGGGCCGTGGCGCTCGCCATGGCCGTCGGAGCCATCCTCGGGGGCTACCTCACCGCGCGCGTCGCGCAGCGCATCCCCCAGATTTTCGTGCGGCGCGCGATCATCGTCATCGGCCTGGGGTCCGGGCTCTGGCTGCTGTGGGCGCCGCTGTCGTAACAGGCGACCTGCGTTCGCTGTCGCGCTGCGACCGGATCGGCCTCACGGGAGGCACGGAGGGACAGAGACACAGAGGGTGGACCTGCCGCGTCGTGCGCATCGGGGCAGATTGCCAGCGGTCGCCGCGGTCGAGCTGACTTCGTCGTCGGCCTCACAGGAGGAACGGAGGGACAGAGACACAGAGGGTGGTCTGGCTGTCGTGCGCATTGGGGTCAGGCGGGCGGCAGCCGCTGTCGAACTGACTTCGCGGTCGGCCTCACGGGAGAGACGGAGACACGGAGACGCAGAGGGTGGGTCGGGGTGTCGTGGGCATTGGGGGGCAGCCGCTGTCGAACTGGCTTCGTCGTCGGCCTCACAGGAGGAACGGAGAGACGGAGACACAGAGGGTGGACCTCGCATGGCGTGCGCATTGGAGGTCAGTGCGGGCGGCAGCCGCGGTCGAACTGGCTTCGTCATCGGCCTCACAGGAGAGACGGAGGACGGAGACACAGAGGGTGGGTCGGGGTGTCGTGCGCATCGGGGCACGTGCCAGCGGCCGCCGATCTGGCTGGCCGCCGGCTCGACGCCGCGCGCGGGTTACCCGGCGCGCATCATCCGGTCTTTCTCGGGACGGAACTCGAGATACGCCTGGAGCGTGTGGTAGGAGATGTTCAGCTCGCGGCACGCTTTCCGCTTGTTGTTCTGGCAGCGTTCCAGCACCAGGCGCGCGTAGCGGCTTCCCCAGGCGCGCATGCTCTCCTGGCGCTGCAAGGACGGCAGGAGAACCTCTGCGTATCCATTGAGGAGCGCCGGTGGAAGGTCGTCCAGCTCGAGACAGGTCGAGCCCGCGAATGCCACGGCCCGCTCGACCACGCGTTCGAGTTCGCGGACGTTGCCCGGCCAGTGATACGCCAGCAGCGCGTCGATCGCGGCCGTGGACAGCGACAGCGGCCGGAACGTCCGGTGACGGTCGAGGAAGTACTCGGCGAGTTCGACGATGTCGGCGGCGCGCTGGCGAAGGGGCGGCACGCGAACGTCGACGCCGTTCAGGCGATAGAAGAGATCGAGGCGAAATCCGCCTTGCTCGACCAGCTCGGCAAGCGAGCGATTGCTGGCTACGATGATCCGCGTGTCCACCGCGCGCGTGCCGACCGAGCCCACGCGTTCGACCGACAGTTCCTGAATGGCGCGCAGCAGCTTCGCCTGCGCGGACGATGAGAGGTCCGAGACCTCGTCGAGGAACAGCGTTCCCTCGTGGGCGTGTTCGAACTTGCCGCGCCGGCCGCGCACGCCTGTCGCGGTGCGATCTTCGATCCCGAACAGCTCCGCCTCGAGGAGCGTCTCCACGATGGCGGCGCAGTTGACGGCCACGAACGGCCCGCGCCGTCGGCGGCTCAATTCGTGGATCTGACGCGCCACGAGTTCCTTACCGGTCCCCGACTCACCCTCGATGAGCACGGTGAAATCGGTCACGGCCACTTTCTCGATGCGCTCGCGCACCAGGCGCATTTCGGGACTGGACCCGATGAGCGGTGCGGCGCCGTCGGACTGGCTGCGCGCGCACGCCAGGGGCCAGCGGCCGTGCGCGCGCTCGATTTCCATCAGGAAGCCCGCGATGCCGGCGGCCGAGGCCAGCAACTGGCGCGTGCGGGCGTCGATGGTGCGCCCCGGCGCGAAGGTCACCTCGATGCGCTGCCGCGGCTCGAACGGCGGGCCCGGCACGTCGAGCCACACCGTGTCGGGACGCTGGATGATGGCGTCGCGGTCGTCACGGAGGGCGGTGGAGGTGGCGTCCAGGAGAGCGCGGAGGGCTTCTTCGAAATGCTCGCGCACGAGCCGCGGCTCGCGGACCACCGACAGGCCGCGCGTGAGCGCAGCCAGCAGGGTGGCGGTGACGCAGCCGGGATCGGTCTCGCGGGACATGGCATTCCCCATCGCTCCTCCTTCGACCTGGACCGGGAGGGTGTTACCAAATGGTGTGCCATGGGCGGCCGCGCTGAAACTGGCCTGATTTCTCGGTTCTCCACGGTGCGGTCGCGCGCGACGGGTAGATGGTGCCCGCGGGATTGACTGTTTGAAGAAGAATGATGGGTAGACCAGACCCGTGCGGGGTCTGCGCTACCCGGGTAGAGCGCCGTTCTGGACTCGGACGCACGCTAGAATACGATCATCCGGCCCATGCGCAGTTCGTTCTGGCTGCCGAAGCGGTAGGAGACCGCCCACGCCCCCATGCGGTCGTTCAGCTTGAGCAGGGGACCAACCTGCGCGTTCCAGGCTCCATCCGCGCGAAAGAAGCCGCCCTGCATCCCCAGCTCCCATCGCGCGGCGATCGTCCGCGTGACATCGAAGGTATCGAGAACCTGGTAGGAGTCGACTTCGCCCGACACCCGGACGTAGTCCCCGACAAACGACAGGACCTTCCAACGATCTTTCTCGAATGCGGCGAGCAGCGCGAGTTTGATGCCGCGTTGCCCGCCCTCCTTCCCGGCCACCGCATACACGAGGGGCGTCAACGTCAGCGGGCCGAGTTTGAAGGCGAAGCCTCCCCCTGCATTCAGTTCGTTGCTGCCCGGAACGCCGACATAGAACACGTCAACGACGGCTCCGGACTTCCACGTGCAGTTCCAGTCAGCGAAACGGTACTTCGTATCGGCCAGGCGCATCTCCAGCATGTTCTGCCCGGAGACACTCGAGGGGGCCCCACATAGCGCAGCGGCCACGATCAATCCGACAACGAGCGGTCCTGGTCTCACGTTCGCCTCGCAGTGACGGCCCCGTCTGAACACCCCAGCGGCGGCACCAGCGTCCAGAGTAGATGATCTGCACGCTCTCCCTTGCTACGGTGGAACTCGGCGGACCGTCGCCGTCTCGCGACTGCCGGACCTGGCGCGAACGCCGCGTCGCGACGGGCTCCGTGACCTACGCCTCGTCGACGTACCAGTCATCGTGCGGGGACCATCCGCCGCAGCGCAGGCAGGCGGTCTCGGTCCACTCGCGTACACACGCGGGACACACGCCGTGCGTCTCGAACGTGTTCCACACATGGCCACACCCGTCGGGGTTGCAGTTCCAGGTGTCGTGCGCAGAGGGCTGCCACTGACAGACGGGGCACCGGATTCGCAGCCGGGGGATCTTGAGCTTTTCGCTCGTCTTGACGGTGGGCGCCTTGAGAAATGCGACGCAGAGCATGTCGCCAATCTACGCCAGCGAGCGGCTTACGCCAACCCTGGATTGACCGCCCGCGGCCCGCGCACACGCCCGGTGCGCGGAGCCCGTGGCGACCGTATCGCGGCGAGGCGCGGCGCCGCGGTCAGCGATTCTCGACCTGGAACTTCTGGGTGCCGACTGACTGGCCGTTGAAAAAGGCCTCGACGCTGTACTCGCCCGCTGGGAAGCCCGACGTACTCTGCAGGTGGAATTCCGTGGCCGCGTCGTCCCGGTAGGAGACCTGCTTCTTGGGCTCGCCCACGACCCGCCCGGCGTACATCCAGCGCACCCCAATCTCGCCGGACCCCACGCCGGTGGTCATGACAGACACGTAGATGGTGTCGTCCGACGTGAAGCTGGTGGTGGGATTGGCGATACTGCCGTCCGCATTCAGCGAGCGGCCGAGCTGAATCGATGAGACCTTGAGCGCCTCGCCCAATCCGCAGCCGATCAGGCAGGCGAAAACGGCCAGGCTGGATACACCAACGATGAAGCTCCTCATGCGCGTTCGCGATTGTACACCGCGTGCCCTTGCAGCGTCTCGTCGGACAGCATCGAGGCCCCGCTCCCCCCGGACGACAAGCGAGACCCCCGCGGTCAGGTCTCGCCATGCCCGATGGGAGCCCGGGTGGCCGGGCCTACCGGGCCTCGAGCCTGAAGTTCGCATCGATGAACGTACCAGGCGGCGGTGGAACCATGCCGCTTGCGAGCGCCTTGTGAAACGGCAGATCCGGCATCCCGGTCACGTACATGTCGCCACCGTCATACGTGCTGTCCGAGAAGCTTGTCACGAACGCCCCGCGCGTGTCCGTATAGAACCAGTAGTGCTCACCGCCCTTGAGCACGACACCGGGGTGGAAGGTGTATTGCCCGTCTACGATCCCTTCTGAGCTGGCGACGAACCCTGGTGTCGACGCCGACAGCGCCGGCGGCAGGCCGAGGTACTCGCGGTCCAGAACGTACAGCGTGCCGAACGCCACCGCATGCCCCCCGATGTCGAACCAGTTGAATCGGATGCGATTGAAAGCCCCTCGGCTCAGAATGGTGACCGACTGCCCGACGTAGTTGTTGGACGTCCCTGTCGACCCGGCGGTAGTTTCCGCGAGTACGACGCTGGAAGGCGATGAGCTTGCCGCCACCCCGTTCGCCGTCGCGGCGGGCGTTGGAGCCGTGGCGGACTGACGCTCACACGCGCTCGCCGCCGCCAGCACGGCCACGGCGACGATCGTCAACACTTTCCGCATATGACCCTCCTCGCACACGGTCGAGCGCATACGCTCTCGCGTGCGCAACCGACTGCACTCACCGGGTCCGCGCCCAAGCGGCTACGTGCCGGATCGACGCGACCACGTCGGTCCGACCCGATCGGGAACGTCCAGTGCGCTGAACACCCCGAGCGGCTCGAGCCGCAGCACGAAGGTCGCGCGCTGGGCCTCGAGCTCCTCCACCTCTTTGCCGAAGTCGGCGAGGTGCCGCTCGTAGACGACCATCTCGCTCCAGTACTCGATCAGCAGGTACCGCGTGTCTGCGACGATATCCTTCAGGAATGAACTGCCGAGAAACGACCGGCTGCGGCGCGACAGCCGCGTCCATTCACCGTCCGCCCCGTAGAACTGCTCGAATGCCCTGGCGCTCTCTTTGCGAACGTCCAGCTGCCAGACGACTGCAACCACCTGTAACCTCCCGCAAGCCTCACGCCGGCCCTGGCGCCGGAGCGCGGTCCCTCTCCACTGGGTTCCGGCCGTCTGCGGTGACAGCGGCGCCAGTATAACGCCGAACGGAGTGGCGACGGGAGACGGCTGCCCTTCGTCATATGAGGTCGGACGGGCTGAGTGCGTCGTTGACGAGTTCGGGTCATCGGCGACACGTCGAGGCGTCGCCTTCGACCCCCTGTCCGGTCAAACGGACGAGTACGCCTGCCGCACCGTCTCGGCTCCATACTTCCGCTCAAGGCGCCGGACGATGAAGTGCCCGCGTGCGAGATCCTGAAAATAGCCCATGAAGAACACGTTGAGGGCCGCACCTCCGGCCGCTCCGATCACAGGGACCGATTGTGCTATCAGCTTCTCCGATACGGGCACGCCGAATCGGGCGGCGATCTGCGTCACGAACCGGAGCAGGGCCGGCGCCCCTTTCCTGGCCGCTCCCTGACGGGCGACGTGTTGCGCAGCCTCCTCGAGCGCGGTGGCCAAGGCAGCGCGCACGGCAAAGTAGCCCGACTCCGCCGCATCGTCTTTGGCGCCGGGGCCGCCGAGCGCGAACACCTCGAGACACGCGAGTCTCGCTTCCGGAGTGGCCAGAGACTCTCCTTCGCTCCTCGCGATCTCCGCGATCGATCTCAGCATCAGCGTCGTCGACACCGGCAATTCGACGGCGACCGCCGGCAGGCCGAACGCGCCGCCGAGCGCACCCGTGGCACCGACGAGTGCCGTGTGCACGCCGTTGGAACGCGACACCCGCGTATCGCCCAGCGACCGGATCGCAACCCTCAGGGCTGCTTCGAGCGCCCGGTTCGCGGCCGCCAGCGCCGACGCGCTGACCACCTGGGGCAGCGCGCTGAGAGCGGTCTCGAACGGCCTGCCCAGGGCATTTGAAACCCGGGCGGCAAACGTGTTGTTCTCCAACAGGCGTCGCGCGCGTTGAAGGTCAGCGAAATCGTCGCCAGACATCGGCACTCCCCCGCCTCACATTGTCGCAGACGCGGGCCGGTGGAGAACAGACCGGACGATCGGCGTGACGCGGTGGCTCAGGCGCTCGCCGCCGACCGCCAGGGCCTCGGCCCTCAATACCGCTTCCGGCATCAGATCGCACTCCTGGTCGAACTTCAACGCGCCGCGATAGGTGACCCCCCCGGGCGTGTCCAGCGACCAGACGACGCAGCGCAGGACGTGCGCGGCAAGGCACACGGTGTGGTGCCGGACGATCACCCGGAGGTGCACCCGCGTACCGGGGCGCAGCGGCTTTGCGGCCTGCACGAGCGCTCCGCCGGCGCTCCAGTCCACAACGGCGAGGACGCAACCGGGACGGAGCGTCACGCGGGCGGCGACGGCTTCAGCGGGGAAGCGCGCGTTGACGCGCCGATCGACTACCGGTTGATCCACTTCCCCGCTCCCCTCAGGTACTGCATGACGCGCACGCGACCGGTGGCGCCCAGTACCCGGATCGGCATACTGGGCGTTCGTTCCGTGGACGTAGAGCGTGCCGGCGGTCGCGGTGCCGTTCGGCCCGGTCGTGAGAATGCGGGCCACTCCGATCCGCACGCCGTCGCTGCCAGTGTCGTTCGCCGCCGTCCGCATCGGGCATGCCCGGCATCAGGCCAAACATCACGCCGGCTGAAGTTGTCCCCGATGTGCTCAGCGGCGGCCATCGGACGGTCAATGCCGTTCCGGATGTCGGCGGTCCGGATTCCATTCCAGTTGCCATCCAGGTACGGCCGGTACGTGTAGTCGCCGTACGTCCAGCTCGAACCGGAGGCCGACGATCGTGGATCGCTTGATCGCATCCATCCGTCCCTGAAGGATGCGCCCGGCCAGGTAGCGGGCCGCGCTCTGAGTCCGGAGCGCATCGACCGCCGTCACCCGTCATCGGCAGCGCCGCTCCGACGAGCACGGTGCATGATCGCGAGCACGAACAGCAGCTCGATCAGGGTGAAACCACCGGACGTGAGATTCCGCACGGGATGTCCTCAGGCCACGAACGACGGCATGTCGCGAGACGTGTTGAAGTGGTCCGACCACCGGCATCCGGCCGTTTTGCCGGCCGGATGCCTGAGCGGGGCTACTGGATGCCGCTCGGCTTCTCGGCTTTGCTGGCGCCGCCGACGGTGATGAGCGGCTTGAGCTTGAGAAAGCTCTTCTCCCCGATCCCCTTGACGTTCATCAACTCTTCGATCTTCTTGAACGCACCGTTCTTCTCGCGATAGTCCACGATTCGCTTCGCCGCCGCGGGGCCGATGCCCGGCAGCGTCTCGAGCTGGGTCGGCGTCGCCGTGTTCAGGTTGACGGGGCTCGCGGCGGTGGCCGCGGCCTTGGCGGGAGCCTTCTTCGGCTGCGTTTGCGCCTGCGCGCCGGACGCGACGACGAGGGCGGCGACGAGAATGGCCATGACGAAGGTGAATCGACGCATGCTTGTCCTCCAGAGGCTGTTGACGTGAGCGGGCCCTGCGCGCCGGCCGAAAACGCGGTGTCGAGGTCGGGCCACGTTGATGGAACCGGCCGGCGCGGGGCCGACAGACACTGAGGCAAGCGCGCTGCCGATGACGGCCCGCGCGGGCGTGTCGATGGAACGCCAGGAGGCGGTGGGACTTAGGCCGCCGCTCCTCGTCGTGGCGTAATGGCGTCCGGGCGCGGGCCGTCCACGCCCGCCAACTCGCGGAGACGATGACCGGCGCAATCGCCCGCCGGGGGGTCGCCAACTCTGGGGCGCGCGCGCAACCTGGAGTTCTCCGGCCGAATCTGCCGCGCCGCTCCAGGCACGGCCTGACGCCTTCGGGACAGGCTATGATGATCTGCGACCCGACATGAACAACGTCGTCGAGCTGTTTCTCGCCGTCGCGGAGCGATTCCCGAGTCAAACGGCGGTCGAGATCTTCCGGCCGGCGGGGCTCGACACCTTCACGTACCGCGACGTGCGCGCCGTCGCCGATCGCGCGGCCAGGCTGCTGATGGACGCCGGATGCCGGGCCGGCGATCGCTGCGCCATTCTCGCCGACAACGATGCCCGGTGGTGCAGCGCCTACCTCGGCATCCTCTGGCTGGGCGCCGCGGCGGTGCCTCTCGACACCGCCTACACGCCGGGCCAGATCAGGACCGTGCTCGAGGATTCGGGTGCCCGCGTCCTCTTCACGACGGCCCCGTACCTCGCGGCGGCGCAGGCCGCGTCGGCCGGCCTCACGGGAGGACCAACGATTGTGATGCTCGCTGGATCGGCGCCGGATCTGGCCAGCCTCGATCAGTCGTCTGGCGAATCGGCCGCGCCGGCGGCCTGCCCGGCCACGCGGTCCGACCCGGCGGTCATTCTGTACACGTCGGGCACCACCAGCGATCCCAAGGGCGTCGTGCTGACCCACGGCAACCTTCTGGCCGAGCGGGACGCGGCAATGCAAATCGTCCGCGTCACCGAGCAGGATCGCGTGCTCGGCGTCCTGCCGCTCTTCCATGCCCTGGCCCAGATTGCCAACCTGCTCCTGCCCTTCACGTGCGGCGCGCGGGTGGTCTTTCTCGCCACTCTGAACAGCGCCGAGATGATGCGCGCCCTGAAGGATCGCGAGATCACCGCCTTCTGCGTCGTCCCGCAGTTCTTCTATCTGCTGCACCAACGGGTCGTCGAACGCCTCGACGGCAGACCGTGGCCGATGCGCGCCCTTTTCCGGGCGCTGGTGGCACTGAACGGTGGTCTCAGGCAACGGCTCGGAATCAATGCCGGCAGGCTCCTCTTCCGGGCGGTGCACGCCGCGCTTGGCGGACGCATGCGCATCATGGTGACGGGCGGCTCCCGGTTCGACCCCCGCGTCGGGCACGACCTGTACGGCATGGGCCTGAACATCGTCCAGGCGTACGGGTTGACGGAGTGTTCGGGGGCCGCGACCCTGACGCGCCCGGGCGATTCGCACCTCGAATCAGTGGGACAGGCGATGGCCGGCGTGGAGTTGCGCATCCTCGACGAGACGGCCGACACCGAGGCACGCGATCATCGCGACGGCGAAGTGCTGATCAAGGGCCCGATCGTCATGGCCGGCTATCACAATCGTCCGGAGGCGACGGCCGCGGCGCTGCGCGACGGGTGGCTGCAGACCGGGGATCTCGGGTATCTCGACTCGGCCGGACGGCTCCACATCACCGGCCGCAAGAAGGAAATCATCGTGCTCGCCTCGGGGAAGAACATCTACCCCGAGGAAGTGGAAGCCGTCTACGCGCAGTCGCCCTTCGTTGCTGAAATCTGCGTTCTCGGCGTGGCGCGCCCCGACGATCCCACTTCGGAACGCCTGCACGGGATCGTCGTGCCGAATTTCGATCTGATGCGCGAGCGCGGCATCGTGAACATGCGCGAGGTCATCAGGTTCGACATCGAAGGGCTCTCGCTGCAGCTGCCGCGCCACAAGCGGGTGCTGAGCTTCGACATCTGGCGGGAGCCGCTGACGCGAACGACGACCCGCAAGCTGAAGCGTCCTCAGATCGAACGGCTGTATCGCGAGCGCGCGGGTGAGGCGTCGGATCCCGGCGCGCCTGCCACGGTGCAGGCGGAGGACCAGACGTGGGCGTTGGAGCCGGGGGCGCGGCAGATAGTCGAACTCATCCGCGGCGCGGCGAAGCCGGGGGCGATCGTCACACCCGATGCCAGCCTGGAACTCGATCTCGGACTCGACTCGATGGAGCGCGTGGAGCTGCTCACGCGGATCGAACAACTCCGCGGCGCCCCGGTATCCGCGGAGGTCGCGCAGCGAATCTACACGGTGCGCGAGCTGATCGAGGCACTCCGCCCGTCCGGCGGGTTACCGTTGCCCGAGACGGATCCGGTTGTCGATCCCTGGCGGCAGATGCTCGAAGCGGACCCGGACGATGCGCTCGTGCGGACCATCCTGGATGCGAGGCCGCTCTTTGGACCGTTCGCGTTCGTGCTCTCTCGGATCGTCTACGCCATCGCGTGGCTTCTGCTGGGATTCCGCGTCACCGGCCGCGGCAAGCTCCCGCGCACGGGGCCGTGCCTGATCAGCCCGAACCACCAGGGCTACCTCGACGGCTTCCTGCTGATGGCCGCCTTGCCCTACCCGGTCTTCCGCCGCCTGTTCTTCGTAGGCGCGAGCGAGTACTTCGCGACGCCTGTCACGGCGGCCCTCGCGCGCCTGATGAACATCGTCCCGGTGGATCCGGACACGAACCTCGTGCGCGCCATGCAGGCGGGCGCGTTCGGCCTGCGCCACGGCAAGATACTCGTGCTGTTCCCGGAAGGCGAGCGTTCGCCAGACGGCACTCCCAAGACGTTCAAGAAGGGCGCCGCCATCCTGTCCGCCCAACTGCGCGTGCCCATCGTGCCGGTGGCCATCCACGGGGTCTTCGCTGTCTGGCCCCGCGGCGCCGCCCTTCGGTGGCGGGCGCTGCTGCCCTGGGCCGGCACCCGAACCTCTCTCAGGTTTGGCAGTCCGCTCGAGCCCGACGCGGTGGACACCGCAGAAGCCGACCAGTGCTACTCGGCGCTCACCGACCGGTTGCGACGCGAGGTCGTGGGAATGTGGAAGGATCTCGACGCGTCGTGACGACGGCCGGCGTCGCCGGGGCTACGGCACGACGCGGACGTACCAGAGGCGCACGCCGATGGGTTCCGCCGGAGCGAGCCAGGCGAATCGCGGTCCGGCGGACCCGGCCGGCACCGTGGCTGACGGAACGACGATGATTTCGTTGCTGCCGGCCCGAACGATGTCTTCATTGACCCGCAGGGTGTAGGCGCCCACGCGCTGAGGGTCGAACGACAGCTCCAGGTTCGCAATCCACCGCTGGTTGAACAGGATGTCGACGCGATCCGGCCGCGTCGCCAGCACGGGGTCGATGCGCAGCACGATGTCGTACGCGCGCTTGTCCGGAAGCGGCAGGTCCACGACCGCACGCTCGGCCCGCGACACACGCGCGACGATGCCGTCCGCGTGCGGCGGCGACCACCCGCCCCGGTAGAACACACGATCGCGCGCGCCGGTCTCGATGCTGGTGGACTCGCCGAGCGCAATGGACTCGCGCACTACGTACCACGGCAGGACGTAGTACGCCGCGCCCCCGGCAACAGCGACCGCGCCAATCGCGAGGGCGCGCCACGCCATGGGCCGGGCCATCGACCGGACGAGGCCTGGATCGGCCGCGACCGCGCGTAGCCGCCCGGACCGCTCCCACCACTGCGACCGCGCTCGCGATGAGGAAGAACGGATACGCGTGCATGGTGAACCGCCATGCGTTCCCGTCGCCGATGTTCCAGGTGAATGCGTACGGCACGAGCGATCCGACGACGCGCAACGAGCATCAGCCGCCCGCCGGGAAAGAACAGCCACGCGGCCAGTCCCGCGAGCGCCAGTCGCCTCGACCGCCCGGCCCAGGAGTGGATGACCATGGCCCGAACCCGGTCCACTTGGTGATGAACGGCTGCACGAAAAGGCCGTTCAGGCCCGTGTCGAGCGTGCCAATCGGGTGCGCCTCCGCCTTGCTGCTCAGGTATTCGGCGACGTTCATGGACCCGTCGGCGGACCCGTGTTCGGAGAAGCGATAGTAGGTCGTGTGGTAGTTGATTGAGAGGAACGGATCGCCGGTCGCGATCGCGCAGTTGATCAGATAAGGCGCGACGACGATTGCCATGATTGAGGCGGCCATTCCGACGGCCTTCGCCCGCGCGACGCGCGGCGTGTTCATACGTTCCACGACGATCCAGACGAGCGCGGGCACGATGAACGAGAGCGCCGTGATGCGCGTCAGGCACGACAGTCCGCACAGCGCTCCGGCGACGAGTGCACGGCCGAACGAAGGCCGCCCCCGCAGCCGCAACAGCGCCCAGACCGCGAACAGGACGGTCGCCGTAAACGTGTCGTCGCGCCAGCCGTCCGGTGCCCACCGCACCATCTCGAACTCGATGGCGACGAGCAGCGCGGCGAAGACGCCCGTCAACGGCGAGAGCAGTGCCGCCCCCAGAAGATAGGTGCCGGCGATCGCGAGGGTCGCCCCGAGAGCCGATGCGGCACCGACCGCAATGTCCTGGTCGTCCAGGGCCCAGAGCGCACCGCGTGTCAGCGCGAGGAATACCGGTTCCCGGACGTGCGGCTGGTAGAACGAGGTCATTTCCCGGCCGTACTTCAGGTAGTTGATGGGATCGCCGCCCTCGAACGGCTTCGCCACCCGCGTCCAGACGACGCTCGATGGCCGGATGTGCGGGACGAGCGGTGCCACGTCAGAGGTGAGGATCCGCGCCCAGGCAGGATGATTGACGGCGCCGTATTTGGCGACCAGCGCGTCGAGCCTCAGCAGGCCGCCGTACAACGTGATCGCTGCCGCCAGCGCCGGCGCGATGGCCGCACGGCTCCACACGACCGATCGCGCGCGCGCAAAGCTGTTCATTGGATGTGGCAGGGCGGACGCGCTGCCTTTATAGCATGCGCGCGCACGCTGACCGCCCGTCAATGGGGCGGAACTCCGGCTGCCGGCAGATCGACGATGAAGGTCGCCCCCTGCCCTTCCCCAGGGCTCTCCACCGCAATCGTTCCACCGTGCGCGCCGACGAGTTCCCGGGCAATCGCGAGGCCGAGGCCCGCGCCGCCGGTCGCACGTGCGCGCGACCGGTCGGCACGATAGAAACGGTCGAAGACGTGCGGCAGGTGCTCGGGTGCGATACCGGACCCCGTGTCGCGCACCGTGATCCGGATGGACCCGCGCTCGCCCGTGGCGTCCACGGAGATCTCCCCGCCGGGCGGCGTATGACGCCGCGCGTTCGACAGCAGATTGCGCACCACCTGCTCGAGCCGATCGGGATCGCCGGCAATTCGCGGCAGCCCGGCCGCCACACGAATCGCCACGGGCGCCCCGGGCGCGCTCGACATCGCGCCTGCCGCGCGACGGATGATTTCCTCGACGTTGACGTCGCCGGCGTGCAGGCGGAGGCGTCCGGCATCGGCCAGCGCGAGATCCTCCAGGTCCGCAATCAGCCGCTGCAGGAACAGTGTTTCCTCGTGCAGCGCATCGATGCTCGCGCGATCCGCGGGGGCGAGGCCGTCCTGGATGGCTTCCAGCGCGCAGCGCAGGTTTGTCACGGGCGAGCGCAGCTCGTGCGCGACGTCGCTGACCATCTGGCGTCGCAGACGCTCGGTCCCGGCCAGTTCCGCCGCCATGCGGTTGAAGGTCCGCCCGAGCTGCGCGATCTCGTCCTCGCCACGAACGGCGACCTGGACGTCGAGGTCGCCGCGCTGCAGCCGCTCGGCGGCCGCCCTCAAGGCGCCGACGGGAAGGAGAATCCGGCGCGAGAGCGCGAAGGTCAGCACCAGGCCAATCAACGCGACGGCAGCCGTCGTCAGCACCCATGGCGGCGGCAGGCGCCCTGTCTCGACGGCACCGGGATCTGTTGCCTTCGGGAGCGCGTACAGCAGGCCCAGATCGTGGCCCCCGGCGTCGAGGAGCGGCAGGGTTGCGGCGCCCCGGATGGCCAACGACCTCAGCGTCCCACCGTCGTTCAGTTCCAGCGTCAGCAGCCCGTCGGGCCCGGCGCTCGTGACGCGGGCCCTGGTCAGGTCCTCCCGGGACGCGGCAATCACACGCTTCGACGGCGCGACGAGCACCAGAGGACAACCCGCGTCGTTTGCGACGCCCGCCAGGACCGCGCTCGCTTCGGCGCCGCCGGCAATCTCCCGCTGGATGCGCGATCGGGTACCTGATCGAGCGACGGGCCCGAGGGCGCGGCCTGCGACACCACCTCGCGCACCTCGACGAGCGTGGCGCGCCGCGACAGCAGGCTCGAGACCGCGGTCGCGCCGGCCAGCACGACGCCGACGGTCAGGAACAAACGCGTCCGGAGGCTACTCACCACCGCCGCCTCCGCCCAGACGATACCCCGTGCCAAAGACCGTGACGATCACGGCCGGCCGGGAGCGATCGCGTTCCAGCTTGCGGCGCAGGTTCATGATGTGCGCGTCGATGGTGCGTTCCAGTGCCTCGTGGTCGTGCCCGAACGCCCGTTCGGCGAGTTCGTCACGCGTGAACGCGCGTCCGGGCACCGACGAGAGCACTTCCAGCAGCTTGAACTCGGTCGCGGTCACCGCGACGGTACGTCCCGCGCGGCGGACCTCACGCAGGGCCGAGTCGACTTCGACGTCGCCGATGCACACGGCGGTACGCGGCGGTCTCGCGCGCCGCAGCACGGCGCCGACCCGCGCCACGAGTTCGCGGGGGCTGAACGGCTTGGAGACGTAGTCGTCGGCTCCAGCATCCAGTCCACGGAGCCGATCCTCCTCGACCGTGCGCGCCGTCAGCATGATGATCGGCACGTTCGATCGCTCGCGCAGCGTCCGGCATACGTCGATCCCGTCCATGCCGGGCAGCATGACGTCGAGCACGAGCAGATCGGGCGGAGCGGCCGCGGCGCGCGTCAGCGCATCGGGTCCGTTCGACGCCTCGTCGACCTCGTATCCCGCATGGCGCAGGTACAGCGCCACCGCCGCCGACGTGCGCGGATCGTCCTCGACGATCAGGATGCGGGATTTCATGAGTCTGTATCATCCGAGCGCCGACCCGCCCAGCGCCGACCCCGAACGCCGACCGCCGACCCGTCCCGTACAGTAAACCAGCCGCGCAGATTTCGCCATTCATCGCTTCTTCACAACTCCCGCATACGGTGGTCTCGATGCACGCACTTTCGCGAGACATCGCCTGCGCGTTGCGGTCGTGGCGGCGACGCCCCGGGCCGCTGACCGCCTCGATCGCGGCCCTGGCGCTCGGGATCGGCGCCAGCACGGCCGTCTTCAGCGTCGTGTCGGGCGTGCTGCTCAAACCGCTGCCGTACGACCATCCGGAGCGGATCGTCATGATCTGGCAGGACATGCGCGCAAGAGGCGGACCCGAGCGCGAATGGGCCTCGCCGGGCCTCTTCGTCGAATGGCGCGATGGCGCCTCGGTGTTCGAACAGGTCGGCGCCGTGCGCGGGTGGCAGCCCAACCTGACGGATATCGACGAGCCGGAACGCCTGCGCGGCGCCGCGGTGTCGCAGGGCTACTTCGGCGCACTCGGGGTATCGGCCGCGCTCGGCCGAGTGTTTTCCCTGGACGACGATCGGCCGGGTGGGCCTCCCGTCGCCATCCTGAGCGACGCGGTCTGGCTGCGACGGTTCCACGGCGACCGGGGGATCGTGGGTCGCGCCATTTCACTCGACGCCCAACCCGTCACGGTTGTGGGCGTGATGCCGGCGTCATTCCGGCCTCCGGTGATCGATGCCGAAATCTGGTCGCCGCTTCGCGTCAACCCCGCCAATGCGCCATTCGGCATGATCGTCCTGCGGGTACTCGCCCGGTTGAAGCCGAAGGTGACGGTCGCGCAGGCACAGGCCGCGATGGCGGCGCTCGCGACGCACTCGGCGCAGGATGACCCCGAGCAGCGTGACGCGCGCGTGACGCTCGTCCCGCTCCACGAGGACATGGTCGGAAGCGTGAGGCCGGTGCTGCTCGTGCTCACCGGCGCCGTGGGGTTCGTGCTCCTCATCGCGTGCGCCAACGTGGCCAGCCTGCTGCTGGCCCGCGCGTCCGAGCGCGCGCGGGAAATGGCGGTCCGCGCAGCGCTCGGGGCGGGCCGCTGGACGATCGTCAGGCAGCTGCTCACCGAGACCCTTTGCCTGTCGCTCACGGGTGGACTGGTCGGTGTCTGCCTCGCCTGGTGGAGCGTGCGCGTCCTGGTGGCCGCCGCACCGGCCGCCGCTCCCCGCCTTCAGGAGGTCTCCCTCGACATGATGGCGGTTGCGTTCGCCGTCGCAGTTTCGATCGCCTCCGCGGTCGTGGCGGGCCTCGTGCCGGCCCTGACCGCCTCGCGCACGGCCCTCACGACCGCCCTGCGTGACGGCGGCCGCGAGTCGACCGGCGCTTCGCGCCTGCGCTCCGCCATGGTGATCGTCGAAGTCACCGTCGCCCTGGTGCTCGCCGTCGGCGCCGGCCTGCTCGTACGGAGCCTCGTGTCGCTCGAGCATGTCGATCTCGGTATGCGCACCGACCACCTGCTGACCGCCTCGATTACGCCGCCGCGCGGCCTCTATCGCGGCGACGAGGCGATGCGGCAGCTCTGCGCGCAGCTGCTGGACCGCGCCGCCACGCTGCCAGGCGTCGAGGAGGTTGCCATCACCTCGGTGCTACCGATGAGCGGCATGGACACCGACTTCACCTTCCAGATAGCCGGCCGGCCGCCGCCCGCAACACCCCAGGATCAGCCTGTCGGCTGGTTCCGCGTCGTCACACCGGGGTACTTCCGGTCGATGGGCATGCCGGTCGTCCAGGGGCGCGGAATCGCCCCAGACGATGGCCCGGATACGCCGCGGGTGGTGGTCGTCAACGAGACGCTGGCGCGGCGGTATTGGGGGCACGACTCGCCGATGGGCAGCAAGCTCGACCTGGGAGGCGACTCCATCATCGTCGTCGGCGTGGTTGCGGACGTTCACCATCGCGGGCCTTCCACGCCGCCGGAAGCGGAGATGTACTTTCCGTACACCCAGATGACGCTGCGCGGGGGGTGGATCGTGCTGCGCACGCGCGGCGATCCGGCAGCCGTTGTCGCGCCGCTCCGGCAGATCGTCCGCGACATCGACCACAACCTGCCGCTCGCGCAGGTCGCGCCGATGTCGCAACTGGTCGACGGCGCGCTTGCCGGCCCGCGGTTCATCGCGGGTGTGCTCGCCGGGTTTTCCGGGCTCGCGGTCGCCCTGGCGCTGTTCGGGATCTACGGCGTGCTTTCGTTTTCGGTCAGCCGCCGCGTCCGCGAGATTGGCGTTCGCATGGCCCTCGGCGCGGCGCGCGCCTCCGTCGTGGGCCTGGTCCTCCGGCAGAGTCTCGCGCTCGTCGGCATCGGTCTCGTGGCGGGCGCCGGCCTCGCGGTGGTGCTGTCGCGAGTCCTCCGCACGCTGCTCTTCGAGGTGCAGCCGGGAGACCCTGGAACGGTCGCAGGCATGGCGGGGCTCATGGCGGTGGCGGGGCTCGCCGCGAGCTACGCGCCGGCGCGGCGCGCCTCGCGCATCGATCCGAACGTGGCGCTGAGAGAAGACTGAGTCAATTGCAGATTGCCGGTTGCAGACTGCAGATTGATGGATTGCCGGTTGCCGATTGCCGATTGACGGATTGCCGATTGACGATTGCCGATTGACGGATTGACGGTTGCCGATTGCAGATTGGGGGAGCAGATGATTGCGGCGCTACTCATTGCATGACGCTTGTCTCCGGACAAGCGAAGACGGACGGTCCGGCGTTGCTGGATTCTCCTCAGGGGAAACATGTCCAGGCGTGGCTGACGGCGTTCAACTCGGGGGACGAGAAGACCTTTCTGAAGGCGCAGGAGGAACTCTTCGCGCCGGCGACCCTCGCCAAGCGGACGCCGGAGGAGCGCGCGAACATGTTCCGCCGCCTTCACGGCGACTTCGGGACCATGAAGGTCGAAAAGGTGCTGTCGGCAACGCCGCAGGAAATCAGGATCCTGGTGCCGACGGCGGACGGCGGAGAGGGCACCTTCACGTTCACCTTCGACGCGAAGGCACCCTTCCGTATCACCGGCCTGGGGGTTGAGGTACAGGGCGGCCTCGACTTGCCGCAAGCGCGTCCTCGGCAGCCTTGACTGCCTGCGTGGTCGGCGCGACGTCCGCGTCCTGTATCAGGTTGTAGGCGCCCAGGAGAGCAGCGTTGATCCGGCGCAGGTTCGCGGCGTCGCCGCCGCCAGCCGCGAGCGCTTTGCCGATCGCGTCCATCGCATCCGACAGCCGCTTGGACAGCGTGAACTGCTGCTGGAGCGCGGCGGGAGGCGTCGTGACCCGCGGATCCATCCGGACGGTCAGCGGCTGCGTATAGCGACGGCCGTTGACCGTCAGGCGCACCGAATACACGCCCGGCTGTGCCCACACACCGTTCGGTTCGCGAGCCGTGTCGTGGTAGATGGCGGCGATGGGGAACCGTGCCTGCATGCCGGCAGGCCTCGCATAGTGCAGGTCCCACACGAAGCGGTGCATGCCGGCTCCGGTCGAGAGCACCTGGGCCGGGCGGATCCAGTACGCGGGAACGTTGGCCTCGTCTCTCACCGGCTCTGCCGGGTCGGTGCTCGAATATTTCCGAACGAGGCCGCCTGCCCCGTCCAGGATCTCGAGCGTCACCGGACCGCTCGCGTCCGCCTTCAGGAAGTAGTCGATGACGGCGCCGTCCGGCGGATTCTGGCCGGCTGGCTCTTCCTGCGGAAGCGGCGTGTCGGTGTTCATGTTCCACCGCACACGCATCGCGTGCTGCGGCTCGAACAACACGACGTCGGTCTGCGCCGTCCTGGCGTCGATCTGCCGCAGCGGCGTGATGTCGTCGAGGATCCAGAAGCTGCGGCCGTGAGTCCCGACCACGAGGTCGTCGTCTTTGATGACGAGATCGCGCATCGACGTGACCGGCATGTTGAGCCGCAGCGACTGCCAGTGGTCCCCGTCGTCTATCGAGAAATACACCGCACGCTCGGTGCCCGCAAACAGCAGGCCCTTGCGCTTCGGGTCCTCCTTCACCGAATTGACCGTCTCCCCTGCCGGGATGCCGGTGACGATTTCAGTCCACGTCTTCCCGCCGTCGCGCGTCCGGTAGATGTGCGGGCGAAGGTCGTCGAGGCGCAGCGTGTTGATCGCCGCGTAGGCCCCCAGCGGGTTGGTGTGCGAGGCGTCCATGATGGAGACCTTTGCCCACGGCGTCAGCTGTGGCGGCGTCACGTTCTGCCACGTCTTTCCCGCGTCAGCCGTGACCTGGATCAGCCCGTCGTCGGTGCCGGCCCAGATCCGGTTGATGTCCAGGTAGGACGGCGCCAGGGTATACACGACGCCACGGCGGGCCGGCGCCGCCGCGGGGGTGCCGATGTACTTGCCGACGCTCGGCGGCACGTCCCAGGTTTCACGCGTGAGGTCCGGGCTGATCTGCGTCCAGCTCGTGCCGCCGTTCAGCGTCTTCCAGACCACGTTGGACGCGAAGTACAGCGTGTGGGGATCGACCGGGGAGAACACGACCGGCTGCGTGCGCACGACGCGGTAGTCAGGCTTCCGCCCCACGACCGGGCCGACCTCCTGCACCTGGCCGGTGCGGCGATCGAAGCGCGACACGCGCCCGCCGTAGACGATGTCGGGATTGAGCGGATCGGGCACGGCGTAGGCGTACTCCTCGACCCCGACCGGCGTCCAGTCGCGAAACGTCGTCGCGCCGTAGTTGCCGCGGCTCGACACGCATGCGGACCCGCTCTCCTGCTGTCCGCCGCAGACGCGGTAGGGAAACGCCGTGTCGGTGTTCACGTGATAGAACTGCGCGGTCGGCTGGTTGTACCAGGAGCTGAAGGTCTGCCCGCCGTTGACGGTGATGATGGCCCCCTGATCGGCCGCGATCAGCATGATCTCGGGGTTGTCCGGGTTGATCCAGATGCGATGATAGTCGTCGCCGCCCGGTGCGCCACGAAACGCGCTGAAGGTGCGGCCGCCATCGGTCGACTTCCACGTCACGATGCTCCCGGTAAATACAATGTCGGGGTTCTTCGGATGCACTTTGACTTCGGCGAAGTCGGATCCGCGCGACGTGAACCGCTCGTCGGTTGTCGCGCGCTGCCAGTGCTCGCCGGCGTCGTCTGAACGGTACAGTCCGCCGTTGGTTCCCGCCTCGACCGTCGCGTAGAGACGCCGCGGATCGCTCGGCGCGACCGTGATGCCAATGCGGCCGAGATCGTCGCCGGCAAACGTCGGAAGCCCCGTCATGATGGGCTTCCAGGTGGACCCGCCGTCCGTGGACTTGAAGACACCGCTGCCGGGCCCCGTGAACACCGCGTTTTCCCACGGCCCTTGCCGGGCTTCCCACAGCACGGCGTACACGGTATTCGGGTCGCGCGGATCGAACGCCACGTCGACGCCCCCTGTGTTCTCGTCCTTGTACAGCACCTTCTGAAACGTGCGTGCCCCGTCGGTCGACCGGAAGATCCCGCGCTCCTCGTTCGGACCGTACGGGTGGCCGAGAACGGCCACGAACAGCCGGTCGGGGTTTCCGGGGTCCACGATGATCTGCGGAATCTGCTGCCCGTCGCGCAGGCCGAGATGCGTCCAGGACCGTCCGGCGTCGGTGGATTTGTAGATGCCGTCACCGGTGGACAGGTCGGGACGCTGGAGGCCTTCCCCACTTCCGACGTAGATCGTGTCCGGGCTGGAAGGCGCGACCGCGATCGCTCCGATGGATCCGGTTGGCTGATCGTCGAAGATGGGTGTCCAGACGCGTCCGTAGTCCGTCGTTTTCCACACTCCGCCGTTCGTGACGCCGATGTAGAACACGTTGGGCTGCGACGGGACGCCGGCGGCGGCCTTCGTACGGCCGCCCCGATGCGGGCCGATCATTCGCCACTGCATCCCGCCATACAGCGACGGCCCCACTTCCTGTGCCGCGGGGGTGATCCAAGCGCTCGCGACCAGAAGACACGCCGCCGCCACAGCCGTGTGGAAATGAAACCTGCTCACGTCTGACCTCCAGGAACCACGGCGCGGCGGCCGGCCGCCTGCCAAGCTGTCACACCGCGGCGGTGGAACCGGTGGTCCGGTACCACTCGATCGTGCGTTTCAGGCCGTCCTCGAACGACACCGTCGGGCTGTAGCCGAGCAGTTCCTTTGCCTTGTGAATGTCGGCCTGCGAGTCGCGCACGTCCCCCTGGCGCGTCTCGCCGTAGGTGGGCTCCGCGGTGGCGCCAATCAACTCGCGCATCGTCGTGAACAGGGTGTTGAGCGAGATGCGGCCACCGGTGGCCACGTTGATGACTTCTCCGCTGGCGCGGGGCGCCTCGCACGCCCGCAGCACGCCATCGACGACGTTGGCGACGTAGGTGAAGTCGCGGGTCTGCTCGCCGTCGCCGTGGATCGTCGGCGACCGATTCTCGAGCAGCGCCGTCGCAAACACGGAGATGACGCCGGAGTACGGCGACGTGGGATCCTGCCGCGGGCCGAACACGTTGAAGTACCGCGTGCTGACCGTCTCCAGGCCGTAGAGCCTCGTGAACATCTGAAGGTATTGCTCGGCGACCACTTTCTGCAGCGCGTACGGAGACAGCGGGTTGGACGGCATGTCCTCGTGCTTCGGCAGCGTCGGTGTATTGCCGTATGCGGACGACGAGCCGGCGAATACGACACGCCGGACGCCCGCGTCACGCGCCGCGACGAGCACGTTGAGCGTGGCATCCACGTTGGCGCGATGCGACGTGATCGGATCCTTCACCGAGCGCGGCACCGACGGAATGGCTGCCTCGTGCAGGACGTAGTCGCAGCCGGCCACCGCGCGATCCGTGAAGGCCTTGTCGGCCAGGTCGCCCTCGAGGAATTCAACGTCGGGAATGTGATCGAGGTTGCTTCGCTTTCCCGTAATCAACGAATCGGCAACGCGCACGCGCTGTCCGCGGCGCAGAAGTTCTTCTGCCAGGTGGGAGCCGATGAAACCGGCTCCGCCGGTCACGAGGTACTGAGACATGGAGTTGACCTTGACAATCCGTGTGCCGAGCGGCGCGCCTCCGACCGAGACGCGCAACCCGCCTGAAAGCCGGCGAGGGCCGGTGGCCGCGCCGGACATGCGGGAGGCGCGTTCCACAGACGTGGACGCCTCTGCACACCCGGACAGGCCGACACGCGAATTGTACCATCTCTACCCGGCCAGGCCGCAGCTTCGGTGCGCGGCCGGCGGCTCATTCGCGCCGGAGGGCTGACAGCGGATCGAGCCGCGAGGCGCGTCGCGCGGGAATCACGCACGCGGCACAGGCGACGAACAGGAGCGCCAGCGTTGTCCCGGCGAAGCTGACGGCGTCGGTCGATGTGACGCCGAGCAGCTGCGATTTGACGGCCTGTGCCGCCGCGAATGCCAGCCCCAGGCCTATCCCCAGCCCGATCGCCGTCAGGATCAGCCCCTGGCGCAGCACCATGCCGAGAATCGCCGCTCGCCCTGCACCGAGCGCCATGCGGATGCCGATCTCGCGGGTGCGTTGCGCGACGCTGTAGGCGACCACGCTGTACAGGCCCACGACAGCCAGGAGCAGCGCCAGCCCGCCGAACAGCCCGAGCAGCGTGCTGGCCATCTTCGGGATGAAGACGCTCAGCTGCATATGCTCCGCCACCGTGCGGACGTCGAACAGCGGGAGGTTCGCGTCGAGCTTCCTGATTTCACCCTGAATCGCCTGCAGCGCGGCGCCCGGCTCGCCGGCCGTCCGCACCTGGAGCTGCATGTCGGGCCGGAAGAACTGATAAACAGGAATGTAGATGTAGTTGCGCGGCGCCTCGTTCAGCTTCCCGTACTTGCCGTCCCTGGCGATCCCGACGACGGTCGCAGGGCCCGCACCGAACCGCACGGTGCTGCCGATGGGGTCACGCCCCGCCCAGTATCGCTTCGCCATGGTCTCGTTGATGACGACCGACAGCGGTTTGCCGTCGACGTCGTTCGCGTCGATCGCGCGGCCGCGGACGATCGGAATCCCGAGCGTCTCGAAGTACCGCGGCCCGACGCGGTTGTAGTACGCGGGCACTTCCTCGCCGGCGCGCGGCTGATAGCCGTCGATCTCCACATTCATGTCCGACCCGCTGCTGATGTCGAGCGGCATGGCATACGCAACGGTCGCCGATTCCACCTGCGGCAGCGCCGACAGGCGTGCGAGCATCTGCTGGAAGAACACGATGCCGCGCTTCTCGTCGTAGCCGTTCGGGAGCAGATCGATCGACGCGATGAGCCCCTGACGGAGCGAATAGCCGGGATCGACGAGCTGCGCGCGGTCGAGGCTCCGGACGAACAGCGCGGCGCAGACGAGCAGGAGCACCGAGAGCGCGACCTGTGCGACGACGAGCATCTGCCGAAGCCGTCCGCGCGCGGCGCCCGCCGTCACGCTGCCGGCCGCATCCTTCAACGTGGCCGCCACATCAGGCCGGGAAGCGCGGAGCGCCGGGACGAGACCGAAGACGAGCGCGGTGACGAGCGTAATTGCGATCGAGAACGCCAGCACGCGCCCGCTGATCGACGCGCTGAAGTCCACCGGGAACGGCGTGGGCGGGATGAACACGGCGAGCAACCCCGATGTCCAGTAGCTCATGACGATTCCCGCGAGGCCTCCGCCAGCCGCGAGGAGCAGGCTTTCGATCAGAAACTGCCGGACGAGGCGGCGGCGGCTCGCGCCGACCGCGAGGCGCACGGCCACCTCGCGATTCCGCCCCGCGGCCCGGGCGAGCAGCAGGCCGGCGAGGTTCGCGCAGGCAATCAGCAGCACGACGCCGACGACCGCCGTCAGCGTCGCCATGACGGGCATCAGCAGCCCGCTGGCGCCGTCCTTCCACAACGGGATCGCCGTCGCGCCGCGGCCCGCGTTGGCGGTCGGATACTCGTGCTCGAGCCGCGCGGCCAGGACCGCGATCGACGCCTGCGCCTGGCGAAGCGTCGCGCCGTCCGAGAGCCGGCCGAACACCGTCAGCCACGAATTGCCGCGCTGTTCCAGGCGATCGCCAGACATCACGGCCTTCTGCATCGTGATCGGGACGAACACGTCGAACGACAGCCCTGCGAGCGACCCGTGGAAGCCCCGCGGCGAGACGCCGACGATCGTGAACGCCCGGTTGTTGATCGTGAGCGTGCGCCCGACGACGTCCGGAGCGGCGTCGAAGAATCGCATCCAGCAGTCGTAGGTGATCACGGCGACGGGGGCGGTATCGGGCGCGGCCGCGTCGGCCGGCAGGAACCCGCGGCCGAGGAGCGGGCGGACGCCGAGGACGTTGAAGAAGTTGGCCGAGACGAGCTCTCCCCATCCACGCCGTGGCTCGCCTCCCGTGCGCATGTTCAGCGCAACGGCGCGCATCGCCACCATGTCGTCGAAGGCGGCCGGGTGCGCTGCCTGCATATCCACGAAGTTCGGATACGAAACGGACAGGTCGCTGCGCGTGGGCGTGGTGCCGTGGATGCTCACGAGCCGGCCGGCGTCGGGAACGCCCGGGAGCGGGTCGAGCAGGATCGTCTCCACCCAGCTGAAGATCGTGGCGTTGGCACCGATGCCGAGGCCGAGAATGAGCACGGCGACCGCGGCAAAGGCGGGACGGCGGACAATCATGCGCCAGGCGAACTTCAGGTCGTGCAACAGCATGTGAAGACTCCAGTCGGAGAAGCGAAGCAGCGCCGCGTGCGGAAGGCATGTCGAGGCGCGGGCGAAAAGCGAGAGCGCGGCGCGCGCGCCGGAACTGGCGCCCTGCGAGGGGTGGCGCAGCCAGGCCCAGTAGTGCCAGAGATCGCCGCGCCATTGATCGCGCCAGGTCGCGCGGCGCGACGCGGGAGCGAGCGGTTCCCAGAGCGACACCCAGATGAGCGCCAGACGCAGCGGCCAGGACTGTGGAGTCGGCGCCACGTCAGCTTTCCCGCGTCTCGGGGGTGAGCGCGCCGAACGGGAGGGGCCGGAGCATCTTGTATTTCTGGAGGGCCGCCTCCAGCGTCGTGGCACCTGCCGCGGTCAGATGGAAGTAGCGCCGGGCCGGGCGTCCGTCAGCGTGGGCCGCTGCCTCGTCTTCCCAGCGGGACCTGAGCAGGCCGGCCTGTTCGAGGCGATCGAGGGTGGGGTAGACGGTGCCGCTCGTCAGCCCGGTGGCGGCCATGATGTCGAACCCGAACCGGCTGCCGAGGGCGACGGCGTGGAGGACGGACACGGCGCCGAAGCTGAGGGCTTTGGCTTTGTTGGCTCCCAACATAGCCACATAAACGAACCTGCCGGGGCAGATGTTCCGCCAGGCGCCCCCGGCGCCGGGGTCAGACCCCGGCCGCCCGCCAGTGAGCTTCAACCTAGCTCAGACCGGTGTTGAAGCTGGGTTGAAGCTGGGTTGAAGCTGGGTCGAAGCTGTGTTGAAGCTGGGTCGAAGCTGGGTTGAAGCTGGGTCGAAGCTGGGTTGAAGCTGCGGGGCGGCCGAGCCCTGCCTCTGAGCCCCGGCCCGGCCGCCCCGACGCGGGGGTCAGACCCCGCGGCTCCGAAGACCAGCGCGGGGCGATATGATGGGGGATTCCGATGCCATCGCCGTTGCGTGTCGCATTCCTTGGCTGCGGCTTCATCACCGACGTCCACAGCCGTCAGCTCCGCTCGCTCCGCGGATCGCTCGTTCCCAGTTACGCCAGCCGTGACACCGGGCGCTCGGCGGACTACTGCCGGCGGCACGGCGGCGACATGGCCTACCGGGACTATGCGTCCGCCATCGCAGACCCGCGCACCGACGCGGTCGTAGTCGCGGTGCCGCCCAGGTTCCACCTCGACCTGACGCTCCAGGCGCTCGCCGCGGGCAAACACGTCCTCGTGGAGAAGCCGGCGTTCCTCTCGATGGCCGACTACGACCTGGTACGGCAGGCGCGCGACCGGGCCGGACGCGTGGTCCTCGTCGGCGAGAACGATCACTACAAGCCGCTTGCGACCTGCCTCCGCCGCCTGGTGGCCGAGGGCGCCATCGGCGACATGGTGTTTGCGCACTTCGCGACGATCGCCAGGCGCCTGAAATCGGCAGACGACTGGCGAAACGACGAGGCCATGGCCGGGGGGGACGCGTTCTTCGAGGAAGGCATCCACTGGCTGCACCTGGCCGGGAGCCTCGGCCCCTCCATCACCAGCATCCAGGGCTACCGGCCGGCCGCGTCACAACACGGCCCGGATCGGCGCGCCAAGAGCATGATGGTCGCCTTCCGCTACGATAATGGAGCGGTCGGCGCGCTGTACTATTCGCGAGAGGTTCCGTCGCTCTTCCGGGGGCTTCGCCTCTCGAAGCTCTTCGGACGGGACGGCATCATCACGTTCGAGTCGAACGGCGCCTTCGTCCTGGTGCGCGGCACGGGCGTCCCGCGGCTGATCCTGCCAGGCGTGCGCGACATCCGCGGGTACCGGGCGATGTACCGCGATTTTTGCGACGCCATTCGCACCGGCCGGGCGCCCGAGATGAACCTGGAGCGGGCGATCGCCGATCAGCGGCTGATGGACCAGGTATACGCGACTGTCGAGACCCCGGGGCCGTGACCGAATACTACGACGTCATCATCATTGGAACCGGGGCGGGCGGCGGCACCATCGCGCACGCGCTGTCCGGGACCCCCGCGAAAATCCTTCTCCTCGAGCGCGGCGACTTCATCCCGCAGGAAGACGAGAACTGGAACCCGGAGGCCGTCTGGCGGCACCTCCGCTACCAGACCCGCGAGCAATGGGTCGACGAACGCGGAGCCGTGTTCCGGCCCTACACCCACTACTGCGTCGGCGGCAACACGAAGTTCTGGGGCAGCGTCCTCTATCGCCTGCGCCGGGAGGACTTCGGCGCGATTCAGCACCTCGATGGCGTATCGCCCGCCTGGCCATTCGACTACGACGAGCTCGCGCCATACTACGACCGTGCCGAGCGGATGTACCACGTCCGCGGCAACCTCGGCGACGACCCCACCGAACCGCCTCGCGGTCCGTTTCCCCACGAGCCGGTGCCGCACTCGGAAGGCATGACCGAGATCGTCGCGCGGCTGCGGGCGCTGGGACTGCATCCGTCGGCGCTTCCGCTGGGCCTGCTCCGTCCGGGCGACCCGGGCGGCTGCATCCTGTGCAACACCTGCAATTCATTCGCCTGCAAGGTGCACGCGAAGAGCGAGTCGGACGTCTGCGCGGTCCGCCCGGCGATACAGCGCCCGACCGTCACGCTCTGGACCGGGGCGTGCGCCCGCCGCCTCATCACCGACGCCCGCGGCACTCAGGTCGAAGCCGTCGACGTCGAGATCGACGGCGCGGTGCGGCGGGTGGGCGCGCCGATCGTGATTGTCGCCTGCGGGGCGATCAACTCAGCGGCCCTGCTCCTCCGCTCCGCCACCGACAAGCACCCCAATGGCCTGGCGAACTCGTCCGGACTGGTCGGCCGCCGCTACATGGCGCACCTGGCGACGATGATGCAGGGATTCCATCCCTTCAGGCCAAACGCGACCGTCTTCCAGAAGACCGTTGCGGTGAACGACTACTACTTCCACGGTCCCCGCACCACGTTTCCGCTCGGCCAGATCCAGTCGCAGGGGCGCACGCACGGCGTCATGGCCCAGACGGTTGTCCCGTGGATTCCGCTCTGGGCGTTCAACGCGTGGGTCTCGCGCGGCGTGGACTGGCTGGTGATGTCGGAAGATCTTCCCACGCCGGACAACCGGGTGACTCTCGACGCGCAGGGGCGAATCCAGCTGCACTACCGGCCGAACAACGTGCGCGCGCACCAGATGCTGGTCGCGGAGACCACACGCATCCTGCGACGGCTGGGATTCTGGCTGGTGGTCACACACTCACACGGCAACCGCAACACGACCCACCAGTGCGGCACGCTGTGTGCCGGGCAGGATCCGCGCCGTTCCGTGCTCGACCCGTACTGCCGCACCCACGACATCCACAACCTGTTCGTCGTCGACGCGTCGTTCTTTCCCTCGTCGGCCGCCGTCAACCCCGGCCTGACGATCGCGGCGCAGGCGCTGCGCGTGGCCGACCACATCATGGCAACGGACCTCCGTTAGACGGGAGACTTGAACGTGAGAGCGCGATCGTTCAGCCACATCGGCATCACCGTGTCGGATTTCAACCGCGCCGTCCGCTTCTGGTGGGAGGTCTTCGGCTGCCCGCTCGTCGGGGTAGCGGACACGCCGGAAGACCGCGTCCGCGGTTTCTTCGGTGCGGACGTGCCGGGCGCGACGTGCAAGATCGGCTGGGTCAGAATTCGCGGCGGGGCCGTCATCGAGATTTTCCACTTCGAACCGCAGCAACCACCGGAATCCATCGTCTGGAGCCGGGTGGGACCGACCCACATCTGCCTCAACGTGCGGGGCATCCGGAAGTGGCACGAGTACCTCGTGGCAAAGGGGGTCGAGATCGTCAGTCCGCCCATGCAGGCGCCGCGCGGCCACTGGCTCTTCTTCGCCCGCGACTTCGACGGCAACCTGATCGAGATCACCGATCTCGGCTACATGTATCACGTCCTCAACTGGCTGGGACCTCTGGGCGGCTGGATCTTCCGGCGAGGAATGTACAAGAAATTTTACGTGTAGGGGCGGCTCGCGAGCCGCCCCTACAGGAGGTTCAGGCAGATCACCTTCGTTTCGGTCATCTCCTGAAGGGCGAACCGGATCCCCTCGCGGCCGATGCCGCTCAGCTTCGTGCCGCCAAACGGCATCACGTCGAGCCGATAGTCGGTCGAGTCGTTGACGATGACGGCCCCGACGTGCAGCCGGTCAGCCGCGGCAAACGCATCACGCAGGCTCTCGGTGAAGATCGCCGCATGCAGGCCGTAGTCGACGTGGTTGGCCGCATCGATGGCCGCCTCGAGCGAGTCGACCCGGTAGAGCGACACGACCGGCCCGTACGCCTCGTCCATGTCGAGGCGCGAGCCGGGCGGCACGTGCTCCACGACCGTCGGCGCCAGCAGCGCGCCCTGCCGGCTTCCGCCGACCAGCACCCGCGCGCCCCCCTCGACGGCTTCGGCGATCCACGTCTCCAGCCGCTTCGCCTGCTGCTCCGAAATCATGGCGCACACGTCGGTCTGCTCGTCGGTCGAGACTCCGGCCTTCAGATCCCGCACGGCCACTACGAGCTGATCACGCACGCGCTCGTACACCTCGTCGTGCACCAGCACGCGCTGCACGCCGAGGCAGTTCTGGCCCGCCTGCGCGAATCCTCCGGCGACGATGGCCGCCACCGCCGCCTCCAGCCGCGCATCGGGCAGGACGATGACGGGTGAGTTCGATCCGAGCTCCATCGACAGTTTCTTGATGCCGGCGACACGCGTGATCCGCTCGCCCGTTTCCACGCCACCGGTGAACGACACGAGCCGTACCCGCGGATCGCGGGCGAGCGCTTCCCCGAGGACCTTGCCCGCTCCGGTGATCACATTCAGCCGCCCCGCCGGAAGGCCCGCGGACACCAGATCCTCAGCCAGCATCAGCGCCGACAGCGGCGTGGCGCTCGCGGGCTTCAGGACCACGGCGTTGCCAGCCGCCAGCGCCGGACCGGTCTTGTGCGCCGACATCGCGAGCGGATCGTTGAAGGGCGTGATGGCGGCGACGATCCCGACGGGGCACCGAGTGTAATAGCCGACCCGTCCCCCCGAGTCCGGCCGGCTGTCGAACGGAAGGGTCTCGCCGCTCAACTGGCGCCCGAGCTCGGCCGACAGCCGCAGGATCGTCGCCGCGCGCGGCGGTTCCCGCCGCGCTTCGCGAATCGTCTTGCCGCCCTCGCGTGCGATGGCCCACGCGTACTCGTCGGCGCGGCGCTCCACACGCGCCGCGGCTTGCGTCAGGACGTCGTAGCGGGCGTGCGCGGGCCAGGCGTCCGCGAGCGAGGCCGCAGCCGCGGCAATCGCGCGATCGACATCGCCGAGGCCGGCCGCCGCGACCGTCCCCACGAGCCGTCCATCAAACGGGTTGCGAATATCGATCGTGTCACCGGCGGCGAGCCACTCGCCGCCGATCAGGATGCCTTTGCGAACCACCGTCGTCAGGTCCATGCCTCACCGTCCACTCAACCGTACAGGACTGCCCCCGACGAGTGCCGCCGCAGGCGGCCGTAAGCCGAATTCTGTTCCCCGCCTTTCGGCGGGTGACGATCATTCCTCTAGCCCCGCCATCACTGGCGGGATCGAGCAGCCTACCCGGAAGCTTCGGACGGGCCGTCCTACCACGCTTCCCTATTTGGCCTTGCTCCGTGCGGGGTTTTGCCTGCCACCGATGTTGCCACCGGCGCGGTGCGCTCTTACCGCACCTTTTCACCCTTACCCGCCTTCGCCCGCTCGCTTCGCAATCGGGCTTCGGCGTGGCAGGCCCGCCTGACCGGATTCACCGACTCGCTGGCCGCGCCGAAGTCCGCCCGGCAAAGCGGGCCGGGCCTGTACGCGGTCGATGAATCCTGCCAACGGGCCTGCCGCGCCGAAGTCCGCGAGGCGAAGCCAGCGGACGAAGGCGGGCGGTATATTTTCTGTGCCACTTTCCTTCGAGTTGCCCCGACCGGGCGTTACCCGGCGCACTGCCCTGCGGAGTTCGGACTTTCCTCCCCCCGACCCGCCTCAGCGAGGCGAGCCGAGCGACGATCATCTGGCCATCTGCGGCGGCGAACCTCTCCTTTCAACCGGCAATCTGCAATCTGCAATCTGCAATCTGCAATCTGGCAATCGGCAATCGGCAATCGGCAATCGGCAATCGGCAACGTGTAATCGGCAATCTGCAATCTGCAGTCTGCAGTGTGAGGGGCTCTCAGCGATCATTCTCCTGAGTGATGCCGTACTGCTCCAGTTTCTTGTACAGATTGCTGCGCGGCGTCCCGATCACTTCCGCGGTCTTCGAGATGTTCCAGTTGTGCTCGCGCAGCTTGTCCACGAGGAACGACCGCTCGGCCGACTCCTTGAACTCGCGCAGCGTGCCTGGACGCTCCCGCTCGGCGTCAGCCCCGGCGCCGCGCGACTCGGTGCGGACGATGTCGCGCAGGTCGTTGACGTCGATGCCTTCGCCGGGCGTCATGATGATGAGCCGCTCGACGGTGTTCTTCAGCTCGCGGACGTTGCCCTTCCACCGCGCCTTCTGGAGGTACTCGAGCGCGGCCTGGGTGAAACGCTGCGGACGCCGGTTGTTGTCGCGGCTGAAGAGATCCGCGAAGTGCTTCACCAGCACTGGCACGTCTTCCGGCCGTTCCCGCAGCGGCGGCACCTGGATGGGGATGACGCTCAGGCGGAAGTAGAGATCCTCGCGGAACGTGCCCTTCTCGATTTCCTGTTCGAGGTCCTTGTTGGTCGCCGCGATCACTCGCACGTCCACCTTGATCGTCCGCGCCGATCCGAGCCGCTCGACTTCCCCTTCCTGGAGGACGCGCAGCACCTTGGCCTGCGTCTTGGGACTCATGTCCCCGACTTCGTCGAGAAAGATCGTCCCGCGATCGGCCTGTTCGAACTTGCCAATCTGTTTTTCGGCTGCGCCCGTGAACGAGCCCTTCTCGTGCCCGAACAGCTCCGATTCGATGAGCTCTTCCGGAATCGCGGCGCAGTTCACCTGAACGAACCGCTCGCGGCTGCGGAGGCTGTTGCGGTGAATCGAGCGCGCGACGAGCTCCTTGCCGACGCCGCTCTCGCCCAGGATCAGGACGGTCGCGTTGGTCGGAGCGGCGCGCTTGATCGAGTCCCAGACCTGGCGCAGGGCCGGGCTCTCGCCGACGATCTGGTGGCGCGCCTCGGCGGCGCGTTTGAGCGACCGGTTTTCGTCGCGCAACCGCGTCTGATCGAGCCCGTTGCGTATCGTCAGCAGGATGCGTTCGCTGGCCAGCGGCTTCTCGATGAAATCGAATGCCCCGGCTTTCGTCGCCTCGACCGCGGTCGTCACCGTCCCGTGGCCCGAGATGATCACGACGGGCAGCGTTTCGTTCGCCGCCTTGATCCGCTGCAGGGCGTCGAGGCCGTCCATGCCGGGCATCTTGATGTCGAGGAATACGAGATCCGGTGCGTCGCGCTCGGCCATCGCGACGCCTTCCGGGCCGCTCGAGGCTTCGAGCACCTCGTAGCCTTCGTATTCGAGGATCATCCGCACGGATCGGCGGATCTCCGCCTCGTCATCGATCACGAGAATTCTGGATTTCATGCGTAGCTTTTGCGGTTCACTCGACGGTGACCGTCGCCAGCGCGCGCTGCGCCAGCGTCGGATCATAGTAGTAGATCGCGAGGATCTCTCCGGGACGGGCGGCCGAGACGATCTGCAGGTAGTCGGCAACCGAGTGCACGACGTGCCGGTTGATCTCGAGAATGACGAAGCCGCGCCGGATCGACGCGGAAAACGCGGCGCCGGTCGGATCCACACGCGACACGATCACCCCCTGCACCGTGTCGGGGACCTCGAAGCGTCCCATGAACGCCCGGTCGAGTTCGCGCACCGACAGCCCGAGCGGGAGCGCCGGCGGCGGCTCCGGCGCGCGCTGACGCTGGACGTCGCCGAGCACGGCCGGGTCCTCCGACTCCTCGCGCGGCGGCCGCTCCGCGAGCTTCACGGGAAGCGAGAAGCGGCGCAGATCCCGCGCGACTTCGAGCCTCGCCACGGTGCCGGGCTGGCGCGCGGAGATATCGCGAATCAAGGCCTCGTTCGTCTCGATGGCGCGCCCCTCGACTTCGAGAATGACGTCGTAGGTCCGCAGCCCCGCGCGCTCGGCCGGCGAGCCGGGCGTGACGTCCTGCACCAGCGCGCCGCGCGCCACGCCGAGGTTCAGCGAGTGCTGCAGCGCCGGCGTGACGTCGGTCAGCGCCACGCCCATATAGCCCCGCGACACCCGTCCGCGCGTCTTCAGCTGCGGCAGGATCGCGACCGCCTGGTTGATCGGCACCGCGAAGCCGATATTGGTCGCGCGCGAGCTGATGGCCGAGTTGATCCCGATGACCTCGCCGGCCGCGTTGATCAGCGGTCCGCCGCTGTTGCCGAAATTGATCGCGGCGTCGGTCTGGATGTAGTCGTCCAGGCTGGCATCGAACAGCTTGCGGCCGATGAAGCTCACGACCCCGACCGTCACCGAGTGCACGTAGCCGAGCGGATTGCCGATCGCGCAGACCCATTCGCCCACCCGCAGCGCGTCGGAGTTGCCGAGCGGGGCCTCCGGCAGCCCGTGCGCGCCCGGCACCCGGATCAGGGCCACGTCGATCGCCGGGTCGGTGCCCACGACCTCCGCGCGGAAGACGCGGCCGTCGGCCAGCGTCACCGTGATGCGGTCGGCCGACTCGATGACATGGTAGTTGGTCAGCACGAACCCGTCGCGGTCGATGACGAAACCGCTGCCGGACCCCTGGCGCGGCGTATCGAAATCCCGCGGCAGCGGGCCGTCGATGGGGCCGTCGCCCCGGCGCGAGTAGCGCTGCGGCTCACGCGGACTGCCCACCTTCGACGTCGCATCGATGTTCACGACCGCGGCGTTGATGCGCTCGGCCACGTCGGCAAAGTTCACCAGCGGCGGGGCCGGCGACACCGCGGCCGGCCGCAGGAATCCGGGACTTCGCTGCACCTGCGGCGCGCTCGACACGACAGGCGTCGTCGTCATCGCGCCGGCCATGATCAGGCCGATCAGGAACGCGACGGATGCCGCCAGGGCCACGGTGACGAACGTGAAGCGCTTGGACATGCTCAATCCGACCAGTGGTTCATTATAAGCGCCTTGAATTCTTCTTCGGTCACCGTCCGGATTCCCAGTGTCCGCGCCTTCTCGAGCTTGCTGCCGGCGTCCGCGCCGACGACCACGCAGGCCGTCTTCCGGCTGACCGAGCCCGACACCTTCCCGCCCAGCCGCTCGATCGCGGCCGTCGCCTCCTCGCGCGTCATCGACGCGAGCGTTCCCGTCAGCACCAGCGTCTTGCCCGCGAGCGGCCCCGCCTCGATTGCCGCCACTTCGGGCTGCTGGCTGGCCATGTTGACGCCGGCGTCGGCGAGCCTGGCGACAAGCGCACGGTTGTGCGGCTCGTCGGCGAAGGACCGGACCGATGCCGCCACCACCGGCCCGACGTCCGGCACCTGCTGGAGGCGCTCGATCGGAGCGTCGAGGATCGCCGCCATCGTCCGCAGGTGGCGCGCGATGGTCGCGGCGGCCTTTTCGCCGACATGCCGGATCCCGAGCGCATAGACCAGCCGCGACAGGTCGTTCTGCCGGCTCCGGTCGATCTGCTCGACGACGTTCCTGCCAACCTTGCCGAGCTTGCGCGGCACGGCGCGGTCCGACCGCGGCTCCCGCGGCGCGACCACGAGCTGTTCGAGCGTCGAGGCGTCAAGGCGATAGAGATCCGCGAAGTCGTGCACCAGCCCCCGCTCGATCAGCTGATCGACGAGCGATTCGCCGAGCCCCTCGATGTTCATGGCGCTGCGCGAGGCGAAGTGCTCGAGACTGCGCCTGAGCCGCGCGGGACAGGACGTGTTCTCGCAGCGCCAGACGACCGCCTCCTCGTCGCGCGCCAGCCGGCTTCCGCACGCGGCGCACGTCACCGGCATGACCCAGGGAACCGATTCCGGAGGCCGGAGGCTCAGGATGGGGGCCACGACCTTCGGGATGACGTCTCCGGCCTTCTCGATGATGACGGTGTCTCCTTCGCGCAGGTCCTTCCGCGCGAGGTCCTCCGCGTTGTGCAGCGTCGCCATCGAAATCGTGGAGCCGGCGAGAAAGACCGGCTCGAGCACGGCGTACGGCGTGTTCGCGCCGGTGCGGCCGACGTTGACCGCGATCTCGAGGAGCTTCGTGTGCGCCTGCTGCGCCGGGAATTTGAACGCCGTCGCCCATCGCGGGAACTTCGCCGTCGTCCCCAGCCTGTCGCGCAGCGCGAGGTCGTTCACCTTGATGACCACCCCGTCGGTGTCGAAGTCGAGGCCCCGACGCTTGTCGGCCCATTCGTCGCAGAATGCGACGACGGCCTCGATGCCGTCGCAGAGCTGCCAGTGGCGTTCGACCGGCAGGCCCCACCGGGCGAGATCCCGCAGCGTCTCGGCGTGGGTGGGCTTCCCTCTGGCGCTGGGGGCGGGGGCGGCGCCGCCCCCGGTCCCGTCGGTGGCGGCTTCGGCAGGGCGATCCGCGATCACGAGCTGATAGACGAACGCCGAAAGCCCGCGCTTCGCGACGAGGGCGGGATCGAGGTTGCGCATCGTGCCGGCGGCGGCGTTGCGCGGGTTCTGAAAGAGGGGCTCGCCGGCGTCCTCGCGCTCGCGGTTGATGCGATCGAACGAGGCTCGCGGCAGGTACACTTCGCCCCGGACCTCGACGCGGCCCGGGGGCGCGTCCCGCAGCGACAGCGGTATCGCGCGGATCGTCCGGACGTTGGGGGTCACGTCCTCCCCGCGAACCCCGTCGCCGCGCGTGGCTCCGCGGACAAGCCGGCCATCGTCGAAGGTGAGCGCGATGCTCAACCCGTCGATCTTGACCTCCGCGACGTAGCCAACCGGGGCCACGCCCAGATCGGCCGCTTTGCGGACCCGTTCGTCGAACGCCCGCAGTTCGTCGGCACTGTAGGCGTTGTCGAGGCTGAGCATCGGGGCCATGTGCTCGACCGTCGGAAAACTCCCGGTCGGTTGGCCGGCGACGCGCTGGGTCGGCGAATCAGGAGTGACGAGGTCGGGATGCTCGGCCTCGAGCTGCTCGAGTTCGTGCAGCAGCTGGTCGAAGGCCTCGTCGGCGATTTCCGGCGCGTTCTCGATGTAGTACCGCTCTTCGTGGTGGCGGATCTCACGTCGAAGCTGCGCAAGGCGCGACACGGCATCCATTCGTCACCGATTCGCGGCATCCCGGTCGGACCGGGGCCGGCGTGTAGAGGTCCTCAGACTTTCGGGGCGAAGCCGGAAGCGACGGGCGTGCCAGGGATCGTGGAGCCTACCGATCGCGCTGCAGCACATAGTCGGGCAGCGCCATCAGGGCGTCGCGCTCGCGGCTCGAGGGAAACGCGTTCAGGCAGGCCTTCGCCCGCTCCGCGTACTCGACCGCGCGCGCGTAGGCGAGCTCGGTAGCGCGGTGCTCGGCGAGCAACCGCAGGATCTCGTGCCATTGCTCCGGCGTCACCGCCCGTTCCTGGACGACGGCGCGTATGAGCCGATCGGCTTCGGTGCCGCCGCGCTGGAGCAGGAGGATGATCGGCAGCGTGACCTTGCCTTCGCGCAGGTCCCCGCCGATCGGCTTGCCGAGCGCTTCCTGCTCAGCCGTGTAGTCGAGCAGATCGTCGACGAGCTGAAAGGCCACGCCGAGATTGAAGCCGTAGTCGCGCAGCGCGCTTTCCTGCTCGGGCGTCACGCCGCCGAGCATTCCGCCGATCTGGGCGCAGCCGCCGAAGAGGAACGCCGTCTTGCGCCGGATGATCTCGAAGTGCTCTTCCTCGGCGATGTCCACGACGCCGGTCTTGGTGAGCTGATACAGCTCGCCCTCGATCATCCGGAGCGTGACATCGCAGAGCAGGCGGATGATTTCGAGCGAGTCCTGCGTGAGCGCCATCGCCATCGACTTGATGTACAGGTAGTCGCCAAGCAGGACCGTGATGTCGTTGCCCCAGCGCGAGTGCACCGCCATCCGCCCGCGCCGCAGATCGGCGCCGTCGATGATGTCGTCGTGCACGAGGGTCGCGGTGTGGATGAACTCGACGACCGAGGCGTAGAGGACCGCGCGATCACCCCGGTAGCCGGCCAGGCGCGACGCCATCAGCAGCACGGCCGGTCGTACGCGCTTGCCCCCGCTCTTCTGGATGTAGCGGCCCATCTCGGGAATCAGCGCAACGCGCGACTGGATGTGGCGGACGAATTCCTGCTCGACGGCTTCGAGATCTTCGCGAATCGGTTCGAAGATCTGCGCCAGGTCGGCAAAGACGGGCGAGTGCGCGCTATGGTCGCTCAAATGGGTTTTCAAGAACGTTAAGGTCTGCTCACAATACTGGAGTTCCGCGCGGGGTGTCAACGCGCTAAGCGCCACGGATTGCACGGATTACACGGATGTGCCGGCGCCAAACAGCGCGTGGAAGTTGCCGGCGACGGCCTCGGCCATCGCCTCGCGCGACACGCCGCGCACCTCGGCCAGCGTCTCGACCACGCGCGTGACGCGCGCCGGCTCATTGCGTTGACCGCGGTACGGAATGGGCGCGAGATACGGCGAATCGGTTTCCGCGAGCACGCGGTCGGCCGGCGTCATGCGGGCCACCTCCCGCAGCTCAGCAGCCTTGGGAAACGTGACGATGCCGGCAAACGAGAGAAAGAACCCGAGGTCGAGCGCCGACCTGGCCATCGCGCGATCGCCCGTGAAACAGTGGAACACACCGCGGAGGCCGGCAGCCGACCGCAGGATGTGAAGCGTGTCGTCAGTGGCCTCGCGCGTGTGAATGACGACCGGCAGCCCCAGGTCGCGGGCGAGAGCGACCTGGGCAGAGAACACCTCCCGCTGCACGTCGCGCGGTGAGAAGTCGTAGTGATAGTCGAGGCCGATCTCGCCGATCGCGACGGCTCGGCGCCGGGAGACCTCCTCCCTCACACCCGCGACGGCCCCCGGAACGGCTCCTGCGTGCACGCCTGCCTGGTGCGGGTGGATGCCGAGGGCGACGCGAACCTCCGGCCAGAGCGACTGCACGCGCACAATCGCGGCAGCCTCGGACGGGTCTCCCGCGGCGAGAATGCACAGAGCCGCCGACAGGCCCGCCTGTTTCGCGCGCGCAACGACGTCGCCGAGGTCGGCGGCAAACTCGTCGCCGGCCAGATGACAGTGGCTATCGATCATGATCGAGGCTTCAGGCTTCGGGCTTCGGGCTCGAGTCCTGGGCGGCTCTGAGCCTTGAGCCCTTTACCGCACGCGCGTCCCGGGCGGCACGTCCTGGTCGAACCCGACCAGCGCGGGCTTGCCGCCGTCCGGACTGGCGGCGAGCACCATGCCGTTCGACTCGATGCCCATCAGCTTTGCCGGTTTCAGGTTGAAGACCATGACGATCGTACGGCCGACGAGCGTCTCCGGTTCGTAGGCCTCGGCAATGCCGGCGACGAGCGTCCGCTGCTCGGTGCCGACATCGATGCTCAGCTTGATGAGTTTGCGCGAGTTCGGGACCTTCTCGGCCGCGAGCACCTTCGCGGTCCGCAGCTCGACCTTCATGAAGTCGTCTATCGTGATCTTCTCGGCGCCGGCGGGCGCGGCAACAGCCGCTGGTGCCGCGGCGGGCGGTGCCGCGACAGGCGCCGGGGCGCCGGTGACCGTCGGGGCGGGTGGCACTGGCTGTGCCGGCTTCTGATCCTCCACGCGTGTACTCCTCGTTCTTGAATCGGCGGGCCTGTCGTCGCGCTCCTGCCCGGTCCGCGGCCAGAGCGCATCTCCCCTGGCGATGACTCGATCTCCGTGGTTCTGCCACGCGGCATCGGCGAGCCGGACGTGCTCCCCCGGGGCCGCCCCACCGACGCGCCGCAGAATTTCGGCGGCCGAGCGCGGCATGATCGGCAGCAGCAGAATCGCGGCGACACGCACGGCCTCGGCGACATCGAACAGCACCTGCGACAACTGGTCAGCTCGCGCGGCGTCCCGCGCCAGCGCCCAGGGCTCCGTGCTCGCGATGTACTCGTTGGCCGCGTCGATGATCCGGAACGCGGCGGCGGCGCCGGCCTCGAGGGCGAACCGGTCCATCTCGATCCGGTAGTCCTCGACCGCCCGCGATGCGAGCGCCGCGAGCCGGCCCGGCTCACCGGCGGGCGCCAGGCGGCCGCCGCGATATTTCTCGGCCATGGCGGCGATCCGGCTCACCAGGTTGCCCAGGTTGTTGGCGAGATCGACGTTGTAGCGATCCTCGAAGCGCTCCCACGTGAAGTCTCCGTCGCTGCCGAAGGCAATCTCCTTCACGAGGTAGAGCCGAAGCGGGTCGGCGCCAAATCGCTGGGCGGCCTCGAGCGGCTCGACGGCCGTGCCGAGCGACTTGCTCATCTTCTCGCCCTTGTAGTGGACCCAGCCGTGGCCGAACACCTGTTTCGGCACCGGCAGGCCGGCGGACATCAGCATCGCCGGCCAGATGACGGCATGGAATCGCGTGATGTCCTTGCCGATCACGTGCAGGTCGGCGGGCCACCAGGTATCGACCATCTGCGAATCGGTCCCGAAACCAACTGCCGTCAGGTAGTTGATCAGCGCATCGACCCAGACGTAGATCACGCTGGTCGGGTCGTCCGGCATCGGGATGCCCCAGGCCTGCCCCGCCCGGCTGACCGAGATGTCCTCGAGCCCGCCCTCGAGCAGGCGCACGATTTCGTTGCGCCGGACCTCGGGCACCAGGAAGTGGGGATGGGCCGCGAAGTGCGCGAGCAGCGGCGGGCCGTACCGCGACAGGCGGAAGAAGTGGTTCTTTTCGCGAATCCAGTCCGGCTTCGTGCGATGAATCGGGCACAGCCCTTCGACGAGGTCCTTCTCCTGCTTGAAGGCCTCGCACGACACGCAGTACCACCCCTCGTAGTGCCCCTCGTAGATGTCGCCGGCGGCCGTCATCCGGCGCACCAGTTCCTGCACGCCCGCCTTGTGACGCGGTTCGGTCGTCCGGATGAAATCGTCGAACGAAATATCGAGGCGTTTCCAGACGTCGAGGAACTCGCGCGCCATGCGGTCGCAGTAGGCGAGCGGATCCTCACCGAGCTCGCGCGCCTTGCGGAACACGTTCTGCGAGTGCTCGTCGTTGCCCATCAGGAACCGGGTCTCGATGCCCGCGAGCCGCTTGTAGCGAGCGATCACGTCAGCGGCGATCTTCTCGTAGGCGGTGCCGAGATGGGGCCGGCTGTTGACGTAGTCGATGGCCGTCGTAATGTAGAAACGGGACATTCTGCTCTCGCTCTCCGCTCTCCGCTCTCCGCTCTCCGCCGCTCGCAGGCTTCAGGTTCGGCGGTCCAGCCAGGCCTTGGTCGCGATCGCCTGGACCTCTTTCAGGGATACCTGACGTTCCTTCGCGACCCGCGCGCAGTCGTCGAACTCGGGCGAGGCGTTCAGCACGCGACCGTCGCGGGTCGCGACCTTGAATCGTATCGTGCCGAGCGGTGTCTCGAGCGGCACAATCTCGCGATCGAGTCGATCACGCAGCATCTCCTGATAGCGCACACCGATCGTCGTCGTGTCCGAGAACAGCACGTCGGACACCGCCGCCCGGCGTTCGGGCGGCGCAATCACGGTCACGAGCGTCCCGGGACGCCCCTTCTTCATCTGCACCGCCGCGTAGAACACGTCGAGCGCGCCGGCGCCGGCGAGCCGGTCCATCAAGGGCCCGAACAGCTGCGGGTTCATGTCGTCGATCTCGCACTCAATCGTCATGACCCGCTCGGCGGCGATCGCCGGAGGTCTCACCGACGAAGAGCCGCAGCACGTTCGGATGCCCCTTGAAGTCCCGCGAACCCGCGCCGTACCCGATGCCATCGACCCGCATCGGCGGCAGGGGCCCGTACGCCGACGCGTAGTCCGTCACGATCAGGGCGCCGGTCGGCGTGACCAGTTCCTTCGCGATCGCGCCGGCATACACCGGCACGCCCGTCAGCAGCCGGGCCGTCGCGGGTGCCGGCACCGGAAACGTGCCGTGCGCGCACTCCACCGTGCCGCTGCCGACGTTCAGGGGCGACGAGGTCACGACACCTGCCCCCAGCCACTCGAGCCCGTAGACCGCGCCGACGATGTCGATGATCGAGTCGAGCGCGCCGACTTCGTGCAGGTGCACCTGGTCGACCGTCATCCCGTGAATCGCCGCTTCCGCTTCAGCGAGCCTCTCGAACAGGTGAATCGCCCGATCGCGACCCTGCGGCGAAAGCGCCGACCGACGGATGGCGCCGGCGATCTCCTTCAGGCTGTGGTGCCCGTGGTGCCCCGCGGCGTGCGCCGGTCCCTCGCTCTGATGGTGGTGCTCCTGACTCTGGGGATTGTGATGGCCATGATCGTGGTGAACATGATCGTGGTGGTCGTGATCATGGTGGTTGTGACCGTGGTCGTCATGATCGTGGTGGTCGTGGCCGTGATCGGCGCCCCGCGCGTCGGAGGGAGGCGTCTCGGCGTGCGCGGCGAACCTCGTCGCCGACACCCCGGCACGCAGCACGCGCGTGGCCGAGACGCCGCCGTATTCGATCGCCAGGCTCCCCAGGGCGCCGCGCAGCGCCTCGAGCGGCAGTCCGAGGTCGAGCAGCCCGCCGAGCACCATGTCGCCGGCCGCGCCGTTGAAACAATCGAAATGCAGTGCCTTTGCCACGCCCTACTTCGCCCTCGCTTCGCTGAAACTGTAGTACCCCACGTCGGCCAGAATCACGTGATCGATCACGTGGATGCCCATCAACGCACCGGCCGCGACCAGCCGCTCGGTGAGTTTCTCGTCCTCGTCGCTGGGACGCGGGTCGCCCGACGGGTGGTTGTGAAACAGCACGAGCGCCGCCGCCCCGGCGAGCGCCGCCTCGCGAAACACTTCGCGCGGATGGACGATGCTCGCGTCGAGCGTGCCGACGGAGACCACCGTCGTCCGGAGCACGCGGTGTTTCGTGTCGAGCAGCATGACGCCGAACTGCTCGACCGGACGGTTGCCGTAAATCGGCAGCAGCAGTTCGGCGGCGACGCGCGGGCAGGTAATCTGCACCCGCTCGCACGCCGCGCGCGTCAGCGTGCGGCGCCCCAGCTCGATGGCCGCCAGCACCTGCGCGGCCCGCGCCGCGCCGATCCCCGGGACCCGCTCGAGTTCGTCCTGTCGCGCCCGCACGAACCCGTGCACCCCGCCGACCGCGCCGATGAGCGTGTTGGCGAGATCGAGGGCGTTGGCGCGCGCCCGTCCGTGCCCCAGGACGACCGCCAGCAGCTCGTTGTCGCCCAGCGCCGAGAGCCCCAGCCGACGCAGCTTTTCCCGCGGCCGATCGTGCTCCGCAACGGTCTTCATCGTACACCATACCTGCTATACTTCCGGTGCAATGCGTCGTCTCGCCGTGCTGCTGTCCACCGTCCTGATCGTGGCGGCCTGTTCCGAACCTCCCCGAAAAGAACTCGATCGCGCGCAGGGAGCCATCGATGCGGCTCGCGCGGCCGGGGCCGAGCGGTACGCGCAGGACACCTTCACCACGGCGACCACGGCGCTGCGGGAGGCGTACGACGCCGTCGAGCAGCGCGACTACCGCCTGGCGCTGACGCGCGCGCTCGACGCAAACGAGCAGGCCCAGGAAGCTGCGCGCCTGGCCGCCGACGGGAAGGCTGCGGCGCGCAGCGCCAGCGAGACGGCCCTCGGCGCGGTCGCCGCGCTGCTGGATCGCCTCGAGGCGCGCATCAGGGTCGCGGAGGCCGCGCGTGTGCCGGCCAAAGACATCAAGCCGTCGCGGACCGCTGCGTCAGACGCAGCAGCCGCCCTGCAAGAAGCACGCGCGCAGATTGCCGGCGGGAAATACCTGGAGGCGTCGAACGTGTTGCAGGCCGCGCGCGACGGGATCGAGGCGCAGATCCGGAAGGTCGATGCGTTGATCGAAGCCCGCACGGCCCGCCCGGTGCGCCGCCGCGGCGGCGGCGGATAGCAGCCGGTGCGCTCCCCGCGGGCTGTCAGGATGGCAGTTCCTGCTGAGGACCCTTGCCGGAAGATGGGCTACGGGCCCTTAGCGCAGGGTGAAGGTCATCTCGATTTCCACGACGACGGGCACCGCGACGCCGTCTTTCTTCGCGGGCTCGAACCGCCACTTCTTCACAGTCCTGACGGCTTCGTCGTCGAGCCCGAGCATCTTGTCGAGCGAGCGGGTCACGCGCACCTCACCGACGGTGCCGTCGGTCTCGACCACCACCTCCATGCCGATAACGCCCTGGATCTTCGCCTCACGCGCGCGGCGGAATACTGAGGCTTGATTTCCTTGATAAGGCGTGGCGGCGGCGTGCCGGGAACGAGGCGCGACACGCCGGCCGGCGGCCATGGCCGCTCTGGTGCCACCTGCGCCACAGCCGCCGGTGGCTGTTGCGCCGGTGTGGCGACGGGCACGGTGGACTCGGCGTGGACGAGGGCGATGGTGAGGACGATCAGGCCAACCATGAGACCTCCCGGCAGCACAGCAGGGCCGCTTTCATGCCTTCAGACGATTGTACGCCCGATTCGGCCTCCGGGAGGTCGGCGGGAGACCCCCTTGAGCCCCTCGCGTGACGCCGTCAGCCGTCTCAGCGCGACACTCAGAACATCCAGCCGAATCCGGTGATCACCAGGACGATGACCACGAACCCGGCGACGTCGAGCGCGATGCCGTGCTTCATCATCGCCGTGATCGGCACGTACCCCGACGAATAGACGATTGCGTTGGGCGGTGTCGAAATCGGCATCATGAACCCCATCGACGCGCCGAGGGTCGCCCCGAGCGCCGGCTCGATCGGGCTGACGCCGGCCGCCTGCGAGACGGCAATCGCCACCGGCACGATCATGTTGGCCGAGGCCGTGTTGGATGCCGCCTCCGACATGACGATGGCGACGGCGGTGAAGACGACCGTCAGCGACGTGGCCGTGTGGACCGGCAGCCATGATGTGATGCCCCGCCCCATCGACTCGGCGAGGCCGGTCGAGAACGCCAGCTCCCCCATCGCGAGCCCGCCGCCGAACAGCAGGACGATGCCCCAGTCGATCTTGATCGCTTCCTCCCACGTCAAGGTGAACCGGCGCGCCCGCCAGCTCACCGGCAGCAGGAACAGCAGAATCGCACCGGTCATCGCCGCGACCGACTCGGGCACGGCGGCCGTGAAGGCGCGGCCGAAACCGGATCCGCCAAGGCCGACGATCGCGAGGACGCCTGGGATCAGCCACAGGATCACGGTCGTGGCGAACGCGATGACCACGTTGCGCTGGCCGCCGGTCATCGGGCCGAGACGGCGCAGCTCCTCCTGAATCATGTCGGTGCGCGCGGCTTCGAGCGTCAGGTGCCGGAGGGAGCGCCAGTAGAAGTACCCGACCAGGAACGCGAACAGGATGACCACGATCGGCAGCCCGATCAGCATCCACTGGAAGAACGTGATGCGCGCCCCGGTGATTCGCGCGAGCATGCCGATGCCGATGAGGTTCGGCGGGGTGCCGATGGGCGTGCCGATGCCACCGACCGACGCCCCGAAGGCCGCCATCAGCATCATCGCCATCGCGAAGTCGCGGCTGCCCGCCTCGGCTTCCCGTCCTTCAGTGATGTGGGCCACGATCGACAGCCCGATCGGGAACATCATGGCCGTGGTCGCGGTATTGCTGATCCACATCGAGAGACCGGCCGCCCACGGCGCCGTACACGATGAGAATGCGCGCCGGGCTGCTGCCGACCATGCCGCGAGGACAACGCGCCGAACGCGATGCGGCGGTCGAGGCCGTGCACGAACATCGCCTCGGCGAGCATGAAGCTCCCGATGAACAGGAAGATGATCGGATCGGCGAATGGCGCAAACGCGGCGCGCGCCGGGACCACGCCCAGGATGATGGCCAGCACGGGGCCCGATGAGCGCGGTCACCGCGAGCGGGAGCGCCTCGGTGACCCAGAGCACGACCATCATCGCAAGGATGGCGGCCAGCCGGTGGGCCGGCGCCGGCAGCGGCATCGGGAAGAACAGCAGGAACAGGAGCACGACCGGCGCACCGAAGAGTCCGACCGTGCGACGACGGCGATTGAACAGCTCTTCGGCCGGCGAATAGGTCTCCGTCGAGCCGGAGGCCTCGTGGAGCTTGCGCATCAGGCCCGCGCGCTGCCGGCTGCCAGCCATGTCACCTCCGCGATGATTTCCGCCCAACCGGTCAGGAACAGCCCGTCGGCGCGTCCACTCCACGCGCTGCGGCGCCGCCCGGCGACACGACCTGCACGTCGCGCGCCGCGCCGCCGTAGCGCATCGCCGCCACGGCCGCCGCGCACGCGCCGGTGCCGGACGCCTCGGTCGGGCCGACACCGCGCTCCCAGATGAGGATCCGGACCCGATCGGGCGCCTCGACGCGTCGCCAGTTCGACGTTCGTGCCCTCCTCGAACCGCGGGTGCACCGCCAGCCGGGCCGCGATCGACGTCAACCGCTCCACCGTGACCTCGCCGAGCACCACGCACTGCGGATTGCCGACCCGCAGGGTCACCGCCTGGATCAGGTCGCCCGCGACGTCGATGGTCTCGAGAGCGATCCGCTCCGGCTCCCCCATCGCCGCGCGAAAGGTGAACCGCCCCCCTGCGCACTCGAGCAGGGTGAGCACCTTGATCCCGGCTTCCGTTTCGACCTCGAGCGGCCTGTCCGAATTCTCGCGACGCCGCAGCGGCGAGCCAGGCCGCCAGGCAGCGCACGCCATTGCCGGACACTTCCGAGTGGCTCCCGTCGGCGTTGAGGAGCTGCATCGACGCGCCGCGCGGCGTTGGCCGGAAGACGATCAGGCCATCCGCACCGATGCCGCGGTGCCGCTCGCACACCGCGCGCGCAAAGGCCGGACGGTCCAGGCACCCGACGAGTTCCCGCTCGTCGGCGAGAAGGAAGTCGTTTCCGAATGCATGTGCCTTCACCATGCCCGTCACTTGCGGCAGAACGCGAGCAGGTGCCAGCCGAAGCGACGGACGAGCGACCGTGGCAGGGCGTTGAACGTGCCGACGAAGAACGTGTTGAAGAGCGTCCCCTTCCAGCCGCGGTGCAGCCGCGACTTCACCGGAAAGCGCTCCTCGACAATCCGGACGTCGCGAAACCCACGGAGCAGGTCCTGGAACTCGCCCGCGCTGTACTTCTTCAGCACGGGCGCGTCCTCGTGCTCGAGCGGCACCTTCATCAGCTTCGACAGCGCGTTCAGCCAGGAGATCCGGTTGTAGACCTGAAACACCGCCTCGCCGCCCGGCTTCAACACCCGGCGGCACTCGTCCACGAGCGCCTGGCCGTCGGCCGTGTACTGAACGACGCCGTGGGCGTAGACGAGATCGAACCGGTCGTCGGCGAAGGGCAGGTGCTCGCCGTCGGCTTCCCGCAGGTCCGCCTCCAGGCCCTGCTGCTGGAAGTTCTGGCGCGCCAGGGCGATTGCCGACGCGGCGACGTCCACGCCGGTCACCGCGGCGCCTCCCCTGGCGAAACGGACCAGGTCGGTGCCTGCACCGCAGCCGACTTCGAGCACCCGCCTGCCCCGATACCCGCCGAAATCGACGAGACGCAACAGGTGATGCAGCTTCTCGAAATGATACTGGTCGAGGTCGGCAAAGAACCCCGGAGATCCGACCGGGTGCGACGGTAATCTCGAGATCGTGGATGTGACGATTCCAGTAGTCGCGAACGTCGGCTGTGGTGGGAGCAGCGCCGGAAGATGACACGGGAATCTACTATAAGATAAAAGCTCTGCCATGCGGTCACGCGATCTGTCCCGCCTCGAATCGACGACCTACGACGTGCTCGTCGTGGGCGGCGGCATCCAGGGCCTGACGATCGCGTACGAAGCGGCCAGCCGCGGGCTCTCGGTCGGTCTGGTGGAGGCCGGGGACTTCGGCAGCGGTACGTCGTTCAATCACCAGAAGACCGCGCATGGCGGCCTTCGCGCCCTGTCGGGCGGACAACTCGGGCGCGCGCGCGAGTCGATCCGCGAGCGCCGCGCGCTGGCGCGGATCGCGCCGTGGCTGCTGCGGCCGCTCCCCTTCATCGTGGCCACCTACCGTTCGGTCGTGAAGAACCGGGCCGCGCTCAGGCTCGCGTTCAGGCTGGACGCCTGGCTCGGCCGGCATCGCAACGACGGCGTCGAGCCGGAGCTGCACCTTCCGCCGGCGCGGCTGGTGTCGAAGGCCGCGACGATCGGCCTGTTCGCCGGAGTGCGGCGCGAGCACCTGACCGGCGGCGCGCAGTGGTACGACTATCAGATGGTCGAAAGCGACCGGCTGACGCTGGCCTTCGCCGCGGCGGCCGATCGCGCCGGAGCGGATCTCGTGAACTACGTCGAGGCGGGCGATCCGCTGCGTGAAGGCTCGCGCATCGCCGGCATGCAGGTGCGGGACCGGCTCACCGGGCGCACGACACCGGTGCGCGCGGCGTTGACCGTGAATGCGGCCGGGGCGCACGCCGGTGAAGTCATGGCCCGCTTCGGCGTCACGCGCGACTTTCCGCTGCTGAAGGCGATGAACCTGGTGACGTCGAAACGGGCGCAGCGACATCGCGCTGGCCTCGCCGACCGCCGGGGGACGCATGCTGACCCTGACACCGTGGCACGGGCGGGCCGTGGTCGGGACGAGCCAGTCGGCGCGGCTGGTCCGCCCGGACGACACGCGCGTGACGGCTGGCTGAAGTGGAGGCGTTCATCCGCGAGGCCAACGAGGCGTTCCCTGCCCTGCACCTGACGCGCGCCGATGTGACCCTCGTCCACCGCGGGGTGGTCCCGGCCATCGTTCGCGGGGGCGTGCCCGACCTGAAGCCCTCGCCGGACATCCTCGATCACGCGCGGCGAAGGCGCCGAGGGGGCGATGACGGTGATCGGCGTGAAGTACACGACGGCGCGCGGTGTCGCCGAACGCGCGGTCACTGCCGCGGCGAGGCGGCTTGGGAAACGCCTGCGGCCCTCACGCACCGCCATCGCGACCCTGCCGGGTGCCGGCATCGCGGATCACGAGGCGCTGGCGATCGAGACGGCGCGCGCGCGGCACCTGGAGCTGCCGGCGGCGACGATCTCGCATGTGGTCGCGCTCTACGGCGAAGCCGGCGCCGCCATCGTGCACCTGATGGCGGAACACCCGGAACTGCGCGAACCGGTCGCACCGGGGGCCGCAACGGTGGGCGCCGAGGTCATCTACGCGATCGATACCGAAATGGCGATGACCCTGGGGGACATTGTCGTGCGCAGGACCGCGCTGGGGGCCGCCGGGCATCCCGGACGGGACGCCGTTGAAGGCGTGGCGCGAATCGCCGCGTCCCGGCTGGGCTGGGACGCGGCGCGAATCGAAGAAGAGGTCCGGCTACTCGACGAATTCTACGCGGTTGCGTAGGGCGTCCCCTCCGGGGACGCCCTGCGCGCGTTCCTCATCAGAACTCGAATCTTCCCGACAACTGGACGACGCGCGAGGCAACGGACACGCCGGTCAGGCGGCCGAATGTCGCGCTGTTGATGTCGCGGTCGCCGAGGTAGAAGCTCGGATGGTTGATCAGGTTGAACGCCTCGCCCTTGACTTCAAAGGTCGAGCGCCCGAACAGCTTGAAGCGCTTCGAGAGCGCCGCGTCCACACGAAGGGCGGACGGGCCTTCGAACCGCAGGATCTCCAGGTTGCCCACGTCCCCTGCCGTGGGATTGAAGAAGATCTGGTTGTCGAAGGTCGCCGAGTTGGTCGCATTGTCGGCGCCGACGCCGCGGCCGGTCGTGTCGAGGTACTTCGGATCGATCCAGTAGACCCGGCCGTCGGACGTCTTGTAGACGCCGATGATCTTCTGGAGCTGGTCGGCCGTCATG
>CAWFPR010000013.1:0-280344 GCA_963817635.1 uncultured Acidobacteriota bacterium | reverse complement strand
GTCGCTGCTGAGGACGCTCGACTAGTCTCCCGATACGGCGTCCCGGCAACTCTCCCACGCGATCGACTCGACGGCAGGGAGTGTCTCACCGGACTGCGGGGGTCCGCTCGATGACCATGAGTGAGAAGGTACCCGGCAGGACAGGCGGTCTCGACCGGCCGCCGGGCGGCGCAGGAGGCGGCGGACCGAACTTCGCCGACACGACGAAGATGCGATGGTTCGTGGCATCGAGGCCCATGTTGCGGGACCCGGGGGCCGTCTGGAGCGTCTGCAGGACGCGATAGGTGTCGGGCGTGTCCTGATGGACCACCGTCAGAGTACCGTCGGCGTTCGAGGCGAAGGCGTCACCCGAGGCTGGATCGTAGACGGCACCGTCAACGCCGGTGCCAATCGGCAGGGTCGCCACGACCTTCGCCGCGTCGATGTCCGACACGGCCATCACGCCGCTCCGGCAGCCGCTGAACAGCCGGTGACGGACAGTGTCGATCGCCATGGAGACCGGCTGTTTGCAGGGAGCGGTCGGCCATCGCCGCAGCACGCTGGCGGCCTTCGCGTCGATCTCGACCACTTCACTCGTGTCGGTCAGATTCGCATACACCTTGCCGTCGCCGGCCGACACGCCGTACTCCGGCTTGCCGCCGAGCGCGATCGTCGCGATCGCCCGTCCGGCGTGCGGATCGATCACCGTGGAGGAATGTGCGTCGCCGTTGAACGTGAACACGCGGTCCGACGCGGGATCGTAGATGACGGCGTCCGCGTCCTCCGCCGCCGGAATGCGTCCCAGCGTCTTCAACGTCTTCAGGTCGAACATCACCACCGACTGGTCGTTGCCCGAGGTGGCGAACCCACGCCCGCTGGACGACGCGATCGCCGTGCCGTGAGCGCCCTGAATCCCCGTGACCTCGCCGAGGAGCGTTCCGGTATCCTCGTCAACCACCATGACCCGGTTCTGACGGCCGATGAACAACCGGTGGGACGGCGGGTCGGGGACGACGTAGTCCCAGCTGCCGTCGCCACCGAGGACGTACGTGTGGGTGATCCGGTAGGGTGACGGGGTCTGCGCCGGCGAGGCAATCCCCGCGGCCATCACGAGAACCAGGCTGATTCGCATCGCTTCTCCTCAGTGCCGCTGCTCGAGCAGTTCGATGAGCCGCTCTTCGAACATATCCAGGTCGTCACCGAGTTCCCCGGTCGGACCGGAGTAGACCAGCCGGCCTTTCGCGATGACGCTGATGTGGCTGCACAGGTGCCGGATTTCCTGGGCATCGTGGCTGCTCAGGAACGTCGTCACCTGCTGCTCCGACGCGAGCCGGCGCAGGAGATTCCACATTTCGCGCTTGGCCGGGAGATCGAGGCCCCGCGTCGGCTCGTCCAGAAAGAGCACCTTCGGATCGCCCAGCAGGGCCCGAGCGATCTCGACCCGCCGTTTCATGCCGGTGCTGTACGTCCCGATCAGTCTGGGCCGGAACGCAGGGTCCAGGCCGACGGCGTCGAGCGTGCGCTCGGCGATCGCCTCGGGATCCGGCATTTGACGGATCCGGGCGAAGTAGACGAGGTACTCGCGCGCCGTCCACATCGACTGGCTTTCGCTGGTTTCGTCGCTGACGAGCCCGACGAGCCCGCGGACGGCGAGCGGGTCCTGGATGACGTCGTGGCCCCACAGCCGCGCCGTACCGCTGCTCGGCGGCAGCAGCGTGGTCAGGACCCGGATCGTCGTCGTTTTGCCCGCGCCGTTGAGGCCGAGGAAGCCGAACAACTGGCCTTTGGGCACGCGGAGCGTCACCCGATCGACCGCCGTGAATCCGCCGAAGCGCCGCGTGAGCGCATCGGTTTCGACGGCGTAGTCCGTGACGGGCATCATCGCGTCCGCCGCCAGCGCCTGAGAGCCGCGCCAAAACAGAACAGGGGCAGGATCGCAGAGGCGGCGCCCATTTCGTAGATCGCGCTGAAGACCTGTGCGTCCACGGCGGCGCGCGCGTTGATCGTGCGAGGCGCCTGCTCGCCATCGACACGGTACGTCGCGGTGACGGTCAGCGGGTAGCGGTCGCCGCCGATGTCCCACGGGCTCGTCGGCGTCAGCGAGATCGGCACGCGCGCGGCGAGCCCGGTCGCAACATGGTGCCCGTCAGCGGCGACCGGCCCGGAGTCGTTCGGATACGTCCGCTGCTCCAGGTGCGCAGCCGCGGCGGCGAGCGCGTCCGGATCGGCCTGGACCCGCAGTCCGTTCGCGCCCGTGATGTGAATCCGGAGATCGGCGACCGCCTGTGTCGCGTCGACCGGCAGCAGGACCCACAGATCGCGCCGCGCGGTTTCGTCCGTCCCGAGGGGCGTCTGATCGCGATTGAGGATCGTCCCGCAGCAGCGAACCGGCGGTGTGCCGCCGGGCTCGGTCAGGGCCAGGCTGCTGCCGCCGCGCGAGAACACGCCGCGAATCGCGGGCGCGCCGTTTCGGCGCGGGGCCGCGCGGTCGTAGTCCGTGTCGGCGATCATGACAGGCAGCAGCGTGGCCGCGACGAGGGCGACGGCGAGGCCCCATCGCTGCGCCCGGGACGCTTCCCAGGTTTCCACGCCCTGCGCGCGTACAAAGACCCAGACCGCGAGCGCGACGGCGGCCAGGACAAGAACCGCCAGGCTGATCCATGTGGCTGCCGTCGTGGCGGGGATGCTCGCGGCCACGAGCGAGAAGCCGAGTCCGTTCTTCAGGAGAACGGCGGGGCTGAGCAACGTCAGATGTCCGGTCCGAGTGGCGCCGTTGCCCTGCGCGACCATGAGTTCCTGCAGCGGAACCAGACCGGCGTAGACGAGGAGCACACCGACTGCCGGCAGCCGCCGGAGGCGCAATGGTGCGTCCGATGAACAGCACGCCGATGAGCGCGCCCACCGCGACGCTCGCGACCAGGATTCCAGGCGTCCAGATCAGGAACTTCTCCAGCAGCGCCGGGACGCCGACGTGAGCGGCGTACACCAGCATCATCGGCACGAGCGCAGCGTCGTAGGCCGCTGCGAGCGTGAGCAGGACCAGGATCTTCGCCACGAGCCAGGTGGCCCGATCGACGGGCGCGGTGAATACGCTTTCGACGAAGCGGTTGGCCCGCGGGCTCGCGATGGCGACGGCGGTAAAGGGGATGAACGCGAGCGGCACGAGCCCGTAGGCGATGATGCCGTAGCCGTCGAGCCACGTGTCCTGCGTCCCCACCGTGGCCAGGCCGCCAACAGCCAGGAGGATGATTCCGGCGCCGAGCCAGGCGAAGCGGCCGCGCATCATCGCCTTCAGTTCTTCGACGTAGAGCGTCCCGAGCGGAGCAGCGCGCGTCATCTCGTCATCCTGTCCATTCGACCAGCGAAGCATAGGACCGTCAGGATGAACGTTCGATGACGTTCGGCTCGGTGACCGTGCGGCGTTCGATCGGACGAGCGCCGCTCAGGTGTCTCCCGGCCCTTCGTCTGGATCAGGTGGCGGTGGGATGGGCCATGGTCGTGGTAGAATGGCTATTCTGCCTGCCCACCGGGGTGGGCGGCACACCACCGCCAGGCCGGCGTAGCTCAGTTGGTAGAGCAGCTGATTCGTAATCAGCAGGTCACCCGTTCAAGCCGGGTCGCCGGCTCCAGAATTCCCAGGAAAATCACGAAGTCGATGCGGCGATGCCGCGGCGGTCGGTCTTCGGGTAACACCGGGGTTACAGGGTGCCGTGGCGCTCCGGTCCTGGACGTTCGGCCCTCCTCGCACTTCGCGCCGGCCCACTCCCCTGCCGACCCGCCTCGTACCATGTCCGCCGCAGGGGGCGATCGATGCGGACGACGCGCGTCACCATGCCGGCGCAGGTGGCGATCTGGTTCTTGAGCTTTCCGCTCGTGAGGTCGAACAGGTACATCTGCGCGTAGCCGTCGCGCTGCGAGTACCAGAGTACCTCGTTCGTGTCCCAGACGATCTGCCATTGCACGCGCGTCTGCACGTGCGTCTTCTCAGTCTCGGTAAGGACAATAGACAATAGGCCGCATTAGCCAACAGAACGCCCGTTCTCAGACGTCCGTCGCGCCGGTCCCCGCCTCCCTCCCCGGTTTCTCTGACACAACACAGCGTCCAGATGTAGGTGAACGTCGGCTGGTAGTACACCTCGGCGGGGACGACGAGCATCGCGGCCTGCAACTCGTCGAGCGCACGGGTAAACGTCGCGCGATCCTTGATGCCGCTGTCGTCACGCAGATCCGAGGTGGCGATCTCCCACTCGCGGCGCAGTACGCGGAGGATGGCCTGGGCATTGCGGCTCAGGCATTTCGGCTCTTCGACCCGCCGCACGCCCCAGATCGCGTGGAAGTACCGCACCATGCGCGGCGCGATGAACATCGCCCGCGCGCCCGCGAGCTTCCCGTAATACACCTTGCCGTGACGGACGACTTCGTCCTTCAGCAGCCACGTGTGCGACGCCTCGGGGTCCTTCTGGACGTTGCGCGGCATCACGGCGTCGCGCCGGCCGCAGACCGCGACGTACAGCGACGGCCCCGGACGCCGCGAGTCGGTCATGCACGCGGCGAAGCCGACGCGCTCGACGAAGCGCTCGGCGTCGAACAAGCTCTCGACCTTGCTGAGTCCCCTCGCGCCCCCAGCGCGTGTCGCGAAACTCTTCGGCGTCCGGGAACACCTCAACACGAGCCATGTGGATACGGTAGGCCAACGCGGCCAGGGACACTTGTCAGACGACACCATATCTGACCATGAATCTGGAGGGTCTTCATGCGGCTAGACGGGGGGATTCTGAGAACGGAGATTGGAAGGGCGGCCGCAGCGCTGCCATCAATATCATTCCCCCAACTACCGGCGCCGCCAGGGCGGTCGGCCTCGGCGTGGCCAGCAACAGCTCGCTATCGGCTGGCGCCGAAATGCCTCGCCCAGTCCACGAGGTCCGGCGTCAGCCCCTGCAACTCGTCGAGCAGTGTCTCGGTCGTCCACGTCTGCGAGCGACTCCATGAAAGCCGGCGCAGGGCGGCGAGCAACGGGAGGCCGTGCTTGTCGTACAGCTCGATGGCCTGGAGATTCAGCGTGAACTGGTACCACGCGTACGTGTCGGACAACTCGCGGCCAGACATCGCCCCCATGAACGTCCAGTCGAGCGACAACACCTTGGGCGCATACCCTGCGACGCCGTCTTTGGCCGCCTGCTTGATCGTCGCCGCCCACGTGGCGTCAGTCGGAGCCACGTAGGCATACGCGAAATAGGTTGCCAGGAGTTCGCTGAACCAGTGCACCGGGATGTAGTCGGCGGAATCGCCGGACCGATAGAGCTCCCTGGCTGCGACGTGCCCGTATTCGTGGAGGGCGACGAAGTCGACGAGACCCTTCGCCGCCGCCGGACTGCGCCCCTCGACCATCACCCCCTCGGTCAGCGAGGACGGGACAAGCAGCAGGCGTTCCTTCATGGACGTCCAGGGCACGGCGTACGGAACACCGGGAAACTCGGAGAACCACTTGTCGGGCCGGAGCGCGGCCAACTCGACCGGGAACGACAGGCCAAGCTCACGCTCGAACACGGCCGCCGCGCCCTCGATGTGTCCGGCCATGTCCAGCGCGCGCGCCCGATCCGCGGGCACGAAGTACGCGGTCACGCGCCCCACGCGCCCGGACGCCAGTCCGAGTCCGGCGACGACCGTCTTCGGAGAAGGACGCGAGCCCTGCGGTTCGGCGCTGAGCAGAGCCACGCCGCCGACCACCGCGACCGCCGCGACGAGGGTTCGTGTCCTGCCTGACGACGATGTCATCCGGCACCTCCCTGAGACAATAGGCCGCATTAGCCAACATAACGCCCGTTCTCAGACGTCCGTCGCGCCGGTCCCCGCCTCCCTGCCCCGGTTTCTCCTCTGACACAGCGCAGATTAGCCCTCTCGGTCGCTCGCTGCAAGCGCGATTGTCCGCCTCCACGCGCCCACTGCGCACATTGGGGCTCCCACGGTGCGCCGCACGAGACACGGGTAGCGCCACGGCCGGCCGCCGCTCACGAAGCCGGCGTGAACCCGTCGGTCTGGTCACCGACCAGAGTCGATTCATCGAACCAGGTTGCGGGCGGCGATTGTGCCGGCTGCGGCAGCGGCACTTCGGTCGGCAGCCCGAGGTGCCCGAGGATCCGCCTGATCACGGCGGCCCGCTCGATGAGCGCAATCAGCCGGAGTCGCCCGCCGCAGCGTGGGCACGCCAGGACGTCGAGGCCGAACGTCCGCTGCATCAGCGTCGCCCACGACCGGTTGCCGCCGCCTGCAGACTCGGCGCGGTCGCCAGAGGCCGCCTCGGGCTCAGCAGGGTCTGTCGTCGGCGCGTCGTCCACCTCGAGCCCACGCCGGCCGGCCACCTCGGCCCGCGCCGCCGCTCGCGCCCCGAGCACGCCAAAGTACAAGATCAGGTTGATGCGCGGCCGCGGCACCAGCACCGCCAGGCGCTCGAGTAGCTCGAGCGGTGTGAACACCAGGTCAGTCGTCCCGTCGCTCCAGGGGTGGCGAAGCGAGAGGCGCACGCGTCCGTCGTCCGTCAGGTGGAGGCGGTCGGTCGCCACCGGCGGCCGCAGCACGTAGCGGCAGACGCGCTCGAGGCGGTCGCGCTGCCCGGCCGGGACGACGACACCCGCGTGAAGGCTGTAGCCGTTGGCGCGCGCCGCGCACCCGTCGGGGACCAGCGGCATCGCCGGTCTCGCGGCGAGGCTGTTGCCCAGTCGGGCCGGGCGACGCCCGACGCGCGGAGCCAGCGCGTTCACGCCCTGCACCGACGCAGCGGCCAGCCCCGCGAGCAGCGGGGCCTCTTGAGTCCAAGGATCGCTCCCGCCCTCGTCATCGAGCCCGCCGTGCGCGCGGACCCGGCAGTCCACGAGCGGTTCAACGGCGGCCAGCACCTCTTCGGCGTCGAGCGCCGTCAGCCGACCGACCCGGTGAAACGTCCACCGGCCAGGTTCAGCGGCGAAGACGCCGTCCGGGACGAGCGCGTGGAAGTGGACGTTCAGGTTGAGCGCGTCGCCGAATCGCTGAATCATCACGACCGCGCCGCCGCGGCCACCCTCGACGCCCACGTCGCGGGCACGATCGACTAGGACCCGACAGATGCTCCGGACCATGACGCCGGCGACCGCCCGGCACAGGTCGTGGTCCCACGCGAGCTGGTACCGCAATCGGTACGGCACACTCAGCACCCACTGCCGGATCGGGACGTCGGGAAGCACCCGATCGACGAGGTGTGCGGCCCGCTCGGCCATCCGGCGGCCGCCGCAGCTCGGACACAGCGCACGCCCCTTGCACGAGAAGGCCACCAGGCGGTCGAATCCACAGCCGCCGCAACGAAAGCGCGCGAAGCCGCCGCCAGCCAGCCGCAGCGGAGGAAATCACGGAAGGCCTGCTCGACGAACTGAGGCAAGCCCTCGCCGTCACGCAGCGCCGCAGCCTGGGCGCGGAACGTCTCGAAGTGCTCACGGATGATCCGGTACAGCACGGTGTCGCCGGGCGACCGCTGCTGATAGACCGGCGCTGAGGGCACGTGGCCACCGGCGCACGGGCGGTGCCAATCCTCGGCGCGTCACGCCCGCGTCCAGATTGCTCAGGGCCAGTGGGAAATGCAGAAATTGCAAGACTACGGCGAGCTCAAGGGTGTGATTCTTACAGCGGCGGGTTGGACGGTCGCGTGATGCGCGAAGGGGGAGCGACCCCGGTCGGGGCCGGCGCTGGGCGCGCCGGACCGCCGGTAACCGGGGTCGCTCCCCTTCGCCCAGCAGCCCCGAAACCTGGCTCTGACGCCGCCCGCCCTCGTGCAAGCGACGCGCTCCATCAATGGGATTTCGATGCGGTCGGGGCCACCGCGAAGGGCCACCGTGGGGGCCGACGCGAGGGCCACCGTGCCGCAGGTCGCGCTGGCTCCGGACTCAGCCCCGTAGAGGGCCACCGAGACGCCGTGAGACCAGCCACTTCGAGCATTCTTCGGACGGACGCCCGTCTTCGACATCGTCGCTGGAGCGATCGTCGTCGGGTGTCGCTGTGGGCTCGAGCTCGGCAGGGTTCAGGACGCGGGCGTGGCCCTGTGGGCTGTACCGATCCCAGTCCTCCGCCTGGCCGGGATCAGTCTCACATCGTGGATCTGGATGGCGACAATCAACGCGTGGACGAGACGGAAGCCCAGATTCGTCTCGGGGCGCGTGGCAGCGTTCAGTGCCCGGCAATCCTCGGGCACGGGCCGCTTTCGGCCGGATGTTCAGGCACGAGTCTCTTCGACAACACGAATCCGCCCGTGCTGGCGATCGCGAGGGGTCGTCCTGACGACGATCTCGACGTCCTGACCGAGGCGCGTCAGGAGCCGCATCAGACGCTCGCTCGAGAAGCTTGTCAGACGGCCGTTCAGCAGCGCCGAGACCTTCGGCTGATCGATGCGCAGCATCGTCGCGGCGGCGACCTGTGTCAGGCGACGCTGCCGGACGATGTCGCGAATCCGGCTCGCAAGCTGCGCCTTCGCCAGCTCTTCTTCGGGTTCCCGAACGCCAATGTCGGCGAACACGTTTCCGGAACCGGGAGTTACGGCGATGGGCGACTTCTTCGCCATTGTTCGTAGTCCTCTTTGGCGCGTGCGAGGCGCAGGCGGATCAGATCCAGTTCGGCCTTCGGCGTCGCGATCCCCTTCTTCGACTTCTTCTGGAACGCGTGCAGCACGTAGACGGCCTCGGCGAACCTGACCGTGTAGACCGTCCGAAACGCGTTGCCGTCGAAGTCCACCACGACTTCCAGCACGCCGGCGCCGCCGAAGCCCTTGAGCGGCTTTGCCAGCGGCGATTTCAGGCCAACCTGCGCATCCCACAGCGCGCCGCCGACGCGGAGCTTGACGTCGTGCGGAAAGGCGCTCAGGTCGTCCTTGCTCGCGCCAACCCATCGAACGGGTTTCGGCGTTCGTCTCAGGCGCGTCGCGGCTGTCCTCATTATATGCCAATACGGGCATAGCCCGCCAGCTCGGGCTCACCGCGCGGCGAACGCCAGCACCTTCGCCGGCTGCTGCAGCGCTCACGATCTGCTCCAGCCGATTGCCCCAGTAGTCCAGCGCCGCGCGCTTCTCGGGGTCGTAGCTGTGCCGGTCGTAGACGGCCGTGACGCCCGTCTCGACGTGGTTGAGAATCTTCGAGACGACCAGCCGGGGCACGCCGGCGCCGACCATCAGGCTGGCGGCCGTCCGGCGCAGGTCGTGCCCGCGGAACTCGACCCCCGATCGCTCGACGATGCGCTCGATCGCCTTCTGCGCGTGATGCGACGTGCGGCCCGGTCTTCCGCGGTGCTCGGAAAGACCCACGGCGACGAGTCTCCTGTCGTCAGCGACCGGCCTTGAGCGTCTGTGAGGATCCTGAAGATCCGAGGCCTGCGGCGACAGCGGCACGCGATGCGCCAGGCCGTTCTTGCTGCGCTCGGCGGGAATCGTCCACCAGCCGGCCGTCAGATCGATCTCCGTCCCACGCCGCGCCGTGCACTTCGCCGCCGCGCTGGGCCGTGAGCAGACGCAAGCGGAATCAGCGCCGCCATCGACCGGATGCTCGTCGTCGAGCGCCTTCCAGACGGCGCGGATCTCGTCCTCGCTCAGCACGCGGTCGCGCGGCCGCTCGCGGCGCGACCCGCTTGACCATCTGGCAGGGATTCGACGTCGAGCCAGTCGTGCTCGATCGCGAAGTTGAACATCTTGCGGACGAGCGCGAGCGTGCGGTTCGCCATGATCGGGCGCGCGCTCGGCGATTTCGTCGAGCAGCTCGCGGACGTCGCGCCGCGTGATGTCGCTGCACCTTCATCGCGCCCCACCGCTTGACGAGCGGCACGTGCGGCCGTCTTGCCCGTCTTCTTCTTGTGCGGCGATCCGTTCAGCAGCCGCATGTCCTCGTCGCCGCCGCTTCTTGACTTCGCGTGGCGCTCGATGTACTCCTTCGCGCAGTTCCGCGAACGTCTCGGCGCGCCGTGCCTCGATCTTTCCGGCCGCCGGATCGGCGCCGTCCCGCAACCTCGCGCAGTGCTGCCGTCGCCTTCCGTCGCGCGTCGGCGAGACCCAGCACCGGATACACGCCGAGCGTGTAGCGGCGCAGCCGTCCGTTGACTCGATACACGACGAACCAGGTCTTGCTCGGCTGGTCGACACGCGCACCGAGAGCCAGTCACGTTCGTCGTCCCAGTACTCCGACGCGTCCGTGCTCGGCCGGCCGAAGCGACCGGAGGAACGGATCGGTCAGAGGAGTGCGCGACCATGAGATCACCGTGCTTCGGGTAACACCGGGGTAACAGAATCGTGACGACTTGGCCGATCGCGGCTGCACCCGGCTGAACAGCCTTCATGCTCGCAAGCGTAGCGTCGTCAGGAACTTGTTGTGAATCGTGTCGTTCAGGCGTTGCAGGGGTTTGCAGCGAAATTCAGCTTCGAACTGATTCGTAATCAGCAGGTCACCCGTTCAAGTCGGGTCGCCGGCTCCGAATTTTTCCAACAAATTCACACCTTCGGGCTCTGCGCTTGGGTCCAGCGCGTCCCGACATTGGAGCCAGCCTGATTGGCAGCGGCCGCGAGCGGGCGGCAGATGAATCAGTCAGGCGCGGCTAACTCTTGCTCCGCAGCGTGTATCCGAGCGTGCCGAATGAACACGCCTGCCCCGCCCTGAGGGCCTCGCCTGGATCGACGGCTGCGGCCCTTCGCGCACCCACGTAGGTCGCTCATGCAGCCGCGCCCGCCAAGGGCGCACACCGCGATCGCGAGCGTCCTGGCGTCAGCTGGCGGCCGCGCGCCGCGAGACCCTCCTCGCCCTTCGGACCGAGAGGCCTGCGCGCGGAGACGATCTGCTCGGCGGACGCCGTGGACACGGCCCGCGAGAAGAGGAAACCCTGCGCGTGCGTGCACCCGAGCCGTTCCAGCTCGCGCGCCTGCACGCTCGTCTCGATGCCTTCCGCAACCACGCTGGTATGGAGCGTGCGCGCCAGCGCCAGAATGCTCTCGACGATGGCCGGACGGTCCGGCCGCGACAGGCTCCGCACGAACGAGCGATCGATCTTGAGCGCGTCGACCGGCAGCTTGTGCAGGTGGCTCAGCGACGAATAGCCGGTGCCGAAGTCGTCCAGGTAGATCTTGACGCCGAATCCCGCAGCTCGCCGAGCACCGCGCGGCGCTCGCTGGGGTCGGTCCAGCAGCGCGGTCTCGGTGATCTCGATGCGCAGCGTGGACGGCTTCAGCCGCGCGCGCCGGACGGCGCGCTCGACGACGCGCAGGAACCCGTCGCTGCATGAGCTGGCGGCTGGACACGTTGACGGTGATGCACTCGAGGCCGTGGCCGGGAATCGCGCGCTGCCACGTCCGCGAACGTCGCGCAGGCCTCCTCGCAGCACCCAGCGTGCCAAGCTGATCGATGAGCCCCAGCTCCTCGGCGATCGGGATGAACGTCGGCGGGCGACACCGGCCTTGCCGTTGCGCGTCCAGCGCACGAGCGATTCGAACCCCTGCTCATGCCCGACGCGAGCGACACGATCGGCTGGTAGTGCACCTCGAGTCTGGCTCTTGACGGCGCGTGCCGCAGATCGGTCTCGAGCGCCAGCCGGTCGACGCGCGCGGGCGTGCATCTCGGCGTCGAACAGCTCGTGCGCGCGCCTTGCCGTGCGCCTTGGCCTGATACATCGCGGTGTCGGCGTCGCGCATCATCTCGTCGGGGCTCGTGTACTGCGTCGTCGCCGATCGCGATGCCGATGCTGGCGCGACGTGAAGACTTCGCGGCCGCCGATCGAGAACGGCTCGCCCAGCGCGTCCTGCATCCGGAACGGCGATCGCGTTGGCCTGCGTCGGTCGCCGAGCCCGTTCAGCAGGATCGCGAACTCGTCGCCGCCGAGCCGGGCGAGCATGTCCCCCGGGCGGAGGCACGACTCGAGCCGCCGCGACACGGCCGACCAGCAGCTCGTCGCCGATGTGGTGGCCGAGGCTGTCGTTGACCACCTTGAAGCGGTCGAGGTCGAGATACAGTCACGGCGAACCGTCGCCGCCGCGCCGCTGCTGCTGCAGATCCTGCAGCCGCCGCCCGAGCCGTTCGACGAACACCGCGCGGTTGTTGAGGCCGGTCAGGGGATCGCGGAAGACCGCGGTGCGGAGCCGCTCCTGCGCGACGCGCGTCGGTCATGTCGGTCAGCGACCCGGCGATGCGCGCGCGCGCCGGCCGGCCGCCCGGGCCGCCACCCGCGGCACAGGAACCGCCGGTAGGTGCCGTCCTCGTGCCGGACCCGATGCTCGTGCTGGAACCGGCTGCTCGAACCGGACAGATACGCATGGAGTGCGGACTTGAGCGCGGCAAGGTCGTCCCGGTGCACGCGATCGAGCCACTGCGCCGGCGACTCGATGGCCGTGCTGTCCGGCAGTCCGAGCAGCGCCTTCCAGGGCCCGGTGACCTGGAACTGCTGCGTCTGGAGATCCCACTCCCAGAGGCCGTCGTTGGCAACCTGCGCCGCCAGCCGGAGCCGGTCCGCATCCCGCTTCATCGACTGGACGGCGAGCCGGTGCTCGCTGACTTCGTGCGAGAGCGCGGCTGAGCTCCGGCGCTCGGTGTCGAGGCCCCCGACGTGGTCCACGTAGACGCGATACGCGAGGCTCAGCGGCACGGCGGCGACCGCCAGCGCCTCCCACGCGTGCCGGTCCATCAGACCGGCAATGCCCGCGGCGACAATGCCACCCACGAAATATACAGACGAGGCCCGCACAAAGCGCGCCGGCCACCAGCGCCAGCCGTCGGGTAGCGGCTGCCGGAAGGCCAGCGGCCCCAGCACATCGCTCAACGCGCTCATGACCAGGCAGTAGGCGAGGATACGGCCGCGATCGCCGACGCGTCGCCCGGGACGGCGATGACGTCGTTGCCGCCCCCGAGCGCGCTGTGTACCACGCCAGCGGCCCACAAGGCGGCCAGGACGCCGACGGCGTTCACCAACTGCTGCCTCCACGGCGCCGCGTGCGGATCGGACAGATGACGCGTGAACAGTGCGCACGCCGCGACGAGCATCGCCGGGCCAGGACCGAACGCCAGAAGCGTCGCGATCTCGACGACGAATTCCAGCCGGAGCGTCAACCAATCGTTGTCCTGAGTAGGCAGCCAGGGAAGCGCCGCGACAATCGCGGCGAGCATCAGGCCGGCGAAGACGAACTCGCGTCCCGATGTCGGCCACAGGGCCCGGCCGAGCGCCCAGTCCCACGACAAGTGCCACGGCCGGGGCGACAAGATGCCGAAGGCGAAATGGCGAGGGCATTTCGGACGACCGTCCAATCGCAGCGGGCACGCAAACGCAAACTGGAGGCCAATTCGGCGGAAGGGTGTAACTGCTCAGCACACAGGACTAATCGGCTCCGGCAGGGTCCGGGTCCATTTCAGAATCTCGTCGCCGGGCGCCATTTGTGTGATCGATTGCCGGCACCCGCGCGGCTTGCGCACGCGGGCCCGACCCGGCCGTCAGCGCACGATGCGGCTGCCGGTCAGGAACCGCCGGTAATCAGTGTATTCGGTCGTCGTCCGGAGGTGGGGCACGCCTGAGCCGCGGGTCTCGCGCATCTCGACCATGGACACCGGCAGGACCAGCACCTCGTCCGGATCGCGAAACTCCACGGACTCGAACTCAATCGTGGTGTCGGACCGCTCGAGCGTCAGTTCGCCTGTGTGGCCGTACCGCTGGGCCATCTTGCGGGGCAGCGGGATGTCCAGCATCCCCGAGACGTGCCGATCCAGCCGCACGACGTCATAGCTGTCGGCGTCGATCCAGACGCGGCCGCGGCTGCCGCCGTCGATCGTGTAGCTGATGCAGTCCTCGTTGCCCTCGACCAGGCTCGACTCGATCCGCGGCCGGGCCGTCTCGACGTAGTCCACGAGCAGCGTCTCGCGACCCTGCACGCGCCGCGTGCCCGCGAGCTTGAATCGATACTGGTCGCGCATCTCGGGCAGCAGCATCGCCAGCGGCGCTTCTTCCGTCTCCGTCTGCTCCGGGGTCGTGCAGTTGCGCGGATCGCGAGGACGTGGTGGACGGCCGTTCACTTTCAGCACCCGCCGCACGGTCCTGATGTCGCGCGCGGCCTGACCGGCTCCGGCCGCATCCCACGCCAGCGACAGCTCCGACTCGATCCGCCGCGACAACTCGCCAAGCCCGGGACTCGTGCCGAGAGGCAGCCACGTCACGGTCTCGAGACAGACGATGCGCTGCGCACGCGCGAAGTACCGCTCGACCCCGTCTCCGACTCGCTGGAGCACCCGGCCGAGTTCGCCGTCACCCTCGACACCCTGCCGCGCGGCCACTGCCGTCGAGACCACGCTCGCCGCAGCGATCACCACCCCGAACACCCGGCACAGCCTCGGCACGATTGGAGATTGTATGACGATGACGTCGCGCCCGACCACCGCGATGCGATTCCCCTTCGCCGCTCGTTCAGGCGACTGCCCCACTCTCAGTTGCGGGGCGCGCGGTTGCGTCACTTCAGGGTTCGGAGCCGGATATCCGGACCTAGAGGTCACGCCGAAGCGCCGGCGCCGCGCGAGGCGGTGAGTTGTCCCGTTATGTGACACTAGGGCTGTTAACCCTCCGGGAGTTGCGCGCGTCTTACCGGGTATGCCTGACGAATGCGACGCGCGTGCACACCGCGTCGGCCCGCTGGAAAGAGGACGCTCGATTCCGCACCCGGCCCTGACGCGAGACGGACGTCAACGAAATGACGGGGTGCTTACCGCCCTTCGTGACCTCATTGCGGCGCTCGACCGGCGCGCGCCGCGCCCCGACCGCCACGAGGAACGCCGGATCGCCCAGGATGCCGCCGAGTTGAGGCGCAGGGCCCGCGCGCGCATCGAGGAAATAGAAACCCGCGGATGAGGCCGGCCCTGCGGGGCTGGCCGCACGACTCCTACCGGTGGTCCCCGCAGTCTCCGGTGTCGAGCAGTGTGTGTCACACTGATGGCGCGCTCCCGACCTGGTCCGCTCGACAGATTTCCCACGCGCCGCCCGTGGAGGTCAGCGTGCAGACAATCGTGCATCGGTCACTCGGCACCCTCGCCGTCGCAGCCTGCCTCACGGCGGGTGCGTGCAGTCGTCCGGCGACACCGGCCGCGGCCGAGCCTTTCGTCCCCGGGCTCGGCGAGATCATGAGCCTGCAGCAGATGCGCCACACGAAGCTCTGGCTGGCCGGTGAGGCGGGAAACTGGGACCTGGCGGCCTACGAGATCGACGAACTCGGTGAGGGATTCGACGACGTGGTCAAGCTGCACCCGACGCACAAGGAATCGCCCGTGGCGCCGAAGGACGCGATTCCACGGATGGTGACCGGACCGATCGACGATCTGCGGAAGGCCGTGGCGAGCAGGGATCCTGCGGCGTTCACGCAGGCGTACGACGCGTTGACGACCGCGTGCAACGACTGCCACCAGGCCACGAACTTCGGCTTCAACCGCGTACAGCGGCCCGCGACCAACCCGTACCCCAACCAGGTGTTCGAGCCGCTCCACCGCTGACCCGCCCTACGAGCGCAGGGCGCGCATGGGAGCAATGGCCGTCGCCCGCCGCGCCGGCGCGTAGCTGGCCGCCAGCGCCGCCGCCGCCAGCAGCAGCGGGGCGCCGAGGATGATGGGCGCATCGAACCGCGTAAATCCCCACATCACGCTGTTCAGCACGAACGACACTGCCAGCGCGAGCGGCAGGCCGCAGGCCAGGCCGACGCCGGTCAGCGCGAGTCCCTGCCGCAGGATGAGCCAGAGGACCTGTCGGCGATCGGCGCCGAGGGCCATCCGGATTCCGATTTCCCGGGTGCGGCTGGACACCAGATACGACTTCACGCCGTACACCCCAACCACCGCGAGTGCGAGCGCGAGGCATCCCAGCACGCTGAAGATCGTGCCGCCCGCGCGGAGCACCCACAGGGTGAGGCTCCGGTCATGGAACGCTCGCATGGTCGTCAGGGCCACGACCGGCAGTGCCGGATCGACGGTGTTGATCGCCCGCCTGATCGCGGCCAGAACCGGTGCCGGATCGGCGTCCGCCCGGATCTTCACGTGCACGTGAAGGGTCGTGCCGTAGTGCCGTCCGAGTGGCACGTACACATGCGGCTGGATGTCCCGGTCGGTCACCTCCTCGCGAATCGGCGGCGCGATCCCGACGATCTGCATCGCCGCGCGCGGCTCGGCTGCGAAGCGGATCGATTCGCCGATGGGGTCGCGACCAGGAAACAGCCGGCGTGCCAGCGCCTCGTCCACGATCGCCACGGCCGGCGCATCGGCCGACTGCTCCTCTTCCGCGGTGAACTCCCGCCCGCGCACCATTGTCAGCCCGAGCGCGGCGAAATAGCCGCCGCTGATGACGCGATAGGTGGGCTGGCGTCCCGCCGTCGGTTCCGATCCGATCGCCTCGACCGCGCGGCTCTCGTGCGTGTCGCCGAACGGCACGGTCGAGCCCGATCCGGCGGCCAGGACGCCCGGCAGGGCGCGCACGCGTTCGAGGACCGTCTGGTACCGGTCGCGCCGGCCGCCTTCGTCGAGTTGCGTGAACTGCGAGTCCAGCGTGGCCAGCAGGGCGCCGTCGTAGCGGAAGCCGGGATCGGATGCGCCGGCAGCCAGCGTGGCCCGCGCGAACAGGCCTCCCGCCGTCAGGAGGACGAGCGACAGCGCGATCTGGCCCACGACCAGCGCGTTCCGCATGGTGAACCAGCGCCGGGGCCCGTCCGCCCCTCCCCCGTCGTCCTTGAGGTCGACGATCACGTTCGCGCGCGAAAGCCGCAGCGCCGGACCGAGGCCGGAGATCGCGGTTGCGGCGACGGCGAACAGCGTCGTCGCGGCCAGCACGTTCAGATCGGGCCGGGGATCGAGCGTCAGCGCCAGCGGGAGCGCCGCGGAAAGTGACGCCGTGAAGGCACGGGTCGCCCAGTAGGCGAGGAGCAACCCGCCGGCCGCGCCCGCGCCCCCGAGCAACAGTCCTTCGGTGAGCAACTGCCGTATCACGCCGCGCCGGCTGGCGCCGATCGCCAGCCGCACCGCAATCTCACGCCGCCGCGAGGCGCCGCGGGCCAGGAGCATGTTGGCGATGTTCAGCGACGCGATCAGGAGCACGACGCCGCTCAGCCCCAGCATCAGCGCCGCGATCGGCACCAGTTCGCTGTCGCTCGATGGCCGGCTGCTCGTCGTCATCCGCGAGAGCCGTGCGGTCGTGAGCACGCGGTCGCGGTTCTCGGCCGGGAACGCGCGCGCCAGGTCCTCTGCCAGCGAGTCGAGCCGCTGCTGCGCGACGCGGGCGTCAACGCCGTCCTTGAGGTGCCCGGCGACCAGGAGCGTGAGGTTCGAGCGATCCGCGAGCCCGCGCCCGTTGTTCCTGTACGAGTCCTTGACGAGGGTGTCGAACGTTCCCAGCGGGAACCAGAGTTCGGGCGCCGCGACCGCCATCGTGCCGGTGAACCCATCGGGGGTCACACCGACGACGGTGAAGTCCTGCGCATTGACTCGCAGCGTGCTGCCGACGAACGACGGCGACAGGCCGGCGGCCTTCCACGCCGCGAAACCGGTGATGACGACCGGACATGCCGGCCCCCGGCCGCTCCTCCGCCGCCGTGAACGGCCGGCCCGCGGCCAGCCTCACCCCGAGGGTGTCGAAGTAGCCGGCGGAGACGACCGCCGCAAACGTGCGCCGCATCGTGTCGCCGGCTGGCAGCGCGACCGTCGTGAAGGTATGCGCCATCAGCGCGTCAAAGACGTCGGCCCGGTCACGGATGTCGGCGTAGTCGGGATAGGAGAACGGCCGATACGAATCGGGCTTCGTGCGATCGTGGCTGTACAGACCGACCAGAGAGTCCGCGCGGCCCGACAGGGGATGGAACAGGAGGGCATTGACGATCGAGAAGGCCGCGGTGTTGGCGCCTATCGCCAGCGTCAGGACGGCAATCGCAATGGCCGTAAACCCTGGCGTGCGGCCAAAGGTCCGGGCGGCATATCGAAGGTCGTGGAGCAGGCGGGTCATGCCCTTTAAGAACGAAGCTCGGCCGGCTGACGTTCCCGGGATGTCCCCGCCGCCAGCGTCACGGCTCCGGACCGCGGCTTCCCGCTGGCATCGCCGCGGGTTCGATCCGAAGGAACAACCCCTGCCTCGCCGGAACGACGACGGCGCTCGGATCGACGTCCGTCGCAGGCTGAAGGCCGGCAACCGCCGGGGTGTAGGCGCGCACGGCCCCGTGGAGCCTCATGGCGGCGAGATCCATCTCCAGCGACACGACCTCGTCGCGATCCGACCAGGAGCCGAGCACGATTAACGAGCCGTTCGGACGGACGTAGGTCGTCGCGAGCACGCGCGGATTGCCCGTTCGAACCGGCGTGTCCGCGAGCCAGTAGCCGCGCATGCGGCTGTCGGCGATGCCGAAGTCGTTCATCATGCCCCACACCGGCCGCGGGTCGGTCGTGCCGTAGAACCGCGACGTCATGCCGTAGAGCAGTCCGCGGTAGGGATGCCCGCCGTCCTGCGAGCATCTCCCCCATCAGGCCGAACGGCAGTCCGGACACTTCGGTCATCCAGTAGTCGTCGGGCTGTGTGTAGTCGAAGTATTCGCCGAACCACAGGCGCGAGATGTACGGGAAGTGCTCCATGTAGAGCATCGCGCTGTTGATGTATCCGTCGCGCGGATTGAACTGGTTCGCGGAATGCAGGTCGATGATCACCTGCTCGCGCCGCGCGGCCAGCACCGAGACGATTCGCTTGACGGTCTCGCGGCTGAAGGCGATGTCGTCGAGGTAGAGCCCGTCGATGTGCTGGTGCTCCGCGAGCCAGGCGAGCCCTTCGACGTAGTAGTTCGTCCAGCGCGACGTCCCCTTGTCGAGTATCGCCGCGTCGTCGGTTGCGGCGGCATGCCACGCGGAATAGTAGTGGTCCTCGAGGTGCTCCTGGAGCCAGGAGTGCCCGCCGCCCTTCCCGTCGTTCAGGATCTCGTCCCCGAGGCTGCGCAGCGCGAACAGTTCGTGCGCCTTGTAGGTCAGCTCGCGGATGGTGTCGTACAGCTTGACCTTGACGCCCTTCGCGTGCGCCTCCTCGATGTAGGCGGTCTGCTTGTCGAGATTGAAGAAGGGGTAGTTGATGTACGGGTTGATCTCGTTGGCGTGATGGATGTTGACGACGGTGCCGCCGGCGGCCTTCACCTCGTCCACCGGGACGTACTTGTGTACGAACCTGGTGTTGAAGTGCGTCTTCGTGTCGATCGGCTTGAACGGTGTCAGCAGGAACCGCACGTTGAAGTGCAGCGTCGTGCCCGCGGCGAGGTGGCGCGCGCCCGAGTAGTTCGTCGCGGTCACCGCGCCCGGGGTGGTCTCGATGCGGATGCCGCCGCGGCCGCCGTTGTACCAGGACGGCGGCAGGTTGAGCGGCTTGCTCAGGTAGAAGTTGGTGTTGAGCGGCCGTTCGTAGTTGTTGTCCCGCAGGACGTACTGGAGGCCGCGGTCGATGCCGCCCAGCCACACGCCTTCCTGGTGGTTCTCGACCTTCCATGTCCAGTCGACACGTTCAGGACGCCGGCCTCCCTTCCGTCCGAGGCCGAGCATGTACTCCGCCGCGCCGGGCACCAGCGACACCGGCAGCGACGATGTCGTCGACGTCCGAGATCCGTCAGCGCCTGCACGTCGATGCGGTAGTCCAGCATGCCGTCGTATTCGAGAGCGCCCGCCACCGTCATGCGCAGCCGATCGGAATGGCTCTCGGCCGACCACGATGCGCGCCCTCTGGATTCCTGATGCACGGCGAAGGCGCCGGTGCGCAGGCGTTCGACAGCGCCGCCGATCACGACGTCGAGTGCCAGCGGGCGGGCGAGCACCGGCAGCGCGCGGTCGCCCAGCGTGACCTCGGGTGTGAAGGAACTCAGGATGCGATCGGGCAGCCCCGACGCTCCCAGCGTAATCGCGCGGCCCAGCACGGACAGTTCGTGACCGCCGTCGCCGGCGATGGCGACCGGCGTGAACGGCTGAATGATGAAATCGGGATCGGTGCCGGCGGTCGAGTTGAGCCACGCGAGCCGCGTCATCATCTCCGGTTCGTCGAACCCGTGATTGATCGCCGCGGCGTCGTCCACGTCGAGCCGCAGACGGATCGTCTGCGACGAGTTGCCGGCCGAGACGACCACCGAGCCCTCGACCAGTCCGGCAGGCTGATCCGCCGGGATGAGCGCGCCGATCCACAGCGGCTGCACCGCTCCGGCTTCGACCGACACCTTCTTCGTGAACGCGCGGCCGTTTTCGTCGATGCCGCCGGTATTGAAGCACGTCAGCCTGCCGCGCCACGTTTCGGGGAAGCCCTCGAACGAGACGCGCACGTCGTCGAGTGGCGTGCTGCCCGCGATGACCCCCACCTGGAACGTGAAGGACTCGTCGCGCAGGACACGGCTCTCGAGCGTGGCCGACCGCAGCCCGTCGGTCCAGTGCTTCGGCAGGAAGCGACGCATCCGGATCGGGTAGTCGCGATATTCCGCCACGGCTCGCCACCCGCCGTTCGCGGGTGCCATGAACCGCGCGCGCTCGGCGTCGCTCGCGATGATCTCCATCGGGAAGAAGCTGTGGAACGCGTCCACCGACTGGATGCGCGTGGCACGCGCCCGCGGCAGCGCGCCGGCGCGGGAGCGCGCGGAAGCGGCCCACCTGGCGTTCGGCTCGAGCACGGACCGCGGGTAGGTGACCGTAGGATACGGGCCGCCGCTCGTCTGCCAGGGCATGTAGTAGACGTAGTAGGTCGTTGACCCCGTATTGGGGCGAAACACCACGTCGCCGGACAGTTGCTCCACCCGCACGCCCAGCGCATCGCTGATGGGCTCGTTCGTGCGCGCGTCCACCACGACGATCGCCTTGTTCGCCGGATCCGGATCGTGGCGCCGCCAGGGAATCGTGACGAGCACCGCGGCATCCGGGCCCGTGACGGCCGCGGCCGCTCCGTCGAGCACGACGACCGCGCGGTGGTTGCCCCACGACGAGCCCTTCGATCCGGCTTTGAGATCCGGTGTCCAGTTGCCGGGTTCGAAGACGACGCCGTCGATGACGTTCGAAATCGCCGGCGCGCGGTGGAGCCGCGCGGCGGGTTGCGGCGCGGTCCACGCCGCGAGGAGCGCCACGGCACAGAGCGGAGCGGCGACCGCGAGTGCCCAGCGGAGCGGCGACCGGCTATCGGGGCGAAAGGGCGAGTGCACGGCGAATCAGTTCTCCATCGAGATCGCCTGGACGGCGAGGGACATCGGTGACGGGACCGCCCCCTGCGAGCGCCACGGCCAGCTGGCGTATCTCCGCGGGTGTGGCCGGGCCGACGCCGGCGCGATGACGCGGGGGTCGATTTCCCCTGCCCGCCCGAGCGCACGCAGGGCGGGAATGGCGAGCAGATCCAGCAGCGTGACGGCGCCCGCCGGAGCCGTCGCCGCCGCCACGGCCTCGAATGCCCGTCGCGCGCCGGCAGGCCTGCCGCGCCGCTCGTCTACACGGCCCATGAGAAAACGGATCAGGCGCTCTTCGGGGTCGTACGGCTTTCCCTGCCCCAGGTGTTCAGGCCACTCGAGCGCGGCAATCAGGTGCGCGTCCGCCTCGTCCAGTCGTCCGGCGCCCATCGCGGCGAGTGCCGAGAGCGCATGGGCCTGGACGTAGAGCTGATGGCTCTCGCGCGCATGCTCCGATGGCAGCACGCGTGTCCTGTCGAGAATCGCAATCGCTTCGGTCGCGCGATCGACGTTGAGCAGCGAGGCGACGTGCAGCAGATCGAGGTTGAAGTCGCCAGGGAACCGGTCGCGCCCGCGCGCCGACACTGCCAGCGCGTCGGTCCAGCGGCCCCGCTGCTGGTAGTACAGGATGAGCGGTATGCGGATGTTGCGATCGCCGCCGGCCAGCCGTTCCGCCCGCACGAGATCGGCTTCGGGGTCGCCACCCGCGCGTTCGGTGAGCGAGGCGCGCGTCACGTAGAAGGCGGCGAAATCCGGCGCAGTGCCCAGGGAGCCGAGGAGGGTTCCGGCCTCAGCCGGCCGGTCGAGCGCCCACAGATTCAGCGCCTGCAGGTAGGTCCAGGTCCAGTCGCCGCTCTGGCGGGCGGCCCATTCGAGCACCGGCAGCGTTTCTCGACGGTAGGGGAAGACGAACGCGACATCGGCATGCCGAGTGAGCGCCGCCGGGTCCTTCGCGAGGTACGCACGCCATGCGCCCAGCAGCGGGTTGCGCAGACGCGGCGACGCGGCGTCCAGGAGCGTCGCCGCGTCGCTCTTCAGGCCGCGGTTCGCGTAGCCGATCGCCAGTTCCAGCAGCGTCTGATCGGGGTATTCGCTGCGCGCGCCAGCCATGAGCCCGTCCAGCGCGGCCGGCGTGGGTGCGGAGAGCAAGGCCTCGCTTCGAGCCAGGTGATGGAGCGGATCGAGTCCCAGCAGTTGCGCCGTCGCCGTGGACGCGAGCGCGCGATTGCCCGTCACGCGCCCGACAATCGCGAGCAGGTCCAACGCCGAGAGGTTCAGGCGGTTGTAGTCGAGCGCGATGTGCGCGTACCGCTCCGCTTCGGCAGGGTCGGAGCGCGCCAGGGCGAGTTCCCCGAGCTGCACGTTGGCGGCGGAGCGATAGCCCAGCGAGCGCGCGGCCCACCCGAATGCATCACGCGCATCGGCCATGCGGCCGAGCGCGCGATACAGGTTGCCCGCGACGAAATTCGTCTCCGGATCGTACGTGTCGAGACGCAGCGCACGCGTCACATGGGCCAGCCCTTCGAGGTAGCGGGCGCGCCGGTATTCGAGGTCGGCCATCGCGACGAGCGCGCCTCGATGCCACGGCTGGCGCTCGAGCGCCGACTCGAACAGCGGCCGGGCCTGATCGTAGCGGCGCGCCCGCGCCAGCTCGCGGCCTTCGAACACCAGCCGCTCCGTTTCGGACATCGACGGCCGGGCGGAGGGGTCCGCCTCGAACGGCCTGGACAACTCGCGCGACGCGGGATCGGAGCTGTAGTCCAGCCCGAGCCCTCGAAGCTCGACGCGATACCCGGTCCCCTTCGCGTGCGGGACGCTGGCCGTGACGGGTACGAGCGGAGCGAACACGATCGGCCGTTCCTGCACGAGCCGGCCGTCCGACCACACGCGGAGCGTGTCCGAGACTGCTCCAAAGGCGTGCACGGCGATCTCCAGGTGACCGTCCGCTTCCCGCACCGACATCGCGCCGTCCGCTGACGCGTCGGTCAGACCGCCGAGACCCTCGACCGGGAACCATGTCTCCGTCCACCGGTCCGTCGCCGACGGCTCGAAGCCGGCCTGCGTGACGGGATTCACGTCGCCGGTCGGCGTGTACTGCACCAGCAGCCGCCCGGCCTGGAATTCCACGTACTGGCCGTCGGTGTCGGTCAGCAGGTCCTCCCAGATGCCTCCGCTCCGCGACAGCGCCCAGAGCCACAGCTTCTGGCCCGGCATCTCTTCGTGGCGGGCCCAGTGGCCGAATCCGAACCCCGCGTCGCGGTAGTACCCGCCGAAGAAGTGCTGAAGTTCCCCGACGACGTGGTAGGACTTGTTGCCGGCGAACGTGTTGTTCCGGTAGACCGGCAGGACCCGTCCGCGATCGTCCACGGGCCACGACTCCCGTGCGCCGGAATGCTGGAGGTACGCGGTGCCCGGAATCGACAACTCGAGGTCGTTCTTCGCAAAGGCCGCCGCGGTCATCCAGTTGTAGTACGGCTGCTCGAGTGACGTGGGGTTGTGCCACAGGACGTTGGTCTGGAACGCGGCCTTCCCGGCGGGCAGCCGGATCTCCACACGCCACTCGGTGCGCGACGGAAGGTCCATCGTGCCGACGACGCAACTGACGCTGCCGTCCGGATTGTGCTCGAGCGTGTAGTCCACCGGCGAGGCGGCCGACGGCGCGTGGCCGATCACGCCGAAGTTGAACTCGATACCGCCGGACGTCCACGGGCCGCGCAGCGCGATGTTGCGGAACTTGACGACCTCGTTCCGATAGATGAACTCGTGGCCGGTCTGCTTGACCCGGGCGCCCCAGATCTTGCCGCCAATCTCGGGCAGCACGAACACCTCGATGAGATCGTTCTCGAGGTGCACGACCTTCCACTGACGCGGCACGGCGTCGTGCGCGTAGCCGTCGAACGAGTGGTAAGGATAGAGCCGCGGATCCCGGGCCAGGATCGGGACCGGGTTGGGTTCGGAGTAGGGGTAGGTCCTGAGCGTGAGGACCTGCTCGGAAATCCGGGCCGGCCGCACGGCGTCGCCGGCCTGGCGGGCCGGCGCCGCGGCGGCGGCGCTGACGAGGACGGCGAGGACACCGGTGAGCCTCGCGAGGCGCGGCATGCCGTATCTTAACGCGTCCGACTCACGCGGGCTCTGCCGGACGGTGGATCGCCTGCTACACTGAGTGGGTCGCAGTGCCGAGCCTCAAACTCCTTTCACTCGTCAGCTCGATCGTCGGGGCTGCAGTCGTGATGCTGTGGCGCGTCAGCGAGACGCGGAGCCCCATTTCTGCCAGGAAGATCCTCATCCCGCCGGCCGGAATGGCGACCGGCTTCGCCATGTTCCTCGTCCCGGTCTTCCGCATCCCGTGGACGTGGGCGCTCGACGCCTTCCTGTTGGGCGCGCTGGTGTTCGCCTACCCGTTGCTGCGGACGTCGCAACTCGTCCGCGACGGCGATCGCATCATGCTGCGGCGTTCGAACGCTTTTCTGGCGGTACTCGTGGTGCTGGCGGGCGTGCGGATCGGCGCGCGCGGCTATCTCGATCAGATCCTCACGGTCCAGCAGACGGCGGGACTCTTCTTCATCCTGGCTTTCGGCATGATCCTGCGCTGGCGCGCGCGGATGTTCTTTCAGTACCGCGAACTAACGAGCTGATCCCGCCAAGGGTACCCCTTGCGCCGGGTGGCCTCACCCGCCCGGCAGCGCGGCGTTGAGGCATCGAGCCGCCTCCCTGGCGCGAGGCGTGAGGGATGTGGATTGACGTCAACAGCACGTCCCACCGCCGCCGCAACAGCCGTCCCCGGAGTCCACCGCAGAGGATGAAGACGGGTCGTCGAGGATCGCAAAGCTGCCGGCATATGGGGCGGCACCGAGCTTCGCCGCCGTGTCCGTGCAGACCTCCACGGGCACACCCCGCGGGAACAGGTGCCCCTCCTCGTCGGTCACGCTCTTCATCGGACCGAGATACAGGGCGAACTGGCCGACATAGCGGCAGCCTGCCTTCTTGTCGAACTTGTAGCCGCGCACGGTCACGGAGTGGAAGCGCGTCGCGTCCACATCGCGCCAGAAGACCTTCTTCAGGATCGAGATGCCGTAGAAACCGGCGCGCTCGAGGGCCGCGAGAAACGCGTCTTCGGACAGGGCGCCGCTGATGCACTCGCCCCAGAGCTGCCCGTCGGCGCGCATGGGCGGCGGCACCTCGCCGTCAGCGACGATGTCGGCGACGACCGCGCGGCCACCATCCTTGAGCACGCGCCAGATTTCGCGAAACACCGCCGGCTTGTCCGGCGAGAGGTTGATCACGCAGTTCGAGGTCACGATGTCGGCCGATGCCCCCTCGAGCGGAATCCGCTCGAGGATGCCCTTGCGGAACTCGACGTTGTCGTAGCCGAGCGCCGCGGCCACACGCGGCTGCGACTCGCGTGCGACCCCGAGCATCTGATCGGTCATGTCGATGCCGAAGACGCGACCCTCCCGGCCGACGCGGCGCGCCGCGATGAAGCAGTCGATCCCGGCGCCGGACCCCAGATCGACCAGCGTCTCGCCCGGGCGCGGAGCCGCCGCGGAGACCGGGCTCCCACAGCCGTAGAAGCGTTCGACGACCTCGGGCGGGATGTGCGCGAGGTCGTCGGGGTCGGGGCGCACCGGACAGCACAGTTCGGCCTGGGGTTCCTCGGCGGCGTGGCCGTAGAATTCGCGCACGGCCGCGCGCGAGCGGTCCGCCACCTCCTCGGACAGGACGCACGCCGAATGCGTCGTCCGCACGGCCTGCACCTCGTCGTGGAGCGTGCGCTCCCCCATGCCCCGGAGCACGACCGGACGGTCGAAGCCGGATCGGCCCTGCACGGTCGCGCGGCCCTCGTCGGCCAGGTCACCGAACACGTCGCGCGCCAGCCCCTGGTACAGCTCGCAGTAGGGATCGTGCCCGAGGAAGCTGCCACGCCCAGACGATCCGCCCGACGCCCAGTAGCCGTGTTCCAGGTCGCCGCCGCCGCACAGGAACTTGAAGTGACAGCTGCGGCACTGCGCCTTCGCTTCGACGGTCGCGTTGCGCAGTTCGACGAGCAGCGGGCTGGCCTTCCAGATGCGCTCGAGCGGTGCATCGGACAACCGGCCGCATTCGAGCGCGGGAACGCCGGCCATGGACGCCGAAGGGTAGACTGCGCCATCCGGGCCAAGGCACAGACTCGTCCATCCGGCGCTCGCCAGATCGTTCTTGATCCCGGGCGTGCCGTCGAACCGGAGCCTCAACTCCTCCACGTTGTCGATCGTCACGCCTCGTGCGCGCGCCACGTCGCGGGCGCGACGCACGGTCTCGAGGATATCGGCGGCCGCCGGCAGGTCGGCGAACGAGCCGGTGAGCACCCGGCCCCGCCGGTGCGGCCAGAGGAGGTGCACGTTCGAGACCCCCAGGTCCGCGGCCAGACCCACGAGCGCCGGCGCGTCATGCAGGTTGTGCCTCAGGAGCACCATGGTGATCGTCGTGCGCAGGCCCGCATCGACGGCGGTCCGGACGCCCTGCCGGATCCGCTCGAATGTACCCGGCGCCGCGAATCGGATCGTTGACCTCGGGCGAGGCGCCGTCCAGGCTGATCTGCACGCGAAGCCGATCGGACGGCAGCGCTGCGAGCGCGGCCAGACGATCGCCCTTCAGGATCGTGCCGTTCGTCATGATCACGAGGTCGCGCGCGCTGGTCCGGACGATGTGCTCGATGAGTGCGATCGCGTCGGGACGGGCGAGCGGCTCGCCGCCGGTCAGATAGAAGCGCTCGGCGCCGAGCGCGACGGCCTGGTCGACGGCCGAGCGCACCACGTCGCCAGGCAGGCCCTGGGCCCGATCGGGGGCCGACGAAACCAGGCAGTGCTCGCACGCCAGGTTGCAGTAGTCGTTGACCTGAATCCAGAACTCGTGCAGCCGGTCGGTGTGAAGATAGGCGGCCCGCCCGGGATACGGCAGAGCGACGTCGCCGTCCGCCGCCTGCGCGCCCGGGGACACATGACTCGAAATGAACCGCTGCCGGAGTGCGTCGCGCACGAACGTGTCCACGTGCAGCCAGGCCCGCGCGAGGTCGAGACCCGCGTCCGCGGCATAGGCGCGGACGACGCCATCGAGCGGCGTGCGGCCATCCATGTATCCCAGAATGCGCAGACCGCGATCGTCGGTCGAGATCCAGTTGGGTGCCGCGGGATCGATCGCGATCACCGAGCCCCCGGCACGCTCGACGACGATCGATGGCGCGCGAAGAACTGTCCGATGGTCAACCGGGGTCCGCAGTGCGTCTCGCGTAGAACTCATCCCTTGGTCCGTGAAGGAAGCACGTGAGCGCCGTCACGCGGGCGCATCGGCAACTCGCGCCGAGCGGCGCGCTCCTCTTAGTGTCGCACGAGACCCGGGACACACAGCAGCCGCGGTTAGCGCAGGGCCGCCGAAACGCTACAATCGCGGCATGCCCGGCGCGCATACGGCCCTCCCCGCGACTCTCGCGAATGACTGACGAGCCGCTGGTCAGCGTCGTCATTCCCGTGTGGCGCGACGAGGACGCGCTAGGCCGAACCCTCGAACGGCTCCCGCCCGGCGCGCCGGGCGAGGTCGAGGTCATCGTCGCCTGCGTCCTGGACGAGCAGTTGCGGTACGAGCAGATCCGGGACCGGTGCGCGACGCTTCGATGGGCGCCGGCGCCTCGAGGCCGCGGCGTCCAGATGAATGCCGGGGCCGCCATCGCGCGTGGCCGATGGCTGATGTTCCTGCATGCCGATTCGACCTTGCCTCCCGACTGGCTGGAAGTTCTCCGGCAGTCGGATCGTGCCCCGGAGGTCGTGGCCGGCGCGTTCAGGTTCGCGCTCGACAGTCGTGACTGGCGCGCCAGGATCATCGAAGCGGGCGTGCGGCTGCGGGTGGCGCTGTTCGGGATGCCGTACGGCGACCAGGCGCTGTTCGTCAGGCGGACCGCCTTCATGCGGACCGGAGGCTATCGCGACTGGCCGCTCATGGAGGATGTGGACCTGGTCCGACGGCTCACGCGCACCGGGCGCATGATCCACGCCCCGTCCGCTGTCGTCACCTCCGCCCGCCGCTGGGAGCGTGACGGATGGGTACGCAGGACGTCATCCAACCTGGCCCTGGCGATACGCTTCGTGCTGGGCGCGCGGCCGGCGCGGCTGGCGCAGCGGTACTTCGGCCGGCAGGCCGCGGCGATCGTCATGATGGGGCGAGCGCCGTGGACCGGGGGCAAGACCCGCCTGTGCGCCGGGTTTGCGAGCGGCCGTCATGAGAGCCTGCGGCACGCGCTCTTCCTGGACACGCTGGACGTGGTGCGGTCGGTGGCGGACGTGGATCACATCGTGGCATGTGAACCCGCCGATGCCTCGGAGGCCCTGCGCGACACCGTGAGCGGGACCATCGATGTGATCGCGCAGCGTGGCTCCGATCTGGGCGATCGGATGGCGCACGTGTTCGAGGATGTCTTCCGGCTCGGCACCGAGTTCGTCGTGGTGATTGGCTCCGACCTGCCTGATCTGCCGGCGCGGCTGCTGAGAGACGCCGTGGCAGCCCTGAGCCTTGGCGAAGACCGGATCGTGCTGGGGCCGTCCGGCGACGGCGGCTACTACCTCGTCGGAATGAACCGTCCCCACCCGGAGGCGTTCCACGCGATCGACTGGAGTACGCCTCAGGTCCTGGCGCAGACGCTGGAGATCCTGAAGGCGCGGCAGGTCGATGTCGTGCTGCTCGCGCCGTGGACCGACGTGGACACCTCAGCTGATCTCAGCCGTGTCGTGGCTGGCGGAAACACTGACGCCGCGAGGCGGACCAGAGCCTGGGTCTCCGGGAATCAGGGAGTGGATTGAGCGGGTGGGACAGGACACGTCGGCCCGCGCGATGGCCCTCGACACCGGGAGCGTCGAGGGCCGGCTCGCGCGGGCCATCAATGGCGCGGGCGCGTTACGCGCGCAGGCGGCGCTTCAGGCCCATGCCCAGCATGCCGAGCCCGAAGAGCGCGAGGGACGCCGGCTCGGGAACCTGCCGCAGGTTGAGCGTCAACGTGGGCGAGCCCAGCCGAACGAAGTTCCCGTTGGTCTGAAAGACCCGCAGGTCAGCGCTTCCGTCCGCGAGCCCCGCGAACGTGGACCCCGGAAGCCCGAAGCTGAACGGCCGGAAATCCGCACCGCACCAGCCAGCAGCCCGGATCGTCAGGGGCACGCAGACGGTGATCGGGGCCCCTTCGATGAGGACGTCGAATCCGGCGGTGCTGTCTGGCACGAGCGCGGTGCCATACGTCCCCGAGAAGGTGGCCGACGCGATGACGCTCCCGGCGGGCACGACGTAGTTGAACGTCCCGATCACGCCCAGATCCACAGGGAACCCGGAACCGTTGCTCGGGCCGTCGTAATCCGGCAGGGCCACGGTGATAATGGCCGCCTCGGTTCGCACCGGAGCGAGGACGAAGAGGGCGAGCAGCACGGGCAGCCCGAAGCGAAGAACACGCATGGAATCTTCTCCTCCCGGTTGTGACACTTGTAGTGACCACTTCCACTGTGCACAGACCAAGCCGTCTCTCTGAGTGAAAAACAGGCCTGACTCCGCACGCCAGCCCAAAAAAGTCTGCCCTTGACGCGACTTTTGGCGCCTCTGCAAGGGCTGATGTGGGCTGGCGTCAACAGTCACTCCGCCTGGCATTCCAGATGAGACTGTGGCGCGTGCGGCTGATCGGCACGTGGTATGCTGCCGCCTGCTTCCCTCACCCTTCGCGCGAGGAGAAAGAGCGCGATGAACAGAAAGGACGCGGCTCGCTCGATGCCGATGTTACGTGCGCCTCGTGTTCTGCTGGCGCTGTGGTTCGCCGGATGTCTCTGCGCTGTTCCCGCGTTCGCGCAGAGCGAACCTCCGCAGCAACCGGAGCATGCGGGCATGCCGGGCGGGGATCACCTGCCAGTTGTGATTCGCGGATTTGCCGACGTGGATTTCGGAACGACTGACGATCGGGCCTCCGGCGACGGGTTTTCGCTCGGCCAGTTCGTGCTGCACATGGCGGCGCCGCTCGGCAGGAAAGTGAGCTTCTTCGCCGAGACTTCCTTCACGCCGCGATCGAATGCGTTCAGCGTGGAACTCGAGCGCCTCAGTGTCCGCTACGACGTGGACGACCGCCTCAAGATTTCGATGGGCCGGTACCATACGCCCATCAACTACTGGAATACGGCCTTCCATCACGGTCTCTGGCTCCAGACGACCATTCGGCGTCCGGAGATGATTCAGTTCGGCGGAGTGTTCCAGCCGGTGCACTTCGTCGGGCTGCTCGCGGAAGGTCTTGTCAGTTCCCCGACGCTCGGGCTGTCTTACAACGTGGGCGTTGGGAACGGCCGTGGCGCCCTCATCGGGCGCGCCGGTGATGCCGGGGACGTCAATCGCAACCGGGCCTGGCTGGGAAAACTGTACGTGCGGCCGGCACGCCTCTATGGCCTCGAAGCCGGCGGCGCCGTCTATCACGACCTCATCACTGCGGCCGGCACCCCGGAAGTCCGGGAGGTCATCTCCTCCGCCTACATCGCCCTGAGCCGCGAGACCCCCGAGATCATCGCCGAGTTCACCAATGTGAACCACCGCGATCCCGTTGCCGACAGAGCCTACACGAGCCGCGCGTTCTACGTGCAGGCGGCATACCGTCCGCCGAGCCTCGCGCAGTGGAAGCCTTACTACCGTTTCGAGCGGATGTTCGGCGTGGACGGCGAACCGGTGTTCGGCAACGTCGACCTGACAATCTCCACCGCCGGCGTGCGCTACGAGCTGACTGATGTGGTTGCCGTCAAGCTCGAGTACCGCAACTCCCGTCGGTTGGACACGCCGCGCAGCAACGGCGTCTTCGTGCAGGTCGCATTCGTTTTCTGACTCTGAAGACAGGGGCCGAAGTCACATGATGTCGCGTCGCGTTGCGTCAATGGCGGTCGTAATGGTGTGCGCCTGGACCATGCTGGTCCGTGCCGAGGGACCGCAGGGCGCAAAAGCCGGCGACCTCGCCATCGTCGTGCACCCGGACACGCCGGTCACCCAGCTGAGTTTCGCCGAGCTCCGCCAGGTCTTTATCGGCGAAAAGCAGGTACCTGGTCCCGCGACATGCCTGTCGTGCTCCTGATCCGCGCGCCGGCGACCGCCGAGCGCGAGGCGGTCCTGAAGACGATCTACCGGATGACCGAGCCGCAGTTCAAGCAGTTCTGGATCGCGAAGATCTTCCGGGCCGAAACGGCGACGCCGCCCAAGATCGTGTACTCGAGCGACACGACCAGCCAGCTGGTCGAAGCCGTGCCGGGGGCCATCGCCTTCATGGCAGCCAGCGAGGTCAGGCCGGGACTGAAGGTGCTCAAGATCGACGGTCTCCTGCCCGGTGAGCCAGGGTATCCGCTGCACCTGATCAAGCCATGACGATTCGGCGCCGGCTGACCCTCGCGTTCGTCGCGATCCTGGCGCTCTTTGCCGTCACCCAGGCCGTCCAGTTCTGGAGCGCGCGTCTGCGCGATCGGTCGATGGCGACCGTCGATCGCGCGCTCAAGCGCCAGGTCGTCATGTCCGAGCTGACGCATCGCGTGGACGACCTGCAGAAGCAGGTGGCGCTGCTCAGCCAGATGGAAGACGTCGGCGACATGCCGGAGGCGCGTGCGTTCTTCGACGAACAGCTGGCCAAGGGCGCCGCCAACATTCAGCTCCTGAAGAGCCTCAGCGGGTCGGACCAGCTCGCCGCGGTCACCGAGCTCGAGCAGACCTACGCCAAGCTGGCGGAGGCATGGCGCCAGTTCTACGAATATCTCAGCAAGGAGCCGGGCTGGGCGGTCGCCTTCCAGGTCCGGGCCGAGCCGCTGCGGACGCGGGTCCTCACGACGATGCTGCCTGCACTCGTCAAACAGCAGCAGGCGCTCGCCGACGACGCGGAAGCGCGGTTCGCCAGCGTCTCCACGCTCACCCAGCGCATCAACCTGGGGATCTTCGGCCTGTCGATGTGCATCGCCGTGGCCATCGCGTACTTCATTGCGCGCAGCCTCACGCGTCCGCTCGGCGAGCTGAAACTGGGAGCCAGCCTCATCGGCAGCATGCGGCTCGACCATCGCATCGAGGTGCGTTCGAGGGACGAGATCGGACTGGTGGCCCACGCCTTCAACGACATGGCGGAGAGCCTCTCGGATGCGCGGCAGCAGCTGACGCTCGCCAACGACGAGCTGGTCGGGCAGAACCAGGAGGTCGAGCGCCAGCGGCAGGCCGTCGGCGCCCTGCTGCACAACATCCTGCCGTCGCAGATCGCCGCGGAACTCGCCGCCGAAGGCAAGGTCGCGCCACGGTACTTCGAAGAAGTGACGATCCTCTTCACCGACTTCGTCGGCTTCACGGTCGCGACCGAGCAGCTCGCGGCCGAGGAGCTGGTCGAGTGCCTGCACGAGTACTTCACCGCGTTCGACCGCATCGTAGCCCGGTACGGCATCGAAAAGCTGAAGACCATCGGCGACAGCTACATGTGCGCCGGCGGGCTGCCCGTCCGCACGCCGTCACACCCCGTCGACACGGTACTGGCGGCCTTCGAGATGATCGATGCCGTGGCGGAGCAGGGTCGGCGGCGGCCGCAGGCGGCATGGGGCGTGCGGATAGGCATTCACACGGGGCCGGTCATCGCGGGCGTCGTCGGGATTCAGAAGTTCGCATTCGACGTCTGGGGAGACACGGTCAACTACGCATCGCGGATGGAGTCGAGCGGCGCCAACAACCGGATCAATCTGTCGGCGGAAACCGCGCGCCGCGTGAAGGATTTTTTCGACATCGAGCCGCGCGGCAAGGTGGCCACCAAGGACAAACGCGACCTGGAGATGTTCTTCGCGAAAGGCGCGCTCCCCGTGCTGGTGTCGGGCGGCGGCGACGGCGTGGCCCCGGACGCGTTCCTCAAGCGCTATCGAACCTACTTCGAGCGGGACCCGCCGGCGTTCCCGGATTCGCAGAGGCCAGATGCGCGCCCGGACGATTCGACCGCTGACGACACCGCGTTCGGGATCTCCGGTATTGCCTGAGGCCGTTTCAGCCGACGCGATACAGACGGCGCGCGGCCAATCGGTCATAATCGGCCCAGGAGGAACATCTCGAATGCGGAGTTCACATGTGATCGCCGGCGCCGCACTGCTGCTTGCCAGTGCCGGCCTGGCCCGCACGTCCCCACAGTCGCAGGCGCCGGCCGCCGCGCAGTCGATCAGCGGGAACGTCGAACACGGTCGTTACATCGTGGAAGAAGTCGCCATGTGCGCCGAGTGCCACTCGCCGCGGGACAGCCAGGGCGCCATCATCGAATCACGCAAGTTCGACGGCGCCCCCGTGCCCGTCCGGCCACCCTGGCCGAACGACTGGGCGCTCATCGCGCCGCGCAACCGCGGGCTCCCGGGGTACGACGACGCGCAGGCGTTGCGACTGCTCACCGAGGGCGCCATCGGACGTGACGGCCGCCAGTTGCGGGCCCCCATGCCGCGCTTCCACATGTCTCAGCAGGACGCCGCAGACGTCATCGCGTTCATGCGATCCCTTTCCTAGCGCGCCCGTCAGCGCCGCCCCCGTCAACGGCCCCCGCGTCGGCGATTTCGTGCGGGCCGCCTACCAGGCGATGCCGTAGTCCTCGCCGTGATTGCTCGACCCGCCCCATATCGAGCCATTCCTGCGATCGAAGAACATGGCGTTGATAGGACCGGAGGTGAGGCGCTGGTAATCGAGCCGGTAGCCCATCTGCTGAAGTTCCTGGCGCACCCACGGGGGCATCGACTCGTTCAGCGTCATGCGCCCGGGCTCGATCTTGTGGTCGTCGAATGAACTGTGCATCTGGTAACTGTTGAAGTTGGGCGCCTCGGTGGCCTGCTGCACGGTCATGCCGAACTCGACCACGTTCAGGAAGAACTGGAGCAGGTTCTGGTCCTGGGTATCGCCCCCCTGCACCGCGAAGGACAGGAACGGCTTGCCATCCTTGAGCGCCAGGCTCGGCGTGAGCGTCACGCGCGGCCGCTTGCCGGGCTCGAGCACGTTGTACGGGCCCTGTGTGCGATCGAGCACGAAGCTCTGCATCCGCTGGCTCATGCCGACGCCGGTACGGCCCGCGATGGCCGCCGGGATCCAGCCTCCGCTGGGCGTCACGGATACGACCCAGCCCTCCTCGTCGGCCGCCTGGATCGAGGTCGTCCCGGCCGTGAAGCCCTCATCGAATGTACGCGCGCCCGCAGCGCCAGACCCCGGCGCGGTCGGCCTGGCGCCCCAGTTCGCGAGCAGGTCGCTGAACGGGTTGCTGCCATTCTGGTACGGATAGGGATCGCCAGGCTTGACCGTCGGGTCGTTGTGGGCCGGATCGATCAGCGCGGCCCGCGCCTTCGCGTAGTCCTTCGACAGCAAACCCCGCACGGGTTCCTCGGGCGGGACGTACGTGTCGCCATAGTAGAAGTCGCGGTCGGCGAACGCGAGATTCATCGCCTGGTAGAGCGTGTGGATGTAGCGCGCGCTGTTGTAGCCCATCGACTTGAGATCGAAGTGCTCCAGGATGTTCAGCGACTGCAGCAGCGCCGGCCCCTGCGTCCAGGCCGTGAGTTTGTACACCTGGATGCCCTTGTAATCGGTCATCACCGGCTCTTCGATGTGCACCTTCCAGTTCGCCAGATCCTCCGTTGTGTGCAGCCCGCCCATCTCCTGCGAGCCGCGCGCAAACTCCCGGGCGATGTCTCCCTTGTAGAAGCGATCGTAGGCGGCATAGATCGCGTCCTTGCGGTTCTTGCCCGCGGCGCGCGCCTGCTGCTCGGCCTCGACGAGCTTGCGCAGGGTTGCCGCCAGATCGGGCTGTTTGAAGATCTCACCGGCTTCCGGCGCCTCACGTTTCTGCCCGGCGTGGGGCAGGAACACCGGCACCGAGTACTTCCACTTCTTGATTTCACTCTTCTGGCGCTCGATCGCGTCGGCTGCCTGCGCTTCGATCGCATAGCCGTCGGCCATCTGGATCGCCGGGCCGAGGACATCGGCGAGGCTCATCGTGCCGTACTCGGCCAGCATCACGAGCAGCCCGCCGGGCGTGCCGGGCGTCACGGCCGCGAGCGGCCCGTACGCGGGCGGATACGCCATACCTTTGGCGTGGAAGAATTCGGGGGTCGCGCCCGTGGGTGCAACGCCCAGCGCGTCGATGCCGATCACCTTGCCGGTCTTCGGGTTGAAGATCAGCGCCTGGGTTTCCCCTCCCCACCCGAGCGTGTCCCACATCGTCGCCACGGCGCCGAGCATGGCGCACGCGGCATCCACGGCATTGCCGCCCTTCTGGAACATCATCGCGCCGGCGGTGGCGCCGAGCGGCTTGCCGGTGATCGCCATCCAATGGCGTCCGTGCAGCGGGGGTTTGACCGTGCGCTGCGCCGACACCGCGGGCACCAGCAGCACCACGAAAATGGCCAGGAGAACGTAACGTCGCATGAGGACCTCCAGCCGTGCAGTTTGTTTCCCCGTGATTATAGTCGCCGCTCAGCACCCGGCGGCGCCGATTGGTCGCCGATTGGTCAATGACCTGCGGGCCCGCGAGACCAGCGTCGGTTCCGTCGGATGCGCGGCATCTGAAGGCCCCGGGTACCGCCGGCAGCGCACGATCGAGGTCGAGGTAAGGGTCCGTCAGGGAATGGGCCGGAAGCGCAACAGCGTGACCATCACGCTGGCGACGGCGCCGCGGACGATCGCGAAGGAGAACGCGATGCTCCGCCCGCTGGTACACGGGCGGAGCGATTCGCCTCAGGCCATCTGGGCCTCCGGCAGCACCACGTGACGCGCCTCGGCGAAGGCGCGACGCAGCTCGGCGCGGAAATCCGGGTGGGCGATCGAGATCAGGGCTTCCGCGCGCTGCCGCAGGTTCTTGCCGAACAGGTCGACCGCGCCGTACTCGGTCACGATCCAGTGCACGTGTCCTCGCGTGGTCACGACGCCCGCGCCAGCGGCAAGCGTGGGCGCGATGCGCGAGACCGTTCCACGCGCGGCGGTGGAGGGGAGCGCGATGATCGGTATGCCGCCTTTGGACAGCGCCGACCCTCGGATGAAGTCCATCTGTCCGCCGATCCCGGAGAAGATGCGCTGGCCAATCGAGTCGGCGCAGACCTGGCCGCTCAGGTCCACCTCGATCGCGGAATTGATGGCGACGACCTTGTCGTTCTTCCGGATGCGGGCCGTATCGTTCGTGTGGTCGCAGGGATGGAACTCGACGAACGGATTGTCGTTGACGAAGTCGTAGACGCGCTGCGTGCCGGCCACGAAGCTCGTGATGATGCGCCCGGGATGGACCTTCTTCAACCGGTTCGTGATCACGCCGGCCTCGGCGAGATCGACGACGCCGTCGGAGAACATCTCGGTGTGGATGCCGAGGTCGTGCTTGTTCATCAACCGCCGCAGGACGGCATCGGGAATCGCCCCGATGCCCATCTGCAACGTCGCGCCGTCTGGGATCAGGTTCGCGGCGTGCTGTCCGATTTCCTCCTCGACCGGTGTCGGCACGGTGCGCTCGTGCACGTGCAGCGGGCGATCCGTGTGAATCCACGTGCTCACCCGGTCGATGTGGACCAGGGTGTTCCCGTGCGTACGCGGCATCTGCTCGTTGATTTCAGCAACGATGTAGCGTGCCGACTGGCAGGCCGCCAGCGCCGTATCGACAGAGGTGCCCAGCGTGCAGTACCCGTGCGAATCCGGCGGGGACAACTGCACGACCGCAACGTCCAGCTTGATGTGCCCGTTGGCGAACAGGCACGGAATGTCGGACAGGAAGATCGGAACGAAATCGGCGCGGCCCTCTTCGATGGCCTTGCGCAGCGGCGCGCCTGTGAACAGCGACACCGAGAAGAACCGCCCCTGCTGATCCGTGTCGGCAAACGGCGCCGGACCGGCGGTGTGCATGTGATAGAGATTGACGTTCCGCAGGTCGGAACGCCGCGCAAGAGCCTCGAGCAGCGGCGTCGGCGTGGCCGCGGCCCCGTGTACGAACACGTTCATCCCGCTCTGGACAATCCATACCGCATCGTCAGCAGACAACGCGCGCCCCTTCCAATCAGTCATGACCATAATGCCAGTTTACCTTGTAGACCACCCCGCCAGTGACGGCAGGCTCGTCACGAAGCGCCCGAATTTCGAGACTCAGATCGGCTGAGTACACCTGGCGCATCTGCCTATACATCGCGACAATGTCGCGGGGTCCGGTCAACGTAGAAGTCAGGCCGGACACCGTCACGTCGTACAACGGTCGAGCCTGCATGTGTGCCTTCATAAGTACCTGTCCACCCGTCAGTGACGCAACACCTGGACCGCCTGCGGGCACCCGGGTCGGAGCCAGGAATCGCGATTTTGGGCGCAATTCCGAACTGCCGGGCTTCGGGTGGCTCGTCGTAGCGGCGGCGTTGACGGGTTTTCGGCACCGGAGAAGCGCAGGGCGGGACATCGCGTTCACGTGCGACGACAATCGTCACGCTGGTGGGCGCCTGGCCTCGATCGCATTGCCGCGAGGCGGCAGGCTCGGCCTCTATCAGCCGCGACATCCGGAGGGCTCTCGAACACCAGGAGCGCGTGACGCATGGAATCGCCCGGCGGGCAGGCGCCCGGTCGCCTCGCCCTGAGCGCGTCACATCGCCGCGGCGGCGGTGGCGCCGGCCACCGCCGCCGTGCACACCAGTCAGCGCCCTGTGAGCGCTGCGCGGACGGCGCCTCCGGCGACCGCCCCGGCCAGCGCACTAGCCAGCGCGATGACCGCACCCAGCGCGAGGACGATCGGGAAGATCGTCCCGGGATCGCCCGTGAAGAGCACGCAGGCCATGGCGACGACGGCCCCGCCGGCGAACGCCGCGCCCGTACCGAGCCGCTCACCCAGCGTCCTGGCGCGGCCGGAAGCAGCAGCCAGCGCGCTGCCGAGGACCAGGCAGACCACGGTGAACGCCACGCTGCGGCCCGAGTTGAGGAACCACGCGGCATGAGTGCCGCCGGGCTCGAACCAGGACCGCCAGCCCGCCAGCATCACGACGTGCGCCGCCACGAAGGTTACCGCGCCGAGCACGAAACCGCGCCATCGGATCATCGCGCACCTCCTCGGGTTCAGAACATCATCAGAAACGGCTCAGCGCCGGACTCGAAGCAGTCCACCACCCACGCATTGCACCCGGTGCACCGCCAGCTTGACCAGAACTCCCACCACGAATGGCTCGAGCAGCCGTACTTCTCATAACACGCGTCGTGCACGTCACAGCAGAAGCGGAACACCGTCCCATCCAGCCAGTGCAGGCCATCGCAGCCCGGCTCGTCGGCGTGAAGGACCGGCACCACCGAGTCGAGCGCCTTCTGATACCACGTCCGCCCTGCGCTCGCGACGAACTGCTCGCGATCGATGAGCGTCTTGTAGTGATGGAACGCGATCGCCTGGACGTTCATCCACTCGAGGTCGGGTGTGAACCTCCAGCCGCCGTAGCTCGCCAGCGTGGCGGCCGTGATGGAGCCCTTCGACAGGCCCGGAAGGTTCCACGTGAAAATCTGCTCGCGCGGATACCAGTTCGTCAACCCGACCTGCTGACCATCCCTGGTCAACCGTGTCACGACAACTTCGCCGGAGGTCTCGCGATCGGGAAGCACGCGGCGCCGCGCCGCCGGCCGCCTCGACGTCACGGCGGTCAGCCCCTCCTCCCATTCGGTTTCGAGTGACACGATGTCCCGATCGAGAGTGCCCTGCGGTGCGCCGCGCCGTCGAATCAGGCCGCCGCGCCACTCCACGTCCGGCTCGCCGGCATCGACGCCGTCGGTCGTCAGACTGTATGCCTGACGGTTGGCCCAGTCCATGGTCATCTTCACGCCCGGCTCACCGAACGCCTGAAACCGCCCGCCCGTCTCGGTGGTGAACTGGACGATGTCGCGGGCAGCGTCCAGGTGATTCACCGTCAGGTGAGCCATCTCCCGCCCGTTGACATCGCGAACGCTCGTGCGGATGTCTCCGTCGGCTCCCGCTTCCGCCACGGTGACCACCGTCGCGAATCGCGTGGTCAACCGGCGCGTGCGGCCAGCCAGGGCGTAGTAGGTCGCACCCTTCTCCCCGGGATTTCCGCCGAGCCGCTGCCCAGCCGGGAGCATTCGCACCGGTGTCCGGCCCTGGTCCGGACGGTCCGCGCCGTGCGCGGACAGACCCCGCCAGACGAGCGGCGTCGATCCGAGCAACACAGACACGATCAGCGCGCGCCCCAGAGTACCTACGCATCACACACTCCGATCTGCCAACCAGACTCGTCCCGGAAGTTTTCTATGGTTCGTCGGCAGATCGGTGAATGGTTCAGCAGTCAAGCGGGGCGCCAGCCTGTGTTGGCGACGCCCCTACTGGAGCAAATCCTGGACCGTGAGATTTTCTTGAGTTTTGCGCGACGGCAGGACGTGGAACGGGTAGGGCCTACTCGCAGACGGCTGGATCGTCCGGCCAATCAACCGCCGACAGCGGGTAGATGTTGCCCCTGCGGGAACGTCGTTCTCGCGCCGCGGCGCCGGGTCACCAGCGTCCGTCCAACCGAGGCGCCGCGCGGTCCGACCGCGTCGTCACATGAGCAGCCGACCGGTGGCCGAGTCCTCACGGCGATCGTTTGACAGCCGGTCGAGTGAAGTCGACCCGCCGTCGAAGTCGCCGGGCTTGAGCGTCTGGCGGGCGGGCAGCTCGACGCGAAACTCGGCGCCCATCCCCGGTCCCGCGCTCTCCACCGCGATGCTTCCGCCGTGCAGCTCGACGAGGTAGCGCGACAGGGCGAGGCCGAGGCCGAGCCCGCCGCGCTCGCGCGTCGTGGTGTTCTCCGCCTGCCAGAACCGCTGGAAGATGTACGGAATGGCCTGTCGGCGAATCCCAATCCCGGTGTCGCGCACCGTGATCCTGATGTGGGCGTCCACACGCTCGAGGGTCACGGCGACCAGTCCCCCTGACGGCGTGAACTTGACGGCGTTGGTGAAGAGGTTCCACAGGACCTGGCGCAGCCGATCGCAATCCGCCAGCAGCAGTTGCGGCCCTCCGATCGACGTTTCGAGGCGCAGGTTCTTCGCGTCGATGGCTCGCCGCACCATGTCGAGCGACTCGCGCAGCAGGCCCGCGACGTCGCACAGCTCGAGGTGCAGGCGAATCTTCCCGGTCACGATCCGCGAGGTATCCAGCAAATCGTCGACGAGGTGAGCGAGCGATTCCGCGTTGCGACGGATGACGGCGGCTGCCTTCAGTTGCTGGTCTGGTTCCAGCGCGCGGTCGCCGAGCCGCCTCGCGCTGGAGCCGTTTCTGCTCGGTGATGTCACGTGCGATCTTCGACGCACCGACGATCCGCCCGGGGGCGTCGAAGATCGGCGACACCGTCAAGGAGATATCGATGAAGGTCCCGTCCTTGCGGCGCCGCACGGTCTCGAAATGCTCGACGCCGTCACCGGCGCAGACCCGGCGCGCTCGCTCCCAAAGCTCGTCCGTGCGAAATCATGCAGAGCGGCTGCGAAGGCCCACGCGTTCCCACCTTCGTCGAAACGTCGAAGTGGTCGGCTTCGAGTCCGAACGAGCCGGCCATGCCCCGCGTCGCGGAACTGATGCCGAAGCGACGAGATGACCGGGGTCATAGACAGGCCTGGCCCGATGTGTGAGGCTTGCCGCGATGACGGCTCCTCTTCTTCCTCAACGTTCCGATCGCACCTGCCGGGGTTGCAACAATTACTGTCCGGCTGACGATCTCGCCTGCGGCAGCGGCAGCATCCGCACGCCGCACCCGCTTGAGCTGTTCGGCGCGGACCGGGTGACATGGACGCAGGAGACGCGCGCGAAGGACGCTGCCGCACGGTGAGGGATCCAGCACTGATGGTTCGCACGATTGATGCCGACCGCGGGGACGCTGGCCGGCGGCTGGATCTTGTTCTCAGCCGACACCTCGCAGGCGTCGAAGGCTCGACGCGGACGCGCGTGCAGGCGTGGATCGCAGGCGGCCTGGTCGTCGTGAACGGCCGCGTCGTGCGGCGGACCGCCTCACGCGTCGCGCTCGCCGACGCCATTGCCGTCACCCTGCCGGCCGCCGCGCCGCGACCCGGGCTGTCCGTCGCGGAGCTTCCCATCGAGGTGCTGTACGAGGACGCCCACCTGCTCGCGATCGACAAGCCCGCAGGCCTCGTCGCGCATCCCACCCACGCCCACACCGACGGCACTCTGCTGAATGCGCTCGCCGGGTACGCGCGATCGTGGCCGGCGGGACAGCGGCCCTCGCTTCTCGGGCGGCTCGACAGGTTCACGTCGGGCGTGGTGCTGGTGGCGAAGACCGCGGCCGTGCACGCGGCGCTCCAGCGCGGGCTGGCGTCACGACAGGCCGGAAAGGAGTACCTGGCGGTCGTATACGGGCGGCCGCCGATGGCGGGCCGGATCGAAGCGAACCTGCGGCGCGACACAGCGGACCGCCGGCGCGTCGTGGTGTCCGCGACCGACGGCCGGCCGAGCGTGACCGAGTTCGAACGGCTGTCGCTGGCGCGCGTCGGCCCGGGCGTCGTGATCGCGCTCGTTCGCTGCCGGCTGGTGACCGGCCGCACCCACCAGATCCGCGTGCACCTCGCGTCGAAGGGCTGGCCAATCGTCGGAGATCCAGTGTACGGCGAGCCGCGCTGGAGGAAGATCACCGACGAAGCCGTGAGGGAAGCCCTGCGTGCATTCCCCCGCCAGGCCCTCCACGCGTGGCGCCTGACGTTCGTTCACCCCATCACGCACACCGGACTGCGGATCGAGGCAAGGATCCCCGAAGATATCGACGGCCTCGCCGCCCTGACGACCGCCGACCGGCAGGCGTCGCCTCGCGGCCGGTGAGGGTGCGGTCACCGCACCAGGCGCAGCCGCAGGGCGCGGCGGATTTCCTCGACGAGCGCGTCGGGATTGTCCCGCAACTCTCCTTCCACGCGGACGACGGGCACGTTCTGCAGCGCTTCGAGCCGGATGCGCGTGCTGTCCTCATCGGTGGCGACGACGAGAATCCGGCCTCAACTCCGGGAGCGCGCGGAGCGCGGCGTCGGCGCTGTCGGCGATCGAGACCGCAAAGCGCAGCCTGACCAGGACGGCTTCGGACCGCGCGTTCATTTCGGGCTCCTTGCCCACCAGCAGGACGAGCGGCGAAAACCCGGGCCTGTCGGTCTGACGGCGGCCTCCCCGGGGTCGGCGGCGACGATCCGGGCCCGACCGGTGCTCGAGGATGATAGCCATGGCGCCCACGATACTACGGCGCGGCACGATTGGTACATGACCGAATGTCGAGGCTCCCGGCGGCAGGCCCCGCTCTACTCGCCTTCGCCCAGGTCCGACAGTTGCCGGACCAGCGGCCCGCAGGTCGCGGCGGCCCGCTTCCGGCGAACCGACACGCCGAACGCAAAGGCGACAAGCAGCAGCGCTGTGCCGATCAGGTGTGCGGTCACGCGCGGCGCAACGGCGGGGCCGGCAACGGCACCGAACACCACGAGGTTCAGCCCGATGACGAGGGCCCCGGTGGCCAGCCGCGCGTGGGTGACCGCCGACGCCTGGTGGCGTTGGAGCACGTCGATCGCCGTCCTGACAAAGTCGGACGAGGCAGCGGCGTAGTCGAGACGCGCGATCGCCCGCTGCTGCGCCCACTGAAGCGCCAGGACCGCCACGATGGATGCCGCACACCAGGCCGTGCCGATCGTGACGAACAGCGATATGCCCGGGTGACCCACCAGCCACCAGAGCGCCGGCGCCAGGAGTGCGGAGACGACCGCGAGCTTCACGACGCCGATCGACACTTCGCGGCGGCCGTACCGTTTCAGCCGCGCCGCCAGCGTGGCAGCCTGGCCTCCGGAGGCATCGGATACCGGCTGGCTCGCCCAGAGGGCCTGCAGTTCTTCAAATTGATCCACGGTCCGTGTCCTTCATCCGCGTCCGGAGGGCGCGCTTGGCGCGCGAAATGCGCACACCCACGTGGTTCACGCTGAGCCCGGTAATGGCGGCGATGTCTTTGTAGCTGAGCCCCTCGAGAACAAGGCTGATGCAGATCCGATCCTGCGGGGAGAGTGACGCGATGGCGCGGTGGAGCCGGGCGACTCGCGCTTCCGCGTCCTCCGATGTCTCCTCCGCGACGGCGGCCTCCACGGCGTCGCCGCGGTGCCGGTCGATCACGGCCGCTTCGCGGGCGACCCTGCGTCGCGACATGAGCGCGGTGTTGACGGCGATGCGGTAGATCCAGGTCGAGGCGTCGGCGTCGCGGCGGAAGGCCGGCAGCCCCTTCCAGACGTTGATCATCACGTCCTGGAACAGGTCGTCGGCATCCGCCGCGGAACCCAGGTACGCTGCGCAGAGCCGGAGGAGCCGCCGCCGGTTCGTCTCGAAGAGGTCAGCGAACAGCCGCTCGCGCTCGGACGACGTCAACGCGTCACGAACTCCGTGATCGTAGCCGCCAGCCACGACGGCTCATCGAGCATCACATAGTGGCGTGCCGTGTCGTTCACGACGGTCCGGTGCTCCGGCACGCCAGCGTACTGCTCGTCGAGCTGGTGCGCGGTGCGGTCGTGCGTGAACCCGAAGGGCTCGCGGCCGCGCCAGGTGCCGATGGCGAGCACCGGCGCCGCGATGCGCACGATGCCGCTTCGCAGATCGGAAGAGAGCATGGCAAACTGCGCGTCCGCGATGCTGGCGCGATCCGAGGCAAGCGCCCACGCGAGCACTCCCTCCGCCCGCGCGGGATCGGTCACCGACATCGCCGCGACCGCCCGCTGCTGCTGCGCGAACTCGTCGTCGGTCAGCTTCAGCAGCGCGGCGCGGACGGCGGTCGCCTGCTGGCGCGCCGCTTCCGCGGTCATCGCCGGCTGCAGCTGGCCCATCGGGAACGGATAGGCATCCACGATCACGACCTTGCGGAACATCGCCGGGTGGGCGGCGGCAAGCGACAGCGCCAGAAACCCCCCATAACTATGCCCGACCACCACGGGTTTGTCCCAGCCGCCGCGATCGATTTCCCTGGCGACGGCTGCCGTGACGGCCTCGGCGTCGTGTGCCGGCGCGGGGGCGGCGCCCGCAAAGCCGGCAAACGACATGACGATGCAGGTGCAACGAGGCGCGAGTTCCGCCACCACGTCGTCCCAGACGCTGCCGGGGGAGCCGATCCCGGACAGGAACACGATCGGTGTTCCGTGACCGGTGACGCGGATGGTGACGAGGTCGCCGGCAGAGGCGACGACGGGTATGGACAGCGCCAGCAGAGCCAGCGCCGCGGCGCGCCGAATGGTTCGCATCTGAAACCTCCAGGAACGGGTAACTACCCGGTTAGATGCGCCAGCGGCCGATTTCTTACGCCGCCCAGCCCGCCGGCCCGTCGCCGGCCACGATCCTGGTGACGCACGCCCCTCGATGGGGCGAGAATTGCCTGAATGCGTCCCGTCCACCTTGTCGTCTTCGATCTCGCCGGCACCACCGTTCGCGACAACGGCGAGGTGCCGCGCGCCTTTGCGGCGGCCCTCGATCGCCACGGCATCCGCGCGAGTGCCGCCGACATCGCGGCGGTACGCGGCGCGTCGAAGCGTGAAGCCGTGCGGCGGTTCGTTCCCGAGGGGGTCGATCGCGACCGCACCGCCGCGGCGGTGTACGCCACGTTTCAGGACGAGCTCGCGCGGGGGTTCGCACACCGGGCCGTGGAGAGCATCGAGGGCGCGGCCACGATCTTCGAGTGGCTGCGCCGCCAGGATGTCCGCGTCGCCCTCAATACGGGCTTCGACCGCGCGATCACAGGACTGCTCGTCGCGGCGCTCGGGTGGGATCGCGGCGTGGTCGACGCGATCGTCTGCGGCGACGACGTGCCCGAAGGACGTCCGGCGCCGCACCTGATCCGCGAAGCGATGCGGATGACGGGCGTGACGGCGCCGCAACACGTCGCCAGCGTGGGCGACACGATCCTCGATCTCGCGGCCGGGCAGCGTGCAGGCGTGCGGTGGAATATCGGCGTCCTCTCGGGCGCCCACGATCGGACGAGGCTCGAATCGGCGCCGCACACCCACATCGTCGGCTCGATTGCGGACCTGCCCGACGCGCTCGACCTGCGGCTTGACCAGCTAGCAGGCCGCTGAAAAATGCCGGCCTGATGGAATATGGGAAAAGGTAGATGGAAAAAAGAACCGTGTTCTTCATTTTCCATCTGCCATTTACCATCAGGATGCTTTTTTCAGCCATCCTGCTAGACCGACGCCGTCTGGCGCGGCCGCGCGCCGTACTTCTGTGTTGCGTATCCCACCACGAGTCCCAGAATGCTTCCCGGCAGCACGATCTGCCAGTAGTAGTGGGACCCATCCGGGTTCGGCATCGCCGCGATCAGGAATGCGAAAAGCGCCCCGATGAACACGCCGAATGCGACGCCCCTGGCCACCGACTGCACCCTTCGCGCAAACCAGCCAATCAGCAGCCCTGCCACGAGCCCCTTGAACGTGGACCCGATTACGATCCCCACGATGAGCGGCGCGGTTTCGGGAGCGGAAATCAGTGCGCTCAATCCGTCGAATATCCCGAGTACGCCGCCCAATACCATGCCCAGCACCGGCTTGTTCACGTCGCCCTCCTCGACCCGGAGCCGAAGCGCCGGGCGAATGTTTCGTCTCGGTTATCCCTTACACGAACCGCCGCGTTCGTTTTCCCGCTGCTGAGCCCCTGAGCCCTGAGCCTCCTGAGCCCCTGAGCCCCGCGTCATCGCCCGGCCAGCCAGGCGACGAGCGCCCGCATGACCATGTAGGCCAGGACCAGAAGAATCGGCGTGCGGTAGGTGCGAGCGAACCGGGCGGCACGCTCGAGGGGCGAGTCGCGATGGGCCGCCACGGATTCTCCGGCGCGGTAGCGCGCGATGTCGTCGGCGAGCGCACGGACGCTCTCGTAGCGCTCGGCCGGGTCGGCAGACAGCGCCTTCGCGCAGATGGCCCGCACCGGCCGCGGGAGATCGGGAGCACCCGCGAAGAGCGCGGCCTCGCCGGTCAAAGGCGGACTCCCCGTCGCCAGCATGTGGAGCAGCGCGCCCAGGCCGTAGACGTCCGTACGCGGCGTCACCGCCGCCGGCACGCCGGCCGCCTGCTCCGGCGACATGAAACCGCGGGTCCCGAGTATCGAGCCGGCCTCCTCTTCCTCCCCGTCCGGCGTACGCGCAAGTCCCCAGTCGAGCACCAGCACCTCGCCGAATTCCCCGACCATGACGTTGTCGGGCGTCAGGTCTCGATGGATGATGCCGTGCGCGTGCGCGAAAGCGACCGCCTCGCAGATTCGCTCGAAGGTTCGCAGCCGGTCGCCGAGCGGGAGCGCGGCGTGCAGGTGCTCCCGAAGCGTCACGCCACGCACCTGCTTCATGACGTAGAAGAGCCGTCCGTCCACGAGCCGCCCCACGTCGTGCACCGGCACGATGCCGGGGTGTTCGAGCCGGGCGAGAATGCGCGCCTCGCCGCGGAGCCTGCCCTCCAGCGCCTCGCTTGCCACCGCGCTCGACACCTTGATGGCCACGTCACGGTCGAGCGCCTCGTCGTGCGCCAGGTACACGGCACCCATCCCCCCGCGGCCGATTTCGGCAGTGACCACGTAGCGATCCGTGGCGAATTCGGGCCAGCCGGCCGCGGACTGGAGACGCGCGACGGCGGCGTCCGACAGGAACGTCATTCCACCTCCAGCCCGAACAACTCCCGCGCCTCGCGCCGGAATTCCTCGCGCGAGCCGGTCAGCCCTTCGAGGGCCGCCAGCGCGTGCTGCGCGGAAGCTGCGCCGCACCTGGGCCAGGTAGTTGGTCACCTGCGCCGTCGTGAGGCCGAGATCGGACCCAAGTTGCGCGTAGGAGACGCCGTCGGCCGGATCCAGGTCGTACCGATCGAACACCGCCAGGTGCAGCGTCCGTCCCGCGGCGGCGTATTCGGCGCGGACGGCGGTCACGGCGCGCTCGAACAGGGCTCGAACGAACTCCTGGCGGAACAGGTCGTCGGGGGACGCAGGCGCGGGGGCGGCCAGGGCCAGCTCGCGCTCGGCTCCGGCGAAGTCCAGCGGCACGGTCTCGGTCCCTCCGCCGCGTTTGAGGCGGGAGGCCGCCTGCTGCCAGTTCATGACGAACCGGTCCGCGCAGACGCGCACGAAGGTCCGGAACCGTGCCTGTGACGGCTCGTATCGGGACAGCCATTCCTTCTGGAACGCGTCTGAGAAGAAGGCCTGCGTCAGATCCTGGGCGTCCTGATGAGCCAGGCGCCAGGTCAGGCGAAGGTGCTTGTAGACGGGCTTCCAGTAGCCCGTAACCAGTTCGCCGAACGCTTCCCGGCGCGCGTCATCCGGGCCGCGCCGCAGCCGTTCGATCACCGAATGTCGCGTCACCGGAAACCATGCCATCCCCTGCTGCTCTCTTACGCGTCAGCCCGGACGACTCTACCGTATGGGGATGGGAACCAGGTGCGCATCGTTCGAGTCCTAACATATGGAGGTCTTCCTGAATGGCCAAACGCAACACCTCGGCTGTCGTCTGCCCGCGCTGCGGCCTTCCGGGCGCACGCATCATCGGCCACGCCGAGTCGCTGCCCGTCGTATACCTGCGGTGCGAGGACTGCGGCCGGACGTCAGTCTCGCCTGAGTAGGTCGAATAGAGGACGGCGACCGACGACCGAAGGGTGCGTTCACGTGAGTGAGAACCGGATCGGCCTTCGGTCACGCGTCCCGTTTCCATGGCGTCCGGGTCCCTCAGGACTTCCACCACTTACACCGCTCGCCGGTAGAATACCCTGATGGATCTTCGCGACAACGTCGTCCTTGTCACCGGTGGGGCATCCGGGATCGGCCTCGGGCTGGCCCGGCGGTTCCTCGCCGCGGGCAGCTCCGTCATCATCTGTGGCCGGCGAGACGACCGGCTTCGCGACGCGCAGGCAGCTTACCCGGGTCTCCACACCCGCGTGTGCGACCTGGCGCAGGCGGCCGAGCGGGTGCGGCTGGCCGAGTGGGTCGTGCGCGAGTTTCCCGGGTTGAACGTGCTGGTGAACAATGCGGGCATCCAGCGCTACCCGCGGCTCGACGGGCCCGGGGAATGGGCGGCCGCCGACGAGGAAATCGCGATTAACTTCGCGGCCCCGATCCACCTGTGCTCGCTCCTCGTGCCCCACCTGCTGCGCCAGGACCATCCAGCCATCGTCAACGTCACATCGGGTCTCGCGTTCGTGCCGCTGGCGAACGCGCCGATTTACAGCGCGACGAAGGCGGCGCTGCACTCGTTCACGCTGTCGCTGCGGCACCAGCTTGCCGGCACGCCACTGAAGGTCGTGGAAATCGCGCCGCCCGCGGTGAATACCGACCTCGGAGGTCCCGGCCTGCATACGTTCGGGGTGCCGATCGACGAGTTGCTCGACGCGGTCGTGCCGCGTATCCAGGGCGGTGAGCGAGAGGTCGCGTACGGATTCGCGCAGCAATCGAGCCGGGCCTCCCGCGAGGAGCTGGACCAGATTTTCGAGCGGATGAACGCGGCACGCTAGCACGCGCGGCGCCCGGCGAGCGGCGCGGGGCATCGAGCCGCAAGACGCCAGACGCCAGGCCGGGTACGGTGCCACGAGGTGTGCCGGATCTTGCATCCCGCACGGATGTTGCGGCGGGTTCCGCTTTTTGCGGGCGTTCTTGTACCTCACGGCGACGGAATTCCGGCGGCAACAGCAATCCGGCGGGCAGGACCGCTGGAGGAGGATTGCATGCCGAAAGAGACCCTGACCGTTACGGACAATCGGACCGGCCGCACTTACGAGATTCCCGTCACGGACGGGACCATCCCTGCGCCCGAGTTCCGCAAGATCAAGACGTCGCCCGACGACTTCGGTCTCATGACGTATGACCCGGCGCTCATGAACACGGCGAGCTGCCGCAGCAGGATCACCTTCATCGACGGCGACAAGGGGATCCTGGAGTATCGGGGCTACCCGATCGAGCAGCTCGCGGAGCACTGCACGTACCTCGACGTCGCATTCCTGCTGCTGTTCGGCGAACTGCCAAACCCTGACGAGCAGAAGACCTGGACCCATCGCATCACCACGCACACGATCGTCCACGAGAACATCAAGAAGTTCATCGACGGGTTCCAGCACGACGCGCACCCGATGGGGATGTTCCTGAGCACGGCCGGCGCGCTCTCCACCTTCTACCCCGACGCGAAGAACATCTTCTCGGAGCAGGTGCGCCGCCGCCAGATCGAGCGTCTGATCGCGAAGGTGCCGACGATTGCCGCCTACTCGTATCGCCACAGCATCGGGATGCCGTACGTGCTGCCGGACAACGACCTGAGCTTCCCCGGCAACTTCCTGAACATGCTGTTCAAGATGACCGAGCTGAAGTACAAGCCGAACCCGGTGCTCGAGAAGGCGCTGGACGTGCTGTTCATCCTGCACGCCGACCACGAGCAGAACTGCAGCGCCACCGCGATGCGCGCCATCGGCAGCTCGCACGCCGACCCGTACTCGGCGCTGGCCGGCGCGGCCGCCGCGCTCTACGGCCCGCTGCACGGCGGGGCCAACGAACAGGTGCTCCGCATGCTCGCGCTGATTGGCTCCAAGGATCGCGTCCACGAGTTCATCACCGACGTGAAGCAGGGCAAGGGACGCCTGATGGGATTCGGGCACCGCGTCTACAAGAACTACGACCCGCGCGCCAAGATCCTCAAGGACATGGCCTACCAGGTGTTCGACGTCTGCGGGCGCAACCCGCTCATCGACATCGCGGTCGAACTCGAGCGCATCGCGCTTCAGGACGACTACTTCGTCTCGCGCAAGCTGTACCCGAACGTCGACTTCTACTCCGGCCTGATCTACCAGGCGATGGGCTTCCCCGTGGACATGTTCCCGGTGCTCTTCGCGATCCCGCGCACGGCGGGCTGGCTGGCCCAGTGGGAAGAGATGCTGCTCGACTCCGAGCAGAAGATCACGCGCCCGCGCCAGGTCTACATCGGCGAAAAGCGGCGAGACCTGCCGCCGAGCTTCCTGAAGACCGCCAAGACAACGGCGTAGGGCTCAGGGCTCAGGGCTCGGGCTCAGGGCTCAGGGCTCAGGGCTCAGGGCTCAGGGCTCAGGGAAAAGAAAAGCCTCACGCGGGTCAACCGCGTGAGGCTTTTCTTTGTGCGTCGGGCGGGAATCGGCTCAGCGACCGCCGCCCTGAGACGTCGGGCTGGTGGTCGATCTGGCGGCGCCACCCATGTCATTCCAGTTCAACATCGCGTTGAACACCATGTTGAACTCGCCGTGGTTCTGCCAGCGGTAGATCGGGTTGTTCGCGAACATCACGAGCCGCCCCTTGCCGAGGTATCCGCCGGGCAGTTCGAGCGCGAACGGGCGGTTGCGAATTTCGTCGGCCCCCTTCATCAGGCCGCTCAGTACCGCCGCGTCACCTCCGACGTAGCGCGCCAGCACGTACTCCTGATCGCCGGCCGGCACCGACAGCAGCGGGCCGCCGAGATACTTGACCGGCATCGTCTTGTCCGGGTACCCGTAGAAGACGGGATCCTGCGGTCGCACAATCTCCGCGTTGACGAGCGGCCGCGGCGCGTAGAAGTCCCGCGAGGTCGAATCGGCATCGACCGTCCGGGCGAAGCCGAACTCCACAGGGAAGCGCGAGGCCTCGCCCATCGTGATCAGCGTGCCGCCCGCGTCGAGGAACCTGGCGAAGGCCTCGACCCCTTCCCCACCCATGCCGCCGGTGATGTCGGGAGACTCGCCGTACATGCCGAGGGACTTGTACTTGTCGCTCTTCTGGTATGGCACGGGACGCGCGGCCGGCGGCGCGAACACCGCCTGCCGGGTGGCGGACTGGTTCGGCATGACGATCACGTCGTAGTCGGCGCGCAGGTTCCCCTTCCGGACGCGTTCCTTGTAGATCAAGTCATAGGGAATCCCGAACCGATCGAACGTGTACCGGACCCAGCCGATTTCCTGGGTCCCGCTCCACGACGAGTACATCGCGACCCTGGGCGGGTCAGCGTCGTGCATCGGCACGGACGGGGTCGACGACAGGGCGACGCCGGTGAGCCCGAGCGCCTCGACCGCCGCGCGCGCGGCCGACAAATCCGCCGGCGCGCTGATGACGAACGAACCCGCGGGGAAGTCCACACCTTCGGCCGTGAAGGACTTTTCCACGATCTTCATCGGCACGCCTTTCAGGCGGTACCGAAGCGCGATCATGTTGGTCGAGCCGAGGTGGGCGACCGCCAGCCCCGCCGTTCCGACGCCGGTCACGGTACCCTTCAGCGCGACGGTGTCCACGAGGGTCGTCGGCACGTCCAGAATCGCCTTTGCGGTGATTTCCTTCACCTCGGCCTGCATCGCCATCCCCATGGTCCACCCGCTGTCGTCGTACGTGCGCAGTTCGGGATCCGGGTAATCCTGACGTTCGAGCAGGTTCTTCGCGAGCCGGCCATACGGCTGGTCGCGCTTGATCACGTAGGAACCGGCCGGGTATGTCTGGCCTCCCACCGTGAACTCGGCGCTCGCCCGTCCGACTTCGATCTGCTGCGCCCGCAGGATGTTGACGAGTTCGGCGACACGCGTCATCTCGCGTTGCACGGGGATGACGTAGCCGAATGGCGGATCGGCCTTGCCGGAGTCAATCGAGTTCTGGGTCTTCTTGTAGAAGTTTTCGACGACCAGGTTCGGGAACATCGACGTGAGCTGGAGCGCGCTCAGGACACCGGTTTCCATGTAGTTCGTGTTCACGCGGCGCGTGAATTGATTCGCCGCGCCAGGCGGAATCGGAATCCCGCGGTACCGCTCGCGCGGCTGGCCACCGCCGCGTCCCGTGGGCGGACCAGAGGCCCGGCCGCGCCCCGCGCCAGCCCCGCCGCCGCGGGCCGCCGCGGCGCCCTGCGGAGCGTCGTCGTTTTCTGCCGCCGCAGCCGCACCGCGCCCGCCGCGACCACCGCGACCCGCGCCAGCGGCACGCCCCTGTCGACGGCCTGCCCATCGAGCGCCTGCCCGGCCTGTCGAGGCGGCCTGCCGAGCCTGTCGAGGCGGCCTGCCCCGAGCCTGTCGAGGCGGCCTGCCCCGAGCCTGTCGCGCGGCCGCGTCCCGCGCCTGCCGGCGGCGCACCGGCGCCGCGGCCCGCCGCACCCGGTGCGGGCTGGCTGGTCGTTGCCGACGCGCCGGAGCCGGCGGGAGTCGAATCCGACGTGGACGGCTCAGGCAGATCGCGCCCGGACTGCGTTTCGTACATCCGCATCATGCCGTTGTGGTTATACGCAACCGACCCGAGATAGCCCGGCGACCAGCCGTCCATGAAGGCGTGCGTGTAGACGCCCGGCATGCCCCACTTGGTCATCTGCGCCAGCTCGAAATTCGAGAAGAACGGCAGTTCGGCAAAAAGGATCGGATCCAGGTTCGGGTTCTGCGGAGGACCGCCGCTGTAGGTATAGAGCAGGGGCTGGGCCTCGTGCAGGTCATGCATGATGGGGGGATGGGCGGTGAAATACCAGTCGACGAGCGCGCGCATCGAGACCTGCGAGAGGTTGATGTCGCGATTGTTGTCGTGATAGACGTATTTGCCCCAGTAGGGCACTGCCGCGCCCCCGCGTCCGCGGCCGCCGCCCTCGCCGGCCGCCTGCGCGCCTCCCGCGCCGCGGCCCCGGCCTCCTCCTGATGCACCGCGGGCCGATTCGTCGGCCGCCGCGGTTTCCAGCCCGCGGTAGAACCAGTCGACGTTCCGGTCCCGACCGTCCGCGTCGGCCACCGGCGTGACCGACACGATCACGTTGTTGCGGATCTGCGTGATGAGGGGCGACGTCTCGGTCGCCAGGCGATAGACGAGTTCCATCAGCATCTCCGACGGCCCCGTCTCGCCGCTGTGCAGCCCCCCCATCAGGTGATAGTGCGGCTTGGTGGTCGCGATCAGCTGCTTGATTTGCTCTGGCGAAAGCCCGCGGGGATCGGCGATTTTCGCCAGATTGTCGCGGTTTTTCTGGAGGTTCTTCATGTTCTCGTCGGAAGACACCCACACGACCACCAGCTCGCGATTCTCGTCCGATTTCCCGATCGACTCGACGCGCACGCGCGGTGTGGCGGCCGCCAGCGCCCGGTAGTACTTCAGGATGTCGGAGTAGTAGGTCAGCGTTCGCGGCGCCCCGATGTAGTAGCCGAGCACGTCCTTCGGCGTCGGTACGCCTTTCACCTTCGGCAGGTGATCGACGAGAGGGCTCATGAAGTAGGCCTGGGGCGTCCACTCCTTGACCAGCCGCGCGAATTCCTCGTCCTGTGGCTGGGCGGGGTCGCGCGTTTCCGTCACCATCTGCTGCGCCGGCATCGTCGTGGCGGCGGCCATCAGGGCCGCGCCGACGGCCAGTCCCCACCGGCGGCGGCGGGACGCGAGCTCGAGTGTCATCCGGGAACTCCTTGAATCGAGTGGGGTTGAAGATGGCGATTCTACGCTTGAAGGGGCGGGTGTGCCAAGGTGATTGCGGGGGATCGACAGCCGCTGGCGCGGTGCACGGGGCCGCGACGGCAGTCACGAGGAACCACGAAAGGCACGAAGAACGACCGTTTCTTCCTGTTCCTGTGCCCTTCGCGGACTTCGTGCCTTGCCGTGGCTCGTTCAGCGTGACCGGGGCGGTCCTATCTTGCCTGATTTCGCGAACTGCCCCACGACGGGTTTGGTGAGCATCGCGAAATCGTCGTAACGCATGCACACCGCGTCACCATGGGTGCCGGCATTGAACACGATGTGTTCTTCCTCCGCCAGGGCGGAATCGACGAACACCCGCTGCTTGTACAGGGGCCCGAACGGCGGCATGGCGCCGCGTTCGCAATCCGGGTAGAGCCACTCGAGCTCGTGTTCGCTGGCCAGGCGAACCGTCTCGGTGCCCGTGAGCATCAGGAGCCGGCCCAAATCGACGGCCAGGTCCGCGGGAACGACCGCCATCACCGGTTCGCCGTCGGCGAAACAGATGACCGCCTTGGCCCAGTCGCGGCCCGGGACGTGAGTAATGGCCGCTTCCTCCTGCGCGGTGTAGGCCGGCGGGTGCGGCAGCACGGAGTAGCTGACGTTGGCGCGGCGCAGGAACTCCTGCACCATTGGGGTCACTGCCATGGAGCCCTCCTCTGACGGTCAGTGCGGCGGAGGGCGCGTGCCGGAGTTTCGGCGTCGGGTTTCCGCCGACGCTGCCCACAGTCCAGCGGAGGGAGTCCGGGCACCCCGATTTCAGGCCGGAATTCCCCGGTCGCGCGGCCGCAACACCTCAGAGTCTGGAATCTATGCGCCGGCCGTTCCACACGCGCAGACCGCGCGGAGCACGACTACCAGACCCGTCCCTTCAGGATCAGGCACACCGTCATCACGAACACGGCGATCAACGTGCCGCGTTCGCTGAAGAACACCTCGCGCCACGGGTGGGCGCCGCGCGTCGCGACGGCATCGCCAAAGTTCGCGAGCCTGGGAAGCCACGCGGGGACCGCCGCCACATACCGGGGATAGTCCTCCGGGTATTTCTCGCTGAGCAGCGAGGCCTCGAATCCGGTGATCGCGCCGTATTCGAGCAGAAAGATGGCCAGGGCGACCGGCACCATCCACAGCAGGCCGGACCAGACGACGAACCCGACCCAGATGAACAGATTGCCGATATACAGCGGATTGCGGACCAGGGCGTACGGTCCGTCCGCGATGAGCGGGCCGTAGCGATTGGCGCGGGTGCGCGAGATGGTGCCGATGTGGCGCACCGCCCAGATGCGCACGCCCTGGCCCAGCGCCACCAGCAGCACGCCCGTGAACGCCACTCCCGCTGCGCGCCACTCCCGATAGTGCACGAAGACCAGCGCCAGCGCGATCGGAACCGGCACGAACGAGCGGTACTTGAAAAGGAACCGGCCGAGCATCACGCGCGCAGGGTATCAGCCTGCCAGTCGCGAACGAGCTGCTTGATGACTTTTCGTTCCATCAACCGCTCGTCGAGCACGCGGCGGGCCAGCGCCGGCAGTTCCGCGTCGCTCGCGAATCGCAGGGCGATGAGCTGGCCGCGCGTGAACTCCGGAATGCGCGGCACGAGATCGGCTGGCAGCAATTCCCGAAGTCGCAGCCGCATCTCCAGCCGAATCACCCGATCCTGCACCGTCACCGCGAACGAGCGCGCGTACAAATAGACGATGACGAGGGCGATGGCCACGAGCAGCGCGATGACGCTGTCCGCCCCGGGCCGCGATCCAGACGCGGTAGACCGCCCAGAGCACGTTGATCAGGAGGATGGGACCGGCAACGAAGTGATAGAGGGGAACGAATCTCGCATGGTTCTGGTAGGTCTGGGTTGATTCAGTCATCCTGTCATCATACGCGCAGAGGGCCTCGTTCGGAGCGCGGCGTGTTTCGAGGTACCATGCGCCATGCGTCTCCTGCTCCGGGTGATCTTGAACGCCGCGGCGCTGCTCGTTGCGGCCTGGCTCGTGCCCGGCGTCCAGATCACGGGCGTCGGGCCCGCGATCGTCGCGGGGCTCCTGCTCGGAATCGTCAACGCCCTCGTGCGGCCGGTGCTCCTCCTGTTGACGCTGCCCTTCACGCTCATCACGCTGGGGCTCTTCATTTTCGTGGTCAACGCCATCTGTTTCGCGCTGACCGCGGCGCTCGTGCCCGGCTTTCGCATCAGCGGGTTCTTCGCCGCGCTCGTCGGGTCGATTGTCGTCTCGATCGTGAGCTGGATCCTGAACACGCTCCTCGCCGACGACAGCGAACGGCGGCGGTAGAAATGGCTCAAGGCTCAGGGCTCAGGCGCGTCTCGAGGCCGATTGCGAAGCAACCGGCTGAAATACGACCGAATCCTCACCCTGCCCCTAGCCCTGAGCCCTGAGCCCTTGAGCCCTGAGCCCTGAGCCCTTTACTCAGTTCCCCAGAAACCCCTCGCGCACCGCTTCCCACTGCGACGGGGTCAGCAGCCGGTGCGGCGGCACCATCAGTTCGCCGCCATCGGCCGCCGCCACCCCCAGCTGATGCTCGAGGAACTCCGTCAGGCGGCGATCCTCGCTCGCGATCCACTCGCGCGCGCGGGCGTCGGTCGGCAGCACCTGGTAGTCCTGCGCGGTCGGCCGCACTTCGACGAGCCACGCGCGCCGATACGGATCGCGATGGATGAGCGAGGGGCTCTTGAGCAGCCGATGGTTCACGGCGGCCACCGTGCCGGCAACCGGCGCCCGGAGCACGACCGTGCTGTCGGCGCACGTGATGCTGCCGATGACTCCGCCGCGCGCCACGACCTCCCCTTCGGCCGGCAGCGACACCCGCGCGATCTCAGGGAGCACCCGCTGCGCCACATCGTCGACGCCGATCCGGACGGCGCCCTCGCCGCGCGCCCTCAGCCAGAGGTGCCCCGGCGTGTAGTAGCAGCCACGGCGCCACCGGACGTGACCGATTTTCTGCAGGCCGGTCGCCCGATCGAACGCGCGCCTGACCCCGGTCACCGCCACCAGGACCGCCGCGATCGGGACGACGATGGCCGCCAGGACGAGAATCGCAAGCAGCGCCCGCACGATCAGCCCCACGATGAATACGACGGGCGGCGTCAGCACTTGAATGATGGTGTCCATGATGCACTCCGAATCCGAATCCTCGATCCCCGATCCTGAGCCCTGAGCCCTGAGCCTTGAGCCCTCGAGCCTCAGCCCTTGTGGCACATGGTGCAGTCGTCGGTCATGTTGAACGACGTCTTGCCGTCGTGGCACTTGCCGCACTGGCGTCCTTTTTCCATGTCGGCATGCTTGATCGGCGCGGCGGCTCCCTTCGACTTCAGGATCCGGAACTCGCGCGGATGGCAGCCCGTGCACGCCGGCTTCGCTTCGTCCACGTGTGAGGTGTGATTGAAGATCACCTGTCCGGGACTCTCGGCCGACTTCGCGATCTGCAGCTCGCCGGGAAGCTTCGGCAGCGAGGCTGCGGCCACGCTCGCGCACCAGGCAATCGCCGCCAGCAGCACCAGGATGGTGGCCCATGTCGTCTTTCGCGTGCTCGTATCCATGTCAGTCTCCGCTCTCCGCGATCCGGTCGCAGCGGTCCGCTCTCACGCTCGGCTTCGTGATTCCTGTCGTGTCCGGGAAATCCGTACCGGTGAAATCCGTGGTCAGGAACTTCCGTGCGACGTCGTCCCAGTGGTGCTCGTCGAGGCTCCGGGCGATGCCGTGCACCGGCACGCCGCCGTCCTGCATGACCGTTCCGAGCTGCGGCCCCATCGCGGCCGTCAGTTCGTCGGCGACCCCGGCGATCCACCGGCGTGCCGCCTTCCCCGTCAGCAGGTCTCCCAGCGCGTGGGATCCGGACGGCGCCTGCACCTTGAAGAGCCATCCGCGGCCGTACGGGTCGTCGTTGACGAGATCCGACTGGCGCGCGACGTCGTGATTGACGGCCACGACCGTGCCGGTGACCGGCGAGAGCATGTCGATCGCCTTCGCGCCGGCGCGCAGCGTCCACCCGCGGGCGCCGCGCCGCACCTCGGTCCCGGGCGCCGGCAGATCGATCGCGGCCAGCGGTCCGACGAGCTGCTGTGCGAAATCGTCCATGCCGACCGTCAGCAGGCCCGGCGCGTCAGCCTTCGCCCAGCCATGCCCCGGATGAAAGAAGAGTTCACGCGGCACGCGGAACCAGTCGGCGAGCTGGCCCGACCAGGCAGCCGCCCGTGCGGGCGCCGGAGCCACTTCGCCGTTCACGAATCGCCAGAAGACGACGAACAGCGCGAGGAAGCTCAGGCCGACCAGGTATTCGATGGCCTTCGTGACGTATGGGTCGTGCGTAAACATTCGCGTCCTGCCTTTCAGTGAGATTCGCCATACACCGGATGCTCACGCAGCACCGGCATCCGGTTGACGATCCAGCGGAACGTCAGCACGCCAATCGTGATGATGGTCAGCGACACCATGATCTCCATCCAGCTGGGCCAGTAGGCCACCGGACGCGACCAGTTCACCGCCACGAGCGAAACATTGATCCGGTTGACGACCACCCCGATGACCGTCCACGCCGCGATGATGCGGACGAGGCCGGCGCGGCGGGCGCGCGTCGCCCAGGCGTAGAGGAGCGCCGGGATGAGGATGAAGCCGAACATCTCGAACAGCCACCACGCACCGTATGAAGTCGCGAGCAGGTCCCAGCGGCCGCCGTCCAGGAAACCCTGGAGCTTCAGGAAGAAGTAGGAGAAGAGCACGATCGCGGCGCCGCGGCCGAGTCCGAGCGTGATGCCATCGAGATCCACGTGCTTCCCGCCGCCCAACTGGCTGCGGAACGCACGGTGCGACACGCCGCTCTCGAAGATGACCATCGAGATGCCGACGATGATGCTCGACACGAAGAAGTAGAGCGGGATGTAGGGCGAGTACCACAGCGGGTGAATCTTGTCCTTCGCCAGCAGGAAGAGCGCGCCGAGCGACGACTGGTGCAGCGTCGAGAGCATCACGCCCATGACCGTCAGCGGAATCGTGAGCTTCAGCGCGAGCATCCGCGCCTTGCTCCATCCGAGCCACTCGAACACCGGCGGGAGGAACTCGAGCCAGAGCACCGTCAGGTAGAGCGCGACGCACCAGGCCACCTCGAACATCACCGACAGCGTGCCGAACGACAGGACCATCGGCACCGGCAGGTGCCACGGCAGCCCGAGGTCGAACATCAGCCCGATGACGACGAAGAGGTACCCGAGCGCGCCGGTCAGCACGGCGGGCCTGACGATCGGGTGGTATTTCTCCAGCCCGAAGATGTAGACCGTCGTCGCCATCGTGTAGCCGCCGGCCGCGAGCGCGACGCCGCTGACCACGTCGATGCTGATCCACAAGCCCCAGGGGCTCGTCTGCGAGAGGTTGGTCGCGGCGCCGAGGCCGTAGACGAACCGGTAGATGCACACCGGGATGCCGATCGCGAGGATGAGGCCCGCGATGGCATTGGCCGGGGTCAGGAGGCTGCGCACGTACTCGCGGGGCTTGTACCCCATGAGAATCTTGTCCGTGAACCACGCCTGCGCGGGCGTCGCCGTCTGTGCCATGTCAGGCATGGTCGTTCTCCTCGTCAGTCTGGACCCTGGCTTTCCGCTGGCTGAAGGTGTAGAGGCCCATGAGGAGCGGCGGCCACAGCGTCAGCACGACCGGTACCGCCGAGAGCGCCGTCTTCGTCAGGTCGGGATACGGCGTCGTGCTCAGGCCGGCCTTCATCCCGAGATGCTCGAGCGGGACATCCGAGATGTAGAGCCAGCTCGTGCCGCCGGCCTCGAGCTCGCCATAAACGTGATGGACGTACTTGTCGGGGCTCTGATAGATGCGTGTCTTCGCTTCCTCGAGCAGCTCCGCGCGCGTGCCGAACTGGAGCGCGCCGCTCGGGCAGACCTCGGTGCACGCCGGCGGCTGGCCGTTCGCCTGCCGCTCCGCGCAGAACGTGCACTTCTTCACGTACGGAACGGCCTTGTCGTATTCGTACTTCGGCACGTCGAACGGGCACGCCATCATGCAGTAGCGGCACCCGAGACAGTGGTTGCCGTTGTAGGTGACCGGGCCGTCAGGCGTCTTCTCCAGCGCGCGCGCCGGACAAGCCGAGACGCAGGCCGGTTCCAGGCAGTGCATGCACTGCTTCTTCACGAAGCGTGCGTCCGCCGCACCACCGCCCTCGAAGCGGTTGACGACGGTGTAGTGGTACTGATCGGTGTCTCGCGTCGAGTCGAACACGCGGTCGTCACCAGGGACGGCCGGTTCGGCCAGGGTATTGGCTTCGCTGCAGGCCGCTTCACACGCGCGGCAGCCAACGCAGCGGGTGGTATCGACCAGAACGCCGCGGGCGTGCGGGTTGGCGGCGAAGGACGCGGCCGCAACCGACTGCGGCGCCCCCGCCGCCAGGGCCGCGGCCCCGGCGACGTTTACCTTGAAGAATGTCCGGCGACTGAGTTTCATGATCGGTCCTCACCGCGCGATCGCGCGATGCGAGAGCACCAGGCTGGTGACGACCGCCACCAGCGCAACGAGTGAGAGTGGAAGCGCGAGGATCATCTGGGAGCCTTCCTTTCGGGCCATCGTGGAGACGTGCGCGGGAAGGACGACCGGCGCCGTCGGGGCGGTCGCGTTGCCCGCCGCAAGGCGCGCCATGACCTCCTGGAACAGCGGGCAGTTGCCGAACTCCCCGAGGCACGGATTCGCGGTCGCGATGCGATCCAGCGGAAGCATCTTCTTGATGCAGTAGGCATCGCAGAAGAGCATCACGACTTCCTTGAGGTACGGACAGGCCATGGTGTCGATCCATTTCCGTCTCGCCGAAGCCCCGCGGCGTTTGCGTCCGCGGGGCGGTAGCGGACTCGCCTTTCTGTATGGCAACGGTCGCGCCACATCGGGCGCGCGCTTCAAGTGGTTGATCGGCCTATGGTTACGAGGAAGACTCCGGAAACGCGGCTTTCGAGGGGTGTTGAAGAACTCAACGCGGCAATCGTTGGGTTTTGCAATTACACCGGATTTGCTGAGCAAACGGTGTGGGGTGTGGGGTGTTGAGAAATTCGCCGCGGTGTTCAGGAATTCAACGGCCGCGGCCCCTGCGCGCGGGGCGATGGGCCCGAAACAGTCCTCGCGCGAGGGATGGAACAGCACCTCCGCCCGGGCGGCCCCGGGCGAGCGGTGGCGAGCGCCTAGGTACTCGCCGGCGCGCGGAGCGAGTACTTCTTGATCTTGTTGTAGAGCGTTACGCGATCGATTTCGAGGATGCGGGCGGCCTGCGACACGTTCCCGCCGCAGTGCTCGAGAATCGCCGCGATGTGGCGCCGCTCGACGTCCTCGAGCGACGCGGGCGCGGCGGCCTCCGCCGTAGCCTCCGCGATCCCGAAGTCGACCACCTGGAGGATCGGCCCCGACGCACAGACCATCGCGCGCTCGACGATGTTGCGCAGCTCGCGGACGTTGCCCGGGAACGGGTAGGACATGAGCATCGCCATCGCGTCGCGCGAGATGCCGTCGCACTTGCGTCCGAGCTCCGCCGACATGCGATCCAGGAAGTGCTCGACGAGCAGCGGGATGTCCTCGCGGCGGTCGCGCAGCGGCGGCAGGGTGATGGGAATGACGTTCAGACGGTAGAACAGGTCGTCGCGGAACTCCCCGGCGGCCACGGCCTTCTGGAGATCCTTGTTGGTGGCGGCCACGATCCGGACATCGACGGTGATCGGCTCGTTGCCCCCGACGCGGCAGAACTTCCGGGTTTCGAGCACGCGGAGCAGGTCCACCTGGAGCTTCTGACTGATGTCGCCGATTTCGTCGAGAAACAGCGTGCCCCCCTGCGCCGTCTCGAACGTGCCGCGGCGGCGTTGAGACGCGCCGGTGAACGCGCCCTTCTCGTGGCCGAAGAGCTCCGACTCGAGCAGCGTCTCGGTGAGCGCCGCGCACGACACGGCGACGAACGGCGCGGCGGCCCGCGGGCTCTCCGCGTGGACCGCCCGGGCCAGCAGTTCCTTGCCGGTGCCGCTCTCCCCCAGGACCAGGATCGTGGACTGGCTGCGCGCAGCCGTGCGCGCGAGGTCGAACACCGTCTGCATGACGCTGCTCTTGCTGATCAGATCCCGGAAGTGATAGTCGCGCTTGAGCGCGCGGCGCAGCGTTTCGTTCTCCCGCACGAGCTCATCCTGCTTGACGATCTTCTGGATCATCAGCGTGAGCTCCTCGGGGTCGAAGGGCTTCACGAGGTAGTCGTAGGCCCCGATCTTCATCGCGCTGACGGCGGTCTCGACGGTCGCATAGGCCGTCATGATCACGACCGTCGCCGATGGCTGCAGCTTCCGCGCCTCGGCCAGCACCTGGAGCCCGTCCATCCCCGGCATTTTCATGTCGACGAGCAGAATCGACCACGTGTCGTTGGCCAGTTTCACGAGCGCGGTCGGTCCGTCCTCGGCGCTCGCGACGGTATACCCGTCCTTCTCGAGCCAGCCGCTGAGCGACTCGCGCACGATTTCTTCGTCGTCAACGATCAGTATCCTGGTGCTGGCGATAGACATGTGATCCATCCTGCTGAAACGTGAGATACCTCGCGCGACAGGCCGGGCAGAGCCGCAGGCTCTTCTCGTCGACCGTCCGCACGCTCGCCGAGCGTGACATCACGCAGGGGGCGGCATGGCGACCCGTCCCCTCAATCGCACCGCAGTGCACGAGCCCGAACGTGTGGCCCAGCTCGTGCACCGATTCGGTCGCCAGGCGCAACGCCGTACGCCGGCGATCGGCGTGGTCCACCAGACGGGCCACCGACACGACGGCGGCGGTCCCCTCGAGTTGTGCCTCGCCGAAGACGAACGTCAGGATCGGGATGAAGAGATCCACGTCCGTAATCCCGAGCACCCGCTCTCCGGCGGGCACCTGCGAGAGCAGCCAGGTCAGCACCGCGCGCGACGAGTGCTGCCCGCGCCGCGGATCGCGGGTGCCGGCGGGCCGCGTCGGCCCGTCCACGAGCCTCACGTCACACCCGAACTCCGCCACCAGGCGCTCGCAGACGACGCCGAGCAAATCCGGCTCGAACGCTCCCTCGCCAATCCACCACACCGCGATCCCTCGGGTCGGGGCCTGGACGGCCTCACGCGGCGCCATGCACGCTACCCGACGGCGCGGGTGCCGCCTCGACCCGGCCCATCTCGGCACCCGAGAGCGGCAACCGGATCGTCACAGTGGTCCCGGCACCCGGCGTACTGTCGATCAGCAGCCGGCCGCCATGCCGCTCGACCACGCCGTACACGACCGAGAGCCCGAGTCCCGTCCCTTTTTCCTTCGTCGTGAAGAACGGGTCGAGCACCTTCGTCAGCTGTTCGGGCGGAATGCCCACGCCGGTGTCCCCGATTTCCACGACAACGACCCCTTCTGCCTCGATGAACCGGGAATGCACGCGCAGCGTGCCGCCCTTGGGCATCGCGTCGCAGGCGTTGATGACGATGTTGGCGAACGCCTGGCGCAACTGGCCGAAGTCGGCCCGGATTGGAGGCACCGGCTGGAGGTCGCGATCGAGCTGAATGCCGAGCAGCGCGAACTGGTTGGCGACCAGGAAGAGCGCCTCTTCGAGCGCGGCGGTCGACGTCGGCGTCGGTCAGCGTCAGTGCCCGCTCGCGCGCGAATCCGAGCAGGTTGCGCACGATGGCCGAGCAGCGCTCGGTCTCGCGCTGCACGAGCTTGAGCATCCGAATCGTCCCGGCGGACGCCGGATTCGCGCGGCTGTTCGTTGATCGTCCGGATGAGCAGCTTCGCGGTCGTGAGGATGCCGGCGAGTGGGTTGTTGATTTCGTGCGCGATCGAGGCCGACAGCTTGCCGAGCGAGGACAGTTTCTCGGTCTGGATCAGCTGGGCCTGGGCGCGTTCGAGCGCTTCGGTGCGCTCGCGCACCTGCTGCTCGAGCCCCTGCAACAGCTCGTTGCGCTCGGCCCGCGCGGTCGCGAGCGCCCGCTCCATTTCGTTGAACGACTCCTCGAGCGCGCCGATCTCACCCAGACCGCTGACCGGCAGGTGCTCGTCGAGCTTGCCGGCACGCACACGCTTGGTTGCGGCGACCAGCCCCCGCACCGGGTCGATCACGAGCCGGCGCGTGAACGCGAACGTCAGGATGCCCAGCGTCAGCGTCGCGAGCAGCGTCAGGCCCATCGTGCTGCGGCGCAAGCGTCTCGCTCTCCTGATCGATCGACTCGAGCTGCAGCCCAAGCTCCACGAGGCCGACCACGCGCTGCGCGGGCGGATGCACGTGGCAGCTCGCCGTCGAGCAGGCCGGCTGGTTGTAGATCGGCGTCACGGCGCCGAGCACGTGGCGCCCGTTGCGGACCGAGACATGCGTCCGATCCGCGACCGACAACGGCAGCTGGGACCGGCCGGACCCGTGGCACGGAGAGCACGACTCGGCCTTGATGTCCGGGATGACGCCGATTTCGGCTTCGTCTTTCGAATAGCGAATCCGGCCGACCGCATCGAACAGCCGGAGCCGTTCGACCTGGTCCTGCTGCGCGATTTTGCCCATGATCTTGTAGGCATCCTCGCGCCGGTCGTGCAGCATGTCGTGCTCGATGCTGCTCGTGATCGTGTCGTTGACGATGGCCGCGCTGCGGCGGGCCTGGTCCATCAGATGCGCCGTCTGGCTGCGGACGACCAGGAACAGGAACACGCTGAGTGTGATGATGCTGACGAGCGCAATCGATACGGCCAGCCGGACCCCGAGGCGGTTCCACCAGGGGATCTTCAGAGTGTGCATGAGAGTCGTGATGGCTCAGAGCAAGCCGACTGCCAGCCCCGGCCGCACGATTGCTGAGGATTTCAACGCCTACGCCGGGAATCCGGCTTGCGCCTGCTGGCGATTCTGACGAAAACCCGGCGTGGGGTCAGCTGAAGGCGATTTTCAGGGCGAGGGCGATGAGGGCGGTACCGGCGATGGCTTCGAGCGCCTGGCGCGGGCGCCCGCCAGTCAGCGTGCGGGCCAGCGTGCCCCCGGCGGCCGCCCACGTCGCGTGCCAGGTGGCCGCCAGGCTGACGTGCACGACCGTGAGCGTGAGCGCGCTCGACACGATGGCGGCGCCGCGCGGGATGAACTGCGGCAGCAGCACCAGGTAGTAGGTCGCCACCGCGGGGTTCAGGGCATTGGTGACGAACCCCTCATAGAGGTGCCGCCAGCCACTCCGGGCTTCGCGGGCCTCGCCTGTCTGGGGCGCACCGGCGCGCGGTGCGGCGGCCCGTCGCCACGACTGCAGACCGAGCCAGGCGAGGTACCCGACGCCGCCTGCCCGCAGAACCGACCAGATCGACGGGAACCGCTGGAGCGCGAGGGCAAAGCCGAAGGCGGTCAGCAGGCCGTAGCAGGCCGACCCCGTATTGGCGCCGATCGCCGTCACCAGCCCGGCGCGAGTGCCGCTTTCAACGCTGTTGCGCAGGACCACGGCGGTGGTCGCCCCGGGCGTGAGAACGAGCGGCACCGTCACCGCGATGAACCCCCAGAGCGGCACCATGCGTCAGCGTTCGAAATCCTTGCGCGCCAGCTCGAAGCAGTCGGGACAGACGCCGTGGCTGAACTCCGCCTCGGAGTGTTCCGACAGGTAGGCTTCGAGCTGCTGCCAGCGATTCTCCTCTTTCCGGATGCGCTTGCAGTAGGAACAGATCGGCAACAGGCCCGACAGCTTGTTCACCATGTCCAGGGCCGACTGGAGTTCGGCCACGCGGTTGGCGAGGCTCTGCTGCAGGGAGGCGATGCGCGCGCCGGTGTTGATGCGCGCGTGCAGCACGCTCCAGTCGAATGGCTTCACGATGTACTCGTCGGCTCCGCCGTCGAGCCCGACGACCATCTCCTCTGCGTGTGTCGTGCGCCGTCAGGAGCACGACATAGGTCGTCTCGAGCCCCGGCGTCGCGCGAATCTCGCGGCACAGGGTGACGCCGTCGGCGCCCGGCATGCTCCAGTCCAGGATGGCGAGCGGAGGCGCAGCCGGCGCACGCAGGACCGCCCGGGCGGCGTCGCCGTCCACGCACACGACCGGCTCGTATCCCCACCGTTCCAGCTGCACCCGCAGGCCATATCGCAGCGCCGCGTCATCATCGGCAATCAGGACGCGCATGTTTCAGATCCTCCGAACTCCCGCAGGGCCGTGACGAGCCTGGCCGCCTCCGCGTTCAGGCGCGTGCAAATCGCGCCGGCGGTCGCCAGGTCGCCGCCGCGCGCGAGCCGCTCCAGTTCAGCCGCCGCGGCGACGGTCGGCGCGGCGTCGAAGGTGCCGGCGGCTCCCTTGAGCGCGTGCGCGGCGCGCCGCACGGCGTCCACGTTGCCGGCCGCAATCGCGGAGGCCACCGCATCGAGGAGACGGTCGGCTTCGTCGAGGAAGGTGCGCGCCATCTCTCGCGCCAGCCCGGCGTCCCCTCCGATGCGCTCGATGAACCGGGTCGTGTCGCACGGCGCGGCGAGTTCGGCATCCGGTGCAGGGGCGGCTGGAACCGGCGTGGCGGCGAACTGGCGGTTGGTCACGTTGTCCTCCGCGATCAGCACCCGACGCCGGCGACCCGCCGGCGCCGGCGGACGCCCGGCAACCCGGCGCGGCTCGACGCCCTGCCGGGCATCATCTCGTCGTCGGCCGCCAGGTCGAAGCAGGCGGTGAAGTGAAACGTGCTGCCGACTCCAATCGCGCTGTCCAGCCACAGCGCGCCGCCCATCAGCAGCACGAGCTGATGCGAGATCGACAATCCCAGCCCGGTTCCGCCGAACCGGCGAGTCGTCGATCCATCTGCCTGGCTGAAGGGCTCGAAGATCATGCGCTGCTTTTCGGGCGGAATCCCGATGCCGGTGTCGAACACGCGGAAGTGCAGCACGACGGAACGGGGCTGGGCCGATTGTACCGCAACCGTGACGGTGACGTCCCCCGACGGGGTGAACTTGATCGCGTTGCCCACCAGATTGACGACGACCTGCCGGAGCCGGCTCTTCGATGGCGGCGCGCCGCGCGGCGGTCGTTCCCGTGCGACGTGAATCCTCTGCTTGACAGCCGCCGCGGATGTTGGCTACTCTGACGCTGTCTGCACTCGCTGCGGACGCTTATCCAGAGTGGCTGAGGGAACAGGCCCGTCGAAGCCACAGCAACCAGGCGCTGATGCCCAGGTGCTACTTCCTGCCCGATAAACCGGGAGAGATAAGAACCTCGGCAGACCGTTCCGGTCTCTGAAGTACTCGCTCCCTCTGTGTTCAGGAGTTTCGGATGTCTGCACCCGCCCGGGCGGCGGTGCGGCTCGCGCCGGCCTCTGCCGCCGCGTCCGCCCGCCCGCTGACCATCGCCCTGCTCGGCTTCGGCCGGATTGGCTCGGCCATCGCACATCTGTCGCGCTGCGGGCCGGGTACGTCGCCGCATCGCTTTCGCGTCGCCGGCGCGCTCGTTCGCGAGCCCGAGCGGCCGCGCGATGACGGCGACGGCGTCATCCTCACGGGCGACGCCGATGAGCTGTTCGCGTCCCGCCCGGACGTGGTGATCGAGGCGCTCGGCGGAATCGAACCGGCGAGAACCCTGGTGCGCGCCGCCCTCGAGCGGCGCCTGCCCGTCGTGACGGCGAACAAGGCGCTCCTCGCCTGGCACGGGCCGGAGCTGCTCGACGTCGCCCTGCGCTCCCGCACGTCGTTCCGATACGAAGCCTCCGTGCTGGCCGGCGTGCCATTTCTCGGCACGTTCGCAGCCAGACCGCTGGCCGCGCGTGTGTCGGCGCTCGCCGGCATACTCAACGGCACCAGCAACTTCATCCTGACGCGCGTGGCGGCGGCCGGGACGAGCGTCGACTGCGCCGTTCGCGAGGCGCAGCGGCTCGGACTCGCCGAGCCGGACCCGTCGTACGACCTGAGCGGCGGGGACGCCGCACACAAGCTCGCCGTGCTCGCATGGCACTTCGGGCTCGGCTCGCTCGCGCCCGACGCCATCGACACTACCGGCATCGAGGCAATCAACGGTGATGACGCGGCGATCGCCCGCGAATTCGGCGGGTCGATCAAGCCGGTGGCTTGGCTCTCACGTCAGGGCCGCCGCACCGTCGCCTTTGTCGGACCGGCGCTCGTGCCATGGTCGCACCACCTGGCGCACATCGACGGCGCCGACAACGCGCTCCAGCTCGAGACGGAGTCCGGCCGGCTCTTCTTCGCCGGCCCGGGCGCGGGCCCGGTCGCGACGGCGACAACGATGCTGGACGATGTCGTGGAAGCGGCTCGGGGAGCGCAGGACACCGCGCCTCGCTGCCGCCAGTCGCTGTCCGTTGCCGCGCCGGCGACCCCGTGGCTGGTGCGCCTCGACGGCCCCGGATTGCCGTCGGGCGAGGACCTCGCCGCCTGTCTCGGTTCGTACTCCATCTGGAACCGGCGCTCCGTCACCCGCGCGCACACAGCGTGGCTGCTCACGTACCCGTGTGAGCGCGACCGCCTGGACGCCGCGCTGCGGGTCCTGTCGCTCGCGACGACCTGCCGGGCGACGACGCTCCGGGTGCTGGAGGGCTGACCATGCTGACCGTCCTGAAGCTTGGCGGCTCCGTCCTGTCGGATGCGGCCGGCTATCGCCGAGCGGCGCACTTCGTCGCCGACCGTGTCGCCAGCGACCCGGCCGGTTCGTGGCTCGTCGTCGCGTCGGCGGCCTTCGGCGAGACTGACGGGCTCCTCGCCTCGGCCCGAGCGATTGCCGCGGAGCCGGACGCCGCCACGCTCGACCTCCTCTGGTCGACCGGCGAGGTGCGATCCGCGGCGATTGTCGCGCTGCACTTGCAGGCGTGCGGTCTGCGCGCCTGCGCGCTCAACGTCCATCAGGCCGGACTCGTCGAGGACGGCGACCGGCGCCCCGGCCACGCGGCGGTGCGTTCCCTGGCGGTGCGGGCAGCCCTGGCCGTCCACGACGTCGTTGTCGTGCCCGGCTTCCTGGCGCGGGCAGCCGGCGACGCCGTCGTCTCGCTCGGACGCGGAGGGTCCGATCTGACGGCCGTGCTGCTTGCCTCGGCGCTCGGCGCCCGCCGCTGCGAGCTGGTCAAGGACGTGCCGGGCTACTTCTCGTCGGACCCCCACATCCACCCTGGCGCGCGGCCGATTCCCGCGCTGGATTTCGCGGGCGCGCTCGCGATGGCAGATGGCGGGTGCGACCTCGTACAGCGCCACGCCCTCGAAGCCGCCGCCCGCCACTGCCTGCCGCTCGTCGTTCGATCGGTCGACGGCGAGGGAGCCACCCATATCAGTTGATCTGTTCCTGGCTGAAGGAGAAACGCTCATGGAATTCGCGACACGGACCATTCACGCGGCGCAGCCCTCGGAACCCGGAACCGGCGCACTCGTCGCGCCGATCTTCCAGACCTCGACGTTCGAACAGGATGCGCCGGGTGAACACCGGGGCTTCGACTATTCGCGCACGAACAACCCGACACGAGCGCGGCTCGAGGCCGTCCTCGCCGATCTCGAGGGTGTGACCCACGCGGCGGTGTTCGCCTCGGGGCTGGCAGCCGAACATGCGGTCCTCCAGGCGTGGCTTGCGCCGGGTGACGAAATCGTCGTGCCGCAGGATGTCTACGGCGGCACCTATCGCATGCTGACGCGGGTGTTCCAGCCGCGAGGCTGCGTGATCCGACAGGTGGACGTCGCCGATGCCGAGGCGCTCGCCGGAGCGTTCTCGCCCCGCACGACGCTCGTGTGGCTGGAATCGCCGAGCAACCCGCGGCTGCTCGTGTACGACATCGCGGCCGTCGCGGCCGCCGCGCACGCTCGCGGCGCCCTCGTGGTGGTGGACAACACGTTCGCCACGCCGCTCTTCCAGCAGCCCTTTGCGCTCGGCGCCGACATCGTCGTGCACAGCGTGACGAAGTATCTTGCCGGCCACTCGGATCTCATCCAGGGCGCGGTGCTGGCGAAGGACCCGGCGGTGTTCGAGCCGATCAAGTTCCTGCAGAACGCCACCGGCGCCGTGCCGTCGCCCTTCGACTGCTGGCTCACGCTGCGCGGACTGAAGACGCTCGAGCTGCGGATGCAGCGCCACGCGGACAACGCGGCGGCCATCGCGGAGATGCTGTCAGCGCACGCGGCCGTCAGGCGCGTGTACTACCCGGGACTGTCGAGCCATCCCGGGCACGCGATCGCGCGGCGGCAGATGACGGGGTTTGGCGGGATGGTGTCGTTCGAGCTGGACGGAACGGTGGACGATGTCGTCGCCTTCGTGCAGTCGCGGCGGTTCTTCACGCTGGGGGAGAGTCTCGGGGGCGTGAAGTCCCTGCTCTGCCATCCCGCGCGGATGACGCACGCGTCGATTCCCCCCGACGCGCGCGCCGCGCTTGGTCTGTCAGACCAGCTGATTCGGCTGTCACCGGGCTGCGAACACCCGAAGGACCTGGTCGCCGACGTCCTCGAGGGGTTGACGGCTCACCTGGCGTTGGCCGCCTCGGCTCCGACAAGCCCCGGACGCATTGCCGGCGCGCCCGGAAGCCGATCGAAACCCACGAGCTTCCAGCCAGCCGACATGCGCCTGAAGTAGGCCTGCACGGGCACGGCCCACGACGGGTGCGCACCGCCTACGGCGGCGATCTCGACGCGCAGATAGGCGCCGGCATCGGACGGCAATGCGGGCGGCGCCGCCACGCCGCCGGCCGTGCCGGACGTCTCGCCGATCCGCTCGAGCGCGCCGGTTGCGTTGTCGAATCGCTGCCAGGTCACGGTGTAGGAAGAGGGCGCGGACGCGAAGCCGGTACTGGACGGCGGCGTTGCCGAACGAAAGGCGGCCGTCGCCGGACAATTCCGGATCGACGACGGGATTGACCGGCACGAGAAAGGCGCGCCCGATGGCATCGCGCCGCTGAATGAGCGCATCGGCGAGGAATCGCTCCGCCCGGGGATCGCTGTACTGCCCCGCCCGGACGGCGGCGCGGACCAGGTCGTCGGAAAGCGCCATCAACTTGCGGGCCGCCCAGAACGTGTCGTCGGGGCGCGAGCGTACGTACGCGGGGTTCGGCACCCGGGGACGCCACTGCTCGGGCACGAACCGCGCGGCCTCGAAGCGGCCAACGCCGCGATACGACGGATAGTCGATCGTCATCCACGGCCGGACGTAGAGACCGAACGCCGGCAGGGCCCTCCAGGTCGGTGCGAATTCGACGATGTACTCGTGGCCGTCGCGTCGCTCGCGCAGTCCGATGCCGGCGCTCCCGAGCGTGGCGTTGAAGTCGATGAGGCTGTGGCGCACGACCGATCGGCCATCATCCTTGACGAGCGTATCCATCGAATTGATGGCCTTCGCGTCGGTGTGATTCACCCAGGCGCTGAAGACGCGCAGGCCGCGCAGCTCCCGGCGGTTCTCGTGGGGGACGATGTCGTTGGGATTGTCGGGACGGGTCCCTTCGTACTTGAATCCTTGGAGGGGCGTTCCCTCGAGCGCCTCGCTGACCATGACCCGATACGAGCCATCCGTGTTGCGCTCGGCGCGCCGCAACTGCTCGTCGATGTCCGAGACGTTCATCGGGCGGCGATGGCCGTTGGGCAGCTGCACGGTCGTGTCCTTGCCGACCACAAGGGTGTCGCGCCTCAGCGTGGCGATGAGCGCCTGGGGCACGTTGTAGCCGAGCGCGTGGAAGATGCGCGTGACCACCACTTCGGCGCCTGTCGCGAGCTCGGGCTGGCCCGGCGGGTCGAACTTGACGAAGTACCGGCGGCCCCGTCCGTCGGTGATCGTGAAGCCAGGCGACACGCCGTTGGCCTTCCGGCTCACCGTCCACGTGCCTGCCTGCGGTCCGGCGTCGTCATTGACGCCCTGGTACATCTCGTCGGCGGTGAACGGCCGCGTCCCGGCGCGATTGGTGAACCAGCTCGAATCGGGGACCTCGTCAATCGTGTTGACGTCCTCGGCGCGGCCGACGAACTGGAGCCCGGGCCGGCCGAACAGGTTGATGACCGCGTCGTAGGTGAGCGAGATCTCGCGCGGCTGCACCTTCGTCGCATCCTGCGTGTCGGCCACGCGTGCGATCGGATCGTCGTCGTAGAACTTCGGCGTGGTCCGGGCCGCCTGGGCCGACAGCATCGCTGAGCCGGCGAGCAGGATCGCAGAGGCAAGCAGAGTCGGGACCCGCATCGCTAGCCTCCCACCGCAGTGAAGCCGAGGACGAAGCGAACCCCTTCGCGACCCCGCGCGGCTTCGATGCGCAGGACCGTCTGGCTCGGACCGTGGAGCCGCACACCCGCGCCCACGTCGCTCTTGAGTCCGGAAAAGTCCAGGTCTCCGCGCCTGGAGACGGCCTTTCCGGCGTCGTAGAAGAGCGCCGCGTCCAGGTACTCCTGCGCGTACCATCGATACTCCGCCGTGAAGGCGATCGAGTGCCGGTCGCGGAAGCGATAGTTCTCGTAGCCGCGCAGGTCGGTGCCGCCGACGCACGGCATCAGGAAGAACGGGACCTCGCGTCCCTGGCCGGCCGTTGTCGTCGAGACGTGCAGTCCGGCATACAGGACCGAGTTGCCGTGGAGGATCGGCAGGTACTGTTCAGCCACGCCGTCCACACTCTGGAACGAATACGCGCTGCCGCTCCGTTGATGGTAGTCGTGCAGCGTGGCGCGGAGAAGCGAACCGGAGCGCGTATAGCCGGGCGAAAACCTGGAATCGATCGCGGCCGAGGCCGACGTGTGGATGTAGTCCGGATCGGCGTCGTTTCCGGGCACGTCCGGGAAGAGGGTCCCGATACGCGGCTTCGACGAAGCGCCTGGCCCGGTGTCGAATCGCTCGACGCCGACGGTACCGCCGAGTTGCAGCAGGCGGACCGGCCGGAAGTCCGCTCCGGCGCTGATCTCGGTCTTCCTTTCGGCGTAGTCGGCGCGCAGCGTGGACGGGTGGGTGCCGAGCTCGTAGAAAGGAAGCGACGGGGCATCCTGCCACCGCGCGCGTGTCGTGAACCTCAGGCGGTCGCCGGCCACGGGCTGGGAGAGGTACGAGATCTCGGCGAGCTTGAAGTTGCGGATGGAGTAGCCGATCTTCGCCTGGACGAGGGCGCCGTTGTCGAGCAGGCGGCCGTATCCGATCCCCGGCGCCACCCCGGAGCCTGTCTTGATGCCGCCGAACGACACGAAGAATCCGTGCGGGACCAGCAAGCCTCCGCTGTCCTCAACGGCAAGAATGCGGCGCTCGATCCAGTTCTTCTGTTCGGGGTGCAGCGCGGTGGCCTTCTCGGCTTGGCGGCTGGCCAGCTCTGCCGCGCGTGAGGCTGGCTCTTGCGCGGCGGCTCCGGCGGCGGAGGCCAGGACGATGGCGGCTATCAGCAGCTGTCGGGTAGCCATAAGTGAAGGTCATTTATAATCCAACTGCCCCTCAGATGCAGTCCCTTTCGTCTGTCCTGCTTACAACGGGTGCCGCCTCTGTTCTGGCGAGCGTCACGCTCGCGGTCTCGCGGGCGCCGCTCGGCTCGCCGTTGTTCTTTGCGATGGCCGCGGTCATGGCCCTCGCGTACCTGCTGGTGCTCCGGCGTATCTGGGTTCGTCCTCCTGCATCGCGTCGTCTGCTGTACGGGGCGTTCGCGATCGCGGTCGCCATTCGCCTGCCGCTCGCGGCGGCTCCTGTCGGTCGCGACAGCGACATGATGCGCTACGTGTGGGACGGGCGCGTGCAGGTGCTCGGCTACAACCCCTACGCCGTCAGACCGGCCGATCCGGCGATGGCCTCCACCCACAACGACGAGACGCGCGAGATGCCGAGCCGCCGGGCGGCCACACCGTACCCGCCCGGAGCGCAGCTGTTCTTCCGCCTGGTCGTCAGCCTCCGCGACTCGTCGGGCGCGATGAAAGCCGCGCTCGTCTTCTGCGATCTGCTGACGATGATCGTACTGTGGCGCTGGCTGGTCGCGACGGGCCGGAACGAGTGGCTGGCGGTGGCCTATGCGTGGAACCCCCTCGTCGTCCTCGAAGTGGCGCACAGCGGGCACGTCGATGTCGTCGGCGCACTGTGGATCACGGCGTCCGCGTACTGGCTCGCGCGCAAGCGCACGGCGCTGTCCGTTGTCGCCCTCGTCCTTGCCGTCGCCACGAAGCTGCTGCCGATCGTGCTGATCCCGCTCTACGTGGGCCGCGTCAGGGCACGCGATGCCCTGTTCGGTGTCGCGCTCTTCGTCTTTCTGTATCTGCCGTTCACGCGGGGCGGCACGATGCCGCTTGGCGCCGTGCCGAACGTCGTGGCGCATATCCGGTTCAACGGACCGCTGTTCAGCGCCATCGCGTTCCTGGCGACGCCAGCGGCCGCGGCGGCGACAGCGGTTGGCCTGGGCCTGCTCGTATCGGCGTGGTGGCGATGGCGCCGGGGCGCGGATGAACCCGGCGCATGGGCATGGCCGATGGCGGTGGCACTCGCGGGCGCGCCCGTCATCTACCCGTGGTATCTGCTCTACCTCACGCCGTTTCTCTTTTCGAGGATGACGCTGCCGCTCCTCGTGTGGACCTTCAGCATCCTGCCGGTGTACCTCGTGTGGTACGTGCCAGCGCTGAGAGGTCCGTGGAAAGTCCCGGCGGTCGTGATGCTCGTGGAGTACGGAGCCGTCCTCGCGGCGCTGTCGTGGTTGGCCGGGCGCCGGTTCATGTACCCGGAGGGCATCACCGCCCACAGCATGATGTGCGCCAGGGTGCCCGGACACGCCGCCGGCGGCGCGCGCCAGTCCCACCGCTCGTCCCACCCGTCATCGCGTCTTTCCCTTGACAACCTACAGGACGGAACCGTACTCTCTTGTCGTTCGTCTACAGGAGAGCTCATGTCGCAAAAATCCGATCTGCTCCAGGGAACGCTGGACCTCCTGATTCTCAAGACTCTCGCCCCGGGCGCGATGCACGGATGGGGCATCGCGCTGCGCATCCAGCAGGTTTCCGAAGAAGTGCTGCAGGTCAACCAGGGATCGCTGTATCCGGCACTCCACCGCCTGGAGCAGCAGGGCCTCGTCGAGGCCGAGTGGGGCAACTCCGAAAACAACCGCCAGGCGAAGTTCTACCAGCTCACCAGAGCCGGCAGAAAACAGCTGACCGAAGAGACGCAGAACTGGGAGCGGCTGTCGGCGGCCGTGGCCCGCGTGCTGTCGACGTAGATCGGAGGGTGCACATGCTCCGGCGTCTCAGGACCCGAATCGCCTCCTTGCTTCAGCGCGATCGGATGGAAGCGGATCTCGACAGGGAGCTGCGCTTTCACGTCGACATGCTGACCGAGCAGCACGTGCGCGCGGGACTCGCGCCGGAGGAGGCGCGGAGGCGGGCGTTGAGCGCGTTCGGCAGCGTGGCCCAGGTGAAGGACAACGTGCGGGACACCTGGCTGTCGCGCGTTGTCGAGGCCGTGGCGCACGACGTGCGCTACGGCATGAGAAACCTCAGGCGCAACCCCGGCTACGCCGTCATGGTCATCGTCACGATGGCGCTGGGCATCGGCGCCAACACCGCCATCTTCAGCGTCGTCAATGGTGTGCTGCTGCGTCCGTTGCCGTACGCGAGCGGCGATTGGCTGGTCGTGCTCCATCAGCAGCGGCCCCTCGCGGGTGTCAACGATACCGGCTTCTCGTACCAGGAGATCCTGGACTACCGCAGGCAGGCGGAGAGCCTCGACGGCGTCGTCGAATTCCACGACATGTGGTTCATCCTCCTGGGGCGTCCCGAACCAGAGCGGGTGTCCACGGGCGTCGTGTCGGCGGGCTTCTTCGACGTCATGGGTGTCAGGCCGCTGTACGGCCGGACCTTCGTGGACGCCGACGACGCGCCCGGCGCGCCCGCGGTGCTCGTGCTCGGCTACAAATACTGGCAGCGCAGCTTTGGCGGGGATCCGTCGGTCGTCGGCCGGATCTTCCGGATGAACGATCGGCCGCACCAGGTAGTCGGCATCCTGCCTCCCGTGCCGCAGTATCCGCGCGAGGTCGACGTGTACATGCCGACCTCGGCGTGCCCGTTCCGATCGAACCCCGCGATGGTCGAGGCGCGGGACGCGCGCATGATGCAGGCGTTCGGGCGCATCAAGCCCGGAATCACGCTCGAAAAAGCGCGCGCCGATCTGAACCTGGTCGCCGCCGGGCTGCAGGCGCGCTACCCGAAATACTACCGGGAGGCGGACGGCTACCGGATGGCCGCCGTGCCGCTGCAGGAAGAACTGACGCAATCGTTCCGCGCGACACTCCTCGTCCTGCTCGGCACGGCCGCCTTCGTGCTGCTCATTGTCTGCGCGAGCGTCGCGAACCTGACGGTGGCGCGCATGGTGCGCCGCGAACGGGAGATCGCGATCCGATCGGTCCTCGGAGCCAGCCGCGGGCGGCTGCTTCGCCAGCTGCTCACCGAGAGCACGCTCCTCGCGCTGGCCGGCGGACTGATTGGCCTCGCACTCGCCGGCTGGGGCGTGGATCTCCTGGTCGCCTTCGCCGAGCGGTTCACGACGCGAGCGGCGGAGGTCAGCATCGACCGGATGGTCCTCGCCTACACCATCATCCTGTCGGTCGCGACCGGCCTGGTGTTCGGCGCGGTCCCGGCATTCACCGGCGCATTCGATACCAGCGCCGGCGCCCGCGACGGGTCGCGCACGACGCATGCCACCAACGGCGTCCGCAGCGTCCTGATCGTCGTACAGGTGGCAGCCTCGTTCATGCTGCTGATCGGCGCGGGCCTGACGATCCGCACCCTCATCAACCTTCAGCGGGTCAATCCCGGCTTCGAGACCGACAACCTTCTGACGATGCGGATCGACCTGAACTTCTCGAAGTACCGGGACGATGCGATTCCGGCCTTCTGGAAGCGCTTCGAGGACACCCTGCGCGCCGAACCCGGCGTACTCGGCGTCGGCGGCGGCGGGACGTTCCCGCTCAACGATCAGAATGTATTCGCCGGCACATTCAGGATCGAGGGACGCGAGATGCCCGACGATGCAGGGCAGCCGCGCGTCGACTATCACGTCGCCTCGCCCGACTACTTTTCCGCGATCGGCCAGCCGATTGTCGCCGGACGGCCCTTCACGCCGGCCGACAGCGGTCGCGACCACCCGGTGGCCATCATCAATCGCACGATGGCGAGGCACTACTGGCCGGATCAGGATCCCGTGGGACGCCGGATCTCGAATGGCGACGACAACTGGAGCACCATCGTCGGTGTCGTCGGCGACACGCTGCAGCGCCTCGACCAGCCGGCGCGCGACGAGGTGTACGTGCCGATGTTCCAGGGCCGGCAGCTGTCGACCAACTGGCTCGTGCGCAGCAACATCGACCCGGCCGTGATGGAACGGCAGATCCGCGCCGCGCTGCGATCGATCGATCCCGATCAGCCCGTCGACCATTTCCGCACGGTCGCGCAGGTGCGGGCCGCCTCGCTCCAGCCTCCCCGCCTCACTGCCGCGCTCCTCGGCCTGTTCGCGCTGCTGGCGCTGGTCATCACCGCCACGGGGATTGCCGGCGTCATCGCGCTGTCGGTCAACCAGCGCACGCAGGAGTTCGGCATCCGGATGGCCCTCGGCGCGCAGCGCGCGAACGTCGTCGCGATGGTCCTTGGCCAGGGGTTCCAGCTCGTGCTGACCGGGCTAGCGATCGGCCTCGCCGGCGCGCTCGTCCTCACGCGGGTGCTCTCGACGCTGCTCTTCGGCGTCCAGCCGACCGACGCGCTCACCTATCTCGCGGTCTCGATGGTGCTGGTGGCGGTGGCGTCGCTCGCCTGCTTCCTGCCCGCGCGCCGCGCGGCGTCGGTCGATCCGATGGTGGCGTTGCGCGTGGGGTAGGCAACGCCAATGGGAAATGGAAAAGGGTACGAGGGTATGAAGGAGGCGATATGAAGCACCACCTGCTCGCGGCCGGCATGTTCGCTGTTGCGGCGCTTTCGATGACCGCCCAGGCGCAGCAGGGGGCGGCTGTCGAGGCGCTCGACGGCGTCGATCCCGTGCTCCTGATTCAGGGACAGGAAGTGTCCGGCAAGCCGGACCTGAAGGTCGTTCGCGGGAAGTTCACGTACTTGTTCGCCACGCCGGAAAGCAAGGCGACGTTCGAGCGCGATCCCGCGCGCTACGAGATCCAGATGGACGGGGCGTGCGCCCGGATGGGACCGGGCGTGGGCGGCAATCCTTCCGACTTCGCCGTCGTGGACGGCAAGATCTACATCTTCGGCAGCGACGACTGCCACAAGAAGTTCGTGGCGGCCCCGGCGAAGTTCATGCCCAGGCCCGTGCCCGCCATGCCGGACGGCGCGACGGCGCTCGCGGACGGACGCGCGCTGGTCGAGCGCGCCGTTGCCGCGCTCGGCGGCGCGGAGAAGCTCGACACAATCAAGACCTACGGCGAGGAAATCACGCAGGAGCAGGTCCGCGGCACGATGACCGTGTCCGTTTCCACGAAAACCACGTGGCGCTTTCCCGGCGACATCCGTTCCGAGCGCACGATGTCCATGCCGGGGCGGTCGCAGACATCGGCGATGCTCGTCACGACCGATGGCGCCTGGTTCATCGGCGGCCCCGACCGGGTGTTTCCGCAGAATCCGACGGCGCGCCTGACGAGTGAAGCGGAGTACGGGCGGACGCTGGTCCCGCTGCTCCGGTCGCGGAAAGGGCCTGAGTTCAAGGCGGCGGCCCTGGACCGTCAGACGATCGCGGGCAAGCCTGTCGATCGCGTGCGCATTCAGAACGGGTTCGTGGACGTGACTCTCGGGATCGACCCGGCCTCCGGCCGCGTCCACAGCCTCGCTTTCACGGGCCGCAACATGAACGCGGAGATCGGCGAGTACACGCTCGTGTTCGGCGACTATCGCCAGACCGGCGGCCTGCTGCTGCCCTACGACATCCGCGCGCTCTTCGACGGCACACCCGACAGCTTCCGCACCGCCAGGATCGACACCATCGCGATCGACCAGGCGGTCGATCCCGCCCTGTTCGCCGCGCCGAAGGGAGACGGGAAATGAACGTCACGGCGGCGCTGGCGATGACGGCCGCGCTCGCACTGACTGGTGGTCATGGACCGGCGCCCGCCCCTGTCGGGTCGACCGCCTGGCTCCAGTGGGGAGGACCGCATCGCAACTTCGTCGTCGAGGCGCCCCCGCTCGCGACGAGCTGGCCGGACGGCGGACCGCGACAGATCTGGCGCCGTCCCCTAGGCGACGGCTTCTCGTCGATTGTCACCGACGGCATCACGCTCTACACGCTCTATCGGAGCGGCGACGACGATGTCGTGATCGCCATGGAGGCGGCGACCGGCAGGACGACGTGGGAAACGCGGTATGCGGCGCCGTTCAACGAAACCTGTTCCCAGCAGCTCGGACCCGCCCCGCGCGCCGCCCCGCTCGTGGCCGGCGATCGCCTGGTCACCGTGAGCGCCGGCGGGTTGATGCACAGCTTCGATCGCCGGACAGGCACGCTCCAGTGGACGCGCGACCTGCTCGCGGGAGCCCACGACTCGGTGCGGGCCTGCGGCTATTCGTCGAGCCCGCTCGCCTACAAGGATCGAATCATCACGACCGTCGGCGGCAAGGGGCGCGGCGTGGTGGCGATCGACGCGGCGACAGGCGCGGTCGCCTGGGAGACGCAGGATTTCGAGAACGGCTATTCGTCGCCGATTCTGATCGACCTCGATGGAAGTCCCGAACTCGTGGTCTTCACGTACGGCGAGATCTCGGGCCTCGATCCCGACACCGGTCAGCTCGAGTGGCAACAGCCGCACCCGGCGGATTCCGGCGTCAACGTCGCGACGCCGATCTGGGGAGACGACCACCTGCTGTTCGTCTCGTCGGCGTACAACGGCGGCAGCCGCGTGCTGAAGCTCGGGCGCAGCGGATCGACGGTGTCGGTCACCGAGGTCTGGGCGAACAAACGCATCCGGATTCACTTCGGCAACGCCGTGCGCTTCGGGCAGCGGATTTTTGCCTCGAACGGCGACTTCGGCTCGGCCCCGCTCGCCGCGATCGACGTCGGCACCGGCGACATGGCGTGGCGCGACCGGAGCGTGGCCCGCGCGACGCTCGTGGGCGCGGGATCCCGGCTGATCCTCCTCGACGAGGACGGCAACCTGGCCATCGCCACGCCGGGCGACACCGGCCTGGTGCTGCAGGCCAAGGCTCAAATCCTCGACAGCCGCTCCTGGACGGTCCCGACGCTCAGCGGGACGACGCTCTTCGTCCGCAACGAGAAAGAGATCGTCGCCCTCGATCTCCGCTGACACGCGCACGGGGCCCACCAGCGCTACACTGGTGGAACGATGGTCCGTGCAGCCGGGCTTGTCCTCTCGATTCTCTACGCCGCGCTCATCGTCTGGTTGTACGCCGCGCAGCCCCAGACGGTCGCCGAGGTGACAGGCGGGCTGTCTTCCGGCGTTGGGGCCTACAGCATCAACGAGCAGGCGATGCAGGACGGCCTGGCGTTCTTCCACCGTGATGCGTTTCTCGAAGCGCGCGCGGCGTTCGATCGGGCAGACCCGGCACACCGCGACGCGCGGGCGCAGTTCTACATCGCCTACAGCTACTACCGCCAGGGGTGGGGACGGCTCTACAGCGACGACGCCCTGTTCACGAAAGGCCTCGAGGCCGTGGACCGCGCGATTGCGGTCGCGCCGGATCACCGGATCGTGGTCGATGACCCGGCGATCGAGATGCACACCGCCGACGAACTGAAAGCAGAGCTCACGCGCGGCGTGACGCGCGAGCCCTCCGACTTCAATCCGCTGAAAGTGTTCCGGCGCCGGAAATGACGACTGTCCGCGAGGCGCTCGTTCTTCCGGGGCTCTTCCTGACGGCCACGCTCCTCGGTGGTCTGCGGCTCGACGCGCGCGTGGCGTGGCTGACGCCGTCGCTGGTCGTGGTGGTCCTCGGTGTGCTGCTCGTCGGGACTCTGGCGCGCGGCGGTGTCCTGGTCACCGGGCGCCTCGTCAACGGCCACCGTGCGGCCCTCGAGAACGCGTCCGGCACCGTCGTCATCGTGTCGCTGCTGACGGCCTCGGCGCAGGTGTTCAACGTGGTGGTTCCGGAGACAGGACTGCTGCACGTCCTCTTCATCACCTTCTTCTTCATCCAGATCCTGACGACGATGGCGGGCACCAGCGGCCCACGGCAACTGCTGCGGAGCCTCGGCGTACTGCTGACCGGAGCGTTGGTCCTGCGGTGGGTCGTGCTGGAAACACTGTATGCGCCGGCGACCGGGACCGCCAAGCGGCTGCTGACGCTGCTGCTCGAAGGCGTCAGCCTGGGTGCGATTGACTATCAGCCCCACTCCGCGGCAACGGGCTACGTGGCCATGCTCACGGTCGCCCTGTACCTCGCCGGCTTGTGGCTGCTCGCGTCGGGGTGGCGCCAGGAGACAACCACAACCATCACGGTCGTGTCGCCCGGCGGCAGCGACTTCGCCGGCCACACGGACGGCCGCGACAGGCGCGAAATCTGAGCGTCAGCCGGCCGCCCGAGTCACCGCGGATCCCAGCCCAGCGCGACGAACTGCACGGTGATTTGTCCGCGGCGAGGCGCAAGTGTCACGCGATCGAGCGCCGGAACCGCGTCGAACTCGGCGACGAGTGCCTGCGTCTCCTGACGGATGCTGTCCTCGAGATCCCTGACCTGTTCCTGCACGGCCTCGACGCCTTCGGACGCGCGCCTGACGTCGGAGCTTTCCTTCATCGAGCGCCCGACTCCGCGCACCGCGGTGGTGGCCCGGCCGAGCGTGCCGGTGGACACGGCGCGGCGGCCGAAGAGCGCGCCAAGGACGGTGGCGCCGAAAGAGACGGCCGTCTGCAGCTTCTGCTGCGACGCCTGCTGCGCTTCACGCTCCACGACCCCCTGCGCCCGCCGGAGCCTGTCGGCGAGCGCGGCCTGCCGTGAGGCATATTTCCGGCGGACGGCCTCGACCGCCTCGTCGCGCGCCGATCGCATCGCATCCTTCAGCCGGATGCGGAAGTCACGCTCCGACTCCCCTGGATTCGACGTCAGCCTGGTCGGGCCATGCCTGAGGAGTTCGATCTTCTCGGCCTGCGCAAGGTATTGCGCGAGCGCCTTCTGCCAGACGGCGAAGCTCCTGGGCTGAAGCGCCGCCTGCGGCACCGTGAGGAAGCTCGCGCCGCCAGCCGGCGCCTTGCCGAGCGCGCCGGGCGCCACGTCGAGCCGCGACGACTGCGCCCAGTCCACCGGTACCGCGCCGTCGGCGACGGGGGCGACGTAGACCACGTCGCGCGACGTGTCGACGCCCAGTGCGGCATCGGCGAAGGCCACCCGGGCCGCGCCGATGACGACCGGCGTGTAGACCGGCGCATCGCCGCCATCCGGGATGAAGACCTGCTGAATGCCTGGAGGAACGATCGGCGCTCCGCCGTACCCTTCGCCCCCCGGACCGGACTGAGGCGGACGCACGTCCTTCCCCTGGGGCGCAGCACTCTTCTCAGGGTTGTCTTCTTTCCCTGAACGCTCCGCGGGGGCCGGACGCCGATCAGCCCGCTCCGCCATCAGTGCGCGTATCTGGTCGCGCGACAGCGGTCCGCGCAGGTACGACAGCGTCCAGCGGGTCTGGAACACGACCGGGCCCTTCTCGTGCACGTTGTGCAGGAGAAACGTGCGCTTGCCGAGCGCCGACAGGATGCGATCGGCCTCGGCCCGATCCAGGCCGCCCGCCGCGGCGCCCTGCAACCCGTCGAGGACGCGGGCCTTGTCGCGCTCCGTCTGCAGGCGCCCGAGGAACCACGTTCCGGTGTTGGCCAGCCCCTTGTAGTCGAGATCCACGGGATTCTGCGTGGACAGGACGACCCCGAGGCCGAACGCCCGGGCCTGTTTGAGCAGCGTGAGCAGCGGCGGCTTGGACGGCGGATTCGCGACCGGCGGAAAGTAGCCCGCGATCTCGTCCATGTAGAGGATCGCGCGGAGGCTCGACGTGCCGCTCTGGACGCGCATCCAGGCAACCATCTGGTTCAGCAGGAGCGACACGAAGAACATCCGCTCGGCGTCGCCAAGATGCGCGATCGACAGGATGGCGACACGCGGCCGGCCCTCGGCGGTGTACAGCAGCGTCGACGGATCGAGCGGCTCGCCGTCGAACCACTGGTCGAAGCCTGGCGCCGCCAGGACCGCATTGAAGCGCATCGCCAGCTCGAACCGGTCTTTCTGTGGAAAGAACGAGTCCAGGTCGACCACGCCAAGCCGGTTGAACGGAGGAGCCTGCACCTGCTGAATGAGCGTCGCAAGATCGAGATCGCGCCCCTCCTTCCAGGCTGCGGCCAGGAGCGAGGCGATGAGCGTGTGCTCACGGCTGCGGGGCTCGGCGTCCACGCCGGCGAGCGACAGGAGGCTCGTGGCCGTCCCGCCGGCGCGCTCGGCCAGCATCTCGGGATCGTCGCGGAGCGCGGGCTCTGGGGCCGCGAACGAACTGAGGACCGAGACCGGAAGACCCGCGCGGCTGCCGGGCGTGTAGATGGCGAAATCGGCCGAAGCCCTGAGCCGTTCGATGCGGGCGGGATCCTGGCCCCAGTCGGCGATTCCTTTTCGCCACGTCTCGGCCTGGTCCGCCGCGTACGCCGCCGGCGTCGTCCCGGCCCGGCGGGCCTCGTCCGGATCCACCCACGGCGCGAAGTCGGCCGGGGCGAGCGACGGAAACGTGAGGAGGAGATTGCCCAGATCGCCTTTGGGATCGATGGCAATCACTGGAACGCCGTCAATGGCGGCTTCCTCGATCAGCGAGAGGCACAAACCGGTCTTGCCGCTCCCCGTCATCCCGACGCAGACCGCGTGAGTCACCAGGTCGCGCGAGTCGTACAGCACGGGTGCCTCGAGACGTGTGCCCGCGGCCAGATCGTACTCGCGACCGAGGTAGAACAGCCCCAGCTTCTCGATATCCTGCATCCACGGATCCTATCTCGCCGCCGGCGGCTTTGGCACGGCGGGCAGCAGCCACAATTCGGTCGGAATGGACAACAGCCAGTAACGCTTGCGAAGCTCGATGACCCGGCCGGCGAACTCCGGCTTCGGAAAGGCCCCGGCAAGATACGCGTCCCGGAGACGGCGGATTTGGTACTTGTAGAGGTCCCGGACCGCATCGCGCAGCCGCTGTGGCGAACTCGTGGGTGCCGGCGTCAACCCATGACGCGCGAGTTCGTCCAGGATCTGCTGGTGGTACGCGTAGGTGTCAGTCAACGTAGTACCGCCGCGCCGAGACGGTCGCCTTCGAGACGGTCGTGCTGACCCGTATGTCGTGACGTCCGCGGCTGGTCGCCGGGCGCTCGACGGCCAGCAGGTAGTAGCCGTCGAGTGCTCCCTCCAGCCGGTCCATCGCCGCCGCCTGCTGAATATTGACCTTGGCGTAGAACCCGCCGGTATCCTCGGCTGCCGCGATCAACCCGCCCTCGAGCGTGTGGCTGTCGGCGTTGGTGATATCCAAGGCAAAGACCGTGACGCGCGCGGCAATCAGGGCCTCGCGCGCCGCTTCGTAGTCGGGTCCCAGGAGGGCCATCCCGGTCGGCGAGCCGGCCAGGGGGGTGAACGAGCCGAAACCGTGTCCGAAAATCACCAGCGATTTGGCGCCCTCGATCGGCCGCAGCGCCCGCGCGACCACCAGCAGCGCCTCCTCCATGCTGGCGGCGTGCTCGGCGGCGTCGCGGTCCAGGGAGGCCACGAGCGAAACCCCCGGCGCCGGTTCCTCGTCCGGACGCTCGAACAGGATGCCCCGCCCCAGCACCTCCGACAGCCGCACCCGGTCGGTCGTGAAATCCTGCCAGACGCGCAGGCGCGAGTCGAAAACAACCACGGCCCCCCGGTCGGACGGCCCAAGCCGATCGACGAATCGGGCGGACTCGTGCATCATCTGGAGCATCCCGCCGATCCTGGACCGTTCGAGGCTGTGCTGAAACATGAAGACGGTCAACCGGCCGGGTTGGGCCGGGCTCACCGCGGCCGGCGTGGACGTAACCGCCCCGTCGGAGCCGGCGCCGAGAGTGGAGGACGCGTAGCCGATCCACGTCGCTGACTCCACCGGCGCGGCGCTACCGTCGATCTCCACCTGGAAATCGGCGGCCCGCAGGTCGCGAACGGGCCGTCCCTGCCTATCCGTCACCCTCGCGTCGACCAGGACCCGCGCCACCTCGACCCGTTCGTCGCTCCGGACCTGGGCCGCGGCGGGCACGGCGCCCCCGACGGCCACGACGATCACGAGCGCGCGGCGCCACATCCTGCCTGTCACTTTACATTGGGTGCACGCTTTGCGCAGCGCTCTGCTACTATGCGCAATCATCCACGAACTCGAGGGAGCTGCCATGTTCAAGACCGCCACCGCCGTCGTGATTGTCCTGGCTGCTGTCGCGACTCCCACGACGGCACCGGAACGCCTCAACGACGAAATCAACGCGAAGATACGCGCCGAAGAGAGCGACCACTCCCAGATCATGCGGACGATGCACTACCTGACGGATGTGTACGGTCCCCGCCTGATCGGCTCCCCGAACTACAAAGCGGCAGCCGAATGGACGCTCAAGCAGATGACCGAGTGGGGCCTCACCAACGCCCACCTCGAACCGTGGGATTTCGGGCATCCCGGCTGGCTCAACGAGCGCTTCTCGGGCTTCATCGTCGCCCCCGTGAAGGACAGCCTCGTCGGAGAAGTGCTGGGGTGGACACCGTCGACGAAGGGCACCGCGAGCGGCGATGCCGTCCAGATCGTGCCGCCGGCCAACCCGACCGCCGAAGAGCTGGCGGCGTGGATCGCCGCGACGAAGGGCACCGTCGCCGGCAAGATCGTCCTGGTCGGCAAGGCCATCGTCGTGCCCGTGACGATCGACAAGGCTCCCCTGCGCCGCAACGATGACGACGTGCGGCGGCAGTACGACCCGAACACACCGCCGGCCGCGCGGGGTGGCCGCCGCGGCCAACCGGCCCCATCTCCCAGCCAGGGGCGCGTACCCGCGCGCCAAGTCAACCTCCAGGTCGATGCCATGCTCGTTGCTGGCGGCGCGCTCGTGCGCGTGAACGATGCCGGGCGCGACCACGGCCAGATTCGCGCGTTTCAGAACAGCACCTACGACGTGACGAAGGCCGTGCCCACCGTGATCCTCCGCAATGAGGACTACGGGCGAATCTCGCGCCTGATCGCGGACGGGAGCCCGGTCAAGCTCGAGTTCACGATCGTCAATCACGCGTACCCCGAAGGCACGACTTCGTACAACGCGATCGCCGAAATCGCCGGGACCGACAAGAAGGCCGAAGTGGTCATGCTCGGCGGGCACCTGGATTCGTGGCATGCGGCGACGGGCGCCACCGACAACGCCATCGGCTGCGCGGTGATGATGGAGGCGGCCCGCATCCTGAAGGCGCTCGGCGTGCAGCCGCGGCGAACGATCCGGGTCGCGCTCTGGGGGGGTGAAGAAGAGGGTCTGCTGGGCTCGAAGGCCTACGTCGCGCAGCACTTCGGCACGTACGAGGCCCAGAAGCCCGAGTTCGCGACCTTCGACGGGTACCTGAACGTGGACTCGGGCACGGGCCGAATTCGCGGCGCCAGCGTCTTCGGCCCGGACGAAGCCGCCACCGTGCTGCGCGAAGCATTCGCGCCGTTCGCCGATCTTGGTGTCGCCGGTGCGATTGCCACGAACAGCCGGCGTTCGGGCGGCACCGACAGCACGACCTTCAACGAGGCCGGCCTGCCGGGCATCGGGCTCAGCCAGGATCCCATCGAATACGGCACCTACACCTGGCATACGTCGCTCGACACCTACGAGCGCATCATCGAAGACGACGTGAAGAAATCGGCGATCTCGATTGCGGCGGCAGTCTACGAGCTCGCCATGCGCGACGAGATGCTGCCGCGCTTCAGCAAGGATCAGATGCCTGCCCCGCCGACACCGCCGGCGCGCACGGGGGGAGGCCGCTGACCGCAGTCAGGTCAATCCACGGACAAGGAGACGATACGCGATGGCAGACGAACCGTACCAGGACGAGCCAGACGACGAGACCCTGCTGCCACACCCAGACGACATCGATGGCAGCCCGTTCGACGGTAACGACGTGATCGTGACGGAAATCGTTGAAACGATCACGGAAATTCAGGGACCGGCGCCGGACAGCGCGGGCGGGGGCAGGATGGAGCGGGCGAAACCGGCCGCGAAGAAGGCCGCCGCCCCGAAGAGGGCGGCGGTGATGCCCGCCGCGCCAAAGAAGAAGGCCGCCGTGAAGCGCGCGGCACCGAAGAAGAAGGCCGCCGCGAAGCGCGCGGCGCCGAAGAAGAAGGCCGCCGCGAAGCGCGCAGCGCCGAAGAAGAAGGCCGCCGCGAAGCGCGCAGCGTCGAAGAAGAAGGCCGCCGCGAAGCGCGCGGCACCGAAGAAGAAGGCCGCCGCACGAAGGGCCGCGCCGAAGCGGAAGGCCGCCGCGAAGAAGGGCCTTCGGCGGCGATAGAGGGCTTAGGGCTTAGGGAAAGAACACAAAGGCCGGCACTTCACGTGCCGGCCTTTGTCATGAATGCTCTTGCTTGAGCCCTGAGCCCTGAGCCTTGAGCCTGAGCCCTGAGCGCCCTACTTGCTGCCGACCGTTCCGCCGCCTGGCGCCTGCGCCGCCAGGTACAGACCGTTGAACAGGAACTTGAACGTGCCGTGCGGCTGCGCGCGGAACGTGATCTCGGGCGCGAACATGTACAGTTTGCCCTTGCCGATGCTCGCGTCGATCACCTCGATGCCGCCGTCGAGATAGCCCTCACCGAAGGCCCAGCCGCTGCGCAGCGGCGTCGGCGAGTCGAACCAGGCCACGGGCCTGATGCCCTTCATGATGGCTTCAGGGCCGAGCGAAAAGACCGGGCTGTTGTCGAAGAAGACGTCCACGTGCTTGTCGAAGCCCTGCGCAATCGGGTCGGTGTTGTCCACCGCCAGCCGCAGGATCGACCCCGGCACGTAGTACCTCTCCGATGGCAGCGGCGTCGTCGAGCCATCCGCCGAACGTTCGACGAGCTGGTTGTCGATCGGCAGTCCGAGCACTTCCGCGAGGTTCGACGCCGAACGGCCGACTGCCAGAATCGTTCCGCCGTCCTCGACGAACTTCTTGATCTGGGGCCCGGTCTGGGCCGCGGTGTAGGCTCCCACCATCGCGTCGTATTCCGCGGGGATATTGCTGGGGCCGCCGCCGCGTCCACCCCCGCCTCCGCCGCCGCGGCCGCCCCGGCCGCCCACCGACGGTCCGACACCCGACGGGAAGATGATGACGTCGTACTTGCTCGAGAGATTCCCGGCATCGAGCGCCTTTGGGTAGACCACGTCGAAGGGGAACTCGAACTGCTCGAGGATGAAGCGGGTCCAGCCTGACGGCATCGAGCCGCCGTACTGATCCGCGAGCGCGATACGCAGCTTGCGCAGCGCGATGGCGTTCCCCGCCGGACGCGATGCGACCGCCTCGATGGTCAATCCGAGATCCGCGGCGATCTTGTCGAGCGCAGCGCGGGTGGTGGGCTTCGCCGTCACGAAGAACGCCCCCTGCTTCGCGCCGCTCGTGAGCCACGCCACGTCCTCGCCAGCGGCCACGAGCCGGTTGATGGCCGTGAACGAATCGTTGGCCGCGTGGCTGAGCAGGTAGCCGGCGGCGCCGGGCGCGCCAGTGACCGTCCCGGGCATCGGCTTCTGCAGTCCGTCCACCTTCTGGAACGGTCCGTCGAACCCGTCCATGATGCGATCGAACTGCACCCCCATCTGGTACGCCAGGGTCCAGCCCGCGTTATCGTACGGCCGGGTCGGCGGTCCGCCGGGATACGGGATGTCGTCAGGATGGTCCTGGGGTTCGAACATGTCCATCACGTACGGCCGGAATGCCTGCGCGGCCTTCACGACGTACGAGCCGGCCGGGTAGTTCTTCCCGTTCACTGCGAACGGGGCCGTCGCCTTGTGCACCGTGACGCCCACCTTCAGCAGTGTGTTGATGAACTTCGTGGCGGTGCCGAAATCCGCCTGGTCGGCCGGAATGATGTAGCCGCGCGGGTCGCGCATGTTCGGGTCGCGGAGCAGCTTCGTGAAGTCTTCGAGCGTGGCCCCGCGTCCGCCGCGCCCGCCACCGGCCGGAGCCGCCGCGGGAGGTTCATCGCCGGACGGCACCGCCGCGCCGCCGCGCCCGCGTCCGCCGCCGGCCGGCGTGAGCGCTGCCTGGGCCGCGATGACGTGCCGCGGGGTATTGGTCCAGTTGTCGCGGCTCCCCCGCTCGATCGAGTTCTTCCCCATCTGGTAGATGTTGTAGAGGAAGGTATCGCGGTTGCGGGAGACGACGTCGAAGACGGCGTAGTTGGCCGTCACGGAATAGTCGATCGACTGGCGGAAGTGCCAGGTCTGCTGCGGCTCGATCGGATAGTAGAGGCTCGAGTCCGGCAGCTGCTTGGACGGAATGAACGGGATGTTGATCGGCGTCGGGTTGCCGATCGTCTCGGTCAGCAGGCCGATCATATTGTGGAAGTACACGGTCGTGCGCAGGCCGCCGTTCCACCACGTCGAGTAGCTCGACCCCTTCCGGCTCGTCACCCCGGGCTTGCCTTCGGCCACGAAGCGGTTCGCCATCGCGGAGCCGACAATGTCGATGCCGATCGGCACCAGCGGATCGAAGTTGTAGTTGAAGGGATCGCGGAACGGAGGCGCGAACATGACGGTGCCGGCCGGCCCGGTCTGATGATGGTTGTACATCACCTGCGGGAACCATTCGGTATAGAGCACCTTGTTCATGTTGATGCTCTCCGGCAGGTTGGACATGTAGAAGTCGCGGTTGTTGTCGTGCCCCGCGTACTTCTCGTAGAGCCTGGGAATCCCCCCGGTGGAGCGTTTGAGCGGATCGCTCTCGCGCATGTACCAGTTCGACACCAGTTCCATGCCGTCCGGATTGGCGTGCACGGCGAGGATCACGAGGTCGTTGAGGAGTCGCAGGGTTTCCGGGTCGTTCCGGCTGACGAGCTGATAGACGGTTTCGATCAGCTGATGCGCACCGAGCACCTCGGTCGCGTGCAGCCCGCCGTCGAACCACACGACGCCCTTGCCTTCCTTCGCGAGCGCGCGTGCCTGGTCGTCGGTCAGCCCTTCCGCCAGCGCCAGCCGACGGGAGATCTCCTTGTAGCGATCGAGTTTCTTGAAGTTTTCGGGAGAGGTGATGATCGCCATCAGCTGCGGCCGCCCTTCGGCGGTCTTGCCAATCTCGACCACCTTCATGCGGTCGGACTCCTTATCGAGCTTCTGCCAGTACCTGGACGAACTGCGTGTAGTTCACGAGCTGGTAGTCGTCGCCGATATTGAAGCCGAAGAACTGCTTCGGGCTGGTGAGCGCCTGGGCCGCCGCCGAGGCGGCCACCGCCATCGCCAGCGCGAACGCCACGAAAGTCGAGCGCGGGCTGCGTCTGTACATCAAGGGAAGCCTCCGTTGAAACGGGGGAACGATACCAGAAATACGTTTTGGAGTCGGGCGGACGCCCGCTAAAGAGGAGCCGACGGCGTCAGGGGGAATGACGCCACCGGCAGACGAAACGCTTACTTGATGGGCGCGCCGATCGGCGGCGGCCCGGATTCGGGCATGACGGCCGCCAGCGTGGCGGTCGCTTCGTAGATCACGCCGTCCGAATTGGTGCCGAAGAACCTGGGAGTTGCGCCACCTCCGTCCAGAGGGTCCCCCACGGCCGCGTATGCCGGGGAGGTCGCGCCGGGCCCGAGCCCGTTGCACGCCGCGGGCGCGCCTCCGGCGGGCGTCCCGGCGAGACTGAGCATGTAGCCACTCTTGACGACAGTGGGTCCGGACGTCAATTCATCGCCCAGAAAGGCCTCGCTGGCGCCCGGAGGCGCAATCCCCAGCGAGGGCAGGTCGGACGCATAGAAGCCGAGCCCACAACTGATCGCGAAGCTCAATTCGCCGCTGTTGATGACCCGAATGGTCCCGAGCGCCGAGGCCGCCTGCGCGGCGCCGCGCGCCCGCATCAGCCCGGGGATGGCGAGCGAGGAGAGCAGCACAATCAGCGCAACGACGAACAACATGTCGATTAGTGTGAAGCCGGCGTCGCCGCGCGACGGGCCCCTGCGCAATGCCTTCATGTAACACCCTGTTCGGCCGGACGGTCCGCTTTCCGCCAGACAACCATGGACAATTTTCGGCACTCTGCCATTTTTCGGCAGGCCTAAAGTGTCCCGACGAGCTGCCGTCTGCAGAACCATCGCCCTCTACGTATCCACAAACCCTTGCGTTTCACTACCTTAGCGCGCATTGTCTGCGGTCGAAGCCGGGGAATGCCGAAGAAAATGCAAGATTGACACCACGGCCAGTATCGACAACCCGGCTACGTCGGCCCACCCGGCCGCATACGTCAGGAGGAGCCCTCCTGCGATCAGCAGCGCCCGCTCGGCGGGCCTGGCGGCATGGACGAACCAGCCACCCAGCCCCGCCGCGAGCGCGGCGACCCCGATGGCCGCCGTGACCGACGCCATCACCATGTCGACGGGCGGCCCCTGGAGCAGGACCCCCATACCCTGCGGGCTGAGCGTGAACACGAATGGCACCAGGAAGGCCGGCAGCGTGTACTTCCACGTCAGCATCATCGTCCTGAACGGATTGCCGCCCGTGATGGCGGCCGCGGCGAACGGGGACAGCGCGGTGGGCGGGCTCACCTCGGACAGCACGGCGTAGTAGAAGATGAACATGTGCGCGGCGACCTCGGGGACGCCGGCCTGGACGAGGGCGGGCGCGACCATCACCGCCGCGATGATGTACGAGGCCGTCACCGGCACCGCCAGGCCGAGGAGCCACACGGCGATCGCCGAATACACGACCGTGAGGAACAAGTGGCCCCCCGCCATCGCAACGATGATGCCGGCGATCTTCAGGCCGAGGCCGGTGAGCGTCACGACGCCGACGATGACGCCGGCGGTCGCGGTGGTCGCGGCCACGCCGAGCACACCCGCGCCACCGGCCCGCAGGGCGGCGACCAGGCGCGCCGGCGTGAGGGCGCTCTCCCGGCGCACGAAGCTCAGGGCGAAGGCGAGCACCGTCGCCCAGAACACGGCGCGGAACGCCGACATGCCGCCAATCATGAGGACCGCGATCGCGCCAAGCGACGTGAAGTGATACCAGTAGCGCGCGGTGAGGGCGCCGAGACCCGGCGTGTCGACGGCGGCGGGCTGCGCCCCCAGGCGGCGCGAGTCGGCCTCGATCATCAGGAAGATGGACAGGTAGTAGAGCAGCGTCGGCACCGTCGCCATGACGAGCACCTGCAGGTACGAGATGCGCAGGAACTCGGCGATGAGAAACGCAGCCGCACCCAGCGTCGGCGGCGACAGCAGTGCGCCGATGCCGGCGGCGCTCAGGATCGCGCCGCCGGTCTCCGGCTTGTAGCCCGCCTTCTTCAGCAGCGGCCACGCAACCGACCCCAGCATAACCGTCGTCGCCACACCGCTGCCCGAGACCGTGCCGAGCAGGAACCCCGCGAGCGTGACGGTGCGGCCCGGACCCGCGCCGGAGTGGGATCGTCCCATCGCCGCCATCGCCCAGTCGATGAAAAACGCGCCGGCACCTGAGTACTCGAGCACCGCGCCGTAGATCGTGAAGAGGATGATGTAGGTCGCCGCCACGTCGAGCGGCACGCCGAAGATGCCCTCGAGCGTCATGTAGAGCGTGCCGATCAGACGGTCGATCCCGTATCCGCGGTGAGCCAGCACCGGCAGGCCGATGTTGTCGAAGAGGGGCCCGAGGTAGGCATACACGAGAAACGCCAGGGCCGTCACCGGCAGGATCGCCCCGACCGACCGCCGCGTCGCCTCGAGCACGAGCAGCACGGTGAGCCCGCCGAGCACGAGATCGGTGGGCGCGCGGATCGGCGGCCCGATACACGAACACGTTGAAATCGACGATGGGCCACGAGAGCGCGACGATCGTCGTCGCGATCAGGACCCAGTCGAAGGGCGACACACCGCGAAGGTCCCCTCGCCGCCGGGGAAACAGCAGGAACGTGAGCACGAGCGCGACGAGGAGGAAGCTGACCCGGTAGATCTGCGGCTGGACGATGAAGAGGACCCAGTAGAGCGCGTAGAGCGACAGGCCCACCGAGAGGACCAGCGCCAGCCGCCCCGCCACCCCGCCGAGCTGGCGGACGGGTGCCTCGTCTGACGGAACCTCGGGGAGTTCGCCTGGGAGCATGCGGTGGCGGGATTATGCCACGGCCTGAACGCTGGCTCGCGGCGACCCTCCGGGCCGCCTCAGGGGTGGACGACGGTGAGTCCCATGAACTGTTCGAACGGATCGAAATCGCGATCGCGGTGCAGCAGCGCGTGCTGCCCGTGGATGCAGAAGCTGGCGATGAGGAGGTCGGCGGTCTTTCGCACCGTGACTCCGCGCCTGCGCAGGTCGCGATACGCCCGGGCGGCCGCCACGGCGACGTCCGCGGGAATGCTGTCGAATACGGCGAAACGCAGCAGAGCACCGCGGATCTCCGCCGCGTCGCGCTCACGCTGAATGCCCTGGAGGACCTCGCACAGAATCAGGGACGTGATGCCCAGCCGCTGCCGCTCCAGTTCGAAATCGAGCCAGTCGGTTTCAGGTGTCTGAAAGCCGTTGAAGAAATCTACCCAGACCGTGCTGTCCACGATGACCATCGCGGGTCACCCTGCGACGCGCGAACGGCGCGAGGCGCCGAGATCTCCCTCCCACGCGATCTTCCCTCTGAGCCGGCGGATATCCGCCTGGCCGCGTGTCTGAATGAGGAGCCGAAGCGCCTCTTCCACTGCCGCCCGTTTCGTCCGGACACCGCTCACGCGAAGCGCCTCCCGCATCAAATCGTCGTCGATGTCGATGTTGGTCCGCATGACAGCCCCCATGTGTAAGGGTGACAGAATCATACACGAGCGTCAAGACAACCTTGCGCTTCTACCTGTCGATCGGCTATGGATATGCAGAAGCCGGAGGCGTCGCCGATGACAGACCGATCCGACCTCCCCCAGGGCACTCTCGATCTGATGATCCTCCAGGTCGCCACGCTGGGCCCGATCCACGGGTATGCGCTGGCCCAGCGGATGCGCCGCATCTCGGGCGGCGTCGTCCAGGTGCCGCAGGGCTCGCTCTATCCCGCCCTTCATCGGCTGGAGAATCGAAGGCTACTCGCCGCCGACTGGCGCGAAACGGAGACGGGCCGCAGACGCCAAGTTCTACCGAATCACGAAAAAGGGGCGCGTGCAGCTGAAGACCCACACGGAGAACTGGGCACGCCTGTCGGAAGCGATGCGGTTGTTCTTCGCCATTGCCGAAGGGGACCCGTCATGACCTGGTGGCGGCGTTCTGGCGCCGCGACCGGCTCGAACGCGAACTGGACGACGAACTGCGGTTCCACTACGAGGAACTTGTCGCCGAGAAGATGCGCGCCGGCCTCTCTCCCGACGAGTCGCGACGCCAGGCCCGTCTCGAATTCGGCGGGCTCGAGCAGGTGAAGGAGCAGTGTCGGGACGCACGCGGCACCCGGCTCGCGCACGAGATCGCGCAGGATTGCCGGTACGCGCTTCGGTTGCTTCGGAAGGAGCGCGCGCTGTCAATCAGCGCCGTCGTCGTCCTGTCGCTGGGGATCGGCGTGAACAACATGCTCTTCACCATCGTCAATGCGCACTGCATCCGGGGCCTGCCTGTCGAGCACGCCGCGAGGCTGCTCTACGTTGCGTCGACCAACCCGAAGGGCGAGGATCGGCCGCTCACGCTTGCGGAATTCGACGCCGTCCGATCCGCCGGCACAATGGAGGCAGTTGCGGGCTTCGAAAGCACGGCGGGCGTGCTGATCGACGACGCGATGCCAGCCGACCGGGTGACAATCGCCTACGTGTCGCCAGCAACGCTGCCCCTCTTGAGTGAGCAGCCGGTACCGGACGCGGACTGCAAGCCGACGACGACAGGGCCGGCGCCCAGCCGGTGGTACTGATAGGCGAATCACTGTGGAACGCGCGTTATCACCGCGATCCCGCCGTCCTTGGCACGCCGGTGCAGGTTGCCGGCGCTCGCGCCGTGATCGTCGGCGTGCTCCGCCACCAGTTCAGGTTCCCCGATAATGCCGACGTCTGGCTTGCCCTGGCGCAGGGCCCCGCCCGCCAGGGTGCAGCATCCTCGGCGCGCTCCATCGAGGCGATTGGGCTGCCGGCCCGGGACATCACCCGCCAGCAGGCGGAAGAGGAACTGACACGCCTTGGGCTGGACGCACAGGTTGGATCTCCGCCGTCGGAGGAAGCGCCCATCCAGTTGAAAGTCTCGCCGATCAACGAGGTCTTCAACGGGAAGCTCACCAGCCGCGTGTGGCTCGCGTTCTTCACGGTCGGAGTCCTGCTGGTGATGATCGCGTGCTTCAACGTGGCCAACCTCATGCTGGCGCGTTCCGTCCGCCGTGAGCGGGAGATGGCTGTCCGCCGCGCGCTTGGAGCGTCCCGGGCGCGCCTCGTCAGGCAGGTGCTGGTGGAAGGTGCGCTGCTCGCGGCGTGTGCCGGCGCAATCGGGCTGTTCCTGTCTGCCATTGGTCTGCGCGTGTTCAGCAGCGCCATCCCGGACGGCGGGCTCCCGTACTGGATCGAGTACACGATGGACGGCCGCGTGATCGCCATGCTCGCGCTGGCATGCGTCGGGACCGTGCTTCTGTCCGGGCTGGCGCCAGCCCTTCACACCGTGGGCCGTAACACGATCGCGCCTCTCGCGATGTCGGGCGCAGGCGCCAGTTCCGGCCGGAGAACGCGGCGCTGGACCACGGCGCTGCTGACCGCGCAACTGGCTGTCAGCGTGATGCTGCTCTGCTCGGTCGCCGGTACCCTGCGGGTCTTCCTGAATGCGGACCGAGGATGGCCGATCGACGGCACGGGAATCGTGACGATGCGCCTCGCGCTGCCGCCCGGTCACACGTCACCGTTGGAGCGGCGGGCGCTGTTCGGAAGGCTGCGCGAGGCGCTGCAGTCGATTCGGTCCGCCACCGCCGTCGGGGTCGCAACGACGATGCCGGGCGCCGGCGCCGCTGCGCTGAAACTGGCCATCGAGGGGCGCGACGGAAGCAAGGCTGCCGCGCCGTCGATTCCAGCAGTCGGTGTCGACCCGGGATACTTCCACACCCTGGGGATACCGCTGGTTGAGGGAAGGCCTTTCACCGCGCAGGACGGTCTTCCCGGCCACCCGGTCACGATTGTCAACGAGCACTTCGCCCGCGCGTATTTTCCGGGCGCCGATCCCATCGGCCGTCGCATCACGCTCTCGCAGGGCGACGAGGCGAGCGGGCCCTGGCTCACCATCGTGGGCATCTCCCGTACCATCGGCCAGGGCACGCCCCGGCCTGTCCCGGTCGCGTATGTGCCGATCTGGACGCTGTCGGGCCAGGCGCCGATCGTCTTCATTCGCGCGCGGGGCCCTATGACGCCGGTCATCGATGCGGCTCGCGAGGCGATTCGCCAAATCGACCCGGTGCTCGCGACATACGCGGTGCGCTGGTACGAGGAGGCCGTCTGGAACCTCACGTGGAACGCCCGCGTGTCGGAAGTCCTCATCACCGCGATCGCGTTGATCGCGCTCGGCCTGTCGGCCGGCGGCCTCTCCTCGCTTACGTGGCACGCCGTGGCACAGCGCCGCCACGAGATCGGCATCCGCATGACGCTGGGAAGTCAACCCGAGCAGGTTACGGCGCTCATCTTGCGGGACGCTGCGCGACGGGTCACTTACGGGGCCGCGGCAGGATGCCTGTTGACGTTCGTATGGGAGCGACTCTTTGGCACTTCGCATGTGTTCTTTACGCTGACGAACCTGCTGATCGTCAACGCGTTTCTCGGTGCCGTCGCGCTCACCATGAGCCTGTGGCCTGCCAGGCATGCCGCACGGTTGAATCCACTCGCGATCCTCCAGCACGAGTAAGGCTGACACATGCTCGAAGCGCGACACCTCGTGAAGCAGTACTTCGGTATCCCCGCCGTCAACGACGTGAGCTTCGTCGTCCAGCCCGGAGAGGTGGTCGGCTACCTCGGGCCGAACGGCTCCGGAAAGTCCACGACCGCGCGGCTGGTCACCGGCCTCACCGAGCCGACGCGTGGCACGGTCTGGTTCGACGGATGCGACATCAGCGCGGACCCGATTGGGTATCGCCGGCGCCTCGGATACGTTCCCGAGGAGGCGCACCTCTATCCGTTCCTGTCGGGCCGCGAATACCTGGAGTTCGTCGGCAGCCTGCGCGCGCTGCCGGCGGCGTTCCTCGATCGTCAAGATCGGCGATCTGCTCGGGCTGTTCGGCCTGACCGGCGCGACCGAGCAGTCCATTGCGACCTACTCGAAAGGTATGCGGCAGAAGGTGCTGATCTCGGCGGCGCTCCTGCACGACCCGGATTTCCTGGTGTTCGACGAGCCGGAGTCAGGCCTCGACGTCACGACCTCCCTCGTGCTCCGGCACCTCCTGAAGGCGCTGGCCCGGCGGGGCAAGGCCATCCTCTACAGCTCGCACATTCTCGAGGTGGTCGAACGCGTCTGCGATCGCGTCATCGTGCTGCACCACGGCAAGGTCGTCGCCGACGACTCGGTGGCGCAGCTGCGCGCGCTGATGGCGAGAGGCTCGCTCGAAGAAGTGTTCGCACAACTGGTCATGCACGCCGATCCCGAGCAGACCGCGAACGACATCGCGGACGTGGTGGCGCGCCGTGCCTGAACGCCTGCTGCGGAGGCATTTCGTCCGGCGGTTCCTGGACAACGACCTCATCTCCCCGGACGCCGACCGGCACGAAATGCTGGCGGCGATTTCGGCCGGGCTGATCGCCGGCGGCCTGTTCGTCACCTCATGATGTCGCTCAAGTCCGTCCTGCAGGTCTTCCAGTCGCCGGGTCGCACCGCGGTCCCGGCCCTCGACGATTGGTTCTTCCTGTTCGGCATTTCGATGACGGTGATGGCGCTCGCCGCGCTCGCGTCGTGGAACGCGCTCTCGCTAGACGCGCGCGACATCGCGATCCTCGGCCGCTGCCGATCGAGCGTCGCACGATCGTCCGCGCCAAGCTGGCCTCGGTCGTGATCGTCGCCGGCGGCGCCGCCATCGTGTTGAACGCCGTCACCAGCGTGCTCTTTCCTCTGCTGGTCGTCGCGAAGCTGCCCATCGGATTCGTGGATACCGGCAAGCTGCTGCTCGCGCACGCGCTCGTCGCGCTGTCAGCGGGCGCATTCGGGTTCCTCGCGGTGCTCGCCGTGCGCGAACTCCTCCATGCCGCGCTCGGTACCGCGCGTTTCATGCGCGTGTCGGTGCCCGTGCACGCAACACTCACGGTTGCCGGTATCGTCAGCCTGCTGCTGCTACCTGGACTGTCGTCCGGTGTCGCGCAGCGGTGGCTGGTCGAGCCAGCGCCGCTGCGCTGGCGGATCCCGCCTCTCTGGTTCGTCAGCCTGCACGAGTACCTTGTCGGCGACATCATGAGTGGCCTTCCACATGGAGAGCTGCCCCGCTGGGTCGCGGGCCAGGAAGCGCGGCTCGCGACCATCTATTCCAGCGCACAGCCGGCGTTCGCCGGGCTGGCTTTGGTCGCGGTGATCGCGCTGGCCGCCACGGCCATAACCGCCCTGCCGGCCTACTGGTGGAACAACCGGCGCATCGATGGAGCGCCACCCGCTGCGAGCAGCGGCGGCCGAACGCTTGCCGCCCGCATGACCACGCGCATCGTGAATGCGATGATCGCCAGGCATCCGGTGGCCCAGGCGCGGGGTACTGGTTCGCGTGTCGATGCGTCGTCCGGAGCCTGCCCCACCGCATCTCGATGGCGACCTCTGCGGCGGTCGCCATCGCGTTCACGATCATCCTCCTGCCGTTCGTCGCCAGCGCCGGGCAACGCCCGGACGTCCCGGTGCTGCTGCTCGCGCCGCAGGTTGTCGCGGTGATCGCGGTCGTGATCGGGTTCCGCCACGCGATGGGGTTACCCGCGGACCTGCGGGCCAACTGGGTGTTCCACGTCGCGTGGCTGGGCGATGCGCGGCACTATGTGGCGGGAGTCAAGCGGTTTGCCGTCGCAGGCGTGATCGTCCCCACGACGTTGCTGCTGGCGCCGATCTATGCGGTACCGCTCGGCCTCCGCGGCGCCGGCGCACATGCGCTGCTCGGCACGCTTCTGGGCGCGGTGCTGCTGCAGGTGGCGACGCTCGGCGCCGAACGCCTGCCACTGGCGTGTGCCTATACCCCGAGCGGCACACTGAAGACACGCGGCCCGGTCTACCTGTTCGCTGGAATCGCGGCGGTCTACTGGATCGGATGGCTGGAGCGCGCGGCTCTCGCGAGTCCCAGGGGCATCGGCACCTTCGTCGCCATCGCGTTGACCCTCTACGCCGCGCTGGGATTCATCGCCAGCCGACAAGCCGATTTGCGAAGCCCTGGCGAGGTGGAGGAACCGGTGCAGGAGAACACGCAGCGGCTGGGGCTCACAGGGGCTTGAGCCTTGCCCCCTGAGCCTTGAGCCTTGAGCCTACTTGCGCTCGTCGAAGTACCGTTGCGCGCCTGGGTGAAACGGGGCTGGTGACCCGACCTGCGCGGCCTGGATCGACAAGTTGCGCGCCTCGGGGTGGATCGCGGCAAGCTCGGACTGGTGCTCGAAGATGGCTTTCGTGATCTGGTACGCGAGATCGTCCGGCATGGAGCGGTTGACGACGAGCACGTTCGCCACGCCGACAACCGGCACGGCCGCCGTCACGCCCGGGTAGGTGCCGGCGGGAATCTCAATCGGGAAGTAGAGATTGCCATGCTCGCGCTGCAGCGCGGGCACCAGGTCGGCGCTCGGGATCATCCGGATGGTGATGCCGGACGTGTGCGAAAGATCCTGAAGCGACGGCGTCGGAAGCCCTCCGCTCCAGAAGAACGCGTCGATCTTGCCGTCCTTCAGCGCGTCGGCCGATTCCGACACGCCGAGCCCCTGCTTCGAGATGTCAGTGTCGGGGTCGAGCCCGGCGGCTCGGAGCACCCGGAACGCGATTACCTCCGTTCCGCTTCCCGGCGAACCGGTCGAGACGATGTTCCCCTTCAATCCGGCGACCGACGTGATGCCGGACGAAGCGAGGACGACGAGCTGGGTGGAGTTCGAATACAGGACCGCGAGGCTCGCCGCCGGAACCGGCGCGCCGCCCGCGAACGCCCCTCGTCCGGCGACCGCGTCGGCCAGCGTGTCGGCGAGCGTGAACGCGATATCGGCCTTCCCGTCGCGAATCAGCTTAAGGTTGTCCACCGAAGCGGATGTCACCTCCGCCGTCGCCCGGATGCCGGGGACGCTCTCGTTCAGCACCTTCGCGATGCCACCGCCGTACGGGTAATAGACGCCGCCCGTGCCGCCGGTGGCGATGGAGATAAAGCGCGACTTTTCCCCCGAGCCGCCGCAGGCGTTCACCGCCAGCATGGCGAGCACCAGCGAGCCCCGAACGCCCAGCGCCGAGCGCCGGATCATCGCGTCAGCTTCCGGTACTTGATGCGGTGCGGCTGGTCGGCGTCGGCACCCAGGCGGCGGTGGCGGTCCACCTCGTAGTCCTGGTAGTTCCCCTCGAACCACACGACCTTGCTGTCGCCTTCGAAGGCGAGCATGTGCGTCGCGATGCGATCGAGGAACCAGCGGTCGTGGCTGATGACGACGGCGCAGCCGGCGAAATTCAGCAGAGCCTCCTCGAGCGCTCGGAGCGTGTCCACGTCGAGGTCGTTGGTCGGTTCGTCGAGGAGCAGCAGGTTCGAGCCGCCCTTCAGCAGCTTCGCGAGGTGCACGCGATTGCGTTCACCGCCCGAAAGCTCGCTGACCTTGCGCTGCTGGTCGCGTCCCTTGAAGTTGAACCAGGAGACATACGCGCGCGAAGCCACCTCGCGATTGCCCAGTTCCACCATGTCGCGCGCATCGGTGATTTCCTCCCACACGCTCTTGCCGGGATCGAGTTCACGGGACTGGTCGACGTACCCGACCTTGACCGTCTCGCCGAGCCGCAGCGTGCCGGCATCCGGCTGCTCCTTTCCGGTGATCATCCGGAACAGCGTCGTCTTCCCGGCGCCGTTCGGACCGATCACACCGACAATCCCGCCGGGTGGCAGCGTGAAATTCACGTCGTCCATGAGGAGCACGTCGCCGTAGCCCTTCTTGAGGCCGCGCGCTTCGACGACGATGTCGCCGAGGCGTGGACCGGGCGCGATGAAGATCTCGACCTGGTCGATCTTCTTCGTCGTTTCCTCCTTCAGCATGTCCTCGTAAGCGTTGAGTCGCGCCTTGCCCTTGGCCTGGCGCGCGCGCGGCGACATGCGGATCCACTCGAGTTCGCGCTCGAGCGTGCGCTGGCGCTTGGTCTCCGCCTTCTCTTCCTGCGCGAGCCGCGCCTGCTTCTGCTCCAGCCACGACGAGTAGTTCCCCTCCCACGGAATCCCGGACCCTCGGTCGAGCTCGAGGATCCAGCCGGCGACGTTGTCGAGGAAGTACCGGTCGTGGGTCACGGCCACGACGGTGCCCTGGTAGTCCTTCAGGAACCGCTCGAGCCAGGCGACCGACTCGGCGTCGAGATGGTTCGTCGGCTCGTCCAGCAGCAGCAGATCCGGTGAACGCAGCAACAGCCGGCAGAGCGCCACGCGGCGCCGTTCGCCGCCGGACAGCGTCGTGACGTCCGCATCGGGCGGCGGCAGGCGCAGGGCGTCCATCGCCAGCTCCACCCGCGAGTCGAGGTCCCACCCGCTGGCCGCCTCGATGCGGTCCTGTACCTTTCCTTGCTCCTCGAGGACCTTGTCCATCTCCTCGGCGGACAGGTCCTCCGCGAACCGCGCGTTGATGTCGTCGTAGCGCTGCAGCAGCGCCTTGATCCCGGCGACGCCCTCCTCCACATTGCCGAGGACGTTCTTCGCCGGGTCGAGCTTCGGCTCCTGGTGCAGCATCCCGATCGAAATCCCGGAGGCGGGCCACGCCTCCCCGATGAACGACTGGTCCTCTCCCGACATGATGCGGAGGAGCGAACTCTTGCCCGCCCCGTTGAGGCCGAGGACTCCGATCTTCGCGCCGTAGTAGAAGGAGAGCCAGATCTCCTTCAGCACGACATGGTCCGGGGGATGCACCTTCCCCAGACCCTTCATGGTGTAGATGAATTCGGGCATAACGCACTGCAGACTGAAGATTGCAGACTGAAGATTGACGGATTGTCGAGTGGCGATTGCCGATTGGACCAAGGCCTATCTTACTGCGGTTGGAAGGTGCGGCTCAAAGCCCCAATCGGCAATCTTCACTCTTCAATCCCCGCAATCTGCAATCTGCAATCTGCAGTCTGCAATCGGGAAGCTTCACAGTGCATTGTTGGGTCGGAGGGTCGAAGGCACCTTGACCTTTGGAAGCTCGGGCGTGAAATCCTCGCCCGGGTTGATGAAGCGGTCGGCTTCCAGCGTGTACTGCTTGTCGTAGAGCGTGCGGTACCGGCCGCCCAGGGCGAGCAGCTCCGCGTGGGTGCCGCGCTCCACGATTTCGCCGTGTTCGAGCACCAGAATCTGGTCGGCGCTGCGGATGGTCGAGAGGCGGTGGGCGATCACGAACGTCGTGCGGCCGTGGCGCAGGGCCTTGAGGCCATCCTGGATCAGCGCCTCGCTCTCGCTGTCGAGGCTCGAGGTCGCCTCGTCGAGCACCAGGATGCGCGGGTCGGCGAGGATCGCGCGGGCGATCGCCACGCGCTGCCGCTGGCCGCCGGAGAGCTTGACCCCGCGCTCGCCGACGATCGTGTCGTAGCCCTTCTCGAACCCCTCGATGAACTCGTCGGCGTGCGCGATGCGCGCCACCTCGCGGATCTCCTCCATCGTCGAGTCCTTCCGGCCGTAGCGGATGTTGTCGCCGACGGTGCCGTCGAACAGGAAGTTGTCCTGGAGGACCACCCCGAGCTGCGAGCGGAAGTCGCGAAGCCGGACCGTTGACAGATCCCGCCCGTCGACGAGGATGCGCCCGGAGAGGGGACGATTGAACGCCATCACGAGGCTGATCAGCGTGCTCTTGCCCGACCCGCTCGAGCCCACCAGCGCCGTGGTCGTGCCAGCCGGCGCGCGGAAGGTCACGTCGTTCAGCACGAGGACGTCGGGGTTGTATTCGAAACTCACGTTCTCGAAGGCGATTTCCCCGTCGATCTGCGGCAGCGGCTCGCGCGTGTTGTCGAGATCGTCCTCGGTCTTCATCGTCATCAGCTCGTGGATCCGGTCGAGCCCGGCGAAGGCCTCGCTGATCTGCGTGCCGATCGAGGCGATCTGCACGACCGGCGCCGCCATCAGCCCGGTGAAGAGGATGTAGTTGATGAAGTCGCCGACGGTCATGCGCCCGTCGAGAATCGCGCGCCCGCCGACGAGGATCATGATGACGCCGATGACGCCGATGATCACGGTCGAGAACGCGGTCGTCGACGACACGCCCGTGATCGATCGCGCGATGTTGCGGTAGAGGCGGTGCACGCCCTTCGTGAACACGATTTCCTCGCGCTTCTCCGCCGTGTAGGTCTTGACGATCCGGATGCCGCCGAGCGTTTCGTTGAGGCGGCCGGTCACCTCCGCGTTGATCTTGCCACGCTCGCGGAAGAGCGGCCGCAGCCGCTTGAAGGCGATCGCCATGGCGCCGCCGAAGGTGGCGAGCGCGACGATCGTGACGCAGGTCAGGACCCAGTTCAGATAGAACAGGTAGCCCAGCGCGAACAGCGCCGTCACGAGGCTCCCGGTGAGCTGCACGAGCCCGGTGCCCACCAGGTTCCGGATGCCCTCGGCGTCGGTCATGATGCGCGAGATCAGCACGCCGGACTGCGTCGAATCGAAGTAGCTGATCGGCAGCCGCGCGACGTGCGCCTCGACGCGCCGCCGCATGTCGGTGATGGCGCGCTGCGCGGCGACGCCGAGGACCTGCGACAGCGCGAACGACGTAACCGCCTGCACGAGCGTCGCGGCCCCGGCGGCAATCGCCAGCGGCACCAGCATCTGCGCCTGCCTCCGGCCGATAACGTCGTCGATCAGGAACTTCGACGTGGCGGGCAGCACGAGACCCGACAGCCGGTTGACGAGCATGAGCCCGAGACCGAGCGACAATCGGCCGCGACGCGCCCAGATGAGCGCCTTGGCTTCCTGCCAGGCAGCCGAGCTGACCCCCTGCTTCTTCACCGCGGAGTTGTCTGCCACCGTTCCCCTTGCGTGGCGCTGTCCCCGTGCGCCTTCCGACTTCGGCAGCCGCAGTCCGCCCATTCCCATAGCCACGATGTTATGACGCCCTTTCGAGGACGAACGTCTCGATCGCCTGCGCGACTCCGGCGTCGTCATTGGTGGAAGTCGTCGCCCAGCCGCGTGTCTTCAGCTCGCCGGACGCGTTGCCCATCACGACCGGCGTTCCGGCGAACTCCAGCATCGGAAGGTCGTTGAGATTGTCGCCGATCGCCATCACCGCCGCGGGCGGCACACAGCGCCGCGCCGCCCATTCCGCCAGCGCCGATCCTTTCGAGCAGCCGGCGCGGACGACGTCCACGAGAGAGAAATCACGGTCCTCGTACCTCGGTGAGCGCGACCTCGAAGAACGGCGCGACGTCGGCGGTCACGGGCTTCAGCCGCCCGTACAGCTCCCGCATCTCGACACATCCGCCGGAGAACATCACCTGCACCGGATCCTCGGTGAGACAGTCTTCGAGCGGGGCCACTTCGGCGAGGTACGGCCGGTTCGCCGAGAAGAAACGATGGTGACGGGAGTGCTCCCAGTCGATCGCCTGGTAGACCACCTGCCCTTCGCGCGGACGATCGAAGATGACCGCGGCGCTGTCACGGTGCTCGGGCACCTGCATCAGCACGGCGCGCGCCACCGCCCGCGGCAGCAGGTGCAGCATCAGCGTCTCCCCGTCGCGGGTCTTGACGACGGCTCCGTTGCTGAGGATGAGCGTGAGCGGCTGCGGCAGGGCCTCGAAGACCGGACGGGCGAAATCGTAGCGCCGGCCCGTGGCGAGCACGATTTCCACCCCCGCATCGACGGCGCGCCCGATGGCCACCCGGTTCGCCTCCGGCACCTGCCCCTGGCTGTCGAGGAGCGTCCCGTCGAGGTCGATGGCGAGGAGGCGGATGGACAAGGCTCAGGGACTGAGAGGGCTTAGGGCTCAAGGTTCAGGGCTCAGGATTCACGGCTCACGGACGCCCGGCGCACCATTGTACCGCCACGCGGCCGCTCGAACCCCGAAACCTTTTCCCCTGCCCCTGAGCCCGGCCGCCTGAGCCCGGCCCCCTGAGCCCTGAGCCTTGAGCCTTCTCAGAACTGAATGCGAAGTTCGCCGGCGACCTGCCGCTTCAGGATGTCGCCGAAGACGTGCTGCTGGACATCGGCATTGCCGAGGTTCACGACCTTGACCGTGGTCGTCAGCCTGTCGCCCCATTTGACGCCGAAACCGGCGTTGACCAGCGTGTAGGCGTCGGTCGTGCCGTGGTACCGGTCGTCGAGCACGTCCTGCCAGAACGCGCTGTCCGAGTAGCTGACCGCCAGGTTCCCGAGGAACCGGCTGTAGGTGAACCCGAAGCCGGCGTTGAAGCGGTTCTTCGGCGGCAGGTTCAGCTCGGAAATGTCGAAGCCATGAGGCACGGGCTTCGCCTGATACGAGTAGTTGGCGAACACGTTCAGGTAGCGGTTCAGCGACGAGTCCACGCCGAGCTCCAGCCCCTTCTGCGTGGACTTGCCGAAGTTCAGGTACGTGAAGCGCGCCGGGAGGCTCTGGCCCGGCACGAAGTTGATGACCGCGGCCGGCAGCAGGCCGAACGCCCAGTTGGGCGGCGGGTTGGCTGCCGTCCACCGCTCGTTGGTCAGCTCGGTGAAGAGGATCTCGTTCTTCATCTTGTTGACGTAGAACGACGCGCTCAGGACCGTGTTGGAGCGCACGATGCCCGTGTAGCCGATCTCGTAGGCGTCGAGGGACTGCTCCTTCAGGTCAGGATTGCCGACCGATTGCACCGGCAGCGGGTAGATCCGGTTGGCGACCGCCGGGTTCAGGAACGCGAACGGCGTCAGATCCACCGGCTCGACCAGCGTCACCTCGAGGTGGTTGTTGATGACCGACGGCGACCGGTACGCCCGGTTGAAGGACAGCCGCACCGTGTGGTTCTCGAACGGCTTGATCATGAACGTCGTGCGCGGCGAAAACACGAAGTCATTGAGGTAGTCGAAGCGATCGAGCCGCCCGCCGATCACCCAGCGGAAGTGGTCGTTCAGGAAGATTTCGTCCTGCGCGTACATGCCGAACTCGGTGCGGTTGTCGGCGGCCGGCGCGAGCGAGAGGTCGAACTTGTTGTACCGCAGGTTGCCCCCGTAGTTCACCACGTGGCGGCTGGCGAAGGTCTGCACGTTCGAGACGTCGAAGTCGAACGTCTTGGTCTTGAACGCGAACCCGATCGGATTGCCGGTCGCGTCGCGGGTGAGCAGGTTCGTGGCATCGCCGTCGAGGATGTTGGTGAAGAAGCTCGCCCGCAGCCCCTGCCGGGTGAAGTTCACCTTCGCATAGCTCATCACCGAGCCGCTGTTGATGTCGAAGGGGCCGATGCCCGAGTGCATGATTCCGTCGGTGCCCGCCACGCCGCCCGAAATCGACAGTTTCCGGCCGTCGTCGTAGTCGTAGTCGAGGCGGCCGTCGAACTTCGGCTGGGTGGTTCCGGTGTTCGTGTAGGCCGGATAGGGCGTCCCGCCGCCGGTGGCCGAGCCCGGTGAGCCGGGGATAATCCCGGTCGGCCGCGACAGCGGATCCTGCGAGTAGCCGCCGGCCGACAGCTTGAACGCCCAGTGGTCGTCGATCGCCTGCGCGTGCGTGCCGCTGATGTACCAGAGCGACCCGTTACTGGCGCCATTGGTCCGATCGAATGTGCCCAGCCCGAACGTGGCGCTGGTGCCCTGCATCTCGCGCGGCGATTTCGTGATGACGTTGACGACGCCGTACAACGCGTTGGCTCCCCATACCGCGGAGGCCGGTCCGCGGATGACTTCAATCTGCTTGATCTCGTTGAGGTTGACGGGGAGGAAGTCCCACATCACGAACCCGAAGAAGTCCTGATACAGGCTGCGGCCGTCGAGCAGGGCGAGCTGACCCGTTGCCAGCGTGCCTGTTGCGCCGCGCGTCGTGATGTTGATGTCGCGCGCCGACACCTGCGTCAGGTTCAGCCCGGGCACGTTCCGCAACAGCTCCGCGAAGTTCTGCGACGTGGCAGTTTCGAGCTGACGCAGCCCGACCACGGTCATCGTCGCCGGGGCGTTCACCAGCTTCTCCTCCGTCTTCGAGGCGCTGACGACCACGGTCTCCTCGTACTTCTGGGGCTTCTGCTCGTCGGGCTTCTGCTCGTCCGGCTTCGGAGTCGGCTTCTGATCCGGCTTCTGCGCAGCCTTCGGATCCTGCGCCGAAGGACCCTGCGGCGCGGCACCGGCGGAGACCGGCAGCCACGCGCAGATGGCGGCGGCGAACACAATTCGGCAGACCAACTTCATAGAGGCTCCTATATCGAACGGGCTGGCGGCCCGCCGCAAACGGCGACGATCGACCTGTGCGGGCGTCTGGGGACAGACGGATATACCACAAAACAGGCAACCAGCGCGATTCGGCTAGACTGAGAGGCCCGAAACGAGATGTCCACCGACCCAGCCGCCCCACTGCCCGTCCCGGACGAGGCGCCGCCGCCACTCGAGTGGCCCTCCTGGCCTGACGAGAAGCTGCTCGACCTGCGCATGTGCGACCTGGGCCTGACCATCGAAGGCAGCGTGCTGGAGTCTCGCATCGCGGACCTTCAGCGCGACCTGGACGGCCGCGGCCTGCAGCAGTTTCAGCCGCATTTCTGGCTGTCAGCCGAGTGGTTCTCACCCGACGCAGTGCCCGGCGTGGCCATTCCGTTCTTCCTCGCCCATCCGCGGCTCGAGAAACTCGAGCGCTCGCAGATGCTCGAAGTCGAAGGCGGCACGCCCGAGTGGTGCATGAAGATCCTGCGCCACGAAGCCGGGCACGCGATCGACAACGCCTACAAGCTGCGCCAGCGGCGGCGCCGCCAGCAGATCTTCGGCCCGTCCTACATGCAGTACCCGGAGTACTACACGCCGAAACCCTACAGCAAGAGCTTCGTCCTGCACCTCGACAGCTGGTATGCGCAGAGCCACCCCGACGAGGACTTCGCCGAGACCTTCGCGCTGTGGCTCACGCCGGACGCCGACTGGCGCACGCGCTACGCCGACTGGCCGGCGCTGAAGAAGCTGGAATACATGGACGCGCTGATGCGCGAGCTCGCCGGCAAGCCGATGATCGTGCGGACGCGCCGCCGCGTCGAGCCGCTCCAGAACATCCGCAAGACGCTGCGCGCCCACTACGAGCGCAAGCGCCGCCACTACGGCGTCGAGCACCCGCACTTCTACGATCGCGACCTGCGACGGCTCTTCTCCGACCGCCCGGAGCACGCCGGCAACATGAAGGCGGCGCGCTTCATCGCCCGCGTCCGCAAGGAAGTGCGCCGGATGATCGCCGCCTGGACCGGCGAATATCAGTACACGATCGACCAGGTCCTGGAGAACATGATCGCCCGCGCCACCGAGCTGAACCTCCGCCTCAAGGGCACCGAGGAACACACGAAGCTCGATTTCACGATCATGCTCACCGTCCAGACGATGAACTACCTGCACAGCGGACGCCATCGCGTCGCGCTCTGACGGCGGCGTGCCGTCCCTGGCATAGAATACGCGGATGCATACATCAGTTCGTACGAGGGCACTGGGAGCCCTCGCCGTTGGCGTTCTCGTCGTATCCTCCGCCGCGCCGGCCGGACAATCACCGCAACCCGCCGCCAAGGCGCCGTCCGCCCTCCTCGAGCCGTACCGCGAACCGGCGGGGCGCCTGATCGGTGCCGCCCTGGCCACCGATTTCGCCTGGCAGCGTCTGGCCCTGATCGGCGACACGTTCGGGCCCCGTCTGAGCGGATCGCAGGCCCTCGAGGACACCATCCAGTGGGCCGTCCAGGAAATGAAGAAGGACGGCCTCGAAAACGTCCACACCGAGCCCGCGAAGGTGCCGCACTGGGTACGGGGACAGGAGAGCCTCGAGATCATCTCGCCGCGACATCACACCCTGGTGATGCTTGGCCTGGGCAACAGCGTCGGCACGCCGGCTGCGGGCGTCGAGGGCGAGGTGCTCGTCGTCGGCAGCTTCCCGGAGCTGGAGGCAGCGGGCGACCGCGTGAAGGGCAAGATCGTGCTCTTCAACGTGCCGTTCACGAACTACGGCGAGACCGTCGTCTATCGCGGCGTCGGACCGTCGCGCGCCGCGGCGCTTGGCGCGGTCGCGGCCCTGGTCAGGTCAGTCGGCCCGCCGGGACTGAGGCTGCCGCACACGGGGGCGCTCCGCTACACCGATGGCGCCCCACAGATTCCGGCTGCCGCCGTGACGACCGAGGACGCCGATCGCCTTCAGCGCATGCAGGATCGCGGCACGCCGACGCGCCTGCGGCTCAAGATGGAGGCCCGGTTCCTCCCCGACGCCGACTCGTTCAACGTCGTCGGTGAAATCCGCGGGCGCGAAACGCCGGACGAAGTCGTGGTGATCGGAGGACACCTCGACTCCTGGGACGTCGGCACCGGATCGACCGACGACGGCGGCGGATGCGTGGTGACGTGGGAAGCGCTGCGGCTGATGAAGCAGCTGAACCTGCGGCCGAGGCGCACGGTGCGGGTCGTGCTCTGGGTCAACGAGGAAAACGGCGGCCGCGGCGGCCAGGCCTACCGCGACCGGCACGCCCAGGAGCTGGCCAATCACGTCATGATGATGGAATCGGATTCCGGCGTGTTCCGTCCGACCGGATTCGGCTTCACCGGCAGCGACGCCGCGCGCGCGATCGTGAAGGAAATCGCCACGCTCCTGCGCGGGATCCAGGCGGACCACATCAGCGCCGCCGGGGACGGCGCCGACATCGGCCCGAGTGTCGAAGCCGGGAAGATGCCGGCGATGTCGCTGGACGTGGACGGCAACTACTTCCTGATCCACCACACGCCGGCCGACACCGTCGACAAGATCGATCCGATGGACATGTCACGGGCATCGGCCGCCATCGCGGTGATGACGTACGTGATTGCCGACATGCCCGATCGGTTGCGCTGAGGCCTCGGGGTCGCGGGCCTGGCGACGGCGATCACTTGATCGTGTAGATCAGGTAGTCCGCGACCTGGAGGTCGTCGTCGTCCGGCGCGAGCGTGTCGAGGTCGTCGGTCGGGATCATCGAGACGATTGCGACGCGCCGGCCCGGAAGGCGCCGCCGGACGCGTTCGGCCGTTCCCTGGCCGTAGTCGCTGTGGAACGCGCCGTCATAGTGGACGATCGTGCCGGGACGTCCCTCCTGGGTCGCGAACGCCCGCGCGATCGACTCGGCCATGGTCTCGTCCTTCAGGCACTGCGCCAGGTAGAACCGCTCGACGAGCGCGCGCTGGTCTTCGGCGGCCTTGGCGGCCGCCGCGCTGTCTTTGGGCGGGGCCGCGCCGGCCATCGGATGGCCGCCCATCTGCTCGGAGAAGCGCTTGAAGTAGTCGTCCTGCGGGCACTGGAGTTCACTCGCCATCCAGGGGCGATCCTCGGCCTTGGCCATTTCGTACGCCGCCTGCCCTGCCTTGGACAGGTCGGCGGCGAGCCGACGCGGCACATTAGCCGCGATCACCCGCCAGCCGTGCCCTCTGGCCATCTCGATGAGCGGGCGATAGTCGGTGGCGTAGCGCGGCCACGGCCGCGTGGCGTTCAGGAAGTCCTCCTCTGATATCGCTCCGGCGAGATAGCGATCCAGCACGCCCTGGACATCGCGCTCGAACATCTCGAGCGAGACGGTGATCGGTACTCCGCGGCGCATGAGCCCCTGGAGAATTGCCGACTCCAGCCGGTGCGTGTTCGGATCGTCGTGCTGCTCGCCAACCAGGACGACGTCGGCGCGCGCGAGGTCCGCCAGCATCATCTCGAAATCGATGAACGCCTTGCGGCGCGTGTCGAAGACGCGCTGCGGAATGTACGCGCCCGACGCGGCCGGCTGGATATGCGGCGAAGCTGGCGGCTGGCTGGGAGCCTGGGCCGCGGCCGGAGTCTGCGCCAGGACGAGGGAAAGCAGGACCGTTGAGATCATGTGCCATTGTTCGCTGGCTGGTCGAGGTTGTCAATTTCGGAAAACCGTCACGCGGCGAGACGGTTCCCCGTTGAGCTTCCACGCTGGCGCCGCCCTTGCTCCGGCGGAGACGGCGACGTGACCGTGCTCAGTTCGACGAACAGGATGCTCGAGCCCGAGCGCTCACGCAGCGCGCCAGCGGCGCCCGGCCCGCAGGAAGTGCCCTTATGGTGACCGGGCGCCTCAGGGACGTGTCCGCCCTACTGCAGCCGGACGGTCTCGAGGCGCGGTGCGGCCAGATGGAAGATCGTCAGGGCCGTCAGGTAGGCGGAGCCGGCAATGAGGAACACCGGGACGTAGCTGCCGGTGCTGTCGAGCAGGTAGCCGGTGAGCTTCGCGATGAGCATCCCGCCCACCGCGCCCGCCGTGCCGCCCAGTCCCACGATCGAGCCGACGGCATGGCGCGGGAACATGTCCGATGCCGTGGTAAACAGGTTCGCCGACCAGCCCTGGTGGGCCGCGGCCGCGAGACTGATGAGCGCGACCGCCACCCACAACGTGCGGCATCGGGCGGCTCCAGCCGGGCGCTCCCCAGCGCTCTCAGATCGTCGGGTTGCGCCGGTGGATGGCGAACTCGCGGTGGCCGAGCGTTCGGCCGCGGTCGGCTTGCCGGACGCCACGGCGAGCATCGACGCGAAGAGGCGATCGGCGGCCTGCGTCGAGCGTCTCCGTGTTCGTTCGATGATGCCGCTGACGTCGAGGTCGATGTTGTCGGCCATCTGCCTCGCCGTCCGGGCGTTGCCGGTCATCTTGATGACCGGCGCGATGGGATTGCCCGTCGGTGTGCCGAGGCCCGTCGTGAACACGACGACCTGCGCGCCGCCACCGACCATGCCGGTGACCGACTCGACGTCGAGGCCGGGTGTGTCCATCACGGTCAGGCCCTTCGCCGCGATCGGCGCGGCGTAGCCGCACGACGTCGTCGAGCGGGCGTGCTCGCCGCCCTTGTGCGTGGCGCCGAGCGACTTCTCCTCGATCGTCGTCAGACCGCCGCGGATGTTGCCCGGGGACGGCTGGGTGCCGCGGATGTCGAGGCCGAGGCCGCGGGCCTCCAGCTCGACGCGGGTTGATGACGTGGAGCAGGCGGTCCGACGTGTCCGGACGCGTGGCGCGCGCCGCCAGCAGGTGCTCGGCGCCCATGATCTCGGCGATCTCGCCGAGCACGGCGGTGCCGCCGAGATCGACGAGGCGATCGGCGACCCGGCCGAGGGCCGGATTCGACGCCGAGCCCCGAGGTGTAGTCCGACCCGCCGCACTTGAGCGACAGGACGAGCTCCGAGACGTCGCACCATGCCCGCTGCTGCGCCGTCGAGCCCGGCCGCCATCGATCGCGCGATCTCGATCCCGGCCGCCGTCGTCCGCGACGGTGCCGCCCTCGGCCTGGATCGCGAGTGATCGCGGCCGGCTTGCCGTGCTGCGCCGCGGCTTCGGCCAGCTTCTGCGCGACCACCTGCTCGCAGCCCGAGCGCCACGACCAGGACCGCGCCGACGTTCGGGTGGCCGCAGTAGGCGGCCAGCGTCTCGTGGGTCAGGCGCATGTCCGGCCCGAGCTGCCCGCAGCCGGCCAGGTGCGGCAGCGCGGCACAGAGCGGCGGTCGACAGCCGCGGCATCCGCTCGCCACGACCGCCGAGCAGATGACGGTCGGCACGACCAGGACGTGGTTGCGGGTGCCGACGCGCCCGTCGGGCGCCGATAGCCGAGGAAGCCGGGCCGGGTCGCTCATCGTTCGCGCGCCGCGTCCGGGTCGCCTGGGATCGCAGGCGGCGTCGGCCGGACGGCGAGATCGCCGCGGCCGCGGCCGCTCGCCACGTTGTGCGTGTGCACGTGCGTCGCCGGCGCGATGTCGCAGGTGGCGAGGCCGATCGGGCTGCCGTACTTCACGACCGGCTGCGCCGGCGGCAATCGGCTCGAGCGCCATCTTGTGGCCGGGCGGAATCGGCTCGACGCGCCTCGACGGTCGCTCCCGCGATCCCTCGACCGCGGCGGCCCGCCTCGAGCGGCTCGAGCGCGGTCGCGACGTTGTCGCGGTCGCTGATGACCAGGGCACGGCTTTCACTGGTTGACCCCGCTCGCGAGGAAGCCGCCGTCGACGGCGAGCAGGTGGCCGGTGACGAACGACGCGGCGTCCGAGGCGAGAAACACGGCCGCGCCGACCAGCTCCTCGAGCCTGCCGAACCGGCCCATCGGCGTGCGCATGAGGAACTCCTGGCCGCGCGGCGAGTCGAGCAGGGCGCGCGTTGAGGTCGGTCCTGAACACGCCCGGGGCGATCGCGTTGACCGTTGACGCCGTGCGAGCGCCCACTCGACGGCCAGCGCCCGCGTCAGGCCGGCGACGCCGGCCTTGCTCGCCGTGTAGGCCGCCACCTCGAACAGCCCGACGAACGACGACAGCGAGGCGATCGTGATGATGCGGCCAGCTGCCGCGCTTCACCATCGGCGCCCGAACACCCGGCAGGCGCCGCAGACGCCCGGTCAGGTTCGTCTCGATGATCCGCGTCCAGTCGGCTCGGCCATCTCGAGCGTCGGGCACCCGCTTGGTCAGGCCGGCGGCGCAGACCAGGATGTCGACGCCGGCCGAGCTGCGCCAGGCACGCATCGCGCAGCCGCTCGAGCGACGCCGGGTCGCCGACATCAGACGGCCATTCGCAGCCGTCCGCCGGTCCTCGCCGCTCGATCGCGCCGCGCGACCTCGGCGACGAGCTCCTGCCGGCGCCCCGTCGCCACGACGTCGGCGCCCGGCGTCGGCCAGTCCGAGCGCGAGCGCCCGGCCGATGCCGCTCGTCCCGCCGACGACGACCGCGACGCGGCCGGACAGGTCGAACATCTCGTCCGAGACTCTGTCGTCCATGCAGGCCTCATCCATCGAAGGATCAACCAGCCCGACACGGCCCAACAAGCGGTCTTCAGCGCTGGACGCGTCCCGAGGCGTCGCCTTCGGCAAGCCGGTCGACTTCCTCGACAGTCACCCGGTTGAAGTCGCCCGGGATCGTCTGCTTCAACGCGCTGGCCGCCACCGCGAACCGCAGCGCCGCTTCGGGCGTGCGACCGGTCACCAGCCCGTAGATCAGCCCGGCGGCGAAGCTGTCGCCGCCGCCGATCCGATCGACCAGACGGACCTCGTAGCGCTGGCTGCGATGGAATCGTGCCGGCATCGGCGTCCCACAGCACCGCACTCCAGCCGTTGTCGCTGGCCGACAGGCTCTCCCGCAGCGTGATCGCGACCGTCTGCGGGCCGAAGTCCTTCGACACCTGCCCAGCCGCCGTCCTGAAGCCCGCGAGGTCCAGTGCCCCGGTGGTCACGTCGGTTCCGTGGACGGCCACGCCCAGCACCGACTGCATATCCTCCTCGTTGGCGATCACCACGTCGACGTGCTGCATCAGCGGGCGCATCACGTCCTGCGCCTGCGCCTCAGACCACAGCTTTCTTGCGGAAGTTCAGATCGACGCTGACCCGCACCCCGGCGCGCTTCGCGGCCGCGATGGCGCGGCGTGTCGCCGCCGCGCCTTGGCGCCGAGCGCCGGCGTGATGCCGGTCACATGAAACCAGTCGGCGCCGTCGAACACGCCCGCCCAGTCCACGGCGTCGGGCGCCATGCTCGCTGATCGCGGAGTGCGCGCGGTCGTAGATCACCGTCGGATGCGCGCTGGCTGGCGCCGGCCTCGGCGAAGTAGATGCCGACCCGGTCGCCGCCGCGGACGATGCGAGTCCGTGCGCACGCCTTCGGCGCGCAGCGCCCCGACGGCGGCCTCGCCGATCGCATGGGCCGGCAGCGCGCGTGACGTAGCTACTCTCGAGGCCGAACTGCGCGAGACTGACCGCCACGTTGGCCTCGCCCCCGCCGAACGTCGCGCGACAGCACGGGCGACTGGAAGAAGCGCTCGAACCCGGGCGGGCTGAGCCGCAGCATGATCTCGCCGAACGTCACGACCTTGGTCATCACGCCTTCTCCCGGGCCGCGCCGGACATTTCGCGACCATCCGCTCCGCGTTCGCTCGCAGCACCGTGACTCGCCCGCCGCGATCGCCTTCGCGTCGAGCAGCGCCGTGCCGACGCCGACCGCGACGGCGCCGGCTCGAATCCAGTCGCCGACGTTGTCGAGCGTGACGCCGCCGGTCGGCATGAGCTTCACCTGCGGCAGCGGCCCGTGCATGTCCTTGAAGAACCCCGGGCCGAGCGCCGTCGCCGGAAAGACTTTCACGATGTCGGCGCCCGCCTCCCAGGCCTCGAGGATCTCCGTCGGCGTGAAGCAGCCCGGCATGGCCGCGGACGTCCGCGCGTGAGCCGCGGCGAGCACCTGCATCCGGAACACAGGGCTGACGATGAACTGCGCGCCGGCGTCGATGACGCGCACGCGGTCTCGGCGTCGATGACCGTGCCGGCGCCGAGCAGGAAGCCCGGTCGGCAGCGTCGGCGCGAGCGCCCGAATCAGCTCGACGGCGCCCGGCACCGTCATCGTCACTTCGAGCGCGCGCACGCCGCCCTCGGCGAGCGCGTCCACGACCGCACGGAGCGACGCGGGCTCCTTCAGACGGATGACCGCAACCACACCCGCCGCCTCGATGGCCGCAACGGTGCCTGCGCGCTGCTCGCGTCCTGCGGTGCCGTTCACTGTTGCCATGTCGGTCCTCATCGCGATGCGCCGGCGTTGGGATACACAATCATGATCACCAGGTCGTCGGGCCGACCTGACGCAGACTGTCGTGCTCCCGGGGCACGTCCGGATCGCGTCGACCAGCCCCATCTCGATCCACCTGCCGTCGAGCGTCAGCTCCCCCTTGCCGCTCAGGACGTCGTCGATCTCGTCTTCCTTCTGCTCGTGAGGGCCGATGCCGGAGCCCGGGTGCAGCGCGCGCTTCCGGAAGATGAACGGCAGGTCCGCCACATCCTTGAAGAACGAAAAGCCGGTCGTCATGCCACCGCCTCGTGGGTTCCTGGTTTCTCGACCGCGATGTCACAATCGTGCTGCAGCAGGGATCCGCTTGACCGCGACGCCGGGGCGGGCTCGACAGCCAGCGCGCGGTACCGGAAGTTCCGGAAGCGTACCTCCCCGATGCCGGAAGCATACAAGGCCGGACGGAGGCTCAGGAAATCACGCCACGTTGTGGTGGTAGCCGGACACGTCGATGCCGCGATCGAACCTCCGCCAGATCCGCCCGTCAGGGCTGTAGAACATGGTGAGGATGTTGCGATCGTTGCGCAGGCGCAGGAAGACGTGCCGGCCGAAATCGGGAGGCTTCGCGCCGGGCCGCTCGGTCCCGTACTGATGCCTGATCAGATTCATTCGCTCAACCCGAGCCCCGCATAGAGCTTGCGGCTGTAGAACAGGAGCAGTCCGGCCGACGCCCCCGGATCGGCGTCGATTTCCACCTCGATCTCGTACGCGTGATCACCCGTCACGAACCACAACGGCGAACTGTCGGCGGGCGTCGTGCCCTTTCCTTCAGCGCGAACCGTTCTTTTCGTAGCGATAGCGCCCGGTATCTTCCCCGCTGCCCCTGTAGAAGCTCCACTGCACACCCATCCGGTTCGTCGAGAAGTGGTCCTATACGGAAATCCGTCGTCACGGCCGCCCCATCCGGCTTTCGATCAGCGCCGACACATCGACGCCGGTGGCCCTGAACCAGCCGTCGGCGGTCCATTCGACAGGCTCGAGCAGCGTCTGCCGGCCGAGATTGTAGAAGCCGTTCTCGTAGGCGCGGTACACGAGGAACCATGTGCCGTCCGGTGCCTCAACGGCGTACCGTACCCCTTGGACCACCAGTACTCGCCGCGCGAAACCGTTCGCACGACCGGGTTGATGCAGCGAGTTCTCCCTCGGTCCCTCGATGGTCTTCGACCGGACCACGACGACCATGTGTCCGGTCGGCGGGCCGGCGGTGCCTCCTTCAGCCAGGACCATGTAGTAGTAGTCGCCGCGCTTCGGATCTTCGGGCCCTCCTTCGCGAACCCTTCCACAATCCAGTCCTCGGGTATAACCAGCCGCTGCGCGCCTTCTTCTAGCACTCAGCACCGACAGGCCGTCGGCGGCGAGCTGAACGAGCTGCCCGCCGCTCAGGAAGAGATAACGCGTGCCGTCCGGACCGACGGCGTGGCCGGGATCGATCTGCCCATCTCGAGATCGATCGGCTCGCTCCAGGGGCCGCGAATGTCGTCCGCCCAGATGACGTAGTTCAAGCGGTTCGGAGAGATGCCGAAAATAGATGGTACCGCTTGCCATGCTCCGCGATCCGGCGCCCAGCCGATCCGACGTTCCTGAAGAGCGCCGGGCCGACCGGCTCCCAGTTCACCAGGTCGCGCAGTGCCAGATGACGAGTCCCGGATAGGCGTCGAACGAGGAGAACGTCATGTAGTAGTCGGCGCCGTCACTGCAGGATCGACGGGTCGGGATGGTCGCCTGCGAAGATGGGATTGAGATACGTGCCGTTGCCGAAATCCGCTTTGCGCTGTCCTTCGAAGCCGCGCCCCTGGGCGAAGGATGCCTCGGCCATGAAGATGGCCAGCACGACGGCGGCGGCAACGGTGATGAATCGTTTCATGTGCGCAGTCATGGGGTGGAAATCCAGCCGTGCGACCGCAGCCATTCCGCGAGCGCTGCGCCACTCCGACGTCAGCCCGAGACCAGGCGACATCCCTAAGCCGTGTGCCCTATCTCGTAGACGTGGAGTTCAGCGCACACGCCCGCCGCGCGCAGCGCCTGTAAGAACTGGAGCTGTTCTCTACCGAACGCTCAAGTCCTCCAGGTATGCACGAGAAAACAGGCGCGTCGCACGAGTGACGCGCGTTCTAGCACAGCCGCTCACGAGTCGTTCGCCGTGCTGCCGAGCAACCGTCCGCGAGCCGTCGTGGCAACGCCTGCATCGTGATACCTATAGAGCAGCGCACAATCGCGTGCAACAGCTCATACCGCGCCTGCAGCCATCCTCCGAGTCGAACAGCGTCGCGGCCATCGCGGCCACGTGCCCACCCGCCGACGCGCCGAAGACCCCGATGCGATCGGCCCGGATCCCGACTCCCCCTCGCGCGATCGCAGCAGCCGGACCGCCCGGAGCACGTCCTGCAGCGGGCCGGGTACCCGATCTCCGCGAGCCGGTCCTTGAGCGCGAAGGTCGAAATGCCGAGGGCGCCGGATCCGCGCCGCGCCGTCGGCCTCGTTGGCGATCACGAGCCGGGCATATCCGCCGCCCGGACAGACAATCACAGCCATTCCGCTCGCCGTGCCGGGCGGCGGCGGCAGCCAGGTCAGCATCGGTCGCTGCACGTTGTAGACGCGGCCGTCTTCCAGGCGCTCCTCGCCGCCGTCTCGCGTCGCGCCGGGAACTCCTTCCGGCCAGAGGGTAATCACCACGGCAGGGTCACGCGCACTTCGCGATTCCTCCCTTTGAACCGCGAGAAACACTTCTGCCGCACGCCGACGGACGTCCGCCCCTCGCCGAGCGGCTGGAACGCCACATCACCTCCAGCCTCGCGCACGCCGTCCACGTCGTGCGACATCGTCCGTCCGTCGAACACCAGCGTCGCGACGTGCCAGCTCGCGGTGGGGGTCGTGCGGTCGCGATCGAGCAGCGTGAGCGACGCATCGCCGTGCCGCAGGAAGGTGTCGAGCGCCCACGTGGCGTCAGGCAGGCGACGGAGCTCCACGAGCGCCCGATTACCCGTTCCGGACTCCTCGACGTGAACGAATCGCTGCTCCTCGTTGCCGTCAGCCACCCGTTCGAACACGACCTCCAGCATGAACTGCACAAGCCCCCGATCGGTTTCACCTCCACGACAGTCCGTCTGTTGCGCCTTTGATTCGATAGCCCGTCCATTCGGCGTCTCCACCACTCACAGCATGCCAACAGCCATGACGGGATGTCGCCCGATCGAGGAGAGATTGTCCATTTTCCAGACAATCAGCTCGACAGTCTGGGCACGCCCGTCGATCGCCGGTCAGACAATGGCCGCGGCCAGCGAGATCAGCCCCGCCGCGAGCGCGCCTAATCGCATCATCATAACATTCACTCACCCTGCAGGAGGGCCGGCACCCGGGTCGTCCGCCTCATCGGCCTGACCAGGGTCGCTATCGAGCACACGTATCAGCACACCCATGTTGCGGATGTACGTCTCCGTCGAAATGCCACGATCCGGTTGTCAGGATAAGCGACGTGTCCGACGCGTCGCCCACCATCGTCTGCGAGTCATCGCCGTCCGGAATGGTTGTCAGGCCATCGCCGCTGTACCAATGGCTGTTCGTCCCGAGCGGCACGAGCCAGTAGCCCAGCGCGTTCAGCGATCCCACGAGGGTCTCGACTGAGGGTGCGCGGCCCGCGTCCTCGACGTAGAAACGGGGCAGTGGCACGATGCCCGCACCGGGCGTCAAGGGCGAATCAGCGGCCGCCTGCGCGGGCGACAGGGCCTTCGCCTCCTCGTAGAGCTTCCGCAGCCTCGCGGTATCGATACGCCGGAAGGAGCTGTAGTGCCCGATGGTGCCCTTCGGGTCGGCGTTCACATAGTATCGTCCGTTGAAGATGTTCGAGCCTTCGCGGTGCACGTAGAGCGCCTTGTTCGTGCCGACCTCGATGAACGTCGGGTGCGTGCGCCCCTGCGGCGCGACACCCGGAGGAAGCGCCAGGCTCTCGAGCCAGGCAATCGCTTCGGGAATCCGCGCGAGGAACTTCGTTTCGCCGGTCAGGCGATAGAAACGCAGCAGCAGCTCGATATTGGTCGCGGTGGTGTCGGTCACCATCGCCTTCGGCTCGTAGGTGCGCGCACCCGCAGGCTTGAAGTCGGGCGTGTTCTGAAGCGCCCATCCGGGTTGCGGCGCACCCTGCTGCATGACCAGGAACGCGTTCATCCCGCGACGCAGTGGATCGAGCAATCGCGGATCCCCAGCGCCTGGTCGCACATCGTCAAGAATTCGATGTTCTGCCCCGCCACGTCGTCGTTGAACATGATGTTCAACGTGTGATCCGGGCTGCCGTCGTGCGAGAACTCGGTCCTGGAGCGGGTAGCGCTGCGGCCAGCTCCCGATCGGGTCCTCGCTCTCGATGACGGACCGGATGGCACGATCGAGGGCCGGCTCGTATTTCGCGTCGCGCTTCTCGACGTTCAGGCGCAGCAGGAACTTGGCAGACTCGGCTCTGCCCGCGTCGTCGAACGTCGCGTTGCCCCAGTAGTGCTGGAACTCCTCGAGGCGCCACGCTTGCGGCCGACCGTGTCGTACCAGTCGCGGAGCAATCGATCGACCGCGAAGTCCGCCACGTAGTTCCAGCCGCCCGATGGCAGCTGGGCCCAGATGGCGCGCCGGCGACCTTCTCGGCCGCCTCGTCGTAGTACTCATCCCCGTCGCGTGGTCCGCATCGAGGTCCAGCATCGCCCATGACCAGCGTGCCTGGCGGCTCAATCCAGATCATGGTGTCGCGCGCTTCGAGTTCACCCCATCGCCGAGAGAAATCGGGCAGCTCCGACCAGACGTAGCCGCCGTTCGTGCTCGCCTTGTCGACCATGAACGTCGTCGCCCGCTTCATCGTCTCGAGCACCTGCTCGCGCGAGGCCGACGCTGCGGTCGCCGACTGGGCCCAGACAGCAGACCTGACGCCGCAGGCAAGAGGCACGCCGCAAAGGCGAATTCGATGGCCGCGGTCCGATTAGTTCCGGGCTGTACATCGGGCACCTTTTCGAACATGCGCCGCTCATCGCCGCGCGGGTCGTCGACCACCGCAGAGCGCAGGTTGAAGACCATCGTTTGCCGTCGCTCGAGCCCGTACATGAGCCAGGCGGGAATGCCTCGTGTGTTCGAGTTCCCGCTTCGCGCAAACGCGAGCAGCGATTCGCTCATCTGATCGGCGACGCGCTGGGGTTCAGGGCCGGTTCCGCCATCTCGGGCGCCGCGACGCTGTCGAACGCCTCGGGACGTCGAGGCCGTGATGCGCCCTCCACTTCCCGCCGTCCACCGGAGTCGGCCAGTCGAACTGGTTCGCCCACGTGTGCGAGGCTGCGGCGGTCTGCACCGCGCGGCGTTCCGCCTCGATGACATGCCCGCGCCACGAACGCGACGCGGTGGTGGACGCGAAGTAGACGTCGGCAGGGGTGTAGTGCGGGTCGAGCCGGCGTGCTCGGCGATGACCCCGCCGCGATCGAGGTCACCCATGAACGGCGCTGTCGCCTCGAGTTTCGGCCGCAGCGTCTCCCACGTCAGCTCGAAGGTCGAAGGTCGCCGCGGCCGATCAGGTTCCGAGTTTCGTCGTCGGTGTTGCCGAGGATCATCGGGATGTCGGCCGACTGCGGCGGCGCATCGGGATCGAAGGGATCGCGCGGCAGCGAACAGCCGTCCTTCACGGGGCCGAGGTGTTTCGAGGCCCGGCTGACCGCTATCAGGTCATACATGGACACCTGCGTCAGATCGCGTACACGGTCCGGGTGATGTGCAGCGCCGCCAGCAGTCGGACGCGTTGCGACGGCCGTCGTCTGCCGGCTCGCGGTCAGCTGCTGTCCGCTCATCGTGAACACGCGGTGGAAGAGGCCGCGCGCCGAGGGCATCGCCATCAGTGTCGCGCACTTGCGCCCCCGCCCCAACTGCCCGGAAATCGTGACGAGACCCGGATCGCCGCCGAACTCAGCGACGTTGTCCCGCACCCAGCGGAGCGCCAGAACCAGGTCGAGCATCCCGGCGTTGCCCGAATCGGCGAATTCCAGTCCGCCGAACTCGCGAGATACAGATAGCCAAAGGCGTCGATCCAGTCATTCGCCGTCACGACGACCGCATCGCCGCGCCGGCTCAGGCGGGCGCCGTCGGCCGACGGTTCGTTGCTCGTGCCGCTCGAGAACACGCCGGATGCGACCACACGGGCCTCGACGCTTGCACCGTCGCGAAGCGCCGGAGTCCAGACGTTCAGGTGCAGGCGATCCTCGCTCATCAGCCAGCCGCGAAAGCCCGGCTGCGGCGCAATCGCCCGCAACTCCGCCGCGTCACGACCCCGGCCCAGGGTGCCGGCGGGAGCGGCGGCAGAAATCGCCGCGGCGCGGTGTCGGCCCCATCAGGCACGCCCTTGAACGCGAGGACGCCGTTGGCCTCCACGAGGCCGCGATCCGTCCCGCGGTCGTGGAGGCAACGGCCTGCGCGGGCACCAGGCCGAGGCTCCCGGTCGCCCAGCACGCAGAAGGAGGGAGCCGGCGCATACGCAGGCTCCATCGAGGAACTGCCTTCGGTGCATCGGCCTACGAAAGGAAACACAAGCCAACCTGGATTTCACATCCGCTCCAGGCGGCACGCTTTCCGGTCACCTTGCCGAAGTTCGCATTCGACAGCGCCAGTTCCAGCTTATCCCAGATGATGTTCTTGAGCGCGTTCTGTGCCTCGATGCGCGCTTCGAGTCGTATCTCGACATCACGTTCACACGTTTCGTGAGGGTCATCTCGGTCACGAACACGCCCGGACCGTTCAACCCCTTGAACCACGGCGGTTGCTCCACAGCGTGAACGAATCGGCCGTGTCGAACAAGCTTCTGTCGCACCGCTTGTCGTTCGTCGGGTTCGAGAGCTTCGGATTGCCATCCACCACGTCGCTGTTGAGGAACAGCAGGAGACATCCGGAATATGCCCGAGCCATCAGCGCGTACTACCACCCGCCGAGGAACATATCAAGGGCCATCGGCATCCGGACAGCAGCACCGGATCGCGGCCGATTGGCAGCTCCCAGCTCAACGCGGCCGTCAGACGGTGCACCGGCGTATCGGTCGGACGCCACTCCCACCCGTCCTTCCCATTCGTGGTCAGGACCTTGTACTGCGCGACGTCGTCGAGCATCTCCTGCACGCAATCGCGGTTCCACGCGTACCCGACGACGAAGCTCAGTCCGTGCGTGAAGGGCCGCTGCGCGCGCACCTCGAAGGTGTGTGTCCGCTCCAGCTTGCCGTTGGTGTTCGTCTGCGTAATAGTCCCGTACTGCAGGTACGGCACGAGCAGAGCGCTCAGCGCCACGGTCTTGTTGCTCCGCGGCGATACGGGGAACTTGTCCACCGTCAGGTAGTTGTAGAACGGATTGGTGACCTGGGTGTTGATGAGCGTCTTGTCCTTGTACTTGAACACCGGGTCCATCAGGTTCAGGTTGATGTTGTCCAGCCGCGCGAGCCCAGGTTGACGAAGTAGTTGAGCTCGACGATGGTGCCCCAGAGCAACTGCCTCTGATACGACACGTTGAACCGGTCGTTCGTCGAGCCGGAGCTCGGTCCTGGTCCAGGCTGACCGCGCCGCCGAGGCCCGTGTACCGCCGTAGGCCTGTCCGTACGGCTCGATGACCGGATTGTTCGTCGGGAACCGTAGGCCAGCGTTTGCTGCGGCACTCCGCTCGCCAGCCCGAGCGTCGTCGTGGTCTGCGCGAATCCGGATACTGGTTGACGAAATCACCCAGCGTGTCCCGCACGTTGGTGGTGGTATCAGGTAGCGTGCATATGCGAACCGGACGACGGCGTCGTCTCCCATCCGGTAGTTGACGCCGGCACGCGGCAGGAAATTCCAGGGCGTGCTGTGCCAGGCGTGTGGACTCGACGCGGTCGCGAAGATCCACGCGCCGTTGAAGCTGTAGCTGTAGCCCTTCGCGCTCATCAGGTCCTGCGCCTGCGACGGGATCGCCGGCGGCGTCGTCTGCATCTCCGGGATGGCCTGCGTGAGATCGAGGCGCTGCGACAGGCGATTCTGCGGATCAGTCAGGCCGAGCTCGTATTCCCAGCGCAACCCCAGGTTCAGAGTCAGGCGATCGTTGAGGTGGAGATCGTCCTGGAAATAGGCGGCATACCCCATCGGTCCGGCTGCTGGAGCGGCACGAGCCGCGCGGACGTGTTGGCGTCGAGCGCGCCGAGCATGAACGTAGCCCACTGGTTGCCCGTGTTCGTCACGTCCGGACTGTCGGAGCTGTTCGCGGTCAGAGCGGAGTTGAACACCAGGTTGATGGGCTCGAAGCGGGCGGCCTCGCCGTAGTAGGTCCGAATCTCGCCGCCCCACTTCAGGTTGTGGGCGCCCTGGTACCGGTTCATGCGAGCCGACGCCGTCCAGGCGTTGGGTGTGGTTCCGCTCTGCCCCTGCCGCCCAGTCGGTTCGTGGTATTGCTGCTCTGAGTTCCCGGTCCGCGTCGAGCGCCGGTAGTAGACGTAGCCGCTGTTGTAGAGCGAGGCGTACCGCGGCTTCGACCAGAGGCCCTGCAGGCCGTCTGCTCCGAGCAGCAGCGCGGGGTTGTGACCTCGTCGGTCATGTTGTAGAAGCTGCCGCGCACGTTCAGCGTCGTGCGGTTCGACATGACCAGGACCGAGTCGGCGGCGAAGCTCATGCCGTAGCGGTTGCTGCCCGAGACCGGGAACAACCCGGCGTCGGTCGAGTTCTGCTGATAGACGTTCGCCTTGAACTTCCCGAAACGCGCGAAATCTTCCAGTTGTCCGTGATGTTCAGGTCCACGCGCTGGGAGAAGTTCCAGTAGTCCACCTTTTCCGGCAGCGTGCCCTGCCAGTTGTCCACGTTGCCCGGCTGGTTCGGAAGGGGCATCGAATTGAGCAGCTTGACGGCTACCGAGTCGAGCCGGTTGGCGGGAATGATGTTGCCGTCGAACGCGTTGCGTACAACACATCTAGCCGAGTTCAGTGTGGACGACCAGAGATCGTAGATGGTCCGGATGCGGCCGGCGAGGACCGACTGGCTGAAGTCGCCGGAGCGCTCGGCCGCCGTCAGCACCGTCCAGGACAATCGTAACCGGCTTGTTGTCGTCCCACTGTTCGTAGGAACTGAACGAGAACATCTTGTTCTTCCGGATCGGAAAGCCGAGCGTCGTCCCGTAAGTCTTCAGCTTCGTCCCCTTGTAGTCATTCACGTCCTGCCCGGCCGGAATCTTGATCGTGGGGTCCGCAATGGATTCAGAGTCGAGTCCCGCACGAAGAAGTACCCAGACCCGTGCGGATTATTGGTCCCCGACTTCATGTTCAGGCTGATGATGCCGCCGAGGCTGTGGCCGTTCTCTGCGTCCACGCTGTTCTTCGACACGGTGATTTGCTGGACGCTTTTTATATAAAAATTTTTTTTTTTTTTTTTTTTTTTTTTTTTTTTTTTTTTTTTTTTTTTTTTTTTTTTTTTTTTTTTTTTTTTTTTTTTTTTTTTTTTTTTTTTTTTTTTTTTTTTTTTTTTTTTTTTTTTTTTTTTTTTTTTTTTTTTTTTTTTTTTTTTTTTTTTTTTTTTTTTTTTTTTTTTTTTTTTTTTTTTTTTTTTTTTTTTTTTTTTTTTTTTTTTTTTTTTTTTTTTTTTTTTTTTTTTTTTTTTTTTTTTTTTTTTTTTTTTTTTTTTTTTTTTTTTTTTTTTTTTTTTTTTTTTTTTTTTTTTTTTTTTTTTTTAAAAAAAAAAAAAAAAAAAAAAAAAAAAAAAAAAAAAAAAAAAAAAAAAAAAAAAAAAAAAAAAAAAAAAAAAAAAAAAAAAAAAAAAAAAAAAAAAAAAAAAAAAAAAAAAAAAAAAAAAAAAAAAAAAAAAAAAAAAAAAAAAAAAAAAAAAAAAAAAAAAAAAAAAAAAAAAAAAAAAAAAAAAAAAAAAAAAAAAAAAAAAAAAAAAAAAAAAAAAAAAAAAAAAAAAAAAAAAAAAAAAAAAAAAAAAAAAAAAAAAAAAAAAAAAAAAAAAAAAAAAAAAAAAAAAAAAAAAAAAAAAAAAAAAAAAAAAAAAAAAAAAAAAAAAAAATTTTTTTTTTTTTTTTTTTTTTTTTTTTTTTTTTTTTTTTTTTTTTTTTTTTTTTTTTTTTTTTTTTTTTTTTTTTTTTTTTTTTTTTTTTTTTTTTTTTTTTTTTTTTTTTTTTTTTTTTTTTTTTTTTTTTTTTTTTTTTTTTTTTTTTTTTTTTTTTTTTTTTTTTTTTTTTTTTTTTTTTTTTTTTTTTTTTTTTTTTTTTTTTTTTTTTTTTTTTTTTTTTTTTTTTTTTTTTTTTTTTTTTTTTTTTTTTTTTTTTTTTTTTTTTTTTTTTTTTTTTTTTTTTTTTTTTTTTTTTTTTTTTTTTTTTTTTTTTTTTTTTTTTTTTTTTTTTTTTTTTTTTTTTTTTTTTTTTTTTTTTTTTTTTTTTTTTTTTTTTTTTTTTTTTTTTTTTTTTTTTTTTTTAAAAAAAAAAAAAAAAAAAAAAAAAAAAAAAAAAAAAAAAAAAAAAAAAAAAAAAAAAAAAAAAAAAAAAAAAAAAAAAAAAAAAAAAAAAAAAAAAAAAAAAAAAAAAAAAAAAAAAAAAAAAAAAAAAAAAAAAAAAAAAAAAAAAAAAAAAAAAAAAAAAAAAAAAAAAAAAAAAAAAAAAAAAAAAAAAAAAAAAAAAAAAAAAAAAAAAAAAAAAAAAAAAAAAAAAAAAAAAAAAAAAAAAAAAAACAGAATGCCCACGCACGTCCTGGGCGGTGTAGCCCGCATTGGACGAGAAGTTCCCGTACGTCAGAACACGGTCGGGGGCAGCGCCTGCCCCGCGATGGCGATCATCTGCGTGTAGCCCGACCGGGTGCGGACGTCGCCGACCACGGGAATGTCCGCCGGCACGTGCGGCACCAGCCCCCTGAGCAGCGGCCCCAGGTGTACCAGTCGAACAGTCCCTTGACCGCGACGACAATGAACGAGAACAGGATCAGCAGCAGCAGCGCCGTCATGATCCGCTCGATGCGCTTGTAGCCGCCGAAGACGCCCAGCAGCACCGAGACGGCCGCCAGTGCGATGGTGACCGCGGCAATCGTGCCGTCCGGTGCGCCAGCGCAGGGCCCCGAACGCGCCATAAGCGCCCTCGACCATCGCCGATCCCTGGCTCATGTTGACGATGACGTTCACGGCGAAGGCCGCCAGGAAGATCACCCAGGCGAGCCACACGCCGATGTCCGCACGCACCATCTCCAGCATCCCGCGGCCGGCGTGCACCGCGGCCACGCGCGAGGCCGAATCGAGCGTGACGATCACCATGGGAATCACATAGATGGCCACCCACAGCAGGTCGAACCCGAACCAGGCGCCGGCGAGCAGCCGGGTCGCGACCGCACCGGCGCCGATCATCCCGGCTGCCGTCAGCGCGGCCGGCCCCACGAGGCGCGCGAACACGCCGAGGCCAGGCAGCCGTCCGGCGGGCGTCGCGCGCGTGGCTGCTGCGGCTGTGGTCATGCGCTCACCGTTGCGGTCCGCGACCCGTCCTCATCTCGCCATCCATCCGCCGTCGACCACTAGCACGTGGCCGGTGACGTAGTTCGAGGCCGCCGACGCCAGGAACACGACCGGACCGGCCAGGTCCCGCGGCTCGCCCCAGCGTCCCGCCGGAATGCGCTGGAGAATCTGCCCCGAACGAACCTCGTCCGCACGGAGCGCCCTCGTGTTGTCGGTGGCCATGTATCCCGGCGCGATGGCGTTCACTTGAATGCCGTGCGGCGCCCACTCGTTGGCGAACGCCTTCGTGAGCTGCGCGACGCCACCCTTCGCCGCCGCGTATCCCGGCACGTTGATACCCCCCTGAAACGAGAGCAACGACGCCATGTTCACGATCTTGCCGCCGCCGCCCCGCGCATCATGTGCGAGCCGACCGCGCGCCACAGCCGAAACACGTTCGTCAGATTCACCTCGACCACCTCGTCCCAGTCCTCGTCGCTGTGGGTCGCCGCCGGCTGCCGCCGGATGATGCCCGCGTTGTTCACGAGAATGTCGAGCCGGCCCAAGGCGTCGAGCGTTTCGGCGACGAGCCGATTGGCGGCCGCGCGGTCCGACAGATCGGCGGCGACACACACCGTGCGAACGCCGACAGCCCGCAGGGACGCCTCGGCGGCGCCGGGCGCCTCGCGATCGTGGACCGCCACGTCCGCGCCGGCGGCCGCCAGGCCCGCGCCATGCCCGCCCCCAGGCCGCGCGACGTCCCGGTTACCAGCGCCACCTTCCCCTCGAGCTTGAACATGTCGTCCTGCACCGTGGCCTCTATCCGCGCGACCCGCCGTCGCCGGTCAGGAAATCCTCCCGCAGCGGCGTAAAGATGTCGATCAGCACGACTTCTTCGTCGAGCATCGTCGCGCCGTGTCTCACGTCGGCCGGGAAATGCAGCACGTCTCCCGCCTGCGCCAGAACCGGCTGCCCCTCGACCATGAACGTCACGCGGCCGCGCTCCACCAGCGTGATCTGTTCGTGCGGGTGCGAGTGCACCGCCGTGACCACGTTCGGCGCACAGCGCAGCCGGCACACCATCAGCCTTTCGCCCCAGACCATCTGGCGCTCGATCCCCTCGCCGAGTCTTTCGACAGGAATCGTCGTCCAGTCCCGTTGCTGGAACCCGAGAACCAATCCCGGTTCGTCATTTCTGCTCCGTCCGCCCTTTGTCGAGCCCCGACCCGAGGGCCGCGAATTCCGGCTGCACGTTCACGACGCCGAACTGACGATCCTCGTCTTCTCTATTGGCCGCCATCATCCAGATGAAGTTGATCTAGGCGCCCGGCGCCGCCACGTTCGGGTGGTAGCCCGCCGGCATCAGCACGATGTCTCCCTCGTGCACGACCGTCGCAAGTTCCGGTTCGCGGCGTTGGTGTAGACGAGCTGCACGCCAAAGGTCGGGGCCGGCATGTCCATGTACAGGTAGGCCTCCTCGAGCATCGCCGCGTGTTCGTGCGGCGGCCACGACGTCCAGTTGCCCGGCGCGCTGAAGGTGATCCCGGCCATGATCCGTCCCGCCTCCACGTTCTTGCCGAGGAGCACGTTCAGCTCCCGCCTGGCGCCGGGCGCACCCGTCTCGAAGTGCAGACCCGGATTGCTCCCCACCTCGGCTGTACGCAACGAACTGCACCGGGTGCGCATTTCCGACGGGCGCCGCAATCTCGGCCAGGTCGCAACCGTCCGCGCCGGGCGTCACCACGATCGCTGCGTCCCTCGGCGCGTACAGCGCGTCGTATTTGCCGAGGGTGTAGGCGGCCCCGTTGACCGTCACCGCCGCGAACCCGTTGAGGCCGATGAGGCCGGTTTCCTTGCCGCCCGTGTCGAACGCCAGAGGCGCGCCACCGGCCTCCAGGATGATCCGGCCGTAGTGCAGGTAGCGCATCGCGGTCGTGCCGGGCGCCACCGAACATGTACGCCCCCCCCGCGCCGCGTGTCACGTACGATGCACGTGTCAGGTGCGATGGTCTGAGCCGTCATGAGTCCTTCCTTTCGCCGTGTCGTCTCCGTCCCGGTCCGGTCATGCCACCACCGGGGCGGCAAACGCTGGAGCCGCGACGAGGGCAGCCGCCCCCTGGAGCCGCGGATATTCGCCGGCCGCGACCGGGCGGATTTCCGTCTGCGCCGCGGCGGAGGTCAGCGCCCGCTCGGCGAGCGCCGACTGGACCGTCCCGGCAATGAGATCCCAGGCGAGCGTGATTTCGCCGCCGATGTAGACGCGGGCCGGATCGAGCGCGTTGATGACCGACGCGAGCCCCAGCCCGAGATAGCGCGCGGTCGTCTGCAGCGCGGTCACGGCCTTCGCATCCTGGGCGCGCCCGCGCGCGATCAGGTCCTCCATCGTGAAGCGCCTCTGGACCGACGAGACCGGCCCGGATTGATCGACGCTGCGGCCGAAATACCGCGCCAGCGTCGCCCGATTGGACACGTAGGCCTCCCAGCAGCCGTTCGCGCCGCACGAGCAGCGAGGGCCGTCGAGCGAGAGCGGCACGTGGCCGAACTCTCCCGCGATGTTGTGACGGCCGCGCAGCACCTCTCCGTGGATGATCACGCCCACGCCAATCCCGTCCGACACGCTGATGAACACCAGGTCCGCCGACGACGCGCCCGCATCGTCGCGGTGCGCCCACATCTGCGCGAGTGCGCAGGCGCGGCCGGAGTTCTCGATCTGCACCGGCAGGCCCGTCGCCGCCGCGAGCGGCTCACGCAGATCCACGTTGCGCCATCCGAGGGTGGGCGCATGCAGCACGCGCATGGTCGAGTGCTCGACCATGCCGGGCACGACCACACCGATGCCGTCGCAGGCCTTGATCTCGCGGTGCTCGGCCAGCAGCGCCTTGACGCGGCGCGCCAGATCGACGACGAGCTGCCGCGGCTCCCGCGCCGTCGGAAAGCTGACGACGCCGCCGAGCGGCTTGCCGACGAGATCGGTGAGCATGAGGTAACTCTCGCTGGCCCGGATGTCGGCCGCGAGCACGGCTCGCCGGCGGGAGTCGATGTAGAGGAACGTCGGCTTGCGGCCGCGAACGGTTTCGCCCGTGGCCCCCTCGAAAATCAGGCCCTCGGCGAGCAGGTCGTTGACGATGAGCGAGACGGCGCCACGGCGGATGCCCATGATGCGGGCGAGGTCGGCGCGCGACGTGGGCTGCCGTACGCGCAGAACGTTCAGCACGATGCTGCGGTTGATCTCGCGTGACGTGCCGCGGGTGGCGACGCTGAATCGGGACGGGTTGACTCGCTTCATTTGTCCAATTCAGGGACCAATAGCCAAAAATAGTGACCAGAAACAGGAACAACGTTGCAAAATTACAATGTTTTGCGATCTGAGACGCTACATTTGTCCCAACACAGGACAAAATATGCCTGTTGGGGCGCCGCGTCAAGCCCAAAATGCAGGAACGCCTCGGCCGGTGCAATTGACCGAGCTTCAGGACCCGCCGCCGGATGCGGGTGGCCGGCCACGGCCAGGAGATGCGAGCGCTCGATTTGGAGATGACGTCGCGAGGGAGGCGGGAGGCTGTCAGCGGGAGACGATTCGCGCGTGCGACGAGCCGTAGACGCGGCGCGTCCTGACTCCCTGAAGGAACGCCACGACACGCAGGTTCGACGGCTGCCAGGCCGGCGGCAGGTTCCACTGGCCCTCACCCGAGAACGTATCGTTGTCGAGCGCGCCGATCGACTCGAGCCGGCGTGCCACGGCCACGTGCGTCAGGGTGCGTCCGCTGTTCTCGCCGCGCGACACCGCGGACGTCAGGCCGTCTTCCACGATCGCGATCACGACGGCGATCTTTTCGGCGGCGTCCGGCGGCGCCGCCGGCGCGTCCACCGCGATGCGCAGCGCGCCGCCGCCACGGCGTTCGGCGAAGACCCCGACCGTCATGTGCGGCAGGGCTGCCGCCCGCGCCACGGCGGCTGACGCCTTCGCCGCGTCGCTGCCGACCAGTTCGTCCGTGCCGTCAACGACCATCTGCGGCGTGTAGACGCGATCCGGGCCGAACACCTCCGCGTAATCCTGCTGGCGCCGGCTGTAAGCCGCGGCGGAGAACGGATCCTTCCAGCCGAGCCGATCCCAGTAGTCGACGTGCAGCTCGAGCGGGACGATCTCCACGCCCTGGACGGGCTGCGCGTCGAGCAGGCGCGCGAGCAGCGCGTCGGCCGGAGGGCAACTGGAACACCCTTCCGACGTGAAGAGCTCCAGGAGGACCGCGGGACGCGCCGGGACGATCGGCGCGCGTCCGGCGGCCATCAGGAGGATCACGGGGGCGATCAGCAGCGGCTTCATGCGGATGGCGGCTTGTTCAGCTCGATGTCGATGATGACGTGGATCTCTTCGCCGACGACCTGCCCGGCCTCGATCATCCGGTTGTAGTTGAGGCCGAAGTCGCGGCGGTTAATCGTCGTGGTCGCCGACGCGCCGATCTTCTGTGACCCGTTCTGCTGCTTGACCACCGCGGACGGTCCTTCCACATCGAGAGTCACCTCCTTCGTCACGCCATGAATCGTCAGGTCGCCGATCATGCGGAAGTGTCCGCCGGCGGCCGCCTCAACCCGCTTCGACGTGAAGGTCGCGGTCGGAAACTGCGCGATATCGAAGAAGTTCGGGGACTTCAGGTCGTTGTCGCGGCCGGAATTGCCGGTATCGATCGCCGTGACGTCAAACGAGATCTCGGCCTTGATGCTCTCGATGGACTTGCCGTCGTAGTCCACGACACCGCTCACCCGTCCGAGCGTGCCCCGCACGGTCGACACCATCATGTGCTTGACGCTGAACTGCGCCGCTGTGTGGGCCGGATCCACCATCCACTGGTTGGGCCCCAGCTGAGGGCGGGCCGCCTGCCTGGCGGGCGGCGCCGTCGGCAGGGTCTGGGGCGGCCCCTGCGCCAGCGCGGGAATCGCCGCGACGAGGAGCCAGGCGGCAAATGACACAGACAGGCGTTTCATGATCATTCTCATCATCCTCAATCATCCTCCGGCTCACTCAATCATCCTCCGGCTCGGACATTCTCGGGAAACCCAGCGGATTGGACGGCGCGCGGCCGGTATAGCCTAGACGCCCGAATCCCGTCCCGCGTCTCAAGACCGGGCATCCCGCGTGTAGCGCTCGCGGAGGTGGACCGGTCCCGCCGCGCGCACCCTCAGGTTAATCATCTCCACGAACACGGAAAACCCCATCGCAAAGTAGATGTAGCCCTTCGGAATGTGCTGGTCGAAGCCTTCGAGCAGCAGCGACAACCCGATCAGCAGCAGGAAGCTGAGCGCCAGCATCTTGATCGTGGGGTGCCGGTGCACGAAGGCACTGATGGGCTCGGCCGACACCAGCATGATGCCGACGGCAATCACCACCGCGGCGACCATGACCCACAACTCGTCCACCATTCCGACCGCCGTGATCACCGAGTCCAGCGAGAACACGATGTCGAGCAGCATGATCTGGACGATGACGCTCACGAACGAGGCGCCAGCGCCAGCCGAGGCGTGCCCCTCCTCGCCTTCGAGCTTGTCATGAATCTCGTACGTGCTCTTTCCGATCAGGAACAGGCCGCCGAGGATCAGGATCAGATCGCGGCCGGAGATCTCGTGGCCGATGATCGTGAACCACGGGGCGGTCAGCCTGATGATCCACGCGAGCGAGAACAGGAGCAGCACGCGCGTCACCATGGCGCCGAGCAGGCCGAGCCGCCGCGCGTTCGGCTGCTGCGCACGCGGGAGCTTCCCCGACAGGATCGAGATGAAGATGATGTTGTCGACGCCGAGGACGATTTCGAGGAACGTGAGGGTGGCGAGGGCAATCCAGATCTGCGGGTCGGTCAGGAAGTCCATATGAGGATGCCGATCAGCGGCGCAGGGCCACGACTGGTGTCTTCTGGATGTCGAAGCGCAGCTCGGCAAAGCCGCCGGCCTCGTAGTACTGGACTTGCAGCAGGTGGCGCCCGCTCCGGAGCGGCACGCGGCTGACCTTCGACTCATGGGATTCCCACTCGTCGAGTATCAGCACGCCGTCCGCCCAGATCCGCACGCCGTCGTCGGAAATGACTGTGGCGGTGTAGTCTCCCGCCGGCAGATCGATGGTGCCTTCCGCCGTCAACGCGAACCGGTCGCGGGCGACGCCGTCCTCGAAGGAGCGGCCGGAAATGTAGTCCAGCCGGTCATGGGTGACCTCCTCGAGCGGCGACCCGTCGAGGAGCGTCGCGAACGCCGCGGGCTGCTTCACCGGGTCGTTCGCCTCGGTGTATTCGAAGAACCTGATGCGCCATTCGATGGGGACGAAGAACGTCGCGTAGTGAAACGTCCAGGGCTGCCCGGCCGCCGTTTTCTCGCCACGCGGCGACACCACCGACGATCCGCGGTATTCGAACGCCACGTCGTAGTCCACGGGCCGGAAGGCCGCGCCCGGGTTCTCAGTCGTCGCAGGCGGCGCCTCCACGTCCGGCGTGACCGTCACTTCGTCGCCGACCCTGCCGGCCTGCGCCGACACGCGCGCGCCGCGCGCGCTGACGACCCGCCAATCACCCGCCGGCCCGAGCACGCGCAGGCGCAGCGGGCCGCGCAGGTAGGCATCGCGCCCCTTGAACGCCGGCTGGTCCAGCACCGGCCAGGCCCTCGGCGACTTCCAGTCGTACGGGCCCCACTCGTCCACGACGATCGTCTCGCGTCCTCGCCGCTGCCCGTCGGGGATCAACGGATCCACGCCTCCAGGGATCGGCCTGATGGTGGCGCCCAGCGACTCGTCGCCGCGGAGGGCCTCGAGTCTGGGCGGGTCGATCATCAGATTCGGCGTTCGGCCCGCAAAGGCGAACGTCGTCGGCACCGCGTCGAACTGGTTGCCGATGGCGATGACGTCGGCCGTATCGCTGATCTGCAGCGCGGTCGTGTTCTCGTGAAAGCGGTTGTTGGCGATCGTGTACCCGTGGCTCTTCGTATCGCGCGCCTTCGCGTACCCCCAGGTCGGATCCTCGGCGGCATTCTGCCAGAGGCGGATGGCGGTCTCGTCGCGGTCGAACGTGTTGCCGGCGATCAGGTTGTTCTGGCCGTGCTCGATCGCCATGCCCTCGGTGTTCCGGCTGAAACGGTTGCGCACCCATTCGGAGTTGTAGCTGTAGCCGCCCCACACGCCGTGCCAGCACTCGTCGATGCGGTTCTCGTAGAAACGGTTCCGGCTGAACGTCGCTTCGATTCCGTTGGTCGGTGCGTGACTGAAATCGTTCCGGAAGAAGACGTTGTCGCTGGCGCCTCCCTGGCCCGTGTCCATCGTGGACTGCCCGGCCCAGAGAAACAGGCCATCGCCGCCGTGCGTGATCGAGTTGTAGGCGACGGTGTTGTGGCTGCTCTGCTCGTACATCAGCAGGCCAGCCGAGTCCTGCCCCCGGTTGTAAAAGCCGTGGCTGTACCCGCGCACGCACCAGTCGATCCGGTTGTGCATGATCGTGCTGTTCGTCACCCGGTAGAGACCGACGCCGATCGCCGAGAGGTACTGGAAGGTGTTGTTCCAGACCCGCAGCCCTGTCGAGGCGGCCGCCATCAGGCCGTTCTGCCCCTGGACCGCCGTGGAGTTGTCAATCTCGGCGCGATCGCACTTGCGCAGATAGATGGCCGCGCCGTAGCGGAGCCATTCGTCCTTCTCGTTCTGGTGGTACGACATCCAGTCCACGAGGCTTTCCTTCTCGATGCCGCTGTAGAGCCGCTGCTTCCAGTTGTACGAGAAGTCGCCGTGGGTGATGTGGAGATCCGGCGAGTTGCGTGCGAGCACCGCGACCTTGTAGCCGCGGACGACGGCATTCTTCAGCGTGACGTGGCTGCCGCCCTCGATCAGGATACCGACGCCCTTCATGGTGTCGGGATCCGCGCCAGCGTCGGACCCCGCCAGCACCGCGCCGTTGAAGTCGATCGTAATGTTGCTGGCCCCGGACCACGAGCGCCGGAGTCTCGAGGTCTTCCGTCGCGGACAGCCGGTACACGCCGGGCCTGACCGTGATCGAATGGTCGATCGCCACGCCGGCGGTCAGGGCCACCGGCTGCTGGGCGGCGGGGGCGGCGATCCCGAGCAGGAGTAGCGAGATGGTGAAGCGCACTCAGACTCCGAACGCTTCCGCGTCCCAGCGCAGGCCGAGCTCGCTCGGAGGAGCCATGTAACCCACCAGGGCCGACGCGGCCACCACGGACGGGCTCGCGAGATATCCTTCGCCTGCCGAATCCCATCCGGTTCTGCCAGTTGCGGTTGAACGACGTGATCGCGCGCTGTCCGGGCCTGAGTGAATCCGGCCCCTGGCCGAAGCACGGACCGCACCACGACTGGCGGATCCCGCCGCCGACGGAGCGGAACACGTCGGCGATCGACTCGCCGCCGAGCCGCGGGTCCGGCGTCTCGATCTGCCGCCCGACGCCGCCCGACCCCGGAAAGATCGCGAATTCGCGTTGCACGCGCTTCACGCCCTGCTCGCGCGCGGCGCGCAGCACGAGCGCCGCCTGGAGCAGGTCGTCGTAGCTCCCGTTGGTGCACGATCCGATCATCGCCTTGTCGAACGTGATGCGCTCACGCGCAACCTCCTCGGCGGGAAACGCGTTGCCCGGGCTGAACGGCTTCGCAATCATCGGCCGGACATCCGACGAGATCGATCGTTTCGTCGATGTCGTAGACGGCGTCCCTGCCCGGCTGAATCCTCGGATACGGGAGATCGGTCACGCCCTTTCGCCGATACCAGTCGTAGGTGACGTCGTCGGGCGCGAAGATGCCGTTCAGCGCCTCGGCCTCCGCCATCATGTTCGCGATCGTGTTGCGATACGCGATCGGCAATTGCCTGTCCGCGTCCACGAGCTCGACCGACATCCCCTGCGACTGCTTCGCACCCCACCGCCGCAGCAACTCGAGGACGATGTCCTTGCCGCCGACCCAGGGCTGAAGCGCGCCGCGGAACGTGACGCGTCGCTGCTTCGCCAGCGTGAAGTAGATGTAGCCCGTGGCCCACCCGAATCCGAGCGTCGTCGAGCCGACGCCGATCCCGACCGCGCCGTAGGCGCCGTAGGCCCGGCTGTGGGAATCGGCGCCGGGAATAAACTGACCCGGCATGACGAGCCCCTGCTCGGGGAAGTAGAAATGGAAGATCCCGTCGCCCGGGGTCGCGTAGTCCGGCTTCTCGATGCCGTGCGCCTTCGCGAACGCGCGGCCGATGCTCGTCTGCTTCTCGTCGGCGTCGATCCCGGTGAAGACGAAGTGATCGTTCGCGATCGCCGCTTGTCGCGGCTGGATCGCGTGGCCGCCCGTAATCTGGTTGAAGGTGTGGATCGCGAACGGCGCGGTCCCGTCGGAGGCCGGCAGCAGGTCGGCGTACACGCGCAGCGTCGTTCCCGGCTTCAGATCCGTCGGCGCGAGGGTCTTGTCCACGCGGTGCGCCCAGATGATCTGTTCGGTCGTCGTCATCCCGCGCGCGTCGGACTCGCCGGCCCAGTCGACCGACGGCCTCGTGACGACCGACTGCCGGAACTCACGCCGCCCGACGGCGAAGATCCCGCCGCTGCGCCGGATCTCCTCCTCCTTGGCCGATAGCGGCACCGGATCGTAGGTTTTCGCCCGGGTCTCGTTGGTCAGCCTGCGCGTGCGCGGGTCGAAGCTGAACGCGTCGCCGTCGCGCGCATCCGCCACCGCGTCCGGGCTCTGGACGACGTGCAGCCCGAGGTTGAAGCTGTTGCGGCGGAAGATATCCCCCATGTTGTTGCCGGCGACGACGACGAGTTCGCGGCCCGCTTCCTCGCCAACCCCCTTCAATCCCGCCGGGCTCATCTCGCGCGAGGACCCGATCGCGAAACGGTCGCCCGCGATGACGAAGGTATCGCCGCGGTGCACCCGCGCGCGGAAGTCGGGCATCAGGTGGCGGAAGGAACCGGCCTTCCATTTCTCGTCGAGCGTCTCGAGGCTCTCCGACACGCAATCGGCCGCGGGCGTGATCTGGTCCGTATCGATCGCATCGAGCTTTTTCGCGAACCTGGTTCCCGGCAGGCTCATCGGATCCCAGAAGATCAGCGCGTTTCCGCGGATGAGGTGCCCGTGATCGGCACCGCGCTCGGACCCATGATCGGGAAGCGCGTCCACGGTGACACCAGGTTTGAGAACAGCGGGCTCAATCGTGTGCATAGGGGAATCCAATCCTAGCACCGACCGCGGCTTCGACACCTCCCGCGCGGGCGGCCCGGCGATCACGCCTTGCCCGCAACGGCCGGCCGATAGCCCGGGCACGACAGCACCGGGAGCCGTGGATACCGGGGAAAACGGGAATCGTTGAACGACAGGCGGCACAGATAGAACCGCGCCGGCCGATCGGTGGCGACAATCCGGAGGTGCGCGCAGGTCACGCACAGCCCGGCGCGGCTGGCGCCGGCTTGCCCGTCACCGCGCGGATCGTCCATCATGGGTCATGTTCACTTCGGAAGCGGTGACGCGAGGCGTCAGGGTCCAGGTCCAGGCGGAGTACGCGCCCCAACGGTCGGATCCGGCAAAGGGCCAGTGGTTCTTCCTGTACACGATCACGATTGCCAACGAGAGCGCCGAGACGGTCCAGCTCCTCACCCGCCATTGGATCATCACCGACGGAACCGGCCATGTCGAAGAGGTCCGCGGCCCGGGGGTCGTCGGGAAGCAGCCGGTCCTCAGGAGCGGCGATTCGTTCGAGTACACCTCGGGGTGTCCGCTGACGACCCCGTTCGGCGTGATGGAGGGGACCTACCAGATGGTCGCGACGAGCGGCGAACACTTCGACGCGACGATTGCCCCCTTCACGCTCAGTGAGCCCTATACCGTGCACTGACGGTTCGCCGGCGCGGCTGCCCCGGGGGGTTCAGGCGAAGTCCACCGCCAGGGCCAGGGCGTCCTCGAGCAGCCGCAGATACGACCGGCGCGGAATCTCGACGGCGCCAAACTGCTCCAGGTGATCGGTGACCCACTGGATGTCCAGCAGGCGGAAGCCGCGCTCCCGCATGTGCGCGACGAGCCCGGCCAGCGCGATCTTCGATGCGTCCGTGACGTGGTGGAACATCGATTCGCCAAAGAACGCCCCGCCCATCGCCACTCCGTACAATCCCCCCACGAGCGTCGTCCCCTGCCAGGTTTCCACGGAATGCGCGAGCCCGGCGTCGTGCAGCGCGCAGTAGCTCTCGATGATCTCGTCGCTGATCCAGGTGCCAGGATCGTCGCGGTCGCGTTCGGCCTCGGCGCATGCGCGGATCACGCCGGAAAAATCGCAGTCGATCTCGATGCGGTAGGCGCCCGATCGGAGCACGCGCGCCAGGCGTCGCGGCACATGGAACGTGTCGAGCGGGATGATGCCCCGGGGATCGGGTGAGTACCACCGAATCTCGCCGTCATCCACGGCCATCGGAAACCAGCCAGTCGCGTAGGCGGACACCAGCAGATCGGACGGGATCATTGAGGAGATGATACCGTTTCAGCGGAGCCCTCTTCCCTTTTCCCATTTCCCATTTTCCATTTCCGTCCGCCGCTACTCCGCGCGGAGCGCCGCCGCCGGGTCGACGCGCATCGCGCGCAGCGCCGGAACCGCGCAGCCCAGGAGCGCCGCCGCGAGAAGCAGCAGCGGCACGGTCGTGAAGGTGGCCGAGATCCCGCGCGGGAATGCCGTACAACAGCGTCTCGAGATAGCGCGTCAGCACGAAAGCGGCGATGAGGCCCACAGCGATGCCGGCGCCGGCCAGGCGCAGGCCGTCGGACAGGACCAGCACGAGCAGGTCTACCGGACGGGCGCCAAGCGCCGCACGCACCGCTATCTCGTGCAGCCGTTCAGCGACCGAGAACGACACCACCGCATAGAGCCCGACGAGCGACAGCACGGCGGCGAGCCCAGCGAAGGCCGCGACGACCAGCATGTGGAACCGCCGCTCGGCCACCGACGCCGCAACGATCTGCTCCATCGAGGCGATGCGCGACACGGGCTGGTTCGGGTCGATCAGCGATACTGTCGCGCGGACGGCCGGCGCCAGCGCCAGGGGCGCGCCGCTCGTACGGATCACCAGCGCCATCTGCTCGGAGGGATCGTCGCGCTGGTGCACGTAAACCTGCGCGCGCGGAGGGCTGTCGAGCCCCGTGTGCCGGGCGTCGCCCACGACCCCGATCACGGTGTACCACGGCGCCTCCTGTTCGTACGCTGACAGCTTGAGGCGGCGGCCCAGGGCGCTCACGCCGGGCCAGCAGGCCCTCGCGGCTGTCTCGTTGATCACAACCAGGCGCGGCCCATCCGCGCGCGTGTGGTCCGGGAGCAGCTCACCGTCCATCGTGGGGATGCCCATCACGCGGAAGTAGCCCGGCGTCACCACGCGGTAGTCGGCGATCAGTTCGTGTCCGGGTTCCGGGCGGGGCTGGCCGTCGGCGGTGACCAGGACCAGGTTCTCGCTGCCGGTCAGCGGCAGCGCCGACGTCACGCCAGCGGCCTCGACGCCAGGCAGAATCGACACGCGTGCGAGCAGCGCGTCGAAGAACGCCGCCGCGCTCGGCCCGGGATAGGCGGACTCCGGCAGGGCGATGTCCATCGTGAGGACGCCGTCGGTGCGGAATCCGGTCTTCACGCGCATCAGCTGCAGCACGGTCTGCACCAGCAGCGCGGTGCCGATCAACAGGAGCAGCGCCACGGCGACTTCGAACACCACGAGCCCGCTTCGCGCCACGCGTCCGCGACGGCCGCCGACCATGCCTCGGGCGCCGTCGCGCAACCCTTCGAGCGCGCCAGGCCTCGTCGCCAGCCACGCCGGCAGAAGGCCGAAGAGCACCCCGGCGACGAGCGCGACCGCGAACGTCGCCAGGACGACCGGCCAGCTCATTCGGGCCTGGGTCAGGGCCGCCAGCGTCGCCGGGGGGGACGCGAGCACGATCCGGAGAATCCACCAGCCGAGCAGCAGGCCGACGGCTCCGGCGAGCCCGGCGAGGCAGAGGCTCTCGACGAGCAGGTGCGCCACGAGCGATCCGCGCGAGGCGCCGAGGGCCTGGCGAACGCACAGCTCGCGGTAGCGGATCGTCGCGCGGACGAGCAGCAGGCTGGCGACATTCGCGCAGGCGATGAGGAGGACGAAGCCGACCGCCACCAGCATCAGCATCAGCGGCGAACGAAGCGGGCGGACCAGCTGCTCCCTCAGCGAGACCATCCGGATCGTCGTGTCCCGGGCGTTCGTCTCGGGATAACTGCGCGCGAGGTCCGACGCGATGGCAGCAAGATCCGCCTCCGCCATCTCGACGGTGACCCCATCGCGCAGCCGGCCGATCATCGCGATGCTCTTGCCGCCGCGCCGCTGCCGCTGTTCGGGTGTCAGCGTATCGAGGCTCCAGATCAGGGGATCCGGCGCGAAGCTGAGCGCCTCTGGCAGTTCGGGCGACGCCGGAAACCGGAACCACGGCGGCAGCACGCCAACGATCGTGGCCGGCTCGCCGTTGAGTGAGACGACGCGTCCGGCGATCGCCGGATCGCTGCTGAATCGCCGGCGCCACAGCGATTCGGCAATCACGACGAGGCGGCCCACATCGCGGCCGTCGAAGGTGCGGCCAAGGATCGGGTGGACGCCGAGGACCTCGAAGAACTCGGCGCCGACGCGCGCGCCCGCGACTCGCTCCGGTTCGCCGTTGCCCGTCAGGTTCAGGCCCCGGTCGTTCCGCATCGACGCAAAGGCCGAGAAGCTCGTGTTGCGGTCGTGATAATCCGTGTAGTCACCAGGCGACGAGGGAAGCCAATCGAAGCCGAGCCGCGCCCGGACGTCTTCGCTGTATTCCCACGGCAGGATCACGCGCTCCGGCTCAGGATATGGCAGCGCGCGCATCAGCGAGTCGTATACGAGACTGACGATGGCGGCGCTGGCGCCGAGCCCGAGCGCGAGGGTCAGCACGCTGATCAGCGTGAAGGCGGGCTGCCGCAGAAGACCGCGCGAGGCGTACCGGAGGTGATGCATGGACACGGGATGCCGATGTTATTTTGTATGATTGAACGGGGACGACAAAGGAGAAACGTGTGCCAACACTGACGGTCGAGGGGTTTTCGCCGGTGAACGTGGAGTCGGGTAAGCGGCTGGTGCTCGCCATTGAACAGGATGCCGGCGTGGATGTGCTGCACGCCTGCGGAGGCAACGCGCGCTGCACGACCTGCCGCGTGGAGTTCGTCGACGGAGAGCCAGCGCGCATGACGGCGGCCGAGCGCACCGTGCTCGCGTCCCGGGGCGTCACCGGCGTGCGACTGTCGTGCCAGATCGTCTGCGACCACGACATGACCGTGCGCGCGATCAGCCGGCTGAGCGGCAGCGGCCGCCCGGATCCCGGCCCCACGCCCGCCTCCGACATCACTCCCCCGCCGGAGTGGGAGCCTCGCTGATCTCGGGCGCGGCCCGGCAGGCCGCCAGCGGCGGAGGCTACGACGCGTAGCGCTTTCGAATCGCCGGGATGAGGTACTCCGCGAACGCGCGCGTGAAATCGTAGCGAGGCGCGAATCCCCAGTCGCGGCGCGCCGCCGAATCGTCGACGTCGGCCGGCCACGAATCCACGATGCGCTGGCGCTGGCGATCGGTCTCCCACGTCAGCCGCGCGCCGGGGAACGCCTCGACGACAATGGCGCGGATTTCTTCAGCCGATGGGTTGAAGGCTCCAACGTTGTATGCCGTCCGCGAGAGCCGCTCGCGCGGACTGGAGGCCAGCGCCATCAAGGCGGCTACGCCGTCGGGCATCGCCATGAACGGTATGCGCGTGTCGGGCCGGACGAAACACGCGTAGGGCTCCCCTTTCGCCGCCGCGTGGATCATCTCGGGCGCGTAGTCGGACGTCCCGCCCGACGGCACGGTCTGCGCCGAAATCAAACCGGGGAAACGCACGCACCGGAAATCCACCTTGCCGCCGGCGGGCTCGGCGGCGAGCTGCTTGTAGTGCAGGGCGTAGTAGGTGCCCAGCTGCTCGCAGTACAGTTTGTTGCACCCGTACATCGTCGTCGGATGCGCCCACTCGTCTTCCCTGACCCGCCCCGCCGCGGCCTTCGTGTCGAGATCCGGAAGGCCGTACGCGGCAATCGACGACGGATACATGAAGACCACCGGGCGGCCGTGCGACGAGCCTTCCTGCTGCGCGAACTCGAGCAGGTTGAGCGTGCCCTCCACGTTCACCTGGTGCGCCGTCACCGGCGTGAATTCGGAGCGCGTCGAGAGCAGCGCCGCCAGATGGAAGATCAACTCCACCCGGTACTCGGCGAGCACCCGGTCGAGGAGGCTGCGATCGAGAATCGAGCCCGTGATCTCGCGATCGACCCGTGACGCGACGACCGGATCGAGGGGACTCACGTCGAGGGTGACGACAGCGTGTTTGTTCTGCTCTGCGAGCCGCTCGATGAGCCCGTGTCCGATCTCGCCGCCCGCACCGGTGATGAGCACGACTGGTTTTCGCACGCGGGAATTATACTGGAGCTGACCTGACCAGGAGGGCCACGTGCGCGCCATTCCGATTCTCGCCCTTGTGCTCGCCGCGCAGTCTGCCGGATTTCCGTCACCCGCGCCGTTCGATCGCCACTTCACCGCCGACACGATGCGCGTGGACTATTTCCACACCGGCGGGCCGAAGTCAGGCGAGACGTTCGCGCTCGACCGCGTTCTGAACGACGGCGGGTGGCCGGGCAGCCGCACGCAGTTGATCGACGCGACGAACCTCGGCACCTACCTGTTCGAAGTTCACGACACGGCGACCGGGACGCTGCTCTACTCGCGCGGATTCGGGTCCATCTACGGCGAGTGGGAGACCACGCCCGAGGCGAAGACCACGCACCGCACGTTCCACGAATCACTGCGATTCCCGTGGCCGCGGCAACCCGTCTCCATCGTGCTGCAGAAGCGGCAGGCCGACAATCGCTTCGCCCGCATCTGGGCAACCGAGATCGATCCGGCCTCACGCTTCGTGAACCGCGCCCCGCTGCGGCAGCACACCGGCGCCGTCTGGCCTGTTTTCGAAAGCGGTCCGGCGCGCGACAAGGTCGATCTGCTCGTGATCGCGGAAGGCTACACGGCCGGCGAGCTGCCGAAGTTCCACGCCGACGTGAAGCGGCTGACCGATGCGCTCTTCGCCAGGGAACCGTACAAGAGCCGCCGAAACGACTTCAACGTACGGGCGCTCGACATCGCGTCGGCCGAAAGCGGCGTGAACCGGCCGAACGCCGGCGTCTTCCATCGCACGGCGCTCTCGGCGGAGTACAACGTGTTCGACTCGGAGCGCTACGTGCTGACGCTCGACAACCGCGCGCTGCGCGACGCGGCGTCCGCCGCACCTTACGAGTTCATCGAGATCCTCGTGAACGAACGCACGTACGGCGGCGGCGGGATCTTCAACGACATGGCGACGGCGGCGGTCGACAGCGCGTTTTCGGAATACGTCTTCGTCCATGAGTTCGGGCACCATTTCGCCGCGCTGGCCGACGAGTACTACACGTCGGACGTCGCCTACGAAACGGGGTCGGCGAGCCGGCCCGAGCCGTGGGAACCCAACGTCACGGCACTGCACAATCCCGCGACGCTCAAGTGGAGGGACCTCGTGACGCCGGGCACGCCCCTGCCGACGCCGTGGGACAAGGCAGCCTTCGAGCAGCACACCGCCGCCATCCAGGCGCGCCGCCGCGACATTCGCAAGCGCAACGCGCCGGAAGAGGAGATGGATGCGCTCTTCCACGAGCAGCAGAACTGGGACGGGAAGTTCCTCGCGTCCATGAAATACTCGGGCGCGGTGGGCGCATTCGAAGGGGCGTCGTACGAGCCGCGCGGCCTCTACCGGCCGGAAGCCGACTGCATCATGTTCACGCGCGACCCGGTGGGCTTCTGCCGCGTGTGCCAGCGCGCCATCACGCGCATCATCGACTTGTACTCGAAGTAGCGGGCGGCGCGCTCAGCGGATGATCTGGGGCAGGATCGTGAAGAGCGACGCGAGAATGGCCAGCACCGTCGCCGCCAGGCAGGCCACCGCGCCGACGAAGTGGTCCATCCGCTCGCGCTTCAGCGGGTCGAGCCACATCGACGCCGCGTATCCGCCGACGAACCCACCGGCGTGCGCGTAGTTGTCGATGCCCGCCATGATGAGGCCGAACACGAACAGGATGATGGCGTACTGCAGCGCCTGGCCGCCCACGAGGCTGCTGCCGCCGCGGCGGCCGTAGTGCACGAGCGCACCGAGAAGCCCGAAGATGGGCGCTGACGCCCCGAGGGTCAGCCCGGCCCCGCGCAGGAAGGGAATCGGCATGCCACCCAGAAAGTAGCCGGCGAGGCTGCTCAGGACGAACCCGGCCGCGCCCGCAATCGTGTAGATGATCACCATCCGCGCGGCGCCGTAGATGTCGGCCACCGTCGGCCCGAGCTGGCGCACCCACATCATGTTGAACAGGATGTGCAGCGCGCTCGCGTGGAGCCAGCCGGCGCTCAGCACCGTCCACCACATACCGTCCATGAAGACGGGAATCGCCCCGCTCGCGCCGAATGCCCGCACGATGGGAGTAGCGGGCGCGAGCATCCCGAAGATCCCGCCGCCCATGATGCTGCCGCCGAGCAGCACCGTCATCAGGAGCGTCAGCAGGTACAGCGCCGTGCACCCGTAAACGACCATCGTGACGAATCCGAAGTCGTTCCCGAGCCGACGCAGGAGCGGCGCGAAGCCCCAGAGTCCGGGATTGCGGCGCCCGCAGCTGTAGCACTGCTCGTCGTTCACGCCGACGAGCGATCCGCAGGACGCGCAGACCACCGAACCCGTCTTCTGTCGTTTGAACATCACACGGAAGCATATAACATCGACGCCGGAGCGCGGACCGCGGAGAGCGGACCGCGGAGAGCGGACCGCGGAGAGCGGACCGCGGAGAGCGGACCGCGGAGAGCGGAGAGCGGAGAGCGGACGATGCGCGTGCTCGTCACCGGCGGCACCGGATACCTCGGGAGCGCCCTCGCGCGGGCTCTGGACCGCGCGGGGCACGCACCCATCGTGTTCGCGCGCCACGCCACGGCCGCGCGGCTGCCGGGCCGGATGGTCGACGGCGACGTCCGCGATGCGGCGGCCGTGTCGCGGGCCGTCGCCGGCGCCGATGCCGTGTGCCATGCGGCGGCACTCGTCAGTCTCTGGCGCCGCCGCGCCGGGGATTTCGACGACGTCAACGTCGAGGGCCTGCGACTCGTACTCGATGCCTGCCGCGTGCACGGCACGCCGCGCATCGTCTATACGTCGTCGTTCCTCGCCCTGCCGCCTGCCGGCGCCAGTCGGCCGATCGCGGCCAACGACTACCAGCGGACGAAGGTCCGCGCCCTCGACCTCGCCCGGTCCAGCGCGCGTGACGGCCTGCCGATCGTGCTCGTGTTCCCTGGTGTGGTGTACGGTCCCGGGCCGGCGACCGAGGGGAATCTCGTCGGCCGCCTGATTGCCGATCACCTCGCCGGCCGGCTGCCGGGAATCGTCGGCGCGACCCGGCCCTGGTCGTACGCCTGGATCGACGATGTGGCCGACGGCCACGTGGCGGCGCTCGAACGCGGCCGCACCGGCGGCGAATACCTGCTGGGTGGCGAGAACGCGCCGCAACGCCGCGTGTTCGAGATCGTCCGCGCCGAACGCGGACGCGCGTTGCCGCGGCGGATCCCGATCGCGATGGCCTACGCGGCCGGCGCCGCCGAAGAGCTTCGCGCGCGCGTGACGCGGCGCCCACCCCGTCGTCACGCGCGGCGCCGTGGAGATCTTTCGACACGACTGGTCGATGGACAGCCAGCGGAGCGTCGATGAACTGAGCCTTCGGATTCGCCCGCTCGACTCCGGCATTCGAACGCTGCTGGCGTCGATCCCGTGAGGCCGGACTGGCGACGACGCCCCCTCCGAAACCGGGCAGGCCTGATATCCTGCCGCGGGCGGGCGACCGGCCGCGTAAAAAGTGCCCGGGCAGCGCTTAGGCCCGTCCGTAAATAATGCGCCACTCTGGCGGCCGAGGCGGCCAGAACGACGCACCTATTTCCGGACTAACCGCCGGGCTGTCTCCCCGTCTAATCAACTGGATGTCGCATACGGACGCCGCCACCGTCGCGCTGGCCCGCGATGGAGATAGCGAAGCCTTCCGCTCGCTCGTCGAGCGCCACAGCCGTGCTGTCTACCGGCTCGCCTACCGTATGACCGGCAGTCAACAGGATGCCGAGGACGTCGTCCAGGAGACCTTCTTGAAGGCGTACAAGCAGCTCGGCCGGTTCGAATCGCGGGCGAATTTCAGCACGTGGCTGCACCGGATCGCCGTCAACTGCTCGATCGATCTCATCCGGTCACGCCCCAGGCGCGAGACGGCGCATGATGCGGCGGATCTGGAACACGTCGGCTCCGTCGCTGACGCCGGTGACCGTCCGGGCACGTCGCCGGAACGGCTGATGCTGAGCACGGAAGTTCAGGACCGGATCACAGCGGCCATGGGCAGCCTCAGCGCGATGGAGCGCGGCGCGTTCGTGCTGCGACATTTCGAAGGCCGGTCCATTGAGGAAATCAGCACGTCGCTCGGCCTGAAGACGAATGCCGCCAAGCACAGCATCTTCCGCGCCGTGCGAAAGATGCGCGCAGCACTGGAACCGCTGATGGCCGACCGGCCACGCACCGGACGGAGCACGTGATCTCAACCCCGACTTCCACAGATCACCCGGATGGCGGAGAGCGGAAGCGGAGCGGAGAGCGGAGAGCGGAGAGCGGAGAGCGGAAAGCGGAAAGCGGAAACGATGACCCACCTCAACGAAGACGACCTGGCGCTCCACTACTACGGCGAGATGGACGCCGGCGAAGAAGCGCACGCGGGCGCACACCTCGCCGACTGCGCCAGGTGCCGGGCGAGCTACGCGACGCTGCAGCGCATTCTGGCGGCCGTGGATGCCGACGTCGTGCCGGAGCCTCGCGAGGGGTTCGAGCGGACCGTGTGGGCACGGCTGCAGCCGAATCTCGACTCGCGCGGCTGGTGGGCGTCCGGACGGACCGGCACGCGTCCGTGGTTCGCGTGGCTGCCGATGCAGGTCGGCTGGGCGGCCGCCGTCGCGGTGCTGGTGATCGGCGCCTTCTTCGCGGGACGTGGATGGCAGCGCGACAGCATGCCCGGCAGCGCGGCGGCCGGCGCCGCCATGCGGGAGCGCGTGCTGCTCGTGGATCTGGGGGAGCATCTCGACCGGTCGCAGGCCATGCTCGTCGAACTCGTCAGCGCCGGTGGAAGCCGGCGCCGTGGACATCTCGTCCGAGCGCGCCCGCGCCGAGCAGCTCGTGGAGTCGAACCGGCTCTATCGACAGGCCGCCGAAGCGAATGGTGACCGGGCCTTCACGGCGCTGCTCGACGAACTCGAGCGCGTGCTGGTGGACGTGGCGGCAAGTCCCGCCGAACTCTCGTCCACCGACATGGCAGATGTGCGTCAGCGAATCGACGACGCGGGACTGCTCTTCAAGCTCCGCGTGGTCTCGGCCGAGGTACGCGAACGGCAGAAGCGGGCACTTCGCGCGCGGGCTGGCCAGAGCTCGTAGCGGGAACCCGGCACTCGTCAGCACAGGGCCGGAGGGCCCGTCAAAGAGGACAGGAATCGCATCATGACCAGCAGATATGGATTCGTGACAGTGGTATTGGCCGGTGCGGTCGTCGCGGCTGGCCCCGCTTTCGCCCAGACGGCAACCGGGAGCCCGGCCACCGGCGGAGAACCGGCGTGGGCGCGCGCCGCCGAAACGGCGGCGGCGATGGCGTCATGGATTGACGCGGCCCGCGCCGGCGAGTGGCAGGCCTTCGCGGCCGAACAGCAGGACCGCGCACGCGAGGCGGCCGATCGCGACCGCGAACGGCAGGACGAGCGGGCCCGCGACAGCGCGGATCGTGAACGCGCGCGCGAGAACCGCACGTACGACGAAGGCCAGCGGTACATCGATCAGCAGAAATGGGATCTCGCCGCCGCGCGCTTCAACGACGTCGCCACGATGAAGGGGCCGAAGGCCGACGCGGCGCTGTACTGGAAGGTGTACGCGCAGAACCGCCTGGGACAGCGGACCGAGGCGCTCGCGACGATCGCGTCGCTCGCGAAGGACTACCCGAGCAGCCGCTACCTGAAACAGGCCAGCGCGCTCGAGGCCGAGGTGCGGCGCGACGCCGGCCAGCCCGTGCGTCCGCAGGACGAGAACGACGAGGACCTGAAGCTGATGGCGCTGCAGGCGCTCCAGAATTCCGATCCGGAACAGGCGATCCCGATGCTCGAGAAACTTCTCGAGGGCAGCGCGTCGCCACGGCTGAAGGAGCGTGCGCTCTTCGTCCTCGCGCAGAGCGATTCGGCGCGCGCCCGTGACCTGCTGACGAGCTACGCGAAGGGAAGCTCGACGCCGGATCTCCAGAGCACCGCGATCAAGTACCTCGGGATCCACGGCGGGAAGGAGAGCCGCGCCGCGCTCGCCGAGATCTACGCCGGCACGACCGATGTCGAGGCCAAGCGCCAGATCCTGCGCGCATTCATGATCGCCGGCGAGAAGGACCGCCTGCTCACCGCCGCGCAGAGCGAGCAGAATCCCGATCTGCGGCAGGAAGCCGTGCGGCAGCTCGGCGTGATGGGCGCGCACGAGGAACTCTGGGCGCTGTACCAGAAGGAATCGTCGATCGACGTGAAGAAACAGATCCTTCAGGCGATGTTCGTCGGCGGCAACGCCACGCGGATGATCGAACTCGCCAGGACCGAGCAGAACCCCGAGCTGCGCCGCACCGCCGTGCGCAACCTCGGCCTCATGGGCGACAAGGGGACAGCCGAGGCGCTCGTGGACATCTACGGCCGGGACAAGGATGTCTCGATCCGGAAGGCGGTCGTGCAGGCACTCTTCATCCAGGACAACGCCGCCGCGCTGGTGTCGCTCGCGCGGAAGGAGCAGGACCCGGTGATGAAGAAGGACATCGTCCAGAAACTTTCGAACATGCGGTCGAAAGTCGCGATCGACTACATGCTCGAGCTGCTGAATGCGAAGTAGGCGCACCATGCTCAGGCCATTTCGCCTCATCGCGACGTCGCTGACCGTCATCACCTGCGGCGCGGTGGCCCTCGCCGCGCAGCAGCCACGCATCGCCAACGGGCAGGTCACCGCGCAGGCCGCGGGCAGCCCGTTCGTGACCTCGTTCCGGTCGCTGGTCTCGTCGCAGGACGGCGTCGCCTGGATCGGCTACGCCGTGCCGGTGGCGGACGGGCAGCGCGTCATGTGCTGCTTCGGCGACACGTACATCTCGGGATCGGTCGTCTCGAGTGACGGCGCCTGCTGCGGCGCGTGCCGGCTCGAACCCGGTGACACCGGACAGGCGACGGTCACGCCCGGCTCCGGCAGGTCCGGCGGCCCCGTGAAGCTCGAGGGGTCCGATACGATGGTGGTGCTGTTCCGCGTGTCGGAGCGGCGCGTGGAACGCGTCCGCGTGTTCTCCGAGGACTGCCAGCTCGACGCCGGGGGCCGCGCCGTGCGCTGGCTCGACAATGTGCAGCCCGCCGACAGCATTGCGCTGCTCGAATCGCTCGTCGGCACCCAGACCGATCGAAGGGACCGCGTCACCGGCGGGGCACTCTCGGCCATGTCGATGCATGCGGCCCCGTCGGCCACGGACGCCCTCGTGCGGCTGGCGCGCGCCCACGCGGTGCCCGGCGTCCGGGGCGACGCGCTGTTCTGGCTCGCGCAGCGCGCGGGCGAGAAGGTCGCCGCCCTCATCACCGAGCGGATCGATCAGGATCCCGATACCGACGTGAAGAAGCGCGCGGTGTTCGCCCTCAGTCAACTACCCCGGGACGAAGGCGTTCCGCTGCTGATCAAAGTGGCGCGGACCAACACCAACCCGGCCGTGCGCAAGCAGGCGATGTTCTGGCTGGGACAGTCGAAGGACCCGCGCGCGATCGACTTCTTCGCTGAAATCCTGTCGAAGTAGTCACCGCAGGCGCGCGGATGCCAACCTGGCGGCCTGCCTCTCGACACGAGAAGTTCGCGTAGGGGCGGTTCGCGAACCGCCCGTCAATCGCGGAAAAGTTGAGCGAGAACCGGTTCGTTGCTAGTGAACGCCGTGGCTCGTATGCAGCGCGCCGGGGTCGGCGCCCAGGCGTCTGATGGCCGTCTCCCACATCGCCGAGGCATCCACGTCGAAGACGAGATCCAGATCGACGTCCGCCATCAGCCACGCGGACTGCGCGAGTTCGTCGTCGAGCTGACCGGGGCCCCAGCCGGCATACCCGGCAAGCACGAGGGCGCGCGGCGCCGGTCGTGTCTCGAGCACACGGCGCAGCACCAGGGGCGACGTCGAGAGGTACAGGCCATCGATGATCGTGCGGTACTCGGGCTCGATCGGCCGATCGGCGGTGAGGATCCATCCGCGGTCGGGCTCGACCGGGCCGCCCATGCACAAGGGCAGGTCGTTGCCGTCGCCGATCTCGGGTTCGAGGTGCACCACGCTGGTGGCCGGCATGTCGGTGGGCCGGTTCAGGATGATGCCGAACGCCCCCTCCGGCAGGAAGTCGCAGAGCAGCACGACGCTCTTCGCAAAATTCGGGTCCTGAAGCTGTGGCATGGACAGCAGCAGCGTCGGACGGAACGTGTCGGTCATGTCAGGGCTCCTGCCACTCTCTCGAGATTCGCCCCGAAGCGCCGCATCTTCTCGTGGCGCGTCGCCCCTCGGGACGCGGGGATTTCATCTCAGCGATCCAGCTTCTCCACCGCCCACGCCACATGCTCGGCCACGAGGGGCTCGCGGCAGGTCGGCTCCTGCTGCCGCACCAGCGCATCGGCCGCGCCAGGCTCGGCACTGTTGCCGATCGCGACCGCCAGGTTGCGCCGCAGCCGCTTCACCCCGGCCCGCTTCATGGCGCTACCCTTCATTATTGCGCGTAGATCGTTGTCGGATCGATTCCACAGATCGACGAGTCGCGGAGCGGTCAGCCCCGGCCGCGGCTGCCACGCCGGGTCTGCGGAGACGCCAGTCGTCGGCGACAGGTTCCAGGGGCACACCTCCTGGCAGATGTCGCATCCATACGCATGTTCACCGACGCCTTCGCGGCCCCCCGGCGGAATGTTCCCCTTCAGCTCAATCGTCAGGTACGAGAGGCAGCGCCGCGGAGTCGAGCACGTATGGTTCGACGAGCGCTCCCGTAGGGCACGCATCGAGGCAGAGCGTGCAGCTTCCGCACTGGTCGAGCGCGGGAGCATCGGCCTCGAGCGCCAGGTCCGTGACGATCGCGGACAGGAAGACCCACGATCCGGCCTCGTCGTTGATGAGGCAGGTGTTCTTGCCAATCCAGCCGAGCCCCGCGTGCCTGGCATAGACGCGTTCCTGGACCGGCCCGGTATCGACGTACGCGCGCGCCTCGAACGTTTCTCCATGCAGCGCGCGGAGACGTTCGACGAGCGCCTGGAGGCGTCGCTCGATCACCACGTGGTAGTCGTCGCCCCAGGCGTAGCGTGCAATCGCCGCCACGGTCGGGTCCGCATGTTCGGTCGAGTACCGGCTGAGGGCTGTTGTAGATCGTGCCGAGCGAGATGACCGAGCGTGCCAGGGGCATGACGGCCCGAACGTCGGCGCGCCGCTCGGCGGACCGCTCCATGTAGCCCATTTCGCCGGCATAGCCGCGATCGAGCCACTCGCGAAGGAACGGCAGTTCCTGGTGCGCGGCCGCCGGCGCGATACCGCAGAGATCGAATCCCGCCTCGCGCGCTTCGCGCTTCACGTCACCCGCGGTCAGCCGCTGCACTCCATCCCGCACCTGCATATCGATCGATTATAAGGACCTTCGGTTGACTCCGTCGGCTGCGCCCGCCTACAGTGCTGGGACCGGCGCTCTGCCATTGCCGGAACCGGGATGCGTCCACCTTCGCGACCCACGTGGTTTGCGGCCGTCATCTGTGCCGCCCTTGCCGCCAGCTCCGCCCCGACGGCCCGGCCAGCGTCACAAGATCCCTACCTCGAGCTTGTCGCCGCGTTCCGGCATCGCGACCCGTCGGCTGTCGGCCGCGTCGCGGCATTCGGGCCCGAACAACTGGACGCGCTGCCCGGCCGGCTCATGCCGTCCGGCGTGGGGACGGCGGATTTGCTGGCGGCCTCCATGCTGCACCTGGACGCCTGCGAGCACCTGCTCGAGGTCCGCCGCACCGATGAGGCGTGGGTCCACCTGAACACCGGCGGGCGTTTTCTGGATGCAGCCGTCGCGCGTTCGCCGCAGAGCGTCGGATTCGCTCGCCGCTGGTACGGGGCAGCCATCGTGATCGCGGACGCGTATGAGGCACCGGTCTGGAGTAACGAGTTGCGCACGCGGTGGGAGGCTCGAGATCCGCCGACGCCCGCGCGGAGGGAATTCGCTGAGGGACTGCGGCTGGAACTGCGTGGCGTTACCGAAGGGCCGCTTTCGCGCTCCGATCCGCGCTGGCGCGGTCCGCGCGATCCCGTCGCGGTACGCTGGTTCCGGACGGCGGCCGAACGATTCGCCCGCGCGGAGTCCCTCGATTCCGCGCTGCTCGAGGCCGCACTGCACCAGGGCCGCTCCTTGATGCTGGCCGGCGAGCCGCGCGCCGTGGTGCCCCTCGAGCGGGCCGCACACTCGGACGAATTGCCTGTCCGCTATCTCGCGACGATGCTGCTGGGCGCGCTGGCGGAGACCGGCGGCCGCTTCGACGAGGCCGAGTCGCAGTACCGCACGGCGGCCGCGGCCGCGCCCTTCGCGCAGTCCGCTCCGCTCGCGCTCGCGCACCTCCTCACCCGGGTCGGCCGCGGGGCCGACGCCCGCGCACTGCTCGCCATCCATTTCGCACGGACGCGGGGATCCGTGGCCGAGCCGCTGTGGACGTATCTCGGCCCGCCCGCCGACCATCTTCGCGAGAGCCTGCAGAACCTCCGCGCCGAGGTGTGGCAATGATCCGCGCGCTGGTCGGGCTGTTGCTCGTGCTGGGGCTTGGACAAAACGCGCCGATACAGCGGTTTCGGACCGCAACCGATGCGGTGCGCGTCGATGTCCTCGTGCTGGACGGCAGCCGTCCCGTCTCCGGCCTCACGGCCGGGGACTTCGTGCTGACCGACAGCGGCGTCACCCAGCAGGTGGACGTCCTGTCCATGGACGATCTCCCGGTCAGCGTGATGCTGGCGCTCGACACGAGCACCAGCGTCACCGGAACGACCCTCGATCGACTGAAGGACGGCGCGACAGCGGCGCTCGACGCGGTCGGGCCCGACGGGCGCGTTGCGGTGATCACGTTCGCCTCGGCCGTCACCCTCGCGGCTGGTTGGGCTCCGCCCGGGGCCGCCACGCGCACCGCTCTATCGGCCGCCATCGCCGGCGGCATGACAGCACTCTACGACGCTGCCTTCGCCGCCCTCACGTCACCCGATTCGCTCGCGGGCCGCCGGAACCTGATCATCGTCTTCAGCGACGGCGCGGATACGGCGAGCTGGCTTCCGCGCACTGCTGTACCTGGAAACCGCCAGGCGCACCGATGCCGTGGTCTACGCCGTCGTCCGGGGCGCATCGGGTCCGGACGTGAGGGTGCAATACCGCTCCGGCGTCGAGCTGTGGCCGGATCACAGGCGCATCAGATTCGACTCTCCGTCCTTCGTGACGGAACTGACGGAGCTGACGGGCGGAAGCGCTGTGGCGACAGCCGATGCGCGGCGCCTGCGTTCACTCTTCGCCGCAATCATCGCCGATTTCCGCAGCCGGTACGTCCTGACCTACACGCCGCGCGGAGTGGACACCGGGGGTTGGCATCCGATTGAGGTGACACTCCGGAAAGGCCGCGGAAAGATAACGGCCCGCAGGGGATATGCGCGCTAGCCGCATGCGGCGTCGAGGGCGGCTGACGCGCTCTTGACGCACCGCTGGCCGGCAAACTACAGTTCAGCTGCCAGCCCGCTCGGGGTGATCCATGCGTTCGAGGCCACTCGCCGCAATGCTGCTCCTCCTGTGCTGCCCGATCTCCCGGTCAGCCGCAGGCCAGGCGCCATCTCGAACCTATCAGCAGCTCGTCGACGACTATCGCCGCTATGGCGCCTCGGCGGTGCCGGCCGCAGTCGCGCTGACCGACGACGAAATCGCCGCCGGGCGTCACGCGATCGCAGGCTCGTGGGAGACGCAGCGCGCCGCTGCGATGCTGCACACCGAGGCAGCACTCTCGCTCCTGAACGACGCGCGAGATCGCCCGCGCGCGCCGGCAGGTGAACGCGGCGGCTGACCTGCTCGACGACGTCGTAAAAGCCGCGCCGGACCAGAAGGACTTCACATACCGCTGGTATGCGCTGGCCGATCCGCTGCTGCGCGAATTCGGGGAATCCGGGCTGGCAGCCGAGGTCTCGAGGCGGATGACAGCCCGGTTCCCGCCAGAGTTCCTCAAACTGCGCCGCCGATACGATGACGCGGTCCTTTTCGAGCTGCAGGGCTGCCTGCGGGGCAGCGAGCTGGCGGCCGTCACGCCGGGCAAACCCGCGAGCGGGTTGCTGCTGCCCCGCTGGTTCAACCCGGCGTCGCGGATTCTCGAGGAGATCCTGAAGACCGACCCCGACATGCTCGCCGCCGCGCTTCACCTCGGGCGGATGCAGATGATCCAGGGCAGCGCGGAGGAAGCCGGCGCCTACTTCGAACGCGCACGCAAGTCCGTGGACCCTCGCGTCCGGTACCTGGCCACGCTCTTCCTCGGTTCGCTCGACGAGCGTGCCGGACGGCTGGAGGATGCGGAGAAGCGGTATCGGGAGGCTCTGTCCGGATACGGATGGGGCCAGGCGGCGCACCTGGCGCTGGCGCAGCTCCTCAGCCGCACCGGACGCGATCCGGAAGCGCGCGCCCTGGTGCTCGAGCGATTCGGCGATCGCACGGTGCGCGTGATCGAACCGCTCTGGACGTATCTCGCGGGGCCGGGCGATGAATTGGGCGCCCGCTTCGACGAACTGCGAGCCGAGGTGTGGCGATGAGGCGACTCCTCGTGCTCGCCGTCCTGAGCCTGGCCACAACCATCGTTGGCGCCCAGACATTCCGAAGCGGCGTCGATGCGATCCGCGTGGACGTCCTCGTGCTCGACGGCCGGCGCCCGGTCGGCGGCCTCACCGCCGATGACTTCGAGTTGACTGACAGCGGCGTTCCGCAGACGGTCACGGCCGCCGCGATGGACGACGTGCCGATCAGCCTGCTCGTCGCGCTGGACACGAGCAGCAGCGTGAAGGGCGACGTGCTCGACCGGCTGAAGGAAGCCGCCACCGCCACAGTCAGAATGCTGCGCGGGCCCGACCGCGCCGCCCTCGTGCTCTTCTCGAACACGGTCAGGCTCATGGCCCCGTGGGGCGCCGATCGCGATGTGACGACCACGGCCGCCATCGCGCAGGCGCAGGCCGGTGGCAGCACGTCGCTCTACGATGCCGCCTTCACGTCGCTGCTCCTGCGCGATGAAACGCCCGGCCAGCGCAACATGGTGATCGTCTTCAGCGACGGAGACGACACCGCAAGCTGGCTGCCCGACGGCGCCATCGTCGAGAAGGCCCACCGCACGGACTCGGTCGTCTACGGCGTCGTGATGAACGACGCCGGCACGCCGGATCGGGCACCGATGCACCTCGAGCATCGATCCGGCATCGATCTCACGCCGGCCGGCGAGCGGTCGGTGCGCAGCGCGACGCCGTTCCTTCTCGGGCTTGCGGAGCGCAGCGGCGGCGAGCGTTTCCTGGTGCAGCGCCCCTCCGAACTGCGCGACGCCTTCGCGCGGATCGTCACCGACTTCCGCAGCCGGTACGTGCTGACCTACACCGCGACGGGCGTCGATGCGCACGGCTGGCACCCGATCGAGGTCAAGGTCAAGGGGCGCAACGTCACCGTGCGGGCGCGGCGGGGGTATTCGCGGTGAGATGGGTGATGGCCTGGCTGGCCGTCATGTGCCTCTGCGCTACTGGCGCGGCCGCCCAGGGGCGGAATCTGAAAGAGGAGAACAAGCGGCGGGATCAACGCCTGAACGATCCGGGACGATATGCCCGGATGCTGGACGCGTACCTCGCGGCGGATACCGCGCACAGCGTGGACCTGCTCGCGGATCCGGAATGGGACGAGAAGCGTCTTCGCATGTTTCAGAATTTCATGGACTATGGCGGGGGGACGTATTGGCCGCCCACGCGCTGGGCCGCCGCGGCGATGATGCACATCGACGTGGCGCTCAAGCTGTCGCCCTCGCTCGAATCCGCTGCCGCCCTCCTGCACTTCGACGTCGCGTCGGTCCTGCTCGGCCTCGGCGTCCGCGAGCGCAAGGATGCCGTCAGCGACTTCGCCGAGCGCATCTACGTCGCCCTGGCGCGGATGCTCGAGGACCACATCGTGCCGTACAGCGCCGAGAATGTTCTCAGAGTTGCGCGCGAGCGTGTCCCGGATCGCGCGTCCATTCTGTACGCGAGCGGCGCGCTGGCCGAGATGTTCGGCACTGACTACGCCCTGGCCGGAACGGCGGGGCTGAGCCATGGCTTCGACTTCGAGCAGGTCGTGCGACAACGAGCCGGCTATCTGAATGACGCCGCCGCGTGGCTCCGCCGCGCCGCCGAACTCGACGCCGCAAACGATCTGCTGCGGGTGCACCTGGGTCGCGTGCAGGCTCTGCGCAGGGAAGACGACGAGGCAGCGCTCCTGCTCGATCGGGTGCTCGGAGCCTCGGATGACGATGCCACCGCATATGTGGCAGGCGTCTTCATCGGTGGCTTGCGGGAGCGGCAGGGCCGACTCGATGATGCCGCCGCCGCCTATCGCGCCGCGATGGCGCGGTTCCCGGTCGGACATGCCGCCTACGTCGGCCTGAGCGAGGTCCTCCAGCGCGCCGGCAAGGCAGACGAAGCGCGCGAGGTGCTGCGGAATCTGCTCAGCGAAGCCATCGGCCCCACGCGCGAGCCGCTGTGGTGGTACCAGTACGACCCGCCAGGCGTGGCCGAGGCGCGGCTGGATGCCCTGAGGTCGGAGGTGCGCCGGTGAGGCCAGGGTTCGCCGCGGCAATCGGCCTGGTGCTCTGGTCCGCCCCGCCACAGACCTTCAGGGTCAGCGTCGATGCGGTCCGCGTGGATGTGCTCGTCGTGGATGGCCGCAGGCCGGTCGGCGGCCTGGGTGCGGAGAATTTCGAACTCCGCGACAGCGGCGTGGTGCAGCAAGTCGAATCGGTGGCGTTCGAGGACGTGCCCCTCAGGATCCTGCTCGCGCTCGACGCCAGCAGCAGTGTCGAAGGCGCCGCGCTGGTGCACCTGAAGGACGCTGCGTCGGCGGTCGTCTCGCTCTGACCTCGGCCGACCGTGGTGCCCTGATGACGTTCTCCGGTGCGCTGGAACTGCGTGCCCCCTGGACCTCGGACCGTGCCGCGCTCCAGGCCGCCATTGCCGCCACAAAGGCGAGGGGCTCCACGACGCTGTACGATGCCGCGTACGCCGCCCTGACGCTGCGCGATCCGGAGCCGGGCCGCACGCTCGTGCTAATGTTCAGCGACGGCGCCGATACGGCGAGCTGGCTGCCGGGACAGAACGTCATCGAGATCGCCCGGCGGAACGAGGCCGTCGTCTACGCCGTCACGCTCGAGCCGGACTCCATCTACCTGTACAGCCACGTGCCCGGAGTCGGCGGGAGCGTCGTACGTCGCGCGGAGCCGGTGACCGGATACCGGCTGGACTTCCGCTCGGGTATTCAGGACACGATCCGGAAAGCCCCGACCGCCACCCTGCTGGAGCCGTTTCTCGACGCTCTCGCCGCTGAGACTGGCGGAAAAGTCTTCAACGCCGAGCGCAGCGATCGGCTGCGGGAGACCTTTGTGCAGATCGTGAACGAGTTCCGCAGCCGATACCTGCTCACCTACACGCCGCGCGGCGTCGAAGCCGGCGGCTGGCACCCAATCGAGGTGAAGCTGAAAGGACGAAAGGGCAAGGTAACGGCGAGGCGCGGGTACCTGCGCTACAGGGCCGGAGTTCGAACGAGGGGCGGTGGCGCGGCCTGATCGACGCGAAGTGACGACGGTCGGTCGTGGCGATCGACGTGAGGCGCAGGCGCTCCGCGATAGTGACGACCGAGGCATCGACGAAGCCGATGTCCGGGTATTTCGCCATCAGTTCCACGGTCCGCGCCCAGTCGGCGTCGGACAGCTCCTCGACGTCCAGTTCCCGCTCGGCGATCGAGCGGATCAGCCCCAGTTCAGCGCGGCGGCCGAGCCGGTCGCGGATCAGATACGCCGCCTCCGGAATCACGCTGATGGTCGTGAGGACCGGCTCACGGAGTCCGCGAATGTACTCGACACACCGCTCGTGCCACTCGTCGTCCCGATCGGCGAGCGCATACACGACGCCCGTGTCGAGCAGGACCGGCATCAGCGGGCCTTGCGCGCGCGTGTGCGGGGCGCGGCCTTCTTCCGCGCGTCACGCCACAGCAGTGTCTTCATGCCGCTCGGCCGTGTCGGAGTGCCCGCTCGCGCCCGCCCCGATGAACGACAGGGCCGGGGTGTCGGCCGGCTCACGACTCGCGACGTAGGTGGCCAGCGCCTCCCGAACGACCGATGCGACCGCCCGCTTCTCCTGCCGCGCGATCGACTGGAGATCCCGCTCGAGCGCCTCGTCGATGAAGAGCGTCGTACGCTTCATATGACGTATTATAGCATACGCTGCACCGTCGGTCCGCGGTCCGCTGCCGCGGTCCGAAAGAGAGAAGGCCGGGCACGCACCGCGCGCCCGGCCAGTCCCTGAGCCCTGAGCTGAGCCCTGACCCTGAGCCCGAGCCCTACGCCTTCGCAACCAGCTGGCGCAGCACGTACGGCAGGATGCCGCCGTTCCTGAACGCGACCAGCTCCTCCGGCGTGTCGATGCGGACGAGCGCCTGGAATTCGCGAATGGCGCCGTCGGCATCCGTGGCGCGCACGGTGACCGTGCCGCGCGGCCGGAGCGTGTCGCCCATCCCCGCGATCGCGAACGTCTCCCGCCCGGTCAGCTTGAGCGACGCCGCGTTCTGGCCTTCGGTGAACTGGAGTGGCAGCAGGCCCATGTTCACGAGGTTGCTGCGGTGGATGCGCTCGAAACTCTCCGCGATCACCGCCCGCACGCCGAGGAGCATCGTCCCCTTTGCGGCCCAGTCGCGCGACGAGCCGGAGCCGTACTCCTTGCCCGCCAGAATGATCAGCGGCACCCCGGCCTCGCGGTACGTCACCGACGCGTCGTAAATCGTCGCCACCTCACCGGCCGGCAGCACCGTCGTCCAGCCCCCCTCGGTGCCGGGCGCGAGCTGGTTGCGGAGGCGGATGTTCGCGAAGGTGCCGCGCATCATCACCTCGTGATTGCCGCGGCGCGCGCCGTACGAGTTGAAGTCCTTCGGCGAGACGCCCTTGGCGATCAGGTACTTGCCCGCCGGGCTGTCCGCCGGGATCGAGCCTGCCGGGGAGATGTGGTCGGTCGTCACGCTGTCGCCGAGCACGGCAAGCACGCGGGCGCCGGTAATGTCCTTCGGCGGCGTCGGCTGGAGCGTGATGCCCTCGAAGAACGGGGGGTTGCGGATGTAGGTGGACGTGTCGTCCCACTCGAACCGTTCGCCCGTCGGGTTCGGCAGGCCGCGCCAGCGCTCGTCGCCGTCGAACACGGTCGCGTACGTCGACGTGAACATCTCCGACTTCACCGACGCGAGCATGGTCTCCTGGATTTCGCGCTCGGTCGGCCAGATGTCCTTGAGATACACGGGGCGGCCATCCGTGCCCGTGCCGAGCGGCTCGGTGGTCATGTCGATTTGCATGCGCCCGGCGAGCGCGTAGGCGACGACCAGCGGTGGCGACGCGAGGTAATTCGCGCGCACCTGCGGCTGGATGCGGCCCTCGAAATTCCGGTTGCCGCTCAGCACGGAGGCGACCACGAGGTTGCGGTCCTTCACGAGCGCCGAGACGTGCTCGGGCAGCGGGCCACTGTTGCCGATGCAGGTCGTGCAGCCGTATCCGACGACGTTGAAACCGAGTTCGGCCAGGTACTCGAGCAGCCCCGACGCCTTGTAGTACTCGGTGACCACGAGCGAGCCGGGCGCCAGGCTCGTCTTCACCCACGGTTTCACCTTCAGCCCGCGCTTGACGGCATTGCGCGCGAGCAGTCCGGCGCCAATCATGACGCTGGGGTTCGAGGTATTGGTGCAGCTGGTGATCGCGGCCACGACGACGGACCCGTGGCCGAATTCTTCCATTCCCGGCACCGTGGCCTCGGCGACCGCGGCCGGCGCGGCGGCCGTGGCGGCAACCGCGGCCCCGCCCGCCGCCGCCTTGGGCTTGCGGTCCGCGAGCATGACTTCGAGCGCTTCCTGGAACTTCGCCTTCGCCTGTCGCAGCGACACGCGATCCTGCGGACGCTTCGGCCCCGCCAGGCTCGGTTCGACGGTCGACAGATCGAGCTCCAGCGTGGCGGTGTAAATCGGCTCCGGCGCGGCGGCGCGGCGGAACATCCCCTGCTCCTTCGCGTACGCCTCGACGAGTTGCACGTGCGCTTCGTCCCGCCCCGTCAGGCGGAGGTAGTCGAGCGTCATCTCGTCAATCGGGCTGATCGCGATCGTCGCGCCGTACTCCGGCGACATGTTCCCCAGGGTCGCGCGGTCGGCGATCGTCAGGAACTCGAGGCCCGGCCCGAAGAACTCGACGAACTTGCCGACGACGCCGAACTTCCGGAGCTTCTCGGTGATGGTCAGCACGAGGTCCGTAGCGGTGGCGCCTTCCGGCAGCCGATCGACCAGGCGGAAGCCCACCACCTCGGGAATGAGCATCGAAATCGGCTGACCCAGCATCGCCGCCTCGGCTTCGATCCCGCCGACGCCCCATCCCACGACGCCCAGGCCGTTGACCATCGTCGTGTGCGAGTCGGTCCCGACGAGCGTGTCCGGGTAGGCGAGCGTCGTCCCGTTCGCCTGCTCCTTGAAGACCACGCGCGCGAGGTACTCGACGTTGATCTGGTGCACGATGCCGGTGTCCGGCGGCACCACGCGAAAGTTCTTGAACGCTTCCTGCCCCCATCGCAGGAACGTGTAGCGTTCCTTGTTGCGGCTGAATTCGAGGGCGGCGTTGAGGTCCGGCGGAGTTCGCCTCCGCGTAGTGATCCACCTGCACTGAGTGATCGATGACGAGTTCCACCGGCTGCAGCGGGTTCACCTTCTTCGGGTCGCCGCCGAGGCGCATGATGCCGTCGCGCATCGCGGCAAGATCCACGACCGCGGGCACGCCCGTGAAGTCCTGGAGCAGCACGCGCGCGGGGGTGAACGCGATCTCCTTCTGCGCCTTCGCCGTCACGTCCCACCCGGCCAGCGCCTTCACGTCGTCGCCGTCCACGAAGCGGCCGTCCTCGCGACGCAGGAGGTTCTCGAGCAGGATCTTCAGCGAGTACGGGAGCCGCGACACTCCGCTGAACCCGGCCTTTTCGAGCGCCGGGAGACTGAACATGTCGATGCTGGCGCCGCCCGCGGTCAGGCGGGTGCGCGTATTGAATGAATTATTCGAAGCCATCCGTTGATCATCCTCTATTGAACGCAGGGTCTGCAAGTCGGCGCCTGGCGTCGGCGCTCGGGGCTCGGGGTTCGGCGGCCGGCGCTCGGGCGGGCGACGGGAATCCGCCAAGTGGCTCACGCTGATGCAAATTGCCGTCCGCGAAGGGCAGCGAGCGGACGGGCAGCGGAGAGCGGACGGCGGAGCGCGCCCGCTTCAGGAACTCCCGCGCAACGTCGGCCACCTCGCGATGCTCGGCGTCCACGGCATAGTTCATCCGTCGCATGTCCGCGACCGTGATGCGCAGCGACTGGAGCGCATCGCGCAGCTCGGGATGGGCCAGCAGGACCGACGTGCGGACCAATGGAATGGCGTCGTAGGGCGGAAAGTAGTGCCGGTCGTCTTCGAGCATCACGAGACCGTAAGCCTCGATGAGGCCGCTCGTCGCGTCGCCGGCGATGAAATCGACCTGGTGCTCGGCGAGTGCGCGGTAGATGAGCGACAGATCCATCGCCGTCGGCGGCGCACCGAATCGCAACCCGTAGGCGCGCGCCAGGCCCGGATACCCGTCGTCGCGCTGGAGGAATTCGTAGCCGAATCCCGCGCGCCACCCGCTCGTCTTCGCGGCGACGTCGGAAATCGTCTGCAAGCCCAGCCGGCGCGCGTCGTCACCGCGCACGAGCATGGCGAAGGTATTGCCGAAGCCAAGGGGCTGGAGCACCGTGATTCCGGTATCGGCGTACCGCGTGCGCACCAATTCGAGCACCTGATGCGGATCCGTGCCGGCCGGCTGGTGAAAGATGGCCGTTTGCGCGGTGCCGGTGTACTCGACGTACAGATCGATGTCGCCGGCGCGCAGTGCGCGGTCGCAGATGAACGTGCCGCCGAGGTTGAGACGACGCTCGACGCGCAGCGACGTCCGATTTTCAATTGTCTGCGCGAGAATCTCGCCGAGGACAATCTGCTCGGTGAAGTTCTTGGACCCGACGCGAATCGCGCCCGGCGCCCGTCCGCGCATAGCAACGGCCATGCCCGCGCCCGCCAGGAGAAGCACCAGCAGGGTGATGGCGGCCAGACGCAGCCCCCTGACCCCGGCCCCCCTGAGCGCCCGCTCCACGCCGTGAAGCGCCCCGTCGATGGTCAGCGCGAGCAGGGCCGACGGAATCGCGCCCGCGAGAATCACCGTCGAATCCACCATCGAGAGGCCGCGGAAGATGTACTCGCCGAGGCCGCCCGCGCCGACGGCCGCCGCGATCGTCGCCGTGCCGACACCGATGACGGCGGCGACGCGGATGCCGGCGATGATCGAGGGCAGGGCCAGCGGCAACTCGACTTCACGCAGCAGCTGCGTCGGCGTCATCCCCAGCGCCGTTCCGGCCTCCACGAGCGCAGGATCGACCGAACGGAGCCCGGCGGCCGTGGTGCGGATGATTGGCAGGAGCGCGTAGAGGATGAGCACGACGATCGCCACGCGCGCACCGAGGCCGCCGATGAACGGGAGCGGCAGGAGAAAACCGAACATCGCGAGGCTGGGGATCGTCTGCGCGACATTGGCGAGCCAGACCACGGGGGCGCCCGCCCGGGGCCGCTTCGCCGCAAGCACGCCGATCGGCACGCCGGCGGCCACGGCGGCCAGCGTCGACATCGCCACGAGCAGCACGTGCTGCATGAACAGCGCGCGGAGTTCCGCCGCGTGCGACGCCCAGAAGTGCAACAGCGTCATGGACGCAGGAACTCCGCCGCCTCGACGAGCGGCGCCAGCAGCGGCGTGACCCGCGGGTCTGTTGCGCGTCCCAGCGCACGGGGAGCATCGAGCGCCACCAGCACGCCGTCCGCCAGCACGCCGACACGGGTCGCCAGCGCAAAGGCTTCCGCCATGTCGTGCGTCACGAGCACGATGGTCTTTCGCACGCGACTCTGGATGCGCCGGAACTCCCGGTGCAGCTCGGCTCGGGTGACCGGGTCGAGCGCGCCGAACGGCTCGTCCATCAGGAGGATCGGCGGATCGGCCGCGAGCGCCCGCGCCACGCCGACGCGCTGGCGCTGGCCGCCGGAGAGCTGGCCGGGTGCGCGACGCGCGTAGGTGGACGGGTCGAGACCGACCAGCTCGAGGAGTTCGCGCAACACGCGCGTCCGCCCGCGCGGGCGCCCACCCGAGCAGACGCGGCACGACGGCGACGTTCTGAGCGACCGTCATGTGCGGGAACAGCGCGACTTCCTGCAGCACGTAGCCGATGTGCCGCCGCAGCTCGAAGGGGTCCTGTGCGCGCGTGTCGCGGCCGTCCACCATGACCCTGCCGCTCGATGGGAGCAGCATCCGGTTGATGAGTTTCAGGATCGTGCTCTTGCCGGCGCCGCTCCTGCCGACGAGTGCGACCGTCTCTCCGTCGGCAATCGCCAGATCGAGTCCGCGAAGCACCTCCACCGCGCCGCGCCGCGCGTGCACGGCCTCGAACTGGATTCGCGCGTCGTCGCTCACGGCAGGACTGTATCGCAGCGGGCACACACTGTGCCACTCCGACGACATCGGAGCCGTCGCGTGGCCGAATCGGGCCGTCCCGAATCGCACCCATCCCGGTGCCGTCGAGGACGACCACGATCTAGGCGATGTGCTCGTCGCGCACCTCTCGGATCTGCACCTGGCCGGCGAAGACGATGCAGTCTGGCTGGATCGGCAACTCGATCGCATCGTCCTGCGCCAGCCGGACCACCTCGCAATCACCGGAGATCTGCTCGATCGCTGGTCTCCCGCACTTGCCGCGCGCGTGCTCGACGCGCTGGAGGCGCGAGGCCTGCTCGACGCCGACGCGTTCGACGATTCTCCACGGCAATCACGACCTCGCGTCGAGCGGCGGCCATCCGCGACGCTACGCGGACCTGTGGAGGCTGGCGCTGCGCTCGTGGGATCCACCGCCGCTCGTTCGATGGCGGCGCCGGCGGTTCTACGACCTCATCGAAGGCAGGGCACCCGGCGTGGCGCGGCGCGCCCCGCACCTGAAGTCAATCGACGGGGCGCGAATCGCCGTGCTCGACACCATCCCGATCCTGTGGCAGCCGGCGCGCTTCGAGGGAAGCACGCTCGACGTCCAGCACGGCGTGGGCTGTGTTCGGCGGAGCCAGGCGCAGTGGCTCGCGGCGCTGCCGGCCGGCGAACGCCCGCTGATCGTGCTCATGCACCACTGTCCGATCGAGACGCCGCCGTTCGAGTGGGTTCCGCCCGGCCGATGGCCTCTGCCGATCCGCCGCGTCCGTGTACCGATGACGATCGCGCAACCCGGCCGCGATGAGTTCTGGGAGGCCGCCACCCGGGCCGGCGTCCGTCTCGTGTTGTGTGGTCACGTGCATCGCGCGCGTCTCGAGTGGCGCGACAGCGTCGCGATCGGACTGAACGGCCAGAGCGGCGCTCCGTGGGCAGGACGGACGATCGCGTACTACGACGTCGATGATGACGGTGTGCGAGTGGAATACGAGGAGGTCTGAGGCACGGCCGCCGGGGTTGACGGTCGTCAGAACAGATACGTGAGCCCGGCTTCTCCGGCGACCACGGTGCGGCGCGAATCCTTGAAGTCCACGCCGCCGCTGCGCGACACGGCACGGCCCTCGACACGCAGCCCGAGCTTGTGCCGGCCGCTCCGGAACCAGTACTTCAGCCCGCCGCCGGCATGGAACTCGTTGCCGGTGGTCACCACGCCGTAACCGTCGTGGAGTTCGCGGATGTACCCTGCCGCCGGCGACCACGAAGGGCACGCTCCTGCCCCTGCCGAAGTGATACAGGAGGGATCCATCGAAGATGTATCGCGCGAGAGTTTCGGTCGCCACCGTGTCGGCGGCCGACTCGGCATCATTCGCGAGCGACGTCGACAGCACCGGACGCGAGTACCTGCGCACCGGCTTCTATCGAGACGGTGCGGGTCACGTAGACACCGACCCGGCCCTGCACGCCGGCGGCGGCGCCGACGCTGGTATCGGACGTGAAGAGGTCGTAGGGACCGGTCCCGGTTCCCGGATTGCGCGTCAGTTCCGCAGTGGCGCTCCCGAGATCGAACCCGGGCGTCCACACGAGCCCGCCGCTGATCTCGACAGCACCCGCGCGAGGCAGGGGGCGCGCCGGCCTGACGGGGCGAAGCTGCGCCGAGGCGGGAAGCGCGACAAGGCCCGCGGCGACGCACACCGCCGCCGTGAGGATCGTCCTGACCGGACGGCTCACTTCGGGACCACCTTGATCTCGACGTTCGACGCGCCGCCGGCACGGGGCACGACGACAAGCTTCTCGTAGAACTTGACCTTGAAGTCCACGTCGATGTCGAGCGACGCATCGAAGAAGCTCTCGATGTCGCCGTCGTCGAGCGGTTCGACCCGCAGCACCTGCGCGCCGGGCTCGAGGCCGCCGAGCACGAAGCCGCCGTCCTGGTTGAGCGTGAACCCGCCGACGAGATGCCCCGTCCTCGGGTTGAACGCCACGACATGGGCACCGAACACGCCCGTGCCGTTCTTGGTGACTTTGCCGCTGACGCTGCCGGTCGTGCGGGTGAACTCCGGCGTGGGATAGATGTCGGAGATCCCCGCGATGTCGTCCGCCTTGAGGGTCCGTCCCTCGGTGCTGCCGGCCGAGAACGCGATCGGGAACATGACCGCCTCGGCGCCGAGCACGCGCCGCCCGCCGGAGCGCAGCTCCGTTTCACCGAGTGCGGAGTGCCCCAGACCGTGCAGGTGCCCGATCTCGTGCAGCGCGATCGACTCGAGATCGAAGCGTCCGCTTTCGCCGTTGGACGCAACCGACCAGGGGAACGCCGAGTTGAAGAAGATGTCGGCCTCGACGATCTGAGCCGTCGACCGTGTCGATCATGAACGACGTTGCGCCCAGCACCCGGTCGAGTTCGGGGCGGCTCTGGAACCCGAGCACGGTCTGCCCGTCACCGAGCGTCGGCGCCGCCGCGGTGAAGCCGGCGAACTCCGACGAGAGCCTCGCGGTAGGTACGGCGTCCCACGTGCTGAACGCGCGCGCAATCCCCGCCTGGAGCTGCTGGGCGGTGACACCCTCCGCGTCGCGGTTGGTGACGTAGTACCGGATGGGCATCTGGGGCCACTCGAGCGTCACGGTACGCGTGCCCACGCGCGATCCCAGCTTCAGATAGGCGGCGGCCGGAACGGAACACACGGCGACGAGCACACCCGTCAGCGCGATGGCCGAGGCGCGCTTCATCGGGCGCCTCCCATGGCCGCGCGCACCTCGGCGGCGAACGCATCCAGCTCGAGCGACCTGCGCGTGGCGGCGCCGCGCGTGACGCGTTCGGGGGCGTCTCCTCTCGCCACGAGCGGCGGCGTCACGACGACGCGCCGACCCGTCTGCGGGTCCGTCCGCACCCGGAAGACGCCCTGGTTCAGCCCGAACACACGCGCCATGGATGGCCCGGCCGCAGTGAGGAAGAGCACCGCTTCGTCGCCGGGCGTGAATTCCGGCGCGCCGACCATCACGTTCCGGTAGCGGCCAATCTGGCCGCCGGGCACGCGGAACGTCACCGTGCCGGCGGGGCCGCCCCTCAGGTACGTGGCGACCTCGAACGTCACAATCGTGTCGATGCCGCGGCGATCGGTCCGCCACTCGGGCCGGACCTCCGTGACCCGGCCGTACGCGATGATCTGCGACCCGGCCACCACCTCGCGGAACTCCGCGGGGATCAGCACGGTCGCGCGGACGGCCGTGGTGGCGAGAAGGATGGACAGAGAGGCACCGAGAAAACGACGCACCATTGAAGCAGTCTACTCCAAAGAGCTGGCGCGCCCGGGGCGCCGGGCGACATCGATCACGGCCTCGGCCGCCCGGCGGCTCGCACCGGGTGCGCCGAGCTTCGCGCGTACGTCACGCAGGTCGGCGCGCACCTGCGCCGCGTGGGCCGGATCGGTCAGCACGCGCAGGGCTTCCCGCGAGACGGCCTCAGGAGTGAATGCCTCCTGGATCAGTTCGGGCACCACACGGCGCCCGGCCACGAGATTGACCATCGCATACGTGTCCACCCGCACGAACGGCTTGCCCAGGCGATAGGTCAGCGGCGAGAGACGATACACGACCACCATCGGGCAGCCGTGCAGCGCGGCCTGCACCGTCACGGTGCCGGATGCCACCAGCGCGACGTCCGCCGACGCCAGCACGTTGTCGGCGCCATCCTCGACGATGACGGCCGGCGGTCCGCTCCGCGCCAGCACCGACAGGGGCCCGAACGCATCGTCACCCAGGTGCGGCGCCCTCGCGACGAGGAACTGCGCATCGGGCAGCCGTGCCCTGATTCGGTTCGCGGCGAGTGCGAGGTCCGGCAGGATGGCGTGCAGCTCATTGCGGCGGCTGCCGGGCAGCATGGCGATGACGGGACGCCGCGCATCCAGGCCGAGGCCCGACAGAAACAGATCGCGCGGCGCCGGGGTGGCGGCGACATCGAACAAGGGATGGCCGACCCACTGCACCGGCACGCCTGCGTCCTGGTAGATCCGCGCCTCGAACGGAAAGATCACCAGCACCAGATCGACGAGGCGTTTCATCGTCTTCATGCGGCCGGCGCGCCACGCCCAGAGCTGCGGGCTGATGTAGTAGACGATCGGCACGCCGAGCCTGCGCAGGCGGCGGCCCAGTGTGAAATTGAAGTCGGGAAAATCAATCGCGACGAAGACGTCCGGACGGGTGGCTTCCGCATCCGCGACGAGGCGACGATATGCGGCGTACGTGCGCGGCAGTACGCGCGCGACTTCCAGAAGCCCGGTCACGGACAGGCCGCTGAAATCGCCGACGAGCGAGGCGCCGGCGGCGCGCAGGCGCTCGCCGCCGAACCCGGTGATGACCGCGGACGGATCGAGCTCCAGGATCTCCGACGCGAGCGCGCCGGCATAGAGGTCGCCCGACGGCTCGCCGCACGAGATCATGACGCGCACGGGTGATGTGGGACCTCAGCTCGGCTTGGTAAAGGTCGACGGGTCGATCGGGACGTTGATTTCGAAGGTGCCGACCACGCGCTCGACATTCGGCGCGCGCTCGCGCCGCACGCTCGCCCTGAACGCGACCTGGAGGCCCTTGACGTCCCGATAGTCCGAGTACGTCTCTTCGACCCGCACGAGGCCGGTAGGCTGCCCCGCCGACTGGTAGCGCATCTTGGCGACCAGCGCCGTCTCGGCATCGAAGAGCAGTGTTACCGCCGGGGCGTTGGGCAGCGTCACCGCGACGGGCACGAGCGTGCGGCCATCCTCGACGACATCGGGCAGCCGGCGCCCCTGCACCTTGCGATCGTAGAGCGCCAGCAGCAGCGGGATCGTGTCGCGCTGGATGCTGGCGCGCATTTCATCGGCGACCGCCGGCGCCGCCTGCTGCACGCCGTCCGCGTCCTTCACCCAGTACTCGCCGCGATCGAACACCTGCACGAGGTCCCCGTCCGGCCCGCGCGCATCGAGACGGTACGAACCGGGATACTGGATGATCGTCTCGGTCGGAATCTCTACGCGCTGATCGCCGATCTCCACGGTCGTGACCGACTTCGTCGCGGATCGTCCTGATCGAGCGGAGCACCGCGATGCCCCCCTTGGCCCTGACGGCGCGGGTGACGATCGCGCGCAGCGGATCGATCTTCGGCGCGGCCGGGGCCGGCACCTGGTACGACGCCGGCAGCACGCGTCCGGGCACCGTCGTGCCGCGGCGCAGGTCCGGCGACAGCAGGTCGAGCTGATCGAGTGGAATGCGCTCGACGCGATCGAAGCCGACGGCGGCGAGTTGTCCGGCAAACACCTTCGCGTCGCCGACGAGGACGATCGTGAGCTGATCCGGATGCAGGTACCGCTGGGCCACACGCTGGATGTCGTCGGGGTTGACCGCGTTCACACGCTCGCGATAGGTCTCGAGGTCAGTCAGGTCGAGCCCGTAGAATACGGCGTTGAGCACCTGCAGCGCGATCGCGCTCGGTGTCTCGATCGACAGCGGGAAATTGCCCGTGAGGTAGGCTTGCGCATCGCTCAGCTCGCCGTCGCGCACCCGCTGGCGCTGGAGACGCCAGAACTCATCCACGATCAGCCGGAGCGTCTCGGCGGTCGTCTCCGAACGCGTATCGGTTTCGGCCACGATGTCGCCGCTTTCCTTCAGCGCGTTCACGTCCGCCGAGGCGCCGTACGTCAGACCACGCTCGGTCCGGAGTACTCGATGCAGCCGGTTGCCGCCTTCCCCCCCGAGGATCTTGGTCGCCATGTCGAGCGCCAGATAGTCGGGATGGCGGCGCGGCAATCCGATGTTTCCCACGCGGATCTCGGTCTGCACCGCGCCCGGACGGTCGACGATCACGACCCGGCGGGCCGGCGGCGGCGGATCGATTTCCGTGGGTTGAGCGGCCTCGACGCGGCCCCACGTGCCGAACGCCCGCTCCGCACCCGCAAACGCCTCCTCGGCCGTCGTGTCGCCGACGATTGCCAGGATGGCGTTGTTGGCGCCGAACCACCGCGCGTGGAAGACCATCAGGTCGTCGCGCGTGATCGTCGCCAGGGTGTCCGGCGTGCCGGTGCCGGGACGGCCGTACGGGTTGGATCCAAAAACCAGCCGATCGAAGACGGCCCCGGCCAGGTACTCCGGATCGTCGTAGCTCACCTTGAGACCTGACAGGATCTGCTGGCGCTGCCGGTCGATTTCTTCGGGGGCGAACGCCGGAGTCCTCGCGATCTCCGACACGAGATCGAGCCCCGCGCTGAGCCCGTCCCGCATGACCGCTGCGTTGATGAAGGTCACGTCCGTGCCGGCGCCGACGCCGAGCGCTCCGCCTATCGAATCGATTCGCGCTCGCGATCTGCTCGGCGCTCTTCGCGGAAGTGCCCTGGTCGAGCAGCGAACCGACGAGATAGGCAACGCCCGGCTTGGCCAGCGGGTCCTGTGCGCCGCCCGCACGGACGATCAGCCGCAGGCTGATCGCCGGCTGCTCGTGCTGGAACACCGCGACGACCTGAAGGCCGTTCGACAGCGTCCGCACTTCGTAGGGCGGGAACTTCACGTCACGGGCAGCCAGCGGCCTTGGCGGCCGCTCCGACGGCCAGTTCGGCACCTGGGCCGCAGCGGCCCCGGCGATACCCAGCAGCGCGAGTGCACAGGCGGCAACCCGGCGGCGCCCGGTCATCGCGGCGCCTCTTCACGTCCGCCGGTCCCCCGGGGCAGGATCGTCAGGACCAGCCGGTTCTCGGGGGTGAAGTACCGGCGTGCCACCCGCTGCACGTCGGCGACCGTGATGTTCATGAAGATGTCGAATTCGGCGTCGGCCGTCTTGATGTCGTCGTGCAGCACGGCCGCATGCCCAAGGATCTCCGCCTTGTCCTTCACCGATTCGCGGCTGAAGATGTAGTCGCGGGCGAACTGGTTCTTCGCCTGCTGCAGTTCGGCGGCGCTGATGGGTTCGGCGCGCAGCCGATCGAGCTCCTCGATGAGCGCGGCGATCGTCTCCTCGGGCGTGTGGCCCGGCTGGACGATGGCGACGGCATAGAAGAGGTTGGGATCCTCGATCAGGTTCGCCTGCCCGAAGGCCGCGAGGGCGAGGCCCTTTTCGTAGACCAGCTTTCGATAAATTCGCGAACTCTGCCCGTCGGAGAGCACCTTCGACGCGATGTGCAGCGGATAGGAGTCCGGATCGCCGTCGTAGGTGATGTGGTGCGCGACGACCACGGCCGGGAGCGGCCAGCTCTCTTCGAGCGTGACCCGCCGTTCTTTCGTCTGCGGCGGCTCCCTGGGAATGTCCCGGGGCACCGGTTTGTCGGACTTCGGCACGCGGCCGAGGTACTGCGCCACGAGGCCAAGTGCTTCCTTCGTCTCGAAGTCGCCGGCCAGCACGAGCGTCGCGTTGTTCGGGACGTAGTAGGTCCTGAAGAACTCCCGTACATCGGTGATCGAGGCGGCTTCGAGATCCTGCATGCTGCCGATCGTCATGTGCTTGTACGGATGCACCGTGAACGCCTGGTCGTAGATGATCTCGCTCAACCGCCCGTAGGGCTGGTTGTCGAAGCGCATCCGGCGTTCCTCCTTCACGACTTCACGCTCCGTCTTGAAGACCTCCTCGTCGATGCGCAGCGACGCCATCCGGTCGGCCTCGAGCCACAGCACGAGCGGCAGATACTGCGCCGGGGTGGTCTCCCAGAAGACGGTGGCATCCTCGGTCGTGTACGCGTTGCTCTGTCCGCCGATGCTCGAAATCCAGGACGGATGTCCCTCGGGTTGCACGTTCTTCGATCCCTTGAACATCATGTGCTCGAACAGATGCGCAAAACCGGTGCGGCCCGGCTTTTCGTTCTTCGAGCCGACGTGATACCAGACTTCGGCGGTGACGATCGGCGTCGAATGATCCTCGAGGAAGACCACCTGCAGCCCGTTCGGCAGCGTCGTCATCGTGTAGTCGAGCTTGTTGGGACGGTTCGCGGCCAGCGCCAGCGGTTCGACGGCGAGCAGCCCGGCGAGCGCGAGGATCGCGTATTTCATGGATCTTTTGATTATGGCATACCGGGGTTGGGACTCCGACCGCCACGCAGCCGCCTGCACAGCCACGGGGCTTCAACCCAGCTCAGACACCGGTCGAAGCTGGGTCGAAGCCGGGTCGAAGCCGGGTCGAAGCCGGGTCGAAGCTGGGTCGAAGCTGGGTCGAAGCTGGGTCGAAGCTGGGTCGAAGCCGGGTCGAAGCTGGGTCGAAGCTGGGTCGAAGCTGGGTCTGAAGCAGCGCGGGGCTCAGCCGCGGCGCGATTCGAGTTCCGCCAGGCGCCGGTCGAGGTCGGCGAGGGTTTTGCGCAGCTCCGGGAGGCGCCGGAACACGGCGGACGATTTGAGCCAGTCCCGGTTCGGGATCGCCGGATAGCCTGAAATGAACGAACCGGCCTCGACCGAATTGGGAATGCCGGTCTGCGCTGTCGCGACGGTCCGCGCGCCGATGGTCAGGTGCCCGGCCACCCCCACCTGCCCGGCCAGCGTGACGTGGTCCTCGATCGTCGTGCTGCCCGCGATGCCGACCTGCGCGGCCAGCAGCACATGCGTCCCGACCGTCACGCCGTGCGCGACCTGAACGAGGTTGTCGATCTTGGTCCCCGCGCCGATGCGCGTCCGGCCGACGGCGGGCCGATCGATCGTCGTGTTCGCGCCGATCTCCACATCGTCTTCGATCACCACGCCGCCGACCTGCGGGATCTTGTGGTGCGACCCGAGCGGCGTGGGCGCGAAACCGAACCCGTCGCTCCCCAGCACGGCGCCGTCCTGGATCACGACACGGTGCCCCACCTCCACGCGCTCCCGAATCGATACGCGCGCATGGATGACGCAGTCGTCGCCTATGCGGGCGTCCGCGCCGATCGTCACGTGCGGATAGACGACCGAGCGTTCGCCGACTCGGGCCCCGTCCGCGATCGACACGAACGCACCGATCGACGCGCTGGCGGCAATCTCCGCCGAGGCCGCCACATCGGCGAGGCGGTGCACGCCCGCCGGCGGACGCGCGCCCGGGTGGAACACCTCCATCGCCCGGGCAAACGCCAGGTACGGATGGCCCACACGGAGCATCGCGCACGGGGCCGCCTCGGCCTGCTCGCCGAGAATCACCGCCGACGCGCGCGTCTGGCGCAGCTTGGCCGAGTACTTGGGATTGCTGAAGAAGGTCAGGTCGCCGGGCCCGGCATCCTCGATGCCGGCGACGCGGCGGATCTCGAGATCGCCGTCTCCCTCGAGACGGCACTCGATGCGGTCGGCGATGTCGCGGAGTTTCAAGAGCCGAAGTATACCGCGGTGCGTTCGACGAAGCGGGGAAGATGTTCCAGCCGGAGCTCGCCGGCCAGCTCCTGCACGCGCTTCCTTCGCGCATCGGGCCCGAGCGCGATCGCGTGGCGGAGCGCCGCCAGCGGCGCACTGGCTTCGTAGGTCCACGATACGGTCCGAAGACCGTGTTTCGCGCCGTGGAGCGACAGGTAGTGCCCGACGATGCGGAACGCGAAGTAGTAGGCGACGATGTTCGGGCCCGGCACGAAGAAGAAGACGCCGGACGCCACGAAGGCGAGGGAGTGAAAAGCGAGCCAGTTCCGATGACGATCGAAATCCCGTCCAAGCTGACGGCGCACGAGAGCGACGGCGGTCGGCTCGCCGACGTCGTCGGGGAAGAACAGCGTCGCGGCGGACTGGCGCCGGAGGTGCCACAGCAGGCGCTGCTCCGCCACCGCCTCGGCGACCCGTCGCATCACTCGCGCGCGCACGCGGGACAGCCAGCGGGAGTCGTCAGGGACCGCCCTCTCATGGCGCCGCTCGCGCTCTGCCTCGGCGAGCAGCAGCGAGAAACGGCGCTTCAGCCGGCGGAAGATGCCGGCCGGCGGCTCCGCGTCCACGTCGGGCGGCTCGTCGGGCACCTCGCAGTAGAGCTCGTAGCGATCGGCGGTGACCGGAACGAGGAAGACGTCCATGAGACTCCGACTACGATAGCATCCCGCCGTCGAGGGCGGTCCGGGCGAATCCGCGACACACGCGATCGGGATGGCAAACGATCGATGGCATCCGTCACCCGCCCGGCGGTAACATGCCCCATGCTCCGACTGTGCCTGGCGGCGCTCGTCCTGGTCGTCGTCCCGGCAGGAGACGTCGTCCTGCTCGAAGTACGAGCCTTCGCGGGCCCACGGGAAGTGACGAACGAAACGCGTATCACCGTCCACCAGGCAGGCGACAGGCAACATCCCGTCGCGCAGCTCACGCGGCCAGCCGAGAGGACCGAGATTCCCGTTGAGCCGGGTATCTACGACGTGCAGGCCGTCCGCGAACGGGACGGTCGCGTCGTGGCGATCCGCTGGGCAGAACGGCTCGTCGTGATGGCCTATCCGGACGAGGAGGGCCACCACCTCGAGGTCATCAACTTCGAATCGGGTTTCGGAGCGCTGCAGGTGCGCGCCCGGGCCGATCGCACACGGGGACCTGACGTCGCGTTGTTCAAGGCCGCAGATCGCGCCAGCGAGGTGACGCAACGGCTGGCGGGAGGCGCCTACGCGCTTTTCGTCGTGCCGGCCGGCCGCTACGACGTACGGGCGCGCGACGGCGATCGAGTGACGTGGAGTGCCGGTATCGACATCCCCCTCGACCGCACGCGCCTGGTCGTCGTTCCGTAGGCTGTCAGACCCGGCTGCCCGTGAACAGGCGCAAGACGAACACCACGAGAGCGACGACGAGGAGCAGGTGAATCAACCCGCCGGCGACGTGCAGGGCGAAGCCGAGCACCCACAGAATCAGCAGAATGAGCACGATCGTCCAGAGCATGCGATATCCCTCCCTCCGCCGATGTGGCGCCGGGCTCATCGGTGCAAGTGAGGTGCCACGGCCATGATTGCAGCGCTCAGCAATATCGAGATCGCGCGGCGGCTCATCCTTGCCGCGGTCCTTGGGGCAATCTTCGGCCTCGAACGGGAAGTGCGGCAGAAGAGCGCAGGCCTGCGGACCAACATCCTGATCGCGGTCGGAGCCGCCGTCTTCACGATGATGTCGATCGAGATGGCGGTGGGAACCGGCGCGGATCCCTCACGCATCGCGTCGCAGATTGTCACCGGCGTCGGCTTCCTCGGCGCGGGCGCCATCATGCGTACACGTGGCGGGGTGCAGGGTCTGACGACGGCGGCGACGGTGTGGGTGAATGCCGCCGTCGGCGTCGCCGCCGGGCGGCGGCCGGTATCATCTCGCGCTGATCGCGTCGGCCGTCACGCTCGTCGTGTTGCTGGTGCTGGCTCCGCTGGAGCGAATCATCGAGCGGCGTCTGGCGTCGCTCCCCCGAGGCAACGGCCCTACTGCTTCCTGACCTTGCGCGGGACGCGCGGGGCGTCGAGCGGCACGGCCGGACGACCCGCCTCGACCCAGGCGGCCGTGATCATCGACGCCACGTCCGTGATGGCGTCCGACAGCCGCTTCTCGAGAATCGGCCGGGTCTTTCCGAAAAACAGCGTGAAGTACTGATCGTCGTAGACATCGCGCCCAGCCACCGCGGTCTTGTCGGCGTCGAGGATCGGCTGCACGAACGTAAAGCTCGCCGTCAGAGTGTCGAAGATGAACTCTCGCGGGTTCGCGATCGGCACGATCGCTGTCGGCGCGACGTGCAGCGTGCTTCTGTAGCGATCGAACAGCTCGCTTTCGAACCGCGAGTGAATCCCCCACTGCCCGGAGAGCTGGCCATCGTAGTTGAGTGCGGCATGGAACGGCACGTGCGCATCGGCGGTGTAGTGCGAGATGATCGACGAGAAGAACTTGATGTTGTCGCGCGCGTAGCCGGCCTTCTGCGTGAACGCCTCGACCAGCTTCTTGTAGATTTCCTCGGTGCGCCATGGCAGCGTTCCGTTCTTCTCCACGAAGTCCTTGCCGTAGCGCGCGACCGCCTGATCGTAGTCGTGCGGCAGCTCCTTGAATGGGAACGCGCCGTACGCATCCATGTCCACGAAGTGGCGGGGCGGCTCTTCCAGCCAGCCCGCCGTGCGCCAGAGATCCGGATCGACCGCGTGCTCCACGATCGACACCTTGTACTTGTCGAAGAACGGACGAATCTCCGCGGGCAGCAGCGGAATCGCCCGGTCCATGATGTATTTGTGCACCTCGAAGCCCCAGGCGTCGGCGCGGTGGGGCGCAGCCACCAGCGCCAGCGCGGTCAGCACGAGAAGAGGGAATTTGCGCATGATGCCTACTATACCCTTCGCATGAGGCTGCGGAGCGTCCGCAGGTTGCGGGCATCCCACGGATCGCGGTCGCTGAGGCGCCCGCTCTGGACCCTGTCGAGCTTCGGCGTCTCGAGCAGCATCGGCAGCCGATCGAATCGCGCGTCGTTGAGCAGCATCCGGAACGGTTCGAGCCCGAGGCACCCCTTGCCGATGTGCTCGTGCCGGTCGACTCGGCTGCCGCACGGCTTCTTCGAGTCGTTCAGATGGAACACCGCCAGCCGATCGAGACCGACGAGGCGATCGAACTCGTCGAACGTCCGGCGATAGCCTGCGGCAGACGACACGTCGTAGCCGGCGGCCAGCAGGTGGCATGTGTCGAGACAGATCCCGACTCGCGGCGAGCCGTCGAGACGGTCGATCACGCTGGCCAGGTGTTCGAAGCGGTGCCCAAGGTTGGTGCCCTGCCCGGCGGTGTGTTCCAGGAGAATGCGGGTCGTCGCTCGCGGGCGGGCACGGAGAATCCGCGCGAGGCCGTCGGCGATCAGTCGCAGCCCCCCGGCCTCCGTCCCTGTCGTGTGCGAACCGGGGTGCATGACGAGACCCGCCAGGCCGAGCGCCTCGGCCCGGTCGAGTTCCTCAGTCAGCGCGTCAATCGACCGCGCGCGCAGGGCCGGCGACGCGGCGGCGAGGTTGATCAGGTAACTGTTGTGCGCGACGACCGGTTGAATGCCCGTCTCGTCGACCAGCCGGCGGAACCTGGCGATTTCCTCATCGGGCAACGTACGCGCGCGCCACTGCCCCACCGATTTCGTGAAGATCTGCATCGCCTCACAACGCGACGCCCGCGCCCGGTCGACCGCGCGCGGCAGTCCGCCGGCAATCGACAGGTGAGCCCCCAAGCGCGGCATCTACTCGCCGATCACCTCGGCCTCGAACCGGTAAATCCGCGCGCCCTTTCGCCAGGCGTCGGCCGGCAGACCGGCCTTGACGCACGTCTGGCGGAGGAACTGTTCGGCCGTCCAGTCCCATTCGACCGCGACCTGCGGCAGCAGCAGCCCGCGACGGTGCCCCTGCTCGGCCACGAGGCCGTGCCGGCCGACGACGACCAGCGCCGGATCGGGTGCGATCTCCTCCAGGGGGCCGAGCAGCGATACTTCGACGTGGATTTCCGGCAGCTCCTCTTCGGCCACCGGCGGAAATCGCGGATCCTCGGACGCGGCGTCGGCCGCGCACCTGGCCACTTCTTCCGCCAGTCCCTGCCGGCACTCGAGTGTGCCGAGGCACCCGCGCAGCTGGCCGCGATGCTTCAGCGTCACGAAGACGCCGGAGGCGTCGGGCAGCGTCACGTCGAGTCGAATCGGCTCCGGCGGCTGATGGGTCACCTCCGCGACGACGGAGGCACGCGCCAGGACCAGGAGGGCGCGCCTCTGGACATCATTCAGCATCGAACACTCCAAGGGCCGCCGCAAGATAACCCACGACGCCGTCATAGTCCCCCGACACCTCACCCGAATGCGCGTACTCAGGTACACGCGCGTCGCGCGCGCCGAGCGTGCGGGCCGCCATCATCACCGCGATGGCGGCGCCACCGCCACACGCCACGTAGCGGCCACGTTCACCTTCCGGATACTGTTCGAACAGATCGAGCAGGCCGGCCGGGTCGAACGCGGCGACGCGGTCGGCGACCCGTCCGTCCAGTGTCCGGGCAGTTTCCGCATCGAAGTAGTGCGACAGATCCGTGCTCGCCACCAGGAGCGCCCGGCGGTCCCGGAACGCCGACCCGAGCGCGGCGGCGAGCGCCTCGATCGTGCCGCGGGTCTGATACCCGATGAGGAGCGGGACGATCGGCACGTCGGGAAGGACCCGGCGGAGGAAAGGCAGCTGCATCTCGAGGGAATGTTCGCGGCGGTGCGCCTGCGGCAGCGTCTGGACGACGTCGAACGCGGCAAGCGCCCGCGCCCCTGTTTCATCGATCGGCGCCGCGCCGAGCGGCGTGTCGAAGGCCCCGTCGGGCCACAGCGCCACGCCATCGAATCCCAGATGATGCGAGGGGCCCACCAGCACGGCGACGTCGTAGCTGCCCCCAGCCACCGCCTTGTACGCGTGCGCACCTACCGGGCCGGAGAACATCAGGCCGGCGTGCGGCGCAATCACGGCGCACACCCGGCCTCGCGGTCCCGGCGCGGAGGCGTCGAGGTACGCATCGACCTCCCGGGTCAAGGCGCCCGCGCTTCCCGGGTACCACGTGCCGGCCACCGCCGCGGGCCTGTAAGCCATGTCCTCGCTCCTCGTCAAACGCCGTGACCGAACGGAGCCCCGGTCCGCGGTGCGTGGTACCATCGCGCGATGACGTTCTCACGCGAGCAAATCGACGGACTCGCGCGGCTCGCCCGCCTGGATTCTCACGACCGACCAGCACGCGCTCTTCGCGCGTCAGCTCGGCGCCATCGTGGACTACGCCCGGCAGGTGTCCCGGGTCGACCCGGCCGGGCTGCCCGCGCCCGCCGTACCGGACGCCGCCACACCGCTGCGGCCCGACGTCGTCACGCCGTCGCTCGACCGCCAGGAGGTGCTGGACGCGGCGCCTCTTGCGGACAAGCTCACCGGCCTCTTCAAGGTACCACGGGTGCTCGGGTGATGGATCTCGCCGAGGGTGTACGGAGCGTGCGCGACGCGGTAGCGGCGGGCCAGGTCTCTGCCGTCGAGGTCTGCCGGGAAGCACTGGCGCGAATCGACGCGCTCGAGCCGGCGCTCCACGCTTTCGTGACCCTGACGGCCGATCGAGCTCTGGCGCGGGCCGCCGACGTCGACCGACGCCGTGACAGGACGTCGCTGCCGCTCGCCGGTGTGCCGGTCGCGATCAAGGACAACCTCTGCACGCGCGATGTGACGACGACTGCGGGATCGCGCATGCTCGCGTCGTACCGGCCCCCTTATGATGCGACGGTCGTCGCCCGGCTCGAGCACGCCGGTGCCGTCGTCGTCGGCAAGACGAACTGCGACGAGTTCGCCATGGGATCGTCGACGGAGAACTCCGCCTTCGGGGCGACCCGCAATCCCTGGTGCCTGGACCGCACACCGGGTGGATCGAGCGGCGGGTCCGCGGCGGCGGTCGCCGCCAGGGCCGTGCCCTTCGCTCTCGGCTCGGACACGGGCGGCTCCGTCAGGCAGCCCGCTTCGCTCTGCGGCATCGTCGGGTTCCGGCCGTCGTACGGACGGCTATCGCGCTACGGACTGCTCGCGTTCGCGTCCTCGATCGACCAGGTCGGACCGTTGACGACGAGCGTCGCCGATGCCGCCGTGGTGATGGAGGTGCTGGCCGGACCGGATCCGCTGGACGCGACCACCGCGGGCGTCGAGACCGAGTCCTTCACGTCACGACTCGACGGCGACCTGCGGGGCGTCCGCATTGGTGTTCCGCGCGCGCTGGTGGCCGAGGGCACGGAGCAGGGCGTGCGCGACGCCTTCGAGGCCGCGCTCGACGCGTGCCGCGAGCGCGGCGCCGTGCTCGTGGAGGTCGCCCTGCCGCACTTCACCCACGCCGTGGCGGTCTACTACATCGTCGCGACCGCGGAAGCGAGCGCGAACCTAGCACGCTACGACGGCGTCCGCTTCGGGTATCGGACTGCGCACGCCGCGTCGCTCACCGAGATGTACGAACGGACGCGAGGCGAAGGCTTCGGTGCCGAAGTCAAACGTCGAATCCTGCTCGGAACCTATGTGCTCAGCGCGGGGTACTACGACGCCTACTACGCCAGGGCACAGCAGGTGCGCGCCCTGATTGGGCGCGATCACGACACGGCCTTCGAGACCGTGGACGTGATCGCCATGCCGACGAGCCCAACCGTCGCGTTTCCGATCGGGGAACGCGTCTCCGATCCGCTGCGGATGTATCTCGCGGACGTCTTCACGGTCGGCGCGGGGCTTGCGGGCCTGCCGTCGATCAGCGTGCCCTGCGGTTTCAGCGATCAGCTTCCCGTCGGCCTTCAGTTCACCGGTCGCGCGATGGACGACCGGACCGTGCTGCGCGTAGCCGACGCCTTCGAACGCGCCACCTCATGGTCGACGACACGTCCCCCTCTCGCACCCTCGTCGAGCGCGCGCTAGTCCGCGTGCCGGATTTGCCGCACTGGGTGGACACCCGCGGCATGCTGCTGTCGGGACGGGCCATCGTCCGCGCGCGCGCCGGATCGGATCCGGCCGAGGATCCATTCGTCGCCGTCGTGCCGGATGCCGCGCTGGCGTCGATCGTCGGGGAGCCGAGTGACGAGGACATCCGCGCCGCGGTGCAGTCACTCGGCGGCGACGTCAACGTGCTCTGCCAGCCCGAACAGGCGTCGGAGGTGAGGCGCGCGCTCGGCTGGATTGAGCGGCCCGCCATCATTCATGCCGCCCCTCGAACCCGGTCGTGGGAATCGGACGACTCTGGCGTCCGGCTGTTCACGCGCCTGACAGCGCCCCGTTTCGACCACGTGCCGGAGGCGCTTCGACGCGAACTTCTCGACGCGCTCGAGGGCCGCACGGTTTCGCGGTTCGTGCCGGGCGAGGTCCCCGATGTGCGGCCGGTATCCACAGCCGGCGGCGTGGTGATGTCCGGCGTCTGGGCCGACGGGCGCCCGGTGTCGTTCTGTTATCCGGTGTGGCAGACGGAATCCTGGTGGGATGTGTCGATTGCCACGCTGGAGCCGTATCGGGGGAGGGGGCTGGCCGCGTGCGCGGCCCGGGCGTTGATACGCCACATGTACCAGTACGAGGCCGGACGGGCGCCCGTCTGGGGCGCGCTGGAAAGCAATGCGCCCTCACGGGCGTTGGCGCGGCGCCTCGGCTTTCGCGAGGCGGCGCGCATTGTCGTGTTTACGGCCGGGTGACGACCGCTGTTTTCGTACCGGCCCGCACGAGGAACCACACCACGAACGCGACAAAGAGCAGGGGAAGCAGCGGGGCAAGAATGGCGGCGCCGACGGCGAGAACGCCCGCGAGCATGGCAATGACGACGAGCGGCGCGGCCACGAGCATGACGAGTCCCGCGACGAGGGCCTTGAGCAGCAGAAGCGGCAGCAGGAGGACCTTGAGCAAGAGCCGCAGCGGGAAGAGGACGGTCCAGAGCAGCACCTTGAGCAGGACCATCGCTACAGCGAAGACGGTCAAGGCCACCATCGCCAGAGCGACCAACGCAGCCAGCTCGATCATTGTCGGCTCCCGACGAGCCCCGAGGGCCCACCTACGCGGTTTTACGGGCCCGCGCTTCGAGAAGTTCCGGTGTGTGGAGCTGATCGACGCACCCGCGCGGAGCGGTGGGCGCGAGATACGTCTGGCGGACGCCGACGAGTTCGTCGAGGCCGCGGACGGTTTTGGACTGGCGGCCTGATGGCCGCAGTTTCGGCACGCTCAGGAGCACGCAGAAGCCGACGAGCAGCGAGAAGACCACCACCACGCCGGTGATCAGCGCCTGAAGCGTGCCGAGCGCGCCAGGCGTGGCGGCGCGCAGGAATTCCCTCATCCGTGACTCCCCCCGCGGGGCGAGCCCTCGTGCGTCGTCGGGAGCGTGTACTGAATCAGCCCTGTGCGCACTTCCTCCATGGCAATGCGTTCGAGCTTGTGCGGCCCGGTGCCGGGCACGCGATCGAGCCGCACGAGCGCACCGCGCCGAAGCTGTTTGGCGCGCTGAGCCGCGACGTCCACGAAGAGAAAACGGCTAGTTATAGGAGCCGCAGGTTCGCTGGCCGCCTTCGAGAGGGCGTCCTGTTCGTCCAAGTCGTGCTGTGTCATGTACCTACAGACTACTTGAAAGAGGCCGCCAATGAAAGGGCGGCCTATTCCGCTGTGGCCCAGGTCACTCTGATGGGGCCTCGCGCCGTGCCGGGAGCGGGACCGAGAGCACGCGAGCCGGGCGGGCGCCCGGCTCGCAACCGTCCGCCAGGCGTCATTCGCCGACGGTGATCTGCTTCGGCTTGGCGTCGTCGCGCTGCGGGAGCCGAACCGTCAGAACGCCATCCTTGTAGGCGGCGCTGATCCGGTCCGCGTCGACGGTCGCCGGAACGGTGAACGAGCGCGTGAAGCTGCCGTAGCCGCGCTCCATCCGCTGGAACGACTCCCGGCGCGACACGTTTTCAATCTTCCGCTCGCCCTTGAGGGTCAGGACATTGTTTTCGAACGTGATGCCGATGTCTTCCCGTTTCATTTCCGGGAGCTCGGCCTTGATGACGACTTCGTGCTCGTCGTTTTCGTAGATATCGACCGCCGGCATCCAGCCACGACCGAAGGCCTCGCCGTAGAGATCCGAGAACATGCGGTTGAGCCGATCGATTTCCATCGATGCCAGCTCACGTGCGGGCTCCCATCGAATCAGTGCCATTACGTTCCTCCTCATTTTTCTCTCGTCGTGTCTTATCTCTCTTTATTTCCTGAGGGCCGACGGGCCTCCGTATCGGAGTCGTCCCGATCCCAGTCGAACCGACTATACGAAAAATCTTAGTGCTTGTCAAGCATTATATATTAGTTATTTACACTCATATCTTTGCCGGACGGGCTATTCCGCTTCCCGGACCATTCCGCGCCACACCTTGTTAGAATGTGGACCATGGCGCGCATTTTCGTGGAGCGGCGCGAGATGGGGGACGACCTCAGGCGGATGCTGAATCTGCTGGACGAGGACGCCAGCGCAGGCGGCGCAGCCGGCGAATGCACCCCGCCCTGCGATGTGGTCGAGACCGCCGACGGCATCGAGCTGGTCATGGACCTGCCCGGCGTGTCAGGCGAGTCCGTGAAAATCATATTCGCCCGCAACACCCTGGTTGTCGCCGGCCAGAAGCTCCCGGCCACCTGCGGACATCGAAACGCCGCGTTTCACCTTGCCGAACGCACCTTCGGGCGGTTCGTGCGAGCGGTGCGCCTGACGGGCGCCTTCGACGCGGGGACCGCCCGCGCCAGACTCACCGCCGGCGAGCTGCGCGTGACGCTGCCGCGCATCACCGAGCGGCGCGGTGCTGAAATCACGATTGCCGTCCAGGCAGACTGACCCTTGCGCATCCTTTTCATCGGCGACATCTTCGGCCGGCCCGGACGCGATCTCGCCCACAAGGCCGTGGCGGCACTCGTCGAGCGGCGCGACATCGATCTGGTCATCGCCAACGTCGAGAACTCCGCGGCCGGTTTCGGCGTGACCGGCGACATCGCCGAGACGATCCTCGGCTACGGCGTCGACGTGATGACCTCGGGCAACCACATCTGGGACAAGAAGGAAGTGCTCGAGTACATCCCGCGCCAGCCGCGGCTGCTCCGGCCGGCGAACTTCCCGGCCGGCGCCCCGGGCCGCGGCAGCTATCTCGCCCGGACGCGCACGGGCGAGCCGGTCGGTGTCGTCAACGTCATGGGGCGCATCTTCATGGCGCCGCTCGATGACCCCTTCGCCGTGGTCCTGCGCGAGATTGAAACGCTCCGCGCGAAAACGCGCGTCATCGTCGTGGACTTCCACGCCGAGGCGACCTCGGAGAAAATCGCGATGGCATGGCACCTCGACGGCCGCGCGACGGCCGTCTTCGGGACGCACACCCACGTGCAGACCGCCGACGAGCGGATCCTGCCGAAGGGCACGGCGTGCATGACGGACGTCGGCATGACGGGGCCGCACGATTCCATCATCGGGGTCACCACCGACGCCGCCCTCGGCCGCTTCCTGAACGGGATGCCGGCAAAATTCGAGGCCGCCAGCGGTGGTGGGCGCCTCAACGCGGTCATCGTCACGGCTGATGCGGCCACGGGGAAAGCCACGGCCATCGAGCGGCTGAACCTCTCGGCCGATCAGGTCGATGCCCTCTGACCTGTTCTCGCTGCCGTTCGAGGAGGACCACGGGCGTCCCGGCCGGCCGCCCGAGCAACGTGTGTGGTCCGTTTCCGGCCTGACCGCCGCCATTCGCGGACTGCTCGAGTCGAGCTTCGGCGACGTCTGGGTGGAAGGCGAGATTCTCGAACTGCCGGCTGTGGAATACCGGCCACCTGTACTTCACCCTCAAGGACGGCGGAGCCCAGATCAAGGCGGTCATGTTCCGCTCCGCGGTGCGCTACCTCCGATTCAAGGCCGGGGACGGCCAGCGCGTCATCGCGCGCGGCCGTCTCGGCGTCTACGACCCGAAGGGCGAGTATCAACTCGTCTGCGACCATCTCGAGCCGCAAGGGCTGGGCGCGCTGCAGCTGGCCTTCGACCAGTTGAAGACGCGCCTGCAGGCCGAGGGGCTGTTCGACGCCGCGCGCAAGCGGCCGCTGCCGGCGCTCCCGCGCAAGATCGGCATCGTCACGTCGCTCGACGGCGCGGCGATTCGCGACATCATCCAGGTGCTTCGCCGGCGTCATCCAAACGCGCACCTGATTGTTCGCCCGACCCGGGTCCAGGGGGACGGCGCCGCCGAAGACATCGCCCGCGCGCTGCGCGCGGTCGCGAGGGTCCCGGGCGTCGATGTCGTCATCGCGGGGCGTGGTGGCGGGTCAATCGAAGACCTGTGGGCCTTCAACGAGGAGATCGTGGCGCGGGCGATCGCGGCGTGCCCCGTGCCGGTCATCTCGGCCGTCGGGCACGAAGTGGATGTGACGATCGCGGACTTCGTGGCCGATCTGCGTGCCCCGACCCCTTCGGCCGCCGCCGAAATGGTCGTCACGGCGAAGGATGAATTCGCCGGCCGCGTCGATCGGCTCGTCCATCGCCTGCAGGCCGCCGCCGGGGCCGGCGTGCAGCGGCGCCGCGTGCGGGTGCAGGCCCTGGCCAGCCGCCGGGGCATCGCGGGGTGGCAGGTGCGCCTCGCGATGCGTGCGCGGCATGCCGACGAGATCACCCACGCGCTGCGGCGCATCGGAACCGCGCTCGTCGCGCGCCGCGTCCGCGCGCAGCGCGCGCTCCACCTGCGACTCGACGCCTGCGATCTGCGGCAGCACCTGTCGGCCATGCGCGGACGGCTGGGAGCCGCCGACGCACGCATGGACTCGGCGGCCGAACGGACCCGTCATTTGGCGCGGGCGCGGCTCGGCGGCGCCGCGGCGCGACTCGAATCGCTCAGCCCTCTGGCCGTGCTCGCCCGCGGCTACGCGGTCTGCTGGACCCAGGATCGAACCGCCATCCTCCGCAGCGCGGACGCCGTCGCGCCGCTGGACCGAGTGCAGGTGACGTTGCACGACGGCGAGATTCAGTGCATCGTGGAAGAGACACGCCGACATGGATCCGACCATTAAGGACTTCGAATCCGCAATTGCGGAGCTCGAGACCATCGTGAAGACCCTCGAGAACGGCGACCTCGCACTCGAGAAGTCGCTCGAGCTGTACGAGCGGGGAGTACAGTTGTCGCGCTTCTGCCACTCGAAGCTCGAAGAAGCCGAACGGCGTATCGAGATCCTCAACGAGCGCGGCGAGGTCAAGGCAGCGCCCGCTTCGTTCGGCGCCGACGAGGACGAGAGCGCGCGGTGAGCGCCACCGGGTTCGACCTGCGCGCATGGCTCGACGCCCGGCGGCAGACGGTCGACGCCGCCCTCGAACGCTTCGTGCCGACCGCGGCCTCCGCTCCCGCCGATGTCTGCGACGCGATGCGCTACAGCCTCTTCGCGGGCGGCAAGCGCCTGCGGCCGATGCTGGTCATCGCCGCCGCCGAGGCGGTGGCCGAGCGGCTGGCCTGCGACGAGGCGGTCTCGCGCGCGCTGGCCATCCCGGCGGCGTGCGCCCTCGAGCTGATTCACACGTATTCGCTGGTTCACGACGATCTGCCCGCGATGGACAACGACACCATGCGGCGCGGCCGGCCGACCTCGCACGTCGTCTACGGGGAAGGCCTGGCGATTCTCGCGGGCGACGCGCTGCTGACGGAGGCTTTCGCGCTCCTCGCCCGCGAACCCCACGACGCGGGTGCGATCGGGGAAGCCGAAATGAACCGGCGGAAGCTGCGCGCGTGCGCGATCATCGCCGACGCGGCCGGCGCAGGCGGGATGGTGGGCGGGCAGGCCATCGATCTGCGGGCCGCCGCACCGGGCGCGCCGCCGCTGGACGCCGCGGGCCTGCGCGAGATGCACGGCCGCAAGACCGGGGCGCTCATTCGCGCCTCCGCGGTCGCGGGCGCCGTCATGGCCGGAGCCACGCCTGAACTCGAGGCGGCTGTCAGCCGCTACGCGATACAGGCGGGCCTCGCGTTTCAGATCGTCGACGACATCCTCGACGTCGAAGGCGCGTCGGCCGACCTGGGGAAGACCGCTGGCAAGGACGCCGCCGCCGGCAAGCCGACGTATCCGTCGCTCTACGGGCTCGAGCAGTCGCGCCGCCTCGCCGGCGAGTGCGTCCGCCTGGCGCTCGCGGCGCTCGACGAGGGGCACCTGGGCGGCGCGCTCCCGGCGATCGCCCGGTGGATCGTCGGCCGCACGAATTGAAGAACGGCATACGCCTCGACTCGCTGCTCGTCGAACGCGGACTCGCCGCCTCGCGCGAGCGAGCGCGCGCGCTCGTTCTGGCCGGTGACGTGCGGGTCGACGGCCACCCTGCCGGCAAGGCCGGCATGCAGGTCGCGCCCGACGCCGATATCACGCTCACCGGCCGCGATCATCCCTACGTCGGTCGAGGGGGCCTCAAGCTCGCGCATGCACTGGAGACGTTCGGCATCGACGTCACCGGCTGGACCGCCCTCGACATCGGCGCCTCGACGGGCGGCTTCACCGACGTGCTGCTCCGCCGCGGCGCCGCGCGGGTCGTCGCGCTCGATGTCGGCCACGGACAACTCGACTGGAAGATCCGGACCGATCCCCGCGTCACGGTCCTCGAACGCCTCAACGCGCGCAACCTCACGCCCGACCAGCTCCCGCCGGACCACCGCCGCTTCGAGATCGTCACCATCGACGTGTCGTTCATTTCGCTGCGCCACATCCTGCCGGTCGTCGGGGCGCTGCTGCAGCCCGGCGGGCACGTGGTCGCGCTCGTCAAGCCGCAGTTCGAGGCCGGGCGCGCCGAAGTGGCCCGCGGCGGCATCGTGCACGACGAGGCGGTACGGTTCCGCGTCGTGCAGGAAGTCGTGGCCGCCGCCGATAGGCTAGGATTGGAGCGTCGTGGACTCGCCGAATCGCCGATTGCAGGCATGGAAGGCAATCGCGAGTTCCTGTTGCACCTCCGACCGGGGGCCGATACCCGTTGACGATGGCGCCAATTACCCGCATCGGACTTGTCGCAAAGACGCGGCTCGAGGCCGCCGCCGGCGTACTCGCGGACCTGGCCGGGTGGCTGGAGGCACGCTCCGTGCAGCCGGTCTTCGAAACCGAGACGGCGTTGCTCGCGGGCCTGCCGGCCGATCGTCCGACCTGCAGCCGTGACGACCTCCCGCAGGCCTGCGATCTCGTGGTCGTCCTCGGCGGCGACGGCACGCTCATCGGGATGGCCGGGCGCATCGCCGACTCCGACGCGGCCACGCCGATCCTGGGCGTCAACTTCGGAAGCCTCGGATTCCTGACCGAGATCACGCTCCCCGAGCTCTACCCCGCGCTCGAGGCGGTCCTCGACGGCACCGCCCGGATCGACGACCGCATGATGGTGCGTTCGCGCACGCTGCGCGGCGACGCCGTCCACACCGACCGCATCGCCCTGAACGACGTCGTGATTACGAAGGGCGCCCTGTCGCGGATCATCGACCTCGCGGTGTCGGTAGACAGCCAGCCCGTGATGCGGGTCCGCGCCGACGGACTGATCATCGCGAGTCCGACGGGGTCGACCGCCTACAACCTCGCGGCCGGCGGACCAATCCTGCACCCGTCGATGGACGCGCTGCTCCTCACGCCCATTGCGCCCCACATGCTGACGAACCGCCCGATCGTGATCCCGGCCACCTCAGAGGTCCGCGTCGCTCCGGCGATGGCCGACAACGACGAGGTGTTCGTCACATTCGACGGTCAGTCGGGCCACGCCCTCGAACCGGGCGACGTGATCAGCATCGTCCGCGCGGACCGCCGGCTTCGGCTCGTGCGGGCGCAGACGCGAACCTACTTCGACGTGCTCCGGCAGAAACTGAAATGGAACGAGCGGTGAGCGGCGCGCTCTGCCGGTAATCCGGCAGCGTCCGCCCGGGTTTCGCGCGTTCGCAGGCATCTACTACGTGTGGTAGTAACAGCGCCTGCCGTGCTCTGCTAGCGTATGCGCCACGGCTCGATTCGCTTCGCTCGCATCCTCATTCTGTGTCTCTTCGCTCCGTTTGCGTCGGAGAGCGAAGCCATTCAGGACAGATCATTCCGCGGACAGGTCGTCAACCGGACCACCGGTGCGCCAGTCGAGGGCGCGACGGTGATGATTGTCGGGGTCGCGGGCACCGTTCGCACGGACGCGGAAGGCCGCTTCACGTTCGAGCCCAGGCCCAACCCGCCGTTCCAGGTGGTCGTGGTCCTCCCGAGCGGGGCGGTGGCCCATCCGGTTGACGTCACACGGCTCGAGGCCGACAACGTGATCCCGGTCGATCCGCTCGCGGAGGAGTCGCTGACGGTCGTCGGCGCGGCTCCGAGCGTCACCGTCGCGCCCGCTGCGGCGACGACGCTGCTGTCGGCCGAGCAGATCGAGCGCCGCGCACCCGAGAACCTCCTCCAGGCCCTCGAGATGGTGCCTGGCGTGAACCAGGTGTCGGAAGGACACGCGGCGGTGCCCGCCATCCGCGGCCTCGCGCGCGGCCGTACCCTGCTGCTGATCGACGGCGGCCGCGTGAGTTCGGAGCGCCGCGTGGGCCCGAGCGCCACCTTTGCCGACCCGTCGTCGTTCGAAGGCATCGACGTCGCGCGCGGTCCCGGATCGGTGGCCTACGGATCGGACGCCATCGGAGGCGTCATTTCCGTGCGCACGCGCCGCGCCGAGCCGGGGAGCGGCTTTCACGTTCGCGGCAGCGGCACGTTCGGGAGCGGCGTGCCCGATCGGCGGATATCGGTCGAGGTGTCGCAGGGGCTTCCCGCCGGCGGCCTTCTCGTGCAGGGTCATGCGCGGCAGGCGGATGACTGGGACAGCCCCGTGGACGACACCAACATTTTCAACTCCGGCTGGAAGGACCGCGGCTTCCTCGCCCGATTCGACCATCAGGTGGGCCGCGGGGTGCTTTCCGCCGGCTGGCAATCCGACTTCGGGCGGAACATCGAACGCCCGCGGAACAACTCGCGCACGGTGCGGTTCTACTATCCGTACGAGAACTCGCACCGCTTCACCACGAGCTACGAGCTGACCAGCACCGCCGGCCTCCAGAGCCTCATCGTCACGGGATTCGTGGGGACGTTCGACCAGCGAACCGACCAGGATCGGTTCGCGACGGCGACTACGGGGCGCAGCATCGAGCGCGCGGACGTGTCGGCGAACGACTTCCACGTGAAGGGCAGCGCCGTGAGGTTCCTCGGCCAATCGCGCGTGGAATTCGGACTCGACGTCAACGGCCGCTACGGACTGGAAGCGCACGACATCACGATTCGCTACGACACGAGCGAGGCGACGTCCGAGTCCGACAACCTCTCGGTGGACTCGGCGCGCCGGATCGACATGGGCGCTTATGCACAGGCGGAAACGGCCGCGGGCCGGGCCGTTCGGGTGTCCGGCGGCATGCGCGTCGATCGCGTCACGACCAGCAATGTCGGCGGGTACTTCGGCGACCGCTCCACGGCCAACGGTGCGGCGTCGGGGTTCGCCGCCGCCACGGTCGGCCCTTTCGCCGGCTTCAGCGTGACCGCACAGATCGCCCGTGCGTTCCGCGATCCGACGCTGTCCGACCGGTATTTCCGCGGGCCGTCGGGGCGCGGATTCATCACCGGCAACCCCGATCTGGATCCCGAGAAGACGCTCCAGCTCGATCTCGGTGCGCGCTACGCGCTGGGACGGGTTCAGATGGCTGCATACCTCTACCACTACCGCATCGCCGACCTCGTCGAACGCTATCAGCCCCAGACCGATTTCTTCTTCTTCCGGAATCGCGGACGGGCTCGACTGCGCGGGTTCGAGCTCGAGGCGCGCTCGACGCTGCCCGGGGGCTTCGCGATCGAAGCCAGCGGACAGGTGGCGCGCGGAGTCGCGCTCGACGACAACGCCAGTCTCGATGACGTGACGCCGAAAACCGCGTCGCTGCTCGTGCGGAAGGAGTTTGCGGCCGGCCGCTACACGCAGATCCGCACCGCGTGGGTTGCCACCGACGATCGGCCGGGCCCGAGCGAGATCGTCGCGCCAGGCGCGACGATCATGGATGCCGCCGCCGGCTGGCGCCTCTCGCCCCAGGTCGAACTGCGCGCCTCGGCCCGCAACCTGCTCGATGAGGCCTACTACGCGAGCCCGGATACGCGGTGGGTCTACGCGCCCGGCCGATCCGCCAGCCTCACGCTGGACTTCCGATTCTAAAGAGGCTTGGGGCTTCAGGCCTCGGGCTTGAGGGCTTCACGCGGGTGCCCGCAAGCCGCGTGCCTCAAGCCCGAAGCCTGAAGCCCCAAGCCCCCTACTCCCCCTTCCGTCCGCGGCGCTTCTGGTATTCGAAGACGTTGCGATTGTGCTCCTCGAGCGTCGTCGCGAAGGCGTGCGAGCCGTCGTTGCGGCTGACGAAATAGAGATACGGGACGCTGGCGGGATGGGCGGCGGCTTCGAGCGAGGCGCGGCCCGGAGCGGCGATCGGGCCGGGCGGCAGGCCCGCATAGCGGTACGTGTTGTAGGGCGAGTCGAACTGCAGATCCTCACGCCGGATGTTGCCGTCGTACCGGCCGGCGCGTTCCAGCGCGTAGATGACGGTCGGATCGCACTGGAGGCCCATGCCGATCGCAAGGCGGTTGGCATAGACGGCCGCGACCACCGGACGCTCGTCCGCCTTCCCGGTTTCCTTTTCCACGATCGACGCCAGGGTCACCAGTTCGCGCACGCTGAGCCCGCGCGCCTCCGCCGCACCGCGAATGTCCGGAGTCAACGCCTTGCGGAACGAGGCGACCATCTGCGCCACGAGCTGGGCGGGGGTCGCGCTGCGCGGAAGCGCGTAGGTCTCAGGAAACAGATACCCCTCGAGGTCGCGCGCCTGCGGATCGAGATCCTGAATCAGCTCGGGATCCGCAGCCGCCGCCGAGAACTCCGCGGCCGTGCCGAAGCCCCTGGCTTCGTACCACGCGGCCATCTGCCGTATCGTCAGTCCTTCGCGAAAGGTAATCGGGCGCAGATAGACGTCGCCGTGCGCCAGCTTCGCGACCACTTCGCCCACCGTCATGGGACGATCGAAGCGGTACTCGCCCGCCTGGAGCTTTCGGCCCAATCCCGTACGCAGCAGCTCGATGCGGAAGGTGGTCTGGTCGCGGATGACGCCCGCCGTGACGAGCCGGCGTGCGATCGAGGCGGGCCCGGCGCCCTGCGGAATCGCGACGAACTGTTCGGCATCGTCGTACCCTTTGTACGGGGTGCGAAGGCTCGACAGGAGCCAGGCGCCCGCACCGGCCGCCCCGAGCACGATCGCCACGAAGACCAATAGCAGAATCCGCTTCACGTCTCCTCGCCATCGGCCAGAGCCGATCGCGGCTGGCCGTCGAGATAGTCCTGCAGGATCACGGCCGCCGCCGTCGCGTCGAGGAGCGGCTTGCGCTTGCGCCAGTCCTTCTCCCGCCGCGCCAGCAGGCTCTCGGCCTCACGGCTGCTCAGCCGTTCGTCCTGGGTCACGACCGGCACACCGACGAGCGCGCGCAGGTGTTCGACGAGCACCTGGACGTGCGGGGTCTGCTCGTTGGCCTCGCCGCTCAGCCGCCGAGGCAGCCCGATGACGACCGCGGCAAGGCCGTCGTCGTCTGAAGAGAGCGCGGCGATTTCGCCGGCGAGCGTGGCGGCCACCCGGGCAGGCGGACCTTCACGCGGAATCGTCTTCCATGGCCGCGCGAGCATGCCGGTCGGGTCCGAGAGCGCCAGGCCAATCCGGCGCCGGCCGTAGTCGATACCAAGAGCCCGCACGGCCCTGTTTACCACGACGGCGCCGCCGGCGCCATGTCGGCTTCCGGGAAAGCTCGTTGCTATAATCGCTGCTTCATGAACAAAACATCCGTCCGCCTCGCCGCTCTGGCGCTCGTGGCGGCCGCCGTCGCGCTCGCGCTGGCGTGTGACGGGCGCCGCGCGCCGGGCCGGTTTTCGCAGCGGCTCGTCATCCTCGGGTTCGACGGCATGGACCCGGGCCTCGTCCGCAAATGGATGGACGAAGGCAAGCTGCCCAACATGAAGCGGCTGGCCGATGAGGGCGGGTTCTACCCCCTGGGGACGACCCACTCGCCGGAATCCCCGACCGCCTGGGCCTCGTTCGCGACCGGCGTGAACGCCGGCAAGCACAACATCTACGACTTCCTGGTCCGCGACACGAACACCTACCTGCCCGATCTCGGCATGGTGCGCCGCGTGCCCGCGAAGTTCCTCTTCAACTACATCCCGATTGCGAAGCCGAAAATCCTGTCGATTCGTGGAGCCACGTCGTTCTGGGTCACGGCGGGCAACGCCGGCGTACGGTCGAGCGTCCTGACGGTGCCGGTGACGTTTCCCCCCGAGGACGTCCCGAATGGCGAGCTGCTCTCCGGACTTCCGCTGCCCGACATCCGCGGGACGATGGGCACCTTCTACTACTTCGCGACGGACCTGAGCCGGTACGAGGAAGGCAATACGGAATTCGGCGGAATCCTGAAGCGGCTGGTCGTCGATCACGACGTGGCGCAGACCGAGCTCATCGGACCACCCAACCCGATCATCCGGCAGCAGGTGCAGGCCATCAGGGGCAGCAGCGCGACGCTGTCCGACGAGGATCGCAAGCAGATCGCCGATCTCGAGGCCGTGGAAGACGTGCGCGTGCCGATGACGATCCGCTGGAACCGGGCGGCGAAGACCGCGACGGTCGAGATCGAAGGCAATTCGATCCTCCTCGAGCCCGGGAAGATGAGCCGCTGGATCGACCTCGACTTCCGCATCAATTTCCTCGTGCGCGTACATGGCATGGCGCAGATGCTGCTGATGAACGCCGGAAACGAGCTGCAGCTGTACGTCTCCCCGGTGAACTGGAAACCGGACAATCCGCCGATCCCGATGTCGTCGCCCGCGTCGTTCTCGGCCGACCTCTTCAAGCGGCTGGGCTACTACCGGACGCTCGGATGGGCGGAAGCGACCTGGCCGCTCAACGAAGGGCGCATGGACGAACGCACGTTCATGGAGGACCTGTTCAGGGCGTTCGACGACCGCGCCGAGGTCATCCTGAGCCGCATCGACGCCCACCAGTGGGACGTGCTCGTCGGCGTGATCGAGTCAACCGACCGCGTCCAGCACATGATGTGGCGCCTCATCGATCCGACGCACCCAATGTACGACGCGGCGCTGGCCGCAAAATACGGCGACTCCATCGAGCGGGTCTACCGCCACGCAGACGATTTCGTCGGCGAGGTGCTCAAGCGGATCGATCCCGGCACCCCGGTGCTGATCGTGTCGGACCACGGCTTCCACTCCTGGCGCAAGGCGGTGAACCTGAACACCTGGCTCGTCCAGGAGGGCTACATGGTGCTCAAGGGACAGGCGTCCGGTGACAAGACGCTCCAGGATCTCTTCGGCGGCGGCGGCGAGTTCTGGGAGAATGTCGACTGGAGCCGCACTCGCGCGTATGCGATGGGAATCGGCCAGATCTACTTCAACCTGCGCGGGCGCGAATCGCAGGGCATCGTCAGTCCCGGCGCCGAGTCGGCCCGTCTCGCCACCGAGCTGAGCGCGCGGCTGCTCACGATGAAGGACCCCGACGATGGCTCGCCCATCGTCCGGGCGGTCTACAAGCGCGACGATGTGTATTCCGGCGAGTATCTGAAGAACGCTGCGGAACTCCAGGTCGGCATGGAGGACGGCTACCGCGTGTCGTGGCAGACGACGCTCGGCGGCGCGCCGCGCGGCATCGCCTATCCGAACATGAAGAAATGGAGCGGCGACCACGGCGGCTACGATTTCGCGATCACGTCGGGCATCCTGATTTCGAACCGCAAAGTGGCGCGGGATCACCTTTCCATTATCGATATCGCGCCGACCGTGCTGAAATACTTCGGAATCCAGATTCCTGGCGAGATCGATGGGACACCGCTCTTCTAGCCTCGTCGTCCTGATCGCGCTCCTGTCGGGCGCGCTGGCGGCGCAGGCGCCTGCTCCGGCGGAAAAGACGCGCGCCGACGCCGCGACGCAGCGCGCCACCGAACGCATCCGTGCGCTCCAGCGCGAATCCGACGCGCTGGCGTCACAGGAGCGCTCGCTGCTGGTCGAACTGCGGAAGCTGGAAGTCGAACGGGAGCTGAAGGCCGCGGAACTGGCGCGGGATCAGCACGAGCTGGCGAACACCCAGGCCCAGATCAAGGCCACGATCGCGAGGGCGGCGGAGCTGCGCGCGGCGGCGGATGCCGAACGCCCCGATGTCGAAGCCAGGCTCGTCCAGATTTACAAGATGGGCCGGGCCGGTTACTGGCGAATGCTGGTCGCGGTCGACGACCTCCGATCGATGGGGCGGGCGTATCGCACGGCGGCGGCGTTGACCCGCATCGACCGCGACCGCGTGCAGCAGTACGCGAGGACGATCGACGCGCTCGCGGCCGAACGCACGACGCTCGAAACCCGGGCCGGCGAACTCACCAGGCTCGAGCAGCAGACGAGGGCGGCACGAACCGCCATCGATCGGGCCGTCGTCGCACGCAACGCGCTCATCGACAGTATCGACGCGCGACGCGATCTCGAACGCCCAGCTCACCGGCGAGCTGGAAGCTGCCGCGCGCAAGCTCCAGGCGACGGTGGCCCAGCTCGGCCCGGGGGCCGCCGCGGCACTGACGCTTCCCCTGCGGCCGTTCCGCGGGGCCCTCGCCTGGCCGGCGGAGGGTATTGTCGTGAGCCGATTCGGGCAGGGCTCGGGCCGGTCCACGGCCATTTCCCGGAACGGCATTGAAATCTCGCTGGCCGAAGGGCAGCCGGTCCAGGCCGTTCACGAGGGAACGGTCGCCTTTGCCGACCAGTTCACCGGGTACGGCGATCTGGTCATCCTGGACCACGGGGACGGCGCTTACTCCCTCTACGGCCACCTTTCGTCCCTGGCCGTTCGTCGCGGCGAGCGGGTGCAGGCCAGGGCCACCCTCGGCGCATCGGGACGGAACCCCAGCGGTAACCCCTCCCTGTACTTCGAGTTGCGCGTCGACGGCAAGCCGGTCGATCCCTTACAATGGCTGAAGAAGCAGCCCTGACCCATGACACTCAAAACCCGCCTCTCCGTCCTGCTGATCTCGACGCCGGTGCTCGCATTCGTGATCGTCGGCGGCCTCATTGGCGACGCCGCGGCGCGTCCGGGCGAACAGACCTACCAGCATCTCCGCGTCTTCGAGGACGTGGTCTCGCTGGTGCTCAACAACTACGTCGAGGAAGTGAAGGTGGACCGGGCGATGGCCGGCGCGATGCGCGGGCTGGCCGACGGACTCGATCCCGACAGTGCATACCTCGACACCAGCCAGGTGCAGGCAGTCGAGGCGGGCACGCCGCTGGCGGACGGCGACGTGGGCATCGAACTGACGCGGCAGTTCTACCTGCGCGTGATTGCCGCGCGTGACGGTTCGCCGGCCGCGAAGGCCGGTCTCCAGACCGGCGACTACGTGCGCGGCATCGACAGGAAGCCGACGCGGGACATGTCCGTGTTCGAAGGCACGCGCCTGCTGCGGGGCGAGCCAGGCTCGAAGGTCACGCTGACGATCATCCGCGGCAACGCGGCCGATCCGCACGACCTCGTGCTCGTGCGCGAGAAGATACCAGGCGCGCAGGTGTCGTCGCGCATGCTGGCCGGCGGCGTGGGATACGTGCGGATCGCCACGTTCCGCAGCGGAACGGCCGACGACGTGCGCAAACAGGTCGGCTCGCTGAAGAAGGCGGGCGCGACGTCCCTCCTCCTGGACGTGCGCCGCACGGCGGAAGGGAGCGTCGATGACGCGGTCGCCACGGCACGCCTCTTCGTGAAGTCAGGAACATTGACCACCAGGACGAGTCGCGCATCAGTGAAAAACGAGGGCACGTCCTCGTCGCTGTTCCCGCAGCCGACGAAAGGCGCCGGCGACACCGCGAGCACCGGCGAAGCCATCGTGGCCCGGGAGGGAGACGGCGAGATCACCCTGCCGGCCCTGGTCCTCGTCAGCAATGGCACGTCGGGTCCGGCGGAGATCTTCGCCGCCGCGCTCGACGGCAACAAGCGGGCGGAGCTCGTCGGCGAGCACACGCTCGGCCGCGCCGGGGTCCAGAAGCTCGTGAAACTCCCAGAAAATCGCGGCCTCTGGCTCACCTACGCCAAGTACCTGGCGCCCGGCGGCGAAACGATCCATGGCAAGGGCCTGACCCCTGAACTGGCCGTGGACGAACCCGGCGTGGAGTTCGGCGCGCCGGCGCCCGACAAGGACCCGGTGCTCGACGCCGCGATCGCGCGCATCAAGAAGGCCGCGTAAATCGCCAATCGGCAATCCGTCCGATCGGCAATCTGCAATCTGCAGTCTGCAATCGTTGACGTCAGTTCCACACCTCTGTTAAACTGATCGTTCCGGTAAGGCCAGTGTTATCAAGACATAGGCGCGTAGCTCAGCTGGTTAGAGCGCCTGCTTGACACGCAGGAGGTCAGCGGTTCGAGTCCGCTCGTGCCTACCATTCGACTCACCGCGCTTCGCGCGGTTCGCTCATGGCGGGCCGCGTCGGGCGCGAAGAGTCGAATGCCCTGAGCGAGCCACACTGAACAGGCGAGTCGAAGGGCTAGTCACTACGACTTCCGCCTACCGAAAAATCTAATGTCAGAGATTTCCGTCACGTTGCCCGACGGTTCGAGCCGTCGCCTGCCCGCCGGGAGCACTCCGGGCGACGTCGCGGCAGAGATCTCTCCGCGGCTCGCCAAGGCGGCGCTCGCCGCGGTGGTCGACGATCGGCTGGTCGATCTCTCGTTTCCGCTCGCCCAGGATGCGCGCGTCCGCATCGTCACGCCCGACAGCCCGGAGGCGCTTGCGCTCTATCGGCACAGCACGGCGCACCTCATGGCCGCCGCGGTGACCAACCTGTTCCCCGGCGCGCAGTGCGGGATCGGGCCGGCCACCGACGAGGGCTTCTTCTACGATTTCGTGGTCGATCGGCCGTTCGTGCCCGAGGATCTCGACGCCATCGAGAAGAAGATGAAGGAACTCGCGTCCGAGGACCTGCCGTACGAGCGGCAGTCGTGGCCGCGCGAGGAAGCGAAGCAGTTCTTCGCGCAGCACGGCGAGCCGCTCAAGGTGCAGCTGATCGAGGAGAAGACCGCCGGCCAGTCGGAGGTCTCCTGCTACACGATCAAGGATCGGGACACGTTCGTCGATTTCTGCGTCGGCCCGCACGTGCCGTCGACCGGGAGGCTCAAGGCGTTCAAGCTGCTGAACACCTCGAACGCGTACTGGAAGGGCGATGCGAAGAACCAGCCGATGCAGCGCATCTACGGCACGGCGTTCCTGAGTGACGCGGACCTCAAGGCCCACCTGCAGCGGGTCGAGGAAGCGAAGAAGCGCGATCACCGGAAGATCGGCAGGGAGCTGAAGCTGTTCTGGTTCCACCCGTGGGCGCCGGGCGAGCCGTTCTGGCTGCCCAAGGGCACGACGCTCGTCCACCTCCTGGCCAACTACATGCGGGACATCCTCTTCCCGGCCGGCTACGTGGAGGTGCGGGCGCCGCTCGTCTTCAACAAGGCGCTGTGGGAGACGTCCGGGCACTGGCAGCACTACCGCGAGAACATGTTCCTGATCGAATCGCCGGGCGAGGAGGAACAGTCGGGGTTGAAGCCGATGAACTGCCCGGGGCACATGCTCCTGTTCGGCAGCGAAGTGCGCAGCTATCGCGACCTGCCGCTGCGCATCCACGAACAGAGCGTGCTCCACCGCATGGAAGCGTCGGGGGTGCTCAGCGGGCTGACGCGCGTGCGTGAGTTCATCATGGACGACGCGCACATTTTCCTGCGCGAAGACCAGATCGGCGAGGAAGTCGAGCGGCTGCTTCGCCTGGTCCAGCGCGTGTACGAAGACTTCGGGCTCACGACGGAGATGAAGCTGTCGACGCGTCCGGCCGAGTTCCTCGGCGAGGTCGCCACCTGGGATCACGCGGAGAGCGAGCTGAAGAAGGCGCTCGAGGCGGTCGGCGTGCCGTTCACGATCAACGAGGGGGACGGCGCGTTCTACGGCCCGAAGATCGACTTCGCGGTGACCGACGCGCTCGGACGCAAGTGGCAGTGCGCCACGGTGCAGCTCGACTACCAGCTCCCGCAGCAGTTCGCCCTGAAGTACACGGGAGCCGACAACGCCGAGCATCGCCCCGTCGTCATTCACCGGGCGATCTTCGGCAGCTTCGAGCGGTTCATCGCGCTGCTCCTCGAGCACTATGCGGGCGCCCTGCCGCTGTGGGTGTCGCCGGTGCAGGTCATCGTGCTGTCGATCGCCGACCGCCACATCGAATACGCCCGGTCGGTCCGGGACCGCCTGGCGGCCGCCGGCCTCAGGGTCGAGCTGGACGAGCGCCAGGAAAAGATCGGATATAAGATTCGCGAGGCCCAGCTCCAGAAGATTCCCTATATGCTGGTAGCTGGCGATCGCGAGGTTGCGGAACAGACCGTGTCGGTCCGCAGCCGGTCGGCCGGCGACCAGGGGTCGCAGGCCATCGACACGTTTCTCGAAGCGGCGCGCGATGAAGTGCGCCGCAAAGGCCACTAGGAGGCTCTATCGCTTTCGACCGAAGCCCGCGGCGGGACGACCGCACCCGGGTGAACGAACGGATCAGGGTGCGCGAGGTGCGCGTCATCGACGACACCGGCCAGCAGCTGGGCATCATGCCCCCGCTGCAGGCTTTGACCATCGCCAGGCAGAAAGGGCTCGACCTGGTGGAGATCGCCGCGACGGCGACGCCGCCTGTCTGCCGCATCATGGATTTCGGGCGCTACCAGTACCAGGAGCAGAAGCGCGCCCGTCAGGCCAAGAAGCACCAGAAGATCATCGAGGTCAAGGAGATCAAGTTCCGGCCAAAGGTCGACGAACACGACTATCAGTTCAAGAAGAAGCACATCGAGCGCTTCCTGGCTGAGGGGGACAAGGTCAAGGCCACGATTTTCTTCCGGGGTCGCGAAATGGCTCACCCGGAGATCGGGCGCCGGATTCTGGAGCGATTGATCGAGGATCTGAAGGACGAGGCCGTCGCGGAAACGAACCCCCGGCAGGAAGGCAACCAGATGCACACCATTCTCTCGGGGCGTGCAGGCAAGAAGCCGGCTGTGAAGAAAGAGCCCGTAGAGAGCCGACAGGCGACAGAGGACTAGCGATCATGCCGAAGTTGAAAACACACCGCGGGGCCGCCAAGCGGTTCAAGAAGACTGCGAGCGGGAAGTTCATGCGCAGCAAGGCGTTCAAGCGCCACATCCTGACGAGCAAGTCGCGCAGCCGTAAGCGCAGCCTCCGCGGCACGTTCGTCGTGGCTGATGCCGACCAGGCGTCGCTGCGCAAGATGTTGCCCAACTAATGTAGGGGCGGCTCGAGAGCCGCCCGGAACACCGACCTGTAGGGGCGGCTCGAGAGCCGCCCGGAGACGTGAAATGCCGAGAGTCAAACGTGGGAATGTCCGGCGCGCGAAGCGGAAGAAGCTGCTCGCACGCGCCAAGGGCTTTTATCAGACCAAGAGCAAGCTCTATCGCTCCGCCAAGGAGTCGGTCGACACCGCGCTGAAGTATGCGTTTGTCGGCCGCCGCAACAAGAAGCGCGACTTCCGGCGTCTGTGGGTGGTCCGCATCAATGCCGCGGCGCGCGAGAACGGCCTGACCTACGGGCAGCTCATGGCGGGCCTGAAGGCGGCCGGCAACGAGATCGATCGGAAGTCGCTCGCCGATCTGGCCGTCACGCACCCGGCGGCGTTCGCGCGCCTCGTCAAGGTGGCCGCCGACGCGAGGCCCGCGCCGAAGAAAGCCCCCGCGCGTGCCGCAGCGAAAGGGCCGCGCCCGAAGGCCAGGGCGGCCGCGGCGGCCGCGCGCGCGTAGCGTCGCGGGCTCACCAGGGTTCATCGAGGGTTCATGGGATCACGCGATCCCATGAGCCCTTCTCCCCGAACCGGCCATGCCTGATTCCTCACCATCAGCGACCATCGACGAACTCCGGGCCGAGTTCGAACGCGATCTCGCGGCCGCCTCCGGCGAAGCGGCGTTGCGGGGCGTCCGCGACCGGTACCTCGCCCGGAAGGGTGGACGTGTGTCGGGCCTGCTGAAGTCGCTCGGATCGGCCCCCCCCGACGTGCGGCCCCTGCTCGGCAAGCTCGCCAACGATCTCAAGCAGGCGATCGAGGCGCAGCTCGATGACCGGCTCGCCGAGGCGACGAAATCCCGGCCGCCGGCCGGCAGCGTCGACGTGACCCTGCCGGGGCGTCTGCCGGCCCTCGGCCACCGCCATCCCCTGACGCTGCTGCGCGAGCGCGTCGAAACGATCTTCAGCCGGATGGGTTTCCTCGTCATCGAGGGCCCCGAGCTCGAAGACGACTACCACAATTTCGAAGCCCTGAACATGCCGGCCGAGCATCCCGCGCGGGACATGCAGGACACGCTGTACCTGGCCTCGCCGGTCTGGTCCCTGGCAGGCTCCCCCGCCACGCTGCTGCGCACGCACACGTCCGGCATGCAGATTCGCTACATGGAGCGTCATGCGCCGCCGGTGCGCCTGATCGCGCCGGGCCGCGTCTATCGCCGCGACAACCTCGATCTGACCCACACGCCGATGTTCTCGCAGGTCGAAGGGCTCGTGGTTGGCGAAGGACATCACGCTCGCGGACCTCAAGGGCACGCTCTACGCCTTCGTCCAGGAACTCTTCGGCCACGAGCGCCAGGTGCGCTTCCGTCCGAGCTTCTTCCCGTACACGGAACCGAGCGCCGAGGTGGATATCAGCTGCGGCGCCTGCGGCGGCACGGGGCGCGACTGCTCCATGTGCAAGCGCACCGGATGGCTCGAAATCCTCGGCAGCGGCATGGTCCACCCCGCGGTGTTCGAAGCCGTCGGGTACGACCCGGAGCGCTACACCGGTTTCGCGTTCGGCATGGGCATCGAGCGCGTGGCCCTGCTGAAGTGGGGCGTGGAGGACATCCGCCTCTTCTACGAGAACGACCTCCGATTCCTGGAGCAGTTTCCGCTGTGAGACTCGTCTGTCCGTGGCTCAGTGACTTCGTGCGCGTGCCCGTCGACCCCGAGACGATGGCGCACGAAATCGGCCTTCGCGGGTTCGAGGTCGCCGCAATCGAACAGGGTCCCCTGCCGGTCATCGATTTCGAAATCACGGCGAACCGTCCGGACTGCCTCAGTCACCTCGGACTGGCGCGCGAGGCCTCGGCAATCTGGGAGCTTCCCCTCCAGATGCCGGAACTGCGCGTCCAGCCCGCCGGCGAACCGGCCGACGCGGCGCACGCGGTGGACGTGGACGTCCGCGACGCGGCCCTGTGCCCGCGGTACTGCGCGCAGGTGTTCGAGGTGACGGTCGGCCGCTCGCCGGACTGGCTGCAAGCCCGGCTCGAAGCGGCCGGCGTCCGCCCCATCAACAACATCGTCGACGTCACCAACTACGTGATGCTCGAGCTCGGCCAGCCGATGCATGCGTTCGACCTCGCGAAGCTCGACGGCCGCCGCCTGGTCATCAGGCGGGCGCTGCCGGGTGAGCGCCTGCGCACGCTCGACGGCGTCGAGCGCACGCTGCGCGACGACATGCTGGTCATCGCGGACGCCACCCGCGCCACGGCGATTGGCGGCGTCATGGGCGGCGCGGAGTCGGAAATCGACGGAACCACGCGGTGGATCGCGCTCGAGAGCGCGTACTTCCAGCCGGCGTCGATTCGCCGGACGAGCCGGCGGCTTGGCCTCAAGTCCGAAGCATCGGCACGTTTCGAGCGCGGCGCCGACGTGAACGCCCCGCCGCTCGGCATTGCGCGCGCCGCGGCGCTGTTCCACCAGGTTGGCGCGGGCCGTCCGGCGGGTCCGCTGATCGACCGCTACGACGCGCCCAGGCCGCCCCTGCAGGTGCGCCTGCGCGCCGCGCGCATCGCGCGCCTCCTCGGCCAGACGGTGCCGTCGGCCGACGTGTCGCGGATACTGCTGGCCCTGGGATTCCTCGTCGTCGAAGAGCCCTGCGGGACGGAACCCGGCTGGCTCGTCACCGTGCCGACGTTTCGCGTGGATGTGACCCGCGAGGTCGATCTGATCGAGGAAGTCGGCCGGCACTACGGGTTCGACCGGCTTCCGGTGACGTTCCCGGCGCTTGCGGCGCCGCAGGCCCCACCCGATCCCGGCATCACGCGTGACCGCCTCATCCGCCAGGTGCTCACGGCCGCCGGGTTCTCGGAGTCGATGACCTTCGCGTTCATCGAACGCGCCGCCGCCCTGCCGTTCTGTGAGCCCGGGATCGAGCCGGCTGCGATCGCGAACCCGCTGTCCGAAAATTTCGCCGTGCTGCGCCCGTCGCTGCTGCCCGGTCTCATCGACTCGTGCGCCCACAACCGGCGGCGCGGCCGCAGGGACGTGCGCCTGTTCGAAACCGGCAGCCGCTTCACTGCATCGGGGGAAGGGCGCGGCGTGGGCATCGCGTGGTCTGGCGGAACGTCGCCCCTGCACTGGACCGCGTCCGGTGCGCGGCGTGGACTTCTTCGATCTCAAGGGTGTCGTGCAGCTGCTCTGCGACGCCTTCGCCGCGTCCGACACCGAGTGCGTGCCGGCGGAACGTGGCTGGCTCGTCCGGGGCCGCGCGGCCGTGTTCCGGATCGGGGACACGGCGGTAGGCGTGCTGGGACAGCTCCTGCCAGCCATCGCGGAGTCGCGCGGCCTGACGGCCGGTGAGGATCTCTACGTCGCCGAGCTGGACACGCTTGCGCTCGCGGCGCTCGGCCGCGGCGATACGCTGCGCGCGCAGTCGCTCCCGCGCTTTCCCTCGATCGTTCGCGATCTGTCGATCCTCGTCGACGAAGCCTTGCCTGCCGCCGCGGTTCGTGGCACTATCCGTTCGGCGGCCCCCCCGACACTGGTGTCGATTGCCGAGTTCGATCGCTATCAGGGCACAGGGGTTCCGGACGGCCGGGTCAGCCTCTCGCTGCGGCTCACGTTCCGCGCGCCCGAGCGCACGCTGACCGACGAGGACGTGCAGGCGGCGACCGACGCCATCGTTCAGGCGCTCCGCGAGGCACACGGCGCGGAGCGGCGATAACGGTAAGGAGACTAGGTTGGCGAAAGTTGCGGTGCGCGGCGTCGATCTCGAACCGATCGATCGCCTGGAAGAGAAAGTGAAGCTGCTCGTCGAGATGATCGACCGACTGCGCAGCGACCACGCGAAAGCCTCGGAAGACAACGCACGGCTCGCGCGCGAGCTCGAGGCCATGCGCTCCCGGGTGGCGGAAGCCGAAGGCGTCACGCCGGAACTCGTCGCGCTGCGCGAAGAGCGCGATCTCATCCGCTCGCGGGTCGGAGAGATGTTGCAGCAGATCGAGAGCCTGAATCTGTAGGGGCGGTTCGCGAACCGCCCTTTCGACCGATCGGCAGGGTTGGCGCAGCGCCCATTCACGAGGCGACATGGACCAGTCTCGCGTGGTGAACGTGGAAATCCACGGCCAGCAGTATCCGATCCGCAGCGGATTGGATCCGGCGTACGTCGCGGAACTCGCCGCCTACGTCGACGAGAAGATCCGCCTCGCCTCGCGCGAGTCTCCCGCCGGAGACACATTGAAGCTCGCCGTGCTCGCGGCGCTCAACATCGCCGACGAGTACTTCCGCGAACGCGACGAGGAAGAGCGGCGCACTACCACGATCCGGTCGCGCGCCACAGAACTCGAACGCGTGCTCGATCTCGCGCTCGGATACGAGCAGCCCTTCGACTCGGCCCAGGGCAAACCCCAGGCGGCCGCCCGCTGACCGAACCCGCCACTCGACGGCAGCCTGCGACTGAAGTAAGATCACTCAGGAGTTTGAGTTCCCTGCTTTGCTCGTGATGGTTCGGAGGCTCGTTTGAGCCAACGTTTTACCCTAAGCGAATCGCGACGCTGCGTGGTGTGCATGCCTCTGTAAGAGGAAGCCTGAAGCGCGGCTTGTGCAGCGGTTCCACCTGCTTACGCAGGTTCATCCGACCTCCCCACACGGCAAAGCGGGGCCTTTCTTCCTCTTCTCCACCAAACGTACGACGAGCTGACCGCCTGGGTCCGCAGGACCGGGTTTCAGGGACCTGTCATGGGAACGCCAATGGGTCTGACCGCAGCTGCCATCCTCGTCGTCTCGGCCCTCGCGAGCGCCGTCATGCTCTGGGGCGCCGCGGCGAAGCGCCGTGCGGTGGCGGTCGAAGCGGACAAGGCCCGCGCCGAGGCCGAGCGGTCGCTGCGCCAGGCTGAGCGCGACGCCGACACGGTGCGGAAGGAAGCGGCGATCGAGGCGCGGGAACGGGCCCATCAAATCGCGGCCGACGCCGAGCGCGAAGCGCGACAGCGACGGCAGGAAATCGTCGATCTCGATCAGGGCCTCGCCGACAAGACCCGGTCCCTGGCCGACCGCATCGCCGCCACCGATCGCCTCGAACAGGACCTCCGCCGCCGCGACAAGGCGCTGGCCGGCCAGCAGCAGCAGGCCGCCACGGCCCTCCAGCGGTGCGAACATCTGGTGGCAGACCGGCAGCGCGAACTGCAGCGCGTGGCGGGCTTGAGCGCCGACGAGGCGCGCGATCTGCTGCTGAAGCAGATCGAAGGCGATGCCCGGCGCGATGCCGCCAATCTCGTCAAGCGCCTCGAGACCGAGGCGCGGGAAAGCGCCGCGCTGCGCGCCCAGCAGATCATCACCGACGCCATCCAGCGCAGCGCCGCCGAGCACGCGATCGAGACCACCGTGTCGGTCGTGGATCTGCCGAGCGACGACCTCAAGGGACGCATCATCGGGCGGGAGGGACGCAACATCCGCGCGCTGGAGACTGCGACGGGTGTCGAGCTGATCGTCGACGACACACCCGGAGCCATCATCCTTTCGAGCTTCGACCCGTTCCGGCGCGAAGTGGCGCGCCAGACGATCGAGCGCCTCATCGCCGACGGGCGGATTCATCCCGCGCGCATCGAAGAAGTCGTCGAGAAGGTCAAAACGGAAATGCAGGAGACCGTCCGCAAGGAGGGGGAAGCGGCGGCCTTCGAACTGGGGCTGTACGACCTGCATCCCGAGGTGCTGCGGCTGATGGGGCGCCTGAAGTTCCGCACCAGCTATGGCCAGAACGTCCTCAATCATTCGCGTGAGGTCGCGTTCCTGGCCGGCATCATGGCGAAGGAACTGGGCCTGAACGGCCACGTCGCCGCGCGCGCCGCGTTCCTGCACGATATCGGGAAGGCGATCGATCGCGATCTTCAGGGCACGCACCTCGAGCTGGGGCTCGAGTTCCTCCGGAAACACGGCGAAAGCGAGCCCGTGCTCCAGGCCGTTGCCGCCCATCATATGGACATCGACTGGCCGTCGCTCGAGGCGATGATCGTTCAGGCCGCTGACGCGATTTCGGCCGCGCGTCCCGGCGCGCGGCGCGACATCCTCGAGTCCTACGTCAAGCGCCTCGAGAAGCTCGAAGGCATCGCTGACTCCTTCGAGGGCGTCTCGAAGGCGTTCGCCCTCCAGGCGGGTCGCGAGATCCGCATCGTGGTCGAAAGCGAACGCATCTCGGACGAAGCGACCGTCTGGCTGTCGAAAGACATCGCCCGGCGCATCGAGAACGAACTCGAATACCCCGGCCAGATCAAAGTCACCGTCATCAGGGAGACCCGGGCCGTTGAATTCGCCCGGTAGCACGCCGGTGCCCACCGGCCTCCGCGTCTCGGAGGTCGGCGAACGGGCCATCGTCGAGCGCATCCGCCAGCGGGTGCCCCACGACCCGTCTTCACTCGTCGTCGGGATTGGCGACGATGCCGCCGTGGCGGCGCCGGAGCGGGGCACGCTGCAGGTCCTCACGACGGATGCGCTCGTCGAAGGCGTCCACTTCGACAGGCGCTTCTCCACGACACGCGACATCGGAGCCAAGGCGCTGGCGGTCAACGTCAGCGACGTGGCGTCCATGGGAGGCGCCCCCAGGTTCGCCCTGCTTTCGCTGATGCTGCCGGCCGAGCTGAACGTCCACGAGTTGGACGGGCTGCTCGACGGATTCGCGGAGATGGCCGAAGCCTGCCGCGTCGCCCTTGCCGGAGGCAACGTCACCCGATCGCCTGGTCCGCTCATCGTGGACGTCACGGTGATCGGCAGCGTGAAGCCGCGCAAAGTGCTGACGCGCGGCGGAGGGCAGCCGGGCGACGCCCTGTATGTGACCGGTCAGGTCGGAGCGGGCGCCGCGGGACTGGAGTGGCTCCGGTCCCGGTCCGAGAGCCGGGAGACGCCGGCAGAGACCGATCTGGCCGACTGCGTCGCCCGATACCAGCACCCGGCCCCCCGCGCGCGAATCGGCGCCCTCCTGGGGCGCACCCGCACGGCCTCGGCCTGCATGGATACCAGCGATGGACTCGCGGACGCCATCACCCAGCTCTGCCGCGCGAGCGGCACCGGCGCCACGATCGATGCGGCGGCCCTGCCGGTCCACCCTGGAGCACGCCGCTGGTTCGCCGGCGGCGACCCGGTCCGGGCTGCGCTTTCGGGCGGAGACGACTACGAACTGCTGTTCTCGGTCCCGCGGCGCGCGCGCGGGCGGCTCCGCAGCGTCATCCGCGAGGCGCGAGGCGTCCCCATCACCCGGATCGGCGAACTGACGGCGGATCCCGCCGTCGTCGTGGACCGCGACGGCCGGACCGAACCGCTGCCTGCCGGGTTCGTTCACTTCTAGGTCCGCCGATGCTGTCCACGTCCCCCCGCGTCCGCCGCTGGCTGAGCCACCTTCTTCACACGCACGACACGCCGCAGCGGACGGCGGTGGCGTACGCCGTCGGCGTGTTCTTCGGATTTTCGCCGTTCCTCGGTCTTCACACCGTGCTCGGCCTGATCGTGGCGTTCACCTTCAACCTGAACCGCGTCGCGGTGCTCCTCGGCGTCTACTCCAATCTGCCCTGGATGCTCCCGGCGTACTACAGCCTGGCGACAATCGGGGGGGCGGCCCTGCTCCGCGTCGAAGTTCCGCCCGGACTCCTGAGAGAACTGACCGACGCGCTGAGCGCGGCCTCGTGGGGAGAGTTCAAGACCCTGGCGCACGCCCTGACGCCGCTCCTCTGGGCCTATGGCCTCGGCTCGCTGATCGGGGCTGTCGCGCTCGCCGTTACGGCGTACCGCGTCTCGCTGGCCATGATCATCGCGCACCGCCGGCATCCGCTGCTGCATCACACCCACCAACCACCTGATAAATAAGGCTTTGCCGGCAGAGCTTAGGGGGAGTGCCCCCCGTGCCGGCCTTTGACCTCGGCTCCCGGGCCAGCTATAGTGGAGGCACACAGCACCCCAGCCTGAAGCTCAACCATGCTCCTACTCTCTCGCTCGACCGGGCGGAAGATTGTGGCGACCGGGACCGCGGCCGTGGCGTTCGCGTTCCTTTATGAAGTCACTATCCTGGACTCGCGCTACGCGGCGCGCCAGGCGGAGTTGCGCGAGGCGACGGCGACCCCTGCCCCGGGCTCGCGGCTGCGGTTCACCGCCACCGGCTACTGCAAGGGGACCACGACCGCCTCCGGCGTGAGCGTGCGCACGGGGATTGCCGCCGCGGACCCCGATCTGCTGCCCGTCGGCTCAGTCATCCAGGTCGAGAGACTCGGCGAGAAATACAACGGCGTCTACACCATCATGGACACCGGGCCGAAGGTGCTGGGGCGCCACATCGACATCTACATGTGGAACTGCAACGAGGCCCTGGCGCTGGGCCGGCAGACCGCCGGGATCACGGTCCTCCGGCTCGGGTGGAACCCCCGGGCGAGCAGCCCGCGCCTGATCGATCGACTGTTCCGCCAGCGAGAGGCTGCCCGGCCGCCCGCCCCCCCGCCGGTCACGACGCCGGAGACGCCGCCGGTCGTGCCGGCCTCGATCCCGAAGTAGGTGCCGCTCTCCCCGGTCGCCTACTCCGACGCGACCGGCACCGTTGCCGGGGTCGCGCTCTCCTGATCCCTGTACTGAAGCTGATAGAGCTTGTAGTAAATCCCCCGCCTGGCGAGCAGTTCCTGGTGAGTACCGGACTCGCGGAGCTGCCCCTTGTGCAGGACCAGGATCTTGTCCATGTCCTGGATCGTCGACAGCCGGTGCGCGATCGCGATGGTGGTCCGGCCGGCCATCAGCACGTGCAGGGCGTCGCGGATCAGAAGTTCGGTTTCCGTGTCAACGCTCGATGTCGCTTCGTCGAGCACCAGGACGCGCGGGTTGAACGCCAGCGCGCGAGCAAACGACAGCAGCTGTTTCTGCCCGACCGACAACGTCGCCCCACGCTCGGCGACGGCGCTCTGGTAGCCGCCGGGCAGCTGCTCGATGAACCTGCCGGCGTGCACCGCCTCGGCCGCCCGGCGCACGGCCGCATCGTCAATCGTGGAGTTTCCGAGCCGGATGTTGTCGCTGATGGTGCCGGAGAACAGGTGGACGTCCTGGAGCACGAGGCTGAACAAGGCACGCACGTCCTGAAGGGCCATCCGGCGGATGTCCGTCCCGTCGATCAGGATTCGTCCGTCCGTCACGTCGTAGAACCGAAGCAGCAGGTTGATCAGGGTCGATTTTCCGGCGCCGGTCGCTCCGACGATGCCGACGCGCTCGCCGGGCCTGACCTCGAAGCTCACGTCGCGCAGCACGTAGTTGCCGCGGTTGTAGGCGAAGGAGACGCGCTCGAAGACGATGTGTCCCGCGGCGGTGCCGCCCGCTTCGCGCTTCGCGCTTCGGCGGGCACGCCCGGGCATTGAACGCCACCCATCGAGGGCCGACTCGATACGCACTGGCTCGTCCAGCAGCTTGAAGATGCGCTCCGACGAGGCCATGGCGGCCTGCAGCACGTTGAACTTCTCCGACATGTCGGAAATAGGCCGGAAGAAGCGCTGCGAATACAGGAGAAACGCCACCAGCGAGCCCAGCGCGATCGTGCCCTGGAGAGTCCAGCCGCCGCCGAACCAGATGATCAGCGCCGAGGCGGTCGCCCCGATCACCTCGATCATCGGGTAGAAGACCGCGTAGAAGAAGATCGACTCGATGTTGACCCGGCGATGCTGATCGTTGATGTGCTCGAACTGCGCCAGGCTGCGCCCCTCGCGCCGGAACAGCTGCACGGTCGGCATTCCGGTGATGTGCTCCTGAAGAAACGCGTTGATTCTGGCGATCCAGGTGCGCACGGTGCGGTACGACTCGCGCACGTTGCGCCTGAACCACTGCGTGACGATCACGATGAGCGGCAGGACGGAAAATGCCACGAGCGCGAGCCGCCAGTCCATCGTGACGAGCACGATCATGATCCCGACGAGCGTGAAGACGTCGCCGAAGATCGAGACCACGCCGGCCGTGAACATGTCGTTGAGGACATCGACGTCGGTCGTGACGCGGGTCATCAGCCGCCCCACGGGGTTGCGATCGTAGAACTGCAGATCGATACGCTGCAGGTGGCGGTAGATCTGCATGCGCAGGTCGAACATGATCCGCTGGCCGGTCATCTGCAGGGTCCAGGTCTGGACGAATTCCAGCGTGAAGGAGCCGAGCAGGATGGCGACGAACGCGAGCGCGATTCTGTTCAGGCCCTGGAGATCGCCCGTGGCGATGTAGCGGTCGATCGCCAGCTTCATGAGGTACGGCTGCGCCAGCTGCAGGACCGACGCCGAGATGATGGCGGCGAGTGCCAGCGCGACCTGGGGACGGTAGGGCCGCAGGTAGCGGAGCAGCCGCCGCATCAGGCGGGCGTCGTAGGCCTTGCCGAGGACTTCTTCTTCCTGCATCAGCTCGCCGCCAGCTCCTCTTCCAGCAACTGCTTGCGGTAGAGCGCCGCGTAGGGCCCGCTGGCGGCCACGAGTGTCTCGTGGCTGCCGCGCTCGACCACGCGTCCGCCGTCGAGCACGACGATCTGATCGGCACCGCGCACGGTCGAGACCCGGTGGGCGACGATGATGGACGTGCGCTGCCGCATGACAAGGCGCAGCCTCGACAGGATCTCCTCTTCGGTGTAGGTATCCACCGCCGACAGGGCATCGTCCAGGATGAGGATGCGCGGATCGACCATCACGGCGCGGGCCAGGGCGGTGCGCTGTTTCTGCCCGCCTGACATCGTGATGCCGCGCTCCCCCACCAGCGTCTCGTACCCGTTGGGGAATTCCTCGACGTCCTTGTCGAGCCGCGCGATCGCGGCCGCCTCACGGATCCGTGCCTCGGTGGCGTCGGCCTCGGCGACGCCGAACGCGATGTTTCCGCGGACAGTGTCCGAAAACAGGAACGGCTCCTGCGGCACGAAGCCGATGGCGCCACGCAGCGCCGCGAGTGGAATCTCGCGGATGTCCACGCCACCGATGAAGATCGTCCCGGCGGGCGGCTCGTGCAGGCGCGGCAGGAGCGTGAGCAACGTCGACTTGCCGGAGCCGGTGGCGCCGACGAAGGCGACCGTCTGACCCGGTTCAATCCGCAGCGACACGTCGTCGAGCACCAGACGCGACGCACCCGGGTAGGCAAACGTCAGGTGACGGAACTCGATGGCGGCGGTCAGCGCCGCGGCGCGGCCGGCCGGCGTGACGTGGGCGTCGGTGATCGAGGGCACGGCGTCGATGACCTCGAGCATCCGTTTCCAGGACGCCATGCCGCGCTGGAGCATGTTGGTGACCCAGCCGAAGGCGATCATCGGCCAGCTGAGCATCACCAGGTAGCCGTTGAACGCGACGAATTCGCCGAGGGAAATGCGGCCGCGGATCACCTCGCGGCTGCCCATCCACAACACGAGCACCGAGCCGAAACCGAGCAGGAGCGTCATGCTGGGATAGAACAGCCCCTGAAGCCGGATCAGCACGCGGTTGCGCGCGACGTATTCCGCGTTCGCCGCCCGGAAGCGCTCGATTTCGTGAGGCTCCTGGTTGTATGCGCGGACCACGCGCACGCCGGCCAGGGCCTCCTGGACCACGGCGCTGAGGTCCGACAACTGCGCCTGGATCGCCTCGAAGCGCCTGTGGATGGCGCTGCCGAAGTACTTGACGGTGACCGACACGAGCGGCAGCGGCATGAGCGCGATGAGCGTCAGGCGGCCGTCGATCGACGACATGATGATGATCGCCACGGTGAACATCAGGACGGTGTTGGCGGAATACATCACCGACGGGCCGATCATCATGCGTACGGCGTTCAGGTCGTTGGTCGCGCGCGACATGAGGTCGCCGGTGCGGCGCGTCTGGTAGTAGGCGAGCGGCATGAGCTGAAGCCGGGAGAGGAACGCGTTCCGGATGTCGATACTCGAGGTCGCGCGAGGCCCCGATGAGAATCCGGCGCATCAGGAACCGGAACACCGCGCCGACCAGCGCAATCCCGAGGAGCAGGCAGGCGTACATCGCGAGCTTCGACCGCGAGATGCCGCGGGTGATGTCGTCGATGGCGTATTTCAGCACCCACGGCGACAACAGCTGGATGGACGTCGTGGTCACGACGCACGCAAGACCGGTCACGTATTGTCGGCGGTAGCGGAGGACGAACGGCAGGAGACGCCGGAACGCGGGGCCCATCCAGTCAAGTATAGCGAGGCAGCGGCAAAACACAGGGGCAGGCACGGCTGCCTGCCCCCCGTCCATTGGACGTTAGAACTCGATGCGGGCGCCGACCTGCACCTTTCGCGGCGTATAGCTCGTGTTGTACGCGGTGAGGAGCAGGAACTGCGACGACGCCTGATTGCCGGTCGGGTTGGCAAAGTTCGTGCGGTTCGTGAGGTTGAACACGTCCGCCGAGATTTCCACGCGACGCCGGCCGCCGGCCTTGATGGCATATCCGAAACGCATGTCCAGGCTGAAGAAGCCAGGGCCGCGCGCGCCGTTGCGCTCGGACACGTAGTTCTTCACCGAGTAGGCGTTGCCGCCGGTCCCGCTGTAGTCGCCCGCTGCGAGCGGTTCGGCCTGGATGCCGTTCAGGTCCGGATCGACGTTGCCGTCTACGAGCGAGAACGGCCTGCCGCTCAGCGCCCGCGCGACCCAGCTCAGGTTCAATCCACCGGTCTTCGGCACGAGGGCCGTCCCGCTGAACGTGAAGTTGTGCGGGTTGTCGAAGTCGGTCCGCCCGTTATTCAGCTCGAGGTGGAGATCGTCACGCACCTGGAAGTCGCTGCCGGCCGAACCGTTGCCGGACGTGTTCCCGCGGGCCCGGCTGTAGGTGTAGGACACCTGGGAGCTGTAGTTGTGGCTGAAGCGCTTCTTGAGCTGCAGCATCAGCGCGTCGTAGTTGGTCTCGCCGGCGTTCAGGTAGCGATTCACGTTTGCGGTGAAGGGCCCGAACCCGGGGTACGTCTGCTGCAGGGCAGCCGTCGCCTCGGTCAGCGTTGCGCTGCCGACGCGGGTGAGCGTCGAGGCCGCGACGTTCGGGTTCGACCGGATCTGCGGATTCAGGTTCTGAATCATCAGGAGGTCGCGGCCCATCGAGTGCACGTAGTCGGCGCCGACCGACATGGCCTCGAAGATCTGCCGCTCGAAGCCGACCGTGAACTCGTCGGTGTGCGGCGTCCGGCGATCGGGGTTGTCCCACGTCGCGCCGGTGTTCCGGAGCAGCTGGCCGCCAGGGTAAAGGCGGTTCAGCTCGGCGGTGTTGATGGTCGGACCGTTGACGAGGAACGGATCGGTCGGGAACGTGCCGTTGCGGGGGCCAAGGTCTGGCCCCGAGACGGGGAACGTCGCGGTGAACGAGCTCGTGAACGGCGTGCCCGTATAGAGCCCGCCAATCAACTCGAAGCTTGTTTTTTCAAAGAAGCGCCCGTAGCCCGCACGAATCACACTCTTGCCGCCGCCGAGGTCGTACGTGAGACCGATGCGCGGCGCGATGTTGTTGCGATCGGTCGGGTACTTGGTGACGAGCGGATCGTCGGTCTCGGGGATCGGGATGATCTCGACGTCGTAGCGGGCGCCCAGGCTGAGCGTGATGTTGCTGTTCAGGCGCCACTTGTCCTGCGCGAACCCGGCGATGTAGTGCGCCTTCTCGTAGAAGGTGCTCGGCCCGCCCACGCGGATGGAGAACCGGTCGGGATACGTCGACGGGATGGCCGCGTTGAATGCCGCGTCGTTGCGGCCGAACGAGAACGTCCCGTTCATGTTGCCCTGGTTCGTGTTGGCGGCGCCCGAGTACCTGGTACTGGATGCCGAACTTGATGTCGTGGTCGCCGTGCCTCCCGGACAGGAACCACCCGAACGTCTCCTCGGCCTGGATGCCGTCGTTGATACGCGCCTGCGCGGTGTTGTCCTGCTGGTCGGTGTAGTCCTGGAACGCCAGCGTGACCGGGCACTTCGTCATGTCGCGGCCGTTGCCGTTGAAGCACGCATTGGCGAACGCCACGTTCTCGCGCGTCCACGTCAGGCGCAGCGTGCTGACCTTCGTGTTCGACAGCACGTTGTTGAGGTTGAACGAGAACGTCTGATCGACGTCCGATTCCTCGCGCGACGCCGCCGGCGTCACCGCGCCGATGATCTGGTTCGTCTGCGGCGACGACTCACGCAGCCAGCGCGCACTGTAGGTGTTGTTCGAGTTGTTGATCTGATGGTCGCCGCGGATGATCGTGTTCCACACGCGGTCCTTCGTGATCTGCTGCCGCTCAGATCGGGGCGCGCCGGGATGTTCGATCGTGTTCGGCCGATCGATCGAGAAACGCTCGAGGCTCGCGAAGTAGTGCATCTTGTCGCTGCACGATCGGCCCGCCCACCGTGCCGCCCCACCGCTCGTACCTGCGTGTCGGGCTTCGCGGTGTTGTTCTGCTTCGCGAAGAAGTCCTTGGTCGAGAGGCTGCCGTTCTGGAAGAACCCGAAGGCGCTGCCCCGCACGTCGTTCGTCCCCGGCCTTGGTCACCGCGTTCACCACGGCGCCGGACGTGCGGCCGTACTCGGCGTCGAACTGATCGGTGATGACCTGGAACTCCTGGATGGCTTCGATCGGGGTCCGCGCCTGCGTGCCCGCCCGCTGCCCGATGACGTCGTCGTTGTTGTTGCCGCCGTCGAGCATGTAGTTGTTGTTGCGCGGATCGGCGCCGTTGACGCTGAATCGAGTCGCTGCCGAACGACTCGGTGCTGACCGAGGGCACGATGCCCGGCAGCAGGCCGACGAAGCCGACGAAGTTGCCATTGACGCTCGGCAGCTTCATCGAGCGTCTCGCTCGTGATGTTGCCGCCGACCTCCTTCGACGTGACGTCGACGATCGGCGACTCGCCGAAGACGTTCGACCGTCTCCTCGATGCCGCCGACCGAGCATTGTCACATCGATGCTGGCCGTCTTGCCGACCTCGAGCCGCAAATCCTTGCGTTCGAACTTCTTGAATCCCTGCAGTTCGGCGGTCGACCTCGTAGGTGCCGGGCACGAGGCTGCTCGCGATGAAGGCGCCGTCAGCCGACGTCACCGTCTCGCGGAACATGCCGGTGGCCTGATTCCGGACCGTGACCGTGACGCCCGGCAGCACCGCCCCCTGCGGCGTCGACGACCCGCCCGCGCAACTCGGGGTCCCCTGCTGCGCCGCCGCGCTGGCGGCGGCGAGCAGCGCCATGGCGACCCAGCTCACAATACGTAGCTTCATACACTCCTCCCAACACGCTTACGTTCGCCGGAATCGCTTACCGACACGGTAAGGCATCCGGCTGCATCAACCCCATCACTCATCCCACAGCTGTCATGGCAGCTTCGGAAAACCGAAGGTCCCTCTGCCGTTTCTTGGATTCGCCCGTTGCGCGACCGGCGCAGGGCGGAAGGTTTTCGAACGAAACGGACGCGATCGAACGTCGATGGCGATCCGTTCAGCAAGCTCGGTACCGGTGCTACGGAGGTCCAAGTCCGGCGGATCCCGACTCGAGCAGTGCGGCCTTCATGCCGCGGCTCCCGCAGTCGAGATGTTCTTCCATGCGCTTCTGCGCGAGCTGCGCGTCGCCCTAGCGCGATCGCCTCGACGATCCCGAGATGCGACTCGGTCGCGGACGCCTGGAACGGTCCGAACGACACGCCCAGCGACATGAACCGATCGACCTGCGCAAGGCAGCGTTCGATCAGTTCCAGCACCAGACGATTGTGCGCCGCCGCCGCCACGGCCAGGTGGAACCGCGCGTTCACCGCCTCGGCCTGGCGGTAGTTCCCTTCGACCATCGGGAAAGCCGCCAGCGTACGCAACTGCGCGATCTCCTCCGGCGTCGCCAGATCGGCGGCGCGCGCGGCGGCCGCGCCCTCGAGCACCCGGCGAACGTCGAACGTGTCGTGAATCGACTGCACAGTGACCCGCGCAACGAAGTACCCGCGGCCAGCCACACGGTCGAGGTAGTGTTCGGTCCAGAGTCGCGACAGCCCTTCACGAACGGGCGTCCGGCTCATGCCGTGCTCGGCGGCGAGCGCCACCTCGGACATGGGCGTCCCCGGGGCATAGCGGCCCCCCACGATGCCGGCCCTGATGCTCGAGTACGCCCGATCGACCTGGCTGATGCCGTCGGGAGCCGCGGTGCGTCGAACTCGGGTGCCCATACCTAGTTAGGGTCGACAGTATACGCACTGTATACAGGACGTGGCAAGCGTGGCTGTGCTATTCTGAATCGGCCTACCCAGCGGGCTGCCCGGTCCTCGCGCGAGAGAGGGCCCCATTTCCCGACCATTCCGGGACGAGATTACACATGCGCACACGTGCCGCCGCTGTTTTTGTGCTCTGCCTGGCGCTCAGCCTCCTGGCCTCGCCCGCCGGCGCTCAGTACGCACCCGTCGGTGCCTCCAACCGCGCCACCGGCGAGACCTATCACGTCGAGGTCGGCGGCTACTTCTGGAACCCCACGCCGGACATTGTCATTACCAGCGAGTCGCTCGGCATCGTCGGATCGCGCATCGATTTCGTGAATGATCTGGGGATCGAGAAGACGCGGTTCAAGCAGTTGAAGGTCGTGTTGCGGCCCGGCACGAAGCACAAGTTCCGCTTCGAGTACACGCCGGTTCACTACGTGCAGCCGAACGCGACGCTCAGGCGCGACGTCATCTTCAACGGGATCAACTACTCGGTGGCCCTGCCGGTCGCGACGGACCTCGACTGGAAGGCGTACCGCTTCGGGTACGAGTGGGACATGATCTACCGCGACCGCGGCTTCCTCGGCCTTGTGCTCGAGGCGAAATACACCGACGTGCAGGCGACGCTCTCCAACGTGATCGACACCGAATTCGTGCACGCCCAGGCGCCGATCCCCGCGATTGGCGCCATCGGCCGCGTCTACGTCGCGCCGAATATCTCGATCACGGGCGAATTCACCGGCTTCAAGCTGCCCGACAGCATCAGCGACAACTACCGGGCGAAGTACTACGACTTCGACGTGTACGGCACGGTCAACTTCACCGATCACATCGGCGCGCAGGTGGGCTACCGCGAATTCAACGTGCTCTACAAGGTCGACAGCGACCAGGGCGAACTGCTGCTCAAGGGGCTGTACTTCGGCGGCGCGCTGCGGTTCTAGGGGCTTCGGGCTTGGGGCTTGAGGCTTGAGCGGGCCCCAGGCCCGAAGCCGGAAGCCTCAAGCCCCTATCTTCACCCACACACCCAGATAGCGATCGTCGCGGCTCCCGGCTTCCACCTCGGAGGGCCGGAAACCCGCGGAGGCCGCGATGCGGATCAGCGTGGCGCCGCGCGCAATGTCACAAGGCACGTCTACCGTCCGTTCCTCGCCCGGGCCGAGATCCATCGCTTCCCGCCACGCTCCCGCCTCCATCGTGATCCGGTTCGGCACGGGTGCATTGCGCAGCCGCAGCGTGACGGTCGCCGATGCCACCTCCGTCTGAATCACGAACGAGGCGGCGCGAGCGCCGCCAACCCACAAGGCCTCGGGCTCGACGAAGCTGTTGTCGTCGAGCACGTACACCGTGACGCCTTCGTATGCGCACGGCGTGGCGGGCATAGGCCGACGTCAGCCGCGCGCCGGGGGCGACGATCGCGAGCGGTTCGATGGTCAGGGTGGAGATGCCGCGCCGTGCCTGCTCGTCGCCTCGCACGACGATCGCCCGCACGTCGACGGGAAGATCGAGCGTGAGCGCGTGCGGCGGCGACTCGAGTGGCTCCGATCTCAGTGAGAACTGGTCACGGCCGATGCCGACCATCCACCATCCGCCTCCCCGCCCCTCGGCTTCCAGGCGGTATTGCCCCGCCGGCACCGCCGGCACCGAGAAGAGCGGACGGTCGTTGCGGCCGGCTCCGCCCGGTTCCGTCGCCGGTGCGGGCCGCAGGCGCAGGAGCGACACGGCCTCCTCGCGCGTCACCCGTCGGGGCCGGGCCAGCTCCGCCGCCAGCAGGTGCGGCTCCACAGCCAGACGCCGCAAAGCCTGCAGCTGCGCCGGGATCGCCAGGCGTCCATCGACGCCTGCGAGACGCCACGAAACGCCAACGGCGAGCATGGCCGCCAGGGCGTAGGCCGACGCCGCTGCGGTCGCGAATGCGGCAGGCGATCGCGCCCAGCGACGCCGTTCGACCACACGAAGCCCCGCCCAGCCGGCACCAAGCGCAGCGGCCCACACAATCACGCCGCGGAAAAGCCCCGCCTCGTCGTCGCGCCACCACGCGGGCAGCGCGCGCCCCAGATCGACGTTGCCGTTGAGCCACTCCAGCCAGTACGCGTACGTCTCGCGCACGTTGTACGCGAGACGGCCACCGTCGGCGCACACCAGCACCACCGACGCAAACACCGTGAATGCCAGCGCGCCAGCCGCCGAGTACCTCGCGGTACGGCTGCGCATCGAGGCCCACGCCCAGGCCGCGGGGATGGCCATCGGCAGCAGCACAGGCTCGACGAACCGGGCCGGGGCGCTGCGGCCACCCCACCACATGGCGACGTCGGTGACGACGAGCAGGTAGGGCACGAACGTGAACAGCAACTCCAACGCCAGGCGGCGTCCGGGGCGTTCCCGCAGCATGAGGACCAGCCCGCCGAACGCGAACGCGATCACCGGGGCATACGCCAGCAGGCCAAAACGCTGGTCGAAGAACAGGGCCGTCAGCGCGCCGGGGATGAACCCGAGCGATCGCACTTCGTTGCCGAAGGGCGCGGTCGGATCGGGCGTGCCGTAGAGCGCGATGAAGAACGCCACCCAGGCGAGTGCGCTCAGGGCCGGCACGACGAGGAACGCCACCGCCTTGCCGGCGGCGTTCGGCACCCGCGCCAGACGCAGCAGGACGAGCGCACCCAGGCAGCCCGCCACGGCGGCGAACCGCTGATGCATCCAGGGCAGCGTCGCGAGCGCCGCGCCGTGCCAGAACCAGGGGGTAACGGGCCCGCCGCCCGACTGCCGCTCGTCGCCGGCGCGCACCAGCGCCCAGATGCCCGTCAGCGTGGCGACGGCGGCCGGACCGTCCGGATAGACCGTGAAGCTGTGGAAAATGCCGGTCGTCGACAGGGTGATGGCGGCCCACCCGAACCACGCCGCATCCTGCCGCCCGGTAACCCGCCACGCGAGATGCCAGGCCAGCGCCGCACCGGCCGAGGCGAGCACGATCAGAAACAGCACCACGCCTGGATAGCCGCCCACCAGGAAGGCCGGCGCGACAAGGACCGACACGCCCGGCATGTGCACGGAGTAGATCTGCCCGTCGCGCCCGCGACGCCGGAAATCCGGTGACAGCTGGCCGGCGAAGTAGCTGTGGTAGTCACCGCGCCGGTGGTTGTTCTCGATCTTCAGATCGTGATCCAGCAGCAGGCTCTGCGTGATGACCAGGTAGTGCGGCTCGTCGCCGCCGGGAATCGAGGGCGACACCTGCCAGGCCGCGATCGCATACACCGCGCAGGCGAGGAGTCCGGCGGCGAGCTGCGGCCGCGCCGGCCAGTGCGGACGCCGCACCGACGCGAGCATCGCGGCGCCGATCGCCGCCCACACGAGCAATGCCAATCCGCCCGACCAGAGCAGCAGCAGCGGAACCACGCCACCCGGTATCCACGCGAGCAGCGGAAAGACCAGCAACACGAGCGGAACGCCGGACGCGCCACCCCGCCTGACAACCGTCACGACCACGGCGCCAAGGACGGCGAGCGCGGCTGCGGCGGGCGACAGCGGCAGGACGGCGAGCCGGCCGCCCGCGCCGGTCATCGCCAATACGCCCTCGGACAGCCACAACACGAGGGCCGCGCAGGCGAACACGATGACCGAGGTTACGGCGCGGGACATGCGGACGATGCGAACCGGAATGACGTTAGAATGACGGGCATTCTACATGGACAACCGGCCGGATACCATCGCGCGCCGCGTGCGCCGGGCCGCGCTCGTCGCTGGCGCGGCTTTCGGGCTCGCCGTTCTCATGACGTGGCCCCTCGCGCGGGGTCTCGGCAGCCTCGGACGTTCGACCGGCGGGGGCGACGGACTCTTCAGCGTCTGGAACGTCGCCTGGGTCGCGCATGCGCTCACATCGGATCCGGCGCGGTTGTACGACGCGAACATCTTCTATCCCCACCACATGGCCCTGGCCTTTTCCGAGGCGAACATCGGAGCCGGGATCGCCGCCATCCCGGTCTGGCTGGCCACGCACAATGCCTACGCGGCCCACAACTCGGCAGTGCTCGTCGCGTTTACCACGGCGCTGCTCGGCATGTGGCTGCTCGCGCGCTATCTGTCGGGCGACGATCGCGCCGCCGGGGTGGCGGCGATCCTCTTCGCATTCTGCCCGTACCTGATGACGCACACCGCGCACATCCAGCTGCTGATGTGCGGCGGCGTACCGCTCGCGATGTGGCTCACGCATCGGCTCGCAGATGCGCCTTCGGCCCGGCGCGGGCTGCTGCTCGGCGCGGCGCTGGCGGTCCAGGCGCTCTCGTGCGCCTACTACGGTATCTTCGCGGGCTTGATGGTCGGCTACGCGGTGGTGTTTCTTGCCTGGAGCCGCGCGCTCTGGCGCAGCGTCGCGTACTGGCGCGCCGTGGCAATCGGGGCCGCGGCCTCGGTGCTGCCCGTGCTGCCGTTCTTCCTGCCGTACCTGGCCATTCAGCAGGAGGGGTTCCGGCGCACGCTCGAGGACGCCGCGAGATACTCGGCCAACGCCCAGTCCTATGTCGCTTCTCCGGCGCACGCGCACGGCTGGATGCTGCGCGTCACGGCCGGATGGCCCCGGTGGACCGAGCCGTTGTTCCCCGGGTTTCTCGCGCTCGCCTTCGGACTGGCGGCCCTGCTGCTCGTCTGGCGGCGTGCCGGGCCGTCGGCGACCGCGCCGCGGCGCGAAGCCGCCCTGCTCTACGGGTCGCTGGGTGTCCTGGCGTTCTGGGCATCGTTTGGCCCGTCGGCGGGGCTCTACGCGCTGCTCTTCCGAATCCCGCTGTTCTCGTTCCTCCGCGCGCCGTCGCGCTTCGGGCTCGTCGTCGCGCTGGCGCTCGCGGCTCTCGCCTCGCTCGCGCTCCAGCGGCTGCTTCAACGCGCGCCCGCAGGAGGGCGAGCCGTCCTGGCCGCGGGACTCGCCGTGCTGGCGGTCGCGGAACTGAACGTCCTGCCGTTTCCGTGGGAACGCGCGCAGCACATACCGGCAGCCTACGCGCAGCTCTCGAGGCTGCCGCGTGGTCCGCTGGCCGAGTTCCCGTACTATGGCGAGCGGCCCGTCTACCACCTGCACACGCAGTACATGCTGTTTTCGACGGCGCACTGGTTTCCGCTGCTCAACGGATACAGCGACCACATCCCGCAGGACTTCCGGGACACGGCCGGCGCGTTGTCCACGTTCCCCTCGAACGAGGCGTTCGCCGTGATGCGACACGCACGTGTGCGCTACATCGGGGTTCACTGGGATATGTACGGACCGAAGCTGGAAGACGTACGCATCCGGCTGGAGCGCTATCTGCCGTACCTGCGGGCGCTCGCCGGCGACGACACGATGACGCTGTACGAGGTGATCGGGTTCCCCTGAGATCGGCGCCTGACTCGTCCCGCGGCCTACCGCGGTTCGATTGGGTTTCCGAGCGCGCCCGAGTGCTTCTTGATCGTAGAGGGCTTCTTTTTCGAGCTGGAGGGGCTCGCGGCTGGACGTCCGTACAGCATCCGGTAGTCCTCAGCCGTGCCGAGGATGCGCTTGACGTAGTTCTGGGTTTCGGGGAACGGAATGTCGTCGATGAATTCGTCCTCGTCCAGGCCCGGGCGCTCCGCCTTCCACCGCACGACGCGGTTCTCCCCGGCGTTGTAGCTGGCCAGCGCGTAGTGCGTCCCTCCAAACTGGGCGGCCAGCCGCGAGAAGTACAGCGTGCCGAGTCTGATGTTGACGTCGGGGTCGGTGAGCATCGCCGTCGAGAACCGGCGGATTCCCAGCGACCGCGCCAGGCGGCGCCCCGTCGCCGGCACAATCTGCATGAGGCCCCAGGCATTGGCGGCCGACTTGATCCCGGGATCGAAGGTCGACTCCTGCGCGATGAGCGCGGCGACGAGATACGGGTCGAGCTTGCGCAGCGCCGACTGCTTCTTGATCGCGCTCCAGTATTCCAGCGGGAAGATGACCTGGAGGATCTCGGCCGGCAGCGTGTCGCCCCCAGCCGTCAGGTGCTGCGGGTAGGCGCGGCGCATCAGGGTGATGGCCCGACGCAGGTCTCCCTGCTGGTGATACACCCACGCGATCGTCGCCTCGATCGGCACCGAACTGCCCGAGGTGCGCTGCGCATACCGCAGTTCGTTCAGCGCATCGCCGTAGAGTCCGTTGGCCAGGAGCAGCCGGATGATCGGCTCGGTTGGCGTGTGCGGCGCTCCGGGCGCCGCTTCCTCCTGCGGGCGTGACGAGGCCGTGTGAACCTGATCGGTCGTCGCCGGCAGCCCCGCTCGGCGTGTGAGCTGCCGCTCGGCAAGCCGCCCGTAGTACGAATTGCCATAGTCGGCGTAGACGAGCCGCAGGCGCGCCAGCGACTCGGTTGCGGCGCCAAGACGTCCGTGCGCGCGAGCGGCCCAGTAGAGGTATGAGGGCCGATAGTCCGACCGCGGAAAACCGGCCGCCGCGTTTTCGAAGACGCGCACCGTTTCGGCATAGTCACCGGTCTTGTACGCGTACCACCCGTATTTCCACGCCGCCCGTTCCGCGCGCGATCCGGTCGGGAACTTCTCGTAGGCCTCGCGGAAGGTCTGTGCCGCCAGTTCGTCCTCGTTGGTGAGGATGTAGTGGGTTCCGAGACTGTTGAGGGCCTCTTCCGCCCAGGAGCTGTCGGGAAAGTCCGCGACGAGCGCGTGCGCCAGCGCGATGTACTGGTCGTCGTCTCCGAGGCCGCGGATGGCGCTCAGGTAGAAGAAACGTGCTTCCGCCTTCCGCGAGGCCTGATCGAGGTAGGGACGCAGGCCGTCCCGTGCGGCGGCATATCGCTTGAGATCGAAGTCGCATTCAGCGAGCCGGAGATCGACCAGCTCCTTGTCGCCTCGATCCACGAGCGGTTGAAGTTCGGCGAACGCCGCGCGCGCCTCGCTGTAGCGTCGCGCACCGAAGAGCAGCTGCGCGCGCCCCAGGTCGGCCTTGTACCCGGTACGTTCGATCTGATCGCTGAGCGACGCGATCTGGGGCGCGGCCGCCGTAGCCGCATCCGTCAGGGGGAACTCGTAGTAGAGGCGCAGGTAGGCATCGGCAGCCTTCCGGCGATCTCCGGCCGCCATGGCGGTGCGGCCAAGCCGCGTCAGGATGTCTGCAGAAACGGTCTGCTTGTCCGCGGCGAGCCGTTCGTAGAGCCGCGCCGCAGGGGCGTTGTCGCCGAGCGCCTCGGCCGCGTCCCCGGCCCCGAGCTCGGCGCCGACGGCGAGATAGCCATCCGGCCTGGCCTCGAGAATCGCGTCGAAGGTTCGCCGGGCCTCTGCCGCCTGTCCGAGCCCGAGCTGCGAGAGACCCGCGTAGTACCTGGCATAATTCGCCAGCGGCGTTGACGCGAGCGACGGCCGCCGCGCGAACTGGAGCGCGCCCGCGTAGTCTTCCGCCTGGTAACGCGCAACCGCGTCTGCCAGCGGCTTGTAGGTCGCGATCGTCCGGGCCGCGCGATCGGAGTCCGACGGCACCAGCCACAGGTCGGTGTCGCTCGCGGGCAGCGCCGGATGGACGGTCGGCACGAGTGGCGGAGCCTGTCCACCCTCCCGCTGCCACGGTAACAGCGCGGCGCAGAATACCAGCGGGACGACAGCCGGACGAAGGGCGGAAAGAATAGGCACGATGGCGGATCAGGGCTACCCGAGCAAGGAGGGATCGCCGTCGGCCAGCGTCTGGATCAGCTCGTGCTGAAAATACATGTCGCGTGCCGCCAGCGCGGACGAGACGCGTTCGTCGTACAGCCGACGCGCGCGAGCGATTTCCGGCTGCAGCCGCGATGACAAATCGCGCATCTGGCGCCCCGTGCGCACGGCGGCTTCGTTGTACAGCTTGATCTCCGACACGAGCAGACGGGCGTAGCGCCGCGCTCCCTGCTCGCCTTCTTCGGGCGATGAGGCCGCGAATCCGGTTCGCGCCCTGGGCTCTCCCGCGGGACGGATGGTGTCGAGCGTCCTCTGCGCCGTGATACACGACGCCGCGGCCGCCGCGTAGCGTCCCAGGATCTGGACGGCATCCATCCAGCCACTCCGGGCTTCTCCGGTCTTTCCTTCGTCCGCGTACAGCACCGCGACCGGCTGTCCACCGAGCATGAACGGTACGGCGTACGCGCGGCGGTCCGGCGGCAGGCCGGCGAAGAACGGCGCGAGCAGTCCCGCGCCCGACGCGACCGGCTCACCGCGCTGCAGCACGGCGTTGAGGAATCCCGCTTCGCGCCCATCGACCCGCATGGTGCCGGCCGCAAGCGACGGGATATCCGGCGCGGTCCATTCGTCGAGCTGAGGTCCGTTCACGATGAGCAGGGTCGCGCGCGGCGCTTCGGCGGCTGCCGCCCTGACGACCGCACGGATGATTCCTGTCAGCGTGGTGGCGCCGTCGATGGCGCGAAGCGCGGCGGCCAGTCGCGGGCTGTCGAGTGACTCGCTGCCCTGCCGCGCGGTCTCGAACGCCTCCGTCGTCCGCCGACGCTCGGCCTCGAGCATCCCGCGGGCGTCGGCCAGCGCGCGTTCGGCTCGCGCACGTTCGGCGTCGATGGCGTGACGACTCTTCGTCCGTTCGTCGGCGAGCGCCTGTTCCATTTCACGCCGGAGACTCGCGGCGGCCTCCGCGGCAGCCTGCTCGGCGTCGACGCGGGCGCGCATCGACTCGGCCACGACGCGATGTTCGGCGTCGGTGCGGGCGTCGGCGATCTCGGCGGCCATCCGTCGTTCCGCCTCGGCGCGCGCCTCGGCAATCCCGGCCGCCATGCGCTGCTCCGCGTCGCCCCGCGCCTGGGCCACCTCGGCGGCGACGCGGCGATCCGCTTCGGCGCAGGCTTCAGCGACCTCGGCCTCCATGCGGCGCTCGGCCTCGGCGCGCGCGTCGGCGATTTCAGCCGTCATGCGGCGCTCGGCCTCGGCGCGGGCTTCAGCCACTTCAACGGCCATGCGCCGCTCGGTTTCGGCGCGAGCCTCGCCGGCTTCGGCGCTCATGCGGCGTTCGACCTCGGCGCGAGCTTCGGCCACTTCAACGGCCATGCGCCGCTCGGCTTCGGCGCGAGTGTCGGCGACTCCGGCCACCAGGCGTTCTTCCACCTCCGCGCGGGCGCGGGCAACCTCTGCGGCCATGCGCTGCTCGGCTTCGGCGCGCGCCTGGACCACTTCCTCCGCCATGCGCTGCTCCGCGTCCCGGCGCGCCTGGGCCACTTCATCGGCGGTGTGACGTTGCGCCTCATCGCACGCCTCGCCAACCTCGCGCTGGAGCCGCTCCTGCCAGTCGGCGTGCACCGACGCGAGCCGATCGGCCCATTGCTGCTCGACGCGTGCGGCCGCCTCGTGGCGCGCGGCGTCGAGCGCCTCCTCGTGCGAATCAGCCAGCGTGGCGAGCTCGGCCTCGAGTTCGGTCTGCAGGCGCGACCGGAGGTTGTCGATGACGTCGCGGAGCTGGGTATCGGCCATTCTCCGCATTATCCGGACCCCAGCGAGGCAAGTCAAGCCGCGAAAACCCGCAAGTTCAACCCATACAGCAGTTTGACGAGATGGCCACCGAGGCCGTACAATGGAGCGTCAGGCGCCAAGCCTTGGTGCCCGCCTGTGGGGGGCGACCTAGATTCGACGGAGATACGGTTTCGCAGGATGCGTGCCGAGGACCATCACCCTCGTAAAAAGATGGAAAACCAAATAACTGCAAACACGCAGCTCGCTCTCGCAGCCTAAACCCCTGTGAGCGTCCACTCCGATCAGCCTGCGGGTCGGATGCTGGATGTCATTTAAGCAGGCTGGCTGTTGACGGTTGCCTCGGACGTCAGCGGCGAGATTTTTCGGGGTTGGTGCCAGGCGGTTCGGCCGTCTCTTCACGCCGGGCACGACACTTCAGAGGCGGATACGCATCGTAGATTCCTGCGGGGATGTGTTTTCGGACCCGGGTGCAAATCCCGGCGCCTCCACCAATTCGGTCGCGCGCTGCGAAGCGGAGCGCGACCGGATTGGTGCCCCGAGCAAGCGCCGCACGCGCGAGTCGAGGGGCCTCACCACCACCAACCTTCAACTACAGTTCCAATCGATTGCAGCCTGCCTCGCCGAAGCGTCCGCGCGAAGGCGGGGCCCGCCTCGCCGAAGCGTCCGCGCGAAGGCGGGCCTCGATCAGGTCCGCGATCTCCTCACGGACCGACACCGAACGACGTCACCTCTGAGAACGGGACACGAACAACCGCCTCAGATATCATTGATGGGCCGTGCGCCGGTTCAACAGGATCTCCATAGCCTTCGCCACCTTCGCGGCCCTCGCCGCGGCCGTCGCCGCGCAGGCGCCCACCTCGTCGGCGGCACCCTACACCGTGCTGACGCGCGAAGGCCGGCGTCCGCTCGCCGCCCGCGTAATGGGGGGGCAGGAGATGTTCGCGCTCGACGATCTCGCGCGGCTCTTCGACCTGACGATCCGGGAAGACGCCGCCGCCGGGGGCCTCACCGTCACGGCGCGCAACCAGACGATCGTCCTGTCGCCAGGCCAGGGGCTCGCATCGGTGGGCGGACGGCTGATCTCGCTGCCCGCCGCGCCGGTGAAGGACGGACGCACCTGGTTCGTGCCGATCGACTTCGTGTCGCGCGCGCTTGCGCCGATCCTGTCCACGCGGGTCGAGCTGCGCAAGCCGTCACGGATCGTGCTCGTCGGCGACATCCGCGTGCCGCGCATCGCGGGACGCGTGGAAGCGCTCGGCACGATCGCCAGACTGACCCTCGACATCGCGCCGGCCACGCCGCACACCGTCACGCAGGATCGCAACCGCCTGCTGATCCGGTTCGACGCCGACGCGCTCGACGCGACGCTTCCCGCGACCACCGCGCCCGATCTCATCCAGGCTGTACGGCCGGGTGAGACACCCACGGTGATTGCCGTCGATCTCGGCCCGAGATTCGCCAGCTATCGCACGTCGGATGTCCCGGGAGATCGAGGAGCGGGCCGGCTCGTCCTCGACGTCCAGGCGCAGACGACCGAAGCGCCGCCAGCCGCGCCGCCGGCGCAGCCGTCAGCGGCGCCGGAGCCGCCGCCGCTGGTCGATCTCGCTCCCGCGGGTGTCCTGCGCACGATCGTCGTGGACCCCGGGCACGGCGGAAACGAGGACGGCGCGAAGGGACCCGGCGGCGCCCTGGAAAAGAACGTGACGCTGGCGGTGGCGCGACGGCTGAAGGCCGCGCTCGAGTCACGGCTCGGCGTCCGCGTGATCCTCACGCGCGACAGCGACGCCAGTGTCGGGCTCGACGACCGCGCCTCACGCGCGAACAACAACAAGGCCGACCTCTTCATCAGCCTGCACGCGAACGCTTCGATGAGGCCGGGCGTCAGCGGCGCCGAAGTCTTCTACCTGAGCCTGGACGACTACGGCGACGAAGCCCAGCGCGTCGCCCATGGCGAAAGTCAACCTCTTCCCGTCTTCGGCGGCGGCACCCGCAATATCGAGGTGATTCCCTGGGACATGGCGCAGGCACGCTATATCCAGGAATCGGCGGCACTCGCCCAGGCGGTCGAGGCGTCGCTGCGCGAACGGGTCCCCATGAACGGCCGCGCGATCCAGCAGGCGCCCTTCCGCGTGCTGGTCGGCGCGAACATGCCGGCCGTGCTCGTCGAGATGGGCTTCATCACCAACCCCGAGCAGGAAACACGCCTGGCCTCGGACGACTTCCAGGCTCTCGTCGTCCAGGGGCTGGTCGAGAGCATCACCCGCTTCCGTGACGCGCGCGCGGCGGCGCGATCCGGCGGCGCTCTTCCGGCAGGGCCTCGTTGATGTCCCGCCGATCGGCACTGATTGCCGCCGCCATCGTGCTCGTGCTCGCCGGAGTGTGGGTCCTCTTCGCGGTCGTACCCCGCTGGTACGCGCCGAAGGCGCCGGCTGGCGCGGCCACTGCCGCCCCTGCGCCACCCGCGGAACGCAAGATTACCGCGACCCTGTATTTCATCTCCGAGGACGGCCTCTCGCTCGTCGGCGTCACGCGCGAGGTGGCGTTCGGCGAACCGGTCGTCGAGCAGGCTCGCCGCATCATCGAAGCGCAGCTCGCGCCGGCGCCGGCGCGGCTCGTCTCGGCGATCCCGGACGGGACGACGCTGCGTGCCTTGTTCCTGACCGATCGCGGAGACGCCTTCGTCGATCTGAGCGCCGAGGTCGCCAGCAGACACTCGGGGGGCTCGCTCGACGAACTGTTCACCGTGTACACGATCGTGGATGCGCTGACGGTCAACCTGCCGGCGATCACCCGCGTGCAGATTCTCGTGGACGGCAAGGAAGTTGACACGCTCGCGGGGCACGTGGACCTGAGGCATCCCCTCCAGAAGAGCCTGAAATGGATGGACGGTACGGATTAGCGAAAGCGACAACTATGACCCGAACAGATGGCCGCGCCCCTGGCGAACTCCGGCCAACGAAGATGACCCCGGCCTTCACGATGCACGCCGAAGGATCCGTGCTGGTGGAAAGCGGCCGCACGCGCGTGATCTGCACCGCGAGCGTCGAAGACCGCGTGCCGCCGTTCATGCGCAACACGGGCAAGGGCTGGGTGACCGCGGAATACGGCATGCTGCCGCGCGCGACGTCGACGAGGACCCAGCGCGAGGCGAGCGCCGGCAAGGTCGGCGGCCGCACCCAGGAGATCCAGCGGTTGATCGGCCGCTCGCTGCGGTCGGTCACGAAGCTGAACGAGCTCGGCGAGCGCACGATCTGGATCGACTGCGATGTCATCCAGGCCGACGGTGGCACGCGAACGGCCTCGATCAGCGGCGGGTTCGTGGCCCTGGTCCTGGCGCTCCAGCGGCTGCGCGCGGGGGCGCAAATCAGGACGCTGCCGATCCTGGACCATGTCGCCGCGACGAGCGTCGGCATCGTCGACGGCACGGCGCTGCTCGATCTGGCCTACGACGAGGACTCGCGCGCCGACGTGGACATGAACGTCGTCAAAACGGGCGACGGACGGTTCATCGAAGTGCAGGGAACTGCCGAAGGCCCGCCGTTCGAACGCCGCGCGCTCGATACGCTCCTCGAGCTGGCCGACAGCGGCATCCGCGAGCTCGTCGCGCTGCAGCGCGAGATCATCGGCGACATCCGCGCATGAGCAAACCCGCACGGCTGCTGCTCGCGACGACGAACCCGGGAAAGCTCCACGAAATCGCCGGGATTCTGCACGGCGTCCCGCTCGAGCTGCTGACGCTGCGCGACGTGCCCGAGGTCGAGGAACCGGAAGAGACCGGCGCCACCTTTGCCGACAACGCACGGCTGAAGGCGCTCCACTATGCGCAGCACACGGGCCTGTGCGCGGTCGCCGATGATTCCGGCCTCGAAATCGATGCGCTGGACAATCTGCCGAGCGTGCACTCGGCGCGGTGGGAAGGCACGGACTACATCGTCAAATTCGCCAGGATCCGCGAACGGCTGGCGGCCAGGGGGCTGGACGGGAGCACGGCCCGCTTCGTCTGCGCCCTCGCGGTCGCCAACACAGGAGGCGTCCTCTATGAGGCGAGTGGAACGGTGCGCGGCCGGCTGACGCCGGAACCGCGCGGCGGCAACGGCTTCGGCTACGACCCCATCTTCTTCTATCCGCCGCTGAACCGGACGCTGGCCGAGCTGGACTCGATCGAGAAATCGACCGTCAGCCATCGCGGTCAGGCATTCGGGAAACTCCGCGACTACCTGCTCGCCCGGCCCGATCTGCTCGCGTAGCTTCCAACCCTTCGGCGGCGCCGCGCGTCAAACCGGCATGAAGAGGCTGCTGCTCGCCCTGTCGCTCGTCACACTCTCCGTCCCGGTCGCTTCCCAGTCCTCGTCCCGGTCCGGCACGTGGGAGGCGCGCCCCCAGGACGGATGGGCCACGCGCCGGTGAACGCCGGCTCGCGATTCAGATACGACAGGGCGACGGGCACGAGTTCGGTGCCTCGTTCCCGCTGTCGGATCTTCGCGGCCTCGATGCGCGCGACACGCGCTGGACGAGCCCGGGCGAAGTCCGGTTCGCCGTCACACGCGACGCCGGGCGGTTCGATTTCCGTGGCTCATTCGACGAGGGCCGAGGGACCGGGACGTTCACCTTCACGCCGGGCCCAGACTTCGTCGCCGCCATGCGCCAGCGCGCCGTGCCGGGCCTGGACGGCGAGACCGTGATGCGCATGGCGCTGCAGGATGTCAGCCGCGCGTTCATCGCCTCGATCGATGCGCTGGGCTACAGGGGCCTCGCGGCCGACGATCTGATCCGGATGCGCATCCACGGCGTGGACGCAGGCTACATCACGGACATGCGGCAGGCTGGCTACGATCGTCTGAGCGTCGAGGATCTGGTGCGGACACGCATTCACGGCGCGACGCCGCAGTACGTGCGCGAGATGAAGGATGCGGGCTACTCCGGGCTCACGATAGACGACCTCGTGCGGACGAGAATCCACGGCGCGACGCCGGCGTTCGTTCGCGAAATCCGCAAGGCCGGCTACGATGGCTTGAACATCGACGCGCTGGTGCGGATGCGCATCCACGGCGTCTCCCCGGATTCGTGCGCGTCCGTGCGGGACCTGGGATACCGCTCGCTCGACATCGACGATCTCGTGCGGATGCGTATCCACGGCGTGTCCCCGGATTCATCACCGAGATGAAGCGTGTCGGCTACGGGGACGTGCCGGTGAACCAGCTCGTGCAGTTCCGCATCCACCACGTCGATGCGGAGTTCGTGCGCCAGGCGAACGACGCCGGTTTCAAGAACCTCGACGCCGACGATTTGATCGACCTGAGCATTCACGGACGCCGCTGGATGCGGAGCCGCCGGTAGCCCTACGCGCCGAAGAGAAACGACAGCGCCTCCGGAAGCCGGGCGGCCCATGCGGCCTCCGTGTGACGGGCGCCGTCAGCGACCGTCACGCGCAGCCGTCGCGCGCCGAGGCCTGCCCGCCGGAGGATGGCCTCGAGCTTCCGCACGTTGGCCACCGTTTCCTGGTTCCAGTCCGCACGGCTCGTCTCCGCGGTTCCCACGCCCAGATACACCCGTGCCGGCCAGCGCGTCGCGCGCCGCGAGCGGCGGATCACGTACTCGCGCCCCACGTAGAGGGATGGGCTTTCCAGGAGAAGCCGGCCGAAGACGCCGGGCTCGAGCAGGACCGTGTAGAGCGCGGCGACGGCGCCGTACGACGAGCCGCCGAAGCCGGTTGACGCCGGACCGCGCGCGACCGGATACGTCCGTTCGACAAACGGCATCACCTCGCGCGTGACGAATTCCGCGTATGCGCGCCCGAGCGGTGCGCGCGCCTCGGGGTTGCGATCGTCTTCGACCGGCAGGTACTCGCGGGAGCGACGCGCCCCGCCGTGATCGATGCCCACGATCAGCATCGGCGGAATCCGTCTGTGCCGCACGAGCGCAGCCGCCGACTGCGGGATGCGCCACGTAGAGCCCGAAAAGGCGCGCGAGGGCTGGAACAGATTCTGTCCGTCGTTGAGATACAACACCGGATACGGGCCGCCGCGCCCCTGGAGCGCCCGGGCCGGCCCCCAGATGGTGATCTGCCGTGACGCGCGGAGAGACCGGCTCGTCAGCTCGTGTATCTGGATCATTCGGGCAGCTCATTATCCTTCTGACACGACGTCTGACGGCGCCGCTGTGGAAAAACGGCGAGCCACTTGCCGTCTGCGCACCCGCGATACGATAGGGGCGCGCGAGCCGCACGTGACACTTTTGGACCAGGCCGGCAAAACCAACAGCAGCAGCGTGGATGATGGCGCACTGCGCGACCTGATGCGGGCGTACCAGGCCGGGGCCATCGAGGCGTTCGATGCGCTGCACGCGAAGCTCGCCATGCCGATTTACCATTACCTGGCTGCCCTGACGCGCGATCGGTCGCAGGCGCAGGATCTCGTACAAGAGACCTTCCTCCAGTTGCACCGGTCGCGCCGGGCCTACCGGCCGGATCTGCCGGTCCGCCCGTGGGTGTTCGCCATCGCGCGGCACGTCTCGCTCATGGATCGCCGCAGGCGGTCGCGCCGGCCTGCGACAGGCGCGGAACTGCCCGACATTCCGGTTCCGCCGGAAGTGGCGTCGCTGGGCGATCGTGAGGCGCTCCGCCGCGCGCTCGACGCGGTGCTCCCCGATCGTCGCGAGGCGCTGCTCCTGCACCATGTGTGGGGACTGACGTTCGCTGAAATCGGTCAGATGCTCGGGATTCGTGCCGATGCCGCCAAGCTGCGCTCGAGCCGCGGCATGGCGGATCTGCGTGCACTGCTGCGGGACAGCCATGCCTGACCAGTCGCCTGGCTTCCCGCCCCCGGAGCTTCGCGCGGCCATCGCGAGCGATCTCGCGCCGGTCCGCCCGCTGGCGCCACCCCACGTGCGCGCGGTGTGGCTCGCGCCGCTGGCGATCCTGCTGCTGGTCGCGGCGGCGGCCCTCCTGGGTGTGCGGCGCGACGCGGCGCGCCTCGGGTGGCTGCTCACCTGGGGCGCGTCCGCCGCAGAGATGACGCTCGGGTTGGCGCTGGTCGCCGGCGCGCTGCGCGAGGCCGTGCCGGGCACGACCCTGTCGCGGCGCGCGCTGGCGTACGCGTGGGGCGGCGCGCTCGCGTCGCTCGTCGTCGTCACGGTCCTCACATGGCGGATGAGCGGCGTATATCACGTGACGGCCGGCCGGAACTGGTTCGTCGGCGGCATCTGCTTCACGAGCACGTTCGCGAGCGCCATTCCGCCGCTCCTCGTGTCGGCGTGGCTCGTCGCGCGCGCGTTTCCGCTCCGGCCCGCCGTCGCCGGCCTGCTGTACGGCCTGGGTGCCGGGCTCATGGCGGACGCTGGCTGGCGGCTCTTCTGCCACTTCTCGGATCCGACCGCACGTCTTCGGCGCGCACATCGCAGCCGTCGTCGCGTCCGCCCTGGCCGGCGCCGTCCTCGCCGTGCAGCTCGCGCGGCGCTGACCGGGCCATTTACCATTTGCCCTTTACCTTTTACCCTTTTCCCTTTTCCATTCCACCACCTCACCACGTGAGTGGAACATTCCACGGCCGCCAGCGTCTACAGCACCACGATGCCTCCCGCCCCGCTCACCCTGCTGCAGGGAACGGTTGACCTGCTCATCCTCCGGGCTCTGCAGCGCGAGCCGCTCCACGGGTATTCGGTCTCGCGCTGGGTGCGCGAGCGCACCGAGGGTGTGCTGTCGCTCGAGGACGCGGCGCTCTATCAGGCGCTTCACCGGCTGGAAGCGCGGGGATGGATCGAGGCGGAGTGGGGCGTTTCCGACAACAACCGGCGGGCGAAATACTACGCGCTGACCACAGCGGGCCGGCAGCAGCTTCGCGACGAGGTCAGGGGCTGGCGCCGGTATGCGGCCGCGGTGTTCAAGGCGATCGAATGAGGTGCCGATGAGGGGACTGCTGCGCCGGTTCCGGTTCTCCGCGCGGACGGCCGACGAGGTCGCCCGCGACGTCCACGACGAATTCGCATTTCACCTGGAGATGCGCGCCGCGGAGCTGATGCGCGAGGGCCAGAGCCCGGCCGACGCCCGCGCGCAGGCACTGCGGGAATTTGGAGACATCTCTGCGGCCGGCGCGCACGGACGCCGCCGCGGCGCCGACGTCGAACGCAGCCGCTGGATGCGCCGCATGGCCTCCGAATTCCGCCAGGACGTCGCGTACGGGTGGCGCCTGGCCACGCGCACGCGCGGCTTCTCGATCGTCGCCATCCTGACGCTCGCCGTCTCGATCGGCGGCAACACCGCGGTGTTCTCGATTCTCGACACGCTGTTCCTGAAGCCGGCGCCGCTCGGCGATCCCGGCACTCTCGCGCGCGTGTATCCCGGCGAATCGCAGGTCGCCTGGGCCAACTATCGCGACCTGCTCGACAGCCACGGCGCGTTCGCCGACCTTGCCGCGTTCCGCGGCGTCACGATGTCGCCGGGCGAGGGCCGGCTGGTCGGCGATGCCGTCACGACGCAATTACTTCACGGTGCTCGGGGTGCGACGCGGCAATCGGACGCACCCTTCTGCCGTCGGACGAGCGGCAGGATGTCGATCGTGGTATCGGACCGCCTGTGGCGCGCCAGGCTCGGATCCGATCCGGCGGTCGTCGGCGCGACGATCGTGCTGGACGGCCGGACGTACGAAATCGCCGGCGTGATGCCTCCCTCCTTCCGGGGCCTGGCGCCCGCCGGACTCGGTACGGGACTTCTGGATCCCGATCGATCCGGACCGCGGCGGACGCCGATTCACGGATCGCGCGGCGACGGACTTCACGGTCGTCGGACGGCTGAAGCCGGGCGTGGCGCGCGCGAGCGCGGCTGCCTCGCTCCAGGTCGTCGCGGCCGGCATTCGCGCGGATCATCCGGACGTCCCCGACGCCTTCACTGCCGTTCGAGTGATCGGCGTCGATGGCCTGGACGCCTTCCAGGGGATCGGCGGCGCGCTGGTGCCCGTCTTCGGCTTCGTCGGCCTGATGGGCCTCACGGCGGGATTCGTGCTGCTCATCGGCTGTGCGAACATCGCGGGCCTGCTGCTGAGCCGCGGGGCGTCGCGGCGGCGGGAGATCGCCGTGCGGTTGGCGCTCGGCGCCGGACGGGAACGGCTCGTCAGGCAGTTGCTGACCGAGAGTCTCGTCCTCGCGCTCGCCGGCGGCGCCCTGGGGATCGTGCTCGCCGCCTGGCTCGCGGGCTCGGTCAACGGCCTTCTCGACGGCCTCCCGTTCTCCCTTGAATTCGACCTCTCGCTGGACTATCGCATCGTCGCCTACGCGATCGGCCTGTCGCTCGTGACGGCGGTCATCTTCGGCCTGTCGCCTGCGCGGCGCGCCGCGCGGATCGATCTGGTCCCATCGTTGAGGGACGAAGCGACGTCGCCCGGCCGGCACCGGTTGCAGTCAGCGATCCTCGTGGCGCAGGTGGCGATCTGCTCGCTCCTGCTCGTCTGGGGCGGGCTCTTCGCGCGCAGCCTCGTGGAAGCCCGGCAGGTGGATCCCGGATTCGACCCGTCTGGCGTGCTCGTGGCCGACGTGGATCTCGGCGAACTGCCGCGGACGCCCGCGGAACAGGACGCGGTGTTCGTCGCGCTCCAGGAGCGCGCCGCCGCGATACCGGGCGTCGAATCCGCCGGGACGGCGTGGGCCGTGCCGCTGGCGCTGATGTCCAACGAGCGCTACGGCGCCTTCACCGAGGCGGACGAGCGACCACGGCAGCGGGCGGCGCGTCGTCGGGAATCGCATCACGCCGGGGTGGCTCGAAACAGTGCGCATCCCGCTCGTCGCCGGACGCGATTTCACCTGGAGCGACCGCGAAGGCGCGCCGCATGTGGCGATCGTCAACCAACGGCGGCGCGGCGATTCTGGCAGGGGGCGGCGGTTGGCCAGCGGCTCACGGTTCCGGGACCCGGCGACAGCTGGGACACCGTGACCGTCGTTGGTGTCGCGGGCGATTCGAAGTACTGGACGATTGGCGAAGCGATCGAGCCGCTCGTCTACCTGCCGGTGCGGCAGCGGCCCGGCAACGGATTCGTCCTGCACGTGCGGACGCGCGACTTCCATGCGGCCGCGGAAGGCATCCGCGCCGCCCTGCGCGACATCGCGCCGACCGCCACGGCGGAGATCGAGCCGATGACCGAGGCCGTCGCCGTCGCGATCCTGCCGGCGCGCATCGGCGCGATGTTCACGGCCGGGTTCGGGCTGGTGGCCACCCTGCTGGCGGCGATCGGCATCTATGGCCTCGTAGCCTTCGGCGTCGCCGCGCGCACGAAGGAAATCGGCCTGCGCCGCGCGGTCGGCGCGCGCACCGGCGACATCGTGCGGCTCGTCGCCGGCCGCACGGCCGCGCTCGTCGGAATCCGGCCTGGCGATCGGCGCCGGCGCCGGCGTCCTCGGCGCGACCGCGCTCGGCGGATTCATCGTCGGCGTGGCCCCCGCCGATCCGGCCACGCTCGGCGCGGTTGCGGTCGTGATTCTCGGCACCGCGATCGCCGCCAGCGCGCTGCCCGCCTGGAGGGCCACGCGCGTCGACCCGTTGGTGGCGCTGAAGTACGAGTGCCTGACCGTCGAGAGGCTCCGCCCGCTATGGCATTTTCTGTTCGCCGTCATGACCGCCGAAACTGACTCGAGTTCACGAGTTTTCGTCGTCAAGACGGCTAGCGCCTGAACCCTGAACCCTGAGCCCTTTGAGCTAACGTCGCCAGTTTTGTAAGTGCGACAGACGTGCCTGTGATTCAGCCGCGAAAAACAGTCCGGCGATGGCCGGATGCTGGAGAGTACCGAAGTCCCATTCCACGAACAGTTTAGGTATCCAGGTGGCCCGTTTCAGCACACCCACCCCAAGTGGCTGCACGCCTTGGACATCGCCGCCACGCTGTGAACCGGACGGGCACAATCCGCGCAGATCCGTGTGCCGTTCTGAGTATCCGGCGCGACGCGACCCTCCCGCGACACTGTCCGTAACAGTCTGCACCACAAGGACATTCACGTTCACGCCAGAGGGCCGGCCCCTGTGGCCAGCGCTATTGCTGTGATGGTGGATCAAATGAACAGGCTGGAATCTCGGTGCGGGCGACGATGACCACACAGCGATCGCTGGAGGAAACTTCGTCCGCGCCGGTCATTCGCGGCGCCAGCTGCCCGCGACACCACAACTGACTGGCGCAAGGCGCTGCCCGTGCTCATCGCGCCCGCCGTGACGCTGCGGGAACTGCGCCTCTCGGACGCGAACTCGCTGCTGGCCTTTCTCTCGACCGAGGAAGTGTCGCGCCATATTTCGCCGCCGCCGTCCACGGTGGACGGATTCGAACGCTTCATACTCTGGACCCAGCGCGAGCGCGCCAGGGGGCACTACCTCTGCTTCGGAGTGGTGCCCGAGGGCACCGATGCGGCTGTCGGGCTGTTCCAGGTTCGCCAGCTGGAGCCGGGGTTCGCCACCGCGGAGTGGGGATTCGCGCTCGGGCATGCCGTACTGGGGATCCGGGATCTTCGCCGCCGCTGCGCTCCTCGTCCTGGAGTTCGCGTTCGAGACGCTTGGCGTGCATCGGCTCGAAGCGCGGGCCGTCGTGCAGAACGGCCGCGGCAACGGCGCGCTCCACAAGATGGGCGCATCGCGCGAAAGCGTGCTGCACCGCTCCTTCCTGCGCGACGGCCAGTATCTCGACCAGCACCTTTGGACGATCCTCGACGAGGATTGGCAACGGACACGAATCGAAGCGGGAGCGTCCGTGAACTGAGTGCGGCCGCCGGAATGGGGTGCAGGGCCTGGACCTGCGGCGCACGGGAGCCGGCCCCGCATGTGGGCCGGCTCTTTTTACGTCACCACGAAAATGGAAAATGGAAAATGGGAAATGGCAGATGGTAAAGGAAGGGTCTCTATTCTGAATTCAGGGCGCTCGCGGGACTGACGCGCGTCGCACGCCGCGCGGGCACGCTGCCGGCCAGCCACATCACGGCGAGCAGGCACGCCGGACCCGGCGACGAACGACAGCGGATCCAGCCGGGTGATCCCGTACAGGAATCCCTGGAGCACACGCGCGAGCGCAAGCGCGCCCGCCATCCCCAGCGCAATTCCCGCGCAGCAGAGCACGAGCCCCTGCCGCATCACCATGCGCCTGACGCGCGAGGGGTCTGCGCCGAGCGCCATCCGGACGCCGATCTCGGCCGTCCGCTGGCCGACGCCGTGCGACAGCACGCCGTAGATTCCCGCGCCGGCCAGCATCGTCGCCAGCCCCGCCATCAGCAGCATCAGCATTGCCCTGGACCGCGGCCCTGCAATCGCCTCCGAGACCACCGCGTCGAGGAGCCTGACGTCGGAGACAGCCAGTGCGGAGTCGATGGCGGCCACCTGCCGGCGGACCGCCGCCGCGATCGAGGCCGGATCGCCGGCGCCGCGAACGGCGAGGTACATCGTGCGGAACGGACGCTGGGCGTACGGCATATAGATGGCCCCGTCTGGCGCTGACTCGAAGCCCGAGTACCGCACGTCCCCGACAACGCCGACCACGATCGGATCGCGGGCGCGGCCGGACCCGTCGCGCGGGCCGATCGCCACGGTCCGGCCAAGGGCGCTGCCATCGGCGAACAGCCGTCGCGCGGCGCTGGCGCTGAGCACGATCGCGCGTGGAGCTGTCGCCGTATCGCCGGACGACAGCGTCCGTCCTTCGAGAAGTGGGACGCCGAGCGTCCGGAACAGCCCCTCGCTCGCCGCGATGACCTCCACGCCGTAGTCCTCCGGCCGTCCGGTGATCCGGTCTGGCGCGGTGACGGTCGTGTGCATCTGCGAGACGTCGGGCGGCAGGTGCGACGTCAGTCCCACGGATTCGACCGCCGGCAGGTCTGCCAGGCTCGCCAGCAGACGGTCGAGGAACGCGGCCTGACGCGCCGGATCCGCCAGGGACGGCGACGACAGGTTGAGCTGCAGCGTGAGGACGCCATGCCGGGCGACGCCGAGATCCTCGCGCATCATCGCGCCGAGGCTGCGCGCCAGGAGCGTCGCCCCGATGACGAGCGTCACCGACACGGCGACTTCGCCGATCGCGAGCCACGCGTGCGTGCGCCGAGTGTTCTGCGACGCGGCGCCGCGTCCGCCGCCGGCCGCGTCAATCCGCGCGCCGCGCGACACGTGGAACGCGGGCAGCGCCCCGAAGAGAAAGACGCTCCCGATCGCGAGCGCGGCGCTGAATGCGAGCGCGCTGCCGTCGATGCGCACGGCGTCGAGCCGCGGCAGGTCCGCAGGACCGACGTGTCGCAGCAGCGCGACGGCGGCGGTTGCCGTCAGGAGTCCCGCGGCGGCGCCGAACGCCGCCAGGACGGCGCTTTCGGCCAGCGACTGCGCGATCAGATGCGCGCGCGTAGCCCCCAGCGCGACCCGCGTCGCCATTTCGCGGGTTCTTCCGGCGTTGCGCGCCAGCGCGAGGCTCGCGACATTCGCGCACGCCACGACCAGCACGAGGCCGACGGCGCCGAACAGCACGAGGAGCGCCGTTCGCACCGGCGCGGTCATCCGGTCGCGAAGCCCCACGACGCTGACAGAGGTGTCCTGGCTGAAGCGCGGGTACTCCAGCGCGAGCGCGCGCGCCACGTTCGCCACATCCTGCCTCGCCTGCGGCAGGCCGGCCTCGCCGGCAAGCCGCCCGATGATGGAGAACGCCCGGAATCCGCGCATGCGCCACTGCGGCGGCGCGGTCGTGGCCGCGTACTCGGCGGGCGTCCAGAGGTCCACGCCGCCCGCGGGGAACGTGAACGCCGGCGACGCAACGCCAACGATCGTGTACGCCTGCCCGTTGAGCGTGATGCCGCCGCCAATCGCGCGAGTGTCCGCATGGAAGCGCCGCGTCCACAGGCGATGGCTGATGACGACAGTCGGCGAACGGTCGTCAGCCGGCAGGAGCGGCCGTCCCGCGGCAACGCCCACGCCGAGGACCTGGAAGAACGTCCCCGACACCACGGCGCCGCGCAGCGCCTCGGCGCCGCCGTCGGACGCCATCGAGTAGTCGTTGAACCCGAAGAGCGCGAGGCCGTCGAACGATCGTGTCCGCGCCTCCCAGTCGGCGAACTCCGGAAGCGAGAACTCCACCGCCGCTCCGCCTCGTGACTCGCGCGTCGCGCTCAGCTGCACCAGGCGCGACGGCTCGCGGAACGGCAGCGGCCGCAGGAGTACGCTGTACACGACGGTGAAGAGCGCCGTGTTGGCGCCGATGCCGAGCGCCAGCGTAACGAGTGACGCCAGGCTGAGCGCCGGGGTGCGAACGAGCGTCCGCGTCGCGCTGCGCAGGTGCGTGAGGAAGGAGAGTTCCATCCGCCGATGCTAGACCCCGGAACGGCTCCAGGGTCAACGGGTTCCCTGAGAATGGGAAATGGAAGATGGAAAATGGAAAATGGGAGTCGCTCAGTCGGTCCTCAGGGCGCTGGCGGGATCGATGCGCATGGCGCGGCGCGCGGGGATGTAGCACGCGAGCGCGGCGACGAGGAGGAGCAGCGCGGGGACGAGGCTGAGTGTTTCGGGGTCGGCGGGGGCGACGGCAAAGAGCTGGGTCGCCAGGAGAGGCGCAACCAGCATGGCGGCCGCGAGGCCCAGCGCGACGCCGGCGATCGCCAGGATCAGTCCCTGCCGCACGACAGTCGTCAGGACCTGCGACGGACGCGCTCCGAGCGCGAGGCGGATGCCCATCTCGCCCGTACGTTCAGTCACGACGAGCGCCATCACGCCATAGACACCCACGGCCGCCATCACGAGCGCGAGCAGGCCGAACGCGCCGACGAGAAGCAGGATGAAGCGCCGCTGCGACACCGAGTCGGCGCGCACGTCCGCCATCGGCCTGATGTCGTAGGCCAGGAGGTCCTTGTCGAGCGCTCGCAGCTGCGCACGGACCGCCGGGACGAGCGACAGCGGATTGCCATTCGTGCGAAGGACCAGGAACGGGTTCACCGGCGGGTTCTGCAGGTAGTAAATGTAGACCTCCGGAGCCGGAGGCGCGTCGAGCCCCGTATGGCGCACGTCGCCAATGACGCCGACGATGGTCGTCCACGGACCGTCGTTGGTCCCGAACCTGACGCGCCTGCCGATCGGGTCCTCGTTGCCGAACATCTGCCGCACGAGCGTCTGGTTGACGACCGCGACGGCCGGCGCCTCCGGCCCGTCGGTCGCCTCGAACCCGCGCCCCCTCAGGACCGGAATCCCCATCGCGGTGAAGTAGCTGTACACCGCGCGTCTGAACTCCACCTCGGGCAGTTCCGCAGGCGGCAGGTTGCGTCCCTCGACCACGAGCTTCGTCGAGACGTTCGTGCTGCCGAGCGGCAGGCGCGTCGTGCCGCCGACGCTCGTGACGCCGGGCAGCGAACTCAGCCGGTCGAGCATTTCCCCATAGAAGACGCGGCGCTGCTCCGACGACGCGTTCCTCGGCGGCACCGTGATCTGGAGCGTCAGCAGGCGATCGGTCGTGAACCCGGGATCAACCGCCACCAGCGCCGCGAAGCTGCGCAGGAGCAGCCCGGCGCCGATCGAGAGCACGACGGCCAGCGCCACTTCGACGACGACGAGCCCGGCCCGCACGCGCTGCATCGATCGACTCGAGGTCGCACCGCGGGCCGATTCCTTCAGCGACGCCTGGACGGTCGTGCGCGATGCCGCAAGCGCCGGCACGAGTCCGATCGCCACGCCCGTCACGAGCGCAAGCGCAAAGGTGAACGCCATGACCGCGAGATCGGGCCGCGCCTGGTCGATACGGGGAATGTCCGGCGGCGCGAAGGCGAGCAGCGACTGCATCCCGAAGCGCACGACGACGATGGCGACGAGCCCGCCGCCGAGCGCCAGCAGGATCGACTCGACCAGCGTCTGCCGGATCAGGCGCCCGCGTCCCGCGCCGAGCGCCGCACGGATCGCCATCTCCTTCTGCCGCGCCGTGCTGCGCGCCAGCATCATGTTCGCGAGATTCACGCACGCCATCAGCAGGACGACCCCGACGCCGCCGAGCAGGAGCAGCAGCGCCGGGCGGACGCTGCCGACCGCCTGTTCGTGCACCGGCACCACCACGGCGCCGACCGCCTTGTTCGTGTCGGGATAGGCCTCCGAGAGGTGCCGCGCGATCCCGGCAATTTCCGCGTTCGCCTGGTCGAGCGTCACGCCCGGCTTCAGCCGGCCGACGGCCGTCAGGAACCGGAAGGCGCGGGTCAGCATCGCCACGCCGGTCTGGCGCGAGTTCGCCTCGACGAACTCGAGCGGTACCCACATGTCCACCGCGTGGATCCGCGTGAAGCCGCTCGGCCCGAGCATCGTCGGGTACGGGAACACGAAGTCGCGCGGCATCACGCCGACGATCGTCCGCGGCTGGAATTGCACGGTGACGACCCGCCCGAGCACGTCCGGATCGCCGCCGAAGCGCGCCTGCCAGAACGGGTAGCTGATGATTGCGGCCGTCTGCCTGTCGGCGTCGGTGAACGGCCGGCCCAGGACGGGATTCCGGCCGAGCATCTCGAACATGCCCGGCGTGACCGCCGCCAGGACGACCTGCTCGGTGCCGGTGCCGGTCGTCATCGGTGAGGCCACCAGAAAGCTGTACGACGCCTGCATCGACGAGAACGCGGTGGCCTGCCGGTAGTCGAGGAAGTCGAGCGGGGCGACGGTGTCGTGTTCGCGGTGTTCCGCGGTGTTGGTGCTCCAGACCATGACGAGACGATCCGGATCGCCGTAGGGCAGCGGCTTCAACAGGACGCCGTTGACGACCGTGAAGATCGCCGTGTTGGCGCCGATGCCGAGCGCCAGCGCCGCGACCGCCAGGGTCGTGAAGACGGGGTTGCGGACGGCCATGCGCCACGCGTAGCGCGCGTCGGTGAGGAGCGATTGCCACCACATCGGAGATCTCCCGGCTGGACCGCGGTCGGCGGTGAGTGGATCGGGCCAGAGCAGACGGTCGCGCGCGGCGCTGGCGCGCAGGATGACGGCGTTGGCGGCGGCGTCGGCGTACGCGCGCGCCACGTATCGCGCGGCCGCGGCGTGGCCGCGCGTCCCGCGCCTCGCCGAGGCGATCGCGGAAGTTCTGCGCCATCGCGTCGCCGAAGCGGCGCCGGAATGCGGCCGGCTGCGCCCGGACGAGCAGGCGGTAGAGGGCCTCCGTCACGATGAACCCCGGCGAAGCAGGCGCCGCGAGCGGGCGGTTGCGACCTGCGCCTCCAGCCGTTCGGTCTCCGCACGCGCGACAGCCGCGCCGAATGCCGTCAGCCGGTAGTACCGCCGCCGCTCGTCGTCCGCGGACGAGGGCGGCCGCTCGGCCAGCTCCTCAATCAGTCGGCCGTCGAGCAGGCGGCCGAGCGCGCGGTAGAGCGTCCCGGGATGCAGATCGATCCGCCCGTCGGTCCGGCGCGTGACTTCCTGCATGATCGCGTACCCGTGCTGCTCCCCGGCGGCGAGCGCGATGAGGATCTCGAAGACGACCGGCGTGAGCGGGAGGAGCGCCTCGACGCGTTTCATCGCCGCCGGCATCAGCCGCGCGTCAGTGTGCCTGGCCATGGCAGCCGCCTCCGGCGATCCACTCGACGTCGCCGCTCACGAGTCCATCGGTTGTGCGGTCGCGGACGACAGGAGTCCACTCTCCCTGCGTCCAGACACGCGACGAGAAGGACGTCGCCGGTGCGCGTACTTCCACTTCGTAGCGGTGCCCCGGCACGAGCGTGAAGCGGATGCGGGCGAGGCCCGGGTCGTCCGAGGGGATGCCGGGCCGCGGCTGGTTGCTCATCGTCGCGATCAACGCGTGTTCCCCCGGCTGGAGCTTCCAGCTCCGCTGGCCGTGCGCGACCTCGACGCCGTCCAGGCACCGCGCGACGAGAGCTTTCTGCGTGACGCGAACCGCGATCGGCGCTTGCGGCTGGCCCCGGCTGAGCCAGCAACGCCAGCAGTGCGACGGAACCTGCGACGGAAGGCCACATGCGGGCCACTATACGCCCAAGGCGTATAGTCGGCAAGCGGGAAGGGACGCGCGGCGAAACGGCGCAGCCGCACGATGTCGAGCTCGGCCGTGTGACACCGCTAACGCGACGCCGGACGGTCGGACAGAGTTGTGCCAGGCGCGGCACGAACACGGGGGATCCGATCTGGCGACCGGTCGCCCGGCGCTGCTTCTCGTACGAACTAAGTCTGCCCGAGAGCGGATTCCTGAAGGACTTCAACGAAAAGCGGCAGTAAATCTGGGCCCCGTCGAAATCGCGTCAATGGAGCCTCCCTTGCAAAAGATCAGCTCGGCCATCAACCGTGTTCCAGGAGAATCGAATGCCAAAACGAGTCGTGCTGCTTGCTCTCGCAGCGATGCTCGCCCTGCCGGGCGCCGCTCGCGCCGCGTCGATTACGTTCCTCAGCGCCGCGCCGACGTCAGGAACGATCTTCTATTCGGGCGGCGCAACACCCCTCGTCGGCAGCAATATTTCTCATCGACCTGGCCGTCGGCACCAACACGCCCCTGCACAACGGCGGCGCCGCGCTCTGTCTCGTGTGCGTGCTGAATTTCACGAGCGGGAATTTCGTGACCGGAAACGCCGATGCATGGGTGTTCGACGCCGGCGGCAGCTTCAGTATCGTCGGCGGCCTCGACCTGACCGGTGATGGCGTGCAGAACGCCGGCGACATCGCGGCCGGCACCACCCTGATGCAGGGCGTGTTCTCGGGCCTGCAGTTCACGCTGGCCGACAACGCCCCGATCTTCAACGGGCTGCAGCTCTCGCTCATATCCACCGCGCTCGACCCGGCCCTGATTGCCTACTACGGCTTCTCGCCCGCCACGCCGGACGCCATCATGTTCGCCACGTTCGCCGGCGTCGGCACCGCGCCCGGGCCGTTCGTGTCGAGTGAACTGCACGACGTGGTCGTGAGCGCTCCGGAACCGGCGTCGCTCCTGCTCATGCTGACCGGCTTCGCAGGCGCGGCGCTCCGGCGCCGTCGCGCAGCCTAGGCGCACCGGTCTGCCGCACCGTCTTGCAGAATTGCCGTCGCTCCCGAGGGGGACGGCAACCTCTTCGTGTCTAGAGGTCTTGACCGCCGAGAACTCGTGCATTTGAGTCAGAGTTTTTTCGGCGGTCGAGACCGTCCCCGCGTCAGCGGGGCGTTATCAATAGCATCGTTCCTAGCGAGGCGGAGCCCCGACGGTCTGAGGCGGAGCCTCGCTAGGGCTGAGAGCCGGCGCCGACCGGCGGGCAACGCATCAGGCGACGATAACCGTCGGCACCGGCAGCGGGACGATGAAGCCCTTGCGGTAGCCCCGCTCCCTGAACTGCCGGATGATCTCGTCACGGAAGTTCCAGGCGCCAATCAGGATGTAGTCCGGATCCAGCGCCATCACCGCGTCCGGGCTGACGACCCTCACCCGCACTCCCGGACAGAGCAGCCCCTGCTTGCGCACGTTCGCATCCCCCATGGCCAGGAGATATTCGCGGCCGATCCCGCAGTAGTTGAGCATCGTCATGCTCTTGGCCGCCGCACCGTATCCGGCGATTCGGGCGCCCGAGGCGCGCAGCCGGTCGAGCAGCGCCAGCAGGCTGCGGCGCTGTTCCACGACGGCATCGGCGAAGCGCTGCCAGCCGTCCGGCGTGTTCAGCCCGATGAGCGACTCGAGGTCCAGCAGGGCCTGCACGTTCTCGGGCTCGGGCGCATCGCGGTGCACGATCTCGCAAAGCATCGACCCGCCGTTCATCTGCACGAACGTCACATCGGTGATCTTGAGCTGCTCGGCGCGCAGGAGATTGGCGACCGCGGTGACCGTCGGGTAGGACACGTGTTCGTGAAAAATCGTGTCGTACTGGATGTCGTCGCGCAGCATCAGGCCGTACGGCACCTCGAGGACGAAATGCCCGCCGGGCGCGAGGAGCTGCTTCACTCCGGCGATGAAATCGGCCGGCCGGTTCGTGTGCCCCAGGACGTTGCGCGCCACGATGACGTCCGCCGGTCCCGCGGTCCGCGCGAATCCGCCTGGCCACTTCGCTGCTGAAGAAGTCGCGCACGGTCGGAAGGCCGGCGCGGCTGGCTTCGTCGGCCAGATTCGACGGATCGACGCCGAGGATGTCGAACCCGGCATCCCGGTAGTGTTTCAGGAAGAAGCCGTCGTTGCTGGCGAGCTCGACGAGAAACGGCGGCCTGTCCGCGCTGTACCGATCGGACAGGCGCCTGGCCAGCCACGTCGCGTGCGCGGCGGCCCCGGCGGACGTGGACGTGACCCAGAGGTACGAACGGAAAAGCTGTTCGGGCGGCACCTCGTCGCGCAGTTGCAGCAGGCTGCAGGCGCGGCACATCACGAGCGTCAGATCCTCGCGAAATCGATCGGCCGTATCGGTCTCGTCCTTCACGAACGCATTCGCAAGCGGCAGTGCGCCCATCTCGAGCAGCGTCGCCACGTCGGCGCTGCCGCACGCCCTGCACACGAACTCCGATGCCTTCATCCGTCTCTCCTCACGCTGGCGACGACGCCGTGGCACGCGACCAGGAGAGGTGCTGCTCTGCGGCCCGAGTGGTGTACTCATCAATCTGTTGCAGGGCGTACGGCGTCATGTCGGCCGCCGGGTCCGCCAGATACGTGCGGTACCAGGCGACGATGGCGTCCACGGTATCGTCCACGGTCCACGCGAGCCGCCATCCGAGCCGGTGCTGGACCTTGCTGCAATCGAGGTGCAGGAGGACGGACTCGGTCCCGTTGTTTTCGGGCTCGAGTATCAGCCGCGTCCGCGGCGGCGCCCAGCGCTCGAGCACGCGCGCGACCAGGGCGCCAACGGTGACCGGATCCCCGCCATTCGGTCCGAAGTTCCAGGGCTCGGCGTACTCCAGGCCGTGCTCGGCCAGCAGGCGTCCGAGCCACAGGTAACCGCTCAACGGCTCGAGGACGTGCTGCCAGGGACGCGTCGCACCAGGCTGACGGATGGTGATGTGCGACCCGAGCGAAACCGCCCGGGCGATATCCGGCACCAGGCGATCGACTGCCCAGTCTCCCCCGCCCACGACGTTGCCGGCACGCACCGAAGCAATCGGCAGCGTCCGGTCACGATCGAGCCGGCGCTGGACCGCCGGATCCTGGTAACTCGCGACCGCCAGCTCCGCGCAGCCCTTGCTGGCGCTGTACGGGTCGCTGCCGCCAAGGACGTCGGTCTCGCGGTAGCCCCACGGCCACTCCTGATTCCGATAGCACTTGTCGCTGGTAATGATGACGGCCGCCTGGACACTGCCGGTGCGAACCGCCGCGTCGAGCACGTTGACCGTGCCCATCAGGTTGACGCCGAACGTGTCGGCCGGCAGGTCGAAGGACCGCCGGACGAGCGACTGGGCCGCGAGGTGAAAGACGATGTCGGGCGAATGCTCGCGGAGCGCGCGCGCCACGAGGCCCCCGTCGCGGACGTCGCCGCGCAGATCGACGACCGCGTGCGACAGCCGGCACGCAACAAAGTTGCTGGGCTCCGATGGCGGATCGAGCGCGTAACCCACCACGCGCGCCCCGAGCTTCGTGAGCCACAGCGCGAGCCACGAGCCCTTGAATCCCGTGTGGCCGGTGACCAGCACGTTCTTGCCGCGGTAGAAGCCGTCGAACGGTTCACGCATCGGCTGTTCCTGGTTCCACTCTCCCGGCGTGCGGCGGACTCCGCCGCCGCCTATGATTTCCACACGCGCCACGGCGCCTCCCCGGAAGCCCACATGTGCTCGAGCAGCTGGCGATCGCGAATGGTGTCCATGGGCTGCCAGAACCCTTCGTGCCTGTATGCCATGAGCTGACGCTCCTGGCTCAGGCGTTCCAGCGGATCCCGTTCGAGGATCGTCGTATCGCCGGCGATGTAGTCGATCACCTGCGGCTCGAAGACGAAGAACCCGCCGTTGATCCAGCCTTCGCCGGTCTGCGGCTTCTCGGAGAACTCGCGGACCACGTCGTCGTCGATCGACAGCCCGCCGAACCGGGCCGGCGGCCGCACCGCCGTCACCGTGGCCAGACGGCCGTGCCGCTTGTGAAAAGCCAGCACGGCGCCGATATCGACGTCGCCGAGGCCGTCTCCGTAGGTGAGCATGAAGGTCTCGCCACCCACCAGGTGCCGCAGCCGGCGCAGCCGGCCCCCGGTCATCGTGCTCATGCCGGTGTCCACGACGCCGACCTTCCAGTCCGGGGCCCGGGCATCGAGCAGCACCAGCGAACCGTCGCGCAGGTTCAACTGGTAGTCGCTGTTGCGGATCGCGAACAGGTGGAAGTACTCCCGGATCACCTCGCCCTTGTAGCCGCAGGCGATCAGGAACTCGTTGTGGCCGAAGGCCGCGTAGAGGTTCATGATGTGCCAGAGGATGGGCTTCCCGCCGATCTCGACCATCGGTTTCGGCCGGGCGACGGTTTCTTCGGCCAGCCGGCTGCCCATGCCTCCCGCCAGAATCACGACTTTCATCGAGCGTTGTCTCCTGCGGCAGCGCCCGGCAGGAGCGCCGGCGCTCTGCCGTCGTCCTGTCCGATTGCGGCCGGCGCGGGTCGCCTCGCCGCGTGCTGCGCCAGGCGATCGAGCACCCTCGTGGCCGCGCGCTCGCCGCTCGTGAACGACTCGTCGGTCCAGTGATAGCCCCACTCGCCGTAGCGGCCGCAACTGGCGATGCCGACATCGTCCAGATACGCCTGCACGGTCCTGAGCGCGTCGGGACGATCGAGATCGAAGATGACATTCGCAAACGGCACGAGCGAGGCGCTCCGGAGCAGGATGCGGTCGTCGTCGCGCAGGACGCCGCAGCGGCGGAGGTCGGCGATCACCGGCTCGATGCACGACTCGGGCGTGCGATCGAGCGGCCGGTATTTGTTCGAGTAGTAGAGCTCCGCCTGGATGCTGCCGGCGCCAGGCGGCGCGTTGTGCGGCGAGAACATGTGGGGAAAGCTCAGCCGCGTGAACGACACGTCGGCGTCGTAGAAGTACGACCAGTGCGCGGCCGAGAGATCGGCGCGGCCCACGCCGAGGTTCACGACCACGCAGGTCGTGCACGCCAGCCGGCCGGCGGCCGCCCGCACATCGGCGGGCGCGCCCTCGATCGTCGCGATCAGATCCGGTAGCGGCGCCGAGCTGATCAGCGCGTCGTAGTCGGCTGTCGAGCCGTCGGCGAAATGCAGCGTCCGGGTGGTCGGCTCGATCCGCGCCACCGGCCGCTCGAGCCGGACGTCGGCGACGCGGAGGAACGGCTCGAGATAGCTGACGAACCCGTTGCGCGACGGATACCGGAAATCGCTGACGTAGTGCACACTGCCCTGCTGGCGGCGCCAGCGCGCTGCGCAGCGCCTCTTCGACACTCGGACGATACATGCGCGGGCCGAGCCAGTCGGTCGTCATGTTCGACGCCGCCGTGGTGTGATACTTCAGCCCGTATTGCATCGGGAACGTCTCGGCGAACGTGCGGCCGTAGGTGGCCACCAGCCACTCGGCGTACGAGGCCACGTCCCCGGGCTCGCGCGACCGGGCGTCGATCAGATCCATGAGGATTCGGACGACGAGGTCGACCGGCAGGCCGTACAGGTTCGACTGGGCGGGGTGCCGGATCCAGTAGCCCTGCCAGTAGTTGTTGACCTCCGCGGTGAAGGTCTCGAACGCCTGATTGACGTTGGCGGCGAACAGATCCTTGATCCTCGGATCCGACGTGAACGAAATGTGAGGGCCGTCGTCGAAGACGAATCCGCCGGGATGGTGGAAGGAGGCCGCGTGTCCGCCGACGTACGGGCGCTTCTGGTACACGACCGGGCGCAGGCCCTCGGCCTGCAGCCGGTGGACGGCCCCGGCTCCCGCCATGCCGGCTCCGAGGATGGCGATGCGCGTCACGGGTAGCCCGCTTCCTGCCCGACGATGGCGGTTCGCCACCAGGCGATCGTCGAGTCGAGGCCGGAGTCGAGCGTGTGACGGGGCGCCCACCCGAGGCCCCGGAGCCGGGCGATATCGGCAACGACGAGCGCCGGCTCGTCGTCCGCCGTGCGACGGGCCCCGAACGCGAGCAGGTGCCGCCCTCCGAGCTTCGCGGCAATCCGCAGCGCGAGGTCGCGGACGGCGACCGCCTCGCCCGATCCGATGTTGAACGTCCCGGCGGCGTCGCTCCAGAGCAGCGCGACGAGCGCGTCGGCGACGTCGCCGACGTACAGGAAATCACGCTGCTGTGTGCCCTCGGTGCAGGGCGCCACGTCGCCCGCGAGAAGGGACCGCACCACAGTCGGAACGAGGCGCCCGTCGGGCTCGTGGGGCCCGTAGACGAAGAAGATGCGTGCCCAGGCGAGCGACGCGCCGCGAGCGCGGGCGTAGGACTCGGCCAGCAGGCCCAGCGCCCGCTTCGACGCGCCGTAGAGCGTCGCCGGCGTCGTCGGCGTGGTGTCCTCGGAGCAGATACCGGGTCGCCAGTGGTCCTCTGCGCAACTGCCGGCACAGACCGCGCGTTGACCGCCGGCGTCGATGAACGCCCGCAGCAGCGCCAGGCCCGACACCGCCCAGTCGACGTGCGCCGGAGAATGCGCCCACGCGCCGGGCGCGACATCCCAGGCCAGGTGCAGCAGGTGTGTCGGCTGCACGCGTTCGACGATCGCGGCAGCGGCCGCCGGATCGCGTAAATCGAGCGCGTGCCACGTGACACCCGGGTACGGCAGCCCGGGCGACGACCTGGTTGTGGCGTGCACGGCGAGCCCGGGTCGCGCGAGCAGCGGCAGGCAATGTCTGCCAACGAAGCCGCTCGCTCCCGTCACCAGAAGGCGAGTCCCGGTCACGCCGCGTCCCGTGTTCTCATCAGTCGCGTGCCACCGGCGTCGGCAGCGGAACGATGAACTTCCCTCCCCACGTGCTGACGTCCGCGAGCTGCTGCCGCACCTCCTCGAACAGGTTCCACGCGAGGACCAGGACGAAATCCGGACGTGTCTCGGAGATGCGCGCCGGATCGACGACGGGAATGCGCGTGCCGGGCAGCAGCAGTCCCTGCTTGTGCGGGCTGCGGTCCGCCACGTAGTCGAGGAAGTCCGTCCTGATACCGCAGTAGTTCAGGAGCGTGTTGCCCTTTGCGGCCGCGCCGTAGCCGACAATCGACTTGCCCGCCCGCTTCGCCGCGATCAGCAGTTCGAGCAGGTCCCGCTTCACCGCTTCGACATCGGCGGCGAAGGTGCGATAGCAGGCCACGGCGTCCAGCCCCGCGGCGTCCTCCTCGGCGAAGATTGCGGCAATCCGGGGCGAGACGGGCCGGCCGGCCTCGACCCGCGCGGCATAGATCCGCAGCGAGCCGCCGTGGGTGGGCAGTTCGTCGACGTCGAAGATCGCCAGGCCGTGCGCCGCGAAGATCCGCATCGCGACGCGCAGCGAAAAATACGAAAAGTGCTCGTGGTAGATGCTGTCGAACTGGTGCTTCTCGATCATCCGCAGCACGTGCGAGAACTCGAGCGTCGCCACGCCGGCCGGCTTGAGCAGCGTCCGGATGCCTGCCACGAACCCGTTCAGATCCGGCACGTGCGCCAGCACGTTGTTCGCCACGAGGAGGTCAGCCGCGTGGCCCGCGGCCAGCAGCGACCGCGCGGTGCGCTCGCCGAAGAATTCGGTGACGGTCGGAATGCCCTTCTCCACCGCTTTCGCCGCGACGTTGGCAGCCGGCTCGACGCCGAGCACCGGAATGGCACGCGCCACGAAATGCTGGAGCAGGTAGCCGTCGTTGCTGGCGAGTTCGACGACGTGGCTCGACGGCCCCAGGTTGAAGCGGGCGCAGGCCATCTCGGCGAACGCGCGGGCGTGCGCGAGCCAGATCTCCGAGTACGAGGAGAAGTACAGATAGTCGCTGAACAGCTCCGACGGACTCACGTAGTCGTCCACCTGCACCAGGCGGCACGCCTCGCAGACACGCAGGCACAGCGGATAGAACGGCTCGACGTAGACGCCGCCTGGCGGGTGCGACCAGTTTGTTGGACGGCGGGGACACACTGAGATCGAGAACGACCGCGAGGTTGGCTGCACCACAGAACCGGCAGCCTGCGTTCGTGCCGTCCGGCGCCGCCGGGGCCGGATGGCTCTCGTGCTCTAAAGTCGGCTCCACCGTTGTCCCTTCTCCGGTCAGGGCCACCGCCCGCAGGCGTCCATCAGCGACATCGACAATCAGATGATCACAAGAGGACCCGAAGGCAAGTCAACCGCGAACGCTCGTGCGCCGCACCGGTCGATTGCCGTTCCGGTCGGGCGTTGCCGTGCGAGGGGCTGATTTGTACCTGCTGCGCGGCAGTGAGTCAAGTCGCCGCCCCTGCTGACGAGCGGTTGCATGTCGCGATCCGCACGGTCGCCGACGCCGATCGCGCCGAGGCGGCGTTCGAGAGCGCGAGACACTCCGCGAAGTTATCCATCCGGCAGAACAAAATCGGACCAATCGCGGACTCATGTGTCCGTTCATCCCGGAACTTGGCGACGCAGCGTGGTCGGCATTTTGCAAAATCACGTTTTATCGGCTGCGCAAGTCAGAGCCGCAACACCGCAGGCGCCAACAGACATCGGAGGAGGGACCGATGAATCGAAGCTCCGGGAGCGCACGTGTGCGCGAACAGCAGCAAGCAGCGCTGCTGTTGAAGAGAACGACCCCGGGAACCGGCAAGAATCGCAAACGCAAGCTCAAAGCAAAGTCCCTTCGGGCACCAGTCGCCATTCCCAACGACGATCCGCCCAGATACGTTCGCGCGACTCGTGAGCGGCAGTCCCGGTCCATTCAGCCACAGGTCAACACGCCCGCCACACTGCCTCCACTCGTTGACCCGGTCATCGCCGAGGCGTTCGCGCGGGAAGTGGCCGCCGCCGGGCTGCAGCACCCGGTCAGCAGTCTGCGGCGGATCCTGGCCCGTCTGGCCGACATTCTCATCGCCACGACCGCGCTGATCCTCACTGCGCCGATCATGCTGCTGATGATCCTCGCGGTCAGGCTGGATTCGCCGGGGCCCGCGATCTTCCGCCAGCGGCGGGTGGGCAAGGGCCTCGAGCCGTTCACGCTGCTGAAGGTTCGCACGCTATACGTCGATGCAAAGGAGCGCTTTCCTGAGCTGTATCGCTACGAATTCTCTCCCGCGCAGGTCAAGACGCTCGAGCTTCGCGATCTGAAGACGCCGGACGATCCGCGGGTGACCCGGCTCGGCCGTTGGCTGCGGATGTCATCGCTGGATGAGCTTCCGAACTTCTGGAACCTGCTGAAGGGGGACATCGCGCTCGTCGGCCCGCGGCCGGAACTGTACGAGTGCTTGAAGTATTATGAGGGCCTTCAGTTGCTGAAGTTCGCGGTCCGTCCCGGTCTGACCGGGCTCGCTCAGGTGAGCGGCCGCAACAGCAACAGCTTCCAGCAGATGATCCGATGGGACGTCGAATACGTGCGCAACAGGAGCCTGTTGCTCGATGTGAAAATCTCGCTGCTCACGGTCAACGCGGTACTCTCGCGTCATGGGGCCTGGTAGCGGTGCCGCGGCGGCCGGCCGGCTGCGTCCGCACTCATCTCCGCGTCGCCGGAGTCGGCCTTCCGTTGGCGGCCCTGTTGATGCTCGCCTCTGGCGCGGCCGCGCAGGAACGCCCCATCCAGGAGCCTCACGCTACGGCCCAGGCGCCGGCCGCGGCCACGGACACGACCTACAGGCTGCGGGCCGGCGACCAGTTGCGCGTCGTGGTGTTCTTCCACCCTGACCTGACCCAGGAACTGCCGATTCGCCCGGATGGGCGCATCACTTTCCCGCTCGCCGGTGATCTCCCCGCGGCGGGCCGGACACCGGAAGAACTTGGGAAGGACCTCACCGAGCGGCTGGAACGCGTGCTGCGCAACGCCGACGCGAGCGTGCTGGTCCAGCGCTTCGCCGATCTGCGCGTTTACATCGGCGGTGAAGTCAACAACGCTGGTGTCTATCCGCTGACCGCGCCGCTCACGACGCTCCAGGCCATGCTGCAGGCCGGCGGCACGAAGAAGACCGCCAGCCTGCGCAACGTCTTCGTGATCCGCAACGAGAACGGCACGCCGCGCATCATGAAGCTCGACCTGCGTCAGTCCACGATCGGGGCGATCGGCAGCCGCGACGACATCGCGCTCGAGCCGCTCGACATCGTGTTCGTGCCGAAGACGCGCATCGCGCGCGTCAACGACTTCGTCGAGCAGTACATCTCCAAGGTGCTGCCGGTCACGCTCGTCATGGGCCTGAACTACAATTTCGGCAGTTTCCTGCGCACCGGCGGTAACTGATCACGGCACCATGCAGGACACTTTCTTCAAGCTCTACAGTCTCGACGACCTCAAGCGGCTGCTCTGGCGCCGGCGGCGGCTGATGGCGACCGTCTTCCTGGCCGTCTTCGTCCCGGCCGCGCTCGTCACCCTGCTGATGCCGCCGACCTACATGGCGACCGCCCGCCTGCTGCTCGACCGCGATCGGCGCGTGCCCGACTACGCCATCCGCTCCACCGCCGCCGACGGCTCCGCACTCTTCCGGCAGGTCAATCAGAAGGAAGAACTGACGACCGAAATGGAGCGGATCCGGAGCCGGAGCGTGCTGGCTCCCGTGGTGACCCGCCTGGAGCTCTCACCCGAGAAGCTGACCTTCGTCCGCGACGTGCGCCTCTACGTCCGCCGGACCTACGACTGGATCACCGGGCACCGCGCGCACGATTTACAACGAGACACGCTACGCCCTCCACATCAGCACCAGGCCGTCGCCCGAAGATCTCGCGATGTTCCGATCCTACGCGCTACTCGACGATGTGGAGGGGCGCGTGAGCGTGAACGTGGTCCCGGACTCGAACATCATCGAGGTTTCGTTCACCTCGAGCGATGCCCTCCTGGCGCGCGACGTCTGCAACGCGATCGTCGCCGAGTACCTGGCGCAGCGGTCGCAGAAGACCCCCGCCGGTGCGCAGCAGTTCTTCCTCGCCCAGAGCCGGAAGATGGCCGACGAACTGCGCGCGCACGAAGGCAGCGCGGACGCCCTCGAGCGCCAGCTCTCGGTCTATTCGGTGGACGAGCAGCGCAAGCTGATCCTCGCGTCGATGGCCGCCACGGACGATCGACTGAAGGACACGCGCACGAACGTCGCTCGCCTCTCGCGCAAGGCCACGCTGCTGCCCGAGCAGATGGCGGCCGAGCCGGAGACCATCACCACCAGCACCGACGTCAACCGGAACCCGGCCTTCGATCTGGTGAACCAGCGGCTCGTCGAGCTCGAACTGTCGCGCGTGAAGCTCCTGGAGCAGTACCAGCCGACCAGCCAGGTGATCCAGGGCATCGACGAGCAGATCAAAGTGGCGCGGCAGATCCAGTCGAGCGTGCCGAAGACACTCGATGGTTCGGCGACCCGGGCGCTCAATCCGGTCCGCCAGAACCTGCGGGCGGAGCTGCTCGGGGTCCAGAGCGAACTCGCCGCCCTCCAGGCGCAGGAACGCGCACTCGAGGGCAGCCTGGCCGCGTATCGCGCGGATCTCGACCGGCTCGGACAGAACGCCCTGAAGATCAACGACTCGCGCCGCCAGATCGCCGCCGAGGAGCAGGCGTACGCCATCTATCTCAAGAACCAGGAGCAGGCCCGCGTCACCGATGCCATGGAGTCGTCGGATCTGAACGACCTCCGCATCGTCGATCAGGCGCCGCTGCCGCTGCAGGCGATCGCGCCGCGGCCGCGCATCTATCTGGGGGTCGCGTTCGCGGCGTCCCTGCTGATGGCGTTCGGCATGGCCCTGCTGGCCGACCAGAACGACCGCTCGGTCGGCACGCCGGAGCAGCTCCAGGAGACGTTCGGACTTCCGCTGCTGGCATCGTTCCCGGTGGTGCGCCCGGACGGACTCGACGTATGACGCCCCCATCTTCCCTCGGCCTCGGCGATGCCCGTCACGTGCTTCCCGCCGAGCCCGGCGCGGACGGGCCGGTCGTCGATGTCTCCACGTGGAAGGTGCCGCGCGAATTCCTGGAGGAATGCCGCTCGCTGGCCGCCGCGCTCTTTGCCGATCGCACGGCCCGGCACGGTTCGGTGGTGGCAATGTCGTCGGCGAGCCCGGCCGCCGGGGTCACCACGCTGACGCGCTGCCTCGCCCGCTTCGTCGCCGAGTCGAGTGGCCGGCGCGTGCTGCTCGTCGCGCCCTCGCTCGGCGCGGCGCCGCCGTCCGGACCCGCGGACCCAACGGCGGACGCCGCGCACGCGGTGCACCGGACGGGCATCGAGCGGCTCTTCGTGATGTCGGCCGGCGTACTCGGTCGAGGCGTCCCCGCCGAGCGCGCCCAGCGCGCCGTCGCAGACCTGCGCGCGCTGTTCGACTGCGTCATCGTGGACTGTCCGCCGGTGCTCTCGCCGCAATTCCCCGAGGCGGCCGCGCGTGCGTGTGACGGCGCCATCCTCGTGCTCGAGCCCTACAAGGAAAGCGCCGAGCGCGTGAACAAGGCCCTGACCATCCTCCGGGCATCCACGCGCGTACTGGGTGTCGTGTTCAACCGAAGCGCGGGATGAGGTCAGATGGACCTGTCGCCCTGGCGCTCGACGAACCCGGGCAGGCAACCGGACATCCCGACGCGGTGACGAGCGGCCCGCTGCGGCCCGTGCCTCCCCGTGTCGGCACGTTCGCGGCGTTCGTCAATCTGGCGCACGTGCTCGCCGGCTCCGGCGCTTACCTGGCGCTCGGGTTCCTGTCGCACCTGATCGTCGCCAACGCCCTGTCGCCGGACGCGTTCGGATCGCTGGCCATCGCGCTGGCGGTGATGACGATCCTCCAGGAAATCTGCGGGACGGGCGTGGACGAAGCGCTGGTGAAATATGCGGCGCCGCTCGTCGTCTCGGACGAGGCGCGGGCCGATATCGTCTTCAAGGCGGCCCTGCGGATCAAGTTCCTGGTCAACCTCGGCCTGGCGACCGCGCTCTGGCTGTCGGCCGGGACGCTGTCGCAGTTGCTCGGGCAGAGCGGCGTGCTGACGCTGCCGCTGCGGTGGGCAGCGGCCGGCGCGCTGGGGTCGTCGCTCTTCGGCATTTCGCTGGCGGTGCTCCAGGCGCGCCAGCGGTTCCTCCAGTACGCGCTGTTGCGGCCGCTGGCCAATCTCCTCAAGGTGGCGCTCCTCGTCGTGCTGTGGCAGAGCCACTCGCTGACCCTGGTGACGGCAGCCGCGGCCGCCGCCGTCGTGTTCTTCCTTGCGCTGGCGGCCGTCCCCGGCCTGACGTCGGTGAAGTTCCTCACCGCGGCGCCGGTGGCCGGCTTCCGGCCTGGCCAGGCCCTGCTGGTGTTTTCGAGCTGGCTCGTGCTCGCGAAGATCCTCTTCGCCGTCTATTCGCGCATCGACGTGCTGCTGATCGATTACTTCGGATCCTCGTCCGACGTGGCCACCTATTCGGTCGCCAGCAACCTGCTGTTCCTGATCGATCTGACGACCTTCTCGGTCATCGTCAGCCTGCTCCCCGAGGCCAGCCGCATTCACGATCGCGCGAGCCTGCGCCACTACGTACGCTCGGCCATGCGCCAGTGCGCCGCGCTCGCGGTCCTGTTCCTGCCGATCTTCGTCGCCATCGGCCCGATCGTCACGCTCCTGTATGCAGGCAAGTATCCCGGTGCGCCGGGCCTCTTCCGGATCGTGTTCTGGGGTTCGTTCGCGACGCTGCTGGTGCATCCGCTGTACCTGGTGCTCTATGCCCGGAACAAGCCGGGTCTTGTCGCGCTGGTCAATCTGGTGCAGGCGGTGGCCTGCGCGATCGGCTGCTGGGTACTGATTCCCCGTTTTGGCGTGACCGGCGCGGCGGTGGGATCGCTGACCGCGCGGCTGTGCGGCTGCGCGCTGATCCTGGTCACGGTCGGACGGGAGATGCGGCTGCTGGGCGCGGCGCAGCCGTCCGCCGTGTCGGGAGGCGCGCGATGACGCCTGTCATGACGCCGCGCATCACGGTCCTCAACGTCCGCAACGTCTACGCGTACGGCGGATCCGACACGGCGCTGCTCGGCTGGTGCGGGGCCATCGATCGGACCGCATTCAACGCGCCCCTGGCGCTCTTCGCGAACGCCGACGGCGCGGAACAGCAGACGTTCGATCGGGCGAAGCAACTCGGCATCGAGACGTTCCTGATTCCCGGCGGACGCCGCCGGCGGCTGTGGACGTCGGTCCGCGCCCTCGTCCGGCTCGTGCGCGAACAGCGCGCCCACATCCTGCACCTGCACGACGTCAAGTCCGACCTCGTCGGCCTCATCGCCGCCCGCATCACGGGCCTGCCGGCCATTGGATCCGCGTACGCGTGGTTCGGCGGCACGTCGTTGCTGCGCGCCCGCATCTACGAGCGGCTCGATCTTTCGCTGCTCAGGCGCTGCGAATACGTGCTGGCCATCAGCGACACCGTGCGCCAGCAGAGCATCGATCTCGGGCTTCCGCCGGCGAAAGTCGTCACGATGTTCAGCGGCATCGACTACGACGCGTTCCAGGTCACCATCGATCGCCCCGCCGTTCGCCAGGCGCTCGGCGCCGAACCGGGCGACCTGTTGCTCGGCAACATCGCCCGGTTGTTTCCGGAAAAGGACCAGTCAACACTCCTGCGGGCGATGCCGTCCATCCTGCGCGAGCTGCCGCAGGCGCGCCTCGTCATCGTCGGCGACGGGCCGCTGCTGGCGGCGCTGCGCGAGGAGGCGGATCGGCTGAGCGTGTCGGCCCGCGTGACCTTCGCCGGGTTCCGGCGCGACCTCGCCGAAGTCCTGCAGGCCCTGGATCTCCAGGTCCACAGTTCGATCAAGGAAGGCCTGCCGGTGGCGGTCTGCTCGGGGATGGCCGCCGGTCTGCCGGTCGTTTCGACGGACATCGATGGCGTCGCCGAGGTGATCACGCCCGGCGTGACCGGCATGCTCGTGCCTCCCGGCGATCCGGCGGGTCTCGCGGATGCGATCGTGACGGTCCTGAAGGATCCCGGCCTGGCGCGCACGATCGCCGCCAACGGGCAGCGGCGGATGCGCGACGAGTTCCGCCTCAGTCATGTCGTCGGCAAACTGGAAGGCATCTACCGCGAGGTGCACCGCCGCGCGGCCGGCAGGCGGAGGCGCGCGTGAACTCGCCGACCCGGATGGCCGGCGCCTTCAACCGCTGGACGGGGCTCGATTCCGTCCCGCTCGGCGTGCCGCTGCTGCTGGCCGGCGCGGCCTCGAGCCTCCTCCTGCTCGTCCTGCCGCCGCCCGTCTATGCCGCGGGACTCGCGGGACTCCTGCTCGGCCTGCTGGTGCTCCGCGACCCGACGCTGGGGTTCTACCTCACGGTCGCGTCGATTCCCCTCGAGGCGGCCGGCATGGTTACGCGCCTCGCGCTCAACACCACGGTGACGATCACGAAGGTGCTCGCGGTCCTGACGCTGCTTGCCTGGGCGGTCCACCTGGTGAGCGGCCGCCGGCGGCTCCTGTGGACCCGCGAGACCCACGCCTTCCTGCTCGTGATGGTGTTCGCCGTGCTCTCGCTCGTGGACGCCCGCGAGTTCAACAACGGCATCCAGGGCTTCGTCAGGCTGGGCTCGACGTTCGCGTTCTTCCTGATGGGCGTCAACCTGCTGACGTCGGTCGCGCAGGTGAAGCGCGCGATCGTCCTCCTGCTGCTGACGAGCTCGATCATGTTCGCCTTCGCGGTGGCGCAGCGCTTCCTGCCGCAGTACACCTTCTATCAGCGCGCGGGCTGGAGCGACACCGCGGACTGGAACTACGGCGTCGAGCAGGTGACGATCGATCCCGGCGGCGGCGAGTACGTCGCGCGCGCCTCCGGCACGACACTCCACGCCGTCGTCCTGTCGGTGACGACGGCTTCGCTGATTCCGCTGTTCGTGGCCTTCGTCGTCGTGGGGCGAGCCGGGCAGACGCGGTGGCTGGCCGCGGCGGGCCTGGCGGCGGCGGTCGGGGCGAACCTGGTTTCGGTCTCCCGCACCGGCGTGGTCATGCTGGCGATCTGCCTCGCCTACCTGGCCATCCGCGGCATCATCCGCCTGTCGCCGGCGCTGGCGATCGGCGGCGTGCTGCTGCTGGCGGCCGCGGCGCCGCTGATGCCGAGGGCGGTCGTCGAGCGCCTGTTCGTCCCGACCGCCTACGAATACTCGACGAGCGAATCGCTCCAGATCCGGAAGGAGACCAACGAAGGCGCGCTCAATGCCGCCCTGCACAATCCGGTCAACGGCCTCGGCGTCGGCAACATGCTCGGCATCCAGGACTACTACGTCAACCCGCGCAGCGAGTATCTCAAGACCAAGGGGCTGAAGAATTTCTCGACCGCCAACAACACGTACCTCCAGACGGCGATGGAAATCGGATTTCCGGGACTCGCCGCGCTGCTTTATCTCTTCTGGACACTCTGGGGCGCGCTCCTCGCCGCCCGGCGGCGGTTCTACGCGGCCGGGCGCACCGATCTGGGCGTGCTGTGCGAGTGCATGGGGGTGGCGCTCATCGGCATGCTGGCGGCCGGCTTTACGGTCGATTTCGTCCAGCAGACGTTCAAGGGCTTCTGGCTGGTGATGGCATGCGGCGTCGTGCTCCGCCGTGCCGCCGGGGATCTGGATGCGCCGGCGGCCGCTGCCGTCGCCGGAACGGGGGCCGCATGAGCGCGGGACAGGCCCCACACGACACGACTGATCTCGATCGTCATCGCGTCCTACAACATGTGCGACGACGTGGTGAGGTGCCTGGAGTCGCTCGATCGCGCACGGCGCCGGAACGCCGCTCGAAGTGATCCTCGTGGACAACGCGTCGGCGGACGACACCAGCGCCATCGTGAGGGATCGGTTTCCGCAGGTCGTGCTGATGCAGCTCCCGCACAACGTCGGCTGGACGCGTGCGACCAACCGCGGACTCGAGCGATCGACCGGCGGGCACATCCTGCTGCTCAATGCCGACACGGTCGTGCCGCCGGGCGCGCTCTCGCGCCTCTCGGCGTATCTGGACGCCCATCCCGATGTCGGCATCGTGGCGGGCAGGATGCTGAACGGCGACGGCAGCGTGCAGGAAACCGCGCGGGCGCTGCCCGGTCCTGCCAATGCGCTCTTCGGACGCCATTCATGGCTGACGCGGAAGTGGCCGAACAACCGGTTCTCGCGGCGCTACCTGCGTCGCGATGCCGCTGCGGCGACCGACCCGTACGACGTCGGCTGGGTCTCGGCGGCGGCGGCCATGTTCCCGCGCCAGGTTCTCGAGCGCATCGGACCGCTCGACGAGTCGTTCACCCACTGGGTGGACGCCGACTGGTGCATGCGGATTTCGCGAGCCGGCTGGCGCGTGGTCTGTGTGCCGGAGGTGGCGATTTATCACCTCGAAGGGTACGGCCGAGGAAAGAAATCCCCTCGGTCGATTGTCGCCTTCCACAAAGGCGCGTACCGGCTCTACCGGAAGCACTACGTCAATTCGTACCTGCACCCTCGGTCCATCGCTGGCCGCCGGCGGCCTTGCAATGCGATGCGCGTGGCTGCTCGGCACCAATACCTTGAAGCGCCGCCAGGCGGCGGCGCGCTGATCGCGATGCGCATCGGAATTTTCGCGCCCATGACCGGCCGCCAGGCCGGTGGACCGGAGACATACGATACCGGGCTCGTGCGAGGTCTGTCGGTCGTGGACCGCTCGAATTCGTATGCGGTCTTCTGCGTCAACCAGGCCGGCGCGTCCCTCCTGTCCGTTGATGCGCCGACGATCGAGACCGTCGTGCTCGAGCCGCGGCAGCGCTGGCTGAGCATTCCGCTGTCGCTGCCGATCCAGGTGCGCCGGCGGCGCCTGGACCTGGTGCACGCGACCTTCGTGGCGCCGCCGTATCTGCCGGCGCCGCTCGTGTTCACGCTGCTGGACATCAGCCCGGTCACCCACCCGCAGTTCCTGCCGTGGGCGCTGCGCCTGCGGCTGTGGCCGTTGTGGCGCAACAGCATCCGCGCGGCGCGCGTCATCATCTGCATCTCGGAGTTCACGCGCGGCGGGCTGCTGGAAGCGTTCAAGTTTCCGCCCGAGCGCGCCGTCGTCGCGCACCTGGGCGTGCACCCGCGATACCGCCCCATCGAAGCCGTCGAAACCCGGAAGACGCTCGCGCGCTACGGCGTGACGGAGCCGTATATCCTGCACGTGGGCAAGCTCCAGGCGCGCAAGAACATCCTGCGCCTGCTGGAAGCGTTTCACCTGTTGAAGCAGGACCGGTCGATTCCGCACAAACTGGTGCTCGTCGGCCGGAAGACGTGGACCTCGTCGGACGTCGGGCCGCTCATCGAGCGGCTGAAGCTGGCGCCTCACATCATCCACACCGGCCACGTGCCGGACGAGGACACGCCGCACTTCTACAGCGGCGCCTCGGTGCTGGCGTATCCGACGCTCTACGAGGGCTTCGGCCTGCCGGTCATCGAGGCGATGGCGTGCAGCACGCCGGTCGTGGCGGCCAACACCACGTCGTTGCCGGAGATCGCGGGCGACGCGGCGGTGCTGGTCGATCCGTATCGCGTGGAGGACATCGCCGGCGGCATCGCGCGGGTGCTCGGCGACGAGGCGCTGGCCGCGTCGCTGAGGCAGCGGGGGCTGGCGCGCGCACGCCAGTTCACGTGGGAGAACACCGCGCGACAGACGCTAGCCGCCTACGCGGTGGCGATGGAATCCTGATGGTGCCGGATCCGACGACCCAGGCAGCCGGCGCGCGCTCGGCACCGCGGTGGGCGTTCGCCCTCACCGGAGTCATTCCGCTCTTTGGCCTCTTTCAGCAGCCGCGGCAGACGGCGCTCCTGATCTACACGATCTTCGCGGGCGTGATGCTGTGCCGTCCGTGGCTCGCGCGTGGTGTGCGCCGCTGCCGGCTGCCGTCGTGGCTGTGCTTCACACTGCTGCTGTGGGCCGCCGGCCTGGTGTCCGAAATCCTCGCCTGGACCAACGAGTACCTCGCGGGAAAGGCGGAGCCGGCGCTGTTCCATCCACAGCTGGGCCCGGATCTCCTGCTGGTGAGCGGCCTGTTCCTCGGCTGGGCGGCGGCGTGGCTGATCGCGGCGCGCTGGTACCGCTACTCGCTGTGGGACGTCTTCGCGACCACGGGGATCATGGGGATCGTCATCGAACAGAATGGGGTCGTCCTGCGGGCGGTGATCGCCGGGCTCGCCGCCAATCCGGCGCAGAGCGCGATCATGGTGCTGTTCGTGTTCGCGCTCTACGGATCGGTGCCGGGCATCGCGTATGCCCTGCTGCCATCGAAACTCCAGGACGCGGCGAGAGGCGGATGGCTGCGCGTCCCGCTGGCGATGGCGCTGCTGTTCGCCGGCGGGAAAGCCGGGGCGCTCCTCGTCCGGCTGTGCGCCGGCGCGCTGGGGCTCGTGCCGGCGCCGCACCCGATGTAAAGCCATCATGCGGAGTTTCAGGGATGCCATCGTGACCGTGCCCATCAGTAGTCCGACCTCACCGTATCCGGACACCCTCGTGTGGGGGGCGTGCGGATTCATCGGCCGGCACCTGGTCGCGGAGTTGTGCCGGCGCGGCGCGCGGGTGTCCGTCCTGACGCGCGCGAGGGACCGGTACCCGGTGCCGTCGTGGGCCGATGAGGTCCGATGGTTCGAGTTGCCGGACGGCCCGGATGCGGATGGCGTCATGCGGCGCGCCGTGGCCGGCGCGGCCGTCATCTTCAATTTCGCGGGCTCCACCGGCGCCGCGGACAGCAACCTCGATCCCCTGGGCAGCCTCGAGAGCAACAACCGAGCGCAGCTGCTGATGCTGGAGGCGTGCCGCGCCTCGCGCGCGCGCCCTCACGTGGTGTTCACCAGCTCGCGGCTCGTATACGGCCGGCCGGTGGCGCTGCCGGTCAACGAGTCACACGTCCTCAATCCCGCCAGCATGTACGCGGCGCACAAGCTCTGTTGCGAGCACTATCATCGGATCTACGCCACCAGCGACGCCCTGACCTGCACGATCGCGCGGATTTCGAACGCGTTTGGCGCGGATCCGGCCGGCACGAAGCATCATGGCATGATCAATGTGTTCGTCCGGCAGAGCCTGGCCGGCCGGGCAATCGAGCTCTTTGGCGACGGCGGGCAGATGCGGGACTATCTGTATGTGCCCGATCTCGTGTCCGTCCTGCTCGAGTGCGGCACGCAGCGGGCCGCCGTCAACGAGACGTTCAACGTCGGCAGCGGCACGGGCACGAGCCTGCGCGAGGCCGCCGAACAGATCGCGGCGGCGACCGGCGGGCCCGCCGTTCGCTCGGTGCCGTGGCCGCGGAGTTACGAGGTGGTCGAGACCGGCGACTACCGCAGCGACATTTCGAAGGTCAGGACGACACTGGGGTTCACGCCGCGATGGCCGTTCGCGGCGGGCCTTGCCGACATGATTGCCGCCTACCGCGCGGGAGGGAGCCAGCCGTGAACGCCTCGTGGAGCCCCACTGGACTGCTCTTCGCCAGAACACGCGCGATCGCCGTCGCAACGGCCGCGCTGGCGCTCGTCGTCGCCCCGATGGCCCGCGCGCAGGTCACGCCGCGCCGGCCCAATCCGCCGCCGAACGTGCACGTCGTGGACACGACGCCGCGGCCCTTCCTGCTGTCGGCCGGCGCCATCCAGAACTGGCCCGGCGAGGAGCCCTTTTCGCAGCTCACGCACCCACCGGACTACACCTTCGCCGACCTGGCGAAGGACGTCGACGTGCCGGCGCTCTTCGTCGAGCACTACGGCCTCCCGTGGGACGAGTTCGCTGACAACGCCGACCCGCCCGCCACGCACAACTGGACCCGGATCATGAACCGGCTGGCGCAGGCAGCGCGCGAGACGGGCAAGCCGCTCTCGCTCCAGATGGTCCTGTCGCGCGACAAGGCGGCCGGCAAGGCGGTGTCGAAGCCGGACGGCCGGATCGAGGTGCTCTCCGACTGGTCGGGCGCCTGCTACGCGTTCGCGAACCACCAGGATTCCGCGCGCGCCTACGTGAACTATGTGGCCTGGATGGTCCGGACCTTCCAGCCGAAGTACGTCAACGTCGCCGTCGAGATCGACAAGGCCTACCGCGCGTGCGGCGCCGGCCCGGTGTGGAACGGGATCGTGGATGTCGAACGGCGGGCGTACGACGCCGCCAAGGCCGCGAAGGCGGACGTGATCGTGTATTTTTCGGTCAACGCCGAGGACCTCTACAACGAGTCGCTGACCGGATTCGATCGGACGCTGTACGACGCGCTCTCGAACCTGAAGCGCGATCGCTTCGGCCTGTCCACCTATCCATCGGGCACCAGACAGCCCGACGGCTCGCGAGCCACGCCGGCGGACATTCCGGACGACTACTTCACCCGCGCGCGCACGATCAACCCCCAGGAGGCCCCGATCGTAATCGCGGAAACCGGATGGAACAGCCGGGACCTGAAAGTCGGCCCGCCCGCGGCCTGCCTCACCATCGCCGGCTCGAGCGAGGCGATGCAGGACAGCTACCTCCAGACCCTGCTGCGGCTGGCCGGCGCCCGGAATATCGAGCTCGTGACCTGGTGGTCGCAGCGCGACCTCCTCCCGGCGCAGGTCATGGACACCTGCTATCCGGACGCGCCCCCGCCCGCGTTCAACGGCTGCGGCGGCGATCTGTGGTGCCTCGGGATCAACATCTATCGCCGCATCGCGCCGTCCAATCCGTCGTTCGGCGACGTGGTGTTCAAGGGCTTCGGTTCGATGGGGCTGTACAGACCGCGGCGGCACGGCGAAGCCCGCGCGGCAGCGCTGGAGGGCGGCGCTCGAGCGCCCGCTGGGGTCCGGGTGACGCCCTCATGAAGATCCTCGTGACCGGCGGCGCCGGCTTCATCGGCGCAAATTTCCTGCGCATGCACGTGCCGCGGTGTCCGGACCACGCGTTCGTGAACGTCGATGCGCTCACCTACGCGGCGAACCTCGCGAGCCTCGAAGACATCGCCGGGGCGCCCAACTACCGGTTCGTCCGCGCCGACATCGCCGACGCGGCGGCCGTGGACGCCCTGTTCGACGAACAGCGCCCCGATGCCGTGATCCACTTCGCCGCGGAGAGCCACGTCGATCGCAGCATCGCCGGACCGCGGGCCTTCGTCAGAACGAACATCGAGGGCACCTTCAACCTGCTGGAGGCGGCGCGCCGGACGTGGCGGCGGGGCGAAGGACTCTTCCACCACGTGAGCACCGACGAGGTGTACGGATCGCTTGGCCGAGTCCGGCCTCTTCACCGAGGAGACGCGCTACGACCCGTCGAGCCCGTACTCCGCGAGCAAGGCGGCGAGCGACCACCTCGTGCGCGCGTATCACCGCACGTTCGGGCTGCCGGTGAAGATCACGAACTGCTCGAACAACTACGGTCCGCTCCAGTTTCCGGAGAAGCTGATCCCGCTTGATGATCCTCAACGCGCTCGAAGGCAAGCCGCTGCCGGTGTACGGCCGCGGGCTGAACGTGCGCGACTGGCTGCTACGTCGAGGACCACTGCGAGGCGATCTGGACGGTCATCGAGCAGGGCGCGCCCGGCGAGACCTACAACATCGGTCGAACACCGAGCTGCGCAACATCGAGGTCGTCGGCCGCGTGTGCGCGATCGTGGCCGAAGAAGCGGGCCGGCCGCGCGAGGCGCTCGATGCGCTCGTCACGTACGTGGCCGATCGGCCCGGCCACGATCTGCGCTACGCGATCGACGCGTCGAAGATCCGCCGCGAGCTGGGCTGGGCGCCGCGCGAGTCGTTCGACTCGGGGCTGCGCAAGACCGTGCGGTGGTACCTGGAACATGCAGACTGGGTGGACCGGGTCCGCACGGGCGAATACCGCCTGTGGATGGACGTCAACTACGGGCAGCGGCTGTGAGAGCCGGCGACTCCAGCTCGCCGGCCGATGAGGAACGCGCACATGATCGACAGGGGAATCATCCTGGCCGGCGGATCGGGCACCCGGCTGTATCCGCTGACCAGATCGGTCAGCAAGCAGTTGATGGGCGTCTACGACAAGCCCATGATCTACTTTCCGCTGTCCACGCTGATGCTCGCGGGCATCCGCCGGGTGCTGGTGATCACGACGCCGCACGAGCAGCCGCTCTTCCGCCACCTGCTCGGCGACGGCCGTCAGTGGGGAATGGACCTGCAGTACGCGGTGCAGCCCGCGCCTGAAGGGCTGGCGCAGGCGTTCATCATCGGCCGGGAGTTCTGTGACGGCCGCGGCTGCGCGCTCGTCCTCGGCGACAACATGTTCTACGGCGCAAGCCTCGAGGAGGTCCTGCGCAGGGCCGCCGCGCGCGAGCGCGGATCGACCGATCTTCGGCTACTGGGTCGCCAACCCCGAAGTCTACGGCGTCGCGCAGTTCTCGGCTGACGGCCAGTGCATCGGCCTCGAGGAAAAGCCGGCCGTGCCGAAGAGCAACTACGCCGTGACGGGACTCTATTTCTACGACGAGCAGGTCTGCGATCTGGCGGCCACGCTCAAACCCTCGAAGCGCGGCGAGCTCGAAATCACCGACCTGAACCGCTGCTATCTCGAGCAGGGCGCGCTGAACCTGGAACGGCTCGGCCGCGGCATGGCGTGGCTCGACACCGGCACGCCCGAAGCGCTGCTCCAGGCGGCGAATTTCATCCAGACGATCCAGCAGCGGCAGGGCCTCCAGATCGCCTGCCCTGAAGAAATCGCGTTCCGGCGCGGATGGATCACCGCCGACGAACTCCGCGCGCAGGGTAACGCCGTCGCCGGCAACGACTACGGCCGGTACCTCCTGCACCTGCTCGACGATGGTGCGCCGCGATGAAGGTCTCCCCCGCAAGGCTCCCGGGCGTGCTGCTGATCGAACCTGACGTCTACGGCGACGAACGGGGCTTCTTCCTCGAGACGTGGTCGCAGCAGCGCTATGCGGAGACCGGCGTCCCGACCGATTTCGTGCAGGACAACGTGTCGCGCTCGTGCCGCGACACGCTGCGGGGCCTGCACCTCCAGCAGCCGCACGCGCAGGGGAAGCTGGTGCACGTCCTCGAAGGCGAGGTGTTCGACGTGGTCGTGGACGTGCGCGTGGGATCGCCGACGTTCGGGCGGTGGATCGGCGCCGCGCTGTCGGCGGCGAACCACCGGCAGATCTACATCCCCGCGGGCTTCGCGCACGGTTTCTGCGTCAGGAGCGACAGCGCGCTGTTTGCCTACAAGTGCACCCAGGTGTACCACCCCGAGACCGAGATCGGCATCGCGTGGAACGATCCGGACCTGGCCATCATGTGGCCGACCGCCACGCCGAGACTCTCGGCCAAGGATGGCGCGTTCGAGCGGCTGCGCGCGATTGACCCGGCGCGCCTCCCGCGCTGGGAAGAGCCTCGCCGGTGCCAGCGCCCGCTGAGCCGCTGCTCCTCCTCGGCGCCTGACGGGATGCTCGGGCGCGCGTGGAGCCAGCTTCTGTCGGCGCGCGGGATCGGGCACCAGCCCGCGCGCCGCAACCGGATCGATCTCGGCGATCCGGCATCGATCGCCGCCTTCGACTTCCGGCCGTTCCGTACCATCGTCAACTGCGCGGCGTGGACCGACGTCGATCGCGCCGAGGACAACGAGCAGGCCGCCGCGGCGGTCAACGGCGTCGGCGTGCGGGCGCTCGCGGAGCGCGTCGCAGAGGCCGGGTGCACGCTGATCCACTACAGCAGCGATTACGTCTTCGAGGGAACCCGCGCCGAACCGTATCCCGTGGACGCGCGGCTCAATCCGCTGGGGGCGTACGGGCGGAGCAAGGCCGAAGGCGAACGCGGCATCCGCGCCTCCGGCGCGCGCCATCTCGTCGTTCGCACGAGCTGGCTGTACGCGCCCTGGGGGCGCAATTTCGTCCGCACCATCGCGGCGCTGGCGCGGAGCCGGCCCGAACTCCGCGTCGTGAACGATCAGCGCGGCCGTCCGACGAGCGCCGAGCACCTGGCGGACGCGACGCTGCGGCTGCTCGACGGCGGGGCCGACGGCACATGGCATGTCACCGATGCGGGCGAGTGCACCTGGTTCGACTTCGCCACGGAGATCGCGGCCCGGACCAACCCGGAGTGCCGGGTCCGGCCCTGCTCGACCGCGGACATGCCGCGCCCGGCCCGGCGACCGGCATATAGTGTGCTCGACATCGCCGCCACCGTCGCCCGTCTGGGGCCGATGCCGCACTGGACGGAGAACCTCGCCTCCGTGCTCGACCGGATGGAGCCCTGACCCGGCAGGATTGCTCATGGGATCGTCGGTCCCGGATGCGGACACTCGCGGGCGCTGCTCTACGGCTCTACCGGCGTGAGTCAGGAGGGCAGCTTACGCTTTGCCCTCGATGGCCGCCACATCGAGTCGGCTGAGTCTCTCTGGATCGGCCAGGATGTCGACTTCCAGGATCCGACCGCCGGCAATGGTGAAGCCGAGCACGGAAAACAGCCGGCCGTCCGGCAGGCGCGACACGATCCCGACGTTGCCGTTCACGAGAACAACCTGAGTGGACAAGCCGATCTTCGAGAACGACGCCGCCTGTGCGGCGACGGCCCCGGCGCCTCGGACGAGCCGTGACGCGCCGGCGAGCGCCCCGCCATCAGCCCGCAGCACGATGTCCGGATCGAGCACGGCGACCAGCCGTTCGAAGTCGCCCTCGCGGGCGGCGGCCAGGAACGCGTCGACGACGCGCCGCTGCTCGTGGAGGTCGGCGTCCGCACTCGGGGCTCTGTGCTGGACGCGACGCCGCGCACGGCTCGCGAGCTGACGCGCCGCCGCGGGCGAGCGATCGACGATTGGCGCGATCTCGTCGAACGCCATGCCGAACACGTCGTGCAGCACGAACGCGAGCCGCTCCCGCGGCTCGAGGGTCTCCAGCACCACCAGCAGCGCGAGCCCGACCGAGTCGGCGAGGATCGCCGTGGACTCCGGATCCCCGTCGGCGCGAGTGATGACCGGATCGGGCACGTGCACGTCCAGCGCATCCTCGCGGCGCGATTTGCGCGCGCGCAACAGGTCCAGGCACACACGCGCGACAACGGTCGTCAGCCAGGCTCGCAGGTTCTCGACGGCGCTGACGTCAGTCCGGCCGAGGCGAATCCAGCTTTCCTGGACCGCGTCCTCGGCCTCGCTCGCGGAGCCGAGCATCCGGTACGCCACCGCGCGCAAGTGAGCCCGGTGCTGTTCGAAGTGCCCGGCGAGCGACTCAGGTATGGGCATCGGTCACACTCTCCTCTCGCGGTCCGTCATACCAGTGACGCGGCAGGCGGCGCGGATGTGACAAGAGAAGGAGTATCACTTGAAGATCAAATTGATGACGGTTTACGTGGACGACCAGGACACGGCGCTACGGTTTTACACGGAAGTGCTCGGGTTTGCCAGGAAGGCGGACTTCTCGCAGGGGCCGTATCGCTGGCTGACGGTGGCCTCACCTGAGGAGCCGGACGGCGCCGAGCTGCAGCTCGAGCGGAACGACAGCCCGGCGGCCAGGGCCTTCCAACAGGCGAGGTTCCAGCAGGGACAGCCCGCGGCGATGTTTTTCACGGACGACGTCCAGCGCGACTACGAGCGAATGAAGGCGGCGGGTGCTGAATTCACGGCGGCGCCGACCAAGGTGACCGGCTCGACCATCGCCACGGTGAACGACACCTGCGGCAACCTCATCCAGCTGACCCAGCTCACGTGGGGCAGATAGCCGCAGGGACCGCGCCCGGTTGAAGGGAGGAAGAACCATGGAATTGACCCTGCAGAAATCGGCCGTCGTCGCCGCCGGAAGCCCCCCGAACGCCAGAGGTGTGATCTATGGATCGCCACTGCGCTCTTCTGCCTGCAGATGGGTTTCACCGCCTACGCGCAGCTGCGCCTGCCGCAGGTGGCAGAAGCGTTCATTCACCTCGGCTTCCCCGCCTATTTCAGGGTGGAGCTCTCGTGGGCCAAGTTCTTCGGCGTGGTGCTGCTGCTTGCGCCGGTGCCGCCGCGGCTCAAGGAGTGGGTCTATGCCGGGTTCGCCATCACCCTCGGCTCTGCCCTCATCGCGCACGTCTCGGTGGGCGATGGCCCGGAGGCGTGGGGCTGGGCGGCGGCCACTGGGGTGCTCTGGGCGCTCTCGTATTTCTTCTGGCGCCGCGTGCAGGCTGCACCGGCGAACGCTTAGGATGGGAACATGAAAAAGACGGTCGCGAGCCAGGGCCAGCCACCGTCCGAGCTCATCTCGGACAGAATCGCCGCCCTTGCTGACTGGCGCGGCGCAACCCTCAGCAGAATGCGCACGCTCATCAAGAAGGCAGACCCGGACGTCGTCGAGGAATGGAAGTGGGTCAAGCCAACCAGGCCCGGCACCCCGGTCTGGTCGCACGACGGCATCATCTGCACCGGCGAGTCCTACAAGAGCGTCGTGAAGCTCACCTTCGCCAGGGGCGCGTCGCTGAAGGACCCGGCCCGACTCTTCAACTCGAGTCTTGACGGAAACGTGCGCCGCGCGATCGACATTCACGAAGGAGAGACCGTTGACGAGTCCGCCTTCAAAGCGCTCGTTCGCCAGGCGGTCGTCCTCAACAGATTGGCAAGTCGAAGCGTTCGAAGTAAGGAAGCCCGCCGCGGCCAGGCGCAAGGGGGCGCGCGCTCCGCTTCAATCGCGCGATGACCGACCTCGCCGCCGGCAGACGACGCGAGGCCGGGCGCAGCTCGAGGCGAATCGCGGCCGGGACGCCGGACATCACGCCCTTGGCTGCCTTCCCGCCGAGCAATTCGTCCCCTCGCTGATGGAGCGACTGGGCCTGCGCTACTACGCCGGCCTCCTCACTGCCGCGCAGTACCACGGCGCCGCGCACCAGCGCCCTCAAGAGTTCCAGGTCTGCCTCGAACGGGCTCGTCGACCCCTTGCCTGCAGCCGCGTGCGAGTCGCCTTCATCGTCCGCAAGCGGCTCCGCGATGTACCCGTTCACCTCGGCGGAAGCGAATGGCGAGGCGCCGTGCTCGAAAATAAGTTGATGTTCGAGGTCGACGTCGTCTCGCGATATCGAGCCTGGCTGCGGAGCCGCATTTTCGCGAGTCGGAACCAGCTGGACGCGTGGCTGCGAAATCTGCAGGCGTTGCGAGCGGTGTGAGGATCAGCACTCCCCTGAAGGGCTTTGCCAGATCAGAGCGACAGACGCCTCAAAAAATCTCGTGGAGAGACGATGTCGATACGCTTGTGGCGGCCGATGACCAGGAGGTCCTGGTCGCCACTCACGATCAGGGCTGCTCCGGCGGCGACAGCCGTGGCCAGTACTACGTCGTCATCGGCATCTCGGGACACGCGCGCGCTGAACGGGGCGGGCTCGACGATTCGAACGCGAAGTCGCAGCTGTTCCAGGAACGCCAGGGCGGCAGGACCGAGCGAGAACTTGCGGCGCAAGGTGCGCTCGAGTTCGTCGAGCAGGGCGGCTGACGTCACAACGGTGCAGGAACCCAGGGCACGCACCACGACTTCGTGGCACAGCCCTTTGGCGACCAGCGCCGCGACGATCACGTTCGTGTCGAGGACGACGATCACGACACGATCGCGAACACGTCCTCGTCCGTGTAGATGCCCTGTGCACGTGCCTGTGGCACGAGTTCGGCGCGGGCCGAGGCCAGGCTCGACAGCAGTTCATCCTGTTCGAGCGCCCGGCGCACAAGTTGGCTGACGGTGAGCTTCTGTGCCTTCGCTCGCCGCTCGAGGCGGCGTCGCGTGCCTTTGGGCAGGCGGATAGTCAGCACTTCTTCCATGTGTATGACTGTGTCATACGCACGCGTCAGGGTCAAGTGACTCCACGGGTCGTCGCCTCCGCGCTCGCGTCGGCCCAGGCATCGACCTGACGCCGCAGCATAGTCGGCACGGCGGCGTTGCTCACTGCGACCCTCAGCTCTTCAGCATACGCGTCGCTCAGGCGCTCTCTCGCCGGACCGCCCGACGGTTGACATAACGTCCATAATAATATACTTTATAGCTGTTACAGTCCATATAAACAGTCTTTAAGCTATGAGAACAACTCGGGCATCCGTGGTCCTCCCGATCCCCGTCCGCCGGGCCTTGCGCAAGCTGGGGCAGGACATCCGCGACGCGCGGCGCCGGCGACGCATCCCGGTACAGATCGCCGCCGAGCGTGCGTCCATCAGCCGCATGACGCTCCTGAAGATCGAAAAGGGCGAGCCTGGCGTGGCCATGGGCAGCTACGCGACCGTGCTCTTCGTTCTGGGACTGTCCGACTACCTTGCGGACATCGCCGATCCGAAGAATGACGCGATCGGGCTCCAGCTCGATGAGGATCGCCTGCCCAAGCGTATTCGCATTCCTCGCCAGTCGAAACCGCCTGCCGGTGCGTGATGGATAGAGAGGTTCTGGTCTACGTCGACCTGGATGGCGTCCCGCATCTCACGGGGCGTCTCTGGAGTCGACTGCGCAAGAACAAGGAGAGCGCCACGTTCGAGTACGGCCCGGACTGGCTTCGGCATCCGGCTCGGTTTGCGCTCGAACCAGCGCTGGCGCTCGGGCCCGGGGCCTTTCACACCGCACCGGACGCGCCGCTCTTTGGAGCGATCGGTGATTCGGCGCCCGACCGATGGGGGCGAGCGCTCATGCGGCGCATGTCGCGACGGGGGGCCGAACGCGAAGGCCGCGCGGCACGCACGCTTCGCGAGGTCGACTATCTACTGATGGTCGACGATGAAGCGCGACAGGGCGCGCTTCGCTTTGCAGAGCAACCTGGTGGCCCATTCCTGCGCGAGCCCGATGCGATGCGCATCCCGCCGCTGATTGAACTGCCGAGGCTCCTCTCGGCGGCCGAGCACATCGTCGACGACAAGGACACGGACGAAGACCTGAGGCTGCTGTTTGCGCCTGGCTCGTCGCTGGGCGGCGCCCGCCCGAAGGCATCAGTACCGGCTGAAGGACGGGAGTCTTGCGATCGCGAAGTTCCCGCGGCGGGATGACGAGATTGACGTCGTCGCGTGGGAAGCGATCGCGCTGACGCTTGCCCGCAAGGCCGGGATCGCCACTTCTGTCGCCCGTCTCGAGGATGTCGCCGGAAAGCCAGTGCTCGTCGTGACGCGCTTCGACCGCGTGAAAGGGCGTCGCCTGCCCTTTCTCTCCGCCAGGAGCATGCTCGGCGCGAAGGACAACGAGTCGCGGAGCTACCTTGAATTCGTCGACGTCCTCCGCCGGTACGGCGCTGCTCCGACCGAGGACATGGAGGCGCTCTGGCGCCGCATCGTCTTCACCATTCTCATATCCAATACTGACGACCATCTCCGCAATCACGCGTTTCTCTACGACGGGCAAGGCGGGTGGCGTCTCTCGCCGGCGTACGACCTCAACCCTGTGCCAATCGACATCAAGCCAAGAGTGCTGGCGACGGCGATCACCGAAGACGACACCACGGCATCGCTGGCGCTCGCCCTCGAGGTTGCCGGGTACTTCGAGATTGCGGACGCCAGAGCGCGAGAGATCGCCGCGGAGGTCGCAGCGGCTGTTTCGACGTGGCGAACCGTTGCGGGGCGATACGGTGTCTCCCGTCAGGAAATCGCCCGCATGGCGTCCGCGTTCGACCACCGGGATCTGGAGATCGCGCGCGGGCGGTGACAGTCGCCCGCTGGCGGCATCGTCATCGACGATGCGTATCATCGACCTGACGGTCTGACTGTTCAGGATTTGGGCCTGTTCATCAATTCTGAACACGGGTCGCGATCTGTAGAACCGAGGTTCCACCGACGAAATCGATGCCAGGAGTGGCAACCGCTGCCGCCTTCTCGCACCCATAACTGAGCAGTTGCGCTTGCTCACGTAATTGAGCAAATTCACTCAACGCAATGAGCACCGAGCCGCGCGTGTTTGAACGGAGCCATGCTGACACGCTCGCCGCCAGGCTGACCGAGCCGCGTCGCTTTCTCCAGGTCGTCGCGGGCGCGCGTCAAGTGGGCAAGACCACCCTGGTGGGACAGGTCCTGAGCCTCCTGGACATCCCCAATGTCTTCGTCTCCGCCGACGAACCGACTGTCGGGGATACCGCCTGGCTCGCCGCCCAGTGGGAACGTGGGCGGCTCGGCGGCGGCCGAAGGTGGCAAGACCGGCTCTGTTCCCGGTGCTCAACGAGGTGCAGAAGAATCCGAGGTGGTCAGACACCGTGAAGCGCCTCTGGGACGAGGATTCGCGCGCTCGTCCACCGCTCAAAGCTGTACTGCTCGGGTCGGCGCCTCTCCGTATGCAGCAGGGGCTCACCGAGAGCCTCGCGGGGCGCTTCGAAGCGGTGCACTTGCCGCACTGGTCGTATGCCGAGATGCGCGCAGCCTTTGGCTTCTCTCTCGAGGAGTACCCGTACCCCGGCGGGTGTCCGGGAGCAGCGCCCCTCATCAAGGACCCGCAACGCTGGAAGCGTAATCTCCGCGATTCGCTCATCGAGACGACTATTGCCCGTGATGTCCTTCTGATGACGCGCGTCGACAAGCCTGCGCTCCTGCGACGGCTCTTCGAACTCGGTTGCCGCTACTCCGGCCAGGTCCTCTCGTACACAAAGATGCTCGGACAGTTGCAGGACGTGGGCAACACCACGACGCTCGCGCACTACCTCGAGTTGCTTGCAGGCGCTGGGATGCTCACCGGTTTGCAGAAGTACCCCGGCAGGTCCGTGCGCCAACGTGGCTCAAGCCCGAAGCTGCAAGTGCTGAACACGGCGCTCATGACCGCACAATCCGGCTTGTCACCTGAGGAAGCGCGGTCGGACAGAGAGTTTCGTGGCCGCCTCGTCGAGTCCGCGGTGGGCGCTCATCTCGCGAACGCCGCCGCCAGCGGAACCTGCGAGCTGTTCTACTGGCGCGAACAGAACCAAGAAGTGGATTTCGTCATCCGCGCAGGCCGCACGGTGCTCGCCATCGAGGTGAAGAGCGGTCGCGCGCCAGACGCGTTCTCCGGGCTGGCGGCCTTTTCCGAGGCCTTCAAGCCAAAGCGAACGCTTCTAATCGGAGCCGACGGCATTTCACTGGACGAATTCCTGACCAAGCCGGTTGAGCACTGGCTGCAGGTCTGACAGGACACTGATGATGGGGACCGTTCGCAGGCACATCGCATGACTGCCGAGACGCACGCACGTTCGACTACATGCTCGCCAACCCGCCATTTGGCGTTGAATGGAAGCAGCAACAGAAGTGCATTGAACACGAAGCCGAATCCCTCTAACCCATGACTTCGCACACCCCGCTGACAGTCGTCCTCGCCGGTCCCAACGGCGCCGGCAAGAGCACGACCGCTCCGTATCTGCTCAAGGACGCTCTCGCCGTTGACGAGTTCGTCAACGCCGATACGATCGCGCAGGGACTGTCCGCGTATCGGCCCGATGCAGCCGCCGTGACCGCCGGAAAAGTCATGCTCGAGCGCTTACGCGCACTCGCGAGCATGCGTCGGGACTTCGCCTTTGAAACCACGCTATCAGGGCGCTCGCATGCACGCTGGTTCCGGGAACTTCAAGCCTCCGGCTACCGGACTCATTTGATCTTCCTGTCGTTGCCTTCCGCGGACTTGGCGGTGGCTCGTGTGGCAGACCGCGTCCGGCGCGGCGGTCACCACGTTCCTGACGCCGTCGTCCGGCGACGATTCGTCGCGGGGTTGAGGAATCTCTTCTCTATCTACATGCCTGCGGTTGATGCGTGGAACATTTACGACAACGCCGACGTGGTGAGCCCACGTCTGATCGCTTCCCGAGCCTTTGGTGCCTCCGCAGTGATTGCTGATGCGGAGGCGTGGAAATCCCTGGAGGACCTGCAGTCATGACGATGCCGAATTCGGGCGCGACACCCGTCGAGCGGGCTGGTGATCTTGATCGAATCGGGCGTGCGCTTCGCGCGGCCGTTCGTGACGCCCTTCAACGTCATAAGCGAGACGGCGATCCGGTCGCTGTGTGGCGGGAAGGCCGAGTCGTCTGGCTGCCTCCAGATCAAATCCCGACTGCTGAGGAGTCGAGCGAAACGTCGGGCAAATAGTGGGCCCGCCTGGTGGGCAATTTGACCGTGGGGGTCATTGACCGCGTCGCTCCAGTAATTGCCAGGCCCGAAGGGAGCGCGCCGGGCGGGTCAAGGCCGCGCAGCGCCGAAGGTGAGTCTTGACGCGCACCAGCGCTCCCGGACAATCGAGACCGGAGCGACGCAGGGCGACCAGCGACTAGCGCGGGGTCGATGACGACGCAGAGAAGAGAAAGCACCCTGGCGAGTCGTTACGATTGGGTGTTGCTCGGGTTGTTGAGTATGTCGCTGATAACAAACCTCGTTCTGGTGCTTGGTCCGCCTGGGGCCAGTCGAACCAACAGTGTTCCACTGGACAACACCCGAGGGCCCGCTGCTGGCGCTGTCCTTTCGCCGTTCGTTGCAGAACACGTCGATGGGTCGCGGGAAATGATTGGATACAATACGACTAATGGACACCAAACCCTCCTGTACGTTTTTAGTCCGTTGTGTAAGTGGTGTGAAAGCAACCTGGACGGCATTCACTTCGTCGCGAGAGTGGCGAAAGGCCGAGGAATACGGTCATCGGTGTGTCGCTTGCCGCGGACGGCGTTGCTGAGTACGTTCGCAAGGCGCAGCTGGACTTTCCGATCTACATCAATCCGACGACTGAGACCATCCATGAGTACGGGTTGGGGATTACACCTCAGACGCTCGTGATCTCCGCCAGTGGCATGCTCGAAAGATCTTGGACCGGGGCGTACGTTGGTCGAACCAGAAAGGACATAGAGGGTTGGATTGGCCAGAAGTTTCCTGATGCATCTGTGGCAACTGATCGGGTCGACGCGCCTGAAGCGCAAGGAGGTAGGAAGTGACTCGGAGGTTCGTTCGCGTGTGTGGCGTCCTTATGACGTCCGCGGCAATGGCCGGCCCATTCGTGTTGCACGCGACGGTCGCAGCTCCGGCTGTCGGGGCGACTGCATGCTGCCAAGATTGTGAAGCCTGGGAATTGCAGGCCGCTGTCGCGTGCGATGCCGAGTCGCATGAAAACTGCGGAGGATTGGAAGCGTGCTACGGGAGCGTCCCGGACGCTTTCGCGAGCTGCTGGGCGCACTGCGTCTACTGCAGCCGTTGCGACGGGTGGATCGGCTTGGTGCGGCCTGTTCTCGCACCAACCTCACGTGTGGTTCTGCGGCGGTGACGACGGTTGTCAAGGTGGGTAGTTCCGACCGGCGTCCTTCGATGGAAGCCGCTGCGGTGGTCAGGGGCGTCCGACATCATGCCCACTAGCTGTTTCGTGGTGATGACCACGCTCCTGGCCACGTTCGCTGCAGCCCCACATCTGTTGCAACGAGGCCAGCCGGAAAGAAATCGGGTCGAGGCGGACCTGAAGCGCTACCACGTCCTGATTCTTGCGTACCGACAGGGCAGCGAGGCACCAGTCACGGAAATCCTCGCCTGGAGCCATAGCCGGATCCAGACGGTTCTCGACGCGATCGGCACGACCGCCGACTCGGTGCAGCCCTGGGAGGACGTTCGATTCAAAGCGGCCGCGATGCTTCACACGGATGCAGCCATCCGCCTGATCGATGACGCCGACAACGATCGAGCTCTGATCCATCTCGACGCCGGCAGCCAGATCCTGATGAAAGCCGGACCGGGAAGGCGGCCTTACACGAGCCGCTGGTACGTCGCCATCGCGCGGTTGCTGCGCGATCGCAACTGGCTGACGGTCGCGGAGTGGTTTCTGCAGATCGGCCGCACGCGTCTGCCGCGTGACGGTGCGATTCTCGAAGAGAGCGGGACTCTGCAGGAACTTCTCGCCACCAACGCAGCGCTGCCGACCGAGCCTCCGCCACCGCCGACCATGTCTGGCCGCGTCCACGGGCAGGGTCCAGCTCTGGCGACCCGCGCGTCGATCCTGAACATGAAACAGGGCCACGTGCGGCGGCTGAATCAAGCGGCCGCCTGGCTCACCGAGTCCCTGACCCCGAGGGCGGCCAGCCCGGACCTGCGCCTCCATCTTGGACGGGTGCAGGGCCTTCGCGGTGAGATCCAGGACGCGCATCGACATCTGCGGGAGGCGCGGGGTTCGACAGACCGCCGGATCGCCTATCTGGCGGCCCTCTTCGAGGGCGCACTATACGAGCGAGCGCGACGGTTTGATGAAGCCGAGCGGGCTTACCGCGAGGCGGTCGCGCTGATCCCCACGTGTCAAGTTGCATACATCGCGGTCAGCAAGGTGCTCGAGAACGCGGGCCGGAGAGGCGACGCGCGCGACGTGCTGCGGGGCGCCATTGACGCGGTCGTAGACAGCCGCGACGAGCCGTGGTGGTCGTATTTCTTCGAAACGCGCGACGGTGTATCCAGGCGGCTGAACGACCTCAGGCGCGAGACGCGACGATGAAGGATTTCGCCACGGTAGGTCTGGCCGCGCTGTTGCTCGCAGCGAATCCGCAGCGGACGTTTCGAGTCGGGGTCGAGGGCGTGCGCGTGGACGTGCTCGCGACGGACGGCGGTCGGCCTGTGGCCGGCCTGAAGGCCTCCGATTTTGAACTTCGTGACTCGGGTGTGCCGCAGCAAATCGAGTCGGTCGCGGTCGAGGACGTTCCACTGCGTGTGCTGCTGGCGCTCGACGTGAGCGGCAGCGTCCGGAACGAACCCTTGAGGGATCTCGAACGCGCCGTATCGGCAGTGATGGACGTACTCGGCCCCGGTGATCGCGCCGCGCTGTTGACGTTCTCCGCCGAGATCGATCTTCTGTGCGATTGGGCGGAAGATCGCAAGGCAATTGAGGACGCAATGGAGCGAGTCAAGGCGGGGGGGGCGACAGCCCTGCATGATGCGACCTACGTCTCGCTCACCCTTCAGGATCGTGAGCCAGGGCGCGCGCTGGTGCTCCTGTTTTCCGACGGAGAAGACACAGCGAGCTGGCTTTCCGGGCAAGCCGTGCTCGAGTTCGCGGGCCGAACGGAGGCGGTCGTCTATGCCGTCGAGGCTCGCGCCAAGCAGACGCAACGCACGGTCGGCTTCCGCGTGGATTTTCATTCAGGATTTCAGCCTGACGTGCCGAACGTCGCGCCGCCCGCGCTGATGGAGTCCTTCGTGGACACCCTGGCGCGGGAGACGGGCGGCAAGAGCCTCAATGCGGAGCGGACCGATCGGGTCCGCGACGCATTCGTGTCGATCGTGAAGGAGTTCCGGAGCCGCTATGTGCTCAGCTACGTCCCCGTCGGAGTGGACGCGCGAGGATGGCACCCCATAGAAGTCAAACTGAAGGGGAGGCAGGGGAAAGTGCTCGCGCGACGCGGGTACTCACGCTAAGGCCTCGCGCTGACAGGGCTGTCGGTGGTGCCATGACCGTCCGTCTTTTGGGCGGAACGCCAGTTCCCCAGCGCTAATCAGCCGTCCGTGGGGCTCGGGTCTGAGAACGCAGAGCGTTCTTAGCCTGGCGGCGCGGCGCGAAGAGGTGGGGACGTGGCGACACGTTCACCGCCGCGACGGTGGGCTAAAAACGTGTTGGACGAAACCGCGGCCCGGGCGCCGCGCCCTGGGGATTGAATCGAGGCGGACACCTGGGAGGAGCGGGATGTGGCCCCCGCGGCGGGTGCCACGGAACGCGGGCAGGGCCATTTCACAGCCGCGCGCCCGGGTGCCTACATAGCATCTATTGCCAGCCGCTGGCCCATCGAACAACAGTACCGCGAACTCAAGGACGACCTCGGCCTCGATCACTTCGAAGGCCGTACCTATCAGGGCTGGACGCATCACGTCGTACTCACGGCCGTCGCGTTCACCTTCCTGCAGATCGAACGGGCACGCGCCCCCGATGGCCCCCGCCCCACGATGCCCGTGGTGCGGGGCTGGGCTCTACGTCCTCCACAACATGCGGCTCCTTCACATGCGCGCGAACGACGCGTCAGTCGTGTCGAGCACGCTGACGAAGCAACCGCTCAGATTGGGTGAAGGAAATGCGCGACGAGCAGGGTTGGCACGCTCCCGATTGTCAGCCGACGCTCGATCCGCAGCCAGATTCACAGACGTGTGAAAACGTTGAGAATTGGTCGGGGCGACTGGATTCGAACCAGCGACCCCCTGCGCCCAAGGCGAAGGAACCCACACAACTGGGGGCAGCGGGAGACCGCTGCCCCTCGTTTTCCTTGGGAATTTCGCGATTTGGGGCAACTGCAGTAAACCGCGAGCCGCTACCGATTGTCAGCCAATTGTCAGCCATAGCCGAGCTAAGGCCCAGAATGTAGTAACATCACTACATGAAGCTCGGATTGCGCGAAGCCAACCAACACTTCTCGAAAGCGATCAAGGCCGTCCGCGCAGGCAAGGAAGTCGTCCTCACAGAACGCGGCCAGCCCATCGCCGTCATCAAGCCGATCAAAGACGAGCGCGACTCTGGCGCTGCGCTCAAGCGCATGGCGGACGAAGGGTTGGTGACGTTGCCCACCCGCAAGGGACCATTACCGCGCTTCGAACCGGTTCCGAGCGGCGGCACGCCGCTCTCACAGACCATCATCGACGATCGCGACGATCGCACGTAGTCGGCCATGGACTACGCGTATTTCGATACGAGCGCACTCATCAAGCGTTACGTCGACGAACCAGGGCGTCCGGAAGTACTGAGGCTCCTTCGGAAGAACCAGTGCGTCGTGTCTGCCGTGCTGCCCGTAGAAGTGCGGAGCGCGCTGCGCCGGCGCCTGGGCGAGAAAACGCTCGATGCCAAGCGAGTGCCGGGCAT
>CAWFPR010000012.1:0-22014 GCA_963817635.1 uncultured Acidobacteriota bacterium | reverse complement strand
CGCATCAGGTAGTAAACCGCCGGCGTCGCCACGAGCGACAGCAGCACCGAGATGCACAGCGCGCCGATCACGGCGATGGCCAGCGGCCGGAGCATGTCGGCGCCCGAGCCGATGCCGTAGGCGAGCGGCAGCATGCCGAGCGCGGCGGCCAGCGAGGTCATGAGCACCGGCCGCAGCCGGCGCCGGCCGGATCGGACCAGCGCCTCTTCGAGCGTCAGGCCGTCGGCCCGCAGGTGCTCGACGAAATCCAGCATCAGGATGCCGTTCTTGGCCACGATGCCGACGCCGATGATGGCGCCGAGGAACGAGACGATGTTGAGCGAGGTGCCGGTGAGCCACAGCGCGAGCACCGTGCCGAACAGCGCCAGCACGGCGCCGAAGACGATGGCGATCGGCTCGAGGAACGACCGGAACTCGACGAGCAGCACGGTGAAGACGAGCACGATGGCCATGCCGAGCACGACGACGAGGTTGCGGAACGACTCCTGCTGCTGCTGGTAGAGCCCGCCGTACTCGATGGTGCCCGGCGGCATCGACGTGTCGCGGTCGAGCATCGACTGGATCTCGGCCATGGCGCTGCCCAGGTCGCGGCCTTCGAGCCGCGCCGTCACCGCCACGTCCTGCCGCAGGTCCTCGCGCCGCAGTTCGAGCTGGCCGGCTCCTCGGCGACGTCCGCCACCTGCGACAGCGTGACCACGCGTCCGTCCGGCGCGCGGATGGGCAGGTCGCGCAAGGTCGCGACCCGGTCGCTGCGCGACGGATCGGCCATCACGCGGATGTCCACGACGCGGTCGCCTTCCAGCACCGACGAGGCCGTCTGGCCCAGCATCGCGGTGTTCACGGCCGTGGCGATGTCGTCAGTGGTCAGGCCGAACCGCTGCGCGTCCATCGGTGCGCACCTTCAGGCTGAGCGTCGAGCCGGCGTACACCAGGCCGTCGAAGGTGTCCACCACGCCCGGGATCTCCTTGATCTTCGCCTCCACCTCCGGCGCCTGCGCTTTCAGGAACGCGACGTCGGTCGAGAAGAGCTTGATCTCGATCGGCTGCGGCGACCACGTGAGGTCGCCGATCAGTCGCCGAGGATGCCGGGGAACTCCCAGTTGACGCCGGGCAGCGCCTGGTTGAACTGGCGCGGAGCTCCGAGATCACCTCTCGGTCGAGCGCGCGCGGTCCGGCTTCAGCTTGACCAGAAAGTCGCCGGTGTTCGGCTCGGCGATGGCCAGCGCCAGCCGCGCGCCCGTGCGGCGCGAGTAGCTCTCCACCTCGGGCACGCCGCGCAGGATCGTCTCGGCCTGCAGCAGCTGCCGGTTCGTCTCGGTGAGGCTGGTGCCCGGCGGCGTGAAGTAGTCGATGACGAACCCGCCCTCGTCCATCGGGGGCAGGAACTCGCTGTCGAGCTGCCTGTAGAGGCCAAAGCCGGCGACAGCACGAGCAGGCAGACCGCGACCGTCAGCCAGCGGAACCGGAGCGCGCCGCGCACCGCCACCTCGTAGACCCGGATGACGCGGCGCAGCAGGAACCCGCCTTCTTCGGGGTGCGCCTCGGAGCCGGACCGGCGCGTGAACCGGATGAGCCACGCGGCCAGCGACGGCGTCAGCGTCACCGCCAGCACCAGCGAGGTGAGCAGCGACACCACCATCGTCATCGCCAGCGCGCGGAAGAACACGCCGGTGATGCCGTCGAGAAACGCGAGCGGAATGAACACGACCACCGGCGTCAGCGTGGAGCCGACCAGCGGCCGGACGATCTCGCCGATCCCCGCCTGCACGGCGTCCGAGGGCTCGAGGCCCGTCATCATCTTCGCGTAGATCGCCTCCACCACCACGATGGCGTCGTCGATCACGAGGCCGATGGCCGCGGCGATGCCGCCGAGCGTCATCAGGTTGAAGCTCAGGCCGGTCAGCTTCATCGCCACGAGCGTGATGAGCACGGTCACCGGAATCACCAGCGTGGCGACGAGCGTGGTGCCCCAGCTCTTGAGGAACAAGTAGAGGATGAGCACCGACAGCATCAGGCCGAAGAGAATCGCCTCCCAGACGCTGCCGACCGATTCGCGCACGAGCACGGACTGGTCGTAGAAGAACGCCAGCTTCATGTCGGGCGGCAGCTCGCGCCGGAGCGTCGCCAGCTCGGCGTCCAGCGCGGTCCGCGATGTCGAGCGTGCTGCCGTCCGGCTGGCTCCGGATGTTGAGCAGCACGGCGTTCACGCCGTCGGCCGTGACCACGTTGAAGACCGGCTCGGGGCCGCGCTCGACGCGCGCGAAGTCCTTGATGCGCACGGGCACGCCGCCGGCGACCGACACCGACGATGTTCTCGATCTGCGGGATGGTGTCACGCGGCCGTCCACCACGGTCAGGTACAGCGTGTGGTCCTCCTCGTGCATCCCGGCCGGCGACACGAGGTTGTTCTGCCTCAGCGCCTCGGTGACCTGCGCCAGGCCGAGCCCGGCCGCCTGCAGCTTCGTCGGATCCACGATGACGTGGTACTCCGGCGTGCGGCCGCCGACGAGGTCCACGCGCGCCACGCCGGGGATCCGGAGGAACCGCGGCTTCAGGTTGTAGCGCGCGGTCTCCCAGAGCTCGGTGATGTTGCGCGTCTGGCTGGTCAGGCTCACGCCGATGATGGGGAACGCCGAAAAGGTGAGGCGGTAGACGGAGGTCTCGGCCGTCGCCGGCAGCGTGCCGCGGATCTGCGACAGCCGGCTCAGCACGTAGAGCTCCGACTGGACCATGTCCACCTACCACTTGAAGAAGACGTTGATCTCCGCCGACCCCCGGCCGGTCGCCGACCGCACGCTCAGCGACCCGGGGATGTCCTTCATCGCCTCTTCGATGGGGCGCGTGATCGTCGCCATCATTTCGTCGGCCGGCATGACGCCGTTGTCCACGAGAATCACGACGCGCGGAAAGTCGGTCTGCGGAAACACGCTCGACGGCATGTGGAACGCGGCGTACGCGCCGCCGAGGCAGAGCGCCACCGACACGAAGGCGATGGCCACCTTGTAGCGCGACGCGAACAGTCCGAGGATCGATGGGGCGGTCATGACCCGCTGGGCCGGCTGACGACCCGAATCTGGCTTTCCTCGGGCAGGCCGTAGGCGCCCTCGGTCACCACCGTCATGCCGGCATCGAGGCCCTTGCCTTCGATCTCGACAAGGCCGCCGTCCTCGAGGCCGACGGTCACCGCTCGCCTGGCGGCGCGGTCGCCCGTCACGATCGCGACCTCGCTCACCCCCTCGCGCGTCACGACCGCCGCCACGGGCACCGCCAGCCGGTCCCGGTGCTCTTCGGCGACGATGCGCAGGTTCACGAACTGGCCGGGGCGAAGGCCGGCGCCCGGCTTCACGACGAGGCGCACGCGCAGCGTGTCCGTGCTCGAATTCACCTCGGACCCGATGAACACCAGCGAGCTCGGATACACAACCGAGCCCACGGCCGGCGCGCCCGCCGCCTCGCGCTCGGTCCAGAGCTCGGCCGGCTGGCCCACCTTCAGCCGCGGGATGTCCACGCTGCGCACCGCGGCGCCGACGGTGAGCCGATTGAGGTCCACGATCTCGGCCAGCACGTTGGCCATATCCACGGTGTCGCCCGGCCGCGCGTTGAGGTGCACGACGGTGCCGGCAAGCGGCGACTCGACGGTCAGCAGCGCGCGCTGCGCCTCGGCGTTCTTCAGCTCGTTCCGGGCCACCACCAGGTTCTGCTCGGCTTCCTGGTACGCACGCTGGGACGTCGCCTCGCCGGGACCGAGCAGCTTCTGCCGCGCGAACACCTGCTCGGCGTAGCCCACCGCCTGGCGGGCCTTCTCCACCGCAACGTCTGCCACGCGCGTGTCGAGCTGGAACAGCACGTCGCCCCTGGCCACCTTCTGGCCCTCAGCGGTGTTGACCTTGGCGACGAGGCCGGGCACGAGCGACGAGACCCGCGCGGTGGCGGCCTGGCGCGTGCGCGTGGCCGGCTCGGGCTCCACGGTCCCCCACGCCGCCACGTAGCCGTGCAGCGTCGTCCGCACGATTGGCGCGACCTCGACGGCCACGACCGTCGGGGGCGATTCCGGCTCGGCGTCGGACGAGCCCGGCGACGCCGCCGAGCACGCGCCGGCGACGGCGGCACCAAGGGCCGCGGCGATCGCCAGCCCGTTGAACGTCCGGTCTCTCATGATTCGCGTCCTCATCTCAACGCTTGATGTCCGCGGGCGCCTTCGGCGGCGTCTCGGACACCCAGTCCGCGAGCGTCGGGCTCTGCATGGCGTCTTCGAGCTGGCCGAGCGTCCGCTGCACCTCGACGCGCGCGTCGAGCCGGGCCAGCTCGGTGCCGGCGAGCTGCAGCTGGATGCCGTTCAGCTCGAGCCGGGAGATCTGCCCGCCGGCGTACTGCGCCCGCGACGTCTGTTCCTGCTTCTGCAGGTCGCCCCGCATCGCGTCGGTGGCGTCGGCCTTCTCGCGCGCGGCGCGATAGGCCGCCAGCGCGAGGTCGATCCCGCCGATGGCGCCGGCCTGGACCGACATGAACCGCGCCGCCGCTTCGGTCCGGCGCGCGTCGGCCTCGGCGATGGGTCCCTGGTTCCGGTTGAAGATCGGCAGCGTGACGCCAAGGCCGAGCGTCCACTTGTTGTCGGACTGGTCCATCTCGTACCCGGGGCCCAGGCGGATGTCGGGGTATTGCCGGGCCACTTCGAGCTGCAGCGCCGCCTGGCTCGCCGCGTACATGGCGAGCGCGCCGAGCACGTCGGGCCGGTTGACGAGCGCCTGATGGCGGGCCTCGGCCGACGGCACGTCGGGCGCCGCGCCTTCGAGCGCCGTGAGGTCGAGCCTCACGCCTTCCATCGCGTGCGCCGTCACGCCGACCGCGCTCGCGAGCTGCACGCGGGCCTCGGCTTCCTGCCGCGCGGCGTCGTGCTGGGAGAGGCGGATTCTGATCACGCGCGAGCCGCGCCTGCGCCAGCTCGAACGGCGAGATGTCGCCGGCCGCGAGCTGGCGCTCGAGCAGCGTGACGATCGACTCCTGAATCGCCAGCGTCGCGTCGAGCAGCCGTGCCCGCTCAGTGGCGGCGTACAGGTCCACGAGGCCCTGCCGCACGCGGCTGTGCACCCGCCACGCGGTGGTGGCGATGTCGAGCCGCGCCGCGTTCGAGAGCTGCCGGGCCTCGGCGATTCGGTGCCCGCGCTTGCCCGCCGTCTCGATCGTGAAATCGAGGTTGAGCGTCAGGATCCACGGCGTGATCAGGCTGGCCGGAGTCGTCGAGTTGTAAGCCCGGCGCAAAGCCGAGGTCGGGATTCGGCCTGGCGCCGGCCGTGATGACGCCGGCGCGCGCGGCGGCCCAGCTCGCGCGCGCCACGTTCAGATCCGGGTGGTAGTAGAACGCCGCCAGCGTCAGCGTCTGGATCGTCCAGGCGGGCGGCGGCCACGCGGCCACTTCCTTGTTCGCCTCGAGAAAGGCGCCCAGCTCGGGCGCATCGAGAGTCCGCGCCTCGACCGCCGCCAGGTTCGCCGGAGCGGTGATGGGCTTTGGCTCGAAATGCACGCACCCTGGCGGGCCGATGAGCGCCAGCGCGACGAGGACACCTGTCAGGGTGCGGCGCGTCATGCTCCCGTCATCTGGCAGTCCACGACCTTGAACGAGTCGGGTCCCATCTGCGACCGTAAACTCCGCGGCAGAAACGCTGAATCGAGTGCGCAGGGTCACTGTTTCGGAGTCGCCCCCGGCGGTTGAGGGATCTGTCCGGGGGTGAGTTCCCCGGCCTGACCGGGTGTCGCCGCCAGCGCCTGCCATGCCGCCTGCGTCTCCGGCGGCAGCTTGTCGCTGTGCTTGATGAACGCGACGATCTTCCAGATCTCCTCGTCCGTCCTGACGCCGTCCCACGCCGGCATGCCCGTCATCCGCACACCGTGTTTCGTCACCCAGAAGAGCCACGCATCCTCGTCATGCGGAATTCGATTGACGAGCTGCGGCGCCGGCGGGCTGAACTTGTCGCGCAGCGGGCTGATTTTCGCTTTCGCGCCCCCGTGGCAGAACGCGCAGTGCTGCTCGTACGACTGCGCGCCCTCCGTGAGATTCGCGGCGGTGAGCTCGGTCGGATTGTCTCCCTCCGGCTTGTGCTTGTCCGCGTAGACGTCCATCGCGCGGCTCGCGAGGGCCCGTTCAAGCGAACTGGGAGGATTGTCGGCACCGATCGGGTACAGGCCGAAACGCGAAACCGCAAACACGCTGCCCGCACATACGATCAAGCGTGAAGATCACACCGGCCACGAATTTCTTCATCGATGAATTCTACTACCGGACGCCAGACCCGGCCGCGGGAAACGACGGCCCCTGGCCGTACCCGCAAAACGCTGTCGCGAACAGGCGCGGAGGCCACGACATCGTCGCGCTGGTGGACACGAGGAGAAAAGACCCGCCGACATAGACCGGTCCGTCCTGCGCGTGGACGGGTCCGGCCAGGAGCGCGCACCCGAGAAGAACGATTGTCGTGGCAGGCATGCGACTTGTCGGACCGAATCGTGAGGGTCGCGTCGGGTTGAGCGGCGGGACACGATGTACGGGGTCGACGGACTCCTCAGGCGCGCCGCGGCGGAACACGTCGAGATTGTCGCCGCAGTTCGCCTGGTTCATGTCAAGGAATTGTAGCCCGGCAGTGGCACCGATAAAGGAGTACGTCGCTCTCGACCCTGGTACACCGCGGCGTCGGAACGGAATTCCCGCTGCATCCGGGAACCCCCGCGTGAGGTTTGAGAACGGAGCCTGGGCCGGTGGCAGCCCGGCGGGAGCGGCAGTTGAAGCGGCGATCGTTTGGGGCCGATTCGGTAGAATCAGGGCCTCCCGTCCCTTCAACCGGACCGATTTTGGCGAACGGCAACATCTCCAGGAAACGCGATGGGCCTGCTCGAGCTGCTGCGCCGCTCAACCAGACGCCTCGTGAAGGGCCGGGTTCCCGACCACCCGCCGTCCCGTGATGATGAGCCTCGTGAGTCCGGCGGCGACGCCGATCCGGGTGTCGGACGCTTCGGTTTCCGCGGAATTCCGGGCGAGACATCGCTGGCGTCGATGACGCCTCAGGAGCTGCTGGCATGGGAGAACAGGGACGTTCCGTCCATCTGCCGGGACTCGGACAAATCAGAGGCGCTCGCCGATGAGCGGCAGGACGGGACGACCAGCCTCAACTTCCCCCTGCACTGGACGAGCGCGAAAGACAGCTGGAAATCCCTGTTCGACCTAAGGGCCCGTCAAGGAATAAGTGTGGCATCTCCGGGCGTCGAGGCGCCCGGATCGCCAGGCGCGAGGAGGGCGAATGCCGAGTGCATTTAACCGACGAGCAACGCCGCGAGGCGGGATGCATCGACGGCCAGAATGTCACAGTTATTCCTTGACGGGCCCTAAGCATCGCGTGCGAACTGCTCGGGCCGCGCCCCGACGATCGTTCTCGCCCGCGTCTCTTCCTCCGCCCGGAGTGGCGCGCCGTTCACCGACGTCCTTCGCATCACGAACACCGGAACGGTGACGTGGAAAGCCCGCGGCCGGCGCTTCGGCGGGCAGGTCACTTGTGGACTGAAAATATGCACGAACAAGGGGGAGGTGATCCGAGAGGATCTCGGTCGCACGGCCTTGACTCGCGATGTGGCCCCCGGTGAGGAAGTCGAGGTCGCCATGACAGTCGCGGGTTCGCTCGGCCCAGGCCAATACGAGCTCAGGTATGACATGGTCGTCGAGGGCGTTACCTGGTTCGAATTCCAGGGATCACCGTGCCCGCGACGTCTGCTGGATGTCCGGTGAGCCGCACCCGGAGCGCGAATCCGGGTTCATGACGAGGCGTTACCGCCCGCTCCCGCCGCAGCGGGGCAAACAGGCCGATCAGCAACACCCACAACCCGAGACCGAGCAGTACCGGCCCATCCGTCGAACGGCATCAGCGGGCGCGGCCAGGTCGTGCCGGTTCGCAACGACATCACGTCCGCGGAGAAGCCGTCGCTCGACCACCCGCGCGCGAGCACGCCGGCGACGACGGCGAGCCCCAACACCGCCCAGAGCCAGGCGCGCCGCTCACCGCGGTCCGGCGCAGCGCTCCGGAGGACGTCCGCGACGCTCGCGCGATCCGGTTCGCGCGCAATCCGCGCCATCACGCCGGCGGCCAGCGACGATGGCGGCGCGGGCTCGGGAAGACGCGACAGCAACGGCTCGATGTCGTCTCTCATCTCGACTCACTCCCGTCGATGGTGTTGGCGAGCGCCAGGCGCAGCTTCCGCCGCGCGCGGAAGAGCAGGGTCTTCACCGTGCCGCCAGTGACGCCGAGCGCCGAGGCGATCTCGGCGACGCTCATCTCCTGGCGGTAGTGGAGGATCACGGCTGTGCGCTCGCCCGAGGACAGCGCGCGGACCGAGTGCCAGAGCGCGCGATCGTCCTCGTCGGCAATCAGGTCCCGCAGGGGATCGGTCAGCGGCGCGGCGGCTGGCTCCGCCGGCAGCTCCGCGCCCTCGCGCGCCCCGATGCGCGCCCGCCTGACCAGCCAGTTCTGGGCGAGCCGCACGGCAATCGTCGAGAGCCAGGGATAGAACGGCCGCCCCGGCTGGTAGGCGTCGAGGTGCACGAACGCGCGCACGAACGCGTCCTGCGCCACTTCCTCGGCGGCCGACGGATCGCGCGTCATCATCAGCGCGAGCCCGAACAGCCGCCGCTGGTACAGCGTGACGATTCGCGCGAACGCGTTGCGATCGCCGCGCCGGACCGCCTGCACGGCGTCGCGTACGGCGACGACTTCGTTCGGGGACTTCCGTCACGCCCCTGGATTGGTCCGGTCCGCATCGTCGAGCAGCCCGAGGCCCAGCGACGCGTACACGAGCTTCCTGGCTCCGTAGAACAGCGGGAACACCCCGATGAGCAGCAGCGGCGGGAAGATGAACCCCAGAAGGCAGAAGACAACCCCCCTGAGCGTCAGGTCCGCGGCATCGCGCCGCTCCTCGTCGGTTGCCGGCGCCGCCCGGAGGTAGGCGCCGAGCGTGGGATAGCCGAACTCCCGCGCCTTCCGCTGCTGGCGCCTCCACAGCCTCGCCAGCAGGACGGTCGCGACGATGAGCGCCGCCAGCAGGCCGGCGAATACGAGGGCAAGAATCATGTCCGCTCCTTTTGCAGGCTGAGCCGGCGATCCGGCCGCCCTGCACTGACGGATATACAACGGGATTGCGGCCACGGTTGACAAGGAAGCCGCGACCGGCTCAGGTTCCGGGCCGGAAACACTTTTTGTGTTCCCGCAAACCCTGTGCCCCGTTTTCCCGTCATACTACGCGTCGCTACATATAGGGTGCCTTACGATGTTCAGTCCCGAGTTGAAGAAGGGCAGCACCGAGATGCTGATCCTGTCGCTCCTCGACGCGCGGCCTCGCCACGGCTACGAGATCGGCAAGCTCATCGAGGCGCGCTCGGGCGGCCGCCTCACGTTCGCGCTGCCGACGCTCTACCCCACGCTCCTCCGCCTCGAGAACCGCGGCCTGATCAAGGGCCGGTGGGTCGAGAAGGCCGGCGAGCGCGAGCGGTGCTTCTACCGGCTCACCGCCGACGGCCGGCGCGCGCTCGCCGCGGAACGCGCGACCTGGAAGCAATACGTGGATGCCATCAACGCCGTCCTCGGGGGCGACGGTGCGTGACTGGCAGGCGTTCGTCCGATCGCACCTGTCGCTGCCGGAGCTGACCCCCGAACGCGAAGCCCGCATCGTCCGCGAGCTGGCCGCGCAGCTCGAGGACTTCTACCGCGACGCCCTTGCGCGGGGCGCCAGCGAGGCCGACGCGGACGCCTCCGCACGCAGGCAGATCACTGACTGGCGGCAGATGGCTCGTGACGTCCGCCTGGCCGACACCGGCCATCATCGCCCCCGGATTGAGCGGCTCGCCAGAGCGCTCGACGAGGCCGGATACCATCCGCCCGCCGACGCCCCACAGACCCGACGAGGAGCCCTGCATATGTTCGCCACCCTGCTGACCGACATGCGCTACGCCGTCCGCCAGATGCTGAAGGCGCCCGGCTTCGCCATCGTGGCGATTCTCACGCTGGCGCTCGGGATCGGCGCGACGAGCGCCATCTTCTCGGTGGTGAACGGCAGTCGTCCTGCGGCCGCTGCCGTATCCGGAGCCGGAGCGCCTCGTGCGCGTGTTCGAGATCGTGCCGCAGTACGGCCGATTCTCCGTGGCGCCCGCCAACTTCTTCGACTGGCGGCAGCAGAACCGCGTCTTCGAGCGCCTCGCGGCCTACACGAACGGCACCGAGACCTTCACGGCGGGCAGACGGCCCGGAGCGCATCGCGATGGCGTCGGTGTCGTGGGACACGTTCGATCTGCTGCACGTCACGCCGGTCCTCGGCCGGAGCTTCCGCCAGGAGGAAGACCGGCCCCAGCAGAACGGCGTCATCGTCCTGAGCTACGGCACGTGGCAGCGGCGGTTCGGGGGAGATCCCGGTGTCCTCGGCCGGACGATCACGCTTGGCGGACTGCCGACGACGATCATCGGGGTGATGCCGCAGGGCTTCTACTTTCCGAATCGTGACGCCGAGTTCTGGCGGCCGATCGCACTGAATCCCACCAACGCGACCCGCGGCGGCCACTACCTGGCCGTGATCGCGCGGCTCGCCCCCGGCGTCTCGAACCAGCAGGCCAGCACCGAGATGCGTGGCATCGCCCAACGCCTCGCGGAGCAGTACCCGCAGTCGAGCCGCGATGAGTCCGCCGAGACCGTCGTGCTGCACGACCTCATCGTCGGGCCGATCCGGCCGATGCTGATCACGCTGCTGGCCGCCGTCGGCGTGCTGGTCCTGATTGCCTGCGCGAACGTGGCGAACCTGCTGCTGGTCCGCGCATCGGCGCGGGAGAAGGAAATCGCGATCCGCACGGCGATGGGTGCTGGCCGCTGGCGGATCGTGACGCAGATGCTGGCCGAGAGTCTTGTACTCGCGCTGGCCGGCGGAGCGCTCGGCCTGGCGCTCGCCTGGCTCGCGATCACGCCGATCCGCACGCTGGGCGCGGGCAGCATCCCGCGGGTGGCCGACATCACGCTCGACGGCCACGTGCTCGCATTCGCACTGCTGGTGTCGGTGGCAACCGGCCTCATCTTCGGGATGGCGCCGGCCTGGCAGGCCTCGCGCGGCGGCCCCGCCGCGGCGCTCAAGGAAGGCGGCCGCTCGTCCGCATCGTCTGGCGGACGACGGGTGCGCAGCGCGCTGCTCGTCGGCGAAGTGGCCCTCTCCCTGATCCTCCTGGTCGGCGCGTCGCTCCTGCTCCGCAGCTTCGCGAAGCTGACGGGCGTCGATCCCGGCTTCCGCTCCGATCACGTCCTCACGTTCCGCGTGGCGCTGCCGCGGATCTCGTATCCCGAACCGCACAACGTCGTGGCATTCTACGAACGTCTCCTGGAGAGGCTGCGCGCGATGCCAGGCGTCGAGGCCGCCGCGGCGGTCCACCAGTTGCCGATGCGCGGCGACTACGTGCTCTCGTTCACGATTGAAGGGCGGCCCCCGGCGCCGCCCGGCGGGGACGACAGCGCGAACTACCGCGCGATCAGCCCGGCGTACTTTGCCGCGGCCGGCATCCCGCTTCTGAAGGGGCGCCCGTTCGCGGAACAGGACGCGGAGAAGGCGCCGATGGTGGCCGTCGTTGACGAGGCGTTCGCGAAACGCCATTTCCCCGGCGAGGATCCGATCGGCCGGGGCATCGACATCGGCAACGGCACGGACGGCTTCTACAAGATCGTCGGTGTCGTGGGCAACGTGCACCACGAAGGACTCGACGCGGCCCCCGAACCGACGATGTACGTGCCGTACAAGCAGGATGCGTTCAGCGGCATGTGGATGCTGGTGCGGACGACGGGCGATCCGTCGCAGTTCGCCAGCACGGCCCGCCTGGCCGTACGCGAGATCGATTCCGACCTGCCGGCGTATTCGATGGCCCCCCTCGACGAGGTCGTCAGCGAATCGGTGGCGGATCGACGGTTCGCGATGCTGCTCCTCGGCGTGTTCGCGGGGGTCGCGGTCTTCCTCGCGGCAGTCGGGCTGTACGGCGTGGTCGCTTACACCGTCAGCCAGCGAACGCAGGAGATTGGACTGCGGATGGCGATCGGCGCGGAGCCGCGCGACGTGCTGCGCATGGTGATCGGGGGCGGGATGCGCATGGCCGTGGCGGGGGTGGTCATCGGCCTGGCCGGCGCACTCGCGCTCACCGGACTGGTCGCCTCGATGCTGTTCGGCGTGACCGCATTCGACCCGGTGAGCTACCTGGCGACCGCCGCGGTGCTGCTCGGCGTGTCGGCCCTGGCGTGCTACGTGCCCGCGCGGCGCGCGATGGCGGTCGATCCGCTCGTGGCGCTGCGAGTCCGAGTAGAAACGCCGTCGCGCGGCGCGTTCTTTGTAGCAGCCATGGTGCGTCCGAAGGAGCGCTAATCGAGCATGCGCGGGCCCGTTTCCGGCCGGATCCTGCCGGCTGAAGGCGTCCGACGCCCGCCCGCCAGGGGAAGTCCGGACTGTTGAGTCTTCGATAACAGCCGCGCTACAATCCGCTCGATGCCAGTCACCTATCAGCTCGTCCCCTCCAGACGGCTGGTCATCCTCGTGTACGAAGAACCAATCACCATCGCTGACTGGACCGGTACGCTCGAGGCGGTGTTGCGGGACCCCGACTATGAGCCAGGCTTCAATCTGCTCGGAGATCGACGTGCCTCTGGCCCCGCCGACGCGCGCATTCGCGGACGGCATCGCCATGTTCGTCCGCAAGCACCGGAAGCAGTTTGGCAATGCCAGGGTCGCCATCCTGGTGAGCGACGTGGCCGCCTTCGGGATGGCGCGGATGCAGGAGATGCTGAACGAAGCAGCGGAACTCGAGACGCGCGCGTTCAGGTCCGAAGCCGACGCGTATGCCTGGCTGAGCGCCGGCAAGGACAGCGGCTCGGACGCCGCGAAGTAGGCGCGGCGGCCGCCGCAGAACATATGGGCCGTCGATCCGGCATTGCGATCGCCAATCCAGCCGATTCGGTCACTGGCACAAAGTAAGGGAAGATGTCAGATGGAATGTCATGGGCGTCCTGGATTGGTTCAGGCGTAACGGCGCCGGCAAAGAGGACCCGCGGCTGACGGCGTGGCGGATAAAGTGGACGGCGGCGGCAAGCACCGGCGACACGACGGCCCGAGCGGCACTCGCGCGCGAACTCGAGAGCCTCGGGGTGCCGGACGACGATGCGGAGATCGAGCGCGAGATGCTCGAAGCCCTCGAACGTCTCGAGCATCTCAGAGCGGACGTCGAAGCCACGGGGCTTCCACGGCTCGAGACGGGCCACCGCGTCGTCGGGTTGGACGTCTGCCATTTCATCGGCCCGGTGTCGATGCCCGACGAGGCGGCCCAGCCGAGCGGTCGCCTGCTCCTGACCAGCGCGCGCGCGATATTCGTCGGTGGGGCGAACGGATCGGCCGTGCCGTGGCACGCCGTTACGGAGGTGGCGCACGCCGAACGTGACCTGCTCCTCGCGCGAGCGGATCGTCAGCAGCACTACCGGTTCCGCTGCAACAGCTTCGCGGATGCCCTCTGCGCCGCGTTCCTTGCGCGCGAGCTGATGGAGCGGCGGCGGCGTCCGGCGAGCGGTCTATAATCGGGCGCATGTCCACGCGCCTTGGCATCGATCGGCTGCTCGACGACCGGCGATCGCTCGTCGAAGGCGCGCGCGTCGGGCTCGTGTGCAACCCGGCCTCGATCGATGGCGGATTCCGGCACACCGCCGATCGCCTCGCCGGCGCGGACGGCATCACCCTCACGGCGCTCTTCGGGCCGCAGCACGGATTCCGATCCGACCTCCAGGACAACATGATCGAGACGCCGCACACTGACGACGCCAGGCGGCGGGTTCCGATCTACTCGCTCTACAGCGAGACGCGGGAGCCGACCGCGGAGATGCTGCGCGAGGTGGACGTGCTGGTGGTGGACCTCCAGGACGTCGGGACCCGCGTGTACACCTTCGTGTACACGATGGCCAACTGCATGCGCGCCGCCGCGCGGCACGGCGTCCGCGTCGTCGTCTGCGATCGTCCGAATCCGATTGGCGGTGACGAGGTCGAGGGCAATCTGCTCCAGGAGGCGTTCCGGTCGTTCGTCGGCCAGTTTCCGATACCGCTGCGGCACGGCATGACGATTGGCGAGCTGGCGCGGCTCTTCAACCGCGAATTCGGGATCGGCGCGGATCTCGAAGTGGTCCCGCTCGAGGGCTGGCATCGCTCGATGTACCACGATCAGACAGGCTTGCCATGGGTCATGCCGTCGCCGAACCTGCCGACGCTCGACAGCGCGATCGTCTATCCCGGGGCGGTGTTGTTCGAGGGGACGCGGCTGTCGGAGGGCCGCGGGACGACCCGGCCGTTCGAACTCATCGGCGCGCCGTGGATCGACGGCGAGCGGCTGGCCGACGCGATGAACCGGCGCGCGCTCCCGGGGGTGCATTTCCGGCCGGTCTTCTTCGAGCCGACGTTCCAGAAGCACGCGAATACGACCTGCGGCGGCTGCCAGATCCACGTGCTCGATCGCGGCGCGTTCAGGCCGGTGCGCGTGGCGGTCGAGCTGATGGCCGAGTTCAAGCGGCAGGATCCCGCGCGGTTTCCCTGGCGCGAGCCGCCGTACGAATACGAACACGACCAGCAGCCGATCGACATCCTCTATGGCGCGGACGGGCTGCGTGCCGCGATCGACCGCGGCGATGATCCCGACGCGCTCGTCGCTTCGTGGACGCGCGACGAACAGGCGTTCCGCAACACGCGCGAGCCGTACCTGCTGTACTGAGTCGCTGTCCGCGCTCCGCTCTCCGCTCTCCGCTCTCCGCTCTCCGCTCTCCGCTGTCCGCTGTCCGCTGTCCGCTGTCCTGCTATTTCTTCGCGGCGTCTCGGGCGGCGCGGATCTGGCGGGCGTGCTTGTGGGCGTGGGCGGCGTAGATGCGCAGCCACTGCTCGACACCGTAGGCACCAGACTCGCTGTGGGTGCCCTCGCGGCCCCATTCGGCCGGCGTGAGGCGATCGAGGAGCTCCGCGGTGGACATCCGCACGACCTTGAAGAGCTCCAGCGACGCTTCGTGCGGGCGGTCGTAATGCAGGCGCCGCGCGAACTCGTCCTGATCGTAGCCGTGGATGACGGGACCGTCCTCCGCAATCAGGAGCCGCAGCCGCACGCCGGCCGTCGTTTCACTGTCGGCCAGATGGTGCACGATTTCCCGCGGCGACCACTTCCCCGGCGCCGGCCGCGCATCGAGTTCCGCCGGCGTAATCTCCAACAGCGCCTCAGCGACGGCGCCGTAGCCGTCACGATACTGCCCGATGAGCGTCCTGCGCTCCTGCTCGTCCACGATGCCCTCCTGACCAGCGACTAAGACCAGCGACCAGCGACCAGCGACCAGCGACTCGTGACCAGCGATTCGTGACCAGCGACTCGCGACCAGTGACCAGCGACTGAATTATCCCCGCGTCTTCGCGATGCCGGGAGCCCTGGTTTCCTGCTTGGTCGCCGGCACCATGTGATGTTTCAGCAGGTGCCGCTTCAGCTCGTCGAACGCCGTGTCCACCGAATCGACCCGGCACAACAGGTTCAGGTCGGCCTGATTGATGGCTCCCCATTCGGCCAGCGGCTCGAGCTTCAGCACGTCGTCCCAGTAGTCGCTGCCGTACAGGATGACGACCAGTTTCTTCGAGAGCTTGCGGGTCTGCGCGAGCGTCAGGAACTCGAACATCTCGTCGAGGGTCCCGAACCCGCCCGGAAAAATCACGAGCGCCTTGGCGAGGTAGGCGAACCAGAACTTCCGCATGAAGAAGTAGTGGAAATTGAATACCAGGTCCTTCGTGATGTAACGGTTCGGCTTCTGCTCGGCGGGCAGGCGGATGTTCAGGCCGATCGATTTCCCGCCGGCCTCGCTGGCGCCGCGATTGGCGGCCTCCATGATCCCCGGGCCGCCGCCCGAGCAGACGACGAATCGCTGGCGCGGCGCCTCGAGCCCCATGCTCCACTCGGTGAGCCTGTGCGCGAGGCTTCGTGCATCTTCGTAGTACCTCGACCATTCGAGCGCGCGCTGGCCCCGCTTGAGTGCCGCCTTGTAGTCGGCGCTCCGGCGGGTGTGGCCGTTCCTGAGCCTGGAAAGCGCGCGCTGGGCGTGGGTGCGGCTGAGAACCCGCGCCGATCCGAAAAACACGACCGTGTCCTGGATGTTCTGGGCCTTGAACCGCTTCAGCGGCTCGAGGTATTCGGCCAGCAGGCGCAGGGGGCGACCGTCGGAGCTTTCGAGGAACGCCTGGTCGTTGTAGGCGAGGAGCGGCTCTTTCATGCTGTAAAAAACTGTATCATTTCCATTCCCGCGGCCCCGGATTGCCCTGCGCGTCCGGCGCCGCCAGGTTCAACATTAACTCGAAAGGAGTTCGCTCGATGATCCGGCGTTGGATTGGGGCCCTTGCCCTTGGCGTGATCGTGCTCGTCGCGGGTGTCGCGGCCCGGCAGGCGGCGCCGCCGGCCCAGTCGCCCCGGCAGTCCGGCAACGGGTGGCAGTTGCCGCCCGATGCGGCCGAGACGAAGAACCCGATCCCTGTGGACGCGAAGCTGCTGGAGGCGGGCAAGGCGGTCTTCCACGACAAGTGCGAGCGGTGCCACGGTCCCGGCGGCCTCGGCGACGGCAAGGACGCGGATCCGGAACACCAGGAGGACATGGACCTGACCAATCCACGCCGGATCGCGCGGAACAGCGACGGCGTCGTGTTCTACAAGGTCTGGAACGGCCGCAAGGAGCCGAAGATGCCGGCCTTCAGCGAGGAGATGACGAAGGAACAGGCGTGGGCCGTGGTTGCCTACGTGCAGACCCTGCGCAGGAAGTCGTAGGAGCCGGTCAGAGGAGCTTCGTCACCAGCTCTCCGAGCACATAGCCGGCGGCCGCGACACCGAATCCGACGAGGAACATGTCGCGGCCGCTCGCCCAGACCCCTCGGCCCGTGAACATGGCCCGTGCGGCGCCGATGCCGAAGTGCGCCAGCATGCTGATCGCGAGCGACACCCAGACGGCCGGCCAGTGGTCGAGCACGAAGAACGGCACGATGGGAATGAACGCCCCGACGGCGGTGGCCGACCCGGTGACGATGCCTTCACGAAGCGGCGCCAGGTCGGCCGGGTGGATGTTCAGTTCCTCGCGCGCCATCGCGTCGAGCGCCTGTGCAGGATCCTGCATCATGACGCGCGCCGTCTCGCGCGCGCTTTCGGCCGTCAGGCCCTTGGCCTCGTAGATCAGCGCGAGTTCGTCTTCCTCCAGATCCGGCATCAGCCGGATCTCGTGACGCTCCATGTCGATCTGGTGCGCCTGCATCTCGGCTTCGCTCTTTGCGGCGAGATAGCCGCTCGACCCCATCGACAGGGCATCGGCCATCGCGCCGGCCACGCCGCTGATGATCACGATGTGCGGCGCGACGTCGGCGCCGAGCACGCCCGCGACGAGACCGAAGTTCGCCGTCAGGCCGTCATTGAAGCCGTACACGACGCTGCGCAGGTACCCTCCGGAGCCGCCGACGTGCCACGGCTCCCCTTCGCGTCCCATCACCGCCGACAGCTCGCGCGCGTGGACCGCGGAGTCGGCCGCGATGTCGACGGCCGCCCTGTGGGTCTGTCGATTCGCGGACTGGCGTGCCAGGCCGAGGTAGGCCTGCACCTCGCGCCCTTCTTCGGCGAGGACGAGCGGAAGGATGACGCCGGTCCCGAAGACGCGCGCCACCCAGGCGAGCAGTTTCGTGCGTCCGGCGGTCTGGTAGGCGGGAAGCGGCCTGCCAGCCTCGCGGAACAGGATCTCCCAGCGTTCGACGTGTCGGTCTTCGACGGTGGCGAGCTTGCCGAAGAGGTCGCGCCGCGTGGCATCCGGTTCGGTGGCAGCCAGCGCGCGATAGAGAAACGCCGCGTCCTTCTCGTCGCGGTAGTGATCGTCCCAGCTCGCATCGGGCTGGGGCCGGTCCGGCGCGTTCATCCCCGTCAGCATACTGGCTTTACTCGACGGCAGGTAGCCGGTAGCATGCGGGCGTGACCGCCGCCGGAGAACGGATTCCGACCACCGCGTTCGACCATTCGATCCTCGTCAGCGCGGCCCCCACGCGGGTGCTCGGCGCGTTTTTCGATCCATCCGCGCTCGCTGCCTGGTGGCAGACGGTACGATCGGTCACGACACCGCGTCCCCTCGGCGTCTACGCGGTCGAGTGGGAGCCCACACCCGAACGCGACGACCTGCTCGGCCGGCTCGGCGGCGTGTTCTACGGCCAGGTCATCGAATTCAAGGCGGGACGCGAACTGTTCGTCGCCGACGCGTGGTGGCTGCCGCCCGACGGCGAACCCCTCGGGCCGATGTCGCTGCAGGTCACCTGCGTCGATGGACGGACCGGCCTGCCGGCTGCGCGTGCGCCAGAGCGGCGGTGAGGGCGGTCCACGGTGGGAGCGCTACTACAGCGTGATCGGATCCGGGTGGATCACGTCGATGGCGGCCCTGAAGCGCTACGCGGAAAACGAGTCGCCGCTGGCGCCCGGGCGGCGACCCAGTCTAGCAGGCCGCTGAAAAATGCCGGCCTGATGGAATATGGGAAAAGGTAGATGGAAAACATCAGGATGCTTTTTTCAGCCGTCCTGCTAGTGCCTCGAACGCGCGGGCGCCGGCTTCATGTGTGGGCTGAGCCCCACCAGCCTGCCGATGAGAATCGCCAGGGGCGCCGCCGCGAAGCTCATCAACGCGCCCATCTTGGCTTCCGCGAGAATTTCGGCCGGCGCATGCCCGGCGGGAAACGCCGCGGTCGCGAAAAACAGCGCGACCGTGAACCCGATGCCGGCGGCCACGCCGAGCACGACCGTGTGCAGGTAGCTCAGGCCGCCCGGCGCGCGCAGGCCCGCCTTCACCGCGAGGAACGTCATCGAGCAGGATCCCGATGGGCTTGCCGACGACGAGCGACGACAGCACGATCCACGTCCCCGGCCCACGCTCGAGAGCGCGCACGCCGGCGTTCACCAGGCCGAAGAAGAACAGGATGAACTGCACCGGCACCTTCCACCAGTGCTCGAACTGGTTCATCGTGTAGGGCAGACGCGAGCTCGCGCTCGTCGAACAGCCCCAGGTCGCGCTTCTCGTGCGGCATGAACGGCACGATCGGCACCAGCGCGAGCGCCGGATGGAGGCCGCCGAAGTGCAGGAGGCCCACGACAGACCTCCGCCGAGCAGGCACGTACGGCCAGAAGCTCTTCGTGTCGCCGCCGCTTCAGCCACAGCGACAGCGCCCAGCGCCGGGATCATCAGACGAGCGAACCAGAAGAGCGACACGGCCCGCTCGGATAGAACACCGCCAGCAGGATCAGCCCGAGGGCGTCGTCGGCAATCGCCAGCAGCAGCAGGAACGGAATCGCCGGATGGGCCTTCGGGAAAATCACGCGCGCGACGAGGTAGGAGAACGCGATGTCGGTGGCGCAGGGAATCGCCCAGCCGCGCATCAGGTCCGGGCGTCCGTCGAAGGTCGCCTGCAGGACGTAGATCGCGGCCGGCACCGCCATGCCGCCGACCGCCGCCAGCAGCGGCACGCCGGCCTGCCGCGGCGAGGCGAGCGGCCCTCCGGGCAGCGTCGCCTCGACGATCTCCTTCGTGGCGAGCGCGAAGAAGAACACCATGCCGATGTCGTTCACGACGAAATGCAGCGGGTGCGCGACGTGCTCGTACCTCTCGAGGTCGACGTTCGCCCAGACCGAGCGCGACGAGGGTGCCGGACGATCAGCAGCAGCGAATTGTCGATGATGAATTCGACCTGAGCATCGCGGCGGCTCTGGCCATCAAGTCGCGTCGCTATGTCGGTCGTCAGCCGATCTCCGACGTGCACGAAATTGGCGTCGGTCCGGTGCCGAGCTGCGGGCTGCACGCTGACGAAGACCACGACCGCGCCGGCGGGCGACGAGCTGGCGCTGGAGCAGGAGCGCCTCGCACGCGGCCTCGAGCTCGCGGTCGGCGGCGACGACACGGGTGCACGCCCCAGCACAGGGCCAGGCGGTGCGCCGCCGCGCGTCGCTGGGCGTGGCCGCCGCGATAACGGGCGCGGCGGCCGCAGCGCCGACGAGCATCCGCGCCGTCTTGCCCTCGCTCGGTGACCGCGACGATCGCGTCGGCCTGCCCGGTGGTGGCCAGCGTCACCGCCGCCTCGCACAGCGCGCGGCCGTGCCGGCTGCCGGTCGGATCGACGGCCGGCAGCAGCGCCGTCGCGTGCGCGGCACCGTCTCGGCTTCGCGGCATGATCGCGCCCGAGCGTCTCGCACCGCGCGCACCGGATAGCGAGCCGGCGGCGGTCTCGCCGGCCAGCATGATCGCGTCGGCGCCCTCGTCCACCGCCTTCGCGGCGTCGCTGACCTCGGCGCGCGTCGGCCGCGGCTCGACCCGCATCGACTCGAGCACCTGCGTGGCGACGATCACCGGGCACGCCGCGCAGGCGGGCGGCGCGCGATGATGTCCTTCTGCACGCCGCGGCACCTGCTCGAGCGGCAGTTCGAGCCCGAGATCGCCGCGCGCCACCATCACGCCCTGTCGCGACATTCGAGGATCTCGTCGAGTTGCTCGACGCGCCTGCGGGCCGCTCGATCTTGGCGATGATCGGGACGTCGCGCCCGCAGGCCGCATCGCGCCGCGCGCGCAGCACGTCGTCGGCCGTCTGCACGAAGCTCAAGGCCACGAAGTCGACGCCGAGCGCGAGGCCGAACCGCAGATCGTCCACGTCCTTGTCGGTCACGCGCCGAGGCCGGCAGCGCCACGCCCGGCGCGTTGATGCCCTTGTGCGCGCCGAGCAGGCCGCCGTGCACCACCCGCGTCGACAGCTCGGCGCGGCCGTGCGTTCGACCACCCGCAGCTCGATCCGCCCGTCGTCGAGCAGCAGGCGATCGCCCGGCCGCGCCGATCCGGATCAGCTCGCCGAAGCGGCGTGAAGACCACGCCCGGCGCCGCCCGGGACATCGCCGTCGGCGATGCGCAGATGCGTCGCCGGTGGCGAGCGCGATCGGCGCGGCCGCCTTCAGCGGGCCGGTGCGGATCTTCGGACCGCTGAGGTCCTGCATGATCGCGACGTGCCGGCCGCAGCGGCGCGCCGCCTCGCGGATGCGGCGGAACGTGTCGCCATGCGCGTCGTGCGTGCCGTGCGAGAAGTTCAGGCGGAAGACGTCGACGCCGGCGGCATTCAGCGCCTCCAGCGTCTCGGCGCGTGTCACACGCCGGCCCGACGGTCGCGATGATCTTGGTGTGTCGCATGGTCAGTTTCTGCGCTCGGCGTGGTCACGGTGCCCCACGGGTCCACGAGCGCCTTGGTGATGCGCATCGCCGCCGCGTCCTCGAGGGCCTCGTCGAGCGCCCCAGTCCGTAGCGCCGCCCGCCGACGCGTGCCAGGGCACGGTGGCGGCGTGATGTCGAGCAGGCGAGAGCCGCAGGAAGTGGCCGACCTCGCTCCCCCAGCAGCCACGGATCTCGAGTGCTTGCGGTTGATGTGCTGATGCGCGTTGAGCGCGCTCGGGCCGGCGTCGGTGTAGTGGCCGGCGACGACGTAGCGGCCGCCGTCGCGGACCAGCGCGACCCCTTCTTCGATTGCCCGCGCGGAGCCGGCGGCCTCGATCACGACGTCCGCCCCCTCGCCGAAGGTGCGCGCGCGGACCGCGTCGAGCCGCTGCTGCGGGCGTCGTCGCCAGGAGGTCGAGGGTCAGGTCGGCCCCCATCGTGTGCGCCAGGTCCAGCCGTCGGCCGGCGCCCCGATCGCGACGATGGTCGAGGCGCCGCCGATGCGGGCCAGCGCGATCGCACTCAGCCCGACCGCGCCGGTGCCCTGCACGAGCACGGCTATCGCCGGGACGCAGCGCCGCGCGCTCGAGGATGTGCACCGCCGTCAGCAGGCCGCAGCCGCCGCCGATGTAGCTCTCGACGAGACCGTTCCGGCAGGCGCGCGATGGCGACGCCGGGCTCGAGATAGATGGATTGTGACCAGCCGCCGAACAGGCCCTCG
>CAWFPR010000011.1:0-109422 GCA_963817635.1 uncultured Acidobacteriota bacterium | reverse complement strand
GCAGCCACTGCTCGACTCCGTAGGCACCGGACTCGCTGTGGGTGCCCTCGCGGCCCCACTCGGCCGGCGTGAGCCGATCGAGGAGCTCCGCGGTGGACATCCGCACGACCTTGAAAAGCTCCAGCGACGCTTCGTGCGGGCGGTCGTAGTACAGGCGCCGGGCGAACTCGTCCTGATCGTAGCCATGGATGACGGGACCGTTCTGCGCAATCAGGAGCCGCAGCCGCACGCCCGCCGTCGTTTCACTGTCGGCCAGATGGTGCACGATTTCCCGCGGCGACCACTTCCCCGGCGCCGGCCGCGCGTCGAGTTCCGCCGGGGTGATCTTCAACAGCGCTTCAGCGACGGCGGCGTAGCCGTCGCGATACTGCCCGATGAGCGTCCTGCGCTCCTGCTCGTCCACGATGCCCTCCTTACAGCGACTAAGACCAGCGACCAGCGACCAGCGACCAGCGACTCGTGACCAGCGATTCGTGACCAGCGACTCGCGACCAGTGACCAGCGACTGTATTATCCCCGCGTCTTCGCGATGCCGGGAGCCTTGGTTTCCTGCCTGGTCGCCGGCACCATGTGATGTTTCAGCAGGTGCCGCTTCAGTTCGTCGAACGCCGTGTCCACCGAATCGACCTTGCACAGCAGGTTCAGGTCGGCCTGATTGATGGCTCCCCATTCGGCCAGCGGCTCGAGTTTCAGCACGTCGTCCCAGTAGTCGCTGCCGTACAGGATCACGACGAGCTTCTTCGAGAGCTTTCGCGTCTGCGCCAGCGTCAGGAACTCGAACATTTCGTCGAGGGTCCCGAACCCGCCAGGAAAAATCACGAGCGCCTTGGCGAGGTAGGCGAACCAGAACTTCCGCATGAAGAAGTAGTGGAAATTGAATACCAGGTCCTTCGTGATGTAACGGTTCGGCTTCTGCTCGGCGGGCAGGCGGATGTTGAGGCCGATCGATTTCCCGCCAGCCTCTCGCGCGCCCCGATTGGCGGCCTCCATGATTCCGGGACCTCCGCCCGAACAGACGACGAATCGCTGGCGCGGCGCATCGAGCCCCATGCTCCACGCGGTGAGTTTGTGCGCGAGGCTTCGGGCATCTTCGTAGTATCTCGACCATTCGAGCGCGCGCTGGCCCCGCTTGAGTGCCGCCTTGTAGTCGGCGCTCCGGCGGGTGTGGCCGTTCCTGAGCCTGGAGAGCGCGCGCTGCGCGTGGGTGCGGCTAGGACCCGCGCCGATCCGAAAAACACGACCGTGTCCTGGATGTTCTGGGCCTTGAACCGCTTCAGCGGCTCGAGGTATTCGGCCAGCAGGCGCAGAGGGCGACCGTCGGAGCTTTCGAGGAACGCCTGATTGTTGTAGGCGAGGAGGGGCTCTTTCATGCTGCCAAAAACTGTATCATTTCAATTCCCGCGGCCGCGGATCGCCCTGCGCGTCCCGCGCCGCCAGGTGCAACATTAACTCGAAAGGAGTTCGCTCGATGATCCGGCGTTGGATTGGGGCCCTGGCCCTTGGTGTGATCGTGCTCGTCGCGGGTGTCGCGGCCCGCCAGTCGCCGCCGGCCCAGTCGCCCCGGCAGTCCGGCAACGGGTGGCAGTTGCCGCCCGATGCGGCCGAGACGAAGAACCCGGTCCCTGTTGACGCGAAGCTGCTGGACGCCGGCAGGACGGTCTATAAGGACAAGTGCGAGCGGTGCCACGGTCCCGGCGGCCTCGGCGACGGCAAGGACGCGGAGCCGGAACACCAGGAGGACATGGACCTGACCAATCCACGCCGGATCGCGCGGAACAGCGACGGCGTCGTGTTCTACAAGGTATGGAACGGCCGCAAGCAGCCGAAGATGCCGGCCTTCAGCGAGGAGATGACGAAGGAACAGGCGTGGGCCGTGGTCGCCTACGTGCAGACCCTGCGCAGGAAGTCGTAGCAGCCGGTCAGAGGAGCTTCGTCACCAGCTCTCCGAGCACATAGCCGGCGGCCGCGACACCGAATCCGACGAGGAACATGTCGCGGCCGCTCGCCCAGACCCCTCGGCCCGTGAACATGGCCCGTGCGGCGCCGATGCCGAAGTGCGCCAGCATGCTGATCGCGAGCGACACCCAGACGGCCGGCCAGTGGTCGAGCACGAAGAACGGCACGATGGGAATGAACGCCCCGACGGCGGTAGCCGACCCGGTGACGATGCCTTCACGAAGCGGCGCCAGGTCGGCCGGGTGGATGTTCAGTTCCTCGCGCGCCATCGCGTCGAGCGCCTGTGCAGGATCCTGCATCATGACGCGCGCCGTCTCGCGCGCGCTTTCGGCCGTCAGGCCCTTGGCCTCGTAGATCAGCGCGAGTTCGTCTTCCTCCAGATCCGGCATCAGCCGGATCTCGTGACGCTCCATGTCGATCTGGTGCGCCTGCATCTCGGCTTCGCTCTTTGCGGCGAGATAGCCGCTCGACCCCATCGACAGGGCATCGGCCATCGCGCCGGCCACGCCGCTGATGATCACGATGTGCGGCGCGACGTCGGCGCCGAGCACGCCCGCGACAAGACCGAAGTTCGCCGTCAGGCCGTCATTGAAGCCGTACACGACGCTGCGCAGGTACCCTCCGGAGCCGCCGACGTGCCACGGCTCCCCTTCGCGTCCCATCACCGCCGACAGCTCGCGCGCGTGGACCGCGGAGTCGGCCGCGATGTCGACGGCCGCCCTGTGGGTCTGTCGATTCGCGGACTGGCGTGCCAGGCCGAGGTAGGCCTGCACCTCGCGCCCTTCTTCGGCGAGGACGAGCGGAAGGATGACGCCGGTCCCGAAGACGCGCGCCACCCAGGCGAGCAGTTTCGTGCGTCCGGCGGTCTGGTAGGCGGGAAGCGGCCTGCCAGCCTCGCGGAACAGGATCTCCCAGCGTTCGACGTGTCGGTCTTCGACGGTGGCGAGCTTGCCGAAGAGGTCGCGCCGCGTGGCATCCGGTTCGGTGGCAGCCAGCGCGCGATAGAGAAACGCCGCGTCCTTCTCGTCGCGGTAGTGATCGTCCCAGCTCGCATCGGGCTGGGGCCGGTCCGGCGCGTTCATCCCCGTCAGCATACTGGCTTTACTCGACGGCAGGTAGCCGGTAGCATGCGGGCGTGACCGCCGCCGGAGAACGGATTCCGACCACCGCGTTCGACCATTCGATCCTCGTCAGCGCGGCCCCCACGCGGGTGCTCGGCGCGTTTTTCGATCCATCCGCCCTCGCTGCCTGGTGGCAGACGGTACGATCGGTCACGACACCGCGTCCCCTCGGCGTCTACGCGGTCGAGTGGGAGCCCACACCCGAACGCGACGACCTGCTCGGCCGGCTCGGCGGCGTGTTCTACGGCCAGGTCATCGAATTCAAGGCGGGACGCGAACTGTTCGTCGCCGACGCGTGGTGGCTGCCGCCCGACGGCGAACCCCTCGGGCCGATGTCGCTGCAGGTCACCTGCGTCGATGGACGGACCGGCCTGCCGGCTGCGCGTGCGCCAGAGCGGCGGTGAAGGCGGTCCACGGTGGGAGCGCTACTACAGCGTGATCGGATCCGGGTGGATCACGTCGATGGCGGCCCTGAAGCGCTACGCGGAAAACGAGTCGCCGCTGGCGCCCGGGCGGCGACCCAGCTAGCAGGCCGCTGAAAAATGCCGGCCTGATGGAATATGGGAAAAGGTAGATGGAAAACATCAGGATGCTTTTTTCAGCCGTCCTGCTAGTGCCTCGAACGCGCGGGCGCCGGCTTCATGTGTGGGCTGAGCCCCACCAGCCTGCCGATGAGAATCGCCAGGGGCGCAGCCGCAAAGCTCATCAACGCGCCCATCTTGGCTTCCGCGAGAATTTCGGCCGGCGCACGCCCGGCGGGAAACGCCGCGGTGGCGAAAAACAGCGCGACCGTGAATCCGATGCCGGCGGCCACGCCGAGCACGGCCGTGTGCAGGTAGCTCAGGCCGCCCGGCGCGCGCAGGCCCGCCTTCACCGCGAGGAACGTCATGAGCAGGATCCCGATGGGCTTGCCGACGACGAGCGACGACAGCACGATCCACGACCCCTGGCCCACGCTTGAGAGCGCAACACCCGCGTTCACCAGGCCGAACGCGAAGAGGATGAACTGCACCGGCACCTTCCACCAGTGCTCGAACCGGTTCATGGTGTAGGGCAGCGCGAACTCACGCTCGTCGAACAGACCCAGGTCGCGCTTCTCGTGCGGCATGAACGGGACGATGGGCACCAGCGCGAGCGCCGGATGCAGGCCGCCGAAGTGCATGGAGGCCCACGACAATCCTCCGCCCAGCAGGACGTACGGCCAGAAGCTCCTCGTTCGCCGCCGCTTCAGCCACAGCGAGGCGCCCAGTGCCGGGATCATCAGACCCGCGAACCAGAACAGCGAGACGGTTCCGCTCGGATAGAACACCGCCAGCAGGATCAACCCGAGGGCGTCGTCGGCAATCGCCAGCAGCAGGAGGAAGGGAATCGCTGGATGGGACTTCGGGAAGATGGCGCGCGCGGCCAGGTACGAGAACGCGATGTCGGTGGCGCACGGGATCGCCCAGCCCGGCATCAGCTCCGGGCGTCCGTCGAAGGACGCCTGGATGACGTAGAGCCCGGCCGGGACCGCCATCCCTCCGGCCGCCGCGAGGAGCGGCACCGCGGCTTCCCGCGGCGAGGCGAGCGGTCCCCCGGGCAGCGTCGCCTCGACGATTTCCTTGGTGGCGAGGGCGAAGAAGAACACCATCGCGACGTCGTTGACGGCGAAATGCAGCAGGTGAGAGACGTGCTCGTAGGACTCGGGCGCGATGTTCGCCCAGACGAGCGCCAGCACCGCGCCCGCGATGAGCAGCAGCGAGTTGTCGATGATGAACGACCTGAGCCCTCCCCGTTCGGCGTGAGCCATCAACCCATCCTATGTCGGCGTCAGCCGATCTTCTGAAGGTTCAGGAAGTTCGCGTCCGCACGGTGCAGCTCCGAACTGACGCTGACGAAGACCACGACCGCGCCGGCAGGCAGCAGCCGGCGCTGGAGCAGGAGCGCCTCCAGGGCCTCGGGATCCCGTTCGGCGGCGATGACCGGGTGCACGCCCCAATACAGGGTCAGCGTCGCCGCCACGGCGTCGCTGCCGGTCACCGCGTACACGGGCGCGTCAGGCCTCAGCGACGACAGGAGACGGGCGGTCTTCCCTTCGCTCGTGACCGCCACGATCGCGTCGGCCTGACCGGTGGTGGCCAGCGTCACCGCCGCTTCGCACAGCGCGCGGCCGTGCCGGCTTCCGGTCGGATCGACCTCCGGCAGCACGCGATCGCGGGGAGGGATCGACTCGGCGTCCTGCACGATCGCGCCCAGCGTCTGCACCGCGCGGACGGGGTACGCGCCGACGGCGGTTTCCCCCGCCAGCATGATCGCGTCGGCGCCTTCGTCCACGGCGTTGGCCGCGTCGCTCACCTCCGCGCGGGTCGGGCGCGGATCGACGCGCATCGACTCGAGCACCTGCGTCGCCACGATGACCGGGCGGCCGAGCGCCCGCGCGGCGCGGATGATCTGCTTCTGCACCCGCGGCACGTGCTCGAGCGGCATCTCCAGGCCGAGATCGCCGCGCGCCACCATCACGCCCTGCGCGACAGCCAGGATGGCGGGGAGATGATCCACGGCCGCGGGCCGCTCGATTTTCGCGATGACCGGCACGGCGCGCCCGCAGTCCGACATGATGTCGCGCGCGCGCAGCACGTCGGCGGCGGTCTGGACGAAGCTGAGCGCCACGAAATCCACACCGAGCGCGAGGCCGAATCGCAAGTCGGCCGCGTCCTTGTCGGTCACGGCGGACGCCGGGAGCGCCACCCCCGGCGCGTTGATGCCCTTGTGCGCGCCGAGCAGTCCGCCGGTGACCACGACCGTCCGCAACTCGGCGGGCGTGCACTCGACGACGCGCAGTTCGATCCGGCCATCGTCGAGCAGCAGGCGATCGCCCGGTTTCGCCGAGTGGATCAGCTCGCGCGTACGGCGTGAAGATCCGTCCTGCGCGCGCCGGTTCGTCGCCGGCGGCGACGCGAAGATCCTGCCCTTCGACGAGCGCGAGCGGCACGTCGTCCTCGACGGGTCCAGTGCGGATCTTGGGTCCGCTCAGGTCCTGCATCACCGACACCTGCCGGCCCACCCGCTGCGCGGCGTCTCGAATCAACCCGTAGACGTGACGATGTGACTCGTGCGTGCCGTGGGAGAAATTGAGGCGGAACACGTCCACGCCCGCGGCCGCGAGCGCCTCGAGGGACGCCGGCGCGCTGCAGGCCGGGCCCACCGTGGCCACGATCTTCGTGCGTCGCATCAGTCGGACAGGTCCGGCATGCGTCAGGCCGTGACCTGAGGATCGACGAGTGCCTTGGTGATGCGCATCGCCTCGGCGTCGGCGAGCGCCTCGTTCAGGTGGTGGAGCGCGTAGGTCCGGCCGCCAATCTCGCGCCAGGGGACGACCGCGGCGTAGCGTTCGAGGAACGAGAGCGCGCGGAGGAAATGGCCGGGCTCGGAGCCCCAGCAGCCGCGGATGTCGAGGTGCTTGCGGTTGATGTGCTGGTGGGCGTTGACGGCGCTCGGACCGACGTCGGTGTAGTGTCCGGCGATAACGTAGCGGCCGCCGTCGCGCACGAGCGTCAGCCCTTCCTCGATGGCTCGCGCCGAGCCTGCGGCTTCGATGACGACATCGGCGCCTTCGCCGTGGGTCAGCGCCCGCACCTGCTCGAGGCGCTGCTCCGCGCTCGTCGCGACGACATCCAGGACGAGGTCGGCGCCCATGCGCGACGCGAACGCCAGGCGATCGGCCGGCGCGCCGATCGCGATGATCGTCGAGGCGCCGCTCAGGCGCGCCAGCGCGATGGCGCTCAGGCCGACGGCGCCTGTCCCCTGCACGAGGACGCTGTCCCCGGGCCGCAGCGTGGCGCGCTCGATGATGTGCACCGCCGTGATCAGGCCGCAGCCGCCGCCGATGTAGTCGTCGAAGCTCACGGCGTCCGGCAGCCGGGCGATGCCGACGCCGGGCTCCAGGTAGATGGCCTGCGCCCAGCCCCCGAACAGCCCCTCGCTGGCCGAATCGGTGATGCCGTACACGCGTCTCGCGGTGCACCGGGTCGGCGTACGGTGCACGGTGCAGGCGCGGCACCGGCCGCACGTGCGGTGCACGTCGAAGAACACGGCGCGGTCTCCCTCCCGCAGAACGGAGCCGTCGAGTCCCGTGAGCGGGCCGCGAATCGACTCCAGCGTGCCGGCCGACACATGGCCGGGGATGATCGGATACGGCACGCCCGCCAGGCGGCCGTGCCAGAGATGCACGTCGGTGCCACAGACCTCCGAGCGCGCGGTGCGCAGGAGCGCGCTCCCGGGCGGCAGCTCCGGGCGCGCGAACTCGCGAAGCTCGATCGGCTGCCGGGGCGCCGGCATGACGGCGGCGATGATGCGGTGGCTCACGTCTGTACGTTACCCTTCCATCAGCTTACCATTGTCGTTTGGGCCATCCGTCCGACTCCGGGTCATGAGGACGCGGTGCGGGCGGGTGCAGGGAGAATTGTCATGACCGTTGATGCGTGGCTCGAGAGCGCCTCCAGGGACGCCGAGCGCCGGGGCCTGCCGGAGCTGAAGCCGCTGCTCACGACACTGGCGGGCGCCACGCGGGCGCTGCGCGAAGCGGACGCCGCGGTGGCTGATGCGGAACAGCGCGCCGGTTCGGTGAGGGAGAAGGCGAAGTGACGATCGCCGCCGACCTGCGCAGCATCGAATCGGTCGCCGCACTCGTCCGCTCGCGGGACGCTGTCGCCCGTCGATCTCGTGCAGACGTGCCTCGAACGGATCGACAGCCGGCGCGAGCTGAATGCGTTCATCACCGTCCGCGGTGAAGAGGCGGTCGCCGAGGCGCGCGCGGCGGAGCGCGAGATCGCCGGAGGCCGCTATCGCGGCCCGCTGCACGGCATTCCGGTCTCCGTGAAGGACCTCATCGACGTGGCCGGCACCGCGACCACCTCGGGATCGGCGGTGCCGCCGCGAACCGGCGTCGAGGATGCCCCGGTCGTGACGCGGCTGCGCGAGGCCGGCGCCATCATCATCGGCAAGACCAACCTGCACGAATTCGCGTTCGGCACGACGTCGGACGAGACGGCATTCGGCGCCGTGCGCCACCCGAAGGATCCGTCACGATCGGCGGGCGGATCGAGCGCCGGCGCGGCCGTCGCGCTGGTCGAAGGCATGTGCTTCGCCTCAGTGGGCACCGACACCGGCGGATCGATCCGCATTCCGTCGGCGGTGTGCGGCACGGTGGGCCTCAAGCCGACCGGCGGCGAACTGCCCTGCGCCGGAGTCGTTCCGCTCAGCACGACGCTCGATCACGTCGGGCCGATGGCCCGCAGCGTGGCCGATACCCGCGTGCTCTTCGGCGCGCTGCTGGGCGGGCCGCCGCCGGCCCGCGAGGCGCCGGCCGGTCCACGACGCTTCGGCGTCCCGGAACCATACTTCTGCGACCGGCTCGATCCGGCCGTGCGCGACGCGCTCGAGCGGACGCGCGCCGCCCTGCTCGCCGCCGGTCATGCCGTCGAACGGGTCGCGATCGATCGCGCGCCCTGGGCGCCAGACGTGTACCTGCACATCGTCCTGCCCGAAGCGTCGTGGTATCACGCCCGCATGGTCGAGGCGCACCCGGGCGCCTATTCTCCTGGCGTGCGACTGCGCCTCGAAATGGGACGCTACATCCTCGCCGAGGATTACGTGAGGGCGCTCCACCTGCGCGACCTGTTGCGCGCCGAGGTGGACCGCGCGATCGCGCCGTTCGACGCATTGCTGCTGCCGACCCTGCCGATCACCGCCCCCCCGCTCGGCGCGGCCTCGGTGGACGTGGACGGTGCGCGGGTGCCGGTGCGCGCCGTCATGCTGAAACTCACGCAACTGTTCAACATCACCGGACATCCGGCCATCGCGCTCCCCGCCGGCACAGACCAGGCGGGCTGGCCGGTCAGCATGCAGCTGGTGGGACATCGCCACGAGACCGGCCGTCTGCTCGATCTGGCGGCCGAGGTCGAGGGGCCGGTCGGCGGGCGCCTGCCGCACTGACGCCGGACCAGATGCCAGTCAGGAACGTCACCGTGATCGAAGCGCGCGACACGCAGGCGAGCGGAGCCGTGTACGTGGACGTGCGCTCCGTTCCGGAATTCGCGCAAGGCCATCCGGCCGGCGCCGTGAACGTGCCGCTCATCCATCACGACGAGCGCACCGGCCAGATGATTCCCAACCAGGACTTCCTCGAGATCATGAAAGCGAACTTCGCGGCGGACGCGCCGCTCCTCATCGGCTGCCAGGTCGGCCACCGGTCGCTGCAGGCGGCACAGATGCTGACCGACGCCGGCTTCGCAAACGTCGCGAACGTCCTCGGAGGGTACGGGGGGCTTCGGGATCCCATGACGGGCGCAATGCGCGCCCCGGGCTGGGTTCAGATGCGCCTCCCGGTCGAACGCGAACAGGTCCCGGGCGCGTCGTTTCGCGCGCTGGCACAGAAGGCCGGACGAGGCCGTTAAGCCGGTGCTCGCGCGCGTCTTTCATCGCTGGGAGCGGCGGCTTGCATCCGCCGACGACAACCGTATCGTCCGGCCCTTCGACTGGGGCGCCGAGTGGATCGAGGATCTGGCGGACCACGGACGCGATCCGCGGGAGCAGTTCAGCGCGTGGGCGCTCCGTGCCGTCGAAGCGAGCGATCGGTACTTCAGCCTGCCTCCGTGCGCGGACTACGTGCTCGAGCAGGGGCAGCTCTCGTTCCCGAGCGCCGTCGTGACGCCGCACCCGGAGAACAACACCGCCCGCGCGCGCTATTTTCCGGACGACTCCCCCAGGGGCCGGCGGCGCGCCGTCGTCGTGCTGCCGCAGTGGAACGCGGACGCCGGCGGCCACGTCGGATTGTGCCACCTCCTGAACAAGTTCGGCATCAGCGCCCTGCGACTGAGCCTCCCCTACCACGATGCACGCATGCCGCCGGAGCTCGAGCGCGCCGACTACATCGTCAGCGCCAACCTCGGGCGAACCATTCAGGTGTGCCGCCAGGCCGTGCTCGACGCGCGGCGCGCCATTCAGTGGCTGGCCCTTCAGGGATACGAATCGATCGGGATCCTGGGAACGAGCCTCGGCTCCTGCCTGGCGATGCTGACCGCCGCGCACGAACCGCTGGTCCGGGCGGCCGCGCTGAACCACATATCCCCGTACTTCGCCGACGTCGTGTGGGAGGGGCTCTCGACAGCCCACGTGCGGAAGGGTTTCGAAGGACATCTCACACTCGACGAGCTGCGCCGGATGTGGATGCCGATTTCCCCGTTTCCGTACCTCGAACGGGTCCGTGGCAAGGCCGTGCTGCTCGTCTACGCGCGGTACGACCTGACGTTTCCCGTGGATCTGTCGCGCTGGCTGGTCAGCGAGTTCCGCCGGCGCGGCATCCACCACGAGCTGACCGTCCTGCCCTGCGGGCACTACAGCACGGGGAAGAGTCCGTTCAAGTGGCTGGATGGTCTGACGCTCTGCCGATTCCTGGGCAGGAATCTGTAGCAGGGTGCCGGTCGAAGCCCGGAGGGCGGACTATTCGGCACACTGGATAGTCCGGGCTAGAGGGTACTTAAGTATCCCCTGGAGCGCGCCGTACAGCACGCCCGCGAGGGCGCGCACGACGGGCGAGACCTCTCCCTGAGCCACCATGTCGGCGGTCTTGACGGGCTGGGTGATGAAGAGCCAGATCGTGGCCCCAGCCACGGTCAGTGCTATCGCCCCGACGACCCCGGCGAGACTGAGACTTGCACGGCCGAAGCTCATAGGAATCGCCCTAGTCTACAACGGACCGGAAGAACTGTCAGTTGGACGACGCAGACGAGGTTACGGTTCCTGCGACATCGAGCACGATCTTGCCGAATTGTTCGTGGGCCTCCAGTCGTTCGTGCGCGCCGGCGGCCTGCGAGAGCGGTACCACCTCATCCACGACGGGACGAAGCCGCCCGTCGAAAAACAGGGGTGCGGCGGCGAGCAATTCGCGCGCTTCGCCCATATACGATCCGAGCAGACGGAGTTGCCGGGCGAACAGGTGCTGCAGGTTCAGCTGCGCGTGCGGGCCGGTTGTTGCGCCGCACGTCACGAGCCGGCCGCCGCGAGCCAGCGATCGGACGCTGCGATCCCAGGTCGCCTGCCCCACGTGTTCGACGACAATGTCGGCGCCGCGGCCGGCGGTGCGGGCTTTCACATTGAAGGAGTAGTCGCCCGCATAGTGATCGAACACCTCGTCGGCGCCGAGCGCCTTCGTGCGATCCATTTTTGCTGGTCCGGCCGTCGCCATGACGCGCGCACCAAAGGCGCGCGCGATCTGGATGGCGGCCTGCCCCACGCCGCTGCCGCCGGCCAGTACCGAGCACGTCGTCGCCGGCCGTGACCCCGGCGAGCGTGACCAGCATGTGCCACGCCGTCAGGAACGTCAGCGGGAAGGCAGCGGCCTCGGTGAAGGCGATGTGATCCGGAATCGGGATCAGGTTGGCGACCGGCACGGACACGTAGTCCGCATAGCCGCCGTCCGACAGCAGACCCAGGACGTCGTAGGTGGCGCACAGGTTGTCGCGTCCCGCGCGGCAGGCGTCGCACGCGCCGCACCCAAGACCGGGCTGCAGCATGACGCGCGTGCCGATCGGCACCGGCCCTCCACCAGCGTCCGCGACTTCACCGGCCACGTCGCTGCCGGAGATATGCGGGAGCGGGATCCGCAGGCGTTCGAGCCCGCGGCGTTCCCACAGGTCGAGATGGTTGAGTGCGCAGGCGTGCACGCGCACGATGGCGCGTCCCGGGGACGGCGCGGGATCCGGTGCCTCCTCATACCGGATGACCGACGGCGGACCGTGCTGATGGAATCGTGCGGCTTTCATGGTCACCCCGGCGCGATTTCGGAGACCGCCCCGGCATCGAGGCGCGCCAGATCCGCGCCAATCCTGTCGCGATCGCCGACGATGAGGGTCAGCAGGCGCGACGGATCGATGTGTTCGGCAGCCACGCGGGCCACTTCGGCTTCGTCCACGGCCAGCACCTTCGGCACGAACGTGCTGAAGTAGTCGTCGGGCAGATCGTAGAGCGCCAGCTGCGCGGCCGACCGGCTGATCTGCTCCGCGGTTTCGAAGTTGCGCGGATAGCCGCGGGTGAGCGCCGCGCGGCCCGTCTCGAGTTCCTTGCGGGTGACGGGGCGCTCGCCACGGATCGCTCGGAGCTCGCCGATCGCTTCCCGCACGGCATCGGCCGTCGCATCGGACTGGACGCTCGCCGACAGCACGAACGGCCCGGCGCCGCGGCGAAAATCGAACGAGGTGCGGGCGCCGTACGTGTATCCCTTGTCCTCGCGCAGGTTCATGTTGATCCGGCTGACGAACTGCCCGCCGAGCACCATGTTGCACACGAGCAGTGCGTGGTAGTCGGGGGTCCTTCGCGACACGGCCACGTGGCCGATGCGCAGCTCCGACTGCGGAGCGCCGGCCCGGTGCACGAGCGCGAGACGGCTGGACGGGGCTGCCGGAGGAGGCGCCCCGGCCGGGTCGGCCACGACACCGGGCGGCTCGCCGGGGGTCCATCCGCCGAACGCGCGCTCGACGAGCGATACGAGTGCATCGTGCGATGCGTCGCCGGCGGCAATCACGGTCAGCCGCGACGGCGCGTACACGCGCCGGTGGAATGCCGCCACCTCCGCGAGGGTCATGCCGCCGAGCGAGTCCTCCGTCCCGATTGGCTGGTGCCCGTACGGATGGCCGGGGTACAGCAGCCGCGCGAAGGCGCGATCCGCCATCCCGGCAGGCATGTCGCGCAGCTGGACGAGCCGATTCAGGCGCAGCTCGCGGACGCGATCGAAATCGCGCTGCTCCAGGGTCGGACGGCTGATCATGTCGGCGAGCAGGACGGCGGCGCGTGGCGCCGACCGGGAGAGGGTCGTCAGCGTCAGGAGCGTCGCGTCGGACCCGATTTCGGTGTCCAGGTGCGCGCCCATGCGTCCGAGCGCTTCGTGCACGTCGATCGCGTTCAGGGCTCCGCACCCTTCGTCGAGCAGGTCGCTCGTGACCGCCGCCAGACCAGGCCGTTCCGGAGGATCGGCGGCGGCGCCGACGGGCAGCAGCACGAGAAAACTGACGAGCGGCACCGCGTGGTGCTCGACGGTCCACACGCGCAGGCCGTTGGCCAGCGCACCGCGCCGGATGTCGGGAAACGTGAATGCCGGATCCGCGGCGAGCGGCGGAAGACGCGAGCGGTCTACCGCCATCACGACACCGCCACGGGATCGGACTGCGCCAGGGCGAGCGCGCCACGTCCCTTCGGCACGACGCTCAGCAGGATCCGGGCGTCGGGATGCAGCCACGCCTGCGCCGCCCGCTGCACGTCGGACGGTGTCGCCACCCGATAGCGATCCAGATCGCGATCGAAATATCCGGGGTCGCCGAGAAAGACATTGTAGGCGTTGAGCTGATCGGACTTTCCTCCGAATCCGCCGACCGTCTGCAGGCGATAAACGAAATGCGCTTCGGCCTGCGCCAGGCAGCGTTCCAGTTCCAGGGGCGTCGGGCCCTCGGCCGCGAGCCTGGCAATCTCGCGCGTCATGGCACGCTCCAGTTCTTCGAGCGTGCGCCCGGGCGCAGCCGTCGCCACGACCTGAAAGAAGCCGCCGAGCTCGCGCGAGTTCTGGGAAGCCGCCATCTCGGTCGCAATCCGCTCTTCGTAGACCAGCGTGCGGTACAGGCGTGAGGTCTTGCCGCCGGCGAGGACCTCGGCCACGAGATCGAGCGCCGCATCGTCGCTGGCGAAGAGCGCCGGCGAATGCCATGTCATGTAGAGGCGCGGCAGTTCCACGCGGTCCTCGATCACGCAGGCGGCGCTCGGCGGTTGGCGGAACGGGCACGCTGAACACCACCGGAGGCGGCACATCGCCCGGCTCGAGATCGCCGAAATACTCCTTCGCCATCTCGAGCGCTTCGCTGGTCGAGATGTCGCCGGCCAGCGCGAGCGAGGCGTTTCGCGGCCGGTAGTACGTCTGGAAGAACGCGCGCACGTCGTCCAGCTTCGCCGCCCTGATGTCGTCGGCGCCGCCGATCGTCAGCCAGTGATACGGGTGGTCCGGCGGATAGAGCGCCGAGACGACGGCCATCCCGGCGAGGCCATACGGCCGGTTCTCGTAGTTCTGGCGGCGTTCGTTCAGGACCACCTCACGCTGGTTGCTGAACTTGTGCTCGGTCAGCGCCGGGAGCAGGTAGCCCATACGGTCCGACTCCATCCAGAGCGCCAGGTCCAGGGCGTTGCGCGGCACGACCTCCCAGTAGTTGGTCCGATCGGTGTTGGTCGATCCATTCAAGGAGGCGCCGGCTTCCTGCAGCGGCTGGAAATAGCCCTTGTCGTGATGCTGCGATCCTTCGAACATCAGGTGCTCGAACAGGTGGGCAAAGCCGGTGCGCCCGGGCTGCTCGTTTTTCGAACCGACGTGGTACCAGACGTTGACGGCGACAATCGGGCAGCCGTGATCCTCGTGGATGAGGACATCCAGGCCGTTTTCCAGGCGGTGTTTCGTGAACTCGATGTGCATCCGGCTTCGCTCTTGACGCTTCGCTTGTTAGTATCCTGTGTTCACATGCCGGTCAGTTCATTCGTGCCCTATCGTAACGACAATCCTCCGGGGGGTAAACCCAACACGGCTCATCGAATGCTGCTGCTGGTCGCGCTGGGGCAGTTCCTCGGCATGACCTTGTGGTTCTCGGCGACGGCCGCCGCGCCCGCCATCGCGGCGGAACTCGCCATGACGGCCGCCGGCACCGCCTGGCTGACGATGGCGGTGCAGGCCGGCTTCGTGGCCGGCACGCTGGCGAGCGCGCTCCTCAGCCTGGCCGACGTCCTCAACCCCCGCCGGCTCTTCGCCCTCGGGTGCGCCGCCGGGGCGGCCGCCAACGCGGCGATTCCGTATGCGGCCAGCCCCGGCGCGATCATCGCCCTGCGGGTCTGCACGGGCGTTGCGCTCGCCTGTGTGTATCCGCCCGGTCTCAAAATTGTGGCGGGGTGGTTTCTCGAGCGCCGGGGCACGGCGCTCGGGATCGTCGTCGGTGCCCTGACGATCGGCAGCGCGTTTCCACATCTGCTCGCGTGGGGCGCGGCGGAGGTCCCCTGGCGGGTACTGATATGGGTCTCGTCCGGACTGGCGCTGGTGGGCGGCGCGATCGTGTTCGCCGCCGTCGAGGACGGTCCCTACGTCACACCGTCCGCCCCTTTCGACCCCCACGCGGCGCGCGACGTGGTGCGCAATCGCGGCGTCCGCCTCGCGACGCTCGGCTATCTCGGTCACATGTGGGAGCTCTACGCGATGTGGGGCTGGATCTCCGCATTCGCCGCAGCGTCGCTGGCGGTCCAGGGCCGGGTGTCCACCCGCCTCGGCTCGCTCGTGGCGTTCGTCGCGATCGCCAGCGGCGCGCTCGGCTGCGTGCTCGCGGGGCGCTGGGCGGACGAATTCGGAAAGGCGCGGGTCGCCGGCACCGCCATGCTCGTCAGCGCGAGCTGCGCGGCGGCCTCGGCCCTGGTGTTCGGCGCGCCGGTGCCGGTGCTGCTGGCGTTTGCCGCCATCTGGGGATTTTCGGTCGTCGCCGATTCAGCGCAGTTCTCGGCGCTCGTGTCGGAGTTCAGTCCGCGCACTTACGTGGGGACGGCCCTGACCCTCCAGACCTGCGCCGGCTTTCTGCTGACGATGGTCAGCCTGCGGCTGCTGCCGGCGGTGGCAGACGTGGCAGGCTGGCGGTGGGCGTTTCTCGTGCTGGTGCCGGGACCCGTGCTCGGCGCGCTCGCGATGCGGCGGCTGCAGCTTACTTCGTGAAGGTCCCGCAGGTCAGCATCGAGCTGCCGAGATACGGATTGCGGATCTCGGAGCCCTTCTGGACCCAGGACTTCTCTACCATCGGACAGTAGGCGACTTTCACCTCGGGAACGTCCTTCCACCCCTCGGCCTTGCCGGCCGCGATGACAGCGATTGGACCTGGTCTCCCTATTGAACCGGAATGAGCGGAATCGCGGATTTCCTGTAGCTCGCAATCGACAGCTGCGCCGCGAGCCGTTCGGCCACCCGGCGGAACGCCTCGGCGGCCGGTGACTCCTTCTCGCCGATCGTGATTGGCACCCCCGTGTCACCGCCGATCCGGATGGGCTCGTAGATCGGCACCCGCCCCAGGAACGGGATCGACAGCTCCTCGGCCAGCGCCTCACCGCCGCCCTTCCCGAAGATGTCGGACTCGTGCCGGCAGGATGGGCAGACGAAATGGCTCATGTTCTCGATCAGGCCGAGCGTGGGGATGTTCAGCTTCTGATACATGCGAACCGCGCGCCGCGTATCGGCGACCGAGACGATCTGCGGGGTCGTCACGACGACGCTGCCCGCGACCGGCACGGTCTGGCTCAGGCTGAGCGCGATGTCGCCGGTGCCGGGCGGCATGTCGACGATCAAGTAGTCGATGTTCTCCCACTGGACTTCGCGGAAGAACTGCTGGATGACGCCGTGGAGCATCGGACCGCGCCAGATCACCGGAGCGTCGTCGCCGGTCAGGAACGCCATCGAGACGAGCTTGATGCCATACTGCTCGGCCGGGACGATCTTGTTGCCGTCGGTCGTCAGCTGCGCGTTGATGCCGAGCATCAGCGGCACGTTCGGTCCGTAGATGTCGCCGTCGATGATGGCGACGCGCCCGCCGCACTGACTGAGGGCGATTGCCAGGTTCACCGCAACGGTGGTCTTCCCCACCCCGCCCTTGCCCGCGCCGACCGCGATGATGTTCTTCACCCCCGGGACCGCCGCCCTGGTCATGTCCGGCGACATCGCGGCGCGGACCTGCGCGGTCATCTCGATGGCGACCGACGTCACGCCCGGCACCGCCGCGACGACCGCCCGCGCCTGCTCGCGCATCTGGTCCTTCACCGGGCAGGCCGGCGTCGTCAATTCGATCGCGAACGAGACGCGACCGCCGTCGATGCGGAGGTCCTTGATGAACTTGAGCGAGACGATGTCACGGTTGAGATCGGGGTCGCGGACGGCCTTCAGGGCCTCGAGCACGGAGGATTCGTTAACTGTTGGGTTCATGATGTATTTCGATATTGTAGCGGGATTTCCGGCGGGCGGGCGACGAGCGGAGGTCCGGATCCAGGATTTGGCATCCGGATTACAAATCTGATGCGGTCCGGGCGTCCTCGCTCAGATTCGGAGTTCGGCCATGTCCCCGACGAGCGGCAGCTTGAACCGCTCCCCCTTGTACGCCTTGAACATCAGGATGAGCCACAGGGCCGCCGAGACCGGCAGCAGCAGGAACACCACGACCAGCATGCCGAGAATCGGCAACGACTGGAGCAGGATGCACCCCACGCTCAGGGCGGCAAAGGCGATCGTGGACTGCCACGCATGAAAGCGCACGAACCGGTTCGACGGTTCCTTCATCAGGAAGACCACGCCCGTAATCCACCCCAGCGAGTAGCAGAGCGCGCCGGCGACGTTCTCATCGAAACCACTCGCGGTCTTGTGCGTATCCGGCACCGGAACTCCTGACCATCAACGAGCGACGAGGCCACCTGCGACCCCGACCCCTCTAGCGACCAGCGACGGGCCCCCCTCCGACAAACTGGGCCCTCGTCTCATTGTGCAGCAACACCCAGAACGCATAGATGCCGAGCGCGGTGCCGAACGGCAGGACGAAGAGGTTCACGACGGCGAGCCAGAGCACGGCCGTGCGGCCGGTCGGCTGCAGCCGGCGGAGCGCGCGGCCGGCCCAGGCGTTGACGGCACCGCCGGCGAGCAGCGCGACGGCGAAGACGACGAATCCGCCCGCCGTCACGCCGGCCGCCAGCCGGTCGTTGGCCGAGGAGAGGCCAATCGCCAGGGCGCCGACCGCAAGCAGCAGCGTCGAGACGCCAAGCAGCAGGCCAATCCAGCCCCAGACGAGCTGAAGCGCACCGAGCAGTCGGAGATGGGGCTTCACGGGTTCACGCGATCGTGACGCAGACTTCGACAACGGTTGGCGGCGCCCCCTGAGGAGCGATGCTGAAGCGAAAGCTCGCGCCATCGCGAACGCCGGCCGGCACGCGGAGCCGCAGTTCGTGCGTCAGGGTCACTTCCCCTCCGCCGACGCACATGGCGCACCACTCGGCCCAGACCTCGCCGCGTCCGCCGCATCGCGGGCACGTGCTCCGCAACGGCACGTGCAGCGGGATGCGCGCGCCCCAGAAGGCCTCCTCGGGCGAGACGACGACCTCGGCCGAGAGGGTGACGCTGGCGCGGTCGCCGAAAAAGGAATGGCGCATCCGGTCGAGCACGCTCGCGACGGACGGAAAGTCGATGGCGACCTCGTCGGTGAACCAGTCCGTGCGGGAGGGGACCGGTCCGCTCAGCCGGGCGTCGTACGAGCGCCGGCGCTGCGGGTCGCGCAGCACCTCGAAGGCGCGAGACACCTCCAGAAAGACCGCGCCGCGATCGTCGCCCGAAATATCCGGGTGATAGCGGCGGGCGAGCTGCCGGTACGCGCGCTTGATTTCGTCAGCGCCCGCGTCCGGCGAGACCCCGAGGACGTCGTAGTAGTCTCGCATAGCGCCATGCCGCCTCCTGCATGGTTGAGGCCGCACGCTGGTCCTCCCGGACGCGGGGCACCGGTCAGGGAACCCTTGGCGTCACGTGTGGATAACGATAGGAGGCGGTTCGCATGAAGTCAAGAATTCCCGGCCGCGCGCGGTGCTAAAATCCGTGCATGAGGGAATGCCCGATGTGCGGCGAAACGATGCGTCTCAGTGAGCGCGAGGTCGAAGAGCACATCGCGGGCCAGTACCAGCCGACGGTCCGCCGTATCCGCGAGTGGATCTGCCCCGAGTGCGACTACTTCGAAGAGGCCGATTCGGAAGGATAGGGGGCCGCGCTCAGCGGGCGCCGAGCGTCAACAGCATCTCGTTGCGGACGTCTTCCTCGAAATCGCCGAAATTCATTGCCGTCTCGCACTCGTCGCACAGGATTTCCATCACGGCGGGGCGCCCCTCTTCGTTCGCCTCTACCCGCGAATCGTGCAACTGGACGACGTGCATCTGCAGGGTCTTGACCAGGAAGTTCCGGTCGTTCCCGCAGTTCGGACAGGTCAAAGCCATCTAGGGTGAACTCCTCTCGGCCATCAGGGCCGCTGCCAAACCTTCAAATTGTACGAGAACGGCTTTCCCATACGCAATCAAGATCTTCTGAGGCTCGCGCGAGTGGTAGCATTCCCGCATGGCCGACACACGCACGAGCGCCAGCATCCGCAGCGAAGGCCGGGGGCCACACTGGATTGCATGGGTTGCGGATTCGAATGGGAAACCCGAAGGTTCGGTCGTCCTCGTGGGGCAAACGCAGGAGGAGGCGGAAACGCGCGCGCGGGCGTGGGCGGAGTCCCTCGCCCGGCGGTAGCGGCTATTCGTCGGATTCGTCTTCCTCGTCGGTACTCCTCGGGGTCGCCCAGACGCAGAATCTGTCCGCTGGCATGGCCGGCCAGGATGCAGTGCGGGCCCTTGGCTTCGAGCGACACCACGGCGACGTCCCATGGGCGCGCACGATAGGCAGCTGCCACGCACCCGCACGGCAGCCCTTCGAGCGCCTCGAGCTCGAAGACCGTCGGCGTGGGCTTCACGTAGTTCAGCGAACCAGCCGGAACTGCCATACCGCACCTCCCGTCGCTGGCGGTCTCATGCAATCCCGGCGCCAGTTAACGTGTTAGACAAACGAATGCCGTTCCTGGTTCCTGTCTCGGCGCAAAAGTCTGAAAAAAATAGTCTTCCTTCGACGGCTCCGGCGCGTAGCGAAACCCATCCCAGTGACCACCGGAGGCGACAGATGACCGGATAATCCGGTTATTCCGGACCGCCCCACCCCAACCGCGAGAATTTCCTCAGCTCGTGGGGATCGCCCGCGACATCGGTCTCGCCTGTGCCGTCCCTCCACATCCCGAACCAGAAGTGTAAAGACCAGTAACCGGCGGTAACCTCGCGTCTCCGCCCATTCGGTCTCCGGCATCACAGCAGTAATCGACGTCCGCACGGGATCCTGAACGGCCGGGGGCCGGGGCGGGGTGCGGTCGAGCGGGGATCCAGGGAAACGCGGAGCGACGGCCGGAAGGCCTTTCAGTTCGCGTACAGGAGGAGGCCCTCGACCGGGACGTCGGGGAAAAGCGCCCGCGCCGCCTCGACGTAGATGTCGAGCTGTCGCTGGTGCGCCGGCCGGCGCTGGCCGGTCTTGAACTCGACAACGACGACCGAGCCGTCAGGCCGCTGGACGAGGCAGTCGATCGTGCCGCGCAGGATGGTTGGGTCGGACGGCCCCGAGCGCAGCAGTGAGAACGGCACTTCGTGCAGGCACGAGCCGGCGGTCAGGAGTCCGCGGACCTCCGCGCGCGAACGCATCTGGCGCCAGACGGTTGCGGCGGCCCGGACGCTGGCGTCCGCGTCCACCACGGAGGTGCGCTCATCCGGGCGCACCAGCGACCGGGCGAGCGCCTCGTCGTCGGCGAGGCTCGCCGCGTCCTCAATCGATCCGTGCTGGAGCAGACGATGGACGAGAACGCCGACCAGCCACGCGGGGTCTGACCCCGGCTCCCCGGCGACGGGGTCTGACCCCACCCCCCCGACGACGGAGTCTGACCGCACCCCCCCGGCGACGGGGTCTGACCCCAGCTGGGTCACGGCCACGCGGGGCACCTCGCCGCCGGGCGGCGGTGGACCGAACCGATCATCGAGGCCGGCGGACGCCGACGATCGGGCCGGCTCCGGTGCGGGCGTGACCGCCGCGCCCGGCGGACGGCAGAGCCTCCACTCGAAACCGCGGCCGGACTGGCTGCTCCAGGCCAGGGTGGCGCATTCGTCGAAGGCGGTCGCCGCCCGCGTGAACAGCTGCTTGAACGAGTCCGGCAGCACCTCAGCCAGGCTGCCCCGTCCCGGCTGCAGCACGCCGTTCTTGAGGATCGCGGACAGATACAGCCGATCGCGCGCGCGCGTGAGCCCGACATAGAGCAGTCGACGCGTTTCCTGCTTCTCGCGATCACGCTCGGCTTCGTCGGTCTCGGACACGAACGGACCGATCGACACCGACGCCTCGCCCGTGTCGCCGTCGACGAGCACCCGGACGGGCCGGGGAGGTCCGCTCGCGCCCCTGGCGAGGTTCACGACGAAGACGATCGGAAACTCGAGGCCTTTCGACGCGTGGACCGTCATGAGGTTCACGGCGTCCAGCGCCTCGATGACGGCGTTCGACTCGTCGCCGGCGGTCAGCGAGTCGAGGTGATCCGCAATGCGAGGCAGTGTGGCATAGCCGCGGTTCTGGATGCGGCGGACGAGGCCCCGCATCTTCTTCAGGTTTTCCCAGGCCTGCTGGCGCCGCGGCCCGGCGAGCTCGAACGCGTAGGCGGTTTCCGGCAGCAGCGACTCGAGCAGATCCGCTGGAGGAATCCGATCGACACGCGCAAGCCAGCCGCCGGCCCGCGCGCGAAGGTGAGCCAGGACGCGCTGATCCTCTTCGCCAAGCCGGGTGAACGCGTCAGGAAGCCTGTCGCCGGTAATCGCCGCCGCCAGCCGCGGCGCGAGCGCGGCAAGCCCCGGATCGGACAGACGCACGAAGCGGGAGCGGAGAAACGCCGACGCGCAGAGGTCCGACGTGGGCCTGGCGAGATACCGGATGAGTGCCGTCAGGTCCTTGGTTTCATCCGCGTCGAAAAAGCCGAGGCCCTTGTACACGTACGTGGGAACGCCGACGCGCTCCAGCTCCTGTTCGAACTCGCGGTGCGAGGTCCTCGATCGGAACAGGATGGCGATGTCGCCCGGACGCGCCGGGCGCGGCACGCCGGTGCCGCGGTCGCGGACCGTCTCCTCGCGGAGCACCCGCGTGATTTCGACCGCCACGGCGGCGGCGCACGACACCGCATCGTCGGCCACCGACAACCCCAGGACCGGGCCGCGCAGCCGATCGGCCGACGGCTCGAGCGGGAACCGATCGCGCTCCGTGTAGGTGAAGTCGTCCGGGCGCGCGGCCGGCTGCGACATGTCGGTGAACAGTTCGTTGACGAACTCGAGCAGCTCCGGCAGCGCCCGGAAGCTGCGGCTGATGGACCGTCGCGCGCTGGTGCCGGGGCGCAGCGCGTCGATGTGACGGCCGGCCTCGTGCAACACCGCGACTTCGGCGTCGCGGAAACGGTAGATCGACTGTTTGCGATCGCCCACGATGAAGACGGAGGGCGACGCGGCCACGCCGAGTCCTTCGCGCCACGTCCTGATCAGCAGCGACACGAGCTCCCACTGCGCGCGGCTCGTGTCCTGGAACTCGTCGACGAGCACGTGGTGATACCGCGACTCGAGACGGAATCGGCTCTGTGAGAACTCGTCCATCTGCCGCAGCAGGACGAGCGCGCGCTGGAGGACGTCCGAAAAATCGAGCACCGACCGTTCCTCGAGCGCCTGGCGATACTGCACGAGCGCGATGGCGAACATCCGGCGGATCCCGCGCGCGAGCACGACGTTCAGGTCGCGGTTGAAAGCGAAGACGACGCGCTCGACGTGGGGCGCAATCTGCGCGACCGCCGCGCGGTGCCGCTTCGATGCCTCCGCCGACGGATAGTCGCGGTCGGTCTTGTAGGGCGAGATCGCCCCGGCTTTTCGGGGCGCACCGTCCGCCGTCAGAAAGTGCGCGGCGACGCGGTCGAGCAGCCCGCGAATCTCGGCGTCGGGCACGGCGTCGAGACGCCCCATCCCCTGCACGGCGCGCACGAGCAGCTGGTAGCGTGGATGCCGCACCGGGCCGTCCGCGAGCAGCTGCGCCAGGCCGCCCGGCGCGGTTCGCAGGACGTCCTGCACGGCGACCGCTGCCCGGCGGCAGACGATCTCCGCCGTCAAGTCCGACGGCCCGGTCGCGAGGAACCGATCGAGCGCGTCCCAGGCGACGAGCCGCCTGGCGAGCAGCGCCGCCAGGCCGGCGCGGGTCCTCGACGCGCCGAGCTGCGCGAGCACGACAGCCACGTCGGGCTCGTGAACGGCCAGGCCGGCAAAGATGCGCATCGAGCGGTCGAGCGCGTCTTCGACGAGCCTCGGCACCTCGGTCTCGTCCGCCATGTCGAAGCCCGGATCGAGGTCGGCTTCGAGTGGAAACTCGCGCAGCAGCGACAGGCAGAACGCGTCGATGGTGCTGATCGCGATCTCGCCGATACGGTCGCGCAGTTCGACCCAGCGCGCCCGGTCGAACGCCGATCGCGCGGCCTGCTCGCGGAGTTCGCCGACGATCCGCTCGCGCATCTCGGCCGCGGCCTTGCGTGTGAAGGTGATCGCGAGGATGTTGCCGGGCTCCACGCCGGCCTTCAGCAGGTTGACGTACCGCGTCACCAGCACCGACGTCTTGCCGGTCCCGGCCGAGGCCTCGAGGACGACATTGTTGCGCGGGTCGACGGCGAACTCGCGCGCGCGCAGGTCGGCGTCCGGCACCGGCGTCGCCGGCGTCGCCGTTTCGGTTCGGGCGGCGGGTGTCGCGCCGAAGAGCGACAGCTGGCGGTCGTCACTCATCGCCGACGTAGTCCTTCCGGCAGACTGTCGAGTACGCGCACCAGGTGCACAGGAACGGCTCGTCGGGCCGCGGTGGAAACTCGCCCGCTTCGATCCCGTCGATCGCCGCGAGAAAACGCTCCTGCCCCGCCGATACCGCCTCGGCGAGCGAAGACGACGAGCCCAGGGCGACGAACGGCTGCCGTTCCCTGAAGGCGACGTACCCGGCGCGCCCGAGCGTCCAGGATCGCCCGTGCCGCCCTTCCAGGTGCTGCTCGGCGCACACACCGTAGACGGGCAGCTGAAGCGCCCGCCCCGGTTTCGGCGCCTTGCCGAGTTTGTAGTCCACGATGCGCAGCGTGCCGTCCGCGAAGAGATCGATGCGATCCGCCTTGGCGCGCAGCCGCACGCGCCTGGGCCCGCCGGCCGCCTGGAACACGAACTCCCCTTCGAGCGGGTGTTCGAGCAGGCGTTCGACGATCTCTCCCTCCTGCTCGAGTTCGAAGGTGAAGGCGCGTTCCGCCAGACCGGACGCGGCGGCCGAGCCGAGCAGGTAGCTTCGCTCCAGGGCGCGGTCCGCCTCGCCGAGCGTGTCGAGGCGCGCCTCGGCGACGCGTTCGAAGAGCGCCTGCGCGTCGGCGACATTCTCCGCCGTGATCGCACGGCCTCCGCGCGCCTGCCACTCGCGGAAGAACGTCTCGAACACCGCGTGCAGGAACTGCCCCCGCTCCTGCGGCGTCATCCCGGACTGATCGTCGCGCTCCTCGGGCAGCCGGAGGACGTAGGCGGCGAAGTACTTGAACGGACACTCGAGATAGCGCTCGACATGGCTGACGGCATAGACGGTCGGCGCGCGCGTCCCCGCGGTGCCGTGAAAAGGACTCGCCGCGGACGGAGACCGCGACAGCCGGAGCGCGAGCCACCCGGCCGCTTCGCCGGTGACGGCCGACACCGCGACGGGATCGTCGGCGAGCGCCTCGTGGACGAAGACGCGAGGGGGACGCGAAGGCCTGACGCGTTCGACCGGAAGTCCGGCGCCGTCGAGCTCTTCCAGCAGCGGCGACGCCGGCACGATCGCGTCGTCTTCAAGAGTGAAGGTGGAGACCGAGACGCGCTGACGCGGGAGCAGCAGGAGATCGTGGAAGTGCGCCCTGGCGGCGCTCAGCCGATCGGCTTCGGACGGCCAGCCAAGCTGTGTCAGCAGCGACGACGGGTAGAAGATGCTCCGGCGCCCGCGCTCGGGCCAGTCGCTCTCCACCATGCCGACGATCCGGACGTCGTCGAGGTCGGCGTATGCCGCGGCATGGGCATCGAGCAGCGACAGCCCGGTCGCGCCGGTGCGCGGCGCGAAGGTCTGCGCCTCGATGTGCCGGCGCACGGTGCCTGCGAGTTCGCCGGGCGGAAGCGGGTCGTCGTCGTAGAGGCGGTGCGCGTCACGCAGGGATTCCAGCGCCGCCAGCACCGCGGCGCGCGCACGAAGGTGACGGACGCGCCACGCGTCGGTCTCCGCGGGCAGCTGTTCGTGCCGGGCGATGAAGCGCAGCAGCGCGTCGATCTGTACGGAGGCTGACGCACCGTCGATGCAGTCCCGCAGCTGCGCAGCCGCCTCCTGCGCCGCGCGGAGCGCCGGCGCGGCGCGCCGCCAGGCCTTGCGTGCGCGATCGGCCGCGTCCTGTGCGGCCAGCGCCCCGGCGGCTTCGCTCGCGAGCGACGCCACGCGATCCCATCCGCCGAAGTGCTTGAGGTCACGCAGCAGCTCGCTGGCCGCCGTGACCTCCTCGCGGGTGAGCGGGCGGCCGTCCACGTCGAATCGCCAGTTCGGGGACGCCAGCAGATCGACGATGGACGCGCGGGTCGCTTCGGAGAGCACGAACGTGAAGACGAGATCGAGCGCCGCCGCGAACGGCTCGGCCGCCAGCGGCAGGGCGTCGAGCGCCTGGTACGGCAGCTCGGCGTCGGCAAACACCTGGCGCGCGAGATACAGGTACGGGAGCGGCCGCTGGAACACGACCCCGCGGCGATCGAGGGCGCCAGGATGCTGCTTCACATCGCGCGCGATGGCGACGAGTTCCTCCTCGCGGTCGCGGCAGACGAACCAGCGCGCCTGGTCGGCGCCGTCGGCCGGCTCCGGAAACACGAGCGCGGGCGGCGGCGATGGTGCGCCGGCGCGCACCTCCTCGATGCCGGGCAGCAGGTCGTGGATGCGCTGGTGATACCCCGAGGCGAGCACATGTTCGGTCGCGACGATGTCGAGCCGTTCGAGGTCTGGGATGCGCGCGAGCAGATCGTAGTCGGCGAGCCACAGCCCGAGCGCGTCGGCCGCCTGATCCGCAATCGTGACGACCACGTGGCGGTATGGCGAGGCCACGCCGCCGATCGTCGCCTGCCCGCGAAGCGCGTGTTCGTCGACGCGACGCGTGGCATCGATGCGGCGCTCGAATTCGCGGAAGGCGGCGGCCAGGAAGTACGTCAGCCGCAGCAGCCGCTCGGCGCCGCGATCGATCCCGGCGCTCGGCTCGAGTCCTTCGGTCATCAGACGCTCGAACGCGTCGACGGAGCGATTGCGCCGGCGGAGTTCGTCATAGAACGCCAGGATTTCGACGATCAGGCCGGGCCGCAGCCGGAACGGCGCCGGCGCACCACCCTCGCTCGCCACCCGGGCCGCACGCCGGAAGATCACTTCGCGCTCCGGCTCGGTCAGCCGCGAAGCGGGCGACAGGCGATCGTAGAATTCGGCGCGCGTCAGCAGGTCCGGCAGGATGACGGCCGGGGACGCGGGAGACAGCAGCAGGTTCTCGAGCGTCCGGCGCAATTCGGCTGCCGCGCCGCGCGTCGGGACGAGAATCGCGGCGGCGCGCGTCGTCGCCACGTCGCGCCCGCAGGCCTGCGCAATCGCCGGGGGCATGGCCTGGAGGTCCGGCACCCGCAGCAGGCGGGTGATGCGTGGGGTAATCACCGGTTTGGAGGTGGTGTCGTCAGACGATCGAGCTCGGCCAGCGCGTGATCGAACAGCATCAGCGCGCCGGCAGCCGCCGAGGATGCGTCCCAGGCCAGCTTCATGTCCCGTGATGATACCGCGTTGCGCCGCACGGATGCCGCCCGCCGTGCCATCTGCAAGGCGGCGCCGAGCGAACTCTGCACCGGCTCGAGCTCGGCCGGCGCCTTGAGAGCCGCGCGCACCCGCTCGGCCGCGGCGATGCGCTGGTCGAGACGATCGAGTTCACGCGGCGGCGGACCCGCCAGTTCTCGAATGTCCATCAGCGAGGGGCGGATGCGCTGGAACGCGTCCAGCACCGGGGAGAGCCCGCGCCGGTAGGTGCGAAAGGCCGCGCGCCGGGCCTCCCAGTGATCGAGCGCGAGCCGCATCTGCCGCGCCTCGTCGAGGCGCAGGTCGAGAAACGTCAGGAGCGCGGACATCTGGCCGGCACGCCGGCGTCCCGAGCGTGTCATCCGCGGTGAGCGCTCGTTCAATGATGCCCTGCAGCCCCCTGACGTCTCCGCGCGCGGCACCTGCCCTGGCCGCAACAATCGACGTCGAGGCGAGGTCTGCGTAGGCCTTGTCGGTCCGCAGTTCGGCCGTCAGCTCGGTCGTGGCACGTGCATAGAGCGCCGCCGCCCATCCGCCGTCGGCGGCCGGATCCGCCAGCGCCTCGACGATCGCGCGCAGCAGCGAGATCCGCTCGGTCGGTTCGGACGTAAACCGCGCGGCGGCGAACGCCTCCTCGGTGCTCTCGCGAAAATCGGGATCGGGAAGCAGTTCGACGGGCGGCGGCGGCGTGGTGTTGGCGACGAGACTCAGATCGAACGACGACTGCCCGGCCGCGACACGCAGCTCGGACACGACTTCGTCGAGGCTGCCCGACAACTGCGCGACGTCGCGCGCGCGGTAGCCGTAGTTCTGCGCCGGCCACTGCGCGAGATTCCGGCGCGCTTCTTCCGCCATCGCGAGCCGCTCGGCCGGATCCTTGACGAGGGCGAGCTGGTTCAACGCCTCGACGACGCGCCCGGTGAGGAGCGCGAAGTCCTCCTCGCCGCGCGTCTCGGCGTAGCGGCGGGCGCGCACGGATTCGGAATAACGGTCGGTGCGATCCCAGTCCACGCTCGCCTGCGCGATGGTCACGAGCTGCAGGTCCGGGGCCACGCCCGGACTGCCAATCGGCATCGAGAACACGACGCGATCCGCGACGCGCGCGAACTCGCCATAGCTCGTGAGCGTCGTGCCATCGAGCAGGAAGATCCGATAGAGGCTCGTCGAGGCGGCCCGGGCCGCCGACGTGTTCACCAGGACTGCGGCGCACACGAGGGCCGCGAACGCGAGCCGGCGGATGGCGCAGCCTGGGCGGGCGGGCATAAGGGCTTTCAGCCTAGTTTTCGGCGCCCGGCGCGTCAAGCGGCTCCCCCCTGTGGAAATGATGTGGATGCACCGTGGATCAGCTGTGGATGTTCCGACAATGCAAAGTATTTTTCCATGAAACGCCGGAGAATCACCGCCGGTGCACTCTGTTGATGCGCCTTCGATGGTCCTTTCGCTTGAACGCCCGTCCGGCGGCGCTAGAATTCTCCCACGTCGCTGCAGTAATTCACCCAGTCCCAACCCGGAAACCGACCCGTGAACCTCCATCGTTTCGAAGAGACCATCAACGGCCGCGCGTATCAGATCGAGGTCTCGAGCGTCGGCTCCAACCAGTGGCGTGCCCAGATCGCGCGCGTGCCCGGCGGCTCCGCCGCCACGATGCCCTTCTACGGCAAGACACCCGGCGAGGCGGCGCATCAGTTGAGCCGCTGGCTCTCGCTCGCCCACGGTCAGGCCCGGTCTCAGTTATAGTCTAGGCGCTATGCGCCGAACTGCACGACACGCTGCCCTGCTTCTGACACTCGTCCTGACCCCGCGGTTGGCTCTCGCGGCGCCGCAGGCTGTACAAACGTCGCGGCTCCGCCGCCCAGGAGGCCGCGGCCGCCCCGCTGCCCAAGGTACGGCTCGTGGCGACCGGCGGAACGATTTCCAACCGTTCCGGCGGCCGGCTCACCGCCGAAGAACTCGTCGAATCGATGCCCGGCCTGGATCGGTACGTCCGGCCTGAGTTCGAACAGTTCGCCAACGTCGCCAGCGGTTCGCTCACGTTGCAGAACTGGCTGGAGCTCGCGCGGCGTATCAACACGCTGTTCGCCCAGGACACGGACCTTGCCGGCGTGGTCGTCACGAGCGGCACCGATACGCTCGAGGAGACGGCGTATTTCCTCGACCTCACGGTTCACAGCGACAAGCCCGTCGTGGTCGTCGGATCGATGCGCAACCCGAGCACGCTCGGCTACGAGGGCGCGGCGAACCTTCTCGAGGGGTTCCGCGTGGCCGCCGAGCCCGCATCCCGCGGCAAGGGCGCGCTCGTCGTCCTGAACGACGAGATCAACTCGGCGCGCGAGGTCACGAAGACCGACGCGCTGCGCCTCAATACCTTCCAGTCGCGCGGGTACGGCATCCTCGGCGTCGTCGATGCCGATCGGGTCGTCTACTACCGCGACGTGGTGAAGCGGCATACGAAGGACAGCGAATTCGACGTCTCGCAGATCGAGGCACTGCCCCGCGTCGACATCGTGATGGTCTACCAGGGCGCCAGCGGCGACATCATCAAGGCCATGGTGGATCTGGGGGCCAAGGGGATCGTGATCGCCTCGGCCGGCGCCGGCGCCACGAGCGGCACGCAGGGCGAAGGCAATCCAGTACGCCACCGGGAAGGGCGTGTTCGTGGTCACGAGCACCCGCACGGGCAGCGGCCGGATCGCCGCCCGCCGCCGCCCGGGCGCGGCGGCCGCGCAGAACGTCTACCAGATTGCGGCCGAAGACCTCACGCCGGTCAAGGCGCGCATCCTGCTGATGCTCGCGCTGACGAAGACGCAGAACGGCGCGGACATTCAGCGGATGTTCACCGAGTACTGAACCCGTCGCGGCCTTCGGGCCTCAGTGGCGGTGGATGTGGGCGTGCGAGTGCGTGACCCCGTGCGCGTGCCGGTGCCGGTGCACGTGAATCAGGTTCGTCCGATCGAGCAGGTCCTCGTCCCCGAGGACCTCCCCCGGTGTCGCGTCCCGCACCAGGCGGCCTGCGTCGAACACGAGGCAGCGCTCCGCCATGTCTTCCAGGGCCCCCAGATCGTGGGTCGCCATCACGACGCTCTTGCCGGCGTCTCCCCACTCGATCAGCAGATCGACGATCTGGCTCTGACTCCTGGGATCGAGGGCGGCCGTGGGCTCGTCGAGCAGCAGCACGTCCGGATCCATCACGAGCACGCTCGCCAGCGTCACGCGCTTCTTTTCACCACCGGACAGCCGCTGCGGGACGCGGTCCTTCAGATGCGCGATGCGCAGGAGGTCGAGCGTGGCGGCGACCCGGTCGCGCACCTCCGACCGGGACCAGCCGGCGTGCAGCGGCCCGAAGGCGACTTCGTCGAAGACGGTCGGGTTGAACAGCTGGACGTCCGGGTTCTGAAAGACCAGGCCCACCCGGCGGCGAAAGGCGTGCGCGAAGGCGTCAGCCGCGAAGCGCTGCTCGGTCAGCGGTTCGTCCTCGTAGCGCACCTCGCCGCTGTCGGCGAAATAGAGTCCGTCGAGCAGCCGCAGCAGCGTGGATTTCCCTGACCCGTTCGCCCCGAGGAGCGCGACGCGGGATCCCGCCGCGATGGACGCGCTGACGCTGTCCAGGGCCACGATGTCGTGGTAGCGATAGGTGAGGTCGATGATCTGAAAGAGGCTCAACGTCCCACCCAGACGGTCAGGGCCGCCGTTCCCGCGAACACCGCGAGCGCCGCCCAGTCGCGGCGCCGCATGTGAAAGTCGTCGAGGACGTGGACCTGACCGCGATAGCCGCGCGACTGCATCGCCAGGTAGACCTCGCCGCTCAAGTACATCGTCTTCCCGAGCAGGGCACCAGCCGCATTCGTCGCCAGGCGCCTCGCGTCGGCCCCTGACAGCGGACCTGCCGCGCGGCTCCTTCTGGAATCGAACATGTCGTGCGCCGTTTCGAGCAGCAGGAGAATGTACCTGAACGCCATCCCGAGCACCACCACGAATACCAGGGGCACGCGGAGCGCGCGCAGGCCCTTGAGCACGTGCGGCCACGGCGTCGTGAACACGAGCAGGCAGGCCAGTGTCGCGGTGGTCTCGACGCGCAGCATCAGATACCCGGCCGACGTGAGGCCCTGAAGCGTGACCGGCCAGCGCAGCAGGGGGACGCGCCAGACGACATCCCCGGGGACCAGGAAGAGCGCCGGGGCGGCGACGGCTCCGGTGAAGACGAACGCGCCGATCCAGACCCGGGCCGCCAGGGTCGAGGGCGGAAGCGACGAAAGCGCCGCCAGAACCACGGCGAAGGTGAACACCCCGAGGATGACCCCGAGGCTGGCGGCGTAGGTCACGGACGCCGCCAGTGCCAGCAGGCCCATGACCTTGACCCGCGGATCGAGTCCCTGAAGCAGTCCCGAGCGCTCAGAGATTCGCTCGGCGACCTGCGCCCGTTCGATGCCCTCACGCAGGCCCTCGACCGCACGTTCCAGATACCCGGTTCGCGCCCGGCGCCGTCCGCGCCCGCTCATCGACCCGCCGTGTCGCCGGCGGCGCCGCGGCGCCGCCGGGTGAGCCAGCCGACGGTGATGCACATCAAGATGACCAGCCCGGTGCCGGCCATGCCCGACAGGACGTAGCCGAGGGCCGCGCTGCGCAGCCAGGGCGCGGCGTAGTCCGGCATGGGCGCCGTCCACAGGGACGCCAACCTCGCCAGGCCCTCCGGGGCGCGCGCCGGCGGCGCCTGACCGAGCGAGGCGGCCGCGATCTCCTGCCGCACCTGTGGATCGCTGAAGCCCGCGGCTGCCCATTCCCCCCAGCCGCTCCCCGCAGTCAGTATGCCCAGGGGGCTGAGCACGAGAAGCACCGCGAGCCCGATCCACCACGGGCGGAGCCTGGCCCAGGCTCCTCCAGGCCGCTCGGCCATCTTCAGGGCGCCGCCCGTCACGGTGAGGAGCGCCGGGTCTGAGCGCTGAACGAAGGCGACGATGCCGGCCGAGACCGTCGCCTCGGCGAGGCCGGCCACGGTCAGGTGTCCGAACATCATCGCGGGCACCGCAATGGCGAGCGGGTACGGGCAATACAATGGCGCCCCGCCGGCATCGCGATAGAGGAGCGGCTGAATGCCGAACTCGATGGCGGCGCACAGCGCGGCCGCGTTGATGCCCGCGTAGCCGGCCAGTCCCGCGGCCACGACCCGGCGTCGCGAGAGCGGCGCCGACCGTCCGGCCACAGCCCGATAGGCGACCCATGCGACGAGCGATCCCACCACCGCCATGTTGAAGGCGTTGGCCCCGATCGCCGTAATCCCGCCATCGCCAAAGAACAGCGCCTGGATGACGATGGCCGTCGACAGAGCCAGGATGGACGCCCACGGCCCCAGCAGCACGGCGGCCGCGCCAACGCCCACGGCGTGCCCGGTCGATCCTCCAGGCAGCGGGACGTTGAACATCATGATGACGAAGCTGAAGGCCGCAACCATCGAGAGCACCGGCACCAGACGGGTATGGAGCGCCGCCCGCACCCGGCGGAGCGCCACGTACCAGAACGGCGTGGCACCCGCGTAGAGCGCCGCGCACGTCGCGGGACTCAGGTAGCCATCAGGGATGTGCATACGGGTTGCCCTCGCGGCCGGCGCGCCGGGAACGGCGTCGCGGGTGATACGATCGCGCGGTGCGATCACATGCTTCGCGACGTCTCGTTCTCGCGCTGGTGTGCGCATGCTCGACTGCGGTGGCCTGCGCGAGCGCAACGGGAGCCAGGCCCCCTTCCCCTTCGCCGCCGCGTGACGCGGAAACGGTGGACGTCCTCATCCAGGGCGCCGCCGATTCCGAAGTGACACCGTTCGTCGCATCGCTGTCAGGCCCCACACGCGTCCAGCTGGCGGCATGGACGTTCTGGCGCGGCCGGCTCGGGGACAAGCGGGTCGTCATCTCCCGTACGGGCGTGGGCCCGATCAACGCCGCGGCCGCGACGACGCTAGCGATCATGACGTTCCACCCGCGGCTGATCATCAACCAGGGCACCGCCGGTGCGACCGGGCCCGATCTCCGCGTCTTCGACATCATCACCGGCGAAGCCACGGTCGACTACGGCGGCTTCAGCACGCCCCATGCCGAAGCGGGCGCCGGTTCGGATCCGTCCAGCTGGATGCGCATGATGCATCGCCTGCGGTTCGAGGGAGACGAAGACATGCCGCTTCCCGTCTTTCCCGGCGATCCCGACGTGCTCGCCCTCGCACTGCAGCAGTCTTACGAGCACGGACGCGTGCTGAAAGGCGTGATCGGCTCGGCCTTCGAGTTCAACCGGGAAGTGGACCGCCTCTCCTGGATTCGCCACAACTACGACGCCGTCTCGGAGGACATGGAGAGCGCGTTCGCCGCGGGTGCGGCACTGGGGTTCAACACGCCGTTCCTGGCGATCCGCATCATCTCCGACTCGGATTTCTACGCGCCCGGAGTGCACCCGGATGCCGCGCAGTACTGCGCCGGGTTCGTGACGAGCCTCGTCGCGCGGCTGCCCATGTCGCTGCTGAGCCGCTGACAGGCCGCGGCGGCTATCGTCATCGAAGGCGGCCGCGGGCGGCATCATCGGATGCCGCCCGGGCTGGGATCCGTCCATTCACTTCCCGAGATGCCTGTCGAAGAAGGCTGACGCAATCCGGTAGCCCTCCTGCGCCTCGGGGAAGTCCGGGTTGGTCATGAAGCCGTGGTACAGCCCGTCGAATACCATCACCTGCGAATCGATCCCGAGCTTGATCAGCTTGCGGTAGCTGTACAGGGCGCCGCTCGAGGCGCCGTCGCGGCTCGCGGTGAAGAAGATCGTCGGCGGCCACTTCGCCAGCAGCGCCTCGTCGACCGTGGGGTTGATGACGAAGTCGTTCCGGTCGGTACCGTCCATATAGGATGGTCCGGTCGGCCGGGCCGCGCCCGCCGTCGGGCCGCCCGCCTGGGGCGCTCCCTGCGCCGTGTTGGTGACCGACAGCGCCGCGACGAACCCCGAGTCGCCGGAGCCCGCCGAACCCAGCCCCGCGCAGTAGACGCCCAGCACGCCGGGTGTCGGCCTGCCCTTCCTGATGAGCAGCGCCGTCGTCTGCGACACCAGACTGGCGCCGGCCGAACATCCGACCATGCCGATGTTCTCGGGCTTGTACGTCCTGGTGAAGTGGTCCCACACCTTCAGCAGGTCTTCGCTTGCCGCGGGGAACCTGTACTCGGGGCCCTGCCGGTAGGTGATGGTCACCACCCTGACGCCGAGGGTCGCAGCCACTGGAATGCTGATCAGCAGGCCGTTGGCGCGCACGCCCGTGCGGAAGCCGCCGCCCGGCCCATTCAGGAAGAGCCGATTCCTGTTTTTCTCCGGCACGCCTCCCCTGGGCGTCACGATGGCGGCGGAAATGCCCTCGATCGTCGTCTCCTCGATGTCCACGGGGAAGATCGCCCGCATGTGATCGACGTTGGGCTTCAGGTTCTCGTTGTAGACCCGGCGCACCTCCGCCATGTCGGCGATGCCGGCCGGCACGGGAACCGGCGCGCCCGGCCCTTCGGTCGGCGTGGTGCGCATCAGCACCCGCCGGCCGCCCTCGCTCAGCAGGCCCGAGAGCTGGATCACGGCGTTGTGAATCGAGACGCTGCCGTCGCCGTTCACGACGATCTCGCGCTGCGCGGACTGACCCTGCGAGTGCACGCCCGCGGCGAGCGCGATGGAGACGACAAGCGCAACCCCTGCGCCGGCATGAATGCTTCGCATCACTGTCCCCTCTGGGTCCCCTCTGGATCTCTGTGGGCTGGTCGGTGTCCGCGGAGGGTCGCAGGGTGTGCGTGCGAACCTCCGCGGAGGCGTCCGCGGACGGACGCCAGCTGAAGCGTACTACGCGGGCGGAAGGGCCGGGGCGAAAGTAACCGTAACAGCACTGTAACCGGGGGCGCGCGCGTTCAAATCTCTACGGAAAACGACGGTGCCATGCGGTGGATCGCCACGCGGCGGCGCACCGGACGGACTGGCGGACCCCGAGGGCCCGGGGTCTTCCGGGCGTCGGTCCTGCCGACCCGGTGGCGGGCAGTGGACGGGCAAAGATGTCCTCTTGTATTGACAACAACACGAGTTGTCGCGATAGTGGAGGCGCGCCGGAGGACTAGGCGGAAGTCTCGACCTCCGTCTTCCACGTCCACTTGCCTTTTCGCTTCAGGCGGACGAGGTTGACGGAATAGTGATACTTGTCCGCGCGGTAGTAGGTCTCGACGATCTCGAACGGGCGATCGCCGGCCGTGAACATGATCCGTTTCATGTGCATCACCGGGTACAGCACGGGGATACCGAGCTTCTGCGCCACCTCGGGATCGGCGGGGAGCGCGTCGATGGTCTCGTGGGCGCGGACGATCGGGATCCGCAGCTCGGTCTGGATTATCCGCAGCAGCGGAACGGCGTACAGGTCCTTGGCGCGGATGCGCTTGCCGATGTCCACCGGAAGGTAGTTGAGGGTGAACGAGAACGGTTCCTCGTCGATGTGCCGCAGCCGGCTGATCCTGGTGATCTCGCTGCCCGGCTCGAGGCCGAGCGCGGCGCAGATGTCCGGAGCGGCGACCATTTTCCGGATGATCAGGTTCACCACCTTGAGCTTGAGCACACGCTCCTGCAGGTCTTCGAGGAACCCGGTGTATTTCACCCTGGCGAGACGCGCCTGCGTCTCGGCAACGAACGCGCCCTTGCCCTGCACTTTCACGAGCATGTCGGCCTGCACGAGTTCGCGCAGGGCCTCGCGAACGGTCACACGGCTGACCGCCAGCTCGCGGCAGAGTTCGTTCTCCGACGGGATCTTCGTGCCGGGAGGATAGACGCCCGTGGCAATGCGATGACGCAGAAGGTGCTGGATCTGCTGGTACAGCGGCAGGCCGGATTCTCGTGTGAGCGGGGCGCGTTCGCCGTCTGATGTTTCTGATCGCACGGAGATGTTCCACTTGGGAGCATATCATTGAGACCTCTTGAGGGTGTCAGAGTCCTCGACATCTCCCGCATGATCGCGGGCGGCGTGGCCGGCATGCTCCTGGCGGATTTCGGCGCCGATCTCGTCAAGGTCGAAGAGCCCGGCGCAGGAGACCCGCTGCGGCAGTGGACCGCGGACGGCCTGCCGCTGTGGTGGAAGGTCTACGCGCGGAACAAGCGGTACGTGACGCTGAACCTCAAGACACCCGAGGGTATCGCGCTGTTCCTCCGCCTCGTTCCCCGGTTCGACGTCGTGATGGAGTCGTTCGTGCCGGGCACGCTCGAACGGCTCGGGCTCGGGTGGGACGTACTCCGCCCCCGCAACCCGCGCCTCCTGCTGGTCCGCATCTCAGGATGGGGCCAGACGGGATCGGACGCGCAACGCCCCGGGTTCGGGACGCTCGTGGAGGCATCGAGCGGCTTCGCCGCCATGAACGGTGCGCCGGACGGTCCGCCCATCCTGCCGAGTTTTCCGCTCGCCGACATGACCTCGGCGCTCTACGCGGTCAACGGCATCATGTACGCGCTCTACAACCGCGACGTGTGCGGAGGCACAGGGCAGGTGATCGACATTTCGCTGTTCGAGTCGCTGTTCTCGCTGCTGGGCCCGCTGCCGGCGGAGTACGCGGCGCTTGGCCGGCTGCGCGATCGCACCGGCAGCCAGTCGATCGACCGAGGCCCGCGCGGCTGCTTCGCGACCCGCGACGGCGCGTGGATTGCCGTCAGCGCCTCCACGACGGAGCTGGCAGAGCGGCTCTTCCACGCCTACGACCTCGCCGGCTGGCTGCGGGACCCGCGGTTTGCCACACACGAAGCGCGCCTCACGCATGCCGCCGCGTTCGACGCCATCGTCGCCGCGGCGATCGGGTCGAAGACGCTCGCCGAAAACCGCGAGATCATCGACGCGCACGCGCTGGCGGCCGTTCCCGTCGGGACCATCGCCGAGATCGAGCAGGATCCCCACTGGCGGGCGCGGAACCTGACGACCCTCGTTCCGGACGGCTCGAGCGGCGTGCGGATGCAGAACGTGTGTCCGCGACTCTCCGCGACGCCCGGCCTCGTCGAGTGGCCCGGCGGCGCGCCTGGGGCGCACAACGCCGAAATCTACGGACGCGAACTCGGCATCAGCTGTGACGACATGCGCCGGCTGGCCGAGGCCGGCGTCATCTAGCAGGACGGCTGAAAAATGCCGGCCTGATGGAATATGGGAAAAGGTAAATGGAAAACAGAACCGTGTTCTTCCATTTTCCATTTGCCATTTACCATCAGGATGCTTTTTTCAGCCGTCCTGCTGGTGGCGCTACCCTGCCTGCGGGAGCACGCGGGCGATGACGAAGCCGTCGTGCCCCTTGGCGCCGACGGTCTGAATGCCGGTCGCGGCGACCCGGGTGTCGCGGGCGACCTGCTCGACCAGCCGCCGCATGCCAACGACCCGCGGATCCTCGTTCGCCGGGTCGGCCAGCGCGCCATTGCGGACGACGTTGTCGACGACGATGAGGCCGCCCGGGCGCGACAGTCTGACGGCCCAGTCGAAGTACGCCGGCGCACTGGGCTTGTCCGCGTCCACGAAGATGAACTCGAAGACGGGCCCGGGCTCCGCGGCAATCCCCGGCAGGATGTCGAGTGCCGCGCCGACCCGCAGATTGACGACATCCTCCAGACCGGCGAGCCGAAGCGTCTCGCGCGCCACCGCTGCGTGACGCGGCTCGAACTCGATGGTGATCATGCGGCCGCCCGGCGGCAGCGCGCGCCCGAGCCACACCGTGCTGTAACCCCCGAGCGTTCCGATCTCCAGGATGTTCCGGGCGGACGACCCCAGCAGGTGAAGCAGTTTGCCCTGGGGCGGCGTCACACTGATGGAAGGAAGCCCCGCCGCTTCGCTGCGGCGCAGGATGTCGTCGAGCAGCGGGTCTGCGGGGAGTAGAGTCTCGAGGAAGTAGTTGTCTACCGCGGTCCACCGCGGCTGAGCCATTTCCGCCATGGACCATCATCGCCCAATCCGGGGCGCGCCGGCGAAGGTAACGGTTCCGCTCCGTAACATGAGGGGGCAACCGGGACCATGATGGCGCCTGCCGGGTATAAAATCCGCTGGCCGGGACAAAGCGCATGCGACACACTCCGATTCGAAGGCTGCTCCCGTTCCTCGCGATCTCGCTGTGTCTTCCGGTGATGGCGTGCGGCCGCTCCGACACGTCCCCGGCACGTCACGGGGCGCCGCCCTATCGCATGCCGGAGCTGGGCATCTACGTCACCAATGAAACGTCCGGCGATCTGACGGTCATCGATGCCGCCACTCTCGCGCCGGTGGCCACGATCCCGCTCGGCAAGCGCCCGCGTGGGCTCGTGGCGAGTCCGGATGGCCGTTATCTGTACGTGACGCTGAGCGGGTCACCGGCGGCCGGACCAGGCGTGGACGAACAATCGCTGCCGCCGCCCGATCGCGCGGCTGACGGCATCGGCGTGATCGATCTGCGGCAGGGCCGGCTCGTACAGGTGCTGCCGAGCGGCCCGGACCCCGAGCAGGTCGCCGTGAGCCCGGACGGGACGCGCGTGTTCATCGCGAACGAGGACGCCGCCACGGCAAGCGTGCTGGACGTCGCGACCGGCGCTGTGTCGCACACCTACCCGGTCGGTGGTGAACCGGAAGGCGTGTCGGTCGAACCAGGCGGCGGGCGGGTCTGGGTGACGTCGGAGCAGGATGGTGCCGTGTTCGTGCTGGACCTGGCGGCGCGGACGGTCGTGACGTCGGTCGCCGTCGGGCCGCGGCCGCGTTCGGTGGCGTTCCTTCCCGACGGTTCGCGCGCGTACGTGCCCTCGGAGAACGGCGCGAGCCTGACCGTGATCGACGTCGGCCGGCTGCGCCCCATCGAGACGATCGACCTCGGGAAAGGCATGCGCCCCATGGGCACGGTGATGTCGCCCGACGGCCTGCGGCTCTACGTGAGTACGGGCCGCAGCCGGCAGGTGCTCGTCGTCGACACGTCCATCCAACCGGGTCGTCGGCTCGATTGAGGCCGGCGAACGCCCGTGGGGAATCGCTCTCGCCCCGGACGCGCGGACGCTGTACACGGCGAACGGTCCGTCGAACGACGTGTCGGTGATCGACCTCGACACGCGGCGCGTCACCACGAAGATTCCCGTCGGCCGGGGGCCCTGGGGCGTCGTCGTGGTGCGGCGTCCGGCGGTGTGAACCGCGAACGATCCGGAGCGCGGACGCACCGGCGCGTCGCGACTGCCGTATGCAGAACTCCCAACTGGTATTATTGACAGAACAAGTGTACGATCGGCGGCGTTACCCCGCGGACGTGAGGAGAGCAGAGACGTGAGTGCGCTTGGCGGCATCCGGATCCTCGACCTGTCCCGCATGGTTGCGGGCGGTGTCGCGGGGATGCTGTTCGCGGATTTCGGGGCAGACGTCATCAAGCTGGAGCAGCCGGGCACCGGCGACCCGTTGCGCCAGTGGACCACGGCCGGGCACCCGTTCTGGTGGAAGGTCTACGCCAGGAACAAGCGCTTCATCACGCTGGACCTCAAGTCGCAGCAGGGGCGCGAGCTGCTCCTCCGCGTGCTGCCGCAGTTCGACGTGCTGATGGAATCGTTCGTCCCCGGCACGCTGGAACGGATGGGGCTCGATCCGGCGGTCCTGCACGCGCGGCATCCGGGGCTGGTCGTGCTGCGCATCTCCGGCTGGGGCCAGAGCGGGCCGGGAGCGATGCGACCCGGGCTCGGCACGCTGATCGAGGCGGCCAGCGGTTTCGCCGCGATGAACGGCGAACCGGACGGCGCGCCCATCGTCCCGAGTTTTCCGCTCGCCGACACGACGTCGGCGCTGTACGCCGTCAACGCGACGATGTTCGCGCTGTATCACCGGGACGCGCGCGGCGGCCACGGGCAGGTCGTCGACGTCTCGCTCTTCGAATCGCTGTTCTCGCTGCTCGGCCCGCTGCCGGCCGAGTACGCCGCGCTGGGGACGACGCGGTCGCGCAACGGGAGCCGATCGAAGAACGCCGGACCGCGCGGGTGCTACCGCACGCTGGACGGCGGCTGGATCGCGGTCAGCGGATCGACGCCGAAGATGGCCGAACGCTTCCTGCGCGCGTACGGGCTGGTCGCCATGCTCGACGACCCGCGGTTCGCGACCAATGAAGCGCGCGTGAAGCACGGGCTCGAACTCGACTCGGCGGTGTGCCAGGCGATCGGCCAGCGGACGCTCGAAGAGAACCTCGCGATCATCGACGCACACAAGCTGACGGCCGGACCCGTCAATACCATGGCGGACATCGAGCGGGATCCCCACTGGCGGACCCGGCAACTCACCGTGGACGTGCCGGACAACGGCGGATCGGTCAGGATGCACGCGGTCGTTCCGCGGCTCTCGGCCACGCCGGGACGCATCCAGTGGGCGGGCGGGGCGCTCGGGCAGGACAACCGGGCCGTGTACGAAGAGCTCGGCGTCTCCTGCGGCGAGCTGCAGCACCTCTCGGCGGTCGGAGTCATCTAGGAGGCACCGTGGAGACCTGGCGAAGCGCAATCACCAACGTGGATGGGAGTCGCATCATCGTTCGCGGCCACGATCTCGTCTCGCTGATGCATCGCGGCTCCTACGGGCAGGTCGTGGGCCTGCTCCTCGGCGGGCGGATGCCCGATGAAGGCGAGCGCCACCTGATCGAAGCCATGCTGATTGCGATTGCGGACCACGGGGCCGGCGCCCCCAGCGCCGCGACCGCGCGTATGGCAGCCACCGGGAATCGACAGGCGCCCGAAGCGGCCGTGGCGGCCGGCGTCCTCGCAATCGGCGACGCGCACGCCGGCGCCGGCATGCTCCTCATGCAGATCATCGCCGACGCCCTGGCGCGCGCGAGCCGCGAAGGACGATCCATCGCCGATGTCGCCCTCGCGACGGCTGTCGAGGCGCGGCAGGCCGGCCGCCGCCTTCCCGGCCTCGGCCACCGGATCTACACCGAGGATCCCAGGACGACCGCGCTGTTCGCCATCGCCGACCGGTACGGGAAAGCCGGTCCCGGCATCGCGTTCGTCCGCGCACTCGAAGCCGCGGTGGCCCAGACGATCAAGCCGCTTCCAGTCAATGTCGACGGCGCCATCGCCGGCGTCCTGCACGATTCTCGGCTATCCGCCAGTGGCGGCCCGGATGATCTTCATCGTCGGACGCACGGCCGGACTGGCGGCCCACGTCATGGAGGAGTACGCACGCGAGCGCCCGATGCGCGTCCGCATCCCGGTCACGTACGACGGCCCGGCGCTGGTCGAGGAACAGGTCGAGGAAGTGCACAGGTGACCCCCGCGCGCCGCCCCTTCTATGGTCCGTGGATCATCGCCGCGAGCTTCGTTACGTTCGGCCTCGCGTCCGGACTGCCGTACTACAACATCGCGTTCTTCTACGACTACCTGCGCGACGATCATCACTGGACGCAGCAGACGGTCACGCTCGGCGCCCCCGTCGCCATCCTGCTGACGATCTGGGCCGGCCCCTTGCTCGCCCACCGATTCAAGCCGCGATATCTCATCATCGCCGGCACCGGCCTGACGTGCCTGGCGTTCCAGTGGTTCGGACACCTGCACGGGACAACGCTCGAGTACTACGGGGCGTGGTGCGTGTACATGCTCGGGTACCTGCTGTCGGGCCCGATTCCGCATCAGATCATCATTTCGAACTGGTACCGCCGCAAGCGCGGCCGGGCGATGGGGATCGCCTATATCGGAGGGGCGCTCGCCGGTGCCGTCGGCAACAAGCTGGCGCCGTGGCTCGTGACGGTGATGACGTACCGCCACGCGATCCAGGTGCTGGGTCTGCTGCTGCTGCTCGCGTGGCCGCTGGCGCTCTTCGTGCTGAAGGACCGGCCGGAGGACATCGGGCAGAAGCCGGACGGAGACGATCGCACGCCGGTGCCGGCCATCGATACGGCCGAGCCGCTCACGTTCGCCGGCCTGTCGCAACGCTCGTCGTTCTGGCTGCTGCTCGTCGGCAGCGCCGCCTCGATAGGGTCGATCGCGAGCGTGAACTTCCTGATGAAGTTCGTGCTCGAAGAGCAGGGGTTCACCGACCAGGCGGCCCGCAACCAGATCTGGAGCACGGCGTCGTTCGCGGCGCTCATCGCCGCGATCGGGGGGCGGATCGCGGTCGGCTTCATGGCCGACCATTTGCCGCGCAAGATCGTCATGGTGGTCACCTACGCGCAGGTGGCCATCGCGATCCCGCTGCTGTTCCTGATTACGCCACAGACGCCGCAGTACGCCTACCTGTTCGGCGTCGTGTTCGGGTTCGCGATGGGGGCGGACTACATGCTGATCCCGCTGATGGCGGCCGACGTGTTCGGACTGCGCTCGCTGGGTCGCGCGATGTCGGCCATCGTCCCGAGCGATACGATCACGCAATACTGGTCGCCCAATCTCATCGCGCGGCTGCGGATGGTCTGGGGCGGCTACGGCAGCGCGCTGTGGGTCGCCTGCGGCCTGGCGGCCATCGGGGCGGTGGCGATTGCGCTGCTTCCATCGGGGTCGCGCGACGCGGCGGGCGAATCGGCGGCCGCGGAGGCCGCGGCCCGCCAGCCATCGGCGCCCTAGCTAGCAGGACGGCTGAAAAAGGCATCCTGAAGGTAAATGGCAAATGGAACAGGCCGGCATTTTTCAGCGGCCTGCTAGAACGTCACGACACCGGGTGCGATTCACGCTGTGCTTATGTCCATCCAGTCGAACATGCCGGCTCCGCCGGCTGGCGCGCCCGTAATGCGGCGCGCGCGCGTGTTCGTCGGCGGGGACTGGGCCGAGGGCCGGGCGGCACCAGGCGCGTCGTCGACAAGTATTCGGGCGAGACGATCGGACTCGTCGACATCGCCTCCCACGCGCAGGTGGACGAGGCGGTCGCGGCGGCCCGTCGGTCCTTCGAACAGACCGTCCTCGACCCACACCAGCGCTACACGATGCTGACGCGTACGGCGTCGCTGCTCGAGAGCAACGCCCGGGAATTCGCGACGCTCATCACCGCCGAAGGGGGCATGCCGATCGCCGATGCGACACGCGAGGTGAAGCGGGCCATCCAGACGTTCACCGTGTCGGCCGAAGAGGCGAAGCGGCTTACCGGGGAGATGGTGCCGATAGAGGCCGCGCCAGGCCAGGCCCAGCGAATGGCCTTCACCATCCGCGTGCCGCGCGGGGTCGTTTGCGGGATCACCTCCTTCAATTCGCCGCTCAACATGGTGGCGCACAAGGTCGCTCCCGCGCTCGGCGCCGGCAACACCGTCGTGGTGAAGCCGGCCACCAGGACGCCGCTCAGCACGAACCTCCTGCTCGAGCTCCTGATCCAGGCGGGATGCCCGCCGGGGCACGTCAGCGTGATTCACGGGCCCGGCCAGGAACTGGGCCCCTGGCTCGTCGCCAACCCCGACATTGCGTTTTTCTCCTTCACCGGCGGCGCGCAGGCTGGCCGGTGGATCCGGGAACAGGTCGGCCTCCGGCCCGTCGCGCTCGAGCTCGGCAGCATCTCGGCGACTATCGTGTGCGCGGACGCCGATCTGGACAGGGCTGCGTCGCGGTGCGCCGCGTCGGCGTTTCGGCGGGCCGGCCAGATGTGCACGTCGACGCAGCGGCTGTTCGTCCAGGAGGCGGTCGTTGGTCCGTTCACCGAGCGCCTCGTCGCCGTGGTCAGCAGGCTCAAGGTCGGCGATCCCCACGATCCCGAGACCGACGTCGGGCCGATGATCAGCGAGCAGGAAGCCATGCGCGCCGAAGCGTGGGTCCGCGAGGCGACGGCGGCCGGCGCGCGGGTCATCCACGGTGGAGGGCGCGAGGGTTCGCTGCTTCAGCCGACCATCCTGGTGGACGTGCAGGGATCGATGCGGGTCATGCGCGAGGAAATCTTCGCGCCCGTGATGTCGGTCGTGCCGTTCGCCTCGTTCGACGAGGCGATCGATGGGGTGAACGCGACCCCCTTCGGCATCGCCGCAGGACTGTTCACGCGCGACATGGCGCGCGCACTGACCGCCGCACGCCGGATCCATGCCGGCGTCGTGCACCTGAACGAATCGTCCAGCAGCCGCGTGGACCTGATCCCCTTCGGGGGGGTCAAGCAGAGCGGCATCGGACGCGAAGGCCCGAAGTACGCCATGCGGGAAATGACCGAGGAGCGGCTGATTACGATCAGCCTGGCACAGGAGGAGCCATGACGGGAGCGATGTTCATCGCGGAATGCCTGCGGCAGGAAGGCGTCACGAAGGTATTCGGCCAGTGCGGCCACACGAATTACGCGCTGATTGACGCCTGCCACCGGCTCGGCATCGAGTACGTGTCGTTCCGGCACGAGCAGATGGCCGCACACGCCGCCGACGCGTACTATCGCCTGTCGCACAAACTCGCCGTGGTGAACGTGCACCTGTCCCCCGGCTTGACCAACGCGCTCACCGGCGTAACCACGGCGGCGGCCGACTCGACGCCGATGCTCGTCATCGCCGGCAACACGCCGTCGTACCATCACGCGCGCGAGCCGCACCAGGGCATTCGCTTCCACGCGGATGCGTCGCAGGGGGACATCTATCGCCCCGTCTGCAAACGGGTCTGGCGGATCGACGATGCGAAGTTCCTTCCGGACGTGATGCCGCGCGCACTGAACGTGGCGCAGACGGGCCGTCCCGGAGCCGTGCTGCTGGACGTGCCGATGGACGTCTTCTCGCAGCAAGTGACCGCCGAACCGGTAACCGTCGCGCGCCGTCCAAATTTCGAGCGTTCGGCGGCATCGCCAGAGGGAATCGCCGCAGCCGTGGCGCTGCTGGCGCGTGCCAAAACGCCGGTGATCTTCGTCGGCAACGGAGCGACGCAATCCGAGGCCACCGCCGAGCTGCGACAGGTGGCCGAAGCGCTCGGGGCACCCGTCGCCAGCACGCTCATGGCCAAGGGCGTGTTTCCGGAAGACCATCCGCTGTCGGTGGGCATGACCGGCATCTGGGGCACCCGGGTCGCGAACCACCTGACGCTGGGCGCCGACGTCCTCCTGGCCGTGGGCACGGGGTTCGGCGAGGCGGACTGCAGTTCCTGGAATCCGAACTACACCTTCTCGATCCCGCCCACCCAGCTGATCCAGATCGATATCGACCCGCAGGAAATCGGCAAGATCTATCCGGCCGCCGTCGGCCTGGTGGGCGATGCCCGGGCCACCCTCGGAGCCCTGGCCGCGAAAATCCAGGAGAGTGGACTGCGTCCGTCGCCTGCCCGGGCCGCCGACGTGAAGGCTCAGAAGGAGGCGTGGCAGAAAGAGCTGGCGGTCGATCAACGCAATCCCGACAAACCGATCCATCCCGCGCGGCTGCTGAACGAGATTTCGAGGGTCGCGCCGAAGGACACGGTATTCGTCACCGACGTCGGATGGAACAAGAACGGTGCGGGCCAGCAGCTCGTGGCCACCTTGCCGCAGACCTTCATCACCAGCGGCGGCCTGGCGACCATGGGCTACGCTCCGGCGGCGGCGATCGGGGCGAAGATTGCGGCGCCCGATCGGCCCGTGGTGGCGCTGGTCGGCGACGGCGGGTTCCTGTCCGTCCTCGGCGCGGTCACCACGGCGGTCGAACTCGGCATCCCGGTCGTCTGGATCGTCTTCAACAACTTCTGCTTTGCGACGATACGCTCGGTGGGAACGACCTATTTCGGGAACAGCTACGGCACGGAGTTCCGCACGCCGGATGGCGAGCCGTACAACCCGGATTTCGTGCTGCTGGCGAAGGCCTTCGGGATCGAGGGTGCGCGCGTCGAGGAGCCCGACGACCTGCCGGCTGCCCTCGAGGCGGCGTTCAAGGCCAACGCGCCGTACCTGCTGGAGGTGCGCACGCGGGCTGACGTGCCCATGCCGCGCACGGGGCACTGGGACATCGCCGAATTCCTGATTGCGGGAAACGACTGAACGACGGGGCGTCGGCAGGGGCCGTGCGTCATGCCCGGCACCCTGCCACGCCGCCTACGCCCTACTTCTGCTGAATCGTCCCCACGAAGTCCACCAGGTTGCTGAGTCGCAGCGCGGCCACGCCCGAGTTGTTCGCCATTGTGTCGAAGACCGGGCCCCAGATGGGCATTTCCTGGCTGCCGTGGGCCGACACGTTGAAGCCCTTGATCCCCGCCAGGACGGCGGCCTTGTCGTACTTGCCCCCGTTGCGTTTCGCGATGGTGGTCAGGTCCGGCACCGGGGCCTTCAGCGCCGGGGCGGCCGGCCCGCCCCCCTTACCGTCCCTCCCGTGGCACACGGCGCAGTAGAGGTTGTAGATTTCCTTTCCGTCGACGCTGTCCGTCGGCTGAACGATCGTGCGTTTTACGGTCGGTTTGGTGGCCTGGCCAGCAGACTGCTGGGCGGCGGTCACGCCCGCCAGGCACAGGACGAACATTCCGCCAAGCATGCAGATCCATCGGGTCGGTTTCATAGGACGCCTCGGCCGGAATTCCGGCAGCACGCATGAGATTCGTTGCGGTTTCGGCGGGTTCCCGTCACGGCCCGCCCAACCGGCGATGCAGCAGGCAAGGCGACTGCCACCCGGGCGGGCCCCGGCCTCCTCCGGCCCGGGGTCCGGCGCGATCGCCCCGGGGCCCGGCGGCACGAGAATTCGCCGCACGCGCCGGCCACGCGGCCGGCCTCAACCTGCCATCTTGTATTGACATTAGGACATGTCTTGGCCTAGTGTAGCTCACCCGCATCTTTTTACGCGACCTGTCCGGGCTCACCATAAGGAGGAAGGATCGTGCGACGCAGCCTGATGTTGGCTCTTGTGACGCTCGTGCTCGTGCCGGTCGGGGCTGTGGCCCAGACGGTTGCCGTGGCCCAGTTGACTGGGACGGTATTGGATCAGTCCGGCGCTGCGCTGCCGGGCGTGGAAGTGACGGTCACGCAAACCGACACGGGGATGAATCGATTCGTCATCACCGCGGACAAAGGTGAGTACGTCTTCACCAATCTGCCGGTCGGCCCGTACAAGTTGAGCGCGAAACTCAGCGGGTTCAGCAGCTTCGAACAGACCGGCATCGTGCTCGCCGTCGGCGACACGCGGTCGGTCAACGTGACGATGAAGATCGGCGGGCTCGAGGAGACCGTGCGCGTCCAGGCCGACGCGGCGCTGGTCGAGACCCGCAACGTGAACGTTGGCACGGTCATCCCGCAGGATCAGATCGTCACGCTCCCGCTGAACGGTCGCAGCGCCCTGCAGTTGATTCTGCTGTCGGGGTCAGCGGTCGAGAACACGACCCTCACCGACAACCGGCAGTATCCCAATGCCGTCGCCATCTCGATCGCGGGCGGCACGGGCAACAGCACGATGTACCTGGTGGACGGCGGGTACAACAACGACCCGCAGAACAACACCGGCAACCCGATGCCCTTCCCGGATGCGCTCCAGGAGTTCAAGACCGAAACCGGCGTCCGCAACGCGCGATACGGCATGTCTACCGGCGGCACGGTGAACGCGGTCACGAAGTCCGGCACGAATGCCTTCCACGGCACCGCGTTCGACTTCGCGCGCGACCACAGGTTCAATTCCATCGCCTACTTCGATCGGAAGGAGAACGGCGGGCTCGGACTCGACGACGGGCTGAAGCGGAACCAGGGGGGCGGCGTCATCGGCGGGCCGGTCGTCAAGGACAAGCTCTTCTTCTTCGGCGGCACGCAGCTCACGAAAACGAACATCGCGCCGGTGGCGGCCGATCAGTTCGTGCCGACCGCTGGAGGTGCGCAACGGCGATTTCCGGCGTATCATGTCGGCGGCCTGCCGCGGCGGCACCGACCGGACCCTCGGCGCTCCGTTCGTGAACAACCAGATCGATCCCGCCCTCTACAATCCCATCTCGATCAAGATGATGAACATGCTCCCGCTGCCGGATCCGGCCCTGGATCCAAACGGCTGCGGCCGCGTCGTGCGCCAGATTTCGAACGACAGCACCGAGCAGCAGTACATCGGGCGCCTGGACTACCAGTTGAACGCGAACAAGCGGGTGTTCGGCCGCGTGTTCCGTACGAAGTACTCTCACGATCCGGCCTTCAACAAGGACAAGCCGAACCTGATCGACATGAGCGAACGGGGCCTCGGCATCGCCGCGAGCATGACGACGTTTGCCAGCGGCTTCGACTGGGTCGTGAACTCGTCGTTCGTCGCCACGACGCGCGTGACGTTGCAGCAAACCTCCACCGAGCGCATTGAGGGGGACGGCGCTCCGACATGGACCTCGCTGGGGGTCAACACGTTCCAGTACACCGCGGGCGGCGGCCAGGACTTCCTGGCAGGCGGCACAGCCGGATGGAGCGGCAGCGGTTTTACGGGCCGGTTCAAGGTGCTCACGCCGTCGGTCGCCGAGGACATCGACTGGATCAAGGGCGCGCACAGCCTGTCGTTCGGCGGCGTCTGGACCCGCCCGCACACCGACGGTGACGGCACGTTCCAGTCGAATGGCAACCTCGGCGTTCACGGGTCTCATCACGAGCGGGAACTCGAGCACGAGCGGCGGCCTGAACATGGCCGACTTCGTGCTCGGGTTGCCGGCGACCTTCCGCCAGGGGGGCAGCCAGATCAACAACCAGTCCATCAACGCCGTCGGGTTGTATGCGAATGACGTCTGGAGGATGAGCCGGAATCTCACCGTCACCTACGGGATCCGCTGGGAGCCGTACCTGGCGGCCAAGGACGCCAACGGGTTCACGACGGCCTTCAGCCGGGAGAACTTCGACAAGGGCATCCGCAGCGTGACGTATCCGAACGCGCCCGTCGGCTTGCTGTTCTCGGGCGACCCGGGCTTCCCGACCAACGGGTCGAACAACACCAACAACTACAAGCAGTTCGCCCCGCGGGTCGGCGTCGTGTGGGATCCGAAGGGCAACAACGCAGCAGACGATTCGCGTCGGCATCGGACACTACTACGATTCGCCGAAGCTGTGGCAGTACGCGCACCACATGCTCAACTCGCCGTTCGGCAACACGGTCGACGCGCTCGCGCCGACGTCGTGCGGCGTGCCGAACAAGAACGGCTGCGCGATTCCCTTCGCCGATCCGTGGTCCTACACGCCGGGCGGCGACCCGCTGAAGGCGATCAACTACCCCACCCAGGGGCAGCCCGTCACGCTGCCGCAGAGCGATGTGACGTTCCCGCAGCAGGGCGTCTACGTCAGCATGCCGATTCACGTCACCCCGATGCAGGTGACCCAGTGGAACGTGTCCTACCAGCGGCAGTTCCCGCTGGGCCTGCTGGTGGACGTCACCTACATGGGAAACAAGACCACGCACATCTGGAGCGGATTCAACGAGAATCCGGCCGTCTATATTCCCGGTAACTGCGAGGCCGGGGAGTACCGGGCTCACCAAGGACGGGCCGTGCTCGAACACTTCGTCGGCAAATCTCCAGGCGCGGGCGCTGCTGACGCTGCTCAACCCCACGGAGGGCAATTACTATCAGGTCAACAGCGTCAACCAGACCTACGACAACGCAAGGGGCTGGTACCAAGGCGTGAGACTTGGCGTGCAGAAGCGCCTGGCTAGCGGCTGGAGCATGAACTCCAACTACACGCTGAGCAAGTGCACGAACGAAGGGGAGCCCGGCACCGACATCGGCAACTCCTACCCCTTGCCGATTGCCGACCAGACCAGCTCGAATCCGCAGCCCGATGCCTCGACGAACAAGGGCCCGTGCGTCGCGGATCGCCGCCACAACTTCAACATGTCGACGGTGCTGCTCAGCCCTGGCTTCGGGGGCGGCTTCCTCAAGACGCTGACCAGGGACTGGCAGGCCGGCGTCATCTGGACCGCGCGCAGCGGGAGCCCGATCACGCCGTCGACGACCGGCAACCTCTCCCTGACGGGCATCAACAATCAGCGACCCATCATCGTCGCGGGCGTCGACCCGTACTTGCCGTCCAGCCAGCGGGTTCAGGCCGCGACCGGCAGCAGCCAGTCGATCGCGTGGTTCAACGTGGACGCATTCGCTCCGAATACCCCTGGCCTGTGGGGAGACACGCCCAAGGGCTACCTCTTCGGTCCGGGATTCTGGAACGTCGACGTGTCCTTCTCACGCAGGCTGTCGTTTTCCAGCAGCAAGCGCATCGAGCTCCGCGTCGAGGCGTTCAATATCTTCAATCACTCGAATTGGGCGAACCCGTCAATAACGATCGGATCGAACAGTCTCACCAACGGCCGTGTCACGGACACAGCCAGCGATCCGCGGATCATGCAGTTCGCGATCAAGTACGCGTTCTGACGCAGGGCGCCGCTGACCAGGACGCCCGGGTGCCCATGCACCCGGGCGTCTTTTTTTTGGCCTGCCGCCAGCTCCCGCGTCGAACGGTACTGGTGTTGCGGCAGGCCGGGGAATCCCGCCGGATCGCCGGATGTTCGGCACGCGGGAAAAGGGGTCCACCATGTCGAATACCTGGCAGCGCCTGGCACTTGCCGCGACGGTCCTTGCGGCAGGCTGCGGAGGCACGCGCCAAACGGCTGAGGAGACCAGGCCAGCCGCGTCGTCCCAGCCTGAACCCGTCGCCTACTTTCACGTGGATCCCGGCACCGCGGGCAGCATCCGCGGCACGATCAGGTACCGCGGTCCGAAGCCGACGGCCACCGTGCTCGACATGAACGCCGAAGAGGCCTGCGTGGACATGCATACGGGCAAGCCCGTGCCCGACGGCCAGATCGTCCTCGGACCCGGAGGCGGCCTGTCGAATGCCTTCGTCTACATCAAAACCGGCCTGGAAGGAAAGACCTTCGAACCACCCAAAGAGCCCGTCGTCCTCGACCAGAAGGGCTGCATGTTCGCGCCGCGCGTCGTTGGCGTTCAGGCCCGCGCCGGGCTCGCCGTACGGAACAGCGATCCGATCGAGCACAACGTCCACCCGGTGCCGAAGAACAACTACGAGTGGAACGAAGGCATGGCTCCGCAGTCCGCAGATGTCGTGCACCGGTTCGCCCGGCGCGAAGTCATGATCCGCGTGAAGTGCAACCTCCACCCGTGGATGCGCGCCTGGATCGGCGTCGTCGAGCACCCGTACTTCGCCGTGACCGGGCTGGACGGGTCGTTCGAGCTGCACGACGTTCCGCCGGGAGACTACACCGTCGCCGTGTGGCACGAACAGATGGACGAGATCGAGCAGCAGGTGACGCTCGCGCCGTCCTCGAGCCAGTCCCTGGAATTCACGCTCGGCGGCAACGCCGGCAAGGAGAAGTGAATGCGCTGGTATCTCGCGCCCCTGGTTCTGCTCACTGTCGCCGCGTGCAGCCGCGCCGACCACACCGCCGGCCGCGTGTACATCACGAGCGAGGGTTCCGGAACGATGACGGTCATCGATCCGGCGCGGCAGGAAGTGGTCGCGACGGTCAACCTCGGGAAGCGGCCGCGCGGAATGGTCGCCAGCCCGGACGGCACGCTCATCTACGTGGCCCTGAGCGGATCGCCGTACGCCCCGCCGGGGGTTGACGAGAGCACGCTGCCGCCGCCCGACAGGGGCGCGGACGGAATCGGCGTCTTCGACGTGCGGACGACCACGCTGCTCCGGGTGATTCCAGGCGGCTCGAACCCCGAACAGCTGGCGCTCAGCGCCGACGGCCGCACCATCTACATCGCGAACAAGGACGAGGAGGGGGTCAACCTCGTGGACGTGGCGTCCGGGACGATTACGTCCACGGTGTCGGTGGGGGAAGAGCCTGAAGGGCTCACGTTCAGCCCCGACGGCCACTTCGTGTTCGTCACCACCGAAGACGAGGGAAAGGTCGCGCAGATCGATACGGCGACCGGCAAGGTCGTGAAGCAGATCAAGGCCTGCAATCGCCCGCGCACGATGGTGGTGGCACCCGACAGCGCACGGGCGGTGATCGCGTGTGAAGCCGACGGCAACCTGCTGGTGCTGGACGCGATCGCCCTCGAGCCGCTCGAGACGATCCGCCTCGGCAAGGAATACCTGCCGATGGGAATGACGCTGACGAAGGACGGCAAGACGCTGTACGTGACCACGGGGCGTGCGGCCAAGGTGTTCGTCTTCGATATGGCCACCAGCACGGTCACGGGGTCGTTCGCCGCGGGCGGCACGCGCCCGTGGGGTGTGGCGCTGTCGCCCGACGGCAGGTTCCTCTACACCGCCAACGGGCCCTCGAACGACGTGTCGGTGATCGAGCTGGCCACGCAGACCGTGCTGAAGACGCTCAAGGCCGGTGACCGCCCGTGGGGGGCCCTGGGACTGACGCCGGGAGCGCCCGGAGCAAACGGCGCTGCTCGTCCGCAGTGAGCTGGAACAGGTAGCGCACGAGCAGTTGCGCGTGGTCCTTCGTGTAGCGCTGGAGCGCGGGCGACGAGGGGCCGGCGAACACCCAGCGCCCGTCCACGCGGCGGAACAGCTTCGCCGGCATGGCCGTCCCCGGGCTCAGCTCCTGCGGCTCGACCATCCAGCGGGCCGTCCACTCAGGCTTGAGCCGCCCCGCGGCGAGGAGCAGGTCCGGGGAGGTCGCCGTACGGTCGTGACGCGGATCGCCGACGACGTGACACTTCAGGCAGACGCCCTCGCGCGATGAAAACAGCGCGCGGGCCAGCGACAACTCCTGCGCATCGAGCGGCTCCAGGCGCGGCGCGACGTAAGGCGCGGCCTGGCCGGCCAGCGCCGCGAAAAACGCCACGAGGACCCGGATTTCGTTCGGCGAGAAGCCAAACGTCGGCATCCGCACCTGCAGGTACGAACGCACGCCGTTGCGATCGAGCGTCTGCCCATCCAGCGCGGGGTTCGCCAGGAAGCGCACGAGCCAGTCGGGATTCACGCGCGCCCCTTCCTGATTCAGGGACGGCGGCAGCCTTTCCTTCCAGTCGGGATCCTCGTAGCGCGGCACCGCACTGAGGCTGGACGACTGCGCCGGTTGGATCGCGTGACACCCCATGCAGTTGTACTTCGCGACGACCCACCAGCCCTCCTGCACATCCCTGGCGGCGCCCGTGGGCTCGTAGCGGAACGCGGCCGGCAGCGTGCGAAGCGAGCCTTGCGCCGGCAGGTCCACGCTGCCCGCCAGGAACGTCGCGAGCGCCTGCGCGTCCGCGGTGCTGAGCGCGATGTCGGGCATGCGCAGCCGATCGTCCGGCGCTTTGGTGCGCCCCTGGTCGAAAACCCCTGGATCCGTCAGCTTGCGCTCGAAGAACCCGATCGGGGTGTACCAGCCGTCGCGTCGGGCGGCGGCCGCCAGGCGCCCGAAATCCAGTTGCTCGATCGGCTTGCTGCCTTCGCGCGTGAGTTCCGTGCCGACGCGGACCACGTGGTCGAAGCCTCGGATCTCGTGACAGTTCGCGCAGCCATAGCGGCTCACCAGTCCGCGCCCCAGGTCGGCGAGGCGCGGATCGTCCATGTAGGACACGTCGGCCGGATAGGAGGCGCCTTCGCGCGCCAGGCCCGTGAGGTAGGTGGCGATGTCGCGAGACTCCGCCCAGGACAGCCGGAGATTCGGCATGACCATCAGCGTCGAGCGACCGCGCGGGTCGTGTATCCACTGCGTAATGTAGTCGTAGCCGGCCTTCTCTCCGAGCCGCGAGAGATTGGGGGCAAAACTGCCGCCGATAGCTGCCGTCCCTTCGCCGATGGAGTGGCACCCGAGACAGCCGCGGGTCTCGAACGACTCCTTGCCGCGGACGGCGTCGCCCTTCGGCTGCGGGGTCACGCCGGGCGCAGTCGCGGCGGCCTGCCAGATGAAGGCAGCGACGGCCTGGCGCTCCTGCGCGCTCAGGCGGAAGTGCGGCATGTTCGTACCTGGCCGAAACGCCTGCGGATCGTTCAGCCACACGGGAATCCACGGCTTGCGCAGCTTCACGCGCACATCCATCAGGCTCGGCCCCAGGGTCCGCTGGTCCTGCACCAGGAACGCCGCCTCGTCGCCGAGCTCGGCGAGCCGCGCTTCGCGGTTGCTGATCGACAGGCGGAGGCTCGTCGCGCGCGCATAGTGCTGGCGCGCCTCGTCGTTGGTGGAAGCCGAATCGCCGCGCGCGATTTCGGACGAGACCTCGAGCCGATCCCGTGCCACGTCCTGTTCCGCCCGGCGGATCTCGTCGCGGGTCGAGGCGAGGCGATCGACCTCGCGGTCGAACCCCTCGTATCGATGGCACGCGGCGCAGCCCCTGGACTGGTAGAGATCGCGCCCCCGCGTGAGGACAGGCGCATCGTCGAGGATCCGGTCCTGGCGATGGCATTGCACGCACCCGGCTTCGCGGTGCGTGGCATCGAGGAGCGGCCATGGCCAGCCCTCGTTTCGTCCGTGCGCCTTCTCGACGCTCGATGTCGCCGACCCGTTGCCGTTGTGACACGGCGAGCAGCCAAAGCGCTCGGGGTCATGCAGTTTCAGCAGCTCGGGATTCGGATGCCTCTCGAAGACGCGCGGAGCGCCGGCCTCGCCCGCGGCCCACGCCAGAGGCTCCCGGATCCCCAGATGACAGGATTCGCATCGATCGACGAGGCCGGATTCCGGGACGAGAATCTGTCTGATGGCGGTCGGGGCCGCCTCCGTCTTGCGCAGCAGGCCGTCGATCCGCTGCGTGGTCACGCCGCCGGCGTGTTCCGACACGTAGTCGTTCCGTCGCCGGCGCAGCTCGCTCGCGGCCGCGCCGATCGCGCGCTCCTCGCCAAGCAGTCGCGCTTCCTCGGCCAGCAGCGTGTTGAAGCGGGTCTCCAGCGCATCGAGGGTGCCGGGCTCCCCATCGCCGCCGAACGGTCCCTGCCGGACCGCGGCGATGCGGCCCTCGTATCGAAGCGCGCGCGGCCGCATTGGAGCTGCGGTCCAGCTCGTAGACGAGCGCCGCGATCCGCGCTCGTGCGTCCTGCAGCGGCCCTCGCGCGGTGGCCAGGCGTGACCTGATGTCCATGAGCGCGCGGCCGATCTGCGCGAGGCGGGGCGCGGCGGCGCGATCGGCCGCGGCGAGCTGGCGCTCGATGTCGCGGAGTTCGGGAGAATCGGCCAGCGCCCGCTCGGCGCCCGCCGCAGTCGTTCTCAAGTCCTGCAGACGCACGCTCAACTGCGCACGGTACTGCTCCTGGTAGCGCTTCCACGGCCGCTGTCCCCACACCTCGTCGTAGACTGCCCACGCGGATGCCGCGCACAGCAGGACCGCGGCCACCATCAGCGCGCGGCCCAGCGACGTGCGAGTGATGTCCCCAGGCTCTCCCATGTCAGACCTTGAACCAGGGCGTGACCAGGACGTACTTGATCCGGAAGAGGAGCCTCAACAGGACCTTCGCCGGCACGCCCACGAGGAGCGTGATCGCGAACGCCTGAAAGATGATGTATTGCGCGCGGCTCGTGCGCTCGTACACCTTGCGATCGACGTCGGACCACGTCACGAGCCTGTGAATGCCCCACGCGGCCGCGGCGTAGAAGAGGATCAGGACCGCGAGCCCGGCGACGAGCTGTCCCCACACGCCGTGGATCCCCAGCACGTCGGGCAGGTTGCGATCCACCTCGTACACGACCCGGGCGTGATCCCACGTCTGGCCAGGCCAGAACCACATCCAGCCGGGGCCGCGCATGAACGTGCCGACCACGATCGCCCCGAGCCAGATCGCGAGGCCCGCGCCGAACGCGCCCAGCGCCACCCTGCGCTGACGAATCGTGTAGTAGCCGGAACCGAGCGGATTGGCGTCGAGGTAGGGGAAGAGCATGAGTCCGATCGTGATCAGCACCGGGAGCCCGACGCCGGCCAGCCACGGGTCGAAATAGACGAGCATCTCCTGGAGTCCGACGAAGTACCAGGGAGCCTTGGCCGGGTTCATCGTCACGTACGGGTTCGCGGGTTCCCCGAGCGGCGCGTTCAGCGCGAGCGACCAGACCAGCAGCAGCACCATCGTGACCATCGCGGCGAGCAGCTCGATGCGGAGGAGGTACGGCCAGACGGACACGGTTGGCGCCCAGCCCGGCTCGAACGGGTGCGGCTTGCGGTGCGCGTCCGGCGGCTCCGCGAGGATCGGCTTCGAGGCGGGCGATCAGGCGGTCGGTCGCGCGCGCCTGGCGCCAGCCGTACCAGGCGAAGAACGGCACCGCGAGCGCGAGCCCGATGATGGGGATGTTGTCGGCGTCCGCCACGATGCTCCAGAGCTGCGCCCAGTCCACCGCTACATCTCCGAGCGCAGCTTGACCGGCGCCGGCCCCGAGATGCCGCCGTCCTTCCGGACGCGCCAGAAGTGGACGACGAGAAAGACGATGGCGAGAAGCGGAATGGCGATGCAGTGCCACACGTACGCGCGCAGGAGCGCGTTGGCACCCACCGTCGTTCCGCCGAGCAGCGCGAAACGCAGGCCCTTCCCGACGACCGGCGCGGCCCCGGCCATGTTCGTTCCCACGGTGACGGCCCAGAAGCCGAGCTGATCGTCCGGCAGCAGGTATCCGGTGAACGACAGGAGCAGCGTCAGCACGAGCAGGACGACGCCGACGACCCAGTTGAACTCGCGTGGCTTCTTGTACGAGCCGGTCATCACGACGCGCAGCATGTGCAGCCAGACGGTGATCACCATCAGATGCCCGGCCCACCGGTGCATGTTGCGCAGCAGCCTGCCAAAGGGCACGTCGTGCTCGAGGTACAGCATGTCGCGGTATGCCTGAACGCTGGTGGGATGGTAGTAGAACATCAGCAGCAGTCCCGTGACCGTGAGCACGATGAACAGGAAGAAGCTGATGCCGCCCATGCCCCACGTGAAGCCATAGCGCACGGCGTCGCGGTTGATGCTGGTCGGGTGGATGTGGAGGAAGACGTTCGACAGGACGGCGCGCGCGCGGCCACGACGATCCGTTCGTGCGTGATCGACCCGGAAGATCGACGACCAGATCTGGCGTGCGCCGGACGCGGTCGAGTGGTGTCATCGCCATTGCAGGCTACAGGGGCACGGCGACGAACGAGTCGGGATCGAACCGGCTCGTGTCCACGACGATCTGCCCGTCGCGGTCGAGCTCGACCACGGCCCGATCCATGGGGCGCGGCGCGGGACCTTCGAAGTTCACGCCTTCCCGGTCGTACCCGCTCCCGTGGCAGGGACACTTGAACTTGCTGTCAGCCTCAATCCAGTTCGGCGTACACCCGAGGTGCGTACATTTCGCGTAGATTACGAACAGACGGCCCGGCTCACGCACCACCCAGATCCGGTGCGACTGCTTGAAGCGTTCATCCACGCCCGGGGCGAAGTCGGCGGGAACGCCGATGCGGAAGCTCGTGTTCGGCTCGAACAGCACCCGAGGAAAGAAGAAGCGCGCCGTGGCGAGGGCGCAGCTGCCCAGGAAAGCCGCGACAGCGCCTAACACGAAGCGCCGCCTCGAGTTGTGGGTGCCGTTGCTCATGCGGGACGCCGGCGTGGCGGACCTCCTGGTATCCGACAGGAGTAGCAATGTGCGCTCCGACGACCGCCCCGCTCGGACGATCTCGCTAAGTGTCTACGTATCAGCTACATACTGGCGATATTCTGGAGGCGGTGCATCCTGGTCGCGACCGCGGCCGCCAGGATGCCGGATTGTCGGCACGCCCCGCCGCCGACGCCGCTACCCCAGCCCTCCGATCAGGTCGTATCTTGTTGACACCGTAGCAGTACCGTATCCGTGGAGACACGCGGAGTTCGGCCCTGATAGATTGCGACAATCGCCCTGTTTTGCCTGCCCTGCTCTCGCGTAGCGGAGACGCCCATGAAACGACTCGCCTGTTCGGCCGCGCTGGCGGTGGCGCTCGGCGGCCTCGTCCTGACGACGGCGGCGGTAAACGCGCAGAGAGGCGGCGGACCCGCCGCACCCCAACCCTTGCCGAAGAGCGAGGAATACCTGTTGTTCGGCAACGCCTACCGGGGCGCAGGTGAGCCGATGGTGGCCGTCGATCCGGCCGATCCCCGTCACATCATCGCCGTTGCGATGGGCAACCTGCATCTGATCGACGGGAAGCGCACGATCGGCAACGAAGTGCACCACGGCGTCGCGAACTCGACGATCAACTGGCTCGGCGTGACCCACGATGGCGGAGCAACATGGGCAATCAAGGAGCAGCCGATCATCTCGGGCAAATGGACGCGGTGCCCCGATGCCTTCGCCGACGTCACGAAGGACGGCACCTTCATCGCCGGATGCGAACCGCGCGAGACCGCGAGCGGCCCCGACTACTACGGGATGTCCGCCTTGCAGGTGTCCCACGATCACGGCGACACGTGGGGACCGGTGGTTCAATTGATCAGCGACTACCAGCTGGACCGGTTCGCTCCGGGCCTCAAGCCGGTCTCGGGCGGGTTTCCGAAAGGCGCGCCGGATCGCGTCGCCAGCAACTCGCCCTGGGACCGGCCGTACACGACGATTGATGACTCCACCGGCGTGATCTACGCGGTCGCGCAGGGTGGCTCGGCGTACGCGAACGCTGCCGGGACCGAGCGGCGGCCGCAGGCGTACATCACGGCCTCGACCGACGGCGGCAGGAGTTTCGGCACCGTCTACTCGTGGGATTCCCCGGCGTACGTGCAGTCGGGCCGCGGAGTCGGCGAGGCTGCCGCGTTCGGTGTCGTCGCGGTGACGTTCACGGCCGGACAGGTGCCCGCGAGCGAAGGCGTGGCGTGCCCGTGTCCGGTCTGGGGGATCAGCCGCGATCACGGCAGGACCTTCACGTATCACGTCCTCAAGCACCTGATGACGCCTGGCACGGCGGCACCCGCACCCGCTCCCCCGCCTCCGGCGGCGGGCGCCGGACGCGGCCGCGGCGGGCGCGGGCCGGCGGGACCCCAGCCGGGAGCCATTGCCGCCGATCCCACCAAGGCGGGGCGCTTCGCGATGCTCAAGACGGAAGGGCCGCGCTACAGCATCTCGATCAGCGAGGACTACGGGCAGACCTGGGGCCCCTACGTCACCGCCGGGACAGTCCCGGACGCAGTGGCCTTCAGCAAGCCGCGCGTCGAATTCTCGCATGAGGGTGTCATCGGCCTGATGTGGCGCGCGAGTTACGCGGATGGCGCGTACGACATCTGGGCCTCGATCTCCCGCGACGGCGGCAGGACCTACAGCAAGTCACTGCGCGTGAGCCACGCGAAATCCCCGGCGCGCGATCCGTTCCGGGACGGCGGCGGATTCGGCGACGACATCCAGGATCTCTCGATGGACGGTCAGAACGTGCACATGGTCTGGGGTGACTCGCGCGCGGGTTTCCGGGGAGTCTGGTACGGCAAGGTGCAGCTGAGCGCGTTCGAATTCTAGCGAGGCTCCACCTCGCCAGGTGCGTTGATTGATAGCGCTGCGTCCGGAGTTCGTCGAGGCGTAGCGGAGGAACTCCGTTTCGCCGCACCCATCGACCTGCACGAGGAGTGTCGCATGCAAGCTGTCATCAAGACCGCGCCCGGGATCGGCAATCTCTCCGTCACCGAGGCGCCGACGCCGGCGCCCGGGCCGGGCGAGGCGCTCGTCCGCATTCGTCGCTCTGGCCTCTGCGGCACGGATCTCCTGGTGTACGACGACTCTACCGCGGGCGCAGGCGGCCGGTGCCGTACCCGCTGATCATGGGCCACGAGGCGTCGGGGGAGGTCGTCGAGCTCGGGGCCGGCACGCGCGGCCCGGTGCCGGGCACGCGTGTAGCCATCGAGGCGGTGACGGGCTGCGGCGCGTGTTACCACTGCATGCGCGGCCACTACAACCTCTGCCAGGACTGGCACCACATCGGGTTGACGACGGCCGGCGCGCTGGCGGACTACGCCGTCGTGCCTGCGTCCACGCTGTTTCCGCTGCCGGACGGCGTCAGCCTGGACAACGCGGCGTTTCTCGAACCGCTGGCGACCGTCATCAACACGCTCGAGCGGACGCGCCCCCTGCCCGGCACGCCTGCGGCCGTCATCGGTCCCGGTCCGTTCGGGCTGCTGCACGTGCAGGCCTTGCGTGCCGCCGGCGTTGGTCCGATCGTCGTCTTTGGCCGTCCGGGTGACGAAGGGCGGCTCGAAATCGCGCGACAGGCGGGCGCCGACGACGCGCGGGTTCTGGATCGCGCGGGCGCGAACGCGTATGTGGCGGAGCTGACCCAGGGCATCGGGATGGGACTCGTGATCGAGACCGCCGGCACGTCCGAAGCCGTGCAGACCGCGCTCGACATCACCGCGGGCAGCGGCACGCTGGCCACGCTCGGGATCGTGCGCACCACGGAGCTCGACGTGCTGCAGGTGATGCGCAAGGACATGACCTGGGTGGGCGTGGTCGCCAGCGTGCGCCGCCACTGGGCGGAGTCCATCCGTCTCGTGGCGGCCGGCCGCCTGAATCCGGCGGCGCTGATCACGCACCGGATGCCGCTCGCCGACGCGCTGGATGGGTTCGCCGCGCTCCGGCGCCGGGAAGCCGTGAAAGTCATGTACGAGCTGGCGTCGTAGTCCGATGCGCGGGCCGATTGCCGGTCCGACCGGTCGTGAACCATGGCACACCTGGCACTGATCCTTCTGCTGGCCGCGGGGCAATTCGGCCAGACCCGCACGGGCGAGTTGCGCCTCACCGTCCGGGACGCCGGAGGCCTGCCCGTTCAAAGCTCGGTGGCGCTCGTGAGCGAAGCGAACCAGATCGCCGAAACGCTCGAAACCGCTTCCGACGGGACCATCGTCGCCAGGCCCCTCCCGTTCGGACGGTACCGCATCGAGGTGACGCGCCCGGGATTCGAGACCTACACGGCACTGATCGACATCCAGTCGGTTCTGCCCAGCGAGCACACGATCGTCCTCAGACTGGCGGCGCTCGAGGCGCAGGTGACGGTCAGCGCGGACGACACGCTGCTCGACGTCCGTCAGAGCAGCACCGTCAACCGGATCGGAGCCGACACCCTGCAGCGGCGTGTCACGGCGCTGCCGGGCCGGGCGATTTCGGACGTCGTCAACACCCAGCCCGGGTGGCTGCTGGAGGCGAACGGGGTACTGCATCCCCGCGGCTCGGAGTACCAGGTGCAGTTCGTCGTGGACGGCCTGCCGATCACGGACAATCGCTCGGCCTCGTTTGCCCCGGAGTTCGACGCCGACCAGGTGCGGGCGATCAGCACGCTCACTGCCGGGTATCCGGCCGAATACGGCCGCAAGCTGGGTGGCGTCGTCGAGCTGGCGAGCGCCACCGACCAACGCCAGGGGTTTCACGGCAGCGTCGTGCCGTCAGCGGGACGCTTCGCGACCGGCGCCGCCTACGGCATGGGCCAGTACGGGTGGAGCCACGGCCTGATCGGCGTCAGCGGTGACGTGACGCGCACCGGCCGGTACCTCGATCCGCCGGTCGAGGAGAACTTCACGAATCACGGCACCGGGTCGAACGCAACCGTGCATATCGAGCACGAGTTCTCGAGCGCCGATCGCGTCGGGGCGATCGTGCGGCGCGGCGGCGTGCGGTTCCTCGTCCCGAACGAGCGCGAGCAGGAAGATGCGGGCCAGCGCCAGGCGCGGACCAGCACGGAGTCGGCGGTACAGCTCTGTACCAGCGCATCTTCACGAGCAGCGTCGTGGACGTGCGAGGGATGTATCGAAGACTGCGTGCCGGTCTGTCCTCGAACGCGTCCTCCACCCCGATCGCGGCGCAGCAGGATCGCGGGTTTCGAGAGGGGTACCTGAAGGCGACGATCTCGCACCACGCCGGCGTGCACGAATGGAAGGCGGGGATCGACGCGGACTTCGGGACCATCGACGAGACGTTCGGCTACCACATCACCGATCCGACCCGGTTCGATCCGAACACGCCGGTGGATTTTGCATTTGGCGATCGACGACTCGACCGCGAGCAGGCCCTGTTCGTCCAGGATCAGGTCAGCGCCGGCGCCTGGACCATCAACGCCGGCCTTCGCTGGGATCACTACCGGTTGCTCGTGGAACAGAGCGCGATCAGCCCGCGCGTCGGGCTCGCCTGGTCCTGGCGCTCGGGCGACGTGGTGGTGAGGGCCTCGTACGACAGAGCTTTTCAGACGCCGGCCATCGAGAATCTCCTGCTGGCCAGTTCGCCGGCACTCGATGCTCTCGACGACACCGTCGTGCGGCTGCCGGTGCCGCCGTCCCTCGGAAACTTCTACGACGTCGGATTGTCGAAACGCCTGCTCAGGAAACTCCGGCTGGACGTCAGCTATTTCGACCGCGCCATGACGAACTTCGCCGATGACGACGTGCTGCTCAATACCGGCGTGAGCTTTCCGATGGCGTTCCGGCGGGCGCGCATCCGCGGCACCGAGGTGAAGCTGGATCTCCCGCGGTCGGGCAGGTTGTCGGGCTACGTCAGTTACGGGAACATGACGGGCACCGGATTCCTGCCGATCACGGGAGGGCTGCTGCTCGGAGACGAGGCCACCACGGAGCTGACCGCCACGGAACGCTTTCCCATCTCGCAGGATCAGCGGCATACAGTGCGCGGCCGCGTGACTTGCGCACTCTCCCCGAGGACCTGGGTGGCGTGGGCGGCCTCGTATGGAAGCGGGCTTCCGGTCGAATTCTCCGGAGATCCGGAACAGGCACTGGCGCAGTATGGCCAGCGGATCGTGGATCGCGTGGACATCAAGAGCGGACGAGTCCGCGCGTCCGCCTCGATGGACGCCTCAGCGGGCGTGCTCGTCGCGACGGGCACGCGGTATCGCGTCCGTCTTCAGGCCGACCTGATCAATCTCACCAGCCGCCTGAACGTCATCAACTTCGCGGGCCTCTTCTCGGGTACGGCGCTCGCGCCCCCGCGGAGCTACGCTCTGCGGCTCCAGGTGGACTTCTGACTCCTCGGAGGCTAGTTGAATCGGATTGCCCCGGGCTGCTCCTCGATCTTCGACTTGTCGACCCCCTCGACGTTCAGCAGCGCGGCGGCGTCCGCGAAATTGCCGTGCGCCTTGCGATATTCGACGACAGCGGCGGCCACCTTTGAGGATAAACCGAGCACGGCCGAGATTTCGGGGGCAGGCGCCGTGTTGACGTTCACGGCACCGTAGTACCGCGTCATGTAGAGCCTCACAGTGGTCAACTGGGCATCGGTCGCGCTGATCCCAAGTGCGGCCATCCTGGTGACCGTGTCGTTCCACTCCGGCCAGGTGTGCCGCGTCCCTGTGATTTCCGCGATCGGGTGGCACGAACTGCACAGCGTGTTGGTGGTGACCTCGGCGTCGGTGGCCCAGGCGTATTCCTCGTCAGCGGTCATGTCCTTCACCGGCGGCACGGGTGGCTTGGCGGCCTGGGCGACGCCGGGACCGGCCGGATGAACCGGGTTCGCGGGCCGATCGGGCGGCGCGGACGCCGCCGCCACGAGGCTCGCGCTGAAGATGATGCCGGCCGCCGCCAGCATCCAGCCGGGACGGATTGACGATCTCACTGCTGACGTGTGCGTCATCGAAACACCTCGGGTAAAGTGCGCCGTCTTCAGCGCGTATGAATGGTCCACAGGAAGATGCGGTCCCTGTCGATGGTCACCGTGCGTTCGGGACCCCATTCAGGTCCCATGTTGAACACGTGTGACACGATCCGGGTGCCAGGTTTCAGTTCGCGCACCAGCTTCGGCCTGAGGCGCTCGTTGATGCTCTGGAGCAGGTACAACGTCACGACAGTCGCCTCGCTGATCTTCGCGGTGAAGATGTCCCCGGTCACGAAGCGCACGCGATCCGACACGCCAGCGGCGGCGGCGTTCGCGTTCGCCTGCTTGACGAGCGCGGGGTCGATCTCGATACCGACGCCGCGGGCGCCATATTTCCTGGCGGCGGTGATGACGATCCGGCCGTCGCCCGAGCCCAGATCGTACACGATGTCGCTCGACTTCACCGCGGCGAGCTCGAGCATGGCGTCAACGACGGGCTGCGGTGTCGGCACGTAGAGGACGTCGGGCTTCCTGGGCGGTTGTGCCTGCGCCGAAGGGCCCGCGACCAGCAGCGTGCACGCGATGCCAGCCGCGCCAAGGACACTGAAGGCTGTTCTCATCCTGGATCGATACTACCAGCGTGCGCCCCTCGCGTATAATCCGGACGCTGATGCGAGTTATCCTGTTCGCCGCCGGAGCGTTGTTCGCGGCTCTGGCGTGCGCTGCGCCAGCCGGGGCCGCGACGGACGATCCAGACGTGGCGCGCGCGGTGGAAGCCGTCCGCGCCCGGGCCGCGGCCGGCGACGTGATTGCCCAGTTCTCGCTCGGCGCGCTGCTCTACTACGGCGGCACCGACACGGCGCAGGCGATCGAGTGGATCCGCAAGGCGGCGGCCCAGCACTACGCGCCGGCCGAATTCCAGATGGGCCAGCTCTATGAATTCGGCTTCGGCGTCGCGCGGGACGACCGCGAGGCCATGACCTGGTACCGCAGGGCGGCCGAGCACGGGAACGCGGCTGCCCAGCGGTCCGTCGGCGACTTCTACCAGAAGGGGCGCGGTGTTCCGGCGGACGCGGCCGAGGCCGCACGCTGGTACCGGCGAGGCGCCGATGGAGACGATCTGCGTGCGCAATACGAGCTGGGCAACCTGTACTTCAACGGCACCGGTGTGCCGCGCGACTACACGTCCGCGTACGTCTGGTTCACGATTGCGGCCGGACAGACGCCGCTCGAGGACAACCGCGAAGGCGTTCTCGAGCTGCGCAACATCGCGGGGGCGCGAATGACGCCGGCAGCCGTCGCCGAAGCGAAGCGGCGCATCGCGGCGTGGAAGCCGGCGACGCGCCGCCTGCCGTTCTAAATCACGAGCCCGCTGCCCGACTGCTGCAGCGCGGCGCGAATCGTCAGCACATCCCGCTTCAACGCGCCGAGCACCTGCAGGCGCGGGAGCGTGATCTTGTCCGCTCCGCTCTGGGCGCCGCCAAGCGGATACTCGGCTTCGAGTTCCATCGGACCGTTGAAGCCGATATCGCGCAGCGCAAGCCCGTACCGGAAGATGTCGACGAGTCCGGTGCCCATGGGAACGTAGGGCGACGTCCAGCCACCGCCCCGCGCGAACGTGGTGCCGGCCAGCGGCAGCGGAAACTCGCGGGGACCGCTCGCGCGTCCGCGCCCCCGCCCGCCGCTGGGGCGGTCCGCCTCCGAACTCACCACCCGGCGCCGCCGCCCCTGCCGGCCGCTCCGCCGCGCGCGCCCCCTGCAGCGCCCCCGGCCCCGCGGCCAGCAGCGCCGCGGCCTCCCCCGGCCGGAGCCGCCGCGGCACCCACGGGGCCCGGATATGCGCCACCTTCACCGAGCAGCCCGAGGTTCTGCTCCCACGATCGGTCCTTCCAGCCCATGCCCACCACGTACGGGCCGGCGGTCCGCAGCAGCAGGTCCCACATGTTGCTCCCGTGGTGCGACATGTGACCGGTATCCCAGTGGAGCCCGACGTACTTGGGGTCGAAGTCCTTCAGCACGTAGAGCAGGTCCCACACGACGGAGCCGACCGAGTTGGCGCCCGCCCGCGTGTGGTACATGAGCGTCGTCCCGTTCTTCTCGTTCAGCCGGACGAACCCTTCCACCTTCTTCTTGATCGCGTCGAGCTGCGGCAGGATCGGTTTGCTCAGATCGTAGTTGTCGGTTCCGACCCAGTAGTGCGTCACGCCGAGCTGCCCCATCGTGACGACCATCGGCTCGAGATTCGGGGCCGCCACGTCGGTCTGGTTCCCGCCTCGCACCTGCTTCACGCGCAGGCCGTGCTTCTGCATCGTCTTGACGAAGGCCGGCAGTTCAGTCGCGACCTTCGTCGGATCGATGTGCCCCGGATAGGGCTGGATCGTGGGATTCACACCTCCGCAGGTGATTTCGATCGCCGCCTCGGCCAGCGCATCGGGATCGCGGATCCATTGAAAGTGCCGCGTGTAGGCGTCCAGGACCAGCTGGCGCGGCGGCGAGGCCGGCACTGCTGCGGCCTGCGCGGCCGTCGACGCCGGAGCCGCGGGCGCCTGGGCCGCAAGCGTCACATCGCCCAGGACCCTGGCCGCCAGTGTGGCCATGATGCTCGTGTTGAGGAATTCGCGTCTGTCCATGATGTCCTCGATCCCTACTTCAGGGCGAACGCCACGACCGTGACGTTCGCGCCGGGCGTCGGCTTCGCCGGGATGTGGAAGTACGCGTCACCGCCGCTCGCCACCGCGACGACGTACTGCTTGCCGTCTGCGCCCTGGTAGGTCAGGGGCGTCATGAGGACGTCATCGGGCATCGTCCATCTCCAGAGTTCCTTGCCGGTCTTCGCATCGAACGCGCGGAATCCGTAGTCGCCGGTCGCGCCGATGAACACGAGGCCGCTCGCGGTCGCAATCGGCCCCCCGTCGTTCTGGGCCGTTCCGGTGCCGGTGATGCCTTTCTTCGTCAGATCCGGGTATTCGCCGAGCGGCGTTCGCCAGACCACATCTGCCGTTTCCAGGCTGACCGCCAGGATTTCGGACCATGGCGGCTGGTTGCACGGATACCCCTGCTGGTCCACGTAGAAGTTCGTCGGCACTTTCTGCTTGGCGAACGACGGCAGCACACCGGATGACACGCTCGCCTGGAGCTGCGCAATGACACCGAGGCTCCGGTGGTTGAAGAACAACAGATTGCGTCCCGGGATCGGCAGCCGCCCCGCCCCACGAGATGCCGCCTTCCGAGCCCGGGAACACGAGGCTCGGGACCATGCCGTACGGCGTGTACGGCCCCATGTTCACGGACTTGTCGAACAGCTCCGTGCAGTACTTCTCCGCCTCCGGCGAGATCTTGCTGACCTCGTCGCGCGTCATGGACTCGCGAGTCAGGCCGGTGGGCTTGATCGGGAAGGGTGCCGTGGGCCATGTGTAGTCGCCGGGCGCGTCGAACTTCGGAATCGGACGCTCCTCCATGCCGAAGAGCGGTTCACCGGTGAAGCGGTCGAAGAGGAACAGCAGCCCCTGCTTCGAGGTCTGCGCGACGGCTGGGAATCCGCTTGCCGTCCTTGACCACCTCGACGAGCGACGGCTGGCAGTTGACGTCCCAGTCGTACACGTCGTGGTGCGTCAGCTGCTGGAACCAGACGAGCTTTCCGGTGGAGGCTCGTAGCGCGACGAGCGAATCCGAGTAGAGATTCTCTCCGGGCCGGCTGTTGCCGTAGTTCTGGTCGGTGGGGTTCCCGAAGGGCACGAAGACCAGGTCGTTCACCGGGTCGACCGACATCGGCACCCACACGCCCGGCCCGCGCCTGTCCTTCCAGCCCTCCATTCCCCAGGTGCCGAAGTTCTGCCTCGCCCGGGAACGGGACCGCGTGGAAGCGCCAGACCTCCTTACCCGTGATGAGGTCGAACGCACGGGGATCGCCGGGCAGGCCGTAGCGACCCTGCTCCCCGGTGCGGGCAGCGATAATCGCCAGGTTCTTGTAAATGGCAGGCGGCATGTGGGTGGAGTAGGGCTGGCCGCCGAACTTCTCCATGACGCCGGCCGCCAGGTCGATCAGGCCGGCGGCGCCTTTGATCTGCCGGCCGGTCTTCGCGTCGAACTGCGCCAGGAAGCCGTTGGTCGTCAACACCACGACTCGCGGGGCCACCGTGGCCGTGCCGGGCCAGTAGGAGGGGCCGCGCTGGCCCATCGAGGGGTTCGGCGCGATGCCCGGGAGGCTCTTGAGCTCGGTCTTCCACAATTCCTTGCCGGAATCGGCCTGGAGCGCCGCGACGATCGTGCCGTTCTGGAGCGGCAGGTACATGACGTTATTGATGACGATCGGCGTGTACCTGGTACCCGTTGGCCGGGACCCCGGTGTCGTAGGTCCACGCCACGGCCAGCCGGCTGACGTTTTCAGGTGTGATCTGCTTCAGCGAGGAGTATTTCATCCCGCCCGGGTCGCTGCCCGTGCTCGGCCAGTCTTTCGGCCCTCCGAGTGGTGGCGCCGGCACAGGCCTCTGTGCGGCGGCCGGTTTGGCGATGGTCGTCTTTGCGGGGGCGGCGGCCTGCGACGTTGGCTTCGCGCTCTGCGCGGCGAGCCCGACGCCGAGGGCCGCGGCGGCCACCACGACGACAAGAAGCACGCGTTTCATCATGAGTCCTCCGGTCCGTCAGCGGGCACACGTCCCCGGATGCGCTGTGCGCTGCTGGGATAACGCGGAGTATACGAGGACGCGGCTGACAATACAAGTTAAGACAACAAGTCAACCAAAACGGGTTGTGATGGGTCATAATGTGCGCATGTCCAGAGTCCTCACCGATGAAGAGAAGACTTCCGCGGTTGCGCTGCTGACTCGCGCGCGCGTCGCCATGGCCGCGGCCTTCGACTACGATCAGGACACCGTGGATCGCCTGTGCCGCGCGGTCGCATGGGCCACCGCCAACGAGGAGACCTTCGGCAGGCTCACCCGTATGAGCGTCGAAGAGAGCGGCATGGGCAGCGCCGACGGGGTGCCGGCACGCCGCTGGAAGATCCTCGGGATCCTCCGCGACGCGCTGCGGACCAGGAGCGTCGGCGTCATCGAAGAGCTGCCCGACAAGGGCATCGTGAAGTACGCCAAGCCGGCCGGGGTGATCGCCGGCCTCCTCCCGGTGACGAACCCGCTCGTGACGATGGTCAACATGACCATCAACGCGATCAAATGCCGCGACGCCGTCATTTTCTCGCCGCATCCGATGAGCCGGAACACCGCGCTCGAAATCGCGCGCGTGCTTCGCGCAGCCCTGAAGAAGCAGGGCGCGCCCGAGGACCTCGTGCTCTGCCTCGACAAGCCCAGCATTCCGCTCGCGCAGGAGCTGATGTCCATCTGCGACCTGACCATCGCGACCGGCGGATCCGCCATGGTGAAGGCCGCCTACAGTTCCGGCAAGCCGGCCTACGGCGTCGGCGCCGGAAACGCCACGGTCGTCGTCGACGAAACAGCCGACCTCTCGGAAGCGGCCATGAACACCCGGATCAGCAAGGTGCAGAACCACGGATCCGGCTGCTCGTGCGACGGCAACCTGCTGGTGGACGAGACGGTGTACGACAGGTTCCTGGAACTGTTGCAGCAGGAGGGCGGCCATCTCGCCAGCCCCGAGGAAAAGGGCAAGCTCGAGGCAGCCATGTGGGACGCCGACGGGCGCCGCACCCTCGACACGGTGGCGCGCGCGGCCCGCGTGATTGCCGCCAAGGCCGGCTTCACGCTGCCCGAGGGCAGGACCTTCATCATCGTCAAGGAGGACAAGATCGGCAAGGCCCACCGCTTCTCGAGCGAGAAGCTGTCGCCGGTGCTGGCGATCTTCAAATACCGCGGGTTCGACCACCTGCTGACGATGGTGTCGGAGATTCTCGACGTCGGCGGGAAGGGACACTCCGTCGGCATCGCCTCGTTCGACGACGACCACATCCATCGCCTCGCCGCGATGGCGCCGGTCAGCCGGATCATGGTGCGCCAGCCGAACGTGCGCGGCAACGCCGGATCGTTCACCAACGGCATGCCGCAGACGGCCAGCCTGGGCTGCGGCACCTGGGGCGGCAACATCACCAGCGAGAACATCAGCGTCAAGCACTACATGAACACGACCTGGGTGAGCCGCCCGATTGCGGAGGACAAGCCAGACGAGCGCCAGATCCTCGGCGAGTTCTACGGGTCGGAGATCTTCTGACATGCCGCCGCGCAGTCACGCGGCGCATGGCGGCCTGCCTGCTCGGCATCGGTCTGAGCGTCGCCGCCCTGCCGGCGGGCGGCCAGTCGGCGATCGACGTTCAGCGCTCGATCTACGTGGCCGCCGTCGACGAATCCGGCGCGGGCGTCGCCGACCTGACAGCCGCGGATCTGACGGTGAACGAAGGCGGGAAGAACCGCGACATCGTTCGCGTGGAACCCGTCCAGGGACGGCTGAAGATTGCCCTGGTGGTCGAGGAACAGCTCACGCCGTACAACCCGATCCGCCAGGCGCTCGGCGGCTTCATCGACGGGGTCCGGGGATTCGCCGACATCGCCCTGTACGTCGTCGGCCGCCGCAACGAGAAGCGCGTGGACTACACGGCCGACATCATGCCGCTGGTCAGCGCGATCAACGCCTTCCCACCCGGTGCCAGAGACACCGGCATCCTGGTGGAATCGCTCTTCGAAATCGCGCAGGAGCAGCGACAGCTCGAGGGGCGCCGCGTGATTGTCGCGCTGGCGGTCGAAGGCGCGCAGACCAGCAGCGTCACGGCGGAGAGCGTCATCGCGCAGCTCCTGAATGCGCGCGGTGTGTTGTACGCCGCCACGCTGAAGGTAGTCGACGCGGCGGCTGCGCCGTCCGACGCCACCTCGGGCGGCCGGCGCCTCTCACTTGAAAATCAGGCCTCGGGGCTGGACCGCGACAAAGTCGTCGCCGATGGCACGCGGCAATCGGGCGGGCTCCGCGTATCCTCGGCACGCATCGAAGCGTTCCCCGCGGCGCTTCAGCGTTTCGCCGCCGAACTGCAATACCAGTACGTGGTGACCTATCGCCTGCCGGCCGGATCGAAAACCGACGGCCGGGTGACGATTTCGGCGCGCCGGAAAGGCCTCACCGTTCGCGGACCCACCCGCGTGGCGGATCTCGCGTCGTACGGTCGCTAGTCCCCTGGAAGCGACCGGCGATCGCCCTTACCGGCGGCCGTATACCACGAACCAGCGTTCGGGCATCCCGGTGCCAGGCGGATTGTTCGCGCCCTCGAAGGTGTCGAACGACGCCTTGAGCTCGAAGCCGACCGCCGCCATCCAGGTTTTCACCTGTTCCGGGGTGATGCGATCTTCCGGCTTGTCCCACTTCTTGGCGATCGGGTCGTCGAACTCCTGTTCGATGATGGCGATGCGGCCGGTCGGCTTGAGTTCCGACACCAGCGTCCGCAGGTACGCCTGTCGATCGTTCGTGTTGTGAAACACATCGTGGAAGAAGGCGATGTCCACCTGGTTCTTCGGGAGCTTCGGGTCGTCGAGCGCCGCGAGCACCGTGTGCAGCGTCACGTTCTCCTTCGCGGCCTTCTGCTGGTCGTACGTCAGCAGTTCCGGCCAGATGTCCACCGCGTAGGCCTTGCCGGACGGGGCCACTGCCTTGGCAAACGGAATGGTGTACGCCGCAGTGCCGGCACCGATGTCGGCGATCACATCTCCCGGTTTGAGGCCGAGTGCCTTGATGACCGCTTCGATCTTCAGGCCGGGAATGCGGTCGGGCCGCTCGAGGCGCTTGATCCACTCGGTACCCGGCGTGTTGTCCTGATGGGTGCCCGGCGGGCGGTTGCCCTGCTGTTGAGGCGCTGCGGTCAGGGGCGCGCCGGCCATGACCAGCACCAGTACGACCGACAGGCGTGACACCGATCGCCAGACCATTTTTCGCATTCGGCTGCTCCAGAGAAGTCCGAGTCTCAAAACAACAGCTTCACCAGGATCTGACCGCGGATCCCTTCGTTGAAGAGATCCGCCAGACCATAGCGCGGATCGTACGCGTTCGCCCCGTCGGGGGTGGACCGGATCAGGGCGTCGTAGTCATAGCCGCGGGCCAGATCCACCTGGCTCAGATTCATCGCCGACGACGCCCGGGGCACCGCGCCTCCGCCCCGGTTGAGATAGTTGAACAGGTGGACCGCGGTCTTCTGATTGAACAGGTTGAGCACGTTGAATTCAAGCCGAAGCGTCTTGCCGCCCCGTACCGGCACCCGCTGGGACAGCAGCAGGTCCGTCTGGCTCACGTTCGGCGTCCGTCCCATGTCGCCGCGGCCGTTGACGAAGACCTCCGCCTGGTTCGTGGTGTTCACATACGTGCTGATCGGCGTACCGCTCGCTGCGTAGAAGAGCAGGCCGACCTGGGTCCCGAACGGAAAGGCGTACGCACCATAGACCTTCGCGACGTGCGGGCGATCGGTCGCCAGGCGCCCGAGGATGTCGAGATTGCCGTGCGAGTCCCACATCACCTCGTCGATGTTCCAGGACGTCCTGAGCGCGCCGCCCGGATTCGCGATGCTGCGGTCCTGCGCCTGCGGCGTCAGATAGCTGCCGCCGGTCGTCGGCGTTCGAATCTCGTCCGAGCTGGCCACCCCGCCGTAGTTGCCGTACAGCCGGCTGTAGGTGTAGTTGGCGCTCGCGAACCACCCGTTCGACAGGCGCCGGCTGATACCCAGTTCGATCGCATCATACGTGCGCCTCACCTTTGGCGTGGCAAACGGCATCGTCTTCCCGGTGGTCGCCATCACCGACGCCTTGCCCTCGCCTGGATTGCTGATGTACAGAACCCTGTTTCCGTCGATCAGCGAGCCCACGTCTTCGAGGACCTGCTCGAGATCGGTGTGGACGTAGTGTGCCGTCACGACGGTGCGGCCGCTCAGTTGATGCTGGACGCCGGCGCTGAAGCTGTCCTGGTGCGTGGGCTTCGCGGCTGTATCGACCCTGTCCAGGCTCGCCACCGCCTGGTCGCGATACGACCCGGGCACGACCCACAGATCGCTGCCCGGCATGTTGCCGAGATTCAGTGAGTAGACGTCCAGCGTGTCGAGGCCGCGGTAGTAGGTCTTCCAGAAATCGGCGCCGCCGGCGTTCCTCGAAAACTGGTACTTCGTCCAGTCGTAATACCGGCCCCAGCTGCCGAAGACCTTCGTCCGGCCGTTGCCGCCGACGTCGTAGCTGGCGCCAAGACGCGGCGCGATCTTGTCGCCCCAGCCGAACTCCAGCACGCTCTTCGCCAGATCCGGCCGGTAGGACGGGATCTGCTCGGTCTCCGCACGCAGTCCAAGGTCGAGCGTCAGGCGGCTGCCGATTCTGTACCTGGTCCTGAATGAAGAGCGAGGCCATGTCGGCGGCCGCCCTGCCCTGAAAGCCGCGATCGTTCACCTCGTAGTATCCGTACGCGCCGCGTCCGGAGGTGCCGCCGAAGGAGAACGTCCGGTCCCAGTACAGAAGCACGTATCCACCCGGGTACGAGGCGCTGGCGTCTGACACCGACTGCTGGACGCCGAAGCCTGCCTTGAGCGTGTGCTGTCCCCCGCCGTTCCAGGTGCGGTTGTACTCGACGCTGAACTCGCCGCGCGTCGTCCTGTCGAGCGACGTGATGAGCGCACGCGGCGTGTTCTGAGTGCCGATCGGTCCGAACAGGGACGGGGGAATGGCCGCGTAGCCAACACTCGACGTCTGGTTGGTCACGCTGGTCGTGGCAGGGATGCCCGTGTCCTCGTAGGCGTCGCTGAAATAGCCACCACGAACGGTCAGAAAGGACGTGCCGGACAGCGTCACGTCCACGTGGCCGCTCGTGCTCGTCTCCCGGGTCTCGAATCCGCGATCGAGGTTGACGGCATTTCCCGCCTGCGAACTCGACAGCGCGTTCGGCATCGTGGCGTTGTACGCCGGGCAGCGTGCCGGCGGAGTGCACCGGTGTGGCCAGCACGGACATGTACGCTCTGACCCGCGCGGCTGGCGTAGCTCACCTTTCCGAACACCTGCATCGTCGTCTGTTTCTGCGTGATCCCGGAGCGTCACGGCGTCGCTGAAGAGGTATGCTCGTGGGTTCGGTGCGTCAGGCGCGGCGACACGGACGCGAAGAAGAACAGCCTGTCCTTGATCAGCGGCCCGCCGGCCGACCCGCCGAACTCGTGGCGATGGTCCGGCTGCCGGAGGTCCTGCACGTAGCTGACGGTCTTGTCGTCGGTCGGACTGAGGACGAGGCGCGGCACCGGCCCTGCCGCGAGAGCGCTGCCCTCATAGACGTAGTGGGCCTCGCCCCGGAACGTGTTGCCGCCGGACCGCGTCACCGCGCTGATGACGCCGCCCATGGCGCCGCCGTACTCGGCCGGAATGCCGATCGTCTTGACCTGCACTTCCTGCACGAACTCGAATCCGGCATCCTGTCGGGAGCGCCCGTTGTACAGGCTGCCGGTCGCGACCCCGTCGATCGTGAACGTGTTCTCCGCGCTGCTCGCGCCGTTGACCTGCCAGCTGCCCTCGATCGCGCCGGTATTGACCGACGGCGCGGTCAGCGCGACCGACTGGAAGCTGCGTGTCTTCGGCAGCAGGTCGAACTCCTCCTGGGTGACGTTGTGCGCCACGAGCGCGCCGCGGACGTCGATCTGCGGCGAGGGGCCGGCCACCACGGTCACGGCCTCGGTGACGCTCCCGATCGCCAACGTCGCATCGACCTGCAGCACCCTGCCGAGGAGCACGGCGACATCCGGCACGTCGGTCCGCCTGAATCCGGTCAGCTCGAAGCTCACGGTGTAGCGCCCGGGCTCGAGATCCTCCACGCGATAGCGTCCGGCTCTATCGGTCACGCTGGCGGCTGCCACGCCGGTTGTCCTGTTGAGGATGACCACGCCGACGCCGGGCACAGCGGCGCCGCTCTCGTCGCGAACCGTCCCGGTCACGCCGCCGAAGCGCTCCTGCGCTGTCAACGAGGCGGCGAGCGCCCATGGCAGGACGAACGCCAGGATGAGCCGTGGGCCAGGTCCGCCATGTGTCATGAAGGAGTCTCCGTTCCGGCAATCGGGCCGCGCCGACGTGCTGCATGACGCGACGATCGGTCTTGTACGAGGAGTTGCCGGAAGACCGGCAGAAGTGCAGTCGGTGAGCAAACATCGCGCCGCGGAGATGCCCGTGTCCGCCGCGTCCGGCAGCAGCCGGACGTGGCGCAGCGCGCACCAGAAGGGATCACGCGCCTGCGCGTGCGTGCCGGCCCTGAAAGTAACCGTTACACCACTGTAACGGCGAGCACGCTGGCCATGGACGGTGTTAGGGTGGCAGCCGATGGTCGCCGCCGATCCGGGCGCCGGCGGCTCGCCGGCGGCGGCCCGCGATCGACACACGGGTCCGCACCCGCCGGCCCGGAAAAGAGCGTGAGGTCCGTTCCATGGCACGATTGCCTCGAGTCGCAGTGGCTGCGTTCGTGTTGCTGGGTTTCGGAAGTTGTGCCCGCGACACACCGTCCCCCACCGTGGTGATTCAGACTGACAGCGGCACGGTGGCCGGCAAGGTGCTCGAGTCGGGCGTCAGGGCCTGGCTCGGCATTCCCTTCGCGCAGCCGCCAGTCCGGGACCTGCGCTGGAAGGAAGCGCTCCCGCAGGCATGGACCGGTGTCTACAACGCCGATCGCAAGATGCCAGCCTGCATCCAGGTGCTGCGCCCGCACAACATCAATCACTACTTCGGTGAAGAGCCGACCAGCGAGGACTGCCTCTATCTGAATATCTGGGCGCCACCCGACGCGGCGCCGGACTCGCGCCTGCCCGTCATCGTCTTCATCTACGGCGGCGGCGGGACCGTCGGGTCGTCCGGCATGGCGAACTACGACGGCGAGCAGGTTGCGAGGCGCGGCGCCATCTTCGTCAACTTCAACTACCGCCTCGGCATTCTCGGCTTCATGGCGCATCCGGAACTGACCAGGGAGCAGGGCGGCCACTCGGGCAACTACGGCTATCTCGATCAGAACGCGGCCCTGCGCTGGATTCAGCGCAACATCGGCGCGTTCGGCGGCGATCCGTCGAAGGTCGTCATCTCGGGCCAGTCGGCTGGCGCCGGATCGGTCGCGCAGCAGATTTTCAGCCCGCGCTCCCGCGGCCTGTTCCGCGGCGCCGTGATGCTGAGCGGCTGTAACTACACCGGCTCGAACGCGCCGCTGGCGGAGGCCGAGGCGACCGGCCTGGAGGTCCAGAATCAACTGGCGGCCGCCGACCTCCACGCGATGCGACAGGTTCCGGCGGATCGGATTCTGGCGATCCAGAACGAGTCCCAGCTGGGCCGCGCCGTCGTGGGCATTCGCACGGGCGGCGTCATCGACGGGTACTTCATGCCCGGGACGAAGGCATCGATCCTCGAGGCGCACGGCGCCGCCGACGTGCCGATCATCGCGAGCTACACGCACGACGAAGCCGGCAGCCAATTGAAGGGCGCCAGGACAGTGGCCGAATACAAGGCCGCCGCGGCACAGGTCTTTGGCAAGGCCGCCAGCGACTTCCTCGCTCTCTATCCGGTCGCCGCGGACGCTGAGGTCGGTGCGATGGCACAGCAAGCCGCCAACGACGCCGCCGGACTCTTCAACTCGCGCACCTGCGCCAGCCTTCAGGCGCAGTACCACAAGTCGCCTGCCTACATCACCGTCTACTCGCGCAAGCACCCCTACGTGCCGGGTGTCGTGATCGCCGATCAGGATCCCGCCACGATTGGTGCGTACCACACGTCCGAAGTTCCGTACTACTTCGGCACTCAGGACGCCTACAACATGTTCCGCGCCACGCGGAACTGGACGGCGTGGGATCGGGAACTCTCGCAGAAGATGACCGCCACGCTCGTCGCGTTCGCGGCGACAGGGAACCCGTCAACGCCCGATGTCGAGTGGCCGGCCTGGTCGGCACAGGAAGAGCGGTACGTGAACTTCGGCGACACCATCGCCCTGGAGACGGTGGACCGGGCCCGGATGGACTTCATGGCGACGCATCGTCCGGCGCCGGCGGCGCCGGGCGGGGCCAGGAGGTTCCCCCGCAACTAGGCGCCGCAGCCGGCGCCAGAACAGGAATCAGGACATGTCCAGCAGCGAATTCGGGCGCCGTGATTTTCTCCGGGCGGCCTCGCTTCTCACCGCGACGACGGCGGCATTCGGCTGGGACTCTGCAGTCGGGCTGGCGCGCCCGCGGGGCGTGATCCGAGGGGCGATTACCCATCGGTTTTCGCTCGCCTACCTGACCGTCTACGGGTGCCCGCCGCCCGAGATGACGTACATCGCGGCGCGGGCCGGGTACGACTACGTGAGCTTCCGCCCGATCTACATGGGCCTGCCCGGCGAGCCGAACTTCGAGCTGGCAAAGAATCCGCAGCTGCTGCGCCAGACGAAGACGGCGCTCGCCTCAACCGGCCTCCACGTGCTCGACATCGAGCTGGCGCGCGTCACCGACGGGCTCGACCCGAAGACGTACCTGCCGGCGCTCGAGGTCGGGGCTGAACTGGGTGCGAAGCACGTCATCTCGAGCATCTGGACCCCTGACCGCGTGTTCGCCTCGGAGTGCTACGCGCACATCTGCGAGCTCGCCAGACCGCTCGGCCTGACGATCGATCTGGAGTTCGTGACGTTCGCGAGTGTGAAAACGCTCCAGGAAGTGCTCGACGTGCTGCGGCCGGCGCACCTCGACAACTGCGGCGTGCTCGTGGACATGCTGCACTTCTCACGATCGCGCGTGAAGCCCGCCGAGCTGGACGCCGTGCCCCGCGAGTGGTTCCATTTCGTCCACCTGTGCGACGCGCCCGCCGCGATCCCGACCACGAAGGAGGAACTCACGAGGGTGGCCCGTGAGGAGCGGCTCTATCCGGGCGAAGGGGCCATCGACCTCGAGGGCATCCTGCGGCGGATCCCCGACGTCCCGTATTCAATCGAGGCGCCGCACCTCGCGCGCGCGAAAGAACTGGGATTGACCGAACACGCGTTCCGCTGCCTGCAGACCGCGAAGGACTATCTGGCCGCGCACACGTGGGCCTGAGTCCCCTGGCCGGACGGCTCCGGCCCGCTCAGAAGCGGAACAGCTTCGTGAACTTCACGGCGACGCTCTGGTTCGCCAGTCGCGCGCGCGCGTGCGGCAGCGCCGTGTCGCGCCCCTCCGAGTAGACCAGGAACAGGTCGCTGCCCGGCCTGTACTCCCAGCGGAATCGCGCGCTGGACGTGATGAACCCGGCCTCCGAGTTGTACTGGACGAGACCGCTGACGATCGTGCGCGGGGAGATCGAGTAGTTGACGCGTGCCGACACCAGATTGCTGGTGTACGACGCCACGGGCAGGTCGATCCAGTTGAGCGACAATCCCGGCTCAACGGCGAGCTTGGTTGACAGTTCGATTCGTCCGCGGAACGACGCCTCCGAGCGGCTGCCGTCGTAGAACTGCCCATGACTGGCGGCGAGGTTGCCGGTGATCCTGTGCTGAGGGCCCAGGCGCAGGGAGGTCCGCACATCGGTGAAGTGGTAGCCTCCTACCGGAATGAACGTCGCGTCCGTCACCTCGAACGGTTCGTCGAGGTACTCGTAGCTGTTGGTCACCTCGAGCCGCCATTCCTCGCCATTCTGGAAATCGAGCCCGACCTGTCCCTGGAACTCGCGCGTCTCCACCACACCGGCCGTGCTCTCGAAGTAGTCGGCCGAGCCCTCGAACAGGAACTTCCGGATGCGCGACGGGCCGGCCGGCCTCGGGCTGAAGCGAGCCTGCACGTACGACCGGTCGATGTCCTCGCGCCGCAGGAACCCGACCTCGGGATTGAAACCCGGACCGACGTGCAGCCGTTCGAGGCGAAAACCGTTCCGGTCGCCGGCGTAGTCGAGCGATCCACGATAGCTCGTCGCATCGTCGTCCCGGTCAGGAGTGTCAGTCCTGGCCGCGTAGGCGTCAATGGTCAGGTTCTGGAAGAAGACGAAGTTGCTGTCGAGGCCATACGCGTAGTTGGGGGACAGGCCGTCCACCGACGGACCGCGCCGCGTGACGATCGCGCCAATCGAACTGCGCTGGAGGACGTTCCGCTTGAGGCGCGCCACGAGAAAGTCCGTCGGGTAGGCGTGCCCCTCCTCCAGGTTCTGGTCCCCGGTGTTCGCGTCGAGCAGCCCGATCGAGTACGGTCCCGCTTTCCCGGTGAGGCGGGCGCCGTAGTGCATCGGGATGGTCGCATCCTCCTGCAGCCCGATCTGCCGGCTGTAGAACAGCACGGGCGTGTTCGACGGCGGTCCGCCCCCTCCGCCACGAGGATTGCCGCCTCGCGCCGCCGAACGCGAAGATCCCCTGGCCTTCGAGGAAGAACTCACGGCGCTCGGGGAAGAACAGACCGAACCGGGTGAGGTTCACCTGCTGTTCGTCTTCCTCGACCTGGGCGAAATCCGTATTGACGCTGAAGTCCGCGGTCAGGCTCTGGGTGACGCCGTACTTGAGGTCGACGCCCAGGTTCGGATCGAGATGATCGTTGACCGCCGGCACCACGTCGCGATCGGTCACCAGCGTCGAAGCGGCGTAGGGCTTCACCTCGAGGTTCAGGGTGGACGGCGGCGCAACCAGCCCGACCAGCGTCGCGGCCGACGAGAGGTGCTGCATGCCCCGTCGTCCGTACGCGGGGGACACGTGGGTCAGATACGAGAACTCGTTCCGCGACTGGATCACGCGCCGGAAGTTGATGCCCCAGACCTGGGCCCCGGTACCCGGGTACCTCAGCGACCGGAACGGGATCGCCAGTTCCACCACCCATCCGCCCTCGTCGCGCGACGTGCGGCACTGCCACACCGTATTCCACTCGCGGTTCGATTCGCGTTCGTCCGTAATCGTCTGGTCCGAGAGCGCACCGAGCGGATTGGTGTAGAAGAAGAAGCCGTTGCGCCGATCACGAAAGGTGTCGAAGATCACGCCGAAATTATCGTTCTGGGCGATGGTGGGACTGTCGCGCCTCATTTCATTCGCGACGATGTCCGAGGCATGATTGTCGGACAGCCTGGCCGACACGTAGATGGTGGTGTCGTCGTAGAACAGCCAGACGAGCGTGGTCTCGGTCGAGGCGTCGCCCTCGTGCGGTTCCTGCTGGATGAAGCCGTCAATGGGAGGCGTCTGCCTGTACAGCTCCTCGCTCAGCCGCCCGTCGATGAGCAGCGGCACGTCGATGCGCACCGCCCGGACGGTCACTCTTCCTTCCGCGTCCCGCGCGACGGTCGCGGGAGCCACGGGCATGGGCACTCGATGCCCGCGGCTTCATTGCCTCCTGCGCGCTCGCCGGCATGCCGGAAATCGCCAGCGCAGCCGCCAGAAGACACGCGGAGAACGACACTCGCCAAAGCATGTATCCAGGAACTCCTTGCAGATCCGGAAGGGCGAAAGACGCGGTGAACTCAGCCAGTCTAGCAAGCGGATCCCCAGGATCGCGCAGTGTAACCGTTACGCGGGCGTGTCCCCGTGTCGTGGTGCTGTTACGGTACCGACACGGTAACGGGGTTGTCGTACACGCCGCGCGGTGCTAGCGTGGCCGCGCCTCTCGTCATACACCTGCAGTCGAGTCAGGAGGTTGTGTCATGTACGCGTCGCGCCGGTCTCATAAAGCGATGGGGTTCCTCCTCGGGGTGATCGCGTCTGTGCTGGCGGCCAGCCTGCTGTTCGCCCAAACGCCTCCGCCTGCCGGCCAGCGCGGCCGCGGCCGCGGCCCCCAGCCGAGGCCGGACAGAAAGCAACTCCTGGTCTGGTGCGACACGACCGGCGGGGGGCTGTATCACGACTCGGTCTCGCATGCGATGGCGGTCATCGAGAAGATGGGCAGGGACACGGGGCTCTTCGACGCGTATCTGCGGACCGATTCGCAGTTGATCACGAAGCAGAAGACCACCGTCAACGCCGACGGCAGGGACTGGCCGGTCACCAAGACGCTCGACTACTTCGACGCGATCTTCTTCTGCGGGCTGCGCGAGATTCCGCTGACCGACCAGCAGTTCGCCGATCTCATGTCGTTCGTGAAAGACGACGGCAAGGGATTCCTGGCCGCCCACGCCGCGGACACCGCCTTCATGAGCCGTCCCGAGTTCGCGAAGATGATGGGATCGTCATTCGACAATCACCCATGGGGCCAGGTGGAAGCCAGGGTCATCGTGGAGGATCCTGACTTTCCGGCAATGAAACACTTCCCGCCGACCTTCACCTTCCGCGACGAGATGTACCAGGTCAAGGACTTCTCCCGCGCGGACACCCGGGTGCTGCTGCGCCTCGATCCAGCCTCGCTGGACCTCGAGAACCCGAATGTTCACCGCACGGACAACGACTTTCCGCAGGCGTGGGCGAAGATGTACGGCAAGGGCCGGGTGTTCGTCTGCGCCTTCGGGCACGACAACGCGACGTGGGACAACCCCGACATCCAGAAGATGTGGCTCGAGGCCATCAAATGGTCCCTCGGCCTGACCAGCGCGGACGTCACGCCGCGGCCGATGCCGAAGCACTAGCGAGGCTCCGTCTCAGACCGTCGAGGCTCCGCGCCGTCCTCGTGTCGATTACCGGGCGGCGTCGTGAAACAGCGAATCGGCCGGCGGTGCCACGACGCCTATCCGCGCAATCAGGGGAGCCATCTGCGGATGGGCGCGCAGGGAGGCGAACCTCGGATCCGCCTTGATCGCCAGCAACTCGAAATTGCGATCGTCGATCGCCTTCGAGAGCCACACCTGGGCCTCGTCCACCTGGCCGAGCGAAAAGTGCAGTGACGCGAACTCGAAGGGGGTCACGTACCGATCCCTGGCCAGCGCTTCCACCTCGTGCAGCAGCTTGAACGCCTGCCGCCGCCGGCTCGTGACGGCGAACAGCCGCGCGAGCGCCGCCAGCGTCCGCGGACTCTGCGGCGCCAGGTGCACCGCGCGCTCGAGCGCCGCTTCCGACTCGTCGAGCTCGTTGCGCTGTTCCTGGACGAACGCCAGCGTGAGGTAGGCCGGAGGGAAGTGCGGACTCAGCTCGATCGCGTTGTCGCAGTGCTCGAGCGCCGAATCGAAATCCCGCTTGTAGTAGTACATCACCGCCACGTCGCGCGCGATGATCGTCGACACCGGATCGAGCGAGTGCGCCAGGAGCATCCGCGACACGGACTCGTCCAGCCGCCCGGTGGGGACCAGGACGCTCGTGGAATACCAGTGGGGCGCCGTCGCATACCGCGGGTCGAGCGCCATCGCGCGCCGGAACCCGTGCTCCGCGCCCTGCCAGTCCCAATCCTGCGTGGCCTTCGCGTGGGCGAGCGACGTGTGCGCCTCCGCAGAGTTGCCGTCGAGCATCACCGCCGACGCCGCGGTGGCGGCGACCTTCGTCCAGACATCGGCAGGGCCGAGCACACCGTAGTGCGCGAGCAGCGCGTAGGCGTCCGACAGGCCCGCGTGAGCGCGCCCGTATTCGCCGTCTTCAGCCAGCGACTTCTCGAAGAACTCCACCGCCTTGCGCAGGCCGTCCTCGGTCCGCTGACTCAGGTGATATCGGCCCTGAAGATAGAGATTGTACGCGGCCAGGTTCACCGTGCCCGGACGACTGTTGCCGGTCGTCGACAGTTCGACGAGCTGGGATTCGAGCTTCTCGGCGACCGCGGCCGCCACGCGCTCCTGCGTATCGAAGACCTCGCTGGCGAGACCGTCGACGGACGTCGACCACAGGTACCCTCCGGTGGCGCCGTCGAGGAACTGCGTCGTGACCCGGATGAGTCCCGCCGGCCACGCGGACACTTCCGGAGATGAGCACCGCCGCCTCGCTCGTACTCAGTCGCTGCGTCGTGCGCTCGCCCGTCTCCTGACCATCCCAGGCCAGAAGCCGGAGGTTCTCGAGCGACGTCAGCCGATGAATGATCTCCTCCCGCAGCCCGTGACAGAAATACCCAAGATCGCCGGCAGGACTGTGATCCGCGTACGCGAGCACGCAGGCCGTGTTGCGGTTCACGATCGACGTGGAAAGGGAGCGCCGCCGCGCGACGACGGCCTCGCGGCGCGAGAAGACCGGCGAGTATCCTCCCTTCGGCAGATCGATGAGCACGTCGTCGGCCTGGCCTTCTTCCGCGTAGTACCGGACGAGTCTCGCGCGAAGACGCCTGGCCTGCACCCGCACCACGGGGTCCGAACGCGGATCGAAGGAGGCCTCCTTGCCGAACACCTGAATGCCGACCACGTACTCTTTGAGTTCGTCGTGACGGCCGGCGATGGTCTCGAGCACGACGAAACTGAGGAACCGCCGGAGCCGGTCCACCTGCTGAAAGGTGGCCGCGCCGAGCATGCGATCCAGTTGCTGGCGCACGAGTTGCTCCCATCCCTGCCCGAGCGCGGCATCGGCGGTCTTCTTGGACATGGGCCCATCTTAGCTCAGGCGAGTGTCGGGAACCCCTTCACCGCCCGGCTGGTTGCCTCAGTGTCCCGGTGATAAGATCCACGCATCCGCCCACGCATCGAACACATGCCCATGCTGCGACACATTGCGACTGGCGCCCTGGCGTTCGCCTGCCTGCTCGCGGGGGCCGCGGCGGCGCCGCAGGACGCGCTCTATCGTCAAGCCCGCCGGGTCATGGGCTCGCTCGCCGAAATCCAGGTGTACAGCGCCGACGCGTCGCTGGCCTCGCGGGCCATGGCCGCGGCGCTCGACGAGATGCAGCGGGTCGATGGTCTGCTCAGCAACTACAAAACGGACAGCGAACTGAGCCGGATGAACAGCGAAGCCGCGAAAGCACCCTTCCGCGCCTCGGCCGAACTCTACGCGTTCGTCAGGCAATCGCGCGCCTTCTACGACGAGACGCGCGGGACGTTCGATCCGACGATGGGGCCGCTCGTGCGCGCGTGGGGGTTCTTCACGCCGCGGCCATCGCGCCCGACCGCAGCGGAGGCGGCCGCCGCCAGGGCGCGCTCGGGCTTCGACAAGGTGCGGCTCGACGATACGGCCCGGTCGGTGGCGTACGCGGTCGAGGGACTCGAATTCGATCCCGGGGGCATCGGCAAGGGCTACGCGGCCGATCGTGCGGCAGAGGTCCTCCGGCAGTTCGGCATCACCTCGGCGCTGGTGAGCGCGGGAGGCAGCACGTTGTATGGCCTCGGGCACCCGCCGGGGCGCGATGGATGGAAGCTCGCCGTGCGGGATCCGTCCAGTCCCGCGACGTCGCTCCGGTTCGTGACGCTGCGCGACAACGCGGTGTCGACGTCGGGCATCTCGGAGAAGTTCGTGGAGATCGATGGGCATCGCTTCGGCCACATCATCGACCCGCGCAGCGGAGAGCCGGCCGAAGGCATGTGCCAGGTCTCCGTGGTCGCTCCCACGGCCGACGGACTCCGACGCACTGACGAAAGCGGCGTTCATCCTCACGCGCGAATCGCTGACGACGCTGTTCGAGCACCGCGCGGGCGTGCACGTGCTCCGAGTCGAAGGATCGTGCGCGGCAGACGGCGTCGTCTGGGAGACGCCCTGGTCGAGGGGAGTTTTCTATCGGGATGTCGAGCCGTCGGGGTCGTGAAAGCGAGGTGACCGGCCGTCGGGGGGCCGCCGGCCAATCACCTCACGTGAGTCGCTCTAGGCGAATCCACGGTCTCGAGCGGTCGAGCTTGCCCGCGAGCAGACTCTTCGTGATGTTGGTCCCTTCCTTCAGCTGGAAGTCGTACATCCCGGCGATCACGTAGTCGGCGCCCTTCTCGAAGGCGTACTTGAACCCGTCGCGCGGGTGAATGGCTCCGGCGGCCAGCACCTTGTAGGCGACGAACGGTTTCTTCACCTTGGCAAAGAACTCGGCCGTCTGCCGTGGCGTCGTTTCCCAGATATTGTCGTGCGTGGCGTTGGCGAATTCCGAGTGGACGAGCTCTGTCGCCGACGGCTTCCAGTTCGGATCCGGCGAGGCGGGCGGCCCGGCGCTCCAGGTACTGGGCGCTGTTGAACGTCTTCATGTAGTAGTCGGCATCGAGCCCCATCTTCTCCGCGGCGATGAGCGGGTCGAGCGCGTGAGTCGCGAGGCCCGCGACCATGCCGGCCTTCCGGATGTTCTCGAGCGTCTTCGCGATGACATCCATGCGGCCAGCCTTGAAGAGGCTGTCGCCTTCGAGGCCGCGCACGTGAGCGGCGACGACGCCGGCTTCGACGGCGAGATCCAGGTCGTGGGTCTGATCGGCTTCGTTGACGACCAGCTGAGCCATCCACTGGATCTTGCCGCCGCGCTCCTGCTTGTAGCGCTTCGCCAGGGCGAGGCTGCGGGCTTCAATCCGGAGCATGGAGGTGTTGATGCCGTTCTCTTCGTACTGCTGGTAGGTCTCGAGCACCTTGTCGTCGGTGAAGTACGCCCGGAGCAGCTGGGAGGTATAGATGAGGTCGCGCGAATGCGCCTGCCACCCAACCAGGTTGTGGCCCGCGATGAGGCGGGTGACGTTCAGGTGGCCCAGTTTCCCTGTCGGAACCGCACCGGGAACATCCGGCACCGCCGGCTGCTGTCCGCGGCCGCCGAAACCGCGGCCCTGCGGCGGCTGGCCGGCATAGGCCTGAAGAATCTGATCTTCGAAACTGAACGCCGCGGCACCGGCGGCCGTCAGGGCGCCGGCCTTCTTCAGGAAACTGCGACGATCGAATCCATCACCGGCCATAAGGCCTCCTTCGTATGAATGAGTATGAATGTCATTTGACAGCCAGGTACCGAACTTCCACGTCCCGAACGAACTGCTGCGTCGTATCAAGCTTGCCCGGACCGTACACCGTTTCGAGCTTGAGGTCTGTCGAGGGGCCTCCCACCGTGAACTGGGCGCGGTGGAGCACGTTGTACTCGTCGGTGACGTGCATCTGAAAGCGGAAACCGTAGGTCCCTGGCGCGATCCCCAGAGCGGCCAGGTCGAAGGTGAACTCCCCGACGCCCACGTTCGGGGTCGGAGCGGTCACGGCCGCCACTTCTTCCTTCGATACGGTGGACCAGTTCGCCTGCTTCACCCAGTCGGGGCACGCCCTGCCGATCTTGTACGCGGTGTCCGAGAGTTCCTGGCTCACGTACAGCGTCCGAACCATCTTGCCATTCGGCGTCTTCCAGCCAAATCGCGGTGTGGTAGGTCGGGTCGACGGTCGTGGGCGTGTCGTAGAAGAACCTGACGTCGAGCGTCCCGGCTGGCCCCTGCGCCCGTACCACGGTCGGACCTCCCGACAGGCCGGCCGCGAGCGCGAGGACGGCGAGTGTGGAAACGACGCGGGTCGACGAAGCGAGCACCATTGAGTCCCCCGAACCTGGCCCGGAGCCCCATCCCGGCGGCCTGGCGTGCGTCGTGTCACCGTGAGCACGCACGCCGGAGCCACTGGCGGCACCGGGCGCAAATTGCCTGTGAGCGTTACAGTTATTGTATATCGCCGGCAGGGTCATTTGAGAGGAATCAACCGGGTTCCGGGGCACTTGTTACGGTACCACCACCGTTACGTCATTGTGACGCCGCGCGTGTTACGTCATTCTTCTGACACAACTCTTTCATCAGGGGCGATTGCCCTGATTTCCTCGGGTCTGCGGAGGTCAAACTTAATGAAACCGCTGCGATTCATCTGTTGTGCCGTCCTTCTGTGGCTCCTGGCGGCCGGAACGGGCTGGGCCCAAGCCGTCGGGGGCTCACAAGTTTCGGGCGTCGTCCGCGACGCGAGCGGGGGCGTACTCCCGGGCGCCGAAGTAACCATCACGAAGACCGACACCGGCACGATCCGCACGGTGTTCACGGACGGCGACGGCAAGTACACGCTGCCGAATCTGCCCGTCGGTCCCTATCAACTGAAGGTCGTCCTGAGCGGATTCAGCACCTACGTGCGGGACGGGATCATCCTCCAGGTCAGCTCGAATCCGAGCATCGACGTCACACTGGTGATCGGCGGCCTTGACGAAACCGTCAACGTCGTCGCCAATGCGTCGATGGTCGAGACGCGCAGCACGGCCGTCGGCCAGCTCATCAACAACGAGCAGATCGTCGAGATGCCGCTGAACGGCCGGCAGGTGACCGAATTGATCTTCCTCTCCGGCCTGGCCACCGACGCGCCGAGCGGCGACCTCAACACGAACAAGAACTACCCCACGGTCACGATCTCCGTCGCCGGCGGCGCGGCGAACGGCATGACCTACATCATGGACGGCGGCACCTACAACGACCCGTTCAACAACCTCAATCTCCCGACGCCAAACCCCGACGCCCTGCAGGAGTTCAAGGTCGAGTCGAGCGCGCTGCCGGCGCGCTACGGCCACCACTCGGCATCGGCCGTCAACATCGTGACGAAGTCCGGCTCGAACAACTTCCGCGGGAACGGGTTCGAGTTCATGCGGGACTTCCACCTCAACTCCCGCAACACGTTCGCGACCGAGCGCGACAGCCTGAAGCGCAACCAGTTCGGCGGCACGCTCGGCGGTCCCATCAAGCGCGACAAGGTCTTCTTCTTCGGGTCCTACCAGGGAACGATTGAGAAGACGGCGCCGACCGACACGCTCAGGTTCGTCCCGACGCAGGCGATGTTGAACGGCGATTTCACGGCCTTCGCCTCGGCCGCGTGCAACAGCCGCGGCAACGTGACGCTCAAGGCGCCGTTCGTCAACAATCAGGTCGACCCGTCGCAGTTCTCCCAGGCGGCCCTCAACATCCTGAAGTACGTGCCGGTGTCGACCGACCCCTGCGGCAGGATCCAGTTCGGGGACGTCAACGACAGCTCGGATCACCAGGCCCTCGGCAAGGTTGATTACACGGTCAACCAGAACCACACCCTGACCGCCCGGTACGTCTACGCGAAATACGCGAATCCGATGCCCTTCGACGGGAAGAACATCCTCGAGATCACCCGGGTCGATCGCAAGAACCAGGTGCACGCGCTGACCGTCGGCCACAGCTGGATCCTTTCGTCGAGCGCCATCAACGCGCTGCACGTCACCTACAACAAGACGATCAACGACCGCACGCTGCCCGAGTACTTCAAGCCGGCAGACGTCGGCATCAATGTCGAGGGTCCGATTCCCGGCTACATGGGCCTCAGCATCACGGGCGGCTGGAACCTCGGATCCGGCGGAACCAATCCCGGGTACTTCAACTCGTTCGTCTACGCGGCGGCCGACGACTTCGACTACATCAAGGGGGCGCATCAGTTCTCCGCCGGCGTCAGCTTCATCAGGACGAAGATCGAAACCTCGAACAACCGGCCGACCAACGGCGCGTTCTCCTTCAACGGTTCGAACACCGGTCTCGGCATGGCCGACTTCATGACCGGCAGGATGACCAGCTTCCTCGAAGGCAACTCGGTGTACGACTACTGGAGCCACAACTACTTCGGGAGTTACGTGCAGGACGACTGGAAGCCGACGTCGAACCTGACGCTCAACTACGGCTTGCGCTGGGAGCCCTTCATTCCGGCGCAGAATACCGCGGGTTACGCGAACCACTTCTCGCAGGAATGGTTCGACGCCAACCGGCACAGCACGGTCTACCCGCAGGCGCCGGCCGGGTTGATGTTCCCGGGCGACGAAGGCTACCCGAGCGGAAAGGGCTTCTTCGGGCCCAGGTGGGGTCAGTTCGCCCCGCGTGTCGGCATGATCTGGAGCCCGCTCAAGGACAATTCGATGAGCGTGCGGGCGGCCTACGGCATCTTCTACGACACGCCGCACCTCTTCTTCGGCACGCGCTTCTCGAACAGCCCCCCCTGGGGCGCGCAGATCTCGCTGACGAACCCGGCGGGCGGACTCGAAGATCCGTGGCTCGGCTATCCGGGCGGAAGCCCGTTCCCGGACATCCGCACCAACTGGGCGGGCTCGGACTTCCCGCAGTTCGGCGTCTACGTCTCGGCGCCGCTGGACCTCCACAATACCCGGCTGCAGCAGTGGAACTTCAGCGTCCAGAAGGGCTTCGGCGACCTGCTGTTCGCGGCGAGCTACCTCGGCAACAAGGGCGCCCACGGATGGCGCGCTATCGAGGCCAACCCGGCCGTCTACGGCCCCGGCGCCACCACCGGCAACACCAACGCGCGGCGGGTCCTCAACCTGGCCAACCCGAGTCAGGGCCAGTACTACTCGACGCTCGGCGTCATCGATGACACCGGGCGCTCGTCGTACAACGGCCTGCTGCTCTCCGCGCAGAAGCGGCTCTCCGGCAACTGGAGCGTCCTGTCGAACTACACACTCTCCAAGTGCATGTCCGACCCGCTGACCACCGAGATCACCGGAGCGACGACGATGAATCCGGCGGATCCGAATCTGGACTACTGGTACTGCAGTTCGGACCGGCGGCAAGTGTGGAACCTGTCGCTTGTCGCGCGGGTGCCGACCTACAACAACGGCGCGCTCGGCGCCATCGTCAGCGACTGGCAGATTGCCCCGATCATCCGCGTGCAGTCCGGAAATCGTTCGTCGGTCACGACCGGCACGGACGTCGCCCTGACGGGGACGGGCAACCAGCGTGCGGTCCAGATCGGCGATCCGTACGGTGACGGCTCGGCGGCCTTCTACCTGGACCCCGCCGCCTTCACCCGTCCGGCGACCGGAACCTACAGCACCGACAAGCCGTACACCATCGTCAATCCGGGCAGCTTGACGAACAACATCTCGATCTCCCGGATGTTCAAGCTGGGTGGATTGCGGACGCTGCAGTTCCGGTGGGAGATCTTCAACGTCATCAATCGCGTGAACCTGAACGGTCCGTCCACGGCGCTCAACAGCGCGACGTTCGGACAGATCACCAGCGCCGACGATCCCAGGATCATGCAGCTCGGGATCAAGTTCGGCTTCTAGACGCAGGAAACCGCCAGTCCCGGCCGGGTGCCGGGACTGGCGGAGCTCGACGCCCCACGAAATCCTCCGCTCCCCCAACTTCAGCTCATCCCCCTTCCGCAGCGCGAGTCGTAGCCACAGCCCCCTTCCAGACGCAGCCTTCGTGCTCGCACAACCTTCGCCGTCACGCTGCGATTGGATCGGCCTCACAGGGAGAAACGGAGAAACGGAGGCACAGAGGGTGGGCCTGACGCGCGTTGTGGCGGCGGTGCACGGCCCGCACGGCAGCCGCGCTCCCTCCAGCCCGACCAACCCAGCGTCCGCACTTCCATCAACAACATTCGCCGTCACGCTGCGATGGGATCGGCCTCACACGGACACGGAGGAACGGAGGCACAGAGGGTGGGCCTGATGTGGGTTGCGGCAGCGGTGACCGACCGAACGTTGGGACATGGGCCGGCCGTCGCGTGCAGGGAGGGACTCGCGGCGGCCGGTTGCGGCTCAGGAGCGGCGCGTGCTCACGCCTGGGGCTTGCAGAACGTCTCGCGCGTGAACGCAATCGCGATGCACGACACCAGCAGCCAGCCGACCATCGGCATCAGGGCTGTCTGATAGTCGGCTAGCTCATAGACGCGCAGACCGTTCAGGGCCTTGCCGGACCAGCGCGCATCGAGCAGCCAGCCGATCGTCGGCTGGAGCAGGGTTGGCCCCACCATGTTGCCCACGTTGACGGCCCCCGAAATCGTGCCGAGAAAGTGCACGGGCACGGACTCCTTGGCAAAAGCAAAACCCAGAATCACGGCACCGCATGCGGCGCTCGACAGGCCCGCCACGATGACGAACAGCCACAGCGGCAGGCTCGGCACGTAGAACATGATCGAGAACCCGACGGTCGCCACAATCGCGCCGCCGAGGTAGATGGGCCGCCTGCGGCCGATCTTGTCCGACAAGTGCCCGCTGATCGGGCTCGCGACGGCCCAGCAGATCGTCATCACCGAGCAGACCGCGGCCGCGGTCGTTGACGGGATCGCAAAGCGCGCCCGCAGGAACGGCGGGCCCCACAGGCCGGTGAAGCCGATCATCGTTCCCACGAAACCGCCCTGCGCGAGGAAGATCAGCCACGTGTTCCGGTACGCGAACACGTGCTTGAATCCCTTCAGCAGCTGCCAGATCGAGATGTGGTCCGTCTTCTGGAGCACGGCGGGCGCGTAGCTCGCGTAGTTCTTTTCGACAGGGTCGTTCCGGACCAGCGCCCACGCCAGGCCGGATACGCACATCACGATGGCCGCCGAGCCGATCGCCACCGGACGCCAGCCGAACTGCTCCACTCCCAGACGCAGGGGCACCTGGGCGAACAGGGCGCCGATGTTGCCGATCATCAGCCCCAGTCCGGTGAGCATCGCGAACCGCCCGGACGGGAACCAGTGGGTTGCCAGCTTCAGCACGACGATCCAGCCCACCGCGGTGGCGGCGCCGACGAGCGCCCGGCCGGCCATCGCCACGCCCACGTTGCTCGTCGATCCGAACACGAACGTGCCGATGGCCGCGAGCACCGAACCGAGGATCAGCAGTCGCCTTGCGCCCCACGAGTCGACCAGCACTCCCGTCGGAATCTGCATCAACACGTACGCGTAGAAATAGACGGCGGAAAACTGACCGAGCTGGCTGGCGGTGATGGAGAAATCCCGCATCAACTCGCCGGTCATCACGGCCGGCGAGTTGCGGAGGTAGAACCCCGAGAGGTAGAAGAACGCCGCGACGCCCCAGACCGACCATGACAGCCATGACGGCGGCAGGCGGTCCGTTGCGGTGCCGGGCGGCGCCTGTGCCGCGGAGCTCGGGGCGGTGCTCACGCTATTCTCCGCGCCTGTAGATGTCGAGGATGTTCCAGTGGCCCGGCGTCGGCGTCGGCGCGTTGTTCATGGGCACCTGAATCAGCGTCGGCCGTCCGGACGCCACGGCCTTGCGAAGCGCCGGACCGAGTTCGTCCGCCTTTTCAATCATGACGCCCTCCGCGCCGCAGGCGCGGGCCATCGCGGCGTAGTCCACGCGATAGGGCTTTCCGTCGCACTCGAACGTGCAGCCGAAATTCCAGCCGTAGTTCTGTTCCTCGAGGCCGGCGATGGTGCCGAACGCCATGTTGTCCATGACGACCCAGATGACGGGCAACTTGGCCTCCATCGCCGTGGCGACAACGGTCGGGTTCGCGGCGCAGAATCCGCCGTCGCCGATGAGCGCGATCGCCGCGCGCCCGGGCAGCGCCTGTTTCACGCCCAGCGCGGCCGCGGCCCCGAATCCCATCGTCGCCAGCCCGCTCGGGGTGATGAACGTATATGGGACCGAGAACGGATACTGCTGCCCCACGCCGTTCTTGTTCCATCCCACGTCGGTCACGATGAAGGCGTCGTCGGGCGCGGCCTTCCGCAGCTCGGCGAGGATGCGCTCCGGACGCAGGGGATACTGGTCGGAGGCGTACTGGTCGCTGAAGTTGCCGAGGTACTTCTGTCGCGCCGCGGCGATATCGCGGCGCAGGGTGCCGCGGTCGCGGTGCGTGCGTCCTTTCGCCGCCTTCGCGAGCGCCCCGAGGGCCTGTTTCGCGTCGGCCACGACGCCGAGTTCAGTCGGGTAATTCCGGCCGATTTCCGCGAGATCGATGTCGATGTGAATCAGCCGTGTCGGCGGAATCGAGAACGTGATGTCGCGGTACCAGGAGCTGGAATTCGCCTCCGCGAGCCTGGTACCGATGGCGACAATCAGGTCCGCCTTTCGGCACATGTCGTTCGCGATCGGAGTGCCCCAGAATCCGGTCATTCCCAGCAGCAGTGGATGGTGGGACGGAACCGCGCTCGTGCCCATCAGCGTGTGGGCAATCGGCACCTCGAGCGCCTCGGACAACGCCGCGAGTTCCGCGCCGGCGCGCGCGCCGATGACGCCGCCGCCCGCGTACAGCACCGGGCGCTGGGCGCTCGCAAGCGCGTCGACGATCCGGGCCACGGTCTCTTCGTCGATCGTCGGCTTGGCGATCGGCGCCGGACGGACGGAAAACGCATCGACGGGAAGGTCGGCCGAGAAGATGTCCATCGGCACGTCCACGAGGACGGGACCCGGCCGGCCGCTCTGTGCGAGGTGGAACGCCCGCTCGATCACCCGCGGGAGATCGTGGGGATGATCCACACGGTAGACGCGCTTGCAGAACGGTTCGTAGATCCGGAACTGATCGGCGTCCTGATGCAGGTTCATTTCCTGGTGGGGGTGACGCCCGTAGTAGTACGACGGGATATCGCCCGCGATGACGACCATCGGAATCGAGTCCAGGGCGGCGTTCGCCACGCCGGTCGTCGCGTTGGCCAGGCCCGGGCCGAGGTGCGTCAGGAGCACGCCGACCTTGCCGGATACGCGCGCGTAGCCGTCAGCGGCGTGGGCCGCAACCTGTTCGTGCCTCGTCGACACGAAGCGGATACGGCTCTTCCCCAGCGCATCGAGGAACGCGATGATTGTGTGTCCGCAGAGGCCGAAAATGACCTCGACCCCTATGCGCTCGAGATACTCGGTCAACAGGTACGCGGCGATCCGCGTGCCGGGCTTGGGATCGGCCTTCGGGAGGATGAACTCGGTCTGGGTAAGAGTGGTCATATGTGTGTCCGTTGCATCCGTAAAATGGGTACCGGGGAGCGACCGGGGTTCAGAAAATCTGACTATTGAAGAATTCGCCGAGTAGTTCCGCGTCGGACGGACGGTCTTCGGGAATCGGGCGGCTCACCCACGTGACGTTCATGTAGTGCTTGAGGGAGATGTTCTCGTTCGTCACGTTGCCTCCCCAGATTCCGCAACCCATGCTCGACGTCATCGGCATCCCGTTGGTAAAGGTCCCGGCGTTCGACCTCGACTGGATCTGCCGCACCATGATCCGGCTCACTGGCGCCATCAGGGCCAGCCGGTGAATGTGATCGTCGTCGAACGAGTAGATTCCGGTGGAATGCCCCTTGCCGCCGACCTCCAGGATCCGGCGAACCATGTCGAGAGCATTGTCGAAGCCGTCGAACTTGAAGAGCGCGAGCACGGTTCCGAGTTTTTCGCTGGAGAACGGATGCGCCTTGCCGATCTGCTGCTTCCTCGGCGATGAGGAACGTCTTGTCGGCCGGAATGAGGAAGCCGGCGCGTTCGGCCACGACCGAGGCCGCACGCGCGATGGTCTCCGGCGTACGGTGACCCTCGGCATCCCAGTACACCGCCCTGACCTGCGCTTTCTCGGCCTCGGACATCAGATAGCCGCCCTCGGCCTGCAGACGCGCCAGGAACGCGTCGTAGATGGACGCGTCGACGATGACGTTGCCATCGGCGGAGCAGCCGGATCCGTGGTCGTTGGTCTTGCTGATGCGGGTGTTCCGGGCCGCTTCCTCGACGTTCGCGGTTTCGTCGACCACCATCGTCGAGTTTCCGGCGCCGACGCCGTACGCGGGCTTGCCCGAGCTGTAAGCCGCCTTCACCATGCCCGGTCCGCCGGTCGCCATCGTGAGGTCGCACATCGACATCAGCGCATTCGCGAGCGGAATGCTCGGGCGTTCCACGCACTGGAGCAGGTCAACGGGAGCGTTGAGCGCCGCGAGCGCCGCCCTCATGACCCGCACGGTTTCGTTGGTCGTCTTCCGGCTGGCCGGATGGGGCGAGAAGATGATCGCGTCCTTGCACTTGACCGCGTAAATGGCCATCCCCACCGGGGTCACATACGGACTGGTCACGGGGATCAGGCCGGCGATCACGCCTGCGGGCTTGGCATACTTGACAATGCCCTTCTCCGGGATCTCCTCGATGATGCCCATGCTCTTCTGTCGCAGGGCATCGCGCAGAATGCCGAACACCTTGGCGCGCCGGCTGGGTTCGCGGCTCTCCCATGCCGCTCTCATCGACCGACATGTTCGCCAGCTTGGTTGCCGTGACCTCGTTGCCTCCGGCCCACGCGATCGCGCGGCACAGGCGATCGACGGCGGTCTGGTCGTACGAGTCGACCGCTTGCATCGCTGCCCGTGCGCGGCCGAGCAGTTGTTCGGCGAGTGCCGTCTCTTCAGGCGTTATCGATCGCGTAGCCACGTCTGCTCCCGGTGGGTTGTAAAATTGGAAAGGTCCAAAGGAATTATCTCGATCCGCGGGACGAAGTGGTAGCTGTTACGGTAGCACCACGGTAACGCCCTGTCGGCCGTCGCCGCGGAGTGCTAGTTTTTGAGCATCCTCCCGGCAAGTCCGGCCCTGGGGCCCGTCAGCCGCCGACCGTCTGCCGGGAGCGGACAGCACTCCACTGCCCATGCGGTCGCGCTGACCTCAGCTGGCACGAGCTCATGACATCATGACGTCCATGAAGAGGCGAAGCGCGCGCGGCAAAGCCCGTCAGGATCCGCCCTCACAGCACCATCTGTCCGGGTATCGCGCCACTCCGCCGGCCGAACCGGTGGAGGGGATTGCGCAGGTCGACGTGTCACGATCGGAGCGAACCGCCTTTCCCGAGGTCATTTTCTGCCAGCACAAGGAGCTCGACCAGATCCGGGCGATCGCCCGTCGCCTCTACGCACACACCAGGCTGGCGCTCGGCACACGGTGCCCGCCAGAGTTCTTCCCGGCCTTGAAGAGTCCTTCCCCCGGGGGCACTTCGTACCTGAGGCCCGGTCGTTCCGCATCGGGCGCCCGCTGGCCAGGGTTGCCGGTGCGAGCGTGGCCATCATCTCGGCCGGCACCACGGACATTCCGGTGTGCGAGGAAGCGGCGATCGTTCTGGAGAGCCTGGGCGTCGAGACTCATCGGCTGTACGATGTGGGCGTGGCCGGCATTCACAGGCTGTTCGCGAAGGACGCCGTGATTCGGCGCTCCGACGTGCTCATCGCCGTGGCCGGGATGGAAGGTGCCCTGCCGAGCGTGCTCGGCGGCCTGTATTCGCAGCCGATCATCGCCGTTCCGACGAGCAACGGCTACGGGGCCGCGCTCGGAGGCTTCACGGCGCTGCTGGGCATGCTCACGGGTTGCGCGCCGGGCGTGACGGTCGTCAATATCGACAACGGCGTGGGCGCCGCGGCGGCCGCGTTCAAGATTCTCCACCTCGTCGTCCGCAAGACGGGCGGCGGCCGCGATTGACCGCGAGGAGCAACGCACTCATGGCACGGATCGTCCTCCACGAAATCGGCATGCGCGACGGGCTTCAGATCGAGAAGCGGGTCGTGTCCACGGCCCGCAAGCTCGCCTGGCTCGATCGGCTCATCGCCGCCCGCGTCGACATCATCCAGGTGGGCTCCTTCGTCCACCCGGACAAGATGCCCCAGATGGCCGACACCGACGCGCTGTTCCGGCAGTTGACGCCCACGCCTGCGGCGAGCCGGCCGGCGCTGTCGGGGCTCGTCCTCAACGAAAAGGGGCTGGACCGCGCGCTGGCGTGCGGGGTGGAACAGATCTGCATGGGCGTGTCGGCGAGCGACACGCACAGCCGGAAGAACACCGGCATGGGCACCCAGGAAGCCATCGCCCGCATCGTGCCGATGGCGAAGCGGGCGATCGCCGCCGGGAAACCGGTCCAGGTCTCCATCCAGTCGGCCTTCGGCTGTGGGATGGAGGGAACGATCCCCGAATCCCGCGTACTCGGAATCGTACGGACCTACCTGGATGCGGGTCTTCGCATGATCAGCCTGTGCGATACGGCCGGGCACGGCGTCCCGGGTCAGGTGCGCGACCTGTATGGGGCGGTCTTTGCGCTCGGCTCGGGCGTCGAGTGCGCGTGTCACTTCCACGACACGTACGGACTCGCGATGGCCAACACGCTCGCGGCGCTCGACGCCGGCGTCACGCACGTCGAAAGTGCGTTCGCGGGTCTCGGCGGATGCCCGTTCACCGCCGCCACCGGCGGCAACCTCTGCACGGAAGATTTCGTGTATTTCCTGCAACGGACCGGCCGCCGGCAGGATGTCGGACTCGGATCGCTGATCGCGGTGGCCTCGGAAGCCAGCGAGTTCTTCGGCCGCGCGCTCCCGGGGACGGTCTACCGGATCGGCCCGATCGACGCCACCGCGCCGACCTGTTCCTGACGCCTCCCTACCGATTCCCAGGCGCCGCGTCGGTCAGCCGGCGCCGGCGGCCGGACAGGGACCTCTCAGGCCAGCGGGATGCCGCGGTTCAGTTTTCCCGAGCGGAAGCCCTCGTCATCGATCACAACCTGCTCGTAGCCCAGCTCTTTCAGCTGACGCTCGATGTCGCCGAACAGGACGTGGAGCCGCTCGACGTCCTCCCGATCGACTTCCACGCTCGCGAGCCTGTCCCGGTGCCGCACGCGGACGTTGACGAATCCACACGCGCGGACTGCCCGCTCTGCGCGGGCGATCCTCACCAGCGAGGCGGCATCGATCGACGTGCCGTAAGGAATGCGCGACGACAGGCAGGGAGCCGCCGGCTTGTCGTGGTTCGGCAGGCCCAGCAGCCTGGCCGCCTCCCGGACGTCGGCCTTCGTGAACCCGGCCTCAATCAGCGGTGACCTGACGCCGCCCTCGCGGGCCGCCTGGCGCCCGGGCCGGTAGTCTCCCTCGTCATCCACGTTCGCCCCGTCGAAGACGACCGGAATGTCGCGATCGCGGGCGATCGCCGTGAGGCGCTCGAACAGGGCGCTCTTGCAGAAATAGCACCGGTTGAGCGGGTTGGCCGCATACTGCTCGATCGCCAGTTCGCTGTAGGCCACCTCCATGTAGTTGAAGTGGTGGCGATCCGCGATCTGGCGGGCCAGCGCGACGTCCTCCTCCACGATCGTCTCGGTCCGGGCCAGGACGATGAGCGCGCGGGCGCCGAGCATACGGTTCGACACGTAGGCCACCAGGGTCGAATCGACGCCGCCGGAGAAGGCGACGGCGGCGCGGCCGCATCCGGCAATCAGCGCCTCCAGGGCATCAATCCGAGCGGTCACAGCCTGCATGCGATCGGCTCCCCGTTCACTTCTCAACCATCATGACGCGGCCCGCTTGCGGTCGGGATCCACCGCGTTGACACTGTTTCATCGCCGATCTTCCTTTCGGCAGCAGGCCATCCACGTACGATAGCGTGGCCCTGTCGAGAATCGATTGACGTAACGGTGACGGTACCGTAGCACCCACTCCGGCCTGACAGACGACAGGCCGGGCAGCCCGAGGCACTCCGGGGTCGACAGCGGCAGCCCGGCGTTGGGCCTGACCGGCCCTCACCGGGGCTGTGCGCTGATGACGCGCCCCGTTATCAGCGCAGGATGCAGCGCCCGGCCGGGTGGTCGAGTGGATGGTCGGGCACGTGCTCGACGAACTGCAGCTGGGCGTCGTTGTTCAGAACGCCCCCTTTCAGGTGGCACGTGGCCGCGCGGCCGTCGTACTCCGGACAAATCACCAGCCTGACGCGTCCCTCGTCGTCGAGGACACGTTCCACGACGGTTCCACGGACGAGGCACCAGAGCGATTCAGTAGCCATGACCGCCTCCGCCCGACGGCGGATGCAAGGTCCGGCGCAGGCCGTCCACCCTCCCTTTCGGCCGTTTCCAGCACCCTAGGTCCCGCGATGCCGGACCGGTGCCGCGACTGCCGGATCTCCGGTGCCGGTATCTGCGCGCCAGCCCGACAGCCTCCGGTATACTCGGAGTCGGAACTCCAAGCTGATCCAATGCCGGCGCGGCACGCCGGCCCCGAAAGTGTGGACGTCGAATGCCGGACGCCTTCAACGATCGGCAACCCGCCCCTGCATCGCCTCGCGCCGACGCAGGGACGGTCCTGCTCGTCCAGGGCAGCGCCGCGGCGCGCGTCCTGCGGCGCCGCATTCTGGAGTCTGCTGGCTTCAGGGTCATCGACGCGATCGGCGCGAGCTCGGCGTGGGAAGCGCTGCTCCAGACGCGGCCCGACGTGGTCCTCACCGATATCGTCCTGCCCGATGGCGATGGCTACACGCTGACGCGGCGGATCAAGGCGCACCTGGCGGTCGATCAGACCCGTGTCATTCAGATATCGGCCGCCTTCACCGACGCCGAACATCGCGTGAGGAGGCTCGACAGCGGGGCGGATGCCTCGGTGATCGATCCGGCCGATCCCGCGGAGCTCGTCGGCGATCGTGCGATCGATGGTGCGGGGGCGGCGCACTGAACAGCTGCTCCAGGCGCTGCTCGACAGCAGCCCGCTTCTGGTCACGGCAGCCGACGCCGACGGCCGGATCGAGGTGTTCAACCCGGCCTGCGAGGCGCTGACCGGGTATCGGCGGGCGGATGTGCTGGAACGTCCATTCGTCGAGACGCTCGTCGCGCCGGCCGATCGTGAGGCCGTCGCCCGAAGCCTTCGCGAGGGTTCTCCGGCCGCACTCGCGCTCCCGCACGAGTGCTCGTGGCGCACCGCCTCAGGAGAGGACGTGCTCATCGAGTGGCGCTGTTTTCCCGTCTCGGCGCCGGGCGGAGGTTCGCTGACGATCGGCATTGGCGAAGACGTCACGGCGAGAAAATCGGTGGAAACGGCCCTTCGCCTGTCCGAATCGCGCTTCCGCGAGATCGCCGACACCTCCCCGGTCATGATCTGGGTCACCGACGCGCAGGGGAACATCGAATTCGTGAACCAGGCGTACCGCGCGTTCTTCGCCCTGCGGGAAGAGGATCTGCGCGGACCAGATGGATGGCGCCCGCTCCTGCACCCGGACGAGGCCCCGTCGTACGCCGAGAGGTTCTACAGCTGCCTTCGCGACGGGCTGCCGTTCCATGCGGACGTGCGCGTACGGCGGCACGATGGCCAGTGGCGCTGGGTTGCCTCGTATGCGGCGCCGCGCCTGGCGCCGGACGGTCGCGTCACCGGCTACGTGGGCAGCAGCCCGGACATCACCGAGATGAAGGAGGCGGTCGCGCACGTCCGCGAGGCGATGAAGGTGAAGGACGCGTTCCTGGCCAGCGTCGCCCACGAGCTTCGACAGCCGATCAACGCGGCGCTGGCTGCGCTCGGCGTGATGCGGGCGCGGCGCGACGGCGCGACGGACGAGCGGGCCTCTGCCGTGCTCGAGCGGCAGCTGCGCCAGATGTCGCGCGTGGTGGACGACCTGCTGGAAGCGTCGCGGATCGTGCGCGGCGACATCGCGCTGGAGCTGGCCGACGTGGACCTCCGCCAGATCGTCCAGGACGCGCTCGACACCGCGGCTCCGGCGCTCGAGGAGCCGCATCATCGTCTCGAGACGTCCCTTCCCGACACACCCGTCATCGTTCGAGCGGATGCGGCGCGAATCCAGCAGGTGCTCGTCAACCTGCTGTCGAACGCCGGGAAGTACACGCCGGCGGGAGGCACCATCCGCGTGGCCGTGGAACGAGCGCCGGGCCGCGCCACGATCGGCGTGCGCGACAGCGGCATCGGCATTCCGCCCGAGGCGCTCGGTCGCATCTTCGATCTTTTCTCGCGCGGCACCGCCGTCAGCGATCACCGGGGATTCGGGATCGGCCTGGCCGTGGCGCGGAAACTCGTCGAGCAGCACGGCGGCAGTATCGAGGCCAGGAGCGCCGGACCCGGCGCGGGAGCCGAGTTCATCGTGTCGCTGCCGGTTCACGACCCGAACTGAGGCGGCCGGTTCAGGCGTACAGCCACCCCATGGCACTGTCGTTCAGGCCTCGAAGCGCTCGCACCCGCGTTGGCGTTGCGTAGGGGGCCGCCGGCTGGGTTACAATAAGGGTTCGCCCTCACCACGATGGGCCTGTAGCGCAGTTGGGAGCGCGCCTGAATGGCATTCAGGAGGTCACCGGTTCGATCCCGGTCAGGTCCACCAACTCCAAGTCGTTGATTCTACACGACTGAAATCGCCACCCCACTCCGTAGATCGAACCGCAGTGACTATGTCGTGTCGCTAATGAGGTACATCCGCTGTGCAGCTGTCTCGTGAACCGTTGCCCCGAGGCTGACCAGAAGGCAGCGGTTTTCCCCGTCGACAAGTATGCCAGCAACTGATGGCTCGCTTTACTCGCATGAGCCCGCGTCCTGTGCTCCGCAAATACTACGCCAGGCCTTCAAAACGGCGCTCGGCCGGTGTCCGTTGGCGGGCACGTTGATCAAGTCGCGGCGGACGCATACTGAGACCATGCCGCGCCGTCGTCGTTCATCGCCTTCAGACACCTGTCGCTTCCCGTGCGCCGTCGTCACGCTTGCCCGCCTCGCGCTGACGCCTCGAGCGCAGCTGGCGGCGGACAACTTGTTTCTCCGGAAGCAGGATGGCCCTCTACAAGAGCACCGCGTCAAGCCGAGGCGGCCGGATCCGGCGACGCGAGTCATCCTCGTGCGGCTCTCAGGTCTGTTGGACTGGCGCTCGATCCTCACTGTGGTCAAGCCCGACACGCTCATCCGGTGGCATCTTCAGGGCTGGCGGCTCTTCTGGCGGTGGAAGTCGCGGCCAGGACGGCCACCGATTCCGAGGGACTTGCAACGACTCATCGTACGCATAGCCCAGGAGAATCCGACATGGGGTGAGGAGCGAATTGCGCACGAACTGCGCCTGAAACTTGGGCTGACGGTGTCCCCGCGCACGGTCGGACGGTATCTCCGGACCCTGGGGCCCCGGCGCGGCGGGCAGCGGTCCCAGCGGTGGGCGACGTTTGTGCGGAATCACGCGCACGCGGTCCTCGCTGGTGACTTCTTCACGACGGTGACCGTCCGGTTCCGCACCCTCTATGTCTTCGTCGTCCTCGATGTCGGCACGCGTCGGATCCTCCACTGGAACGTGACCGAGCATCCCACGGCGGAGTGGACGATCCAGCAGTTTCGCGCGGTCATTGCCCCCAAGACGTCCCACAGGTTCGTCCTCCACGATCGGGACAGCATTTACGTGGCGACTGTCGACCGGGCGATCGCGTCGATGGGCCGGCATGTGCTCAGGACCCCTGTGCGGAAACCGCAGGCTAACGCGTTCTGCGAGCGACTGATCGGAACGATGCGCCGAGAGTGTCTGGATTGGCTGATCCCGCTCCATGAGGAACATTTCCGGTCTTCGTTTAGCGCGTGATTCTACTGCGCGGGCCGAGTCTTGAGCGCCGTCGGGCTGATCGGTTCCCGTGCTTGAAGGATCGTGGTGAGAACCTCCGTCAGCTCGAGACCGCGCTGACGCACGGTCTGCACGACACTGGCGAGCACTTCCTGCGTGTCAGCCCCGCGGCGGGTGCGATACCCGCCCGCGACCTTCCTGGTGACCACCGCCGGACGAATGGCCTGCTCCGCGCGCCAGTTCGTGGCGTCAAGGCCCGGCTCCCAGAGAAATGTGAAGACGGCAGGGAACTCGATCGCGAGATGGGCCGCCAGCCGCTGGGCGGCCGGTCCTGTCGGCACGCCGTCGATCAGCGCGTTCAGCCGGGTCTCAAGGTGCCCGCGCGCGACCGCGACGCCGTGCGCCGAGATGGCGTGCGCGTCGCGGCGGTCCCGCAGCGCCAAGCCCTCGCGCAACACCTGCTCGACCTCCGCGGCCCAGGGACTGCGCGGATGATCCTGACGCAGCGTCCGGCATCGACGGATCAGATGATCGAGACACGTCTGATGGAAGGCCCGGACGTACTGGCGGTATGGCGCCCAGCCGTCCCGGACCACCACGCCGCCGAAGTCGGGATGCAGAATCGTGACGGCATCGTCGAAGCTGCGGCCCGGGCGAATCGGGTAGACCGTGGTGTCGGGCGTCGCGAACACCCAGAGCCAGTGCAGCACCGCGCCGACGCGCCATCCGGTTTCGTCGGGAGTCACCATCGGGCTTCCGCGGACGTGATCGCACAGGGCGGCGTAGCTCGGGGCGCCGCGTACCGAGCGGCGCGATGCAGCACGTGCACGAGTCCGCCGGCCGTGACGCGCAGACCGAACCGCTCGCGCAGCACCGTGGCGATCTTGGCGAGCGGCAACGCCGAAGTGCGTGTGCATCAGGACCACGAAGCTGACCGCACCCGGCCCCAGATGTACGTTGGCCGCGCCCAAGGCGTCCGACGTCTGCAAGGGGTGACGACCTTGCACCCGTCGGCCACAGCGGCGGCACCAGCCAATCTCGATCTCGAAGCGGCGCACCAACGGTCCCGGGGCACGCGTCGGGGAGCGGGGCCGTGTAGGTCGCATCGACGCGGCGGGGCCGCGGCCGCCGACTGCGGCGGCCATACGCCGCCCCGGCGCGCCGGCCGGGACGGCCCCCGTGCCCCTGCGGATGTGCCTTCGCAAACGGTGCGGCTTGTCGAAAGCCGGCCCGACGCGCCGCGTCCAATTGCTCTTTGAGACGGTCGTTCTGCCGCTGCACGCGATCCCGTTCCCGCTCGACCTCGCGCCGCTGCTGCTCGGCTCGCGCCAGCTCGTCACGCAGCCGCGTGATCTCCTGCTGCTGACGATCAATCAGCTCATCGCGCTCATCGCGGTCCCGCTCACTCGGCACGCGACCGTTATGCCAGATTCGTCAAAATTGTTCAGGTACGATTTTGGGGATCAAAGGGGTCGGTGGGAGATCGATTCGGCCCGATTCGTGGCTCGACCCGCTAAACGAAGACCATTTCCGATGGGTCCTTCCCGAATGGGTGACCCGCTATGATCGGGGTCGCCCACACGCCAGCCTGGGACCTGGCATTCCCGATCCGGCGCCCGACCACCACCACGTCGTGTCCACCGGTCACTGCCTCCCCGGACACACGGAGGTGATGGCGACGGCGATTCTGGGCGGGCTGCACCATGAATATTGCCTTGTGCGCCATGCCGCGTGACCCGACCGAAAAGACCGAAATGTGCGCCCACTAATGAATTTGCGGCGCACAGGGGAGGTACCATACAGTCCGGCCAAAACTGGGCTGACCGGCCAGTTCGCTGGCCGATCAGCGCACCGTGCGATTGAGCCGCGAACGTGGATTTGCGGGCTTCGCGCAATGGCAAAGAACCTGCAACACTGCAGCGCGGCGTTCCTCGGCGAGTGACAAACCCATTTGTGTAGAGCCGCCAATCAAGCAGACTCACCATGAGGCCTGATATTTCAGTGGGTGCGATGTGCGTCCTGCTCGCCATGACATGGACGCTGTCCAGCACAGCATCGTTCGCGATTCAGGAACCCGTTCGAGCCAAGTCCGGAACTCCCTCGGCCAGTCTGGTCAAGCCCGGGCAAGAAATGGTAGTTGTTGAAAAGGATCAGACATCACCGCTCTTTGTTGAGCCGCCGAAGGGAATGCGGCCCATTGCATGGCTGACCAGCCTTGTACCGATCGTGTTGGTGGTGCACGTGGAACGAGTCGAGCCGCACCTCACGCCGGCGGGCGACTGGAGCCGGAGCAAGGTGTATGGCCAAGTAGAGCAGGTCCTCAAGACGTCGAACGGCACCATTTCACCAGGACAAGTAACCACCGTATTCTCGATCCCGGGTAACTGGTTAGCGGGTTGACGGTGCCGATCCAAAGTTTTGGCTTGTACTTTTGTTGCGAGTCTGCCATAACTGTCGCGTGCCGGAACGCACGCCCTCTCGCTCGAACGATGACGCGCCGCGTGAAGTGGAGCGACTGCGGCGAGAGATCGAACAGTCTCGCCGAGAGTCGGAACGACTCCGTGAGGACAACGCGCGGCTGGAGCGAGAGCGCGAGCAGTTGCAGCGTGACCGTGACCGGCTGCAGCAGGAGCGCGAGCGGCTGGAACGCGATCGGGATCGGCTGCAGCGAGACATCGAGCGCTTGACGCGCGCACTGGAGGCGGCGCAGCGCGCCGGCAAGCGTCAGGCGGCGCCGTTCTCGAAAGGCGCGCCGATGGGGCAGCCGCGGCGGCCGGGACGTCGCGCCGGGCGACGACATGGGCGCCATGCGCACCGCCAGCCGCCATCCGCGATCGATGAACGGATCGATGTCCCCCTCCCCGAGGCGTGCCCGCATTGCGGCGGCGGGCTGACCGAGACGCGCATCGCCACCCAGATTCAAGAGGATCTGCCGGTCGTGCGGCCGCAGGTGCGTCGCTTCGATGTGCACGTGGGCCGGTGTCGCGCCTGTGGGCGGCGCGTGCAGGGGCGTCACCCGTGGCAAACGTCGGATGCGCTCGGGGCGGCGAGCACCCATCTTGGGCCGCACGCAGTCGCGTTGATCGTGCTGCTCAATAAACACCTCGGTCTCTCGCACGGCAAAGTCGCGGCGCTGTTGCGCGACTGGTTTGGGTTGCGCGTCCGGCCCAGCGGCGTGACCCACGCGCTCCATCGGGCCGCGCGCCAGGCGGCGCCGACCTATGCGGCGTTGCGCGACCAGATCCGCGGCAGTCCGGTGGTCACGCCGGATGAAACCAGTTGGAAAGTGGGTGGACGGCTCTGGTGGTTGTGGGTCTTCGCGACCGCGCGCACCGTCGTCTACGCCATTCAAGACGGGCGCGGGTTCGACGAAGCGGCGGCGGTGCTCGGTGCCGAGTTCGACGGCGTCCTCGTCCGCGACGGCTGGGCGCCGTATCGCCGGTTCGATCGGGCGGCGCATCAGACCTGTCTCGCGCATCTGATCCGGCGCTGCCGCGAGATCGCCGAGGCGCATCCGCGGACCGCCTGGCCGCGCCACGTCCAGGCGGTGTTGCAGGACGCGCTCGCCGTGCGCGATCGTGTCGCAGCCGGTGAGATCTCCGCGCACGGCGCCGCGGTTGCCCGCGGGCACCTGCTGTCGCGGCTGCTGGACCTCCTCGCCGCGCCCGGCACCGTGCCGGACTGCCAACGCCTCGCGGCGCATCTGACGACGGAGCTCCAGGCCGTCTTCGGCTTTCTCTTCGATTTCACGCTCGACGCCACGAACTGGCGCGCCGAGCAGGCGCTGCGGCCGGCCGTCGTCAATCGCAAGGTGTCGGGTGGGAATCGGTCCGAGCGGGGTGCCGAGACGCAAGAGATTCTCAGCAGCATCGTCCAGACCGCGCGCCTCCGCGACCTCGATCCCCGCGACGTGCTCGTGGACCTGCTGCGATCGCCTCAGCCGACGGTTTCCGCGGTGCTCTCCACGCTGCAGTAGACTGACCCCGCTAACCAGTTACGATCCCGGTATCACCGTCGGTCGTAGCCACGGTGGCCACGAGAGACGAAGAGTTGGTGCTGCTAGTTCTATGGCGCGGCTCTGCGCGATGGTACGCCACGGGGAGCCATCGGGGCGGCAATTCCGGATTCGCGCAGGACGGGACGCTGCGGGTCTCCCTTCAGTACGGAGACGTCAGCGCCGACCTGCGCTTCGATCCCGCCGCGCACACGGCCACAATTCAGGGTCGTAAGAACTCCATTCCGTCGACGGCGAACGTCCTGCTCATCGACAGCATTGGCCGCGGACGTAGCGGGCAGCTAGTCAAAGCCTTCTATCTCGATCCAGCTGATGCGAATCTGGATCTTCGTCGCGGCAGTCTAGCGCCCCTCTTGGCGCGATAGCGGAGATTGTGGTCCCTTCCAATGCGATGCGTTTTCCGACCAAGTCAAGAGCGCCGATCCATGCGCCACCCTGACGAAGCGATGACGTCACCAGCGCGACGCCGGCACGTTTTTCCACGTTGCTGGCGTCGCTAGCTTAGCTAGCTAAGCTAGAGACCGCGCGAACCGGTCCGATCCCAAGCCACAGGGCATATCAACTCGGTTCTTCGAGGATTCTATGCATCAAAGTGCTATCCGCACACTCCTTGCGATTGTCGCAATCGCCGTTCTCCCACAGTCTTCGCCGTTGCAGGTCGACCTTGAAGCCCAAAGACCAGGAGGCAGGCAGAAGCACGTTCGCACGGCTCAGCTGCAGCCGTCCGCCGACAGCGAATTGACGCTGTACGAAGCACAGATCATTGCCGACAGCGGCGGCAGATTCCGGCTCGATATCAGTGGACCGCTCACCAAGGACACGACGGAGCGATTCTTCTGGACGGTCAATCGAAAGACTGGGGAGTACACGGTGCTCCGTCTCACTGATGACGATGAGATGGATGCGAAGCGCATCGAGCACGCAATGCGACATCGCGCCAACCTGCCGCTTCGAGGAAATCGAATCGTCGAGCGGCTTCACGAAGACCGGCTCAACACCGCGAGGCGATCCGAAGAGATACGACGGAGGCCGGCCAGGCTCCCGGGTCAGGTCGCGTCGACTGAGCACAAGCTCTGCTCCCCGCCAGTCGAGGTCGCCAAAATCGCGCACGGACCGAGCGTTGACGAAGATGAGGAAGTAGAACCGCAGCTCTGGTCCGTGTGCAGCGGCTCAGGATACTCGGATTTCCAAGTCTGGGAGCTGGCGCGCAAGTTGAACATCCCCGTCGACTATCTCAACGAAACCTATGTCGGATCGTTCTGGACGCACGACGCCCAGCTGTTCGAACCGTATGCCCACTTCTTCACTCACCAGCCCGAACACCTGTGCTGGTCGAACCCGGTGACGCCTTTTGGCACGCACTGGTTCACCACGTGGTGCTCAGGGCCGCGGTACACGTCGTCCTCCTCCGGTTTCGATCTCTTCAATACCGGTGAGTATCTCAATATAGATTTTCCGATCGTCGTGCTGGGCTGGCCGCTGCCAATCGAAACCTGGGTCACGACCACTGCGGCTCTCCGGTCCAACTACAACCAGTTCATCTTTGGCAACAGCTTCGACATCGATGCGTCGTCCTCATGGCTGGAAACGCTCGAGGAAGAGCTGCTCCTCTGGGGCGTGGCCAGCGGCTCGGCCGGTGACTCCGACTGCCACTACAACTGCGAGCCGGGTCAGTCCGTCATCGAGCAATGCGAAGCCAGCGGCGATCCCGAGGCTCCGGCCTCGTCCTGGGACTATGACTCGTGCACCTGCATTGTTGGAGCTTCTCCCATCATCATTGATCTCGACGACGATGACCTGAACCTCACCAGCGTGGGACAAGGTGTGTCGTTCGACATCCTGGCGAGCGGCGCTCCCACTCAGGTCGCGTGGACGCGGGCCGGAACCCGAGACGCGTTTCTCGTGCTCGATCGGAACGGCAATGGCCTGATTGACGATGCGAAGGAGCTTTTTGGCAACTACACCGATCAGCCGCCGATTCCAGCGAATCCTCCGAGAGGAGGCGGCCGCAACGGATTCCGCGCGCTCAAGGTCTTCGATCAGCCCAACGCCGGCGGCAACGGTGACCAGCAAATCACGGACGAGGACACGGTGTATGACCGCCTCCGGCTGTGGATCGATGCCAACCACGATGGCGTGTCGCAGCCAGCCGAGTTGACCACGCTCGAAGACGAGGGCGTGCGTTCGATCTCGCTGAGGTAAGTGCTCGGTAAAGGCACCGATAGCTACGGCAACCTCATGAGATATCGCAGCCATGTGACGATGGAAAGGAACGGCGTGCCCAGAGGTCCGATGAGACGCCTAGCTGTCGACGTGATTCTGAGGACAGCGTTAAATTAGTTAGGTGCACTCCTGGTGGTGCCGTGGTACGCTGATCGTCGTCTGAGCGCGCCACGGCGCTACTGCCGTCGCGGCCGGCGCCTCGTCCGTTCGCAAGGAAGGATCGAATGCGCAACCGGGCCCCTCTTGCTGCGGCGGCCGTGAACGGCGCAGTGGTCCTGCTGCTGCCCGCTTGGTCGATCTTGCTCGCGTCCGTTCTCCGCACCATTCTTCCCGCACATTTCGCGTCCGGCGCTGTGCTTGCGCCGGCTGTGTCAACGGTCGTGGACGCGATTCAGGCCAGCCTGATCGGGTTGATCGTGACGATTCCGCTGGCGGGGCTTGCGGCGTGGCGCACATACGTTTACGCCATACAATGGTTGGATCAGCGCCGCTCGTGGAGGGGCATCGTCGAAGCCGCTGCACTAGGCGGGCTGTTCGTCGGAGGCATGCTCGGGTCCGCAGCGTTCGGGGCTGCGGTACGCGGGGCGGGATCGATCTGGGTGATTCCGGCGATTGGGTTGTATGCATCAATCGGTGTGCTGGTGGGACTGCTCGTCGGGCTGATCCTGCAGTTGACGGCGATGGCCGTTCTGGGAATCGCGGTGCGCCGCTTTGGGTCCATGAAACCGCTGGGCTAGACTAGTGTAGTGTCTCAAAAGTAGCTTTACAACGCGCTGTCTTCGCGAGAATGGTCTCGACCGACGCGATCCAGAGGAAGGGTTTTCGGGTTCTTGTTCGTCTCTCGCAGATAGGCGTCGATGGCGGCGACCAGATCGGACACGCTGTGGAACACGCCGCGCCGAATCCGCTTCGTCGGGATTTCCCGAAACCAGCGTTCGACGAGATTCAACCACGACGCGCTGGTCGGCGTGAAGTGCAAGATAAAGCGCGGGTGGGTGGCTAACACTACTTTGTCAGGTTGATTCGCGGTCCGCGAAGGCGGCGCGATCCAAGGACTTGTCCTTTTTTCCCGAGGTCGTGTACGCTGCGCGCGTGACGACGGGGCCCGCACGGGCACTGCTGCGGCGATTGGGCCTGTTTCTCGACGGGTTCAGCGCGTGTTTCAGCCGGCAGCCGCAGCGTGAGGCTGCGACGCAGTACATGGACGGGCTCTTCAACGACAGCGAGCGGAAGTCGATGCAGGCGATGCACGGGCGCCTGGGTGATCCGCGCGATTATCAGGCGCTGCAGCACTTCATCACGCATTCGCCGTGGCAGGCCGCGCGCGTCTGGACGCAGCTGCGCACCGTCGTCCCCCTCCGCGCGGGCATCCTCGCGATCGACGATACCGGCTTTCCCAAGCAGGGCACGCACTCGCCCGGCGTGCAGCGGCAGTACTGCGGCGCGCTCGGCAAGGTGGGCAATTGCCAGGTCGCCGTGTCGAGCGCGTTGATCGCCGATGGCCGCACGTGGCCGCTGGCGTTCGACCTCTACCTGCCCACGTCGTGGACGGACGATGCCGCGCGGTGCGCCGCGGCCGGCATCCCGCCGACCGTCCGGTTCCGCGAGAAGTGGCGCATCGCGCTGGCCCAGGTCCGCACCGTCCTGCAGGCGGGCTTCACGATCACCGGCGTCGTCGTCGATGCGGACTACGGGACGAACGCGGCGTTTCGCTTGGGGCTCGAACGGCTCGGTCTCGCCTATGGCATCGCCATCCGCGGCGAGGCGACGTTCGCCGTCGCGGACGTGCCGGGCACCCTGTCCGCCACGGCACTCGCCGACCTGGCCCCCGACGACGTGTGGGACACGGTGACCTGGGGCACGGGCACCGCGGGCCCGCTCACCGCCGAGTTCTGCGCACTGCGTGTGCGTCCGACGGCGGGCCGGGGCGACCGCTGGCTGCTCTGCGAACGCTCGGCCACGGAGGGCCGGAAGTACTACCTGGTCCATCTCCCGGCGACCACGCCGCTCGTCGACTTGGTGGCGCTCGCACGCAGTCGCTGGCCCATCGAGCAGCAGTACCGCGAGCTGAAAGACGACCTCGGCCTCGATCACTTCGAAGGGCGTACCTATCAGGGCTGACGCATCACGTGGTGCTCACGGCCGTCGCCTTCACGTTCCTGCAAATCGAACGGGCACGTGTCACCGACGGCCCCCGGCCCACGCTGCCCGTGGTGCGGGGGTGGGTCCGCGAGATCATGGGCCTGCTCTACGTGCTCCACAACCGACGGCTCCTCCACATGCTCGACAGCTTTCGACGGAATCCGCCGCTCCGCAGGTGATCCGGAGTCCTATGCGCCACGTATCGACCACGATCGCCGTCGACTCCTCCTGGATCGGGAGCGTGACCTACGCGTCCGATGCGACGCTGACCGTCCGCTTCCGTCGCGGGACGGTCTACCGCTACTTCACGGTCCCGCGTTCCATCGTCGAGGCGTTCCTCACGGCCCCGTCGAAGGGCGCCTACTTTACCCACCGCATTCGGAACGCCTTTCCTCACACACAGGTCGTCGAGCCTCCGCTGCGGTTCTGACTGCCGGCTGATTGGCTGACTGTCGGTGAGCACCAGACCAGGAATCCCCCTGGCCCTCCGGCGGGGCGAGGTCACATCACTGAACCTGACAAAGTAGTGCTAACCTAACCACGCGGTGACGTTCGGATGCGTGGTGTGCGTG
>CAWFPR010000010.1:0-80992 GCA_963817635.1 uncultured Acidobacteriota bacterium | reverse complement strand
CCATTACATCGACAGACATCCAGCGCCTCCAGGATCAGGTGTATCAGGCCAGCAGCGACATCTCCCGGATGGGCACCGCCAACGGCCGCATGGCGAGCGACCTCCAGTCGCAGCTCGACGATCTGCGCGACGAAGTCGTGTACCTCAAGGTGAAACTCCGCAAGGAAGGCAACGTCAGCACCCGCGAGTTCGGCGATGTGCGGGATCGGATCCAGACCCTGCGCGACCGCGCGCGCGGAGAGGCGCCGGTGGCCGAGCGGCAGGGATCGAGCACGTGGAGCGGCGTCAACAACCCCGGCGTGTACAACCCCAGGGGCGGCACGGCAACGAATCCGTCCGAGCGGCGTCAGCGGCGGCGTGATGGGTGACGATCGCCAGTCCACCTCCCGCGGCACAGGCGCCATTCCCGTCGGCCAGGAAATCGACGTGCGCCTCCAGTCCCAGCTCAGTTCCGCTACGGCACAGGTTGAACAGCGCTTCGAGGCGACGACAGTCGCGGATCTCTATCGCGGAAGCGACGTGCTGGTTCCCGCCGGATCGATCGTGCGCGGGGTCGTCAGTTCCGTGGATCCGGCGACCCGCACGGATCGCAAGGGGGCGATGACCCTGTCGTTCGACCAGGTCACGATTCGCGGCCGCAACTACCCGATGCGCGGCACGGTGACCCAGGCCATCGAAAGCGCAGGCATCAAGGGCGAAGCGGGGAAGATCGGTGCTGGCGCCGGTGTCGGGGCGATCATCGGCGGCATCCTGGGCGGCGTGAAGGGTGCACTGCTTGGCGTGCTCATCGGCGGCGGCGGCACGATCGCGGCCACCGAGGGCAAGGACGTCACGCTGCCTGCCGGCACGATCCTGCGCGTCCGCCTCGATACGCCACCGAACGTGAAGTAGGTGTCGGGGCGGTTCACGAACCAGGGCGGTTCACGAACCAGGGCGGTTCACGAACCGCCCCTACATGTGTTTCATCACCTTCCGCGCGGCGGCGACGGTCCGGGTGACGTCGCGCGCCGTGTGGGCTCCCGACAGGAACCACGCTTCGAACTGTGAGGGCGGCGGGTAGACGCCCTGCGCAAGCATGCCGCGGAAAAATGCCCCGTAGGCGGTGGTGTCGGCGCTGACGGCCGATTCGTAGTCGCGAACCGGGCGGTCGGTGAAGAACGGCGTCACGAGCGATCCAAACGCGTTGACCTGCAACGCGACGCCCGCGTCGCGCGCGGCGTCGGCGAGGCCGGCGGCGAGCTGGGCGCCGAGCTTTGCCAGGTGCTTGTAGAGGCGCGGCGACAGGTTCTCGAGCCACCACAGGCCCGCCGTCATCGCCAGCGGATTCCCCGACAGCGTGCCCGCCTGGTAGACCGGTCCGGCCGGGGCCACCAGCTCCATGATGTCGGCGCGGCCGCCGTAGGCACCCACCGGAAGCCCGCCGCCGATAATCTTGCCCAGGCAGGTGAGATCCGGCCGGATCCCGAAGATCTGCTGCGCCCCTCCGGTCGCGGCTCGGAAGCCCGAGATCACCTCATCGAACACCAGCAACACGCCGTCGCGATCGCACAGCTCGCGCAGCCCTCTGAAGGAATCCGTCTCGCGGCGGCACGAGCCCCATGTTGCCGGCGATCGGCTCGACAAAGATCGCGGCGACCTGTCCCTGGTTGGCCTGGAGCACGCGATCGACCGACTCGACGTCGTTGTAGCGGGCGACCAGCGTGTCGCCCGCGGCCGCGGCCGCCACGCCGGGGCTCGTCGGGACGCCAAGCGTCATCGCGCCCGAGCCTGCCTTCACGAGGAACGCGTCAGCGTGCCCGTGATAGCAGCCTTCGAACTTCAGGATCTTGTCGCGCTTCGTGGCTGCGCGCGCCACGCGCGCGGCGCTCATGGCCGCCTCCGTGCCGGAACTCACGAAGCGGACGCGCTCAATCGAGGGCATGAGCATCGCGACGCGCTGCGCCAGCCGCGTCTCGAGCTCGGTCGGCGCGCCGAAACTCGTGCCGCGCGCGGCGGCGGCCGCGAGCGCTTTCAGGAGTCCCTTTGGCGCGTGGCCGTGGATGAGCGGCCCCCATGACATCACGTAGTCGATGTACTTGTGGCCGTCGGCGTCCTCGATCCGGGCGCCACGCCCCCGGACGATGAAGAGCGGCGTCGCGCCGACGGACTTGAACGCGCGCACGGGGCTGTCGACGCCGCCGGGCAGGATGCGCGAGGCGGCGGCGAAGAGCTTGTCCGATTTGGGCGTGCGGGATCGTGTTCTGCGAAGCATCCCGAGAGTGTATCCCGTGTAGGGGCGGTTCGAGAACCGCCCTTGACACCCGTCGTCGCGCGGTTCGAGAACCGCCCTTGACACCGTCGCAGGGGCGGCTCGCGAGCCGCCCCTACAGCGGCAGCCGGAGCACCGCTCGACACCCCCGCGACTCGGTGCGATTCTCGAGCGCGAGCGAGCCGCCGTGCGCCTCGGCGATCTGGCGCGAGAGCGCCAGGCCGATGCCGGACCCTGTCGGCTTGGTCGTGAAGAACGGCACGAACAGGTTCGACGTGTCGGGGAGACCCGGGCCCTCGTCTTCCACGGTGATCTGGAGCGAGCCCTCCACCGGCTTCCAGTCGATCCACACGTTGCCGCTCGTCTCGAGCGTGGCGTCCACGGCGTTGCGGACGAGGTTGATGAGCAACTGCTCGAGCTGATCGGGATCCGCCGTGATCTCCACGTCGCCGGTCGCCCTGACGGATACGGGCAGGCGGTTCTCGAGTTCGGCGATGCGGTGCGCGATCGGCATCACCTGAATCGTCTTCGCCTGCGGCTTCGGGAGCCGCGCAAGCTGCGCATAGGCGCGCAGGAAGCGGCCGAGCGCCCCCGACCGGGTCTCGATCAGGTTCAGGCCGTCCTGGATCTCCGCCGCGCGCGGGATGTCGGGCACGCGCGAGATCATCCGCTTGATGCTGTGGGCGATGGACTTGATCGGCGTCAGCGAATTGTTGATTTCGTGCGACAGCACGCGGACGATCCGCTGCCAGGCCTGCTGCTCTTCTTCCCGCAGCGCCCGGCTGAGGTCGGCGAACACGAGCAACTGGTGCGGCTTGCCGTCCCGGCGGAAGGTGGAGCGGCGCAGTTCGAGCCGGCCGCTCTCCGGTCCGAACGGACGATCGAGGAGCCGCGGTGTGTCTCCCTGGAGACAGTCGTGCAGCCGGAGGCTGGCCGCTTCACGGCCGAGCAGGCGCGCGGCGGGCTGCCCCAGGAGCCGTTCGGCTGCCGGGTTCACCAGGACGAGACGCGCGTCCATGTCGAATGCGAAGACGGCGACGTCGATCGCGCCCATCACGCTCGTCAGCAGCGCCGTCGATTCGACCGCTTCGGTCCGCTGCCGCTGCAGCGTGTCGCCGAGCGCGTTGATCTCGGTCATCACGAGATCCACGCCGCTGCCGGCCGCGGCGCCCGAGCCCCGAATCGAATAGTCTCCTTCGCGCAGGGCCCCGAGCAGGTTCGCCTGCAGGAACAGCATGCGCTGCACCATCTGGTAGGCGACGGCGGCCGCGCCGAACCACACGACCAGCACGATAGTCGTCAGGGTCCAGCGGACCTCGAAGGTGTAAGGCTGGTTCCACGTGAGGTAGAGCACCGCCAGACCTGCCGGCAGGCCCGCGACAATCCCGAGCAGCAGCACCGACTGCTCGAGGCTGCGGTGGACGGATCGGTGCGACGCCGCGGAGGCAGCCGCCGGGCTACTCGCGGACGCCATACTGCTGGAGTCGCCTGTAGAGCGCGCTGCGGCTCATGCCGAGCTGCCCGGCCGCAAGCCTGACGTCGCCCCCGTGGCGGGCGAGGACCTTCTCGATGAACACGCGTTCGGCCTCCTCGAGCGAGAGCGCTTCCCCGGGCGGTTCGGCCGCGCGCGGGCCTTGCAGTCCGAGATGGCGTGCGGTGATCGCGGTGGCGGATCCATCCGCCATCAACACCGCGCGTTCGATGCTGTGCGCCAGTTCGCGCACGTTGCCGGGCCACCGGTGCGACAGCAGCGTCTGCCGCGCCTGGTCGTCGAACCCGCCCAGCGGCTTGCGGTAGCGCCCCGCATAGTGCGCGAGGAAGTGCAGGGCGAGCGGCTCGATGTCCTCGCGGCGGTCACGCAGCGGCGGCAGGTGAACCACCACGGTATTCAGACGGTAGAGCAGGTCCTCGCGGAACTGCCCGCCCGCAATCTCCGCCGGCAGGTCCGCGTTCGTCGCCGACAGCACGCGCACGTTCACGTAGCGCAGGCGCGACGATCCCACGCGCTGCACTTCGCCGGTCTGGAGCACTCGAAGCAGCTTTACCTGGAGCCGCACCGGCATGTTGGCGATCTCATCCAGGAACAGCGTCCCTTCGTCCGCCAGTTCGAAACAGCCGATGCGATCGAACCGGGCGTCGGTGAACGCGCCCTTGACGTGGCCGAAGAGCTCGCTTTCGGCGATCCCTTCGGCGAGGCCGCCCGCGTTCATAGTTACGAGCGCCTTGCTCTTGCGTTCCGACAAAGCGTGCAGCCAGGTGGCGACGACCTCCTTCCCGGTCCCATGCTCGCCGGTGATGAGCACTGCGGCATCAGACGGCGCCACGCGCTCGATGGTTTGCCGCACCTCGCGGATGGCCGGGGATTCGCCGATGAAGACCGGCGTGGCGCCGCGCTGCAGCCGAGCGTTCGCCTCCTGCAGCCGCTGGCTCTTCCTGAGCGCCCGCCGGAGGTCGATCTGCGTGCGGACCGTCACCAGCAGCCGCTCGTCGTCCCAGGGCTTCTCGATGTAGTCGCGGGCCCCGCGCCGCATGGCCTCGACCGCGCCGGCCACGCTGCTCCAGGCCGTCACGACGAGCACCGGCAGGGTCGGATCGATGGAGCGAATCCGCTCCATCAGGTCGAAGCCCTCCTGTCCCGAGGTTGTGTCGCGGGTGTAGTTCAGATCCAGGATCGCCAGATCGTAGTCCGCCGCCTCGAGGCGTTCGAGGGCCTCGCCCGGCGATCGCGCGGCGGTGACGTCGTACCCCTCCTCTGACAGCAGCAGCTTCAGCGCGTCCAGGATGGCGACCTGGTCGTCGGCGGCGAGAATGCGGATCGGCGTGGTGTCTGGCATCGTCGAGTGGCGCAAGTAAGATATGGGTTCGCGCGGGCGCGACTCCGAGTCCCACCCGCGCGACGCTTTCCGGGTCAGAATTCGCGTAAACCGACGGTTTGCGCGGGACGGCCAGTGGTACGCAACTTGGGTTCCACGCCCCCGCGCATGATTCAGATGTTCACGGACCCTCGTATGTCATCGCAGACCGATACGACACCCGCCCGCGTGCTCGTGGCCGACGATCAGCCCGATGTGCTCGAAGCCCTTCGCTGGCTCCTGACCGGCGAAGGCTACGAGCCGCAGTTCGTCGGCTCCACCGATGCCGTCATGGAGCGCCTGAAGGCCGAAACGTTCGATCTGCTCCTGATGGATCTGAACTATACCCGCGACACGACGTCAGGGCGAGAGGGGCTGGAACTCATCCCGCGCGTCCGGGCGCACGTTCCGGCCATGCCGATCGTCGTGATGACCGGGTGGGGCAGCATCGACACCGCGGTCGAGGCGATGCGGCGGGGGGCGAAGAGCTTCGTCCAGAAGCCGTGGGAGGACGTCACGCTGCTCGAAATTCTCGAGCGCGAGGTGTCCGAAGCGCGGGCGGCCCAGCGCCGCGACCACAAGCAGCAGCGCGAGTTCGAGGACGCGCGCATGATCCAGCGAGGACTGCTCCCTACGAGCGTGCCGCGGATTGCCGGGATCGATCTGGCCGTCGCCTGGCAGCCGGCCAACGGCGTCGGCGGCGATTGTTTCGACACGCTGGCGTTCGCGTCCGGCCTCGGCGTGTCGATTGCCGACATCGCCGGCAAGGGGCTGCCGGCGGCGTTGCTGATGTCCAACCTGCAGGCGGCCGTTCGCGCCTTCGCGCAGGAAACGGCGGCCCCGTCGGCCGTCTGTGGCAGCGTGAACCGCCTGCTGTGCCGCAACATGGCGAGCGGCCGCTTCGCCACGTTCTTCTACGCCCGCATCGACGCCGCCGCGCATCGCATCGTCTACTCGAACGCCGGACACAACCCCCCGATTCTCGTTCGCGCGTCGGGTCGCGTCGAACGGCTGACCGAAGGCGGGATGGTCCTCGGCATCTTTCCCGACAACGCCTACGAGCAGGCCGAACTCCCGCTCGGCGCCGGCGACCGGCTGCTCTTCTTCACCGACGGCATCAGCGAGGCGCGCAACCCGGCCGGGGACGAGTACGGCGAGGAGCGGATCGGGACGTTTGCTGCCGGCGTGCGCGCGCAGGGCGTCGAGGCGATCAAGGACGCGGTGCTCGCCGACGTCACCGCGCTTCTGCAACGGCCAATTCGAAGACGACGCGACGCTGATCGTGGTCGGAGTGCCGTAGCCCGGCCGTCCGGAGGGGCACGCGTCAGGGCGGTTCGCGAACCGCCCCAACACGGGAGGGGCGACGGTGAACGAACTGCGATTCGCGTTTCGCGGGCTGCGTCGCGCGCACGGGTACGGCCTGGTGCTCGTCGCCACACTCGCGCTCGGGGTCGGCGTCAATTCCGCGATCTTCAACGTGGCGTGGCAGGTCCTGCTCGAGCCGCTGCCGTTTCCGGACCAGCACCGCCTGGTCAGGTTGTGGGAGGGCTTCGGGCCGGCCCGCCAGAAGAACCCCGTCGCGCCCGCGACGTTCCTCGACTGGCAGCGCGATGGGCGGAGCTTCGAGGCGGTGGCCGCCTACAACCGCCATCGGTCCGCGCTCAACCTGACGGGCGCCGGAGAGCCGGCCGAGCTCGACATCACCTACGTCACCGAGAGCTTCTTCTCGGTGCTCGGGATCCCGGCCGTGGACGGACGCCCAATCCTGCCCGGCGACGCGGCCACCGACACCTCGCTGCTCGTCCTCTCGGAGCACGTCTGGCGACAACGCTTCGGCGGCGACCCGGCCATCGTCGGACGCGTCGTCCGGCTCCACGGCGAACCGTTCGACGTGATCGGCGTCATGTCCGATGCCGCAGCCCTCGGGTCCGCGCCGACCGACGCCTGGGTGCGAATGCCGCTTCGCGGGGAACAGGCGCGCATGCGCCAGGCCCACTACCTCAACGTCGTGGCACGGCTCCGTCCGGGTGTGACGCTCGCGCAGGCCGACGACGACGTCCGGCGCATCACGGAAGCGGCCTTCGCCCGCTTCGCGCAGCCGGGCGTGGCTGAAAGCGCGCGCGCCACCGATTTCCGCGGCGAGCTGACCGGTGGGGTGCGACCCGCGCTGCTCGTGCTGCTGGGCAGCGCCGGGCTGGTCCTGCTGATTGCCTGCGTCAACGTGAGCGGGCTTCAACTCTCGCGGCGCCTGGCGCGGCGGCGCGACTTCGCGATTCAGGCAGCGCTCGGCGCGTCGCGAGGCCGGCAAATCCGCGTGCAGCTCGCCGAGGCCGCCATCCTTTCCGTCCCGGCTGGGGGCTTGGGCTTGCTGCTGGGTGCGTGGCTCCTCGCGGTTGTCGGCACTGCCGCGCCCGCGCTCGTCGGGCTGCGGCTGCGGACGTCGCCTGGCGCCGTCGTCATCGCGTTCACGTCCGGCCTGTCGATCCTGGCGGGCCTCGCGTGCGCGACGGCGTCGGCCTCGGGCTGGCGCGAGTCCGGCGAGGCGTGGCTGAGCACGCGCGGCGCGACCGCGGATCGCGCATCGTCGCCGTTGCGCACCGCGCTGGTCTCCCTGCAGGTCGCCCTGTCCGTGCTCGTGCTCGTTGGCGCCGCGCTGCTCGTGTCGAGCCTGTGGCGCGTCCTGAGCGTCGATCCAGGGTTCACGTTCGATCGCGGGCTCATCATCAACGTCGATCTGCCGGAGACCGCATACGCCGATGCGGCCGCGCGCGCGGAATTCTTCGCGCGTGCGGCCGAACGACTGAACGGCATCTCCGGCGTACGAGGTGTCTGCGGGATGACGTCGGCCCCGTTGGTGCCAGGGACCAGCATGACCTGGGTGCCGGAAGGGGAATCCCGGCTGGTGGGCTCCGAACCGATTGCGATTTCACCGGACTGTTTTTCCGTCCTCGGGATTCCGCTCCTCCGTGGCCGGACTTTCGCGCGCAACGAACCCGCCCCGGTGACGATCGTCAGCCAGAGCCTGGCGCGTCGCCTGTTCGGCGCCGGCGATGCCGTCGGCCGACGTGTGCACCTCGGCGTGCCGGACGGACCCCTGTTCACCGTCGTCGGTGTCGTCGGAGACATCCGGAAAACGTCGTTCGAAACGTCCTACACGCAGCAAGCCTGGCTGCCGGATTCGTCGCCGCTCTTTCCGCCGCGGCAGCTTGTCGTGAGGACGTCGGTCCCGCCGGCGCCGCTGACCGAGCCCATCCGGGCGGCCATCCGCGAGATCGACCCGAACCTGCCGGTGAACCGGGTCGCCACGATGGCGGCCGCGCGCGCCGACATGCTGGCTGAACGGCGGTTCAACATGCTGCTGCTCCTGACCTACGGCATGGCCGGTCTGACGCTGTGCGCCGTGGGCGTCTTTGGACTGCTGTCGCAGGCCGTGGGACAGAGGACCAGGGAGATCGGCGTCCGGATGGCTCTCGGCGCGAAACCCGGCGACGTCGTCCGGCACGTGGTGCTCGGGACGCTCGCGGCGGTGATCGCCGGATGCGCCCTGGGCGCTGTCGGCGCCGCTCTTGCGTCGCGCTTTCTGCGCAACCTGCTGTTTCAGGTTTCGCCGACCGATCCGGCGCTGTACGGCGCCGTCGTGGCCCTCGTCCTCGCCGTGGCGCTCGTCGCGGCCTATCTGCCGGCGCGCCGCGCCGCGCGCATCGACCCGCTGCTCGCACTGCGCGCGCAGTGAGTCCGGTCACGATGGAGGGGAATGGTCTACTGGTCGGTGGCGGCGGCCCGCACACGCTCGAGAAGCGCCACGAACTCCGCTCGCCGCCTGATGCTGTCGAACGAGCGATCGTGTTCGATCGCATCGATCGTTCGGAAGCCGAGCGCGACGGCTCGTGTCAGCGCATTGATGGCGGCCTGGGGCTGGCCCATGCGGGCCGACACGGCGCTGCGCAGGTACCAGGCGTAGCTGTCGTCCGGGTCGATGGCCTCGGCAATGGCGAGGTAGAACCTGGCACGTTCGTCGTCTCCGGCCCGCAGGGCCTCGGACGGCAGGTAGAAACCGGTCTGCACGTTCAATTCCGCCAGCACCCGCCCGGCCGCGAGGCCGGCCTCGGTGTCCCGGCGTGCCGCGGCCTTGCGCAGTATTGCGATGTCGAGGTTCAGGATCGCCGCCGCAGGCATGACCCTGGGCTGATCCGCGTCAGCCGGAAACGCGCCGGCAATGACATCGAGCGCCTCGCCTGACGCGCCGATCGTGCTCGCGAGCGGCGCGGTCCTGCCTCTTCGCCTGCGCGACGGCGACGGGCGTCGCCGCGAGCACCGCGCTTCGCCGGTTCATCTCCACGACGTCCTCGTCTGGCCGGAGGCCGGCGTAGTCGTTCGCCATGGAGGCCAGCAGCCTGGAGGCTTCCCATGGCAGCCCGCCGCTTTCGAGGGTCTGCGCCCTGTCCATGTCGCGAGCCCAGCGTTCGTCGACGAGCGCCTTGTCGATTCGGCAGGTGCCCGCCTGCACGGCATGCAGTTCCATCCAGTAGAGCGCCGCGCCAGCCAGCTCGGGAGGCATCCACCCGTGGGGCCCCTCGAAAAAGGCGATGCGATGGGGCACGCCGGCCCGCGTGAGCCGGCCCTCGAGCCCGCGCATCTCCCAGTAGTTGTAGTCGATGGTTCCGGCCGTGCCGAAATACAGGAACGGCGTGGTCTTCGATGGCTGGAGGTCGGGGTGGAGCCCGGCCGCCGCTCCGATGACGCCGCTGAATTTCACACCCGAGCGCTCGGCGATGAGCGTGGCCATTCGCGCTGTCCCGGACAGCCCCGCCAGGTACACCCGGTCGTCGTCGATCGCAAAGGCGGCGTGCATGTCCCGCCACATCGTCTTCACGGCGACGACGTTGGGCTGACCGACGGTGTCGCTCGCCGTGTTGTACGAGCTGGCGATGATCCAGCCGAGTCGTTCGGCGGCAGGTTGAAAGAGCCCGGCCGCCAGCCGTCCGCGGCCGCGGTAGTCCATGATGAACAGGATCGGGGCCGGTTCGCGTGCGTCGATGCGGGTCGGGACGTACAGGACGTAGCGCTGGGCGGGGTCGGAAGGCGAAACGACCGGGTCGATCAGGACGCCCCGCGGATAGCCGGCCGCCTGCGCGGCTGCGGTCCCCGGGACCGATGCCACGATCAGAGCCAGAAGACAACCCGCGACCCGCGACCCCATATCCCTGAAAGACGACGCCGAGAGGCCCGGGCGTTGACAAGGGGCTCGAGGCTTCAGGCTTCCGGCTTGGGCCTGGCTAAGGCCTCAAGCCTCGAGCCTGAAGCCTCAAGCCCCGATCGCGCGCGCGGCCTCGCGGGCGTAATAGGTGATGATGATGTCGGCGCCGGCGCGGCGGATGGACGTGAGCGTCTCCATCATGGCGCGCGGTTCGTCGATCCAGCCGTTGCGCGCCGCGGCCTTGAGCATCGAGTACTCGCCGCTGACGTGGTACGCGGCGGTCGGGAGGCCGAACTCCGCCTTCACGCGGGCGATCACGTCGAGATAGGCGAGCGCCGGCTTCACCATGACGATGTCGGCGCCCTCTTCGATGTCGAGTTCCACCTCGCGTAGCGCTTCCTCGACGTTGGCGGGATCCATCTGGTGCGAGCGGCGGTCGCCGAACGCGGGAGCCGAGTCGGCCGCGTCGCGGAAGGGGCCGTAGAACGCGGAGCAGTCCTTCGCCGCGTAGGACATGATCGCCGTGTCGGTGAAGCCAGCGGCATCGAGGCCTTCGCGCATGCGGCCGACCCGACCGTCCATCATGTCCGAGGGGGCCACGACGTCTGCGCCCGCCGCGGCGTGCGACAGCGCCGCGCGGGTGAGCTGCTCGACCGTCGGGTCGTTGAGAATCTCCTCGCCGTTCAGGATGCCGCAGTGGCCGTGCGAGGTGTACTCGCACAGGCAGACGTCGGTGACGACCAGCAGGCCGGGCACCTCCCGCTTGAGCGCGCGGATGGCCGACTGCACCGGCGCCTCGGGATCGTAGGCGCCCGAGCCGATCGCGTCCTTTTCGTCCGGCAGGCCGAAGAGCAGCACGCCCTGGATGCCGTCCGCCTTCGCGGCTGCCGCTTCCTTCACCGCCTCGTCCACGGACAGCTGGAACACGCCCGGCATCGAGCGCACCTCGCGGCGCTGTCCTTCACCCGTGCACACGAACAGCGGATAGATGAACATGTCGGGCGACAGCCGCGTTTCTCGCACGAGCGCGCGCATCGCCGCGGAGCGGCGCAGCCGGCGGGGCCGGTGGCGGAGATCGAGCTGGGCCGCGGAGGCGGCCGCCTTATCCTGCTGGGTCGGGGTCCTGGTGTTCATGATTCAATCGGTTCTGGTACGGGGTGTCGTGTGAAATGCTCGACGAGCGCGTCCACGAGATCGGGAATCGTATAACGCGCGGGCATGACCGAGGTCGTGATGTCGAGTTGTTGCGCGGCTTCGGCGGTCACCGGTCCGATCGAAGCGACGACGGTTCCGCGCAGCAGGTCGGCCGCCTGCTCGCGGCCGAACAGCTTCACGAAGTTCCTGACGGTGGACGCGCTCGTGAACGTCACGGCATCGATCTGGCGGTCGAGCAGCATCCGGTAGACGTCCTGATCGCCATCGCGTTCGGTGTTGGCCATCAGTGTTCGATAGGCGATCACGTCCTCGACCTCGGCTCCCGCCTCCCGCAGCGCCTCGGCGAGCACGTCGCGCGCGATGTCGGCGCGGGGCAGCAGCACGCGCGATCCGGCGATCGGGCCGAACTCCCGCAGCGCCTCGGCCACCGCCTCGGCGCGGAATTCCGCCGGCGTCAGCTCCACACGGATGCCGTAGCTGGCGACGCGCGCGGCGGTCGCCGCGCCCGTCGTGCAGATCTTCACACCCTTCAGCTCCCGCAGGTCGCCGGTCGCGAGCAGCCGGTTCATGAACGCATCCACGCCGTTGGCGCTCGTGAACACGATCCAGTCGAACGTGGACGCGGACGCGCACGACGCGTCGAGCGGACCCGGGTCCTCGGGCGGTGCGATCCGGATCGCCGGCGCGGCGATCGCTTCGGCGCCGCGTTCCTCGAGCATGTCGATGAACTCGCCCGCCTGCTCCCGTGAGCGCGTGACGACGATGCGCTTGCCGAAGAGCGGGCGATCGTCGAACCAGCGCAGGTGCTGCCGCAGACCGGTCACCGCGCCGATGATGAACACGGCCGCGTCGCGTTCCCGCGCCTGGCCGGCGATCGTGCCGAGCGTGCCCTCGATCGTGTGCTGCGACGGAACGGTGCGCGTTGTAGACGAGGGCCACGGATTCCTCCGCCGGCCGGCCGTGCGCGATGAGTTCGCGCGCAATCGCGTCGATCTGCGACGCGCCCGCGTAACAGACGATCGTGCCACCCAGCCCCGCGAGCTTCGCCCAGTCCACCTCGGGCAGGCGATCGGATTCCGATTCGTGGCCGCGCAGGAACGTCAGCACGTCGCCCGCCTCGGGATACGTCACCGGGATGCCGGCGTAGGCGGGGCCGGCCGTCACCGCCGGGATCCCGGGAATGACCTCGAAGGGGATGCCCCGTTCGTGCAGGAACAGCGCTTCCTTGCCGCCGCTGTCGAACACGAACGGATCCCCCCACTTCAACCGGACGACCGTCCGTCCTTCGCGCGCCTTTTCGGCGAGGAGGATTGAGATGGCGTCTTGCTCCAGCGGCTTGGGCGCCGCCGCGCCCACATCAATCAACTCCGCGTCGCGCCGCGCGCCGCGCAGCAGACTCGCGTGCACGCGGTGGTCGTACACGACCACATCCGCCGCCCCCAGGCAGCGCTGCCCGCGCACGCTGATGAGCCTCGGATCGCCCGGGCCCGCGCCGACGATATAGACGAAGGGGCTGTTCATAAATCCGTGTCAATTGCAGCCTGCAATCTGCAATCCGTCAAGTAGTCTGCCGTCTGCACTGCTCCAGTATGTGTGCCGCCCCGCCGGCGGCCAGCGCCTCGGCCACCCTGCGGCCGAGCGAGGCTGCGTCGGCGGCCTGCCCGGTCGCCTCGCGTTTGATCACTTCGGCACCGTCCGGCGAGGTCACGACGGCCTGCAGCCGGACAGACCCATTATCATGCAGCGCGATGGCGCCGAGCGGAAGCTGGCAGCCGCCACCCAGGGCGGTTACCACGGCCCGCTCGGCTTCGAACGAGGCGCGTGCCGGTGCGTCGTTGATCGGCGCCAGGATCGCTCGCGTGGGGGCGTCGTCGGCGCGGATCTCGATCGCGACGATGCCCTGTCCTGGAGCGGGCACGCAGGTCTCGACCGGAATCGCGGCCGAGATCCGGCCGCCGAACCCGAGCCGGCGCATGCCGGCCGCGGCCAGGACGAGGGCGTTGTACTCGCCGCCGTCCAGTTTTCGCAGCCGCGTGTCGACGTTGCCGCGGATTGGCGCGAAGCGGGCCTGCGGAATCGCCGCCGCGAGCTGGGCGATCCGGCGCACGCTGCTCGTGCCGATGACGGGCGTTTCGTCCAGGTGGGTGAGCGCGGTCGCCAGGTCGGGATGCTCGATCCCGCCGGGCAGCACGAGCGCATCGCGCGGGTCCTCGCGCGGCAGCACCGCCGCGACCGCGAGATCCGGCTGGAGTTCGGACGGCATGTCCTTCGCGCTGTGGACGGCGAGGTCGACGTCACCCCGCAGGAGCGCGTCTTCGATTTCCTTGACGAACAGGCGCTTCGTGCCGGGCTCGGTGAGCGGCCGCTCCTGGAGGCGATCGCCGGCGGTCTTGATGATGACGAGTTCGACGCGTGTGCCGCGCGCTTCGAGCAGGCCCGCGACCGTGCGCGCCTGCCACAACGCCAGGGCGCTGCCCCTGGTGCCGATCTTCACCGTCGTCACGATGGCGCCTCTGTCTTCTTGGTCTTCTCTTCCGCCGCGAGGCTGAACAGCCGGTTCAGCGCGTCCGAGTAGGCCACGACCATGGCTTCGTCGCTGACCGACTTCAACTGTTCGGTCGGCGTGAGCAGCAGCTTCTCGACGATGAGGTGCGTGATTTCGTCCACGCGCTGCCGGGCCTCGGGCGGCAGCCCCGACATCTTGCCTTCGAGCCGGGTCAACTCTGCCTGGCGGATCGCCTCGAACCGCTTGCGCAGCGCGACGACCGTCGGAATGATCTCACGCGACTGCATCCACGCGGCGAACTTCCCGACCTCATCCTCGATGATCCGCTCGGCACTCGTGAGTTCCGTGCTTCGCCGCGCCATGTTCTCCTTCACGATCGACTGGAGGTCGTCGATGTTGTAGAGGAACACCTGCTCGAGACTGCCAACGTCCGATTCGACGTCGCGAGGCAGCGCGATGTCGATGACGAACAGCGGCCGGCTCTGGCGGTGCCGCATGATGTCCTTGACGCGCGCGGTGGTCAGCACCGGCTCGGTCGCGCCCGTCGCGGTCACGACGATGTCGGCGCCGGCCAGCGCGGCATCGACCTCGGACCACGGCACAGCGGCGGCATCCAGATGCCTGGCCAGGGCCTGGGCCGTCTGGAGCGTGCGGCTCGCGATCGTGATTTGCCTGACCTGCTGCGCCCGGAGGTGCACGGCGGTGAGCTTGGCCATCTCTCCGGCGCCCAGCAGGAGCACGCTCAGCCCCTTCAGCTCGCGGAAGATCTTCTTCGCCAGCGCGATCGCGGCATAACTCACCGAGACGGCGCCTTCGCCCAGCCCTGTGTCCGTGCGGACCTTCTTGCCGACCGTGAACGCCGAGTGGAACAGGCGGTTCGTGAGCGCCCCGGTGTAGTGCAGGTTGCTGGCGGTCGCGTAGGCCGCCTTCACCTGGCCGAGAATCTGCGGCTCACCGACCACCAGCGAATCGAGGCCAGCGGCGACGCGGAACAGGTGGCGCGCCGCGTCGGGACCGCGCCGCGAATAGAGGTGCTCCGCAATCTGCGCATGCGCCACGCCGTGGTACTCGCTGAAGAACAGCTCGAGCGCGTCGACTGTGGCGTCGCTATCGCCAGCGGCGTATATCTCGGCGCGGTTGCAGGTGGACAGGACCACGACCTCGCGCGCGACGCCGCGCGTGGCGAGCGAGGCGAGCGCCTGGTCGAGCCCGCCGCGCGCGAAATCCACGCACTCCCGTAGCTCCACGGGGGCCGTCCGATGACTGAGTCCCACGGCAACCAGGCGCATCGTTAGAAGTTGTGGCTCTTGGTCAGGAAGAACCCGACCGGAACGAAGTTCAGCAGGACGAGCACGAACGCCAGAGCCGACAGGTAGGCGGCCCGCCGTCCGCTCCAGCCGATGACGCGCCGTGCGAAGAGCGCGAACGTATAGACGCCCCAGCAGAACATTGCGACCAGGATTTTCGGGTCCGCGAACGACATCGCCTGTGCGTGCGGATCGGGCGAGCTGTGCAGCTGGCTGGCCCAGATGCCGCCGATCGTCACACCGAGCGTGAGGAACACCCACCCGACGGTGACCGCGCGCCCGTTCATCACGTCGAGGATCTGCAGGGGCGGCAGCCGCGTGTAGAAGAAGCCGAGATGCTTCGCCTTGATCTCCTTGAACAGCAGCACGTAGGTGACGCCGAGCACGCACGCCAGCGCGAAGCTCGCGTACGCCAGCAGCGTCGACATCACGTGCAGCGTGAACAGCGGACTCTGGAGTATCGGCGGACGCGGCGTCACGGTGGGATCCAGCGCCGGAATGATGTAGAGCACGACCATCATCGTGGCGACGAACACGCCCATCGATCGTTCCTCGGTACTGAGCTCAATGTAGAGGTAAGCGAGCCCCAGCAGCCAGACGAACGCGGAAATCGCCGCGCTCGTGCCGACGAGCGGCGCGTGGCCGGCCTGCACCGTCCGCATGCCGATCACGAACGTGTGGGCGAGGATCCCGCCGCCAAGCAGCGCCGTCGCGAGCCGGCCCGCCCGGGGGTCACGCCAGGCGAAATGCGTCATGTATGTCGCCGCGGCGGCGGCATACATGAGCAGGGGAACAAGATGCATGGAGGTCCTTACTGTCCGGTGGGGCCATAGTAGCCCTGGCGCGTGCGGGCGTTCAGTCCGGGCGGTTTCACGCGGACGACGATGCGCCGCCAGGCGCCGTTCTTCAGAGGATTCTTCGACGTGTACGCCAGGCTGTACTGCGTCGACAGCTCATCCGAAATCGTCTGGTAAATCTTCGGCAGCTCGGCCACCGTGCTGGGAAAAAATACCCGTCCCCCGGTCTCCTGTGACAGCTGCCGCAGCACGAACTCCGCCTCCTTGAACCGCGGGCGGCCCGAGTCGGACTGCCTCAGGCCGATCGCATAGATCGCTGTCTCCGAGCGTTTCGCCAGGTCCAGCACTTCATGGTACTCGACCAGGCTCGACGTGTCGTCGCCGTCCGAGAGCACCACGATCGCCTGGCGTCGAATGTCCTCGGCGGTGCGCGCCCGCTCCCGCTTCAGTTCCTTCAACGAGATGTAGATGGCGTTGTACAGCGACGTGGATCCGTTGACCGTGGTCCCGCGGATGGCGCGTTCCAGCGCGCCCACGTCGCTGGTGAAGGGCTGCACGATGCGTACCTGGCTGTTGAAGTCGATGACCTCGATGGTGTCGTCGCTCCGCATCCGCTTCGCGAAGCCCACGGCCGCTTCCTGCGCCGTCGGCAGCTTTTCCTCCATGCTGTTGCTCGTGTCGAGCAGGATCGCCAGCGCGCTCGGCTGCTGGACGTTCGAGAAGAAGCTGATGGTCTGCTGGGCCCCGTCCTCGAAGACCTCGAAGTCGTCCTGCTGGAGGCCCGTGACGTACCTCGTGCCGTCCGAGACGGTGACGTTCAGGGAGACCAGTTCGATTCCGGTCCGGATGCGGCCCGGCTGCTGCTGCGGGGTGCCTCGCTGACTGGCCGCCACCGACGCCGCGAGCCCCGCCGACAGCAGCAGCGCGGCGCCGAAGCGGCCGGTGCGGATCACTTGCCCGCCGCGTGCGTGCGGGCACGCGCCGTCAATCCCGGCCTGGTCACAGAGACCGCAATCTTCTCGGGCGGAATCAGCGTCTCGGGGCGCGCGTACGTGACGACGTACTGCGAGAGGAGTTCGTCGGCGAGCTGGCGCATGCGCACGGGAATCGCCGTGTCGGCCAGGAGCTGGTCGCGGCGGCCGCCGGTCTGCTCCGTGCCTTCCGCGATCAGCAGGTTCCGGTTGCGCATCTCGTCGTTCGTGGTCGCCGGCGCGATCCCGACTTCGAACACGTTCAGCATCGCGCCGCTCGCGACGAGGGGATCGAGCACCTGCTCGTAGTGCATGTTGCTGTACTCGACCCCGGGGAACGTGATGGCCACGATTACCGGCCGGGTGGCGTTGCGCTTGAGCAGGCCCTTGCTGACCTCGAGCAGGCCCTCCGTGAGATAGGCGCCGGACCCAGGGCGCGCGAAGACGCGGCCGACCGCCTTCTGGAGCGTGGCGGCGTCGGTTGTGTACTGGGCCAGGGAGGTCGGCCGTTCGCCGACCGTGATCAGGGCGATTTCGGCTTTCCCGCGCATCGCGTCGATGAAGGCGGTAAGGCCTTCGCGAAGCGGCTGGATGGCCTGCGTCGAGGCCTGGCTGTCGTCCACCACGAGCGCGATCTGCAACGGGGCGGTCGCCGGGCTCGCGTTGAGAACCTCCCGGGCCACGCCATCCTCGCGCACGACGAAGTCCTTGGCGGTCAGCCCGGAAACCGGCGCGCCTTTTGCGTCCACCACGCTCACGTACACATCACGGTTGCGCGCATCACGCGCCTGAGGGCGCGGCGCGGGCGCCGTCTGGACGGGCGCGGCGAGCCACAGGGCCAGCACCAGCGAGAAGATCGAGGTCATCATGGTTGGGCCTTTCTCTTTTCGAGTATAGGCTCCCCCCGCGCGGAGCGTCAAGGAATCGGATTGGCCGAAAATTGTTGGTACATAGGGGTTTGCCGTTTGTTGACACCCCTGGAACCGCGTGCTATAAACAGCCCCGTCCACGCCCCTGATGCGGCGGCGGGCACTCCTCCTTCAATCACAGGGCAGTCATGCTCAGCTCGTATCTTCCTATCTTCATTTTCATCGTCATCGCCATCGGGTTCTCGATCGTCACCCTCCTGCTCGCCTGGTCGGTGAATGCCGAAAAACCGACCAAGGTCAAGCTCGAGCCCTACGAATGCGGCATCGAGGCGGTCGGGGACGCGCGGGATCGTTACAGCATCCGCTACTACCTGATTGCGATGCTCTTCGTCATTTTCGACGTCGAGACGGTCTTCATGTTTCCGTGGGCGGTCTCCCTCGATCAACTGGCCCTGTTCGGCCTGATCGAGATGCTCGTCTTCCTGTTCATTCTCGTGGTCGGCTACTTCTACGCGTGGAAAAAAGGGGCGCTGGAGTGGCAGCTCTGAATGCCGCATGGAAATGGAAATGGCAGATGGGAAATGGAAGAAGGAGAGGGAAGTGCGCTGGATCTCAAGTTGCAGGCCCACGCCGCGGTTTTCCATTTTCCTTTTGCCATCTTCCATTTCTGAGATAACGCATGTCTGAACCTCCGAACACACCGGAGGCCGCCGGCGAAAAACCGGCCGGCGAGGGTCAATCCAAGCCTCTCGCTGGCGAGGGAGCGCGCGCCGGGGCTGCACCGAAACCCCCGGCCGTCCGTCCGCCGGCTGCCGGAAAACCGGCAGACGCTGCGAAGGTGATCGCGCCTCCCGCGGGTCCGCCCGACCCGCCGCCGCCAGCCGACACGCCGCTTCCGCCGTTCATTTCGACGCTCCAGGACGCGTTGCCTGGGGCCGTCGAGCACGTCTCGCTGTGGGTCGGCGACTGGTCCATCGTCGTCGCGCCGTCGCGGCTGCTCGAGGCCATGACGCACCTGCGGGACGCCCCTGGCGCCGCGTTCGACTTCTGCTCGGACGTCACGGCGACCGACTGGCCGCCCCGCGCCGAGCGCTTCGACGTCATCTACTGCCTCTACTCGACGACGTTGCGACAGCGCGTCCGGGTGAAGGTGCGCGCGAAGGACGGCGCCGGCGTGCCGTCGGTGACCGGCATCTGGCCGGCGGCCAACTGGTTCGAGCGCGAGATCTTCGACCTGTTCGGCATCACGTTCGAGGGCCATCCGGACCTGCGGCGGATCCTGATGCCCGACGAATGGCAGGGGCATCCCCAGCGGAAGGACTATCCGCTCGAAGGCCCGGGGGAATTGCTGCTCGAGAGCCCGACGGACTGGCTCAAGGTCAAGGCGGCAAGGGAAATCGAGTAGCTACGCGATGTTTGACACCAACGAGTTAGTGATCAACATGGGGCCGCAGCACCCGAGCACCCACGGGGTGCTGCGCGTCATCCTGCGACTCAACGGCGAGCGCGTCATCGACAGCGACGTCGTCATCGGATATCTCCACCGGGGCGTCGAGAAGCTGTGCGAGCACCGCGACTGGGCGCAGATCGTCCTCATCACCGACCGCATGGACTACGTCGCGGCCGCGACGAACAATCTCGGCTACTGCGAGACGGTCGAGAAACTGATGTCGATCGAGGTGCCGCCGCGCGCGCGGTACATCCGGACGATCCTCGCCGAACTGCAGCGGATCGCGAGCCACTGCCTGTGGCTTGGCACCCACGCGATGGACATCGGCGCGCTGACGGTCTTCCTCTACACGATGCGGGAACGCGAGCTCGTGCTCGACCTCTTCGAGGAATACTGCGGGGCGCGCCTGACCTACAACGCGATGCGCATCGGCGGCCTTCCGCTCGACATCCCGCCCGGCTGGGATCGCAAGGTGCGCGAGTTCTGCGCGATCCTCGGCGACAAGGTCAGCGAGTACGAGACGCTCCTCACGCACAACCGGATCTGGCTGAAGCGCACGCGCGGTGTCGGGCCGATCTCGGGGGCGGACGCGATTGCGATCGGGCTGAGCGGCCCGCCGCTGCGCGGCTCCGGCGTGATGCGCGACATCCGGAAAGACGAGCCGTATGCCGCCTACAGCGACTTCGCGTTCGACGTGCCGCTCGGCCTCGCCGGCGACACCTACGACCGCTACCTCGTGCGCATCGAGGAGTTCCACCAGTCGGTGCGCATCATCGAGCAGGCGCTCGACGGCCTGCCCGAGGGGCCGATCATCGGCAAGGTGCCTCGCCTCATCAAGCCGCCGGCCGGCGAAACCTACCACGCGATTGAATCCCCGAAAGGGGAGCTCGGCTACTTCATCGTGAGCGACGGCAAGTCGAACATGCCGTACCGGTTCCGGGTCCGGCCGCCCTCGTTCTGCAACCTTCAGGCGCTCTCGCAGCTCATCAAAGGACATCTCGTGTCGGACGTCGTCGCGCTCATCGGATCCATCGACATCGTCCTGGGGGAGGTGGACCGATGATGGCGGCCTTCCTCGTGCCCATCCTGCAGATTGTGGTGCTGCTGGCGGTCGTGCTGCTCGCGGTGGCCTACCTGGTGCTGCTCGAACGCAAGGTGCAGGCGTGGGTGCAGGTGCGTCTGGGCCCGATGCGCGTCGGCCCGCACGGCTCCCTGCAGCCGATTGCCGACGGCATCAAGCTGCTGCTCAAGGAAGACATCACGCCGGTCCGGGCGGACAAATGGGTGTTCACGCTCGCCCCGATTGTCTCGATGGTGCCGGCGCTCATCGCCTTCGCGGTGATCCCCTTCGGCCGCTCGGTCACGCTCTTCGGCTACACGGTCCCGGTGTTCGTGTCGGACATCAACGTCGGCCTGCTGTATATCGTGTCGATCACGTCGATCGGGGTCTACGGGATCATCCTGGCGGGCTATGCGTCGAACAGCAAGTTCCCGCTGCTCGCGGGCCTGCGGGCCTCGGCCCAGCTCATCTCGTACGAGATCGCGGTCACGATGATGCTCGTCAGCGTCGTGGCGACCGCCGGCACGCTCAGCATGGTCGGGATCACCGAGGCCCAGCAGGCGCAGGGCGTCTGGTACATCTTCATCCAGCCGGTCGCCTTCGTCGTGCTGTTCATCGGCGGCCTGGCGGAGACCAACCGCACGCCCTTCGATCTTCCAGAGGCCGAGCAGGAGCTGGTCGGCGGCTTCCACACGGAGTACAGCGGCATGCGGTTCGCGCTGTTCTTCCTGGCCGAATACGCCAACATGATTGTCGTCTCGGCCGTCGCGACGACGCTGTTTCTCGGCGGATGGCTCCGCCCGTTCCCGAGCGTGCAGGCACTTGCGGTGCTCGACTACGTCCCGGGATGGATCTGGTTCGTGTTCAAGACGTTCGGCTTCATCTACCTGACGATGTGGGTCCGCGCGACGCTGCCTCGGTACCGCTACGACCAGCTGATGCGCCTCGGGTGGAAGGTACTGATACCGGTGGGCATCGCCAACCTGGTGGTGACCGCCATTCTGAAGGTGCTCCTGTAGCTGGCAGCTTCCGGCCTCGGCCGGAAGGAATCACGACATGCTCGAATCCATCGCTTTTTATACGCTCGCGGCCTGCATCATCATGTTCGGCGTGCTGGTGGTGACGGCGCGCAATACCGTGCACAGCGCGCTGTTCCTCGTGGCGAACTTCCTGTGCGTCGCGGTGGTCTACGTGATGCTCGCCGCCGAGTTCCTCGCGATCATCCAGATCCTGGTCTACGCCGGCGGCATCGTCGTCCTCTACCTGTTCGTCGTGATGCTGGTGAATCTGAAGCGCTCACCGGAAGCGGTCCCCGACACGCGGCGGCAGTCGCGGCTCGGGTTCGCGATCGCCGCCGTCATGCTGGCCGAGATCGCCGCCATCCTCGTGTATTCGGCGGCACGGCCCGCCACCGCCGCGGTGAACGCCGCGCAGGCCGCGGCTGCGGCGGGGCCGGCCCTCGAGACCGCGGGCAACACGCGGATCGTGGGGATGCTGCTCTATTCCGATTACCTGGTGCCGTTCGAGGTCGCGTCGATGCTGCTGCTCGTGGCGATGATCGGCGCCATCCTGCTCGCGAAGAAGGAGATCTGACAGGCCATGGTTCCGATTACGCCGTACCACTACCTGGTGCTGTCGGCCGCGCTCTTCATGATCGGGGCGATTGGCGTCATGGTGCGCCGCAACGTCATCGTCATCTTCATGTCGATCGAACTGATGCTGAACGCCGTGAACATCAACCTCGCGGCGTTCTCGCAGCAGCTGCACAACGCGGTCGGCCAGGTGTTCGCGATTTTCGTGATCGCGGTTGCGGCCGCGGAAGCGGCGGTCGGGCTCGGCATCATCCTGGCCTACTACCGCAACAAGGAAACGCTGAACATCGACGAACTGAACATCATGCGCTGGTAAGTGCAGGGGCGCCTCGCGAGGCCGGTAGTTAGGGCGCCTCACGAGGCTCTGGTAGGTGTAAGGGCGCCTCGCGAGGCGCCCCTACAGAGGCTATATGGATCTGATCTGGTTAATACCTCTTCTCCCCGCCGCCGGGGCCGCGATCAACGGGCTGGTCGGCATCCGCTACTTCAGCCGCGCGACGGCCGGGCTGCTGGCGTGCGCGACGATGGCCGGTTCGCTGGTGATTTCGATCGGCGCGTTCATCGGGCTGCTCGGCCTGCCGGCTGACGCGCGGGCGCACGACGTCGTGATCGCCCAGTGGATTCCTGCGATCCCGCTCGAGACGGCGCACAACGTCATCGGCACCTTCCAGGTGCCCTGGACGCTGCGCCTCGATCCGCTGTCGGCACTGATGATTCTCGTGGTCACCGGCGTCGGCTTCCTGATCCACGTCTACTCGACCGCCTACATGCACGAGGAGCCGCGCGGCGGGTACGCGCGGTTCTTCAGCTACCTGAACCTGTTCTGCTTCTTCATGCTCACCCTCGTGCTGGGCGGCAACTTCCTCGTGATGTTCGTCGGCTGGGAAGGGGTCGGACTCTGCTCGTACCTGCTGATCGGGTTCTGGTACGAGAAGAAGAGCGCGTCGGACGCCGGCAAGAAAGCCTTCATCACCAACCGGATCGGCGACTGGGGGTTCATCCTCGGGATGTTCCTCGTGTTCTTCACGTTCGGCACGCTCGACTTCAGGGCGGTCGCGAACGCCGCGGCCACGATGCCGGTCGAAGCCGCCGGGTTCGGCGTGATGTCCACGATCTGCCTGCTGCTGTTCGTCGGCGCCACCGGCAAGAGCGCGCAGATCCCGCTGTATGTCTGGCTGCCGGACGCGATGGAAGGGCCGACGCCGGTGTCCGCGCTGATCCACGCCGCGACGATGGTCACGGCGGGGGTCTACATGGTGGCGCGCAACGCGGTCCTGTTCGAACACGCGCCGCTCGTCATGCAGATCGTCGCCATCGTCGGCGCGCTCACGGCGCTCATGGCCGCCACCATCGGGCTCGTGCAGAACGACATCAAGCGCGTGCTCGCGTATTCGACCGTCTCACAGCTCGGCTACATGTTCCTGGCGACGGGCGTCGGCGCGTTTGCGGCCGCCATCTTCCACCTGATGACGCACGCCTTCTTCAAGGCGCTGCTGTTCCTCGGGAGCGGGTCGGTCATCCACGCGATGGCCGGCGAGCAGGACATGCAGAAGATGGGCTCGCTGAAGAAGTTCATGCCGGTGACCTTCGCGACGATGATGCTCGGCACGCTGGCGATCTCGGGCATCCCGCCGTTCGCCGGGTTCTTCAGCAAGGACGAGATCCTCTACCGCACGTTCCTGTCGAACCGCCCGCTGTGGGTGCTGGCGGTCGTGACGGCGCTCCTGACCGCGTTCTACATGTTCCGGCTGATGATGCTGACCTTCTACGGGAGCTATCGCGGCGTGGCGTGGGCGACCGCGGCATCGCCGGCCGCGGCGAAGGAGGCGGCGGTGCACGGCGCGCCACATCCGCTCGACGCGCACGCCCACGGCCAGGCGCAGAAGGCCGACCACGAGGTGACGCACGGGGCGGCTGACGCCCAGGTGGCGGCGCCAGCGTCGCACGGGCACGGCCATGCGTGGCACGGGCCCCACGAGTCGCCCCGGGCGATGACGGTGCCACTGATGGCGCTCGCGGTCGGTGCGGTGGTCGCGGGTTTCGTCGGGATCCCGCAGGCGCTCTCCGGCACCAACGCGATCGAGCACTTCCTCGAGCCGAGCTTCACGGCGTCGGCAGCCGCCCACGAGACCGCCGCGCACGACGTGCGGCTGGGTGTCGAACCCGCGGGCGCCCTGGAGACGGGGCCGGCCGCCGCGGCGACGACGGGGCAGGGCACGCCGGGCGAACACGTAGCCGGCGAGCAGGCGGCCGGGGAGCCCGGCGAAACGGCGCACGTGTCGCGCACCGCTGAGATCGGCCTGATGATTTTCTCCGTTCTCGTCGCGGCGGCCGGCATTTCGGTCGCCCGGCACTTCTACCTCGCCCGGCCGGAGATCCCGAACCGCCTGATGGCGCGGTTCCGGGGCGTCCACACGCTGCTCTTCAACAAGTACTACGTCGACGAGCTGTACAACGCGACCGCGATCGACGGCACCCTCTCGAGCGGCCGTGGCCTGTGGACGTTCGATCGGAACGTGGTAGACGGCGCGGTGAACGGATCCGGGTGGCTGACGCGGCTCTCGGCGTGGGCGTCGCACATGATCGACAAGCACGTGGTGGACGGGCTCGTGAACCTCGTCGGGTGGACGGCGGGGCAGGCCAGCTTCTTCGTGCGCCGGGTGCAGACAGGGCTCGTGCAGAACTATGCGCTCCTGATGCTCTTCGGCGTGTTCGCGTTCCTGACGATTTACCTCATCGCACGATAACCATATGACTTTCTTCCAGAATCACCTGCTCTCGGTCATCCTGTTCACGCCGCTGGCCGGCGCGATCCTGCTGCTGTTCGTCAACAAGCGCCAGGAGAACGCCATCCGGTGGATTGCCAACCTCGTCGCCTTCCTGGGCCTGCTCGTCTCGCTGCCGCTCTGGTTCCGCTACGAGCCCGGCGGCGCGGCAGTGGCAGTTCGTCGAGCGGGCGGAGTGGATCCCGTCGATCGGCGCGAGCTACTTCCTCGGCGTGGACGGCTTCAGCGTGTTGCTGATCCTGCTGACCACGATGATGGGGTCCATCGCGATCCTGTCGTCCTGGACCGCCATCACCGAGCGGGTGAAGGAGTACTACATCTTCCTGCTCGTCCTCCAGACGGGCATGATTGGCGCGTTCGTCTCGCTCGACTTCCTGCTGTTCTTCCTCTTCTGGGAAGTGATGCTCGTGCCGATGTATTTCCTCATCGGCATCTGGGGCGGCGGGCGCCGCCTCTACTCGGCGATCAAGTTCTTCCTCTACACCCTGGTCGGCAGCGTCGTGATGCTCCTCGGCATCCTCGCGCTCTACTTCTACTATGCGCAGAGTTCTGGGCAACCCGGGCACGTTCGACATCACGGTGTTCCAGCAGATGACCCTGCCGCGCAACCTGCAGTGGTGGGTGTTCCTGGCCTTCTTCCTCGGCTTCGCCGTGAAGGTCCCGATGTTCCCGTTCCACACCTGGCTGCCCGACGCCCACACGGACGCCCCGACCGCCGGCTCGGTGATCCTGGCGGCTGTTCTCCTGAAGATGGGAACATACGGGTTCATCCGGTTCAGCCTCCCGATCCTGCCGGACGCGACGCGGGAGTTCGTCCCCATGATGATCGGCCTCTCGGTGATCGGCATCGTCTACGGCGCCCTCGTGGCGCTCGCCCAGACCGACTGGAAGCGTCTCGTCGCCTACTCGAGCGTGAGCCACATGGCGATGGTGATGCTCGGCATGTTCGCCCTGACGCCGCTGGGCCTCACCGGCAGCATCGTCCAGCAGCTGAACCACGGCATCTCGACCGGCGCGCTCTTCCTGATCGTGGGCATCGTGTACGAGCGGCGGCACACCCGCGAGATCTCCGAGTACGGCGGGCTGTCGAAGAACATGCCGGTCTTCGCCGCCGTGTTCCTCATCATGACGATGTCGTCGATCGGCCTGCCCGCGTTGAACGGGTTCATCGGCGAGATCCTGATCCTCCAGGGGGTCTACGTCGTCCACAAGTGGTACGCGGCCGTTGCGGCCAGCGGCATCGTCCTCGGCGCGGCCTACATGCTGTGGCTCTACCAGCGGACGATGTTCGGCAAGATCGAGAATCCGGCGAACGCCGGTCTGAAGGACCTCAACGGACGCGAGTTCCTCACCTTCGCGCCGCTCATCGCGCTGGCGATCTGGATCGGGATCTATCCGACGCCGATCCTGCGGCGGCTCGAGCCGGCGGTGAACCGCGTGGTCATGCGGGTCAACGGGGACAAGTACGGCCCGGCGCTCGCGAAAGCCGCCGACTGCCTGACGCCGGGCGTCGCCGCCGCTGCTGACGCCGGCGCCACGGCCCCTCCGGGCCTCCTGATGACGCCTCCGTGCCCGGCGGTGCCGGAGACGGCGCCGGCGGCCGCGCCGGTCAAACACGCCGGGGGCGCACACTAACATGCCGGCCGGGTTCTCGTCCGCGGATTTCTACTACCTCCTGCCGGAGCTCGTCCTGACGGCGGGATCGCTCCTCGTGCTGGTGCTCGACGTGCTGCTGCCGCGCGACAGGGAGCGGTGGCTCGCGTGGGTGTCGGTCGCGATCCTGGGGCTGGCGGCCGTGGCCCTGCTTCCCGGCGTCGGGCTCAACACGACCGTCGCGCGCGACCTGGTCGCCATCGACGGATTCGGGCTGTTCTTCAAGGTCATCTTCCTGCTGTCGGCCGCCCTGACGGTCATGATGTCGCCGAAGTACCTGACGGCCGAGCACGTGCGCCCTGGCGAGTACTACTTCCTCGTCCTCTGCGCGACGCTCGGCATGATGTTCATGGCGGGCGGCGTGGATCTCATCACGATCTTCATCGGCCTCGAGACGATGGCGGTGTCGTTCTACGTGCTCGTCGGCTACATCCGTCCGAGCCGCCGGTCGAACGAAGCGGCCATCAAGTACTTCGTGCTCGGCGCGTTCTCGCTCGCCATCCTGCTCTATGGCATGTCGCTGCTCTACGGGCTGACCGGCTCGACCCACCTGCGCGTGATCGCGACGTCGCTCGCGGCCGGCGACGGCGGGCTGCTCCTGCCGTTTGCGGTGATGCTGCTCGTTGCCGGCATCGGTTTCAAGATCGCCGCCGTCCCGTTCCATATGTGGGCCCCGGACGTGTACGAAGGCGCGCCGACACCGATTACTGCGTTCCTGTCGGTCGGCTCGAAGGCGGCGTCGTTCGCGATGCTGCTCCGGATTTTCGTCGAAGGGCTCCCCGCGTTCCGCGTCGATGGCCTCGGCGCCATCTGGGGCATGCCGCTCGGCTGGAGCGGCCTGTTCTACGTGCTGGCGGTCATGACGATGACCGTCGGGAACCTCGCGGCGCTTTCGCAGGGCAACACGAAGCGGCTGCTCGCGTATTCGTCGATCGCGCACGCCGGCTACGTGCTCATCGGGATCGTGGCGGGCACCACCCGCGGGATCACCGCCGCGCTCGTGTACCTGATGATCTACGCCTTCATGCAGATGGGCGCGTTCGCCGTCGTCACGATGCTGCGCCGCAAGGACATCATCGGCGACGAGCTGAAGGACCTGACCGGGCTCTACGCGACACACCCGGGCGCGGCGATCGCGATGCTGCTCTTCATGCTGTCGCTCGGCGGCATCCCGCCGACGGCCGGGTTCATGGGCAAGCTGTGGGTGTTCGGCGCGGCGATCGACGCCGGCTACGTCTGGCTCGCGGTCATCGGCGTGGCCAACAGCGCGCTGTCGCTCTACTACTACGTCCGCGTCGTCGTCTTCATGTGGATCTCCAAGGCTGACGAGGAACCGACGCCGTTCCGGATATCGCCGGCGCTCGCGGCCGTGCTGATCGTCGCGGTCATCGCCACGATTGGCCTGGGGGTCTATCCGCGCCAGCTCTTCGAGTTCGCGCAGGCCTCGGCGCTCTCGCTGGGGGCCGCCCCGGCGCTGGGCCTCCGCTGATTCCCGGGCCGGCAGGGAAGCGGACAACCGCCAGGCGGGTCGCGACGCGGGCCGCGGAGTATCATGGCGGCCATGGCGCCTGACAAGAAACCGCTGTCCGACACCGTCCGACAGATGGGGGCACTCAGCACGGTCGGAATTGCGTTCGTGCTGGCCATCGTCATCGGCGCGTGGTTCGGCACGTTGCTGGACAACTGGCTGGGCACGAGTCCCTGGCTGTTCTTCCTGTTCTTCTTTCTCGGCCTCGTGGCGGGCATTCTCAACGTCTACCGCACCGCCGGCCGGTTCCTGAAGTAGCGTGCGCGCCGACCCGATGCTGCGGCGAATCGAGCGGACCTCGGTCGTCGCGTGCCTCGCCATGGCGGCGGCCGCCCTCGTCATCGGGCGCGGCGCGCCGGCGGCGCCGCTCGCGGTCCTGGGTGGCGGCGTGCTGATCGCGGTCAGCTACCGGGCGATTGCGTCGGGCGTGAACGGCCTGGTGAACACGGTGGGGGGGCGAACAGGGGGCGATCAGCCCGTGGGCCGGCCGCCGAAGCGGGCCCCCAATCTCCCTAATCTGGCTTGGACGGTCACCAAACTGGCCGGCCGGTACGCTTTACTCGCCGTTCTGGCGTACGTTATGATTGCGCGTTTGCGCCTGCATCCCGTGGGGCTGCTGGTGGGCGCGTCCTCGGTCGTGGCGGCGGCTTCGGTCGAAGCCCTCCGCCTCCTCTTGAAGAAGTAGAATCGGCACGTCGCGGATCCCGTCGATACGGCGCGGAGCGCGACGAGAGTCTGATGGACAAGATAGAACACAAGCTCTGGATCGTCCAGTTCGTGAACTCCCTCCTCGGGCCGCTCGTCCAGGCGGCGCTCGAGCCCATGGGCTTTCACTTCTCGGCGGATCACCCGGTGATTCCGAACTATCTGGTGATGGTCCTGCTGATCGTCATCACCATGACGATCGTGTCGCTCGTGGTTCGCTCGCGCCTGAGCGTCGAACATCCCGGCCGGTTCCAGATCCTCATGGAAGACGGCGTGCGCGCGATCGTCGGCCTGCTCGAAGAGTGGATCGGTCCGACCGGCGCCCGCTTTCTGCCGCTCATCGGCACGCTCGGCATCTTCATCCTCATGGGCAACTACATGGGGCTGGTGCCCGGACTGATGGCGCCGACCAGCAGCATCAACGTGACGCTCGGCTGCGCGCTCACCATCTGGGTGTACTACCACTACCAGGGCATCAGGACGCAGGGGCTGTTCAAGTACATCTGGCACTTCGCCGCCCCGCCTGGCGCGCCGGTGTTCATCGCGCCGCTCATGTTCGTCATCGAGATCATCAGCCACCTCTCGCGTGTGCTGTCGCTTTCGCTGCGTCTGTTCGGCAACATCTTCGGCGAAGAGCTCGTGATCATCATCCTCTTCAGCATCATCCCGTTCCTGGTGCCGTTGCCGATGATGTTGCTCGGGCTCATTACGGGCGGCCTGCAGGCATTCATCTTCGTGCTCCTGTCCATCATCTACCTGCAGGGAGCCGTGGCGGTCGAACACCATGTCGACGAGCATGGGCACGATGCACCAAGCGGCCATGAGGCGCCGGCGGCGGCGTGAGCAGACGTTCCGGTTCATCGGGGTTCAGGGTCTGGGAAAGGTCAAGAGGAGGCTGTGGTCGTGAGTAAACGTTCCGTTCTGACATTTGCACTGGTGCTGGTTGCCGGCGTGTTCGCGCCGGTTTACGCGCAGGACACGGCAGCGGCGGCTGCTGGCCACACCGAGATGATCCGCTGGTCGATCATTACGGCCGGTTTCGCGCTGGCGTTTGCCGCGGGACTCGCGGCGCTCGGCCAGGGCCGCGCGGTCAGCGCGGCGGCCGAGGCGATCGCCCGCAACCCGAGTGCGGCCGGCGACATCCGCGGCGCGCTCATCCTGGGGCTGGTGCTGATCGAGTCACTGGTCATCTACGTGCTGCTGATTTCGCTGATTCTGTTCTTCCTCAATCCGTTCGGGGGATAAAGGCAGCCACCCGATATCTGGCCGTCTTCACGGGAGCGGGAACCCGACCGGTTCGTCACACCAATCGGCCGGGTCCTCCTCCCGTTTGTTTTTCACAACGGACTTCACGGACTTGCGGCCCGGCGACCACGGGATTGTCGGCGCCGATCCGTGGTCACCCGATCCCCGCGATCCGTGGCCCGTTCTCCGATCAGTGTGATCTGTGTGATCTGTGGTTAGGTCTCCGATCCGCGTCGTCCGTGCGATCCGTGGTCGGGCGTCCCGCATCGACGTCCTGCTGCTCGTGATGACCCTGATCTGGGGCACCAACTACTCGATCGTCAAGCACGCGTTCCGCGAGATGGACCCGCAGGCCTTCAATGCGGTGCGGATGGTCCTGGCGTCGTCGGTGTTTCTGACCATCATCTTCGGGCTGCGCCGCTTCGGTCTGACGGCCGCGACCCCCCCGCCAGCCGGAACATCCATCGCGAGCATCTTCCATTCACCCGCGCCGATCACGCGAAGGGACTGGCTCGGCCTGGCCGCCCTCGGGGTCGTCGGACACTCGCTCTACCAGTACCTGTTCATCTCGGGGCTGGCGGAAACCAGCGTGGCGAACAGCTCGTTGATGCTGGCAGCGACGCCGGTGGTCATCGCGCTGGTCAGCGCCGCGCTCGGGCTGGACCGCGTCAGCCCGCTCCACTGGGCGGGCGCCGCGCTGTCGGTGACCGGCATCTACGTGGTCGTCGGTCACGGCGCCACGCTCGAAGGCAGTTCGCTCGCGGGCGACCTCAAGATCCTGGGCGCGGTCGCCTGCTGGGCGGCCTTCACGATCGGCGCGCGCCCGCTGATGGTCCGGCACTCGCCCGTGGGCGTCACGGGCGTGTCGATGACGATCGGAACCGCGCTGTATCTCGCGGCCCTCACGCCGCACCTGCTCGGCGTCCGGTGGACGGGCATCAGCGCGGGCACCTGGGTTGCGCTCGTGTATTCGGCGCTGTTCGCCCTGTGCGTCTGGTACACCATCTGGTACGCGGCCGTTCGCGAGATCGGCAGCGCCCGCACGGCGGTCTACTCGAATGTCGTGCCGATCGTCGCCCTGCTGACGGCGGTCACCGTTCTGGGCGAGCCGCTCGGCGCGACCAAGGCTGGCGGCGCCGCGGCGGTGCTCGTCGGGGTGGCGCTCACGCGCGTCGGCCGCACGAAAATCCCGATCCCGGCGGAGGAATAGCCGGACGAATCACCTGCCGGCCCGCCGGGCCGGCTCCAGCGGGCCCTGGCCGGCCCCTGCTACAATCATTTTCGACGTGTCCCACTACTACTCGCAGCACACCGCCGGCCTTCGGGCTGAGCTGGGCGAGGTCGTCTCGCGGGAGCAGATGCGCGACCTGCACCGGAAATCCGCCGTCCGGCATTTCCTGCTCGCGGGGCGCCAGTTCGCGATCCTCGCGGCGGCAACCTGGGGGCTCGTCCATTTTCGGAATCCACTGATCTGGATTCCGCTGGCGTTCGTCCAGGGCTTCACGATCTTCAATTTCACCGTGCTGCTGCACGAGGTGCTGCATCACCTGGTGTTCGAGCGGAAGCGGCCGTTCGCGACGCGGGTCCTGGGGCTGTTCTACGCGATACCGAGCGGCATTTCGGCGAGCCAGTTCACGCGGTGGCACCTGGACCATCACGCCGAGCTCGGGTCCGAGGATGACGATCCCAAGCGGCATCACCTGTCGCCGAAGGTGAACGCGCGCTGGTACAAGCTGCTGTATGCCACGCCTGCGTTGTTTCCGATCTACTTTCGCGCCGCGCGGCGCGAGTCGTCGACCTACCCGCCGGCGCTGCAGCGGACCATCGCCTGGGAGCGGAGGGTGTCGCTCGGGGCCCATCTGGGCGCGCTTGCGGCCCTCTGGTTCTTCTTCGGCTTCTACGCCGCGCTGCGCACGAGCATCATCCCCGTGTTCTTCGTCTTCCCGATCGCCTTCACGCTGAACCGCCTCGGGCAGCACTACGACATCGATCCGACAGACCCCGCGAAGTGGGGAACCCTGATGCGGGGGCACTGGTTCTGGGATTTCGCGTACCTGAACTCGAACTACCACCTGGAACACCACTATTTCCCGGGCGTGCCGCTCTATCGCCTGCCGGCGCTGCAGAGCGCGCTGGTGCCGTTCTACGAACGCAAGCGCATGCGCTGGCAGAGCTACGGCCGGCTCGTGTACGGCTGGATCGTGGAGAACCATGCGCCGCACACCGACTGGAGCCGCGACGACTCCGCGGCCCGGCACCCGGGCGTCGCCCTTTTCCCTTGAGCTGATGGCCTCATTCCTGCACGATCCAGCTGGGCCATGCTGAAGAAAATCCTCACCGACGAGCAGGATGAGCTCCTTCGCGAGGAACGCCGTGTCCTGTCTCGCCTCCAGACGGCGCTGGCGCGGTTCGAGGCCGCGCCCGAGCAGCAGGCCACGCTGAGCGCGTCCGTCGACCAGCTCGACGAACTCTTCCTGCTCGTCATTGTCGGCGAGTTCAACGCCGGGAAGAGCGCCTTCATCAATGCGCTGCTCGGCAGCCGCGTGGTGCAGGAGGGGGTGACGCCGACCACATCCCAGATCAACGTGCTGCAGTTCGGCGAGGCGCCGGGCCGGGTCGCCAGGGACGCGTCGCTGCACGTGATCACCGCGCCGGCGCCGATCCTGCGCGAGGTGCACATCGTCGACACGCCGGGGACCAACGCCATCATCCGCGAGCACGAGGCGATCACCGCCGATTTCGTGCCCCGATCCGACCTCGTGCTGTTCGTGACGTCGGCGGACCGCCCGTTCACCGAAAGCGAGCGGGCGTTCCTGGAGAAGGTGCGGGCCTGGGGCAAGAAGGTCGTCATCGTCATCAACAAGATCGACATCCTGGGCACCGATGCCGACGTGCAGGAGGTCGTCGCGTTCGTGCGCGAGAGCGCCCGCACGCTGCTCGGGTTCGGACCCGACGTATTCCCGGTGAGCGCGCGGCTCGCCCTGCGGGCGAAGGAAGGCGACCAGGCCGTCTGGGCCGACAGCCGCTTCGAGGCGCTCGAGGCCTACATTCGCGGCACGCTCGACTCGCCAAGCCGCGTGCACCTGAAGCTGCTCAATCCGCTGGGCGTCGGCGGCGCCCTGGTCGAGCGGCATCTCGCGGTCGTCGGCGACCGGACGGCGCTGCTGCAGGAGGACTTCACCACGCTCGACCAGGTGGAGCGGCAGCTCGTGGTGTACCAGGAGGATCGGCTTCGCGACTTCGAGTTCCGCATGGCCGACATCGATCGCATCCTGCTCGACATGGAACAGCGCGGGCAGCAGTACTTCGACGACACGCTGCGTATCGGGCGGGTCATGGATCTGCTCAATCGCAGCCGGATGCAGCAGGGGTTCGAGCAGCAGGTCGTGGCTGACGCGCCCCGGCAGATCGAGCGCAAGGTCAACGAACTGGTGGACTGGCTGGTCGATGCGGATCTGCAGCAGTGGCAGGAGGTGTCGCGGCATCTGTCGGAGCGCCGGCGCCAGCACCACGATCGGATAGTCGGCGATCAGGACGGCGCCCGGTTCCACTACGACCGCGCGCGGCTGATCGAGTCGGTCGGCCGGGAGGCCCAGCGCGTGGTCGACAGCTACGACCGACGCCGCGAAGCCAGCGCTCTGGCCGACAGCGCCCGCAACGCGGTTGCGACGGCGGCGGCGGCCGGCGCCGGTGCGCTCGGGCTGGGCGCTATCGTCGCCTTTGTGGCGACGACGGCCGCGGCCGACGTGACCGGTGTCCTCATGGCGTCGGTGATGGCGGCCATCGGCTTCTTCGTCCTGCCGGCCAGGCGCGAGCGCGCGAAGGAACAGATGCGCCGGAAGATCGCCGCGCTGCGCCAGCGCCTCTCAGAGGCGTTGCGCTCGGAGTTCACGCACGAAATCGCGGCGAGTGCCCCCCGTATCCGCGAACGCATCGCGCCGTACAGCCGCTTCGTCCGCGCCGAAGGGGAGAAGCTCCGCTCCACAGAGCAGGAACTGCGGGAGATCGGCGCAGCCATCGAGGGACTGCGCGGACGGGTGGAGCGGCAGGCCGCCTGACAGCTCGGGTTACGATGTTCGACCGCGCACCGCGTAGACTGAATGCTGGCGGACGAGGTACGCCTTCGTGCGGGATCTGATTCGACGGTTCGAAGGACGAACACTCTGGCTGCTGGGCCACGCGGCCCAGACATGGCCGATCGTGGCGGTCACGGCGGTGGTGTGGCTGTCGTGGGACGCGCTGGGCTCCATTCACATCCGCGATGCGCGGGTGGTGCTCCGATCGCTCGATCCGCGATGGGTTGCGACGGCTGCGGCCTTCACGGTCCTGAACGTGACCGTGATGGGCCTCTACGACGTCGTGGCGTTCAGGCAGACCCGCTCACCCGCGTGGCAGCGCTGGCGGTACGGCGCCGTGGCGTTCGCGTGGAGCAACTTTCTCACCCTCGGGCCGCTGGCCGGCCCGGCGATCCGTTTCTGGCTGTACGCGCCCGCAATCGATCGCGCCGCCGATCTCCAGGGCGGAGTGATCGCGATCGCGGTGGCCTTCGGATCCGGACTCGCCGGCTGGACCGTCGCTGTCCTCGTGGCGACGCGACTCGGGGCGGGGCTGGCGTCCACGGCCCTGCTCGCGCTGGTCTTGACGAGCGCGCTGGTCTACGCGACCCGCACCCTGCTCGCCGCCGTCGCGCGGATCTCCCGCCGCGACGTCACGTCCGCCTATTCGATGGAGATGGCGCTCGTCGGGTGGCTCGACTGGCTGCTCGCCTCGATCGTCTTTCTGGCCGTGCTGCGCGCCGCCGCGGGCGCGCCCGCGATGATTCCGGCGCTGCGCACGTTCTTCATCGGACAGGTCATCGGCCTCGTCAGCCTGGTGCCCGGCGGCTTCGGCGGTGCTGACGCCTACTGGATTGCGCACCTGCCGATGACGGCGGCGGCCGCCGCGGCCATCGTCGTGACCCTCCGCCTCGTCTACTACGTCCTGCCGTGGACCGTGGCGTCGCTCCTGCTGCTGTCCTGGGCCACGCGGCGAACCCAGCGCCGCATCGAGGTCGCGCGCAGGGTCGTCGCCGGCCTGACCGGAGCCGGCGGCCTGCTGATCATGCTGAGCAGCGCGTCGCCGGCATTGCACACGCGCCTCGTGGCGCTCGAGAACGTCGTGCCCCTGCCGCTCGTCGAGTTCGGACAGCTCGCCGCCGCCATGGCCGGCCTGCTGCTCCTTGCCCTCGCGCGCGGCCTCGCGCGGGGTTACCGCGCGGCGTTCCGCGCGACCATGGTGCTGCTCGGGCTCGGCGCGCTGTCGGCCCTGCTCAAGGGGCTGGACTGGGAGGAGGCCGTCGTGCTCGGCGGTCTCGCGATTGCGGCGGCTTCCCACGCGGCGCTCTTCGATCGCGACAGCGGCGGCGACTGGATCGAGGGCGCCGACGTCGCCATCGGCACGGTCGCGGTCGCGATATTCGTCATCTTCGGCGTCCTCACGCATCGCACCGGCTTCGGTGCCTTCAGCCGGTGGCTGGAGCTCGGCTATCGCCTCGAATCGAGCCGCTTCGCCAGGAGCGCCATCGCACTTGCCCTGGCCGTCATTGCCGCGGCCATCTACGTCGCACTGCGCGTGCCGGTCCGCTTCGCCCGTCCCTCGGCCGCGGCGATTCGGGACGCGCTCGATCTGCACGCGCGCATCGGCGGCAGCTCGACGCCGCTGATGGCGGCCAATGGCGACAAGGCCATCTTCATGGACGGGACGCGTGGGATGTGCCTGTACCGCACGGCCGGGCCGTATCTGGTGGTACTTGCCGATCCCGTCGTCCGCGTCGCCGATCGCGGCGAGTTTCTCGACGCGCTCTTCCGGTTCGCCGGCGAGCTCGATCGCCGTCCGCTGTTCTACCAGGTGTCCCCGGAGTGGATCCCGCCGCTTCACGACCGCGGCTACATCTTCTTCAAACTCGGCGAGGAGGCGCTCGTGCCTCTTCGACAGGTGTCGACCGACGGGCACGCGGGAAAGATGTACCGCCAGGTGCTGCGGCGCGCCGAGCGCGACGGCGTGCGGTTCCGGATCATGGCGCCGTACGAAGCGGGGCGGCGCCTGGACGAGTTGCGCGAGATCTCCGATGACTGGCTCGTCAGCAAGGCCGTCGCCGAGCGCCAGTTCTCGATCGGCTTTTTCGACCGCGAATACGTGTCCACGTATCCCTGCGCCGTCGTCGAGGCGATCGACACCGGCAGGATCATCGCATTCGCCAACATGTTGAAGGGCCCGATGCGCCAGGAGATGTCCGTGGATCTCATGCGCTACCGCAGCGACGGGCCCCGCGTGATGGACTTTCTCTTCGTCTCGTTGTTCCTCTACGCGAAGGAACAGGGCTTCGACGTGTTCAACCTCGGGATGGCTCCGCTCGCCAGCGTGGGTGTGTCACGAGGCGCGCACGGGCGCGAGCGGCTCGCCCGCGTGCTCTTTCAGCACGGCGAGCACTGGTACAACTTCCAGGGTCTGCGGCAGTACAAAGAAAAGTTCGAGCCCGTCTGGCAGCCGCGCTACATGGGGTACCAGAGCGCCTGGGAGTTTCCGGTAGCGACCGCCTACGTCGCGGCCCTGGTGGCCGGCGGCTGGGCGCGGGTGCTGACGCCGTCGGAGGCGGCTCGCGTCAGCCCGGGTTCCGGAACCAGGCAAGGCCCGCGAGCACCTGCTGGTGAAGAAGTGGCAGCCGGTCCGTGAAGCGGTGATTCGCGGCGTCGATGAGGACGAGGCGGCTGGGCGCACGCGCCTCGCGCTCGAACAGCCGGTAGTCGGCCTCCTTCACGTACTCGTCGCTGGTCGACTGGATCATCCACAGGGGCACCGGCGAGATGCCGCCGATGAACAGCCGCGGCTCGAACGATGGTTCGTTGGCGTCCTTCTTCGTGATCCACGTCGTCGCGTCCGTCCACCGCCACGCGAGTTCCGCTGTCGGCGGCAGCCCCATCGTCAGCACGCCGGTGAGCCAGGATCGGTTCGCCCGATCCGACCCCGCCAGGACCGCCAGCGCCGCGCCCTCCGAGACGCCGGCCACGACGACGGGGCCCCAGAGCGCCTGGCGCTCGCGGAGCGCCTGAACGATGGCGGCATAGTCGCCCGGCACCTGTTCCGGCATCACGTGCTCGGATCCCGACGTGAACATCGAGAGGTAGTGCCGCACGTTGATGCCGACGACGGCATAGCCCTCGGCGGACAGGAACTCGGACAGGTCCACGCTCAGGCCAACCCAGCCGACGTCGCCGCTGCCCATCAGTACCGTCCCTTTGGGGGAAACACCGGGCGCGGGGCGATATAACTCGACCGTCAGCGCCTTGCCGCGGATCGTGACCGCGACCTTCTCGGCGCCGTGCGCCGGAGCGGCGGCGCACAGGAGCGCCGCAACGAATGCCGTGGCGATGCGAGTCATCGATGGAGCATCCACTCCAGGGAGCGTGCCATCTCGGCGTACAGCCTGTCGACGGCGCCTCCGAAATTGTGGTTTCGCGATTCGACGGCGACGAGTTCACGTGTCGCGGTGTCGGGGCCGAACAACTCGCGTGCTTCCGCGGCCGGTACGTAGTCGTCATGCGTGGACTGGATCACCGCGACCGGAACAAGTCCGATATCCGGGAGGCGGGCGTAGGTCTCGAGCATCTGGAGCTCACGCGACGGCGAACCGCGCACCCTCGTGCGCACGTACTCCTCCTCGCGGGTCAGTCCGACCGCCATGACGCCGTCGAGCACCGCGTTCAGCCCTGGGCTCAGCGCGGCCGCGACCGACAGGCCCGCGCCGCGCGACTTTCCCACGAGCAGCGCCCGTGTCGTCGAAGGCTGACCCAGCGCCGCAAGGGCGGCCGCGATGATCGACCTGTAATCGGTCCCGACTTCTGCGGACGACACGGTATCGTGGCCGAGGTGATGCACGTACTCGCGCGCGCTGAACCCGACGGCTGGATAGCCCCAGGTCTCGAGGTGCCGGAAGATGTCGCGGTCCTTGCCCCACCACCCCGCATCACCCGTGGCGTAAACGAGCAAGGCCGCACCGGGCGCGGGCGGTGTCGGCCAGCTGAGGTGGAGCCGCAACGCGTGGCCGTGGAGCGTCACGAACGTCTCGGATGTTCGGAGCGGCTGCCCCGCCGAAGGCAGATGCGCGCAGCCACCCGGAGCGAGCAGAGCCGCGGCGAACACGAGCAGTCGAACCCGGGCGAACATGTCCTTCCGTCAATGGTAGATGGAAAATGGGAAATGGGAGATGGAAAGAGTGCGCTCACACGCGCGTGTTTCGGCTGAACGCGAGGTAGGTGCCGGCGGCGACCGCGAATCCGACGAACCAGGCGTAGTCGTAGAGCGGACGCAGCGGCCGGTAGACCAGTCCGATCCACGCGGCCGCGCAGCCGGCCAGGGTGGCCACCACGCCGGCCGCATTCCAGCGTCCATAGCGGCCGGTCGTGAGGTACAGGTCTTCGAGCGACAGTTGCCGGCGCCGGACGATCCAGTAGTCCGCGATGAGGACGCCGGCGATCGACCCGAGCCCGCCCGAGTAGCCAAGCAGCCAGTCGAAGATGTACCCCGACGGGTCCGCCAGGAGCCGCCACGGCTGGATGACGATTCCGAGGATGCCGGTGATCAGGCCGCCGGTCTTGAACGTGATCAGGCGCGGAAAGGCGTTGGCGAAGTCGTTGGCCGGCGACACCACGTTGGCGGCGATGTTCACCGCGAGCGTCGCGACCACGGCGGTGAACATGGACACGGCGATCACGAGCGGCGAGCTGAACCGGCCCACCAGCTTGATCGGGTCCCAGATCACCTCGCCGTAGATGATCGTGGTGGCGCTCGTGATGAGCACCCCCATCGCGGCGAAGACGAACATGGTCGTCGGCAGCGCGACGGTCTGGCCGATCATCTGCTCGCGCTGGCTCCGCCCGAATCGGGTGAAGTCGGGCATGTTGAGCGACAGCGTGGCCCAGTATCCGATCATGGCCGTCAGCGAGGGGATGAACACCGGCATGAACTCGCCGAGCGTCCGGAACCGGCCCGGCTGGGCGAGCAGCGGGCCGAGGCCGTGCGCCTCGGTGACCGCCCACGCCAGCAGAACGCCGGTCATCACGAGGACGAAGGGGGCCGCCCAGTTCTCGACCTTCCGCAGCAGATCCATGCCGCGATAGATGATGTAGACGTTCAGCGACCAGAACAGCATGAACGAGCACCACTCGGTCGTCGAGTGTCCGCCGACCCCGGCGCCGAGCAGGCCGCGCCATCCGGGGACGATGCTCGCGAAGAAGGTGTTCAGGGCCTCGCCGCCGATCCAGGCCTGGATGCCGAACCACCCGCAGGCCACGACGGCCCGCATCAGTGCCGGCAGGTTCGAGCCGATCGTTCCGTACGCGGCGCGGGCGTAGACGGGGAAGGGAATTCCGTACTTCGTGCCCGGGTGGGAGTTGAGCAGGATCGGCACCAGGACAATCGTGTTGCCGAGGGCCACCGTGAAGAGCGCCTGGCCCCAGCTCATGCCGGCGGCCATCAGGCCCGCCGAGAGCATGTACGTGGGAATGCAGTGCGCCATGCTGACCCACAGCGCGGCGTAGTTGTACGTGGTCCACGTGCGGCGGGCGAGCGGGACCGGGGCGAGATCTTCGTTGTAGAGAGCGCTGCGGCTCACGCGGGTGAGATCGACGAGCTCGACGCGTCCGTCGGCATGCTCGATCTGGGGCATCTACAGTCCCGCAGGCGCCTGGCTCGGCCCGCGGCGCAGGAACCGCCCTGCCCCTTTCTTCCCGACGAAGCGGTCGCCGTCGATCACGACCGCGCCGTTGCAGATGACGGTGGACGGCGATCCCTGGACGACGGTGCCTTCATACGGGTTGTAGTCCACCTTCATGTGCAGGGTCTTCGCGCCGAGCGTGGCCGACCGGTTCGGATCGAAGACGACGATGTCGGCGTCGCTGCCGACCGCGATGGTGCCCTTGCGAGGGAAGAGGCCGAACATCTTCGCCGGCGTGGTGGAGCAGACTTCCACGAACCGGTTCAGCGAGATGCGTCCCGGGCGGACCCCGCCGTTGTGCACCAGCGTCAGGCGTGTCTCGATGCCGGGCGCCCCGTTCGGGATCTTGCTGAAGTCGTCCTTGCCGAGGACCTTCTGCTCCTGCATGCAGAAGGGGCAGTGGTCGGTCGAGATGACCTGCAGGTCGTTCTTCGCGAGGCCCTTCCAGAGCACGTCCTGGTGCCATTTCTCGCGCAGCGGCGGCGACATCACGTACTTCGCACCCTCGAACCCTGGTTCCTCGTAGTTGTCGTACGACAGGAAGAGGTACTGCGGACAGGTCTCGGCGTAGGCCGGCAGGCCCATGTCGCGGGCCTGCTTCACCTTGTCGAGCGCATGGGCGGCCGAGAGGTGGACGATGTAGATCGGGACGCCGGCCATTTCCGAGAGCGCGATGGCGCGGCCGGTCGCTTCGCCTTCCGCCGTCGGCGGGCGCGTCAGCGCGTGGTATTTCGGGGCGGTGTCGCCGCGCCGCAGCGCCTCTTTCACCAGCTCATCGATCACGCCGCCGTTCTCGGCGTGCATGCACACGAGGCCGCCGTTGGCGCCCGTCCGCTTCAGCGCGCGGAAGATCGTCTGGTCGTCCACCATGAAGACGCCGGGATAGGCCATGAAGAGCTTGAAGCTCGTGACGCCTTCATCGCGCACCATCCGGTCCATGTCCTCGAGCCCCGCATCGGCGAGCTCGGTCACGATCATGTGGAACCCGTAGTCGATCACGGCCTTGCCGTCGGCGCGCGTGCGCCAGTCGTCCAGCGCGTGAGCCATCGTGCTGCCGCGGTACTGGATCGCGAAATCGACGAGGGAGGTCGTCCCGCCGAATGCCGCGGCGATCGTGCCCGATTCGAAGTCATCGGCCGATGTCGTTCCGCCGAACGGCATGTTCAGATGCGTGTGGACGTCGATGCCGCCGGGGATGACGTACTGCCCCGAGGCGTCGATCGTGCGCTCGGCCTGGAACCGGGGCGCCGGCAGATCGGCGCCGATGGCGGTGATCGTGCCGTTTTCGCAGAAGACGTCGGCGACGTAGTCGTCGGTGGCGGTGATGATGCGGCCGTTCTTGATCAGAAGAGACATGGTGGCAGCTGAGTACAGATTGCCGGAGCGTTTGCCCCCGGTGTAGTCGACGTAGACGACCTTGAGCTCCGTGTAGAAGTCAATCGCGACGCGGCCCATCTCGCGCAGGCCGACCCCCGTCGCCTTCATGCCGCCGAACGGGATGTGCGCTTCGCCGCCCACGGTCGGCGAGTTGACGTGGACGATACCCGCGTCGAGACGGTCGATGAAACGGAACATCGACGCAACGTCGCTCGTGTAGATCGACGCTGACAGCCCGAAGCGCACGCCGTTGGCGACCGCCAGGGCCGCGGCGGCGTCCGGCACGCGGATGATCGAGAGGACGGGGCCGAAAATCTCCTCCTGCGCGATTCGCATCTGCGCGTTGACGCCGTCGAAGATCGTCGGCGTGACGAAGAACCCGCGCTCGCACCCGTCGCCGTCGATCCGTTGTCCGCCCCGCACGAGCGTCGCGCCCTCGCGCTTGCCGGTCTCGACGTAGCTCAGGACCGTGTCGAGCTGGTGCGCGTCGACCGACGGACCCACGCTTGTCGCGGGGTGCAGGCCGTTGCCGACCACGAGCGAAGCGGTCCGCGCCTCGAGGCGCGCCAGGAACTCGCTGGCGATCGACTCCACGACCACGGCGCGGCTGGTCGCGGTGCAGCGCTGGCCCGTTGAGCCGAACGCGCCCTGCACCGTGCTCTCGACCGCGAGATCGAGGTCGGCGTCGCCGAGGATCACGATCGGATTCTTGCCGCCCATCTCGCACTGGCACTTGATGCCGCGTGCCGCGGCCGCGCCGTACAGGGCGACGCCCACCTCGTTCGAACCGGTGAACGACACCGCCTGGATTGCCGGATGCCGCACGATGGTGTCGCCGACCTGGCGGCCGCCGCCGAACACGAGGTTCAGGACACCGGGAGGCAGCCCGCACTCGTGGAAGATTTCCACGATGAGGGCAGCGGTCAGCGGTGTCAGGCTCGCCGGTTTGAAGACGACCGTGTTGCCCGAGACGAGCGCTGGCGCCATCTTCCAGATGGGAATCGCGACGGGGAAGTTCCACGGCGTGATGATGGCGACCGGGCCCACCGGCTGCTTGATCGTGTAGCAGAAGTTGTGCGGCAGCTCGGACGGGATCGTTTCGCCCGTGATCCGCCGCGCCTCTCCCGCGAAGAACTCGACGACGTTGATGGCGCGCTGGACTTCGCCGCTCGACTCTCTCAGCGTCTTGCCTTCCTCGCGGGTGAGCGCCTCGGCCAGCTCCTGGCGGCGTTCCTCCATCCGCCGCTGCACCTTGAACAGGATCGACCCGCGCACGGGAGCCGGCGTGTTGCGCCATCCCTCGAACGCGCGTGCGGCCGCTTCGCAGGCGGCGGCGGCTTCGGCCGCCGTCGACGAGGGGGCTTCGGCCACGATGTCGTTCGTATCGGCCGGGTTGAGGTCCGGCACGCGGCCGCCCGACGAATCCACCCACTGGCCACCGATGAAGTTCTGGAGTGTCCGCATACGCTGCTGTCCGTCAAACAGGCGCCTGCCAGGATGCTGAAAAACGGCATCCTGACGGTAAATGGAGAACGGAAGAACACGGTTCTTCTTCCATCTACCTTTTCCCATATTCCATCAGGCCGGATTTTTCAGCGGCCTGCTACCCGACGGTAATCGCTCCGTAGGTTTCCGGGCGTCGATCGCGATAGAACTGCCAGGTGTTGCGCACCGTCTGAATCAGGCTCATGTCGAGATCGGCCACGACCAGTTCGTCCTTGTCGCGGGAGCCGATCGACATGATCTGTCCGCGCGGATCACAGAAGTAGCTCTGGCCGTAGAACTCCCCGATGTTCCACGGCGCCTCGACGCCGACGCGGTTGATCGCGCCGACGAAATAGCCGTTGGCAACCGCGTGCGCGGGCTGTTCGAGTTTCCACAGATACTCGGACAGCCCCGCGACCGTGGCCGACGGGTTGAACACGATTTCCGCTCCGTTCAAGCCGAGAATGCGCGCGCCCTCGGGAAAGTGGCGGTCGTAACAGATGTACACCCCGACCTTGCCCACGGCGGTCTTGAACACAGGGTATCCGAGATTGCCCGGACGGAAGTAGAACTTCTCCCAGAAGCCAGGCGCGACGTGCGGGATGTGGTGCTTCCGATACTTGCCCAGGTACGTGCCGTCGGCGTCGATCACGGCGGCCGCGTTGTAGTAGACGCCGGTGATTTCCTCTTCATAGATCGGCACGATCATCACGATCCCGTGCCGTTTCGCGATCTCCTGCATCCTGACGACCGTCGGACCGTCGGGGATCGGCTCGACCATCTCGTACCACCGCGCCTGCTGCTCGGCGCAGAAGTACGGCCCGTTGAAGAGCTCCTGCAGGCAGAGCACCTGCACGCCGCGCCGCCCGGCTTCGTCGATGAGCGGCAGGTGCTTCTGCAGCATCCGCTCCTTGATATCGGCCGCACCGCCGTCCAGCGGCACGTCCGCCTTCATCTGAATCAATCCGCCACGCACGATCCGCGCCATGGTCGTTCCTTTCGGGTCAGTCCCCTGGCAGCCAAGGGGAAGGCCGAACATATGCCTGCCGCCAGACACTGTCAAGCCGCCCGCGCCCACGGTGAGCCGCGCGGGCAACAAGCCCCAATCGGCAATCCGTGGCGCACCGTGGTGTGGCATAATCCGCGTTTCGAAGGGAGGGCTGCATGCCGGCTGACCTGTCGGTCACGTTTACCGGGCTGCGATTCGAGAATCCGTTCCTCCTCTCGTCGGCTCCGCCGACCGAGTCGGACTCGAACATCATGCGTGCCTTCGACGTCGGCTGGGGCGGGGTCGTGACCAAGACGATCGGCCTGCACCCGGTCACCAACGTCGCCGGTCCGAAGACGAAGTTCCTCCGGGCGTCCGCCGACTCGTACCATCTCTCGACGCAGAAGCGGCCGAACACCGCGCTGCACTCGTCCTGGAACTGGGAACTCATCTCTGACAAGCCGCTCGACTGGTGGCTGCCCCGCCTGGCGCGCATCAAGCAGGCGCATCCGTCCCGGATCCTCGTCGCCTCGATCATGGCGGGGTCCGGCAGCGACCGGGAACTGCGCCACTGGCAGACGCTCGCCACCTCGTGCCAGGACGCCGGCGTGGACGCCTTCGAACTGAACCTCTCGTGCCCCCACATGGACCGAAAGGACATGGGGTCCAACATCGGCAAGGACGAAGGCCTCATCTCGGTCGTGACCGAAGTGGTCAAGGAGGTGGCGAAGGTGCCGGTGTGGTGCAAGCTGACCCCTTCGACTACCGACATCGTCGCTGAGGCCCGCGCGTCGTTTGCCGGGGGCGCCGACGCGATCGTGTCCTCGAACACCTTCCCGTCGCTGCCGCTCGTCGATCCCGACACGCTCGAGTTCGAAGTCAACGTGGACGGCAAGGTGTCGAGCGGCGGGCTCGGCGGTCCGGCGATCCTCCCGCTGTCGCTCGCCAAGGTGGCCGAAATGACGCAGGCGTTTCCCGACCGCGCCTTCTCGGGCATCGGAGGCATCGCCGAGTTCGCTCACGCGCTCAACTACTTCCTGCTCGGGTGCGGCACCGTGCAGGTCTGCACGGCGGCCATGCTGGATCACGCGATCGGTCCCAACGTCATCCGGGAACTCGTCAGCGGGATGACCGGGTTCCTCGAGAGGCACGCCGACCGCGGATGGCGCACGCTCGAGGATTTCCGGGGCCTGCGGCGCGACCGGATCGTGCCGCACTCGCAGATCCGGCGTCCCGAATCGAAAGAGTACTTTGGCGGACACGACGCGCCGGAAGGCTACGCGCCGCCGGAGAGGGTCCGCGTCGAGTCCGACTAGTGCGCCGCTGATACCCCATTTCCCGTTCGATGCCGCGCACGATCCGTTCGAGTTCGTCGGGCAGACGTCCGCCGCCGGCCTCCTGGTACGACCGCACCGAGCCCCTGGTAGTACGCGATCACGTCGTCTGCGCTCGCGCTGAAGCGCGTCCATACCGATTCGCCGACGTTCCGGAGATCGCGCAGGATCGCATACGCGTTGTGCACCTTGTCGGCCGCCGACACCCGCAGGCTGGACGCCGGCAGCCGCCGCGCGTGGTCGACGTAGGCCTGCTTGCGTTCGGCCCACGGGCGCTTGGGCATCTCCCACGAGTCGGTGCAGTCTTCGACGATCCGCGCGACGGCATCGCCAAAACGGGATCGGATGGTCTCGGCGGTGGCGCGGCCGCCGTGGTCCTCGGCCGCATCGTGCAGCAGCGCCGCGATGGCTTCGTCTTCCGTTCCGCCGTCGTCCAGCACGATCGAGGCGACTCCCATCAGATGCCCGATGTACGGCGCATTCGTGCCCTTGCGCGTGTCGTTCGCGTGCAACTGGTGCGCGTACCGGAACGCCTCGTCGAACCGCTGAGTCAGGGTCGTCATGCCGGCGGAACCTCCGGTGTCATTCTCACTGGGATGGCCCGGATCTTTCAACCCGACGCACCATGCGAAGCCAGACGTCGCGACGTGTCGTGCGCGCCGCTGGCGCCGCCCTCGTGCCCGGGCTCGAGCGACGCGCATACAATGAAGCCGTGACGAACGACCCTGCCGCGGCGGTCTGTGCTGTGCTCGACAGTCTCGACATCGCCTACGAGCGGCACGATCACCCGCCGGTGTTCACCGCGGACGAGGCGGCCGTCCACTGGGCGGATATCCGCGGCACGGCCGTCAAGAACCTCTTCCTGCGCAACAAGAAGGGGGACCGGCACTATCTCGTCATCCTCGGCATCGGCAAGCAGGCGGATCTGCGCCAGCTGGTCAGGGTGATTGGCGACGATCGACTGAGCTTCGGGTCACCCGAGCGGCTGATGGCGCGGCTGGGCCTGACGCCGGGATCCGTGTCCCCGTTCGGGCTGATCAATGACGCATCGAAGAGCGTGCAGGTGATCATCGACGCCGATCTGAGACACGCCGAACGGCTGATCTTCCATCCGAACGTCAACACGGCGAGTCTCGCGATCGCGTTCGCCGGCTTCGAGCGGTTCCTCGCCACTCGCGGTAACGTGGTGCGGTACGTCCGCGTCTGACCCGGCTATTCCACCGGCCGCCTCGGGCGCTGGTTGGCCGCGAGGACGCGCTTCCGGATCCGGATGTTGTGCGGTGTCACCTCGACGAGCTCGTCGTCGTTGATCCACTCGATCGCCTGCTCGAGGCCGAGCTTGCGCGGGGGAATGAGGCGGACCGCTTCATCCGCGCTCGAGGCGCGCATGTTGGTCTGCTTCTTTTCCTTCGTGATGTTCACGTCCATGTCGGACGAGCGCGAGTTCTCGCCGACGATCATCCCCTCGTAGACCGGCTCCGCGGGGTCGATGAACATCTCGCCGCGTTCCTGGAGATTCCAGATGGCGAAGGCCGTCGTCACGCCGGCGCGGTCCGCAACGAGCGCCCCGGTGGCCCGGGAGGCGATCGCGCCGTGCCACGGCTCCCACCCGGCGAACAGGTGGTTCATGATCCCGGTGCCTTTCGTTTCGGTGAGGAACTGCGACCGGAAGCCGATCAGGCCGCGGGCCGGGATCCGGAAGTCGAGGCGCACGCGTCCGCTGCCGTTGTTGACCATCTTGGTCATCGTTCCGCGCCGTGTGCCGACCTGCGCGATCACGAGCCCCTGAAACTCCTCGGCGACATCGATGACCAGCTCCTCGACCGGCTCCACGACCTTTCCGCCGACCTCCTTGGTCACGATGTCCGGGCGCGAGACCTGCAGCTCGTAGCCTTCCCGCCGCATCATCTCGATCAGGATCGACAGCTGCAGTTCGCCCCGGCCGAGCACCTTCATCTGTTCGGGCGTGTCGGTCGGCTCGACCCTGATGGAGACATTGCCCAGGAGTTCGCGCTCGAGGCGGTCCTTGATCTGCCGGGACGTGACGTACTGTCCGTCGCGCCCGGACATCGGCGACGTGTTGACGCCGAAAACCATCGAGACCGTCGGCTCGTCCACGGCGATGACCGGCATCGGCACGCGGAACTCGACGTCGGCGATCGTCTCGCCGATGGTCACGTCTTCGATGCCCGCCAGGCAGACGATGTCGCCGGCCGCCGCCTCGGTGATGTCGATGCGCTTGAGCCCTTCGAAGGCGAAGAGCTTCGTCACCTTGGTTTCGTGGACGCGGCGATCGAGCTTGCAAACCGCCACTTGATCCCCGATCTTGATCCGGCCGTTGAAGATCCGCCCGATGGCAATGCGGCCGAGGTAGTCGCTCGAATCGAGATTGGCGACCAGCATCTGGAGCGGCGCGTCGGGGTCGCCCTTGGGCGGGGGCACCGACGCGATGATGGCGTCGAAGAGCGGCCTGAGGTCCTGGCCCGGAATCTCCATCGACACCGTCGATGTCCCGGCTCGCGCGCTCGTGTAGAGCACGGGGAAATCGAGCTGCTCCTCGCTGGCATCCAGATCGATGAACAGGTCGTACACCTCGTTGAGGACTTCCTGGACGCGGGCGTCCGGTCGGTCGATCTTGTTGATCACGAGCAGCGGCGTCAGCCGGCGTTCGAGCGCCTTGCGCAGCACGAACCTGGTCTGCGGCAGGGGGCCTTCCGACGCGTCGACGAGCAGCAGGACTCCATCGACCATGGCCAGCGTCCGTTCCACCTCGCCGCCGAAATCGGCGTGGCCCGGCGTATCGACGATATTGATCAGGACGTCGCGGTAGTGCACCGCGGTATTCTTGGCGAGGATCGTGATGCCCCGTTCCCGCTCGAGATCGGTATTGTCCATCGCCCGCTCGGCCACACGCTCGTTCGCGCGGAAGATGCCGCTCTGGTGCAGCAGGGCGTCCACGAGGGTGGTCTTGCCGTGGTCGACGTGGGCGATGATCGCCACGTTGCGTGTCAGCGCGTTGGCGATGGAAGAGCTGGTCTTTTGCGCGGTGGGCATCTCACCAGTATAGCAGCCATCTTCCCGGGTCCCGCCGTCTTCCCGCCTGGGGCAGTGTCGTGCACCAGCGGTTTTGCTCAGCGTTTGGCGATTTCGTAGGTGAGGCCGCCGTACAGCCGCCAGTGGTCCGGCGCGACGTCGTTCGCGTTGAAGCGGCGCAGGTCGCCGCGCGCGAGCATGCGATCGCCGATTTGGTACTTCACGCCGCCGCCGAAGTTGTAGGCGACCTCGGTGCTGGACGCGAGATACAGGGCAGCCGGATTCGGGTTCTTGACGTCGAGGCCGGAGTGTTCCCAGCCCAGGCCGAATGTCGCGTACGGCGTGGCCGGACCCCGCACGTCGAAGTGATAGAGGACGTTTCCGCTGATGTTCGTGATCGACCAGTCCAGGTTGGCGTCTTTGCCGGCCACGTCGAACACGTGGCCGATCTCTCCCTCGAAGCCGAGGTTCGACGTCAGGTCGTACCCGGCGGCGGCCCCCAGGCCGAGGCTGTTGTCCAGATTGCCCGAGGTCCCGAACGAGACGCCGATGAACGGCGTCGCCGTCCAGGTTCCGGCGCGGGCTACCGATTGCGCGGCCGCGCCGTGGACGGACGACACCAGGACCGCTGCCGTGAGGATGAAAAAACTACCTGCCCGAGCACACACCGACCTCATTCGACCTCCTGTTGGGGCTGTTTCCTGGAACCCGTTGCAGCGTTAGACGTTAATGGGTGCAATATGGCTGCCCGCCGGATCAACCGGATGCGGGCTGGCTGCGTCATACAACTGACACGGGATGAAGACTTCGTCGACGGCGATGGACTCGGAGCTGATCTCCCGTGCGGCGGGAGGGGACGCCTCCGCCTTCCAGGCACTCGTCGAGCGGCATCGCTCGATGGTGTACCGGGTGGCGTACCAGTTTGCCGGCAATCACCACGATGCCGAGGACATTGCCCAGGACGTCTTCATCAAGGTCTATCGTTCGCTGGACCGCTTTCGCCAGGACGCGCAGCTGAGTTCCTGGCTGTATCGAATTGTCATGAACGCCTGTATCGATCACCGCCGTCGTCAATCGCCCGCCGGCGCCGCCCCGTTTGGCGACGAGGCGGAACAGCGCATGCTGAACACCGCGGAGGAAGCACCCGGACCCGAGGCGTCCGCGTACGCGTGCGAGCTGGGTCAGGTGCTGGAATCCGAAATCAACCGGCTGCCACCCGGCCAGCGCATCGTGTTCGTCATGCGGCACCATCAGGGGTTGAAGCTCTGTGAAATAGCCCGCGCGCTCGGCCTGGCCGAGGGAACCGTGAAGCGTCAGCTGCACGCGGCGGTGCACCGGCTGCGGCGTTCGCTCATGCACGCCCGGGTGACTGTGGGGGGGCGCGTATGACCCGTCGAGAGGCTCAGGCCGGCACTCCGGAGCATGAGTGTGACGTGCAGTCGAGCGGTGCGCTCGATTTATATTTCTACGAGGAGCTGGGACCTGATACACGCGCCGATGTAGACCGTCACCTGGCCGGGTGCGCGTCCTGCCGGCGGGCGCTGGAGGATCTGGCCGAAATCCGCGCCGCGCTCGCCGCGCGTCCGGTCGTCTCGGCGCCGCCGTCCGGCGACTGGTCGGCGTTCATGGCGGGGCTCGAGTCCGCCACGATGGCGGATCACGACGGCGCCCCGCCGATCGTCATCGCTGGTGCCGGGAGCCGGCCATCGTCGCGCCGATACGTCGGGTACCTGGCGATGGCCGCCCTGCTCGCGCTGGTCACGATCAGCGTCCTGTTCGCTTCGAGGACCCGATCGGCCGCACCGCCCGCACCGGTCGTGGCGGCCTCCGACATCACGCCGCTGCCGGCGGCCGACGGGACGGATACGACGGCATTGCTCGCGCTCAGCGAACAGCTTTTCGAGCGGTCGAAGCTCGTCGTACTCGGCCTGGCGGCAAAGGACCCGGAACACACGTCGGGCGCGGACTGGGCGTACGAGCGCAGCATGGCCGGGAGGCTCCTGAGCGACACGCGGCTGTACCGGATGGCCGCCCAGGAGCATGGCCTGACGGCGATGGCGGGCGTGATGCAGGATCTGGAACTGGTCCTGCTGCAGGCGTCGCTTTCCGACCGGGCTGACGCCGCGACGCTCTCGCGGATCCAGCGGCTCATTCGCAGGCGCGACCTGCTCGAGAAGATGAACGTCGTCACCACCAGGGGACTGTCAGCGTCATGAGATACCACAAGGTTTCGCGCGTCGTGGCCTGCGCGATTGTCGCGCTCGCCTGTGCGTCGTCACTGTTTGCCGAACCGGATTCGAAACGGCTCGCACGCGCCAAGGACCTGATCGCCGACGAACAGTGGGGGCAGGCGGTCGAGGTACTGGCGCAGGCGGTCGCAGACCCGAAGGAGCCGAACAAGGACGAGGTGCTCTTCTGGCTCGCGCACAGCGAGAACCAGATGCGTGATACGGCGGCTGCGCTCGAGACGATCGGCAGGCTCGAGCGTGAATTTCACGCGAGCCGCTGGGTGAAGCCGGCGCAGTCGCTGCGGATTGAAATCGCGCAGCGCCTGCGGCGCAGCGACGTGCTGTGGTATACCGCGACGCCGCCCCCTCCGCCGCCTGCTCCGCCGGCGCCGGTGGCCGTACCCGCCCCTCCGTCTCCGCCGGCGCCCCCCGCTGCGGCACCCGTCGCCGCGCCGCCGGCGCCGCCCATGCCGCCGTGGCCGCGCGGATGGCTGCCGGACAACTACCTGCCCGACACGGACCTGCGGATCCAGGCGCTCGGGAGCCTGATGCGCACCGATGCGCCTCGGGTGATCCCGATGCTGAAGGCGATAGCGCTCGAGAGCGGCGATGCGGGTGAAGCGCGCCGCGCGCTGTTCGTGCTCGCCCAGTCCGGACAGCCGCTCGCACGCGCCACGGTCGTCGACGTGGCGAAGACGGGGGCTGAGCCCGTGCGTGTCGCCGCCGTGCGCGAGCTGGGCCGCATCGCGGGGCCCGGCATTGCGAACGACCTCCTGCAGGTGTATTCGACTTCGAATCCGAGGGTGAAGTACGAGGTGGTCAGCTCACTCGGCGAGCGGTCCGCCACGACGGCGCTGTTCCGGATCGTGCAATCGGAGACCGATCGGCCGCTGCGCGACCGCGCGATCGTCACGCTCGGTGAAGCCGGCGGGCGCGACCAGCTGCGCATCCTGTACGGACGGGCCGCGCCGGACATCAAGCGGCCGATCGTGGTGGCGCTCTTCAACGCGCGCGCCGAGGACGAGCTGATTCAGATCGCGGAACACGAGAAGGATCCCGCGGTGCGAGAGGAGGTGCTCACGCGGCTCCGCCTGCTGGGCACGCCGCGCGCGAAGGCGTATCTGGCATCCATCAAGCCGAAATAGGTTCCACTGTCCGGGCGCGCTATGATCGCAAACGGATGGACGTGAACCCGCTTGCGGATGGGCTTCGGTTCGACCCGACGCCGGGTGCGACGACGCTCGTCATCTTCGGCGCATCGGGCGATCTCACGCGCCGGAAGCTGCTGCCGGCGCTTCATTCGCTGTCGCACGGCCAGCGCCTGCCCGCGCGCTTTTCAGTCATCGGCATCGGGCGTTCGCCGCTTGGCGACGAGGGCTTCCGCCAGCAGTTCCGCGACTGTCTGCGGGAGTTTGTCGGACTGGCGCACCCGGACGAGATTGCGGGCTCGCTGGCCGATCGGATGTACTACATCCAGGGCGAGCTCGACGATCCGGGGCTGTACCGGCAGCTGGCCGATCGAATCCAGTCGATCGACGGCGCCGACGGCGTGCTCTTCTACCTCGCCATTCCCCCGTCGGTGTACGGCACGGTCATCGAACAGATCGGCGCCGCGAAGCTGTCGGGTCGCGCCACGACCGAGGGGTGGCGCCGCATCATCGTCGAAAAGCCGTTCGGCACCGACCTGGCGAGCGCGCGCGATCTCAATCGCCTCGTGCACCGCCATTTCGACGAGACGGATGTCTTCCGCATCGATCACTACCTCGGCAAGGAAACCGTGCAGAACCTGCTGGTCTTCCGGTTCGCCAACGGCATGTTCGAGCCGATCTGGAACCGGCGCTACATCGACCACGTGCAGATCACCGCGGCCGAGACGGTTGGCGTCGAGCGTCGTGCCGCGTACTACGAGGGCGCCGGCGCGCTGCGCGACATGGTGCAGAACCACCTGATGCAGCTGCTCGCGCTGGTGGCCATGGAGCCGCCGATCGCGTTCACCGCCGAGAGCGTGCGCGATCGCAAGCTCGACGCCGTGATGTCGATCCAGCCGCTCGTGATCGACGGGCACGCCGACACCGTCATCCGCGCCCAGTACGGCGACGGCTGGAGCAGCGGGAGCCAGGTACCCGCCTACCGGGCGGAGCCGGGCGTGGCCGCCGGATCATGTACCGAGACGTTCGTCGCCCTCCGGCTCCTGCTCGACAGCTGGCGCTGGGCCGGGGTGCCTTTCTACCTGCGGACGGGGAAGCGCCTGCCCAAGCGGACGACCGAAATCGCCATTCAGTTCAAGCGGCCGCCTCTCGAGGTTTTCAAGCGGGCGAGCCCGACGCCCGTGGCCTCGAACCTCCTCGTCATCAACGTTCAGCCGGACGAAGGGATTTCGCTCCGCTTCGAGGCCAAGCTGCCGAACACGCGGATGCAGATCGCGCCGGTAATGATGAACTTCCGCTACGGGACCGCGTTCGGGGGGAGCGTGCCCGAGGCCTACGAGACGCTCCTCATAGACGCCATGCTCGGCGACGCCACGTTGTTCGCCCGGCATGACTTCGTCGAGGCCTCGTGGGCGCTCATCACGCCGGTGCACGAGGCCTGGAAGGCCGACGCCTCCGTACCGTTGCCGCTGTACGAATCGGGGGAGTGGGGGCCGAAGGAGGCCGACGCGTTCATGGCGCGGGACGGCCGGCGATGGAGGACGCTGTGAGCCCGGCGCGCCATCAACGCCTGTTGCCGTCGGCAGTCGAAGTGCGGTTCGGCGAGATTGAATCCGCTCTCGCCCAGCTCGGACAGCCGTCGCGCGGCCTCGCCGGACCTCGCGCCCTGACCGCCACGGTGGTGGTGATCGGCCCGCTCGCGCGTCTGTTCGACGCTGCCGACGCGCTGGAACACCTCTCCGACCGTTCCGGCATTCGTGCCATCCTCATCTCGAACGGACAGGATCCGGCCCCGTCGGTACGGCTCGCGGGGAACGCCGTCGCGATTCAGGGACTGAAGCCGGGTTTCGTCAACAACGCGGTGGCCGCGCTGCGGCTGTCGAGCCTGCCGACCGTGGTCTGGTGGCGCGGGGGCCCTGCCGATACGCTCGATGCGGTGGCGACGCTGGCGGATCGGCTGGTGCTCGATGCCGAGAACCCCCAGCCGGCCTGGCGCCTGGTCCCAACGCTCGCCCGGCAGACGGCGGTCAGCGATCTCCGCTGGACCCGGCTGACGCGATGGCGCGCCCTCATGGCCCAGTTCTTCGACGTCCCGGAGGTCCGCGCGATCTCGTCGTCGTTCCAGCGGCTCGAGATGGCCGGCGCCGATCCGCACAGTCTGCGGCTCTTCGCCGGCTGGCTCGCCTCGTCGCTCGGCTGGACGTCGAGCGTGTCGATCGACATGCAGCCGGCACCCTCGGCCGCGCCGATTGCGCGCGTGCGACTCTCGAGCGGGGAGCAGGAGCTGCTGCTGGCCGTGGCGCCGAGCGGCACCTGCGTGGAAACCGCGGCGCACGTCCACGGGCATGCGGGCGCATCCCGGGTCGTCCCGCTCGGCGACCAGAGCCTGGCCGCGCTCGTCGGCGAGGAATTGCGGATCAGGTCCCGTGACCTGGCGTTCGAACGGGCTCTCGCGTCCGCCGAAGGAGGCGCATGACCCTGTCGCAGTTCGGCATCATCGGCCTCGGGACGATGGGGCGCAACCTCGCCCTCAACATCGAGTCGCGCGGCTTCCGCGTGGCGGTCTGGAATCTCGAATCCGCGTGGGTGGACGATTTCCTGCGCGAACACCCCGAGGGGCAGTTCTCCGGCACGACCACGTTCGAATCGTTCGTGGCAGCGCTGGAGCGGCCGCGGCGGATGATGATGATGATCCCGGCGGGCGACCCCGTCGATGCCACGATTGTGAAGCTCCAGCCGCTGCTCGATCGCGGCGACGTGCTGATCGACGGCGGCAATTCGTGGTTCGAGGACACGGAGCGCCGTGAACGGTCACTGGCGCAGGCGGGGATTCACTTCATCGGGTGCGGTGTGTCGGGCGGGGAGGAGGGGGCGCGCCGCGGCCCGTCGCTGATGCCTGGCGGCCCGGCCGGCGCGTGGTCGATCGTCAAGGACGTCCTCGAAGCCATCGCCGCCCGCACCGAGGCGGGACCCTGCGTGACGTACGTCGGCCCGGGAGGGGCCGGCCACTTCGTCAAGATGGTGCACAACGGCATCGAGTACGGCGACATGCAGCTCATCGCCGAGACCTGGGACGTGCTGCGACGGGGGCTCGGACTGTCCGCGCCGGACACCGCGGACGTCTTCGATCGCTGGAACAGCGGTCCGCTCGAGTCGTACCTGGCGGAACTCACCGCACAGGTGTGCCGGGTGATCGATCCGCTCACGCGCCAGCCATTGGTCGACGTCGTGCTCGACAAGGCCGGGCAGAAGGGCACGGGACGCTGGACCGCCCAGATCGCGCTCGAGCTGGGCGTGGCGATCCCGACGATCGCCGCCGCTATCGACGCCCGCGTCCTTTCGAGCCTCAAGGCGGAACGGACCGATGCGTCGGCCCACCTGAACGGGCCCGCTCCGGCAGAGACCTTTCAGGGCCAGGATCCGCGCCCGATCATCGACGATCTGCGTGACGCGCTGTACGGCGCGCGCATCTGCACGTATGCGCAGGGCATGGCGCTCATTCGTGCCGGCTCCGGGCAGCACTCCTGGAACATCACGCTCGCCGAGATTGCCCGCATCTGGAAGGGCGGCTGCATCATTCGCGCGCGTCTGCTGGATCTCGTGCGCACGGCCTTCTGCCGACGATCCGTCGCTGGTGAACCTGCTGCGCGACGAACCGCTCGGCGCGGCCGTCGAGGCCGCGCAGGCCGGGTGGCGCCGTACGATTGGCCGCGCGGCTGCCGCGGGCATTCCCGTCCCGGCGCATTCCGCGGCGCTGGCGTATTTCGATTCCTACCGGACTGCCCGCCTGCCGCAGAACCTCACGCAGGCCCAGCGGGATGCCTTCGGCGCCCACACGTACGAACGCCTCGATCGTCCCGGAAGCGTGCACACCGACTGGGAGTGAACCGTTCGCGTTGATCGGCGAGCGGGAAGCCGCGGCCACCAGCCGCCGGGTTGGATAGAATGCCCCCCATGATCACCCACCATGCGACGGCGCTGAATCTCGCGTCGGTCCTCGAGCACCAGTCGCGACTCGACCCGGCGCGGCCCGCCGTCACGTGCGCGGCCTCCACGCTGACCTACCGCGAGGTCGATGCGCGCGCCTCGCAGGTCGCGGCCGGGCTTGCCGCGCTCGGCATCGCGCCGGGGGATCACGTCGCGTTGTCGTGTCCGAACGTGTCGTGGTTTCCGATCAGCTATTTCGGGATTCTCAAGGCAGGCGCGGTTGTCGTGCCGCTCAACGTGCGGCTCAAGGCGCGCGAAATCGCTTACCACCTGAGGGACAGCGACGCGAAAGCGCTCATCGCCTTCGAGGGGACCCCCGAGCTGCCCCTGGCACGCTGGGCGCTCGAGGCCTGCGAGGCCGTGCGGTGCGAACATCTCGTAATCGTGACCGACGATCCCGCGGCGCCGGCTCCCGTCACGCCCGCGCTCACGATGGCCCAGCTCATCGATCCGCAGTCCACTGCCTTCGAGACGCGCCGCCGCCGTCCGGACGACACGGCGGTCATTCTGTATACCTCGGGAACGACGGGGCATCCCAAGGGCGCCGAGCTGACCCACCAGAACATGCTGCTCAATGCGGTTGCCACGCGCGACATGATCCTGCCGGCCATGCGCGGCGGGGTCGAGCAGGACGTCGCGATCGTCTCGCTTCCGCTTTTTCATTCCACGGCCCAGACCTGCCAGATGAACGCGGGATTCTACGGCGGCTTCCGGCTCGTGCTGCTGCCGCGATTCGATCCCGCCACGGTGATTCAGGCCTTCGACCGCGAACAGGCCAGTTTCTGGATTGGCGTGCCCACGATGTACTGGTCACTCCTGCAGCATGTGTCCGCCACCGGCGCGGACGTCGCGGCGGTGGCGCGACACCTGCGAATCTGCGTCTCTGGCGGGGCGCCGATGCCCGCTGAGGTGCTGCGCAACTTCGAGGCGACCTTCGGTGTGCGCGTGCTCGAGGGCTACGGACTCTCGGAAACGTCTCCCGTCGTCTGCTTCAATCAACTTCAGAAGGCGGGCCGGCCCGGCACGGTGGGCACGCCGATCTTCGGCGTCGACCTCCGCTGCGTGGACGGCGAGGGCCGGCCGGTGGCGACTGGCGAGCGTGGCGAAATCGTCCTGCGCGGTCCGAACGTGATGAAGGGCTACTACAACAGGCCGGATGCCACGATCGAGGCGACCCGCAACGGCTGGTTCCACACCGGGGATGTCGGCATCCTCGACGACGATGGGTATCTGTCGATCGTCGATCGCATCACGGACATGATTCTGCGCGGGGGCTTCAACGTGTATCCGCGCGAGATCGAAGAAGTGATGATGACGCATCCCGCCGTGTCCCAGGTGGCCGTCGTCGGCGTGCCGGACGAACGGCTCGGCGAAGAGGTGAAGGCCTTCGTCGTCCGGAAACCTGGTGCGGAGCTGACCGCGGAGGCCCTGCTTGGCTGGTGCCAGGCGCGGCTGGCCTCCTACAAGTCTCCCCGGACCATCGAGTTTCGCGAGTCGCTGCCCCTGAGCGCCACGGGCAAGATCCTCAAGCGCGAACTGCGGCCGCAGTGACGCGCCGCGGCGCTGAACAACGACGTACGATGGGACGTGGCCGCAGCCCGGCGGAACGATGAGCTCAAGCACGCCGGAAGAGGTTCGATCTTTATGAAGCTGCCGGTCCGGGTCAGACGCGATGAACGACACCACCCAGGCGGGGATCTGGTCCTCGTGGTCGAGGACTATCAGGACGCGCGCGAAATGTACGCGACCTACCTGCAGTTTTCCGGCTACCGCGTCGCCGAGGCGACCAATGGGCTCGAGGCCATCGAGAAGGCCCACGAGCTGATGCCCGATATCATCCTGATGGACCTTGCGCTGCCGAAGATGGACGGATGGGAAGCGACCCGGCGGCTGAAGCTCGATGCGCGCACCAGGCACATTCCCATCGTGGCGCTGACCGGGCACGCGCTCGCGGGCCACGCCGAAGGTGCGCGAGAGGCAGGCTGCGACGCCTTCGTGACCAAGCCGTGCCTGCCCGACGCGCTGGTGGCCGAGTCCAGCGGATGCTGGCGGGACGCCCGCGGCCATCGACGCGCGGGCGAAAGCCGCCAGGCGACCCACGCGCAGCGGTCAGGCGTGCGCGCCAGCACGGCGGCAACCAATGCTGCACGGTTCCCTGCGCGCGATCCAACCTTCAGCGGTACCGTGGAAACAGATAACAGCCGGGCGCGACGAGGACGCGCGCGTTCTTCGTGAAGAAGAGGCCGTTGGCCGCCAGGACGCCCGCCGCCCGGAACTGCACCGTGCGCTGCTTGTCGCCGTTGCTGTCGTATACGTAGGTATACGGAAGCGCGAGCGAGATCCAGAGATTGCCGTCCGGATCGACGGCCGCCGTGCGCACCGTTGCAGGTACGATGGGCAGCTCGTCCCCGCCGATCCGGCGCTTCTGCCAGCTCGTCGGCATGTTCTGCAGGAGCGGGTCGAGCTCGATCCCTTCGACGTGCCGTTCGTAGATCAGGCGGCCCTGGGCGTCGTACTTGCGAAACATCGGCACGCCGGACGCGAACACGAAATAGTAGCCGCCCTGCGGGATGGTCAGCGCGATGCCGCCGTTGAGCGCGACGTGCACGTCACGGTCGCTCTCCTGGCCGGTCGGGCGCAGGTCGCCGAACGTGCGTACCGTGCCGCCGTTGAGCGAATACTCCGTCACGAGCGCGCCGATTTCCGGCTGGCTGACGAGGAGGCTGTGTCCCGTATAGGTCAGCGATCCAATCCCGCTCAGCACCGTGTCGCCCAGCGTGATTTGCGGCACCGCGCGGCCTGAAAGGGTGAAGCCGCCACGCGGCTCGCCGTTGTCGAGGAAGAACTGGATGCGCGGGCGGCCGTCTGGAGAGTCGGCGATGACGAAGGTGCCGTCGGGCGACGTATCGAACGCGCTCGGCCGCAGGATCCGGCCGGGTTCCATACCGATTCGCACGACAATGTGCAGGGCATCCGCGTTCGGCGCGGCGCTGTACACGGTGTGCGCGCGCCGGTCGAAGATGAGGAAATCCCCTTCGGTCGAGACCTGGCAGGCGGAAATCTCGTCAATCGCGCCGGCGAGGTGCGCGGCGAGGCCGCCGACCGGGCGGATCACATCGGCCCCCGGCGGGTACAGCACGGCCGGAACAACCGTGAGCGCGATCGCGATCAGCAGGCGCATGCACTCTCGGATGTCGGCCCCGTCGCGGGCCCCTAGTATTTCGCCAGCGCCTGGATCGCCCCGAGCACGTCGGCCGACTGCGGGAGGATCGCCTCCTCCAGGTCCGGGCAGTATGCCACCGGTGTGTCGAGCGCGGCGACGCGTCGCACCGGCGCGTCGAGATGCTCGAACAGCTCGTCGGCGATCCGCGCGGCGAGTTCGGCGCCGAAGCCGCACGTGAGCTGATCTTCGTGCGCGATGATGACCCGGTTGGTCTTCCTGACCGCCTCCGCAATCCCGTCCCAGTCGAACGGCATGATCGTGCGCAGGTCCAGCACCATCACGCTGAGGCCGTCTTTCTCCGCCTGCTGCGCCGCGAGGAGCGACCGCTGGACGAGCGCGCCCCAGGTCACGACGACCATGTCGGTGCCCTCGCGCTTCACCGACGATTTCCCGAACGGCACCATGTAGTCCGACCCCGGGTACTCGCCCTTGTTGTAGGTCTGGCGGTACAGGTGCTTGTGCTCGAGGAACAGGACGGGATCGTCACAGCGAACGGCGGTGCGCAGCAGCCCGGCCGCGTCCTGGGCGTTCGACGGAAAGACGATGCGGATGCCGGGGCAGTGCGCGAAGATGCTTTCTCCAGACTGGCTGTGATAGGGCGCGCCGCCGCGCAGGTAGCCGCCGATGGCGGTGCGCACGACCATCGGGCAGGTGAAGGCGTTGTTCGACCGGTAGCGCAGCATCGACATCTCGTCGCGCAGCTGCATCATCGCGGGCCAGATGTAGTCGAAGAACTGGATCTCGACCACCGGCTTGATGCCGCGTGTCGCCATGCCGATGGCCCGGCCGATGATGCTGGCTTCGGCGAGCTGCGAGTTGAAGACTCGCGTGCTGCCGAACGCGCGCTGGAGTCCGTGCGTGACCTTGAACACGCCGCCCTTGCCGGACACCGTCTCGAGCGCTTTCTCGCGGCTGCAGTCGGCGACGTCTTCGCCGAAGACGACGATCCGGGGCTCGCGCGCCATTTCGTCCTTCAGCGTGCGGTTGATGGCCGCGACCATCGTGTCGGGCTTTCCCTCGGGCGAGGCCGGCGTGGCGAACGCGTCCGACGCCGGATCGACGTCGGGCGAGTAGACGTACAGCTCGACCGTGTCCACGGACGGCTTTTCCGCCTTCACCGCCGTCTCGGCGGCCTTGTTCACCTCCTGTTCGACTTCCCGGGCGATCTTCTCGAGGTCGGCCTCGGTGGCGATTCCTTCGTTCTTCAGCAGCGCCGCCATCCGGACGATCGGATCGCGCCTGGCTTCCGCGGCCCGTTCGTCCGGCGTCTTGTACAGCTTTTCGTCGTCGGAAAGCGAGTGGGAGTACGGCCGGATGACCTTCGCGTGCACCAGCGCCGGCCCCTTGCCTGCGCGCGCGTACGCGACAGCTTCCTGCATGGCGAGGTAGCTCGCCACGAAGTCCGTTCCGTCGATGCTCTGGACGAAGAGACCCGGGAACGACGACACGAGCTTCGACACGTCGCCGCCGGCGGTCTGGACCTCGACCGGCACCGAAATCGCGTACCCGTTGTCCTCGACGACGAACACGACCGGCAGGGCGCTCACGCAGGCGGCGTTGAGCGACTCCCAGAACTCCCCTTCGCTCGTCGTGCCTTCGCCAATCGAGACGTAGACGACTTCGTCCTCGTGAAACCGCTGCTCCCGCCCCTCGATCGCGGTGATCTCGCCGGTAGAGCCGCCCGGCTTCGGCGCAGCCAACCGCCTGGAGGCACTGCGTGCCGGTCGGACTGGACTGCGAGACGATGTTGAGGCGCTTGTGCCCCCAGTGCGACGGCATCTGGCGTCCACCGGAGCTCGGATCGTCCCTGGCGGCCACGGCGCTCAGCAGCATCTCGAGCGGCGTCATGCCGAGCGCCAGGCACAGCGCGCGATCCCGGTAGTAGGGGTAGAACCAGTCATGGCCGGCCCGCAGCGCCATGCCGGCCGCCACGAGCACGGCCTCGTGGCCGGCGCCGCTGATCTGGAAGAAGATCAGGCTCTGGTTCTTGAGCTGGATCTCCTTGTCGTCGATCCGGCGCGACAGCACCATCGTCCGGTAGGCGCGCAGGAATTCGTCGCGGCCGATGCCGCCCGTGTTCGCGTCGCGCCCGCTCTGCGCGTTCTTGCCGTTGCTGACCGCCGTAGCCTTCATGCGCGGAGTGTCCCTTCAGTCAGCCACGAAAGGTGGCAAAACACGAAATTATATCAATTCGGGCCGGGGGGCAGGGGGGAATGGGGCTTGGGGAATGGGAATGGTAAATGGAATATGGAATATGGAATATGGGGAGATTGAGGACTGTTGAAAGGCCTTTTCCATCTTCCATTTTCCATCTACCATTCCGCTGTCTCCACTTCACGAAAGGACCGCCGTGACCACGACGCCTGCCGTTCGCCTGCACCGCTGGGATGAAATCGACCTCGAAAAGGTCACCGAGATGATCTCCCGGAAGATCGTCACCGGCGAACGCGAAATGCTCGCCCAGATCTACCTCAAGAAAGGGGCGCTCGTGCCCATGCACTCGCACGAGAGCGAGCAGATGACCTACGTGCTCCAGGGGGCGCTCAAGTTCCTCATCAAGGGCGAGGAAATCACCGTCCGGGAGGGCGAAGTGCTGCACATCCCGTCGTGGGTCGAACATCAGGCCGAGGCGCTCGACGACACCTTCGAGCTCGACCTGTTCAGCCCGATCCGTCAGGACTGGCTGGATCACACCGACGGGTACTTCCACACGAAGTGAGGCCGCGCGATGGAAACCGGACTCGGAGGCAAGCGCGCCATCGTCTGCGCCGCGAGCAAGGGGCTCGGGCGCGCCACGGCGCATGCGCTGGCGCGCGACGGCGCGCAAATCGTGATGTGCGCGCGGACGGAAGCCACGCTGAACGCCGCCGCCGACGCCGTCCGCGCCGCGACCGGAGCGACGGTCGTCCCGGTTGTCGCGGACCTGTCGCGCGGGGATGACGTGACGCGGCTGGTGGACGAGGCCGTGCGGGCCCTGGGGGGCCTGGACATTCTCGTCACCAATACGGGCGGCCCGAAGTCCGGTCCGTTCGAATCGCTCACGGATGCGGACTGGTCGGCGGCCATCGAGAGCCTGCTGCTGAGCGTCGTCCGGCTGTGCCGCCAGGCGATTCCGCACATGCGGCGCCGCGGCGGCGGCCGCATCATCAACGTGACGTCGGTGTCGGTGAAGCAGCCCATCGAAGGCCTCGTCCTGTCGAATGCCATTCGTGCCGCCGTGACGGGGCTCTCGCGCACGCTGGCCAATGAACTCGCGCCGGACAACATCCTCGTCAACTGCGTGGCGCCTGGCTACACGCGCACCGATCGCGTCATTCAACTCGCCGAGGCCGCCGCCGCGCGGGAGGGCACGAGCGTAGAGGTGGTGCAGCGGCGCACCGAGGATCAGATTCCGCTCAAACGCCTGGGGACCCCTGCCGAATTTGGCGACGTCGTGGCGTTTCTCGCGTCAGGGCGTGCCTCGTACATAACCGGAACCACCCTGCAGGTGGATGGGGGATTCGTCCGCAGCCTGCTCTGATATCTCTCAGTGCACCTTGCGGTCCCAGTCCGAGCGGCCGCCTGAATACACGTCGAACTTCCTGCGGAGGCGGTTCATCTTCCACTTCAGGTAGCGGTACTTGATTTCGGCGCTCAAGCCTCCGCGCCCGCCCCGCAGATAGAAATAGCCGAAGATCATGCCGCCGAGATGGGCGGCGTGCGCGACCGTCGGGGATCCGCCACCCGTCGCCGACAGGAACGAAATCGCGCCGATGATGATGACGAAGTACTTCGCCGGCACCGGAAAGAGCATGAACATCAGGATCGGACGGTCCGGGTAGGTACAGCGCGAACGCCAGCAGCAGGCCGTAGAGCGCGCCGGACGCGCCAATCGTGACGGCGCCGTACGTCACCGCCGTCATCTGGAAGGGGAGCAGCCCGACGACAATCGTCGTGATGGCCGCGCCGACGCCCGTGACGGCGTAGTACTTCAGGAAGAACGTCGTTCCCCACATGCGTTCCATCTCGACCCCGAACATCCAGAGGATGAGCATGTTGAACAGGATGTGCAGTATCCCGCCGTGGAGGAACATGTAGGTGACCGGCTGCCATAGCCAGCCCCTCTCGAGGACCGCCTGCGGGATGAGCCCGAAATACGGGATGAGGATCGGAAAGATGTTCGTGGCGACGAATGCCGCGACGTTCGCCCAGATCAGCCACTTGACGGCGGGAGTGATGGGGCCCGGGCCGAACGAATACGACAAGCCGGAGGGACGAGGGTAGCGCGGCATCTGGGGGTTTCGAAAGAAACTATCGTACCACAGCGATTCGCGGCTCAGGCGCTCGTCTCGGGACCCATCACCGGTGCCGTCGCCCCGGTGTGGGGCCGCGGGGCGCGACTCGGCAGCGGCAGGGCGCACGCGGCGCCGAGCAGCGGCACCAGCGCCAGTCCCACGAGCGTGTGTTCGATTCCGACACGATCGGCGATCATGCCGACGAGCGGCACGCTCAGGCCGCCGGTGCCCCACGCGAACCCCATCATCAGCGACGACACGGTCGCGGCGCTGACCGGGGCCAGCGACTGCCCGAAGGTCACGTTCACGGGCAGCGTGGACTGCAGGAACAGTCCGCCGGCCGCGATCATGATCATGAACGGCCAGCCCGACAGGAAAGGCGCCACGGCCAGGAATGGACAGGCTGCGAGCAGCGACAGCGCGATCACCCGGCGCGGGCCGTACCGATCTGCGAGCGGGCCGCCCGAGAAACCGCCGACGCCGCTGGCGAACAGATACAGGGAGATGACCGCCCCTGCCTGCCCGACGCTCATGCCGCGCCTCGTCAACATGACGGGCACGAATGTCGCGAAGCCGAGCGACGTCAGCGTCCGGAACACGACGATGGCGTAGAGCAGCGCCAGGGGCCTGGCGTACGGTCGCAGCGCGCCGAAGCCGCCACGAGACGACGCGTGCTGAGGGATGGGCGGGACCCGCGTGAGGAAGACCCCGATCACCACGAGCCCCGGCAGCGCGAGCAGCGGCGTCCAGGCGATCCCGAACCGCTCGGCGAAGGGGGCGAACAGCAGCGGGCCCAGCGCGAATCCGAGCGAACCGCCCGTGATGTAGACCGACATCGCCAGTCCCTGCCGGTCTCCGCCAAGCCGGTGCACCAGGGCCGCGGCGGGCGGGTGAAAGGCCGCCGTACCGAGCCCGCCGACGATGAGAATCGCGGCGAGCATCGCCGTTGACGTCGAGACCCCGACAAAACTCAAGACCGAGACGGCGACGAGCGGCCCGATCATGACGAGCACGCGCGGCCGCCATCGATCGGCGAGAGTGCCGAAGCCGACCTGCGCGACCGACGCCGCGATCTGGAAGAGCATCGTCAGGGTGCCGGCCGCCGCGAGCGTCAGGCCGAGCCGCGGGATCAGCAGCGGGAGCAGCGGCGCATAGATGTTGCCGTACCCGTCCACCATCATGTGGGCGCTCGCCATCAGGAAGATGGCGGGGTGCAGCGGATGGCGGGTGGTGGACACGGATCCAGTCTCAGTGTGGGCCGAAGCGGCGCAGCACCCTGGCGCGCGCCTCGTTGAACTCGGAAATGCGCAGCAGCCGCGCGCACGCGGCGAGCACCGTCACGGCGGCCGCAATCGACACGCAGACGCGAAACGCGCGCAGCACGACCGAGGCGCCCGGTACGATCGCGTCGAGCCATCGCGACACGAGCACAGCCGCGAGTCCCATGGCCAGCGATGCCGCGGTGATCTTCATCAACGCCGTCCCGACGCGCGCGCGCTCGATGCCGCCCAGGCGCCGGTCGAGCGCCCACAGCAGCACGCCCGCGTTGAAGACCGCCGCGACGGTCGTGCCCAGCGCGAGCCCGCGGAAACCCATCGTCCGCACGAGCGCCAGGTTCACCCCGAGATTCACCGCCATCGACGCCACGCTGATAGCCACGGGCGTCCGGCTGTTGCCGAGCGCATAGAACGTCGGCGATACGATCTTGACCGCCGAGTAGCCCAGCAGCCCCGGCGCGTAGAAGATGAGCGCCGCCGCCGTGGCGGCCGTGTCGGCGGGCGTGAAATGGTTGCGCTCGAGCAGCATCGCGACGATGGGATGCGCCAGTGCTATCAGTCCGACCGTGGCCGGCACGTTCAGCATCAGCATCATGCGAATCGCCGCGGAGACCGTGCGGCGCACGCCCGCCGCGTCATCGGCAGCGGCCTGCCGCGCGATATCCGGCAGGGCGGCGGTCGCGATGGAGATGCCGAAGAGGCCGATGGGGAGGTACATCAGCCGAAAGGCATAGCTGAGCCACGAGACCGCGCCTTCCTGCTGGCTCGTGGCGAGATAGGTGTTCACGGCGATGTTCACCTGCACGGCGGCGAGCCCAAGTGTGCCCGGGCCCATCAGGCGGAGGATCGTGCGCAGCTCGGGATCGCGCAGGTCGAGAATCGGGCGGTATCGAAATCCTTCGGCGCGCAGCACCGGCCACATGAGCGCCACCTGGCCGACCCCGCCGGCGAGCGTGCCGAACGCCACGGCCGCGATGGCCGGAAGGCCGAGCCGCGGCATCACCGGCACCAGGACCACCGGTACTGACGATCGTCGCCACGTTGAACATCGCCGGCGAAAGGGCCGGCACGAAGAAGCGGTGCAGCGAATTCAGCATGCCCATCATCGCCACGGCGACCGCGACCGTGGTGAGGAACGGCCACATCGCCCGCGTCAGGCCTGCCGTCAATTCGAGCTTGCCCGGGACGGCCGCGAATTCCGGCGCGAGCGTTCGTGTGATCGGACCGGCGAAGAGGATGCCGAGCAGTACGAACGCCCCGGTCGCGAGCACCAGCGCGTTGATGACGAGGTTGCCGAGGTGCCACGCGCGTTCACGTCCCTCGTTCGTCAGGCGGCGGGTGAATGTCGGGACGAAGGCGGCCGTCATCGCCCCTTCGGCGAAGAGATCCCGCACGAGATTCGGAACCCGGAACGCGACGTTGTACGCGTCCATCTCGGTCCCGGCGCCGAAGTACGCGGCGAAAATGACCTCGCGGACCACTCCAAGAGCCCGGCTCGCCATCGTGGCCACGCCGATGAGGCCGGCCGAACGCGCGAGTCGAAAACTCATCCGGTGACGGACGGAGGGATCGGGCTGGGGGTCACGGTCGGGGTGGATGCCATGAACGGCTCAGCGTAGCACACCGAATTGGCGCCGCCGTTTTACATCGTTTACAAGCCGTCCGCTATCGGCACGGATGGACACTGTGGGCAAAAAAAGAGGGCTCCGGCCTGTGAGGCAGGAGCCCGATGGAGGATGGATGAGAGGCTTGTGCGTGCCTTTCAAAATCTTAGACGAGCATCCCCTCCGGTTGGTTTGGCGAATTATTGCGCCAGCCTCGCCTTGACGAGATCGCTCACGATCTTTCCGTCCGGTGCGCGTCCGGCGAGCCTGGCCATCACAGCTTTCATCACGCGTCCCATGTCCTTGATGGAGGCCGCGCCGGTTTCCTGGATGGCCTCCGCCACGGCCGCTTCGATGTCGGCCGCGTCGAGCGGCGGCGGCAGGTAGGGTTCGAGCACGGGGATTTCCGCGGCCTCCACCAGAGCGAGATCCTCGCGGCCGCCCTGCCTGAACTGCTCGATGGAATCGCGCCGCTGCTTGATGATCGCGGCAATCACCTGCTGTGCCTCCGCCTCGTCGAGCTCGCGCCCCTTCTCGACCTCACGGTTCATGAGCGCCGCCTTGGCCATGCGCAGCGGTTTCAGCCGCGCCTGATCCCGGTCGCGCATGGCTGCGGCGATCGCCTGGGTAATGCGGTCCTTCATGGTCACGGGCGGCTCCTTTCCGCGTGGGCGACTTCATCGTAAATCGCCAGGTATAGACCGGCCACGGCTGCCGTGCTGAACCGTTCCTCGAGGGTCTGCCGGGTTCCGCTCAGCGTGCGTCGTTTGTGCTGGAGGAAATCGACGATCGCCCTGCCCAGCGCAATGGGCTGCTCGCGCGGAACGATCGCGACGTCAGGCCCGAAGACGTCGTTCAGCTCGAGTCCGCCCGGGTTGTCGCTCGATACGACAGGCGTGCCGCACGCGAGCGCTTCGACCGCGACCGTCGGCAGCGCCTCGAGCAGAGACGGCAGCACGAACAGATCGGCCGCCGCGCAGTAGTCCGCGACCACGGCATTGTCCACGAGGCCGGCGAAGATGACGTGACGTTCGACGCCGGACGACCGGGCCACGTTCCTGAGCTCGTCGAGCAGGTGGCCGGCGCCGCAGATGACGAGCCTGGTGTCGGGCAGCGCCCGTATCACGTCGTTCATGGCCTCGATCAGGTATCGCTGGCCCGCGAGCGGGTGCAGTCGCTTGACGTTCAGCAGCAGGTGGCGGCTCGCGATCCCCAGGCGTGCGCGCGAGGCGGCCTGCGCGTCGGCATCGTGAAAGGTGAACGGGGCGCCGACCGGAGGATAGACGACCGACGCGGCCCGGCGGCGCAGGCCGAGCTCGTGTGCGCGCGCCATCAGCCGATCGCTGTAGAACGTGACGTACGAGGCTGCCCGATACGCGCGCGTGAACAGGTCGATCCGGCGCGGCGCATAGTGCCAGATCTCGGTGCCGTAGAGCGTCAGCACCGCGGGCTTGCGCTGCCGCGCGGCGATGAGCACGGCCAGTTCCGCCAGCAGGCCGTTGCTGTGCACGTGGACGACATCGGCACGCGCGATGCGCGGCGCGAGCGCCCGATAGTACCGGAGAGACGCCGCGATGGACCCCAGCTTCAATCCTCGATCGAGGAGGCTGTTGGTCCGGCGCGGCACCCACGCGACCTCGCCCGGCTGCGGGGCATGGCCGCCGGCGCGCGGCGGGTGCGCGACGAATTCGACGTCTGCCCCGTCGGCGCGCGACCACGTGGCGAGCTGCCACGGCAGGAGCGCATTGGCGGCCTGATCGGGCGGCAGGTGCGGTGTCACGTGCAGAATGCGCATCGTCACCCGCCGGTGTGCGCGGCGTGGAACTCGGCGAACGTCGCGGGGCGCGCGCCGAGCTCGCCTGTCGCGAAGTCGAGGAATCGCCCGAGCCGATCGCAGAAGGCGTCCAGCTCCGCCTGGGTCGTGTTGTACGGGCTTCCGCCGACGATTGCCTCGCTCGAATGGAACAGGAGGTTCAGCACCGGCTCGCCGTGCGAGGCGAGGTCGCGCGCCAGCGCCTTCATGTCGTCCAGCGACGAGTACGAGGGGCGCAGCCACCGCAGGCGCAGCAGACGGAGCGCCCGCAGGATCCGCTTGGTCGTGTACGGGCGCGGCGCTCGTGCGTAGAGATATTGGAGCCGCTTCGGCAGCCGCCGGTTGAGCCCGGCCGACACCGGAACTTCGAGCAGGTTGCTGCTGCCAGGCTTCGTGGCGTTGTCATAGGCCAGGAAATACGGCGCGAGCGGAGCCTCGACGAAATCCGGGCCGCCCTTGTGCGCCTCGTAGAAGAGCGGGGCGATGCTCGAATCGACCAGATAGCCCAGCCGCTCCAGTGCTGCGACGTGATCGGACGAAAACCCGAACCGGCCCGATCGATACGAGACCGGGCGGGCGCTGACCGCCGTCGTGATGGCGGCCGTCAGCGACTCGAGCTGACGTTCGAACTGCTCCCGCGGAAGCATGGCGGCGTACGAATGGCGCTGGATGTCGGCGGGCGTGCACGGCGGGGTCTCCCACGCGTGGTGGTGCGCGCCGACTTCGCAGTCGCCGCCGGCCAGGAGGTGTCGCAGGACCTCCGCCGACCGCTCGTCGGCCGCGACGGGATAGGTGATGAGGTAGGTCGGCCGCGCACCATGCCGGGCGAACAGTGAATGGAGCCTGGGCAGGGCGTAGAGGTTCTCGAACCGCTGGTTCGCGCGCGCCGCCGCGTCCCACTGGTTATCGCCCTCAGTGTCGATGCCAACCAGCAGGTGCATTAGTCCTCAATCGGCGCTCGGCGCTCGGCAATCGGCAACGTCAATCGGCAATCGGCAACGTCAATCGGCAATCGGCAATCGGCAATCGGCAACGTCAATCGACAATCGACAATCCGCAGTCCCACTCTGCACTCTGCAATCTGCAATCTGCAATGGTGTGCTAGCGGTCCTGGTCGGAGTCGCCGAGGGTGACGTGCCAGTGGTCGGTCGTTTCGTAGAACTCGGGCTCGACGTCCACGCCGTTGACCTTGACGACGAACTCCATCGTGGACTTCACCTGGAAGTAGCCGGATCGCCGCAGCACGCGCCGAAACTCGGCGTGCATCGCGAAGGTGCGGATCTTGTCGGAATCGGCCTGGCGCGCCTCGCGGTCCACCCAGTGCAGCAGCGTGCTGAGGCCGCTCTCGTCGGCCGGATCCGCCAGGAAGTCCACGAGCAGCGTGACCCGGCCGCGCGGCTCGTGGACGTGGCGATACACGGCGTAGCCGACGTTCCGGTCGTCGCGCCGGAGTGCCGCGATCGAATAGCGCACGTGCGGCGCCGACACGAACTTCCAGTTCAGATACGCCGCGTCGCGGCGCACGGCGAACTCGAACTTCGACGCGAGCTCGTCCCAGAGCGCCGTGAAGCTGTCGTCGAACCGCTGGATCAGCCGTACCTCGGCACGCAGCGGACGGTTGCGGGCGACGACCCGGATGAAGGGCAGGGCGACGGCCGAGACGAGGCGGTTGATGGCCACGGGCCAGTTCGGCCGGCGCAGGGCGCGGCGCGTCAGCGGCTTGACGAGGCACGGAATGGGTCCGACGTCCGGCCACCGGAGCTTCTGGAACAGCCGGTAGGACGAGTCCGACAGACCGAGCCCGAGCGACGCGCCCACGTTGCGATCCCACGTGCGGAAGAGGATTTCGCCGAGGCCCTGGCGCTGTCGTTCGGGCGCGACCATGACGTCCATGCCCCACGACCCCTGTATCTCCTGGCCGCGGACCCGCACCTTCACCGGCATCGTCGCGTACTGTCCGACGATGGCCGGGCCTTCGCGTGCGATCCAGATTTCCGGCTCGTGCCCGGGGTTGTTCGGGTTGCGGCGGTACTGCCATTCCCAGCGCAGCCGGCTCGCCTCGGCGGCATCCTTGCCGAAGACACGCCGGTACAGCGCTTCGACGCCGCGTTTGTCGTCCGGCCGATAGCGATCGATCTCCGCCACTTCGTCAGGCCCCCGCCAGGATGTATTCCATGCTGCTGATGAGCGCGTCCTGCGTCAGGGCGCTGTCGCGCAGCCAGCGCCCGAGCGCCGCCGGCATGCGGCGCACCGTCGCGGTAGCGTGCAGATCCTCCCGCACGATTCGCAGCCCGGCCGCCGCAATCTGCGCGCGCAGGCGCGTCACCCGGACCTTCTCGAGGAGGTCGTCGTGCTTGAGTTCGCCCCGCCGGGCCGCCTTGATGAACGAGTTCTCGTGAGCGGGCTCCTTCAGCAGTCCCGGCGCGTGCCGCGCCAGGAACCGGAACGTCGCGAACGCCGCGCGCCGGCCGATCATCAGGTGCAGCGGCAACTGCAGCTTCAGCCTCGGCAGGTGCGCACCGGCAAACGAGAGATACGGCGCGGTCGACAGATAAACGAAGCCACCCGGCGCCAGCACGCGCGCGCACTCCCGCAGGTACAGGGGCGCGTCGGCCACGTGCTCGATCACGGCGTGTGAGAGCACAAGGTCGAACGAGCCGTCCGCGAACGGCAGCGCCATTCCGTCGGCGAGCGCGAAATGCAGGTTCCGCAGGCCCCGCTCGCGGCCCAGCCGCACGCCGGCGTCCTGGAACCGCTCTGCGGGATCGATGCCCACGACCGAGGTGGCCTCTTCCGCGAGTGAGAGTGGCATTCCGCCGCCGCCGCACCCAGCATCGAGCACCCGGCCGCGGACCGGTACGCCGGCCCGCTCGAGCACCGCCAGCACCTTTGCGCTGCGGTAGGTACTCGAACAGGGCGTAGTCGTACTCGGATCGGAACCGGAGGTCCGCATGCGCCTTGATGGCGCCCTCGTCAATCCTGCGCACGCCCGCTCGACTGTGGCAAATCCTGTCGCTCCCCCGAACCGAACTTGTCGATGAGTGCCGCCCGATCGTGCCCGGACGGGGTTTCCGCAACGTCGAACGTCATGACGATTCGACGGTCCGGGTAGGCTTCGAGCACGTCCATGATGACCGGGTTGCCCGCCTGCGACTCGTAGCCGAGGCTCGGAGCGATATACGTCAAAATATACCGCACATCGTCGCGAGTCCTGCGGTCGTCGTAGTTACCGAAGCCGCGCCCGACGAACACCGGCCTGATGCGGTTCTCGAGGGAGAGGCCGTTGGCGAGCTTGCCGTGGACGAGGGTGCCCGGCGGCAGGACCCTGCCGAGTGCGCGCGAGGCCTCGACATTTTTGTAAGTGCGCCCGACCGCCCACTGCCCGTATTGCGCGAGCGTAGCCGCGCCGACGATCGCAGCCAGCGCGAGCGCCAGCCCCGCGGCCGGACGCCACGCCGGTCCGGCCAGCCGCTCGCAGGCAGCGCGCGGCCAGGTGGCATACAGTGCGGCAGTCAGACGCGGCGACCGCGAGCGGCGGCCGACAGGCGGACCGGTCGGTCCGATCTCGCCGGAGGAACGCCAGCCGCACGAGGCTGCCGAAACGAGTCACGAAGAACGCATAACGCAACCAGGGGCAACGCCAGCAGCGCGCGCCGGCGCGGCAGCTCCGCGGCCGTCGCCGGCACGAGCAGGACCCGCGCGCCCGAGGACGAGCGCGGCGAGCGCGACGAGGCCGGGATGAAGATCGACGAACCGCCGCTCGTTGCCCGACGTCGTGCGACGATCAGCTCCAGCGACCCCGAGCCCGATCCACAGCACGAGCAGCCGCTCGGCCGGCCGCGCGGCTCGCCACCACCGCGATCAGCGCGCCGAGCGCCGCGGCGCAGCCCGACGACGGACGGCGAACCACATCCGGGTGAAATGTCGTGCAGCACCGGGAACCACGTGCACGCGATCGACAAGCGAGCGCAGGCCGTAGCTCGGCTTTCGCGTCACCGACATCTGCCAGTTGTAGAATCGATAGTCGGTCCAGTTCGGAAGGACGAACGCCACCAGCGCGACGATGCCCGCCGCCGCCGTCGCGCCGAGCAGCATCCATGCGGCCGCGCGTGTTCCGCGAGCGGATCGGGCCACCAGCGCGCCATCAGGAGAACGAGCACCGCGTCGATCCCGAGCGCGGCCAGGAAGAAGGCTGCCGCCGCCTTCGTGAAGAACGCCAGCCAGCGCGAGAGCCGCTGCACCGATGGCCCACCGGCTGTCGCTGTCCGACCGGAGGTAGCAGTACCACGCCATGACCATGAAGGCGACCATCGGTCGCCTCCATCATCGCGGCGCGGTTCCAGCTGACGTACACGTAGTTGGTCGCCAGGAGAGCGGCGGCCGACAAACCCGCGTACCGCCCCGCCAGACGCGTCGACCCCCAGGGCGAGCAGCCAGACAGACAGGACGCCGAGCGCTTCGGGGGCCAGCCGCGCCTGGCGGACGCCCGACCCCGAACGCCTTGAATGAGACGTATTCGAGCCCGGTGAACACCGGCGCGATGAACATTGGATTCCAGCGTCTTCCGCCCACCGGCCGAACAGCGCCTTGTTGCGGGCGTTGTGCACCCAGGCGCCCTCGTCGTGCCAGACGATCCCCGACGGTGGGGTTCCAGGGCGGGTCCGCCGCCGGGAAGAGCCCCCGCAGCAGGCCGGCGCCAGCGACGATCAGCAGGAGGATCAGGATGTACGTCCGGCGCGGCATGTCAGCGGCGATCGTCACGGCGCGAGACCCCGCCGAATCCACAGGTCGTAGCCATCGGGCCCGCTGACCGCCGTGTAGCCGTCGTGCAGCCAGGCGGAGAGGAGCGGATTGGTCAGGAAGAAGTGGGCCGAGTCGTCCACGTCGGGAGCCCAGTCGCGACGTTGCAGGGCAACCACCGCCGGGGGGCGCTGGCGCAGGTCCTCGAGGACGCCTTCCACGCCGTATCCGGCCACGCCCTCGTTGAACCCCGCGATGACGGGGCGGCTCCAGAAGAAGCGCGACGCGCTGACCCTGTCGGCCTGGAGGTAGGCCGCGCACGAGAAACCGAAGACGTACACCGGATCGGCTGGTCCCGTGCGCTGCCGCATGAATTCGCCCAGTTGCGCATTCGCCAGGGCCGAGTATTTTTCGGCCGTGCGGTCGCCATAACGAGCGAGATACTCCGGCCGGCTGAGACGCCCGATCGCGTATCGCGTGTCGTGCCACGTCTGGTCGGCCAGTTTCGCGAAGTCATCGACCCGCCAGACGGCGTACGCCGCGGCGAGGACGAGCAGGACGTTGACCGCGAGCCGGCGCGTCGTCACTACGCGTGCACCCCACGCCGCCGCCAGCGCGAGCGCAGGCGCGGCCTGGATGAAGTACTGCGGCAGGTCGCGGCTGCCGTTGATCACGATCGACAGGCACGCGGCCGCTACCCATGCCACCGGAATCCAGCGCTCACGGTTCCAGAAGCCGGCAGCGAGGAGCACGGCGCAGCCAGCGCCGCCGACGAGCCAGAGCCCGTCCACGCGGGCATGTCGCACGGGGAAGGTCAGCAGGTAGACGAGCGCGGCGGCAGGACCGCCGTACGTCTGCCCGGAGTACCGCAGGTTGTAGAGGATCGTGGCCTGATAGAGATCCCCGATCGCTCCTCCCGCTGCGAAGATGACGAGCATCAGGCCTGCCGGTATGAGGAACCCCGCCGCGAGCGTGACGACGGCCCGAATCGACAGCTGGTTCCAGGCCGCGAGCGCGGCCATCGCCACCAGTACGTAGACGACGGCGTTGTACTTGAAGGTGAATGCCGTGCCCAGCAGGACGCCGGCGGCAAGCAGATGCCCCGCGTGTCGCCGGTTTCTGCCGCGCGCCAGGGCCACGAGCGCCGCCGTGACCGCCAGCGCAATGAACGTCTCGCACTGCGCGCGCACGCGCACGCCCCCAAGCCGCGCGAAGGCAGGGTTCGACAGGAACAGGAAGATCAGCGCGCTGGCCGGGCCGATCGCCGGCGCGCCCATGGCGGATCCGAGCGCCCACAGCAGCGCCGCCGTTGCCGCCGCGACGATCAGATCCGTTGCGGGCACGCTCGCATCGTGGGGCCAGAGCGCGCGCATTGCCGCATAGGTGGCGTGCACCGCCGGCGGTTTCTGATCCCAGGCGTCTCGATAGGGCAGGCCGCCCGCGAGGATGCGGTCGCCGACGTATGCATACAGCGCCTGGTCCGCTCCCATCGGCTGGACGAGCGACGGAAGACGCACGACGAACAGGACGCACGCGAGCGCCAGCAGCAGGCGATTCGTCATTGACACAATTACGCGAGCCGGGTGCTTGGATTATAGTGCTTGCGAGTCCGATCCTTGTCTGCCCTACCCCCCCGCCTCTCACTCGTCGTGCCCACGTATAACGAGCGCGAGCGGCTGCGCGACCTCGTCGACCAGGTTTTCGGCGCGTATCGCGCCGAAAACCTGGATGGCGAGCTCATCATCGTGGACGACAACTCGCCCGATGGCACTGGAGCGCTCGCCGACGAACTTGCACGGAGCCATCGCATCACGGTGCTGCATCGGGCCGGCAAACTCGGCCTCGGCACCGCCGTCGTCGAGGGCTTTGCCGCCGCGAGCGCACCCGTGGTCGGCGTGATCGACGCCGATCTGAGCCATCCTCCGCACCTGGTTCCGCGGATGCTGGCGGCTCTCGAGCAGTGCGGCGCCGACGTGGTTGTCGCGAGCCGGTACATCCCCGGCGGCGGCACGCGCAACTGGCCGGCCTCGCGCCGGTGGATGTCGCGGCTGGCCTGCCGCCTGGCCACCGGTCTGACCCCGGTGCGTGATGCGACGTCGGGTTTCTTCCTCATCCGGAGCGACGGTCGCGCGTGGCGTCCGCATCTCGGCGGGCGGCTTCAAGATCTGCCTCGAGCTTCTGGTGCGCGGCCGCCCTGCCTCCGTCGTCGAGGTGCCATATGTGTTCGAGAACCGCACGGCGGGGGAAAGCAAAATGAACCGGAAGGAAGCGCTCGGCTACCTCACGCAGCTTCGCGACCTCCGCCGGTTCGCCCGGCATCAGCCGCGCGTCGAACAGGCCTACCGCCGTCTCGATGCCGCGGAGGTCGCCGCGCTGGCGCCCGTTATCGACTGATGACGGGTGCCTCCCGCTGCGCCACCCCTGTGTGCGCGACCCGTGCCCCGAACACGGTCCGCGAGAGCACCTGCCAGACAATGCTCTGTTTCGTGAGCGCGAGGCGCGCGACGTCGCCAAGGTGTCGTACGAGATAGCCAGGCCGGAGGAAGAACCGCCGTTTCGCGCGGTTGATCGCGTCCATGACCAGCCGCTCGTCCAGGCCGTTGCCTTCGAGCAGATAGTACCGGATCCTCCATCTTCGACCAGTCGCCTCCGGACTCCGGCGAGAGGAGCCCGTCGCGGAGCGTCTTGTCGTACAACGCGGTTCCCGGATAGGGCACCGCGGGATAGAAGTTGGCAAAATCGGGATCGAGCGCGATGGCATACTCGATCGTTTGATTCATCGAGTCCACCGTCTCCCCGGGGTACCCGACGATGAAGAAGGCGAACGAGCGAATGCCGGCCTGTCGCATATTGCCGAACGCGGTCTGTATCTTCTGCCGTTCGAGCCGCTTCGCCATGTCCTTCCGGACCTCGTCGGACTCGGATTCGACGCCGAGCGCCAGCATCCAGCAGCCGGCGCGCCTGAGGCGATGGACGAACGCAGGGTCCGTCAGGTTGTCGGCGCGCGCATTGCCGAACCACTGCACGGGCAATTTGCGCGCGATCAGCTCGTCACAGAATGCGGTGAACGACTTCACGTTGAGCGTGACGGTGTCTCCCCAGAGATAGAAGAACTCCACGCCGTGCTCGCGGTAGCCCCGTTCCATTTCATCGACGAGGTCCTTCGCGGGGCGTTCGCGGAACTTGTGCCCCTGGTGAATCGGCGCCACGCAGAAGTCGCACGTGTACGGGCACCCACGGCTCGTCTCCACGATGACGTAGGGCTTGTTGACGAGCGGCAGTGCGTAGTCGCGAAGCGACAGCAGATCCCACGCTGGATACGGCATGTCGGCGAACCCGGCGAAGGTCCCGTGCGCACGGTTCGGCACGGCCGGCGCGCCGGAAGCAGGGCGCCAGGTGAGACACGCCACGCTCCCAAAGGCCGCTGTCGATTCGAGGGCCGCGATCTGCATCACGCCGTCTTCCGGCTCCCCCACGAGCATGCCGTCCACGCCGGTGGCGCGTTCCATCGAGGCAGCCGGCGCGGTAGAGGCGTGCGGGCCGAAGCAGACGAGCGGCGCGCCGTACCGTTCCTTCAGCCGCGCCATTTCCAGCACGTCGGCGTCCAGCGTCGGGGTCGTCGTGGGGAAGATGATGAGCGTGGGAACGAATCCCTCGGAATCCAGTTGCGCGATGATCGCCGTCGTCGTCAGCCGACGGGCGGTCGCGTCGATGAGACGCACCTCGCAAGCCGCATCGCGAAGCAGGCGCGCGAGGAGCGCGAGCGAGTAGGGAGGCTTGGTCGTGCCCAGGACCTCCTCGCGCTCCTGACAGCGTCCCTGGCGCGTGAAGGCAATGCCGTTGATGAGCGGCGGATTGACGAGAAGCGTGCGGCTGCCGAGCATGGTGTGAGGAATCAGCGAATGACGGTCAGGGGAATCGCCCGCCGCGGCCGTGCGGTCCCAGCCGGAAACGGCTCGGCGACGGGCTCCGGCGACAGTTCCACCTTGCAGCACCGCCGGCAGACCGGAAACAGGCCCTGCTCGGACAGGCGGCGCCGCATCTCGACATACGCGTTGTTGTTCCAGACCTCCTCGAGAGTGGATTGCGTCAGATCGCCGACCTCCACGCGGATGAAGGGGCAGAAATAGACCTTCCCGGAAAACGAGACGCGGGCGTGCAGGAACGGATACAGGCAGCGGCCCTCGAGCTTCGCCCCGGGGGTGTAGTAATTCTCGATGAGCTGCGGACGGACCTTCGGGCGGAAATCGAAGCGGATGTTCCGGCTCCGGCATTTGCGCTCGAGCGCCGTGACCTTCTCCCGGACCCGATCGATGTCCAGGCCGGGATCGGACGTGACGAACGTGGCGATGATCGACGGATCGTCGCCTCCGATGAGGCGCACGGTCTCCGCCACTTCGTCGGGCGTGCTGAACATGAGATGGTTCAGCCCGATGGCATCGACGCCCAGCTCTTCAGCCACATCGACCATCTGATCGAGCGCATCCAGACTCTCGTGCGCGACCGTGGTGTTGATGCCGACCCGAAGCGGAGCGTTCTTTCGCCTGGCGGCCTCCTGCAGCCGGCGCAAACCTTCGCACGTGCGCTCGAACGTGCCTTTCTGCCCCGCGCGCGATGTCGTGCAGCTCACCGGGGCCGTCAATCGAGACGCTGATGTGCTTCAGGAACCCCTTGGCCGCCAGATCGGCCAGCGCTTCGGCGCGCTGCTCGGTGATGATGGTGCCGTTGGTGGTCAGGTACCCGCACGCGTAGCCCTTCTGCTGGAAGAGATCGAGGACGGACATGATGTCCTTCCGCATGAAGATCTCTCCACCGGTCAGGTTGACCTGGAGGCCCTGCTGCTCGGGAAACGCGCGGCGAAGCGCTTCGATCGTCAGCTCCTCGCGCCACTCTCCCTCGATGTTCAGGAGGTCGCCGACGTAGCAGAACTCGCAGTGGAGGTTGCACCGCATGGTCGCTTCATAGACAACGCCCATCGGGAGTCGATCGGACCGGCCCGATTTGTCGTCGAGGAAGCGCTGGATCCGGCGCTCGTATCGGCGGCGGCGGTAGCGCGCCCACGCGTGGCGGGCCAGCGGGAGGGCACGCGCCCGCACGGCGACCGATTCACGCAGCCTCTGCGCCAGTGTCATTGAGTGTGAGGTCTCCAGCGGCCCACGCGCTGACAGGCAGCGCGGCCGATCCAAAGCCGTCGATGTGCGGGAATGGGCCCTCCCGAGCCGGTACCGGCGAGGGCGGCAACGCAAGAGGCCTTGACCGGCTCGATTCTGAACACTTGAGTCAAGTTTCCGGTCAAGGCCGTCCGCGCGCCAGCGCGGCGTCACCAATCAATGGCTCGACGGTCTGAGACGGAGCCTCGCTAGAGGTCTTGACCGCCGAGAACTCGTGCAATTGAGTCAAGTTTTCTCGGCGGTCGAGACCGTCCCCGCGTCAGCGGGGCGTTATCAATGAACGCGCCTAGCGAGGCGGAGCCTCGACGGTCTGAGGCGGAGCCTCGCTAGATCTTGTCCAGTTTACCATCCCCGGGCCGTTCCGCGACGCTGTCGGGAGGAAGCGTCGCCGAGACAATGTCCCCGGCCATTTCCACCGTCTCGACTTGCGTGAGCGGCATGTCCGGCCCGGGGACTCGGCGGCGGAGCCTGCGCACGACCTGCAGCTCGTCCGTGCGCAGAAAGCCCGAGATCCCCAGAAGTGCAGTGAACACCGCCACCACCACCGAGCCCCTGGCAAGAAGCCCCGCGATCGGGGGCATCTGCGGCAGCACCCGGCCGGTTCCATACGCCAGCCCTGCCGCGCCGGCCACGCGTACCAGGCGTCCCCATTCATATGGGATGGGATAGAAATGCTGTGAAAAGGCGAAGGCCACCAGCGCCTGCACGCCGTACGCCGCCCCGTTCGCCCACGCGGCGCCGATGATCCCGAACCGAGGGATGAGGGCGTAGTTCAGGCCGACGTTCACGCTGGCGGCGGCGATAGTCGCCACCGGATAGTACCGCGTGCGCTTCGTGATATTGAGGCCGATCGACGTGAGCAGGTACACGCCCTGAAGGAGGACTCCAATGGCGGTCCAGATGATGACGCCCTCGGCGGCGGCATAGTCCGGTCGCGCCATCAGCGCAAGCAGGTCGCCCCCGACAGCGGACAGGCCCGCGGTGAGCAGGCACAGCACGGCGAAGCCGTACGTCGTGATGCCGGCGAAGATGCGCCGCGCATCCGGCTCACGCGAGGTGGCGTAATAGAACGGCGCCCACGCATACTCGAACGCGCTGAGAAACAGCTTGATCGTCAGGCCGAAACTCACACCGATCGAGTAGATGCCGATCTCCGTCAGGGGACGAAAGCGCGTCAGGATGAATCGATCTCCGACCGACATCACCTGTTGCGCGAAGGCATGCGGCAGGCGGGGCAGGCCGAAATGAAGCGACTCCCGCAGGACGGCAGAGGAAAAAACCGGACGGATGAGTTGGCTGAAATACCGGAAGAGGACGAGCAGAATGGCGCCCGTGACGGCGATGTCGGTCACGACGACTCCCATCACCCCCATGCCGGCGCCGACGACGAGGACGATTCGCAGCAGCAACGTGGATCCGGACCGCAGCAGCGTGAGCGCGCTGAACGTCGTCGAACGCTGCTCCATGCGGAGCAGGTGAAATGGGAGGAACGTGAAGCCGATCGCGAACGTGTTGACGAGCACCAGGCGCAACGCGCGCACGTTGGACGGCGATCCCTCGAGCAGCGCGGCGATCCGCGGCGCCGCCACGAGCGAGGCGATGAGCAGGACGCCGCTCACCGCGAGCAGGAAAAAGAAAATGGTGCTCGCGAGTCGCTGTCGCGCTGGACGGTCCTCGCAGTCGTAGTAGAACCGCATGAACGAACCGTCGAGGCCCCACCGGAAGACGATCTTCGCGATGACTTCCACACTGCCGAGCAGCGTCAGGACGCCGTAATCCTCCGGCGTCAGGTACACCATGTAGACCGGCAACAGCACGAAGTTGATGCCGGTGACCGCGATGTCGCCCAGCCCGTAGATGGCGAGGTTCTTCGTGAGCTCGCGCAGCTTCTGGAACAACGCTCAGGGCCTTCGGAACGTCAGCAGGTTCAGAAAACACCACCCAGGAATGGGAAGAAGTCGCGTGAGCCAGCGGTGCAGCGGCCGCAGTGCGCGAGGACGCCGGCGGATGAACCGGGTGAGGATCGGCACGGTCGGGAAGATTCCCCGCCGTTCGACCAGTGAGAATCCCGCCCGTGCCGCCATGGCGAGATACTCCTCGGCCGGCCGATCCCCGGGGTGCTTCTGCAGGGCGGCGGTCCTGATGAGCCGGCCCTGCAACAGGAAATGCACCCGCGACTGCAAGTGGGCGAGGTTGGGGACCGATACGAGCAGCAGGCCTCCTGGCCGGAGCACCCGATGGAGTTCGGCCAGCGCCTGCGGCTGCTCATCGAAGGTCAGGTGCTCGAGCACGTCCAGGCACAGGGCACGGTCGAAGGTCGCGTCCGGATACGGCAGCGAAGTCAGCGAGCCGGCGCGGACCCGCTCCGACGAGTAGTTGGGGTCGAGACCCTCGATCGACAGCCTCGACTGATACTCATCGACCAGCACGCCTTCACCGCAGCCGGCGTCAAGGACCTTCGTCTGCGGCGGCGCCGAATCCAGCCAGGCTCTGACGGCCTCGAGCTTCGCGATATAGGTGGGGTAGAACTCCCAGTCGGGGTCCGCTTCCCGGTGGTAGTCGCCGCGCACGGCGTATTCGCCGCGGCGCACCACCGGTGGCCTGTCTGGCATCCTGCGATTCTAGCGTAAGGGTCGGTGCCGCACCCTCGAAAACGCCGCTACCGGCCGCCGCCCGGACCGCCACCGCCACCGGGGCCGATCGGTCGCACGTACGGAGTGGGCAATCCCGCCGGGGCCGGAGGCAGGATCCCCCGGACGAGGTGACGTCACGGGCGCCTGGCTGACCGGCTGCCCGTCCGGGCCGAGCATCTGCACGGGTTGCGGCGGGTTGCCGGGGTTCATGCCCGGAGGCATCACCACCGGCGCGTCGGGCGGGTCGTCATCCTCGACCATCGGCTGCGGCATCGGCCGCGCGGGCCGGCTGAACGCCGGGGGTGCGCTCCTGGCCGACATCGCGGCTGGCGTACTTGCCAGCATGATCAGGATACGGTCGAACCGGGAGACACCAGGCGCATAGCTCGCGCGCTCCGCGACGACGTATCCGCTCGCCGAGCGCAACAGGGTCTCGAGCGCCTGTCTTCGGGGACGTCGACCAGTTGCAGCGTGACAGGCGTACCGATGAGCTTGTCCGCATTCACGACCGTCGTGTGGCCGACCCGTGCCCACTCGTCGAGAATCTGACGGAGGGAAACCTCGCTGGCCACAATCGTGGCTCTGCCGTTCACGAGCGTGAACCTGAGGTCTCCAGCGGAGGCGGCCGAGGGCACGGCGCCTATCAGGGCCGCCAGAACGACGCAGCGAAGAGGCATCTGCATAGTGTGCTCCCGTCCGATGATTTCAGTATACGCCTCGTTGGACCAGGTAGCGAGCCCGGCGGTTGGGTTCAATCCCGGTCTGTCGAGCCGGGCTACGTGAGTTCCGTGACCCAGAGCGGGGAGTCCTTGCGCGGCAGGTCACAGGACCGGCAGATGTCCGGGCCTCCGCTTTCAAGGTGCTGACGACGCGCCAGGCGATAGGGCTCGGCGTTCCAGATGTCGTGAATCGTCGAGGCGTTCAGGTCGCCGAGGATCGTCTTGCCGTCGAAGTCCGCGCAACAGAGCGACACGCGGCCGTCCCAGAGCACGGTGAAGGTGAGCC